>VTEF01000001.1 GCA_008180335.1 Priestia megaterium
TTATGACGTGGGGGTTCAAGTCCCTTCACCCGCACCATTTAATTAAATAATGCGCGGAAGTAGTTCAGTGGTAGAACACCACCTTGCCAAGGTGGGGGTCGCGAGTTCGAACCTCGTCTTCCGCTCCACATATAAGTCCTGCCGGGGTGGTGGAATTGGCAGACACACAGGACTTAAAATCCTGCGGTAGGTGACTACCGTGCCGGTTCAAGTCCGGCCCTCGGCACCATTTTAATAAGCGCCCGTAGCTCAATTGGATAGAGCGTTTGACTACGGATCAAAAGGTTAGGGGTTCGACTCCTCTCGGGCGCGCCATAAACGGGAAGTAGCTCAGCTTGGTAGAGCACTTGGTTTGGGACCAAGGGGTCGCAGGTTCGAATCCTGTCTTCCCGACCATTTATGGGGCCTTAGCTCAGCTGGGAGAGCGCCTGCCTTGCACGCAGGAGGTCAGCGGTTCGATCCCGCTAGGCTCCACCAATAAAATAATATAATAAATGAATTTATATGGCGGTGTAGCTCAGCTGGCTAGAGCGTACGGTTCATACCCGTGAGGTCGGGGGTTCGATTCCCTCCGCCGCTACCATATATAAAAAATGTATTATTATAAATATACGGAGGAATACCCAAGTCCGGCTGAAGGGATCGGTCTTGAAAACCGACAGGGGTGTTAAAGCCCGCGGGGGTTCGAATCCCTCTTCCTCCGCCATTATATTTATACTATTATCGCGGGGTGGAGCAGTCTGGTAGCTCGTCGGGCTCATAACCCGAAGGTCGCAGGTTCAAATCCTGTCCCCGCAACCAAAGTGGTCCCGTGGTGTAGCGGTTAACATGCCTGCCTGTCACGCAGGAGATCGCGGGTTCGATTCCCGTCGGGACCGCCATTATAAGAAGGCTCGGTAGCTCAGTTGGTAGAGCAAAGGACTGAAAATCCTTGTGTCGGCGGTTCGATTCCGTCCCGAGCCACCATTTTAAAATGGCGATTGTGGCGAAGTGGTTAACGCATCGGATTGTGGTTCCGACATTCGTGGGTTCGATTCCCATCAGTCGCCCCATTTTAAAATATGCGGGTGTAGTTTAATGGTAAAACCTCAGCCTTCCAAGCTGATGTCGTGAGTTCGATTCTCATCACCCGCTCCATAAGAATGGGCCTATAGCTCAGCTGGTTAGAGCGCACGCCTGATAAGCGTGAGGTCGGTGGTTCGAGTCCACTTAGGCCCACCATTATTCCACAGTAGCTCAGTGGTAGAGCAATCGGCTGTTAACCGATCGGTCGTAGGTTCGAGTCCTACCTGTGGAGCCATAAAATGGGGAAGTACTCAAGTGGCTGAAGAGGCGCCCCTGCTAAGGGTGTAGGTCGTGTAAGCGGCGCGAGGGTTCAAATCCCTCCTTCTCCGCCAGTCGAATTAAATAACAATAATGGCCCGTTGGTCAAGCGGTTAAGACACCGCCCTTTCACGGCGGTAACACGGGTTCGAATCCCGTACGGGTCATCTTTTAAAAAAGGTTTGCATAATATGCAAACCTTTTTTTGTTGTTAAATATATAAAGAATTATCTGAATAAAAAAATATTAAAGGCAGGAATCCATGAATCATTTATGGAATTTAAATTTAGATATAGAAAACTACAATCGTTTAAAAGTGTGAACGTAAGTATTTTACTCTCACCTAGTATAGTTTTAAAAACAAAATGGTAATTTATTGTCCAAAGGAGGTTGCGTAGTGAATTTAACCATTCAGCCTACTGATTTTGATATGCATCTTTATCATGAAGGCAATTTGTTTCATAGTTATTCGATCTTTGGAGCACATAGGATTTTCATTGAAGGAGTTGAAGGTGTGAGGTTTTGTTTGTGGGCACCTCATGCCAAAAGCGTAAGCATTGTCGGAGACTTCAATGAATGGGATGGCTATAATCACCGATTAGATAAAGTAAATGACCAAGGCATATGGTCAACATTTATTCCTCATCTTGGTGAAAATATCTTGTACAAATATGAAATTATCACCGCTAACGGCGATAAGCTTTTAAAAGCTGATCCTTATGCATTCCATAGTGAAAAAAGACCCCATACTGCTTCGAAAGTATATTCTTTAAATGGGTATAAGTGGAAAGACCAATATTGGAAAAGAAAGAAAAAGCAGCAGTTAATTTATGAAAAGCCTATATGCATTTATGAATTGCATATAGGGTCATGGCGAGTACATGAAGATGGTACTTTATATACATATAAGGATTTAGCTGAGGAGTTAATTCCTTATATCTGTGAACAAGGATTTACTCATATTGAACTTCTCCCTCTTGTTGAGCATCCGCTCGATAGATCGTGGGGCTATCAAGGTACAGGTTATTATGCAGCAACTAGTCGATATGGTTCACCGAAGGACTTAATGTATTTTATTGACCAATGTCATCAAAAAAATATTGGAGTAATTTTAGATTGGGTTCCTGGACATTTTTGCAAGGATCAACACGGCCTTTATATGTTTGATGGTCAACCAACTTATGAATATGGAAATGAGCTAGATCGTGAAAATTATGTGTGGGGTACAGCTAATTTTGATCTTGGTCGTCCAGAGGTACAAAGCTTTTTAATCTCAAACGCAATATTTTGGATGGAATATTTCCATATAGATGGTTTTAGAGTCGATGCAGTAGCAAATATGCTTTATTGGCCGAATTCTTCTGAAAAGGTCGTAAATGAGTTAGCTGTTGCATTTTTAAAAAAATTAAATGAAGCTGTTTTTTCTTATGACCCAACGGTATTAATGATGGCAGAAGATTCTACTGATTGGCCATTGGTAACGTCGCCTACTTATGCAGGAGGTCTTGGTTTTAATTATAAATGGAATATGGGGTGGATGAATGATGTATTAACATATATGGAATCAGATGTTCATAAGCGTCATGATTTGCATGATAAGCTAACCTTTTCTTTAATGTATGCTTTTAATGAAAATTTTATCTTGCCACTTTCTCATGATGAAGTAGTCCATGGTAAAAAGTCGTTATTAAATAAAATGCCAGGAGATTATTGGCAGAAGTTTGCTCAACTCCGTTTGCTTTACGGATATTTTATAACTCACCCTGGCAAAAAATTATTATTCATGGGCGGAGAATTTGGGCAGTTTGATGAATGGAAGGATTTAGAGGATTTAGATTGGCAGCTTTATGAATTTGACATGCATCGCCAGCTAAATAAATTTGTAAAAGAACTATTAAAAGTTTATAAGAGAAGCAAGCCGTTATATGAATTAGATCATTCTCAAAGTGGATTTGAATGGATTGATGTGCATAATAGGAATCAAAAAATTTTTTCATTTGTTAGAAAGTCTAAGAATGATCAAGATATGTTGGTTATTGTATGTAATTTTTCTGAAATTCCTTATCATTCTTATAAAGTAGGAGTGCCATTGTTAACGGACTATATCGAAGTGATAAATAGCGATAGCCATGAGTTTGGAGGATCAGGAGTAACAAATAAAAAACCTTTAAAAGCTATTGAGAAGACGTATCATGGACTGCCTTACCATATAGAAATGGATATACCACCATTTGGAATTAGCGTACTGCGAACAAAGAAAAAACGAGGGGAGAGAAGACGTCATGTTAAAAAAGAAGTGCGTAGCGATGTTACTAGCAGGAGGCAAGGGTAGTCGTTTAAGTTCACTTACAAAGAACTTAGCAAAGCCAGCCGTACCATTTGGAGGAAAATATAGAATCATTGATTTTGCTTTAAGTAATTGTGCCAATTCAGGTATTGAAACAGTCGGAGTATTGACCCAATATCAGCCTTTACTATTGCATTCATATATTGGTATCGGAAGTGCTTGGGATTTAGATCGAAGAAATGGTGGAGTGACAGTCTTGCCTCCTTATTCTGAATCTTCAGGCGTAAAGTGGTATAAAGGGACAGCTAGTGCCATTTATGAAAATTTAAATTATTTATGTCAATATGAGCCTGAGTATGTGTTAATCCTATCGGGAGATCATATTTACAAAATGAATTATGAAAGTATGCTCGATTATCATATTGAAAAAGGGGCAGATGTCACCATTTCTGTTATTGAAGTACCATGGGATGAGGCTAATCGATTTGGGATTTTGAATACCAGTCCAGATTTAGATGTTTTAGAATTTGATGAAAAGCCCCAGCATCCTAAAAATAATTTGGCCTCCATGGGAATCTATATTTTTAAATGGAATGTTTTAAAAGAGTATTTAGAAATGGATGCTCGTAATCCTTATTCCAGTCATGATTTTGGAAAAGATGTCATCCCGCTTTTACTTGAAGAAAAAAAGAGACTAATAGCATATTCATTTAAAGGATACTGGAAAGATGTAGGAACTGTAAAAAGCTTGTGGGAAGCCAATATGGATTTATTATGCGACAGTGATAAATTAAATTTGTTTGACCCCTCATGGAAAATTTATTCTGTTAATCCAAGTCAACCACCTCAATATATTGCTCCAACTGCGTGTATAGTAGAATCTTTAGTAAATGAAGGCTGTGTCGTAGAAGGAAATGTTGAACGTTCTGTATTGTTTCCAGGGGTGCAAATTGGCTCAGGCTCTGAAGTGAAAAAGACTGTTGTAATGCCTTCTGCAAAAATCGGTTCCAATGTGTATATTGAAAATGCAATTGTGCCATCAGAAATTAAGATCCCAAATGGAACGATTATCAAACCAACAAAAGGAAATGAAGAAGTCATTTTAGTCACCAACGAACTATTAGAATCAATTTCGTAATGCATTTAATTAACAGAGAGGATGAACTACATTGAATAATCAAATGCTAGGTATTATTGATGCATGTACTAACACTACTTCTTTACAACCATTAACATTTTATCGCTCGATTGCAGCAATTCCTTTTGCTGGCCGTTATCGATTAATAGATTTTATGCTATCAAATATGGTGAATTCAGGTGTACAAAGTGTAGCCATTTTTCCGCGAGATCGTTACCGAGCGCTAACAGACCATATCGGCTCAGGAAAGGAATGGGATTTAGATCGTAAGAGAGATGGATTATTCATTTTTCCTCCTATGACCAGTGATTTGCATTTAGAAAGTCCATCTTTAATTACACAGTTTCGCTACCATATTGACTATTTCCTAAGAAGCACTCAAGAATATGTCATTATAACCAATAGCTACACGGTTTGTACAATAGACTTTAAACATGTTTTAAAACGTCATATTGCTACTAATTCTGTTGTAACAGAGGTTATTGATGGAGATGATTCTTTAAATATTTATATATTCAATAAGTCTGTCTTATTAAATATTTTACAAAGCGAAACATATGACTTTAAGACAATTCCTGAACTCGTTAAATATATTTCTAAAACTGATAAAACCACACAATACCAACATACTGGATATGTTGCAAAAGTTTCTAGTTTAGAATCTTACTATCAAGCGAGTATGGACATATTATCTCCTTCGACATGGAAACAGTTGTTTTTAAAAGATCGTCCTGTCTATACAAAAGTAAAAGATGAGCCACCAACTCGCTATACGAAAGATGCTGTTGTTAAGAATTCTATGATTGCTAACGGATGTGTGATTGAAGGATATGTTGAAAACAGTGTGATTTTTCGTGGAGTGAAAATTGCAAAAGGGACTGTTATTAAAAATAGCATTATCATGCAAAAGGGAGTAATTATGGAAAATAGTGTAATAAACAATGTTATTTTGGATAAAGATGTAAAAATAGGACGAGACTTTACATTAGTTGGTGAACCGCATTTACCGCGAGTTTTAGCTAAAGGAACAGTTCAAGGAGCGTTGATGAATTCGTGAATGTATTATTTGCTGTATCAGAATGTGTGCCATTTATCAAAACAGGTGGATTAGCAGATGTTGCTGGTTCTTTACCTAAAGAATTACAAAAACTTGGAACAAATGTATCTGTTATTATGCCTAAGTATGGGCTGATTAGTGAGCATTATAAAGAAAGAATGATATTAAAAAAAGTCATCTATGTTCAAGTAGGATGGCGTCGTCAATATTGTGGAATTGAATTGTTAGAGTTGGATGGAATACATTATGTATTCATTGACAATGAATATTATTTTAAACGTGATAGTTTATATGGGCATTACGACGATGCTGAACGTTTCTCTTTCTTTTGTAAAGCTGTACTTGAGGCGATTCCATTTCTAGAGTGTGAACCAGACATTATACATTGTCACGATTGGCACACAGCGATGATTCCTTTCCTGTTAAGATCGCATTATGATATATATGATCATGTTCAGACTGTTTTCACTATTCATAATTTGAAATTTCAAGGGATCTTTCCGAAAAGCAATTTGTATGAACTGCTAAGTTTGAATGATTACCACTTTACAACTAGTCAGTTGGAGTTTTATGGTAATCTTAATTTTATGAAAGCTGCTCTCGTTTCTGCAGACAAGATTACAACTGTAAGTCCCACTTATCGAAATGAGATCCAGACGCCTTATTATGGGGAACAGTTAGATGGCTTGTTAAGGCAGCGTAGTCAAGATTTGTTAGGGATTATTAACGGAATTGATGAGCAGTTCTATGATCCAGAACATGATTCACTAATTCCTTATAACTACTCAGTTAAACAGTTGGATCAGAAGCTAAAAAATAAAAAAGATCTACAAACCTATTTTGAACTGGAAGTAAAAGAGGATGCACCTTTACTTTCCATGGTGACAAGACTTACGAAACAAAAAGGTTTAGATCTTGTTAAGTGCGTATTCAATGAGATGATGGATCTAGGCATCCAAATGATTGTATTAGGCACTGGAGAACATGAATTTGAACAATTTTTTATTGAAATGGAAAGACAATATCCGCAACAAGTAAAAACAATTATTGGGTTTGATGAAGCGTTAGCACATCGTGTTTATGCTGGGTCAGATTTATTTTTAATGCCATCTCAATTTGAGCCATGTGGACTGGGGCAATTAATCGCATTAAGATATGCGACGATTCCTATTGTGAGGGAAACAGGTGGTCTGAATGACACTGTTATTTCTTATAATGAGTACAGCGAGGAAGGGAATGGATTTACATTTGCCAATTATAATGCTCATGACATGCTCTATACGATAGAAAGAGCGGTATCATTTTATCATAATCATGAAGTATGGCATAAAGTAATGGTCGATGCCATGAGTCGTGATTACAGTTGGGCACAATCAGCATTTAAGTATAATCAACTCTATTCAAATCTAGCATCTATTTCATCGTGAAAGGGTGATCAGATTGTTCTCTAACAAAGAAAGCTTCCAAAAGGCGTTTTTAAAAAAGCTTGAAATGACATATGGTAAAAGCTTCAAAGAATCTACTGTACAAGATCAGTATCATACGTTAGGGAATATGGTAAGAGAATATATAAGTAGCAATTGGATTTCAACGAATGAAACACATCGCTCTTCTCATGCTAAACAAGTATATTACTTATCAATTGAGTTTTTGTTAGGACGTTTGTTAGGGCAGAATTTATTAAATCTTGGTATTAAAGAAGTAGTACAAGAAGGCTTAAAAGATTTAAATATCTCATTGGAGGAAATAGAAGAAATTGAAGTTGATGCAGGTCTAGGAAACGGCGGTTTGGGACGTTTAGCAGCTTGTTTTCTAGATTCTTTAGCTTCTTTAAACCTTCCAGGCCATGGATGTGGTATTCGATATAAACATGGTTTGTTTGATCAAAAAATTGTTAATGGTTTTCAAGTGGAATTACCAGAGCAATGGCTTAGGCATGGTAATTCTTGGGAAGTTAGGAAGTTAGATCAAGCGGTAGAAGTGAATTTTTGGGGAGAAGTTGAAAGTTATAATGATAATGGAAAATTAGCATTTCGTCATATTAATGGAGAGCCTATCTCAGCTGTACCCTATGATATCCCTGTAATTGGGCATGAAACTGCTACGGTGAATACATTAAGGTTGTGGAATGCAGAACCTTCTTCATTTCCGGTACATAAAGATGTGATGTTATATAAAAGAGAAACGGAAGCTGTATCAGAGTTTTTATATCCAGATGATACACATGAAGATGGAAAGATATTAAGGCTAAAACAACAGTATTTCCTTGTATCAGCTAGTTTACAAAGTATTGTCCGTTCACACCGTAACTTGTATGGAACTTTAGTTAATTTTCATGAAAAAGTAGCGATTCATATTAATGATACACATCCAGTTTTAGCCATTCCAGAGCTAATGAGAATTTTATTAGATGAAGAGAAACTTGAATGGGAAGAAGCATGGGTTATTACCTCTCAAACTATTTCATATACAAATCATACGACATTGTCAGAAGCGTTAGAAAAATGGCCTATTTCTTTATTTCAACCATTACTACCGCGTATTTATATGATTGTTGAAGAGATTAATGAACGTTTCTGTCAGGAGTTGTGGAAGGAATATCCTGGTGAATGGGGGAAAATTGAAAGAATGGCGATTTTAGCACATGGATTGGTTAAAATGGCTCATCTAGCAATTGTAGGAAGCTATAAAGTGAACGGTGTAGCAAAGATACACACAAATATTTTGAAAACCCGTGAAATGAAGGATTTTTATGATTTTTATCCAGAGAAATTCACAAATAAAACGAATGGCATTACTCATAGAAGATGGCTGCTAAAAGCTAATCCTCAGTTATCAGAACTGATTAGCCATACAATTGGGGATCAATGGGTGAAAGAACCTAATGCACTTATTCAATTAAAAAATTATGCAACAGATACTGTTTTTCAAAATGAATTAAAATTAGTTAAACAACAAAGAAAATCTATTTTAGCAAACCTTATTAAAAAACAAACGGGAATTGTTATTGATTCAAACTCGATTTTTGACGTACAGGTAAAAAGGTTACATGCATATAAGAGACAACTATTAAATGTGTTACACATTATGTACCTATACAATCGGTTAAAAGAAGATTCGAACTTTAAAATTTTCCCGCACACATTCATTTTTGGTGCAAAAGCATCTCCAGGTTACTACTATGCTAAGAAAGTTATTAAATTAATTAACTCAGTTGTAGAAATTATAAATGCTGATTCGCAAACATCTCCTTTTCTAAAAGTTGTCTTTTTAGAAAATTATCGAGTGTCGTTAGCTGAAAATATTTTCACAGCTGCTGATGTTAGTGAACAAATTTCTACAGCAAGTAAGGAAGCATCGGGAACTGGAAACATGAAATTTATGATGAATGGAGCTTTAACCGTCGGGACAATGGATGGTGCGAATATTGAGATAGGAGAAGAAGTAGGTTTAGAAAATATGTTTACTTTTGGCTTAACTTCAGATGAAGTGTTAAGCTACCAGAAGAACGGTGGCTATCGCTCATTTGATTACTACTATCATGACCAACGCATCAAACAGGTGCTAGAGCAACTGATAAATGGATTCTTCCCAGATGCTTATAACTTATTTGAACCTATTTATGATTCTTTACTGATGCAAAATGATGAATACTATGTACTGCGTGACTTTGCATCGTACGTTCATGCACAAGAAAAGGTGGATAAAGTATATCGAGATGAACAAAAGTGGTTTGAAATGAGTGCCATTAATATTGCTCATTCTGGATATTTTTCAAGTGACCGGACGATTTCAGAGTATGCTGAGGATATTTGGGAAATCAAAACGATTAAGCAATTATTAAGGCATTAAAAAAATCAAAAGGATACAATATCCTTTTGATTCTTTTTTTAGCGATTGTCACCATTTAAGAGGTTACCTAAAGACCCAAGAATACTTCCTTCGCCTTTTCCGCCTGTAGAAGACACGGCGCTAGATAACACACGATCTGCTAACCTGCTAAAAGGTAAAGATTGAATCCATACTGTCCCTGGACCCGACAGTGTGGCAAAGAAAAGTCCTTCACCTCCAAATAAAGCAGTCTTTACTTTTCCAACATATTCAATGTTATAATGAACGTCTTTTGTCATCGCTACTAAGCATCCTGTATCAACCTTCAATCTTTCACCAGGAGCTAATTTCCGTTCTACAATTGTTCCTCCAGCATGTAAGAATGCTAAGCCATCCCCTTCAAGTTTTTGCATAATAAACCCTTCGCCACCAAAAAAGCCTGTGCCTAATTTTTTCTGAAAGTCAATCCCGATTGAAACACCTTTTGCAGCACAAAGAAATGCATTCTTTTGGCAAATAAGTTTTCCACCCAATTCATCTAAGTCTACAGGAATGATTTTTCCGGGAAAAGGTGATGCAAATGATATTTTCCTTTTTTGAGCACCGATATTCGTATAAACAGTCATAAAAAGGCTTTCTCCAGTTAGTACACGTTTTCCTGCACCCATTAATTTGTTAAATAGTCCTGATGTTTCACCTGATCCGTCTCCAAACAAGGTTTCCATTTCAATATTGTCTTCCATCATCATCATCCCACCAGCTTCAGCAATGACACTTTCAGCAGGATCCAATTCAATTTCGACAAATTGCATATCATCTCCAAATAGTTTGTAGTCAATTTCATGTGCATTCATGATTTCACCTCATTTAATGATTTTTTTCTATTCTTTTCAAGTTATTCGTCAAGAGGTACGGACATTCCTACTTAAGACTTAATAAAATAACAGGAGCATAGGCTCCTGTTATTCTGTGTAAGGTTCTTTTTCATAAGGAGGTAAATCACCAAAGACCGTCATGATTCCTTCATCATCCAAGGCTTGTTCATATTGTTCATGTTGTTTTGAAGGATAAACGAATATTTCATTTCCATATAAGTCAGTTGCTGCAAAATTTTCATATGCTTCTACATAGCCTAAGTTCTCATCAGCTTCTACATATGTTTCCGAATACAATTCGGTATCTTCTATAAAATCGGAAGGAGATTCAGACGTTCCATAACGCGCAACATCTTGCCATGTGTCTTCTGAATCATACCCTGTTATACCTTTTTCATCCAGCTCATATTGACCAAAAGGATGGTGAAGAACGGTTTCTTCTATTGGTCGAGTGGTTGAGGTATGTTGCGATGGACTATGCTCTTTACAATATAGTGTTGTAGGTATAGCTTGTAATCGTTCAAATGGAATCTCTTTTCCACATGCTTTACAAACCCCATACGCCTTTTCTGCCATTGCTTGTAAAGCTGTTTTTATTTCTTCTACTTCTTCTTTCATATGCTCATTTAAGGCAAGATCTTTTTCACGTTCATAAATTTCGGTTGCTGTATCTCCAGGATGATTATCATAACTAGATAATTCCCCCGTTGAATCATGTATACCACTTCGAATTAAATCAAAATGGTCATTTTGATCAAAGTGAGAGTCTAATTCTTTTTGTTGAGTTAACAAAGTTTTCTTTAATTGTGCTAATTGTTCATTTGAAAGCAAAAACCTTCCCCCTTTTAAAGTGGAGTGCTGATCTCTTTTGTATTATGTGTTAAACCCTCAAAAAAAAACGGTTTAACAGAATAAGCTTTACAGGAAATAACTAAGAAATCCCCCATTTAATTATAGTTGTTAAAGGTGTATTAAATGAACTTTCTAAGTTCTTTAGATAGCATATGCGTTTTAGTAATTAGCGATAAGTGCAGGATAATAAAAGATGGTAATAGGTAGGGAATAGTAAAAATGAGTTCAGTTTGAAAATTAAAGAATGACTTTTAATTCCTATGAGCATAAACATGGCTACTTGACTATATGATAGCGGGGATTGTCGATCAGGAAGCTAGATTTTTTTTTATTGAAAGTTTATAATAAATTAGTTACAGACTTAAGAGAAAATAATAAGTGGGGGGACGTAGTGTGATTGCAATAACTGAACAGTTAATACATGATCATATAAAGCATGCAATTGAATGTGCAAAAAATGAAAGCAAAACAAAACTCGTCAGCTTAGTGAAAAAAGTAAGACCTATTGACCCCCTTATTTTTTATGCGAACGGATATGACCAGTTTTGTGGAGAGCGTTTCTGTTGGAGAGATCCTAACCAGCAATATACGTTTGTCGGGTTAGGCTGTGTATATACAATTCATGCTACAGAGGGAAAAAATCGGTTTTTAGATACCGAAAAAGAATGGGAACGCTTTATAAATGAGGTGTTTTACCCTTCTGAATCGACTACACCTAATGGAACAGGCCCTTTATTGTTTGGTGGCTTTTCATTTGATTCAAATCAGGAAGCTGATGCTTATTGGACAGACTTTCCTAATGGTAAGTTTATTATTCCTTCTGTCTTATATACAGAAGTTGAAAGCCATGCTTATTTAAGTATAAATATAAATGTAGACGGCAGTGGTCAACTGAGCGATTATTTCCAGAAAATTGAAGAAAGTGAAAAATTATTATTAAATGAACATTTTGATGGAAATAGCTATGTAACACCGCTATTATTACAAAAAGAAGAATTAGATTCTGACCAATTTAAAAAGAATGTTGAAAAGGCTACGTCACTAATTAAGCAAGGTGAAATTGAGAAAGTAGTTCTTGCGCGTCAATTGGAGGCAATATTTAGTGAGCGTATTTCAACTGAATACGTGTTACAACGTTTGCTGAGAGAACAACCGACTAGCTATACATACATCTTTGAAGGACCGAATCAGCATTTTATTGGGGCGTCTCCAGAACGATTAGTTCAAAAAGAAGAGGAATACGTTTTTTCTACATGCTTAGCTGGTTCGATTAGAAGAGGGAAAACTCGTCAAGAAGATCAAGAGCTAGGTCATGAGTTACTAAACGATGAAAAAAATTTAATCGAGCACGATGTTGTGGTTCATATGATTAAAGAAGCAATGGAAGCTTATTGTAGTGAAATTGAAGTTCCAACACAGCCTTCACTATATAAAACAAAACATATTCAGCACTTGTACACCCCAGTTAGAGGGAAAATTAAACACGATGTCACCTTGTTTTCATTTATTGAGAGGCTTCATCCAACGCCTGCTTTAGGTGGATATCCGCAACAAAAAGCAATGTCCATCATTCGACATTTAGAACCGTTTAATCGAGGCTGGTATGCTGCTCCGATAGGATGGATTGATATTAATGGAAACGGTGAATTTATCGTGGGAATACGTTCTGGTGTTATCGAAGAAAATAAAGCCATGCTGTTTGCAGGCTGTGGAATTGTGGCAGATTCAACATCAGAAAGTGAATACGAAGAAACAAATATTAAATTTAACCCGATGTTATCTGCTCTAGGAGGTATTGTACGTGGAACATACTGATGTCTTAACAACCTATATTGCGTCTTTTGTCGATGAATTAGCTGAAGCTCAAATTGAAGACGTAGTAATCAGCCCTGGATCCCGTTCAACTCCAATTGCAATGCTGATGGCAGAACATCCCCATATTCGTGTGCACTTAAACATTGATGAACGTTCAGCAGGTTTTTTCGCGTTAGGAATTGCAAAAGCGAAAAATAAACCAGTTGCGCTTGTTTGCACATCTGGAACTGCTGCAGCTAATTATTATCCTGCTGTAGTAGAAGCTCACTATTCAAGAGTACCATTAGTAGTAATTACAGCTGATCGTCCCTATGAGCTAAGAGAAGTAGGAGCACCGCAAGCGATTAATCAGCAGTTCTTATTTGGGCATTACACGAAGTGGTTTGTCGATACAGCCCTTCCAGAAGAAAGTAGTGAGATGAACCGATATATTCGTACAATTGCAGCTCGCGCTGTTAGTACTTCATCTTCTTCACCAAAAGGACCTGTTCATGTTAACGTTCCACTTCGTGAGCCGATTGTACCAAATTTATCGCTTTCAAATCTATGGGGGAGTGAAAAGAGAGACAAATCCTATGTTTCCTTTATGAATGGTGATGCGACTTTATCACAAGCTTCGTTTATGAATTTAGCGCATCATCTACAGAAACAAGAAAAAGGGCTGATTGTGTGTGGAGATCAACTCTCATCAGATGCAATTGAGCCGATCAGCAGATTAGCTCAAGCTTTACAATTTCCGATTATTGCAGATCCATTATCGCAATTACGAAGCGGTACTCATAATCATGCATTTGTAATAGACACCTATGACTCATTTTTAAAAAGTGACAAGATAACAGACGATTTTCGACCAGATGTTATTATTCGCTTTGGTGCGATGCCGATTTCAAAAACACTTTCGACGTTTTTAAGAGCATATGAGCCAAGAGAAATGCTAGTTGTGGATGAGCATGATGGCTGGAGAGATCCTACATCACGAGCTACTAGTATGATTCGTTGCCATGAACGGATATTTGCAGCTGAGTTACTGTCACACTTATCGGAATATCAGCGAAAAAGCACATCATGGAGTAGTCGATGGATCGATGTAAACCATCAAACATCTTGTATTTTAAAAAAATTACAGCGTACAGAAGAGTGGTTTGAAGGACGAGTAGTAGGTGAGTTAGCAGAATTGTTGCCCGAACGTGCGGCATTATTTGTTGGGAACTCCATGCCTATTCGTGACATTGATTCTTTTTTCTTGAGGAATTCAAAAGAGATTTCCATATTTGCAAATCGCGGTGCAAATGGAATTGACGGCGTTGTTTCGACTGCTTTAGGAGTCAGTACTCAGTATGAGCATGCGGTGTTATTAATCGGAGATTTATCTTTTTATCATGATTTAAACGGATTGTTAGCAGCAAAGATGCATCAATTAAATTTAACCATTGTTTTAATTAATAATGATGGAGGCGGGATTTTCTCTTTTCTTCCACAATCGAAAGAGGAAAAACATTTTGAGTTTTTATTTGGTACTCCAACCGGGCTGCAATTTGAACATGCTGTTAACTTGTATGATGGTATATTTACATCAGCAAAGAGCTGGAAAGAGTTTCGCGATGCTATTACTGATTCAATTATTCAAGGCGGATTACATGTTATAGAAATACGTACAAATCGCCAGCAAAATGTTGAGATCCATCGAAAGATATGGGAACATGTTTCCGAGGAAATAAATTTGTCAAAATATGAGGAATAAAAGTATGTGGTATATACATCAAGGTGTTTCTTATTACGTTGAAATAATCGGTGAAGGAGAACCGTTATTGTTACTGCATGGGTTTACAGGTTCTTCTCAAACTTGGCGTACGCTTTCTACAAGGTGGGCATCACATTACCAAGTGATTTCCATTGATATTATCGGTCATGGCAAAACAGACTCTCCATTAGAAATAGAGCCATACCGCATAGAGGAAATGGTAAAAATATTATATGGATTGATTCAACATCTTGCTCTTCAAGATGTGAATATTGTAGGTTATTCTATGGGAGGGAGGTTAGCACTTTCCTTTGCGTGTACATATCCGGATTATGTAAAAGCACTAGTGTTAGAAAGTGCTTCACCTGGATTAAAAAGTGAACAAGAAATGCTCTTAAGAAAACAGGCTGACAATGAATTAGCTGAAACGATTCAAAAGGGCGGCATTGAACAGTTTGTTCAGTATTGGGAAGATACTTCTCTTTTTCACACGCAAAAGAAATTACCTCCTTCTATTCAAGCGGAGATTAGACAGGAACGTCTGAATCAATGTGAAGTTGGATTAGCAAACAGTTTGAGAGGAATGGGAACGGGCGCCCAGCTATCTCTATGGAAGCATTTACATAAAGTGAATTTACCTGTATTGTTAATAACAGGCGAGCTTGATGAAAAGTTTTGTCGAATTGGGAAAGAAATGGTAAACCTGTTTCCATGTGTGCATCACGAAGTTGTTTTTCAAACTGGACATGCAATCCATGTGGAACAACCAGAGATTTTTGGTAAAATAGTAAGTGAGTTTTTAGTTACTACATAATTAGGAGGAAGAAAAATGACAGTTGAATGGGTATCTGAACGTCAATACGAAGATATTTTATATGAAACATATAATGGCATTGCTAAAATTACGATTAACCGCCCTGAAGTACGAAATGCATTTCGTCCTAAAACAGTGATGGAACTAATTGATGCATTTGCTTATGCACGTGACGATTCAAGTGTAGGTGTCATTGTTTTAGCAGGTGCAGGAGATAAAGCATTCTGTTCAGGCGGTGATCAAAAAGTTCGGGGACACGGAGGCTATGTGGGAGAAGACGAAATTCCGCGTTTAAATGTATTAGATTTACAGCGCTTAATTCGTGTGATTCCAAAGCCGGTTGTAGCGATGGTTTCAGGTTATGCAATTGGTGGCGGTCATGTCCTTCATGTCGTATGTGATTTAACAATCGCTGCTGATAATGCCATCTTTGGTCAAACAGGTCCAACTGTGGGAAGCTTTGATGCAGGGTATGGTTCAGGTTATTTAGCTCGTATTGTTGGACATAAAAAAGCACGTGAAATCTGGTTTTTATGTCGTCAATATAATGCACAAGAAGCACTGGAAATGGGACTTGTAAATACAGTGGTTCCATTAGAAGAATTAGAAGCAGAAACAATTAAATGGTGTGAGGAAATGCTAGAAAAGAGTCCAACAGCTCTTCGCTTCCTAAAAGCAGCATTTAATGCAGATACAGACGGGTTAGCTGGTTTGCAACAATTTGCTGGTGACGCTACGCTTCTTTATTATACGACTGATGAAGCAAAAGAAGGTCGTGACGCGTTTAAAGAGAAGCGAAATCCAGACTTTAAGCAATTCCCTCGTTTCCCATAATGAAAAAACAGCTTGGTGATATTCATCAAGCTGTTTTTTCAATTTAGCATAGGATGTTATACATAAGCTAGCAATCATCATTATTATTGTTAAAAGATTGTTTCAGATCCTTAAAGAATAAAAGGCTGTGTACTGAGTTAATTATCGCTTTTCAAAAGGGAGCTAGTAGCAGATATGAAGGTTAACTTTCGTATTTATAATAGGAGGAAGAGAGCATGGACGCACGAACATTGCCGAACTGGCTTAAGCAGAGAGCTACACTTACGCCAAATCGCATTGCGATCGAGACCGACAGAGAGTCCTTGACGTTTTTAGAATTACATCAAAGAGTGGCTCGCATGGCAAGAAAGCTAGCTAATTATGGAGTGAAATCAAAGGATACAGTTGCTGTTTTTATGAGAAATAGTGTTCACTATGTAGAAATTATCCATGCGCTGGCCTACTTAGGAGCAAAAGGGCTATTAGTTAACACACGATTAACAAATCAAGAAATTAATTATCAAGTAAAAGATGCCTCTGTCAGCCTGCTTATTAGTGATGAAAGCATTATGAACCGTTCCTTACATATGGATGTTGCCCATGTTACATTAAGCGAGTTGGTGGACTTTAATCAAAAAGACGTTCAGTTCAGAGATGAATTTCGGCTTGATGAAGCGTATACAATTATGTATACGTCTGGCACTACCGGAAGCCCTAAAGGAGTTCTGCAAACATATGGAAATCATTGGTGGAGCGCAACGGGGGCTGCTCTTAATCTTGGCCTATATGAACAAGATTGTTGGCTAATTGCGGTACCGCTGTTTCATATTAGCGGCTTTTCAATTTTAATGCGCAGTGTTATTTATGGAATGAAAGTGATTTTACATGAAAAATTTGATCCAACAGCGGTTAATGATGCAATTGAAAAAAAGGGAGTGACGATTGTATCGGTTGTGACTTCAATGCTTACAGCAATGATTGAAAAACTGGATCATCGGACATACCCTCATTCATTTCGTTGTATGTTACTTGGAGGAGGTCCTGCTCCTTTGACATTATTAAATCACTGTGTAAACAAAGGAATTCCGGTGTATCAAACATATGGAATGACTGAAACAGCGTCACAGTTCGTTACATTATCTTCTGAAGATAGCTTACGAAAGATTGGATCAGCCGGAAAACCTCTTTTCCCTTGTCAACTGAAAATAGTAGATAAACAAGGGAAGGTTGTCCGTGCAGGACAGCCAGGTGAAATCATTGTAAAAGGGCCTAATGTAACCCCTGGTTATTTCAATAAACCGAAAGAAACAAAAGGAGCAATTAAAAAAGGCTGGTTTTATACAGGAGATATTGGTCAATTAGATCATGAAGGTTTTTTGTATGTCCTTGACCGAAGATCGGATTTAATTATTTCAGGGGGAGAAAATATTTATCCAGCTGAAATTGAAAACGTGTTATTAAAACATCCTGCTGTTAAAGAAGCTGGTGTAACAGGGATGAAGCATGAAAAATGGGGGCAAGTACCCATTGCTTTTGTGGTAATCACTAAGCAAGTTTCTGCTGATGAGCTACGTCATCATAGTGAACAATTATTAGCGAGGTACAAAGTTCCTTTACGCTTTACAGTAGTTGATAAACTCCCAAGAACAGCTTCTAATAAAATAATAAGAAAAAAACTATTGGAGCTATTAGAAGAGGATGATCACTAATGAAGATTCAAAAAGTAAGATTACATGTAATTGAACTTAACTTGCTTTCACCTTTCTCAACCAGTTATGGAACGATTCAAAACCGTGAATTAATACTGATTGAAGTAGAAGATGATAACGGAGAAATTGGCTGGGGAGAAGTTGTTGCATTTTCGACACCGTGGTATACAGAAGAGACTATTAAAACATGCTTTCATATGTTAGATGATTTTCTTATTCCATCTTTGTTAGGACAAACAATCGCACATCCTCAAGAATTACAACATCTATTTAAATCGCTAAAGCGAAATCACATGGCTAAAGCAGCCGTTGATTGTGCAGTTTGGGATTTGTTTGCCAAGAAACAAAACAAATCATTATCGGCAGTACTTGGTGGAACACGAGAAAAAGTAGAAGCTGGTGTCGTCATTGGTTTAGACAAACCTCTTGAGATGATGAAGAAGATTGAAAAACATCTTCTGCAAGGTTATAAGCGTTTTAAAATCAAAATTAAACCTGGCAGTGATTATGAGTTAGTAAAAGAAATCCGCTATCATTTTCCCAATCTTCCTTTAATGGTAGATGCTAACTCCTCTTATTCCTTAAGCAACATTTCGCAGTTGCAGAAGTTAGATGAGTTTAATTTATTAATGATTGAACAACCTTTACACTCAGATGATATTGTAGATCATCGTCTCTTACAGCAGCAGATCCAAACATCAATTTGTTTAGATGAAAGCATTGTATCGTATGAGGATGCAAGAAAAGCAATTGAATTAGAAAGCTGCCAAGTCATCAATGTAAAAGTCGGCCGAGTGGGAGGATTAACAGAAGCGAAACGTATTCATGATTTATGTAGAAAATATCACATAAAGCTGTGGGTAGGTGGAATGCTTGAATCTGGCATCTCTAGAGCTCATAATGTTGCACTTGCCTCTCTTCCTCATTTTACAATACCTGGAGATATCTCTTCTTCTTCGCGCTATTGGAAAAAAGATATTATTACACCAGAAGTGGAGGTTCATGATGGATTTATTCATGTTCCAACAGAAGCAGGTATCGGATATAATGTTGATAAAACATTTCTAGAAAAGGTTAGAGCTTATGCAAAAGAGTATTCGGAATGAAAACTGATTTTTAAAAATAAATATTTAGTTGACGAAATCAAAAAATGAAAGGTCTAGCTTAGAAACGGAAAAGCTAAAAGAACATGATAAACGTGAAGTCTGCTTCTTAATAGCTAGGAGGGCTCACGTTTATTTTAATTTCTATAAGAAAGCAGATTATGAGATATTCTATGTTAAAACATGTTATGATGAAATGGTTTGATGAAACATCAAATAGGTTTAGAGGATAAAACCATATTATTTTGAAAAAGAGGTTGCTAGTTTTCTACCTTGTCCTTTATAATGTGTTTATAACACAATATATTGTTGTTCTATCTATTGATAAATACTATATTTTGTGTTTTCCGGTGAAAAAGGTGTCTGATCAAAAGACTTAAAAGGGAATTTGGTTTAACTCCAAAACTGTCCCCGCAACTGTGAATGCTGATGAAATAAGGAAAATCCACTGTGAGTAACAATCATGGGAAGGCCTTAGAGTAAAAAGAAGCATAAGTCAGGAGACCTGCCTTTTTTATGTCGTTTTATCTTCTTCGGGAGGTGAGAGGGTAGAACGAGGATTAAGAAAAGACGCGATTGTCTTCTTTTATCTTCGTTCTATTCGCTCACCGTCGTTAGGTGAGCGATTTGTTATTTTGAAGTAAAGGGAGGAACTATACTTATGGTGAACACGATTGAGATATCAAATTTAGAAGAGGTAACAGCGTATATCCAGCAATTAGCGAATGCTTTCCCTCAACTTGATTTTTCATTATATGAAGAAAAGGTTACACAAACAATTACAGTTAAAGAAAATATGACGAATGAAAAAATAGCAAATGTTTTAATTTTAGCAGCATTAGAGCGGATCTCAATGGATGAACCTGATTGGACGTACGTGGCAGCTGACGTTCATTTAAATGAGCTTTATCGAAAAGCATCGGAAAATCGAGGCTATGCAAAGACTGAAAAATATGGATCGCTTTATGAACTCATTCAGCATTTAACAAAAATTGGTATTTATAATCAGCAGCTGCTACAAGCGTATTCAGAAGAAGAAATTAATGAACTTGCAATGGTCATTAATCCAGAACGAGATCGCTTATTTACATATATCGGGTTATTGACATTAGCAGATCGCTATTTAGCAACTTCTCACGATAAAAAGGTATATGAATTGCCTCAGGAACGTTTTCTAATCATTGCGATGACCCTCATGTTACAAGAAAAGAAAGAAAAGCGTATTGAACTTGTGAAAGAGTCATACTGGGCTTTGTCTAATTTATATATGACTGTGGCAACACCAACGCTTGCAAATGCAGGAAAAAGTTATGGGCAATTGTCAAGCTGCTTTATTGATACGATAGATGACAGCTTAAGAGGAATTTATGACAGCAATACGGACCTTGCTACATTAAGCAAAAATGGCGGAGGTATTGGCGTTTATTTAGGTCATATCAGAAGCCGAGGCAGTGATATTAAAGGATTTAAAGGAGTTTCTTCAGGAACCATTCCTTGGATGAAGCAGTTAAATAATACAGCTGTTAGTGTCGATCAGCTCGGACAACGTCAAGGTGCTATTGCTGTATATTTAGATGTTTGGCATAAAGATATCTTTTCATTTTTAGATGCACGTCTAAATAACGGCGACGAACGACAGCGTACACATGATTTATTTACGGGGGTCTGCCTTCCTGACTTATTTATGGAGGCTGTTGAAAAAAGAGAAGATTGGTATTTATTTGATCCACACGAAGTACGGACAGTAATGGGTTATTCTTTGGAAGATTTTTATGATGAGGAAGAAGGCAGTGGTTCATTTAGAACTCGCTATTTTGAGTGTGTGGCGAATGAAGCATTGTCAAAAGAACGGGTTCCAGCCATTGAAATCTTTAAAAGAATTATGATTTCGCAACTGGAAACTGGAACTCCTTATATGTTTTATCGTGATACTGTAAATCGGGCAAATCAAAATCGTCATCAAGGGATGATTTACTGTAGTAACCTTTGTACAGAGATTACTCAAAACCAAAGTTCAACAGTTGTAGTAGAAGAAGTTACAGAAGATGGGAAAATTGTCATCACAAAAGAACCAGGTGATTTTGTTGTCTGCAATTTATCATCAATTAACTTAGCAAGAGCAGTTACAGAAGATGTATTGGAACGTCTCATTCCGATTCAAATTCGCATGCTTGATAATGTCATTGAACTAAACGATTTACCGGTGCTGCAAGCGAAATTAACGAATCAAAAATACCGTGCTGTTGGTTTAGGCACCTTCGGCTGGAATCATTTATTAGCGTTGAAAAAAATTGCGTGGGAAACAGAAGAAGCTGTATCTTATTGTGATGAATTGTATGAAAAAATTGCTTATTTAACGATTCAATCAAGTATGAAGCTAGCGATTGAAAAAAGTGCGTATCCGTTGTTTAAAGGATCTGACTGGGAAACTGGTTCCTATTTTGAATCACGTGGCTATACTAGTGAAAACTGGCTTGAACTGAAGAGTGATGTTCAAAAATATGGTATTCGAAATGGGTATTTAATGGCTATTGCACCAAATTCATCCACATCAATTATTGCAGGTTCAACGGCAAGTATTGATCCGATTTTCCGTAAATTTTATTCGGAAGAAAAGAAAAATTATAAAATTCCAGTGACTGCACCAGATTTATCTCCTTCTACAAACTGGTACTATAAATCAGTTTATTTAATTGATCAACATTGGAGCATAAAGCAAAATGCAAAGCGCCAGCGTCACATCGACCAGTCGATTTCGTTTAACTTGTACGTGCAAAATGATATTCGTGCAAAAGATTTATTGAATTTACATGTAACAGCATGGAAAGAGAAGTTAAAAACAACATACTATGTACGTTCTACTTCAAGTGAAGTGATTGATGAGTGCGAAAGTTGCCATAGTTAAGAAAGGAGTCGTTCGGTATGTCTAGTATTTTACAAAAACGTGAAATTATGAATGAAACAGCCCCCAATCGTTCCACTGGGATTATTAATGGACAGAGTTCAAATATTTTAAATTGGGATGATGTTCGTTTTCCATGGGCGTTTCCAAAATACAAGAGAATGCTTGCTAATTTTTGGACACCGTTTGAAATTAATATGGGGCAAGATATTAAGCAATTTCCTCAGCTAACAGAAGATGAGCAGGAAAGTTTTTTAAAAATCATTGGATTGCTTGCATTGTTAGACAGTATTCAATCTGATTATGCAAGTAAAGTAGCGGACTACGTAACCGATTCGTCCATTAATGCACTAATGATTATTTTAGCACAGCAAGAAGTTGTGCATAACCATTCGTATTCGTATGTGCTTTCAAGCCTTGTTCCAAAAGCAAAACAAGACGAGGTATTTGAATATTGGCGTACAGATGAAAAGCTGCGCGCACGCAATGATTTTGTGACGAACGGATACAAAGCATTTAGTGAAGAAGCGACAGTTGAAAATTTCTTAAAGTCAATTGTGTATGATGTTATTTTAGAAGGACTATTCTTTTACAGTGGATTTGCTTTCTTTTATAATTTGGCACGAAATCAGAAAATGGTTGCTACATCAACGATGATTAACTACATTAATCGTGATGAACAACTACATGTTGGTTTATTTGAGAAGATTTTCAAAGAAGTGTTAAATGAAAATCCACAATATCGTACAGTTGAATTAGAGGAATTCGTTGTAGCAACGTTCCAAGAAGCAGCTCGTTTAGAAATTGAATGGGCAGAATCTGTTATTGGTGAAAAATTCGATGGAATTACAATGAAAGATGTTCAGCAGTACATTGAATATATGGCAAATAAACGTTGCCATCAGCTTGGATTTGGACGTGCTGCTTTTCCGGATGCTCCAATTGAAAATCCATTGCGTTGGATTGTTGCTTATCAAGAAGTGGATTTAGGAAAGACGGACTTTTTTGAACAAAAATCTAGACAATATACAAAAGCATCTGATTTGAATGGCTTTGATGATTTATAAGCATGTAAAAAGCTGACTAGAGTACAATCAGTTTTTAGTCAGCTTTTTGCGAATGAACAAGCCCGAGTTCTAGCGCTCTTGTTGTAATCAGTCGATTAATTTCAGCAGGAATATTTTCGAGGGTTCCACATTCATATTGCCATAAATATGCAAATGATTGAACGTAAATTGGAAAAGTTTGTTCATTGGCTTTAATCGCTTCCTGTTTAAAAAATTGGATAAGTTGATCTCGTTTCATCTAATATCCTTCATTTCATTTTTATAGATTTGTATAAAAAAGGACAACCATACAGGTTGTCCTTTTTTGCTTTTGTGAATTTATGCAAGTAAAAATAACACGAGCAGTAGGAGACAACTTGGAACGATATTACATCTCTTCAGGTTTAAATGTTTTACAATCCGTTTCGTGGCTATCAGAAGCTTGTTGACCAGTGTGACTTACAACGTAGATTGCATCAGCACCACATTGATTTCCTTGCTTCCAATAGTGACAGTTATTCACTTCACAAAGAACATCTTTTGCCATCATCCATCCTCCTTTGCATACGTGATATATGTAGTATGGTCGTTTTTGTAACAAGTTATAATCAAGAGATTAAAAAAGTAATTGAGAATTTTTATCAATTAACAGTTGACAAAGAGAATCATTCTCAATTATTCTATGTATATAGCAAAGAAGAATAAACAACCGTGTAAACGTCATATATAAATTCATTTCATGTACAGGAGGAATTAAAATGTCTTCAGTAATGGTAGTTGGAGGAGATCGCTTAAAGCATATTACCGACCGATTAGCAGGAGAAGGTTTTAAAGAAATTATTCATTTAGATGGACGAAAGAGCAATATGGTTAAGCGCGATATTCCAGAACATATTGGGTTTATTCTTGTCATTACCGATTTTATTAATCATAATATGGCAAAGGTAATAAAAGAAAAGGCTAAAAAACAACAAAAACCTATTTATTTTGTGAAACATTCATGGAGTGCCATTCGAAAAGTTATTGAACAGGTGTCATGATTTATTTTTTGAATATAATTGATAATGATTATCATTTTACAGGCTGGTGAGACAATGCAGCTAAAGGTTCAAATTAAAACGATTTCAAATGAACATGTAGAAGAATTCATTCGATGCCCTTATAAATTTTATCAGCGTCAATTGTTGTTGCGAAAGAAACAATTTGTTGATTGGCGAGTAGCTGTTCAATTAACGGCACATCAAATTATAAATACATATTACAATGCGCCAAAATATAAACGATCTTCTTTTTATATTTTACAGTTAATTGAACACTATTGGCGAAGTCTAAAACCCACGATGTTTCATTCGCAAATTCATTATTATGATGTGCTCGCAAAAGTAAGCGACTACTTATTACAATTTCTTTCTCAACAATCAGAGGTTGAATTGCCTTTATTTGTATGTGAAAAATATGGTGTATATGTACCAGAGCTTGAAAGTAATATTTCCTTAACGATTGATTTTGCTCAGTGGACAGATTCTTCTTATGGTGTTACAAAATTCATCATAGATGACCAATTAGATACACAAAAAATGATTAAATATTTTATGGTTGCCTTTACAAAGAATGCTTTTCAAAAACTGCCAGAGTACATTGAATTCTATTCATTGTTAACAGGAAAAAGGCAGCACTATAAAATTGAAGAAAGTGATTATGAGGAAGCCATTAAGCAGCTACATATGATGAAGAGTGTGCTAGAAGAACCAAAATTTTTTCAAAAAACCAATTCATTAAATGAATGCAAACATTGTCCACTTCAATCAGAGTGTTCATTAGATAACGCAGTTGAAACAGAGCGAATGACTATGTTTATGTAGACAAACAGTCATTTCTGTATAAGGAACGATGTAAAGAGAGGTTACAACAATGGAAGATGTATTATTAGTATATGCAAGTATGTCAGGAAATACGGAGGCGATTGCTGATATTATTGAAGAAGTGTTAAAGGAACATAGTGTTAACGTTCGTCGAGCTGAAGTTTATGAGATTGACACAAGAGATATTGAAAGTGTTCCCCATATTATATTTGGTTCCTATACGTGGGGAGACGGAGAATTGCCAGATGATTTTTTAGACTTTTATGATGAAATGGACGAGATTGATTTTACAAATAAAAAAGTAGCTGTTTTTGGATCAGGAGATACATCCTACGATATTTTTTGTGGAGCTGTGGATTTACTAGAAGAAAAAGTGAAAAAATTAAATGGAACGATTATGGTGGATGGATTAAAAGTAGAATTGGCTCCTTTCGGAGAGGATGTCGAAACATGTAAAGAATTTGCGGTAGCCATTGTAAATTCGATTCGCCAAACGATATCATAATGATGATATGATAAAGCATCATAAAAAGCCGGTCTATTTGTGAGAATAGATCGGCTTTTTTATTAATATGGCTTCTTTTTAACATAGTTTTTATTATCTTTCATAAATAAACGCCAAAAATAAAAGAACCCAGGAAACAAAATAGCAAAGCCTACAATATAGATGAAAAATAAAGAACGAAAAGCATTCGGATGTGTAAATCCTGTTTCAATAGTGACATTTGGATAAACGACATAGGGAAGGTGCCCTCTACCATACACATAACTTGCTAAGAAATATTGAAGTACAATAGTTACTACTGCTAAACGAGGCATTCCTTTTCCTTTTGAAGAAGGTAAAAGCAGTGCCCCTCCTGCTACAACAAACAGTGCCAGTGAAATGAATAAAAAAAGTCTATATTCCATCATATTGCTATACAGCCAACTAGCTTCGCTACGCATTGTTAGCATAATAAGCACAGCCATTACAAGCGAGATTGGTCCAGTAACCAGTGCATCTCTTCGATAGACATCGTATGCTTTCATCTCATCAGACGATTTAGAGTAATCTGCAAGTAATAAGGATGAAAGGAAAAGAGAAGAACTGACTCCAAATCCAATAAATGCATAAACATTTGGACTCGTAAAAAGCTTAATTAAATTCAGCCTTTCTGTTCCATTAATGACGTCAATATACCCCCCTTGGCTAATGGGCAATACAGCAATGAGAAAAGCCGGAATTAAAACACCTGATATCCCAGATATATAGACAAGTGCTTTTTGATGACGAGCTCCTGTAGTGTAGTGTGAAAATACTAAAAAACTACTTCGAAGAGCTAATAATAGCAAGATAATGCTTCCAGGAATTAAAAGTACGGTTCCAAGCGTAAAAGTTGCGCCTGGAAAAAAGCTAAACAATCCAACTACAATGGCTACAATGAATACATTCGTTACTTCCCAAGTTGGTGACAAATAGCGGTTTGCGATATTGGTTGCATTGGTTTGTTCACGATTAATGTATACCATTGACCAAAATCCGGCTCCAAAATCCATCGTTCCCATCACAGCATAAATGAAAATAAAGCCCCAGATTACCGTGATAGCAATTAATGCATCTGTCATTTTTTCACATCCTTTTAATTCATATCAGCAAGTTCTTTCGAAAGAGGATTGCGTTTAAAGTAATAAATAAGTACAAGTGCTACCGCTACGACCAGTACAGCATAGATGATTAGGAACATAGTAAATAGAAGATCTAGATTAGCAGAGATCGTAACTGCTTCTGCTGTACGCATGATGCGATAAATAACCCAAGGCTGGCGTCCTGTACAAGCAAAAATCCAACCAAATTCAATTGACAGGATAGCAAGAGGGCCAGATAGCACAAAAGCCCACATTAAAAAGGGTGGAAATGATTTTTTTTTGGAAAATCTATACCATAAAAACCCAATGATGGATAATAAAATGAGTAATGAGCCGATGCCTACCATTCCATTAAACAAAGTGTGGATGAAAAGAGGTGGCCAGTATTCTTCTGGAAAATCATTTAATCCAACTACAACAGTGTCAAAGCGGTCATCAGCTAAAAAGCTTAAAGCCCAGGGGATTTCAATGCCCCACTTTACGGTTTGAGTTTCACGATCTGTAAAGCCGCCAATTGTTAGGGGAGCATAGTCAGTTGTTTCAAATAATCCTTCTGCTCCAGCCAATTTCTCTGGCTGGTATTCATGAAGCAACTGTGCTGATTCATGCCCATTTAAAGCAGTTAAAAATGAAAAAATTCCTCCTACAATTAAGCCAAGCATTAACGCTTTATGATGAAAGCGATAAAGGCGTGGATGTTTCCTTGTGCGTAACATTTTAAAAGCAGCGATGGAAGCAATCACGAAAGCACCTGTTGCGTAAGCTGATACAGCAACATGTCCAGCTGTTGTAATAAAGCTTGGATTAAAAAAAGCTCCCCAGGGATCGACCTCAGTAATTTCTCCATTCACAATTCGAAAGCCAGAAGGAGTTCCTTCGAAAGCATGAACATTTGTAATAAGCACAGCTGATGCGACAGCTCCAATAGCAACAAGGATTAAACTTACAATCCGCATTGTTCGAGAGATGCGATCAGCAGCATATACATAAATGGATAGAAAGAGGGCCTCGATGAAAAATGCATAAATTTCAATTTGAAATGGCAAAGCCATAACTTTTCCTACAATTTCCATAAATCCAGGCCATAGCAAAGCCAGCTGTACACCAGCAATTGTCCCGGTCGGAATTGCTACACCTAACAAGATAGCCGCTCCTTTCGTCCATCGCTTTGCCATTAGTTCGTAATCTTTATCCTTTGTTTTTTGATAGAGTAGTTCAGCTAGTAAAATCATTAATGGAATTCCTACGCCCAGCGTGGCAAAAATAATATGAACTCCCATTGTCATACCAAACATTGAACGAGCGGTTACTAAATGTTCCATTGAACTACAACCTTTCCAGTAGAGTATTCATGAACCTTATTGTCCACTTTTTACCACAATTTATTCATTGATTATTTTGTAGATATAAAACTAAAAATAGCCATCAATGTGATCAAATAGAACGAACAATGAATAAAGGAGAAACAGGATAAAAACCAAATGTTCGCTCAGATTATCGAAAAGTTGTATTTAGGGATAAAAATAGCAAATTTAAATGTTTATCCGTTTAACAATGTACACAGTAGAAACAATTAAGTGAGAAGATGGTATAATGTGTCGGTCTGTAAAAATCAAAGTTAGTTTAGATGCACACTTATTTTATACGGACAGAAATTTGTTGATAAAGAAGGGTATGGGAGTAATTTGTGGAAAAGTTTCATTTGAAACAAAAATAACTAGCCAGAAGGGCTAGTTATTTTTCAGCAATAGTTAATTCAATGCTTTTTTTAATGCTGCAATGTTCTTTTCCATAATCGAGAAGTAATCTTCCTTGTTTTTTATATCTTCTTTTGTGAGAGATTCTAGATTATGAAGAGTTAAAGCTTCGGCTCCAAGTTCATTCTTAACCAATTTTGAGACTTTAGGTTCCAAGTTTTGATCAAAAATAAAGTATTGAATGTTATGTTCTTTTGCTTCATTAATAATTGTTTCTAATTGTTTTTGTGAAGGTTCATTTGTCGGTGAGAGACCCGCTACACTGATTTGTGTGAGTCCGTATCGTTTTTCCCAATAACCGTACGCAGCGTGCGATACAAGGATTTCTTTTTTGCTAGCTTGATCAGTTACTGTTTTAAATTGTTGATCAACATCCTCTAGCTGTGCTTTTAAATCATTAAAGTTTTTCTCGAACTCATCTTTTGCTTCAGGCTGGAGTTTTACTAATTCATTTTTAATATTTTCCGCTAGCTGAATAGATAACACGGGATCAAGCCACACGTGGGGATCAGTATCACCGTGTGCATGTTCATCCTCATGAGCGTGTTCATCCTCATGAGCGTGTTCGTCCTCATGTGCATGTTCATCCTCATGAGCGTGTTCGTCCTCATGTGCATGTTCATCCTCATGAGCATGTTCATCCTCATGAGCGTGTTCGTCTTCATGAGGATGACTGCTTTTGGCAAGCTTAATTCCCTTTGCAGCTTCAATCATGACAACATCTTCATTTTTTAAAGTGTTTTGAGCTTTATCAGCAAAACCTTCTAAACCAATTCCGGAATAAATAAATGCATCTGCTTGTGCGATATGAACCATCGTTTTAGTCGTTGGTTCATATGAGTGTGCATCAACACCTGGTGGTAAAACACTTTCTACTTCGACTTTGTCGCCACCAATCTTTGTTGCAAAATCTTGAAATGGAAAAATCGTTGTATAGATTGTTAATTTATCATTTTTACCGCCCGTAGATTCTGTATCTGAACTGTTAGCACTACAACCAGCTAATGCTGTTCCAATTCCTAGTGCTAAAATCATAAGCATAGGTTTTAATTTCATGTCTAATTCTCCTCTCGTTTACTTAATACGATGAATGACCTATGCTATTATATCGTAATAATTACGATTTGAAAACTATAAAATTATGAATTAACGGTGAACTGAGGCAGTGGATCATGAAATGCTGCCCAATCCTTGTTCATTTCTTCATCACTTAATAAGCAAGCATCAAGTGTTTTGGTTACTTCTTTCTCATCCATATCCAGACCAATAAAAACAAGTTCATTTATGCGATCACCGAATTGATCATCCCATTTCTCCAATAGTTCTGGTTCTTCTTTAAGTGTTTGCTGTTTTTCAGCTTCTGAATAAGTAGCTACCCATTCGCCAGCGCCTTGAAGCGTAATAGATGTACCTGCTTGTGATAAAAGTCCAGCCATGTTATTGCGAGAAGCAAGCCAGAAAAAACCTTTTGCACGTACAATATCTACAGGCCAATTTTCGAGCCATGACATCAAACGTTCAGGGTGAAAAGGCCGCTTTCGTCTGTAAACAAAAGAAGAAATACCAAATTCTTCTGTCTCTGGGGTATGATGTTCCTCATTCAATTCTTTAATCCAGCCAGCCGCTTGACTTGCTTTATCAAAGTTGAATGAGTGTGTGTTTAAAATGAGATGTAAATCAATTTTACTATGAATGGTTTGAATAATATTCGCCTCTGGATTTAACTTTCGCAATACATGCTCTAATTCGTCAGCATCTTCTTTTGAGAGTAAATCAACTTTATTTAATAGAATGACATTCGCAAATTCAATTTGATCAATTAATAAATCAACAACTTCTCTTGTATCATGGTCATCGGTTGCTTCTTTACGGTCTAATAAACTTTCACCTGATGAGAAGTCATCCCAAAAACGATTGGCATCTACAACGGTCACCATTGTATCTAATGAACATTTGTTTGTTAAATCAATCCCTAGTTCTTCATCAATATAAGTAAAGGTTTGTGCAACTGGGATCGGTTCGCTAATACCAGATGATTCAATAACGATGTAATCAATGTTTCCTTGGTCTGCAAGACGTTCTACTTCTTTCATTAAATCATCACGTAACGTACAGCAAATACAGCCGTTTTGCATTTCAACAAGTGTTTCTTTTGTACGTGAAAAGCCACCTTGTTTGATTAAATCAGCGTCAATATTCACTTCACTCATGTCATTAACAATAACAGCCACTTTTAATCCATCTCGATTTTTTAAAATATAATTTAACAATGTTGTTTTACCTGAACCAAGGTATCCGCTTAAAACAGTAACAGGAATTTTTTTCATCTTTTAACCACCTTTTTTTATAAATAAGAATCATTACGATTTTTAACTTTTTTATCATATAAAAAAATTTAGTATAATACAAGAGAAAAGTAAAAACTAATTTTTCACACAAAGGAGTATGGTGATGAGTTTATTACAGGACATATTAACGTATAATGAAAAGTTTGTAGAAGAAAAGCAATATGAGGTGTATACGACAAGTAAGTTTCCAGAGAAGAAAATGGTTATTTTATCGTGTATGGATACACGGCTAGTGGAATTATTACCACATTCTATGAATTTACGTAACGGAGACGTAAAGATTGTTAAAAATGCGGGTGCACTTGTTTCTCATCCATTTGGAAGTATAATGAGAAGTATTTTAGTTGCCGTTTATGAGCTGCAGGCAGATGAAGTATGCGTCATTGGCCACCATGATTGCGGAGCGGGTAAATTAGAAGCGGAGTCTTTTTTAAATAAAGCAAGAGAACAAGGAATTACAGATCAAGTCATTAATACGCTTGAATATTCAGGTTTGGATTTAAAGAAATGGTTAGCAGGATTTGAGTCAGTAGAAGAAACTGTTAAGCATAGTGTCGATACGATTCGCAATCATCCTTTGTTTGCTAAGCATATTCCTGTACATGGTTTAGTAATTGATCCAAATACAGGAAAATTAGACTTAGTTGTAGACGGCTATGAGTATGCAGTTCGTAAAGAAGACTAATGATTTTAATTTTTGCCGGGATGTTTCTTTTCAGGTACGAGATCAATTCCACCAGGATGAAAAGGATGGCATTTAGAAATTCTTTTTATAGTAAGCCAGCCGCCCTTTAATGCTCCATAACGTCTAATTGCTTCTAAGCCATAGTGAGAGCATGTAGGGTAAAAGCGACAAGTTGGAGGAGTTAAAGGAGAAATGATTTTTTGATACCCTTTAATCATAAATACCATACACTTAGCAATCATGTTTCATCACGTTCTTTCTATTAATGTTTGTTCATAATATAACGGAAGGTATGAACAAAAATCAACTGCCAGCCATAAAGTATATTAAATAGATGAAAAAAATCGGAATTAAGTGTATGATAATAGTAACTACAGAAAAGGAGTGTTGTTGATGCCATCAGTAGAAAGTTTTGAACTAGATCATAATGCTGTTAAAGCGCCTTATGTGAGACATTGCGGAGTACACAAAGTAGGCAGTGACGGTGTTGTAAATAAATTTGATATTCGCTTTTGTCAGCCAAATAAACAAGCAATGAAGCCAGATGTAATTCATACATTAGAGCATTTATTAGCTTTTAATATTCGTACACATGTAGAGAAATATGATCATTTTGATATTATTGATATTTCACCAATGGGTTGCCAAACAGGTTATTATTTAGTGGTAAGCGGTGAACCAACCGTTCGTGAAATTATTGATTTACTCGATGATACATTAAAAGATGCTGTTAATATTACAGAAATTCCAGCTGCAAATGAAAAGCAATGTGGTCAAGCAAAACTTCATGATTTAGAAGGTGCAAAACGTTTGATGAAATTTTGGTTAGATCAAGATAAAGAAGAGTTAGAAAAAGTATTTGGATAATTTACTTTTCTATCTAAAAAAACCTGTGATGTAGTAAAGTCACAGGTTTTTTGTTTTAAACATGCAATAGCTAAAAACCATTTCTAACTCTATCAAGAATAATAGTATGATCAGGGTTGTTTGTACATTGCAATTAAGCAAATAATCTATTGTTTAGAAGGCGGAAATATTTATAAAAAATAGCTAAAAGATGTTTTAACAATAGGAAACAGGGTACTACTATATGTGTAAGAAGTTTAGTGAGGAGTGAAAAATATGTCAAAACAATTAACAGAAATCGTAAATAAGCAAGTTGCAAACTTTAGTGTGATGTACATAAAGCTACACAATTATCATTGGTATGTAAAAGGGGAACAATTCTTCACATTGCATGAAAAATTTGAAGAACTATATACAGAAGTCGCAACGGTGATTGATGACGTAGCAGAACGTTTATTAGCACTTGGAGGACAACCTGTTGCAACAATGAAAGAAATTTTAGAAATGAGTTCCATTGAAGAAGCTTCCGGTAATGAAACAGCAAAAGATATGGTTGCGACTTTAGTACAAGACTTTACTACTTTAACAACAGAACTAAAAGCAGGTATGAATGTTGCTGGTGAGGTAGACGATGAAACAACAGGTGATATGTTGTTAGCAATTCATCAAAGTCTTGAAAAGCATATATGGATGCTAAACTCATTCCTAGGCAAATAAAAAAGCTTGCGATTTTTCGCAGGCTTTTTTATTTGTGCTTCTTTTGAGATGAAAAATTGCATGTCTGTATGTTTCTGACGTTGAAAGCTTGCCTAAAAAGGAAGGGAAGAGGACGAACACTTCCTCTCAACAACCATATACTATAAGTAGGTAAATATTTGAGAGGATGAATACATTGGATATGCAGAAACTTTCCTTATGGTCTGTTTCAGGGTTAGGGTCATTGACATTCTTTTTATTTGGAGAATGGGATTATTTATTGATGGTATTAGTTGCTCTTGTTGCAATTGATTATGCAACGGGCACAGTGGCTTCATTTATAGATAAAACATTATCGAGCAAAGTCGGCTTTCGAGGAATTGCTAAAAAAATATTTATTTTTGCTTTAATTACTATTGCTAATTTTATGGATGCTATATTTTGGCAAGATGGTCACTTTATTCGAGATTTAATGATTTTATTTTATATTTTAAATGAGATGATATCCATTACTGAAAATGCAGGAAGGGTAGGGCTTCCTGTTCCAGAAGCTATTCAAAAGGCAATCGAAAGTGTAAAAAAACGCTTTAAATCATAAGTATAAAAGAGCTAAAGAAGACAAATAAGAAAGATAAGTCAGTTGATTGTAAAAGGAGCTGAATATCTTTTATGAAAAAAACATATTATGTTTCGCCTGGATCTGGTGAAGTGTCTCAAGTAAGTACCGCATCGGATTGGAGTTTTGTTATTGAAGCAACAGACCTTGAGATTGAACGATTGCGTGAATGTTTAGACCAACGCTATTCAAGTGATTGGCAAGGTTTTTTTCGTGCTCATATCCCCTATCGTGAGTACCATTATGACCGTCAAAATGATGCGTATGATGAAATGACAATTGAATTATACAAAATGCTTTATGAGCTTGGTGACCGACAAACAAAAGAGCATATTGAAAAAATGGGCATTTTATCAAATTGACAACCTAACATAAGCATTATGAATGTCTTCTAAACTGTGTATTATATAGCATTCTTTAACAGCGTACATGATACTTTCTAAAGCAAAATCTCATTTTTCTTATCAGCTATAACTTAAATGTATGATAAAATAAGGGAAAAATTAAATGGAGTTTGAGTAAACGATGTACACATTTAAGGATGCATATCATAATCAAGTTTTTTTATCATTTGAACATAATCCATTCTCGAAAACTCCACGCCACGTTTGGGTCGTATGTAGGTATCAAAACCAATGGTTACTCACAAATCATGCAAAACGAGGTTTAGAATTTCCCGGTGGTAAGTTAGAAGTTGATGAAACACCACAAGAAGCGGCCGTTCGGGAAGTATTTGAAGAAACGGGTGGAGAAGTGGCTGATCTTGCGTATATTGGTCAGTACAAAGTTGTGAGTAAAGGAAAAACAATCATTAAAAATATTTATTTTGCAACCATTTCAAAGATTGTAGAGAAAGAAGATTACATGGAAACAAAAGGTCCAGTTCTTATTGAAGAGCTGCCTGCTGTTGGGATTCAACAAGATGATAAGTACAGTTTTATTATGAAAGATAACGTATTGCAATATGTGATGAAACATGTAAAAAGAACCTTTATGTAATGAATGGAACTAGAAGGAAAGAAACACGGCGCTTCTCATGATCTTAAAAGAGAAGCGTCGTTTCTTTCGATAACGCTTTATAAGCGTATTAATTATTCGTCAACTTTTTCTCAAGATAGGCAACACCTTGATACATGAGTGTGGCAAAGATTGCAATTAACAATAAACTGAGTAGCACAAGGGTGAAATTAAAGACTTGAAACCCATAAATAATCATGTAGCCCAGTCCTTTTGATGAAACGAGAAATTCTCCAACGATAACACCTACCCATGAGAGCCCAACATTTACTTTAAACGTGGAGATAATGGCAGGCATAGAAGCGGGAAGAATCGCTTCTTTAAAACAGCGATGTTTAGTGGCGCCGAATGTTTTTAGTAACTTGATATAATTTGGGTCGACTTCTTTAAAAGCCGTATAGACAACAATTGACGTAATAATAACTGAGATAATGGCACCCATCATTAAAATTGAAAAAAAGCCCGGGCCAATTGCGACAATTAAAATAGGGCCTAATGCTACTTTTGGCATGGCATTTAAAACGACAAGATAAGGGTCTAAAATATTAGCGAGGCGATTTGAATACCACAAAACAGTCGCTAGAAGAATACCGAGTAAAGTTCCAAGCATAAAGCCTAATACTGTTTCAAATAAAGTCAGGCTAATATGTTCAAAGAGAGACCCATCAGAAATTTTTACCACAAATAGGTTCCATACTTTTAAAGGTGAGCTGAAAATAAGTGGATCAATCCATTTAAATGTAGAAGCAAGCTGCCAAAACACAAAGAAAGCGATAAAGATGCTGAGTTGAATACAAAGTACAAGCTGTTTTTCAGTTTTTATCCTAGCTTTGTAGTCTGTGTGTAAAGAAGTAGTGGTACTATCTTGTTTCAAGCTGATCGAGCTCCTTCCAAATCTCCGTAAAAAGTTCATGATATGCAGGATGTTGTCGCGCTTCGAATGGAGAGAGAGTTTGAATCACAGGTGGAACGGTAAAAATATGTGTAATTTTCCCTGGCCTAGCAGAAAATAAAACAATTCGATTGCTCATGGCAATAGCCTCACCAATATCATGTGTAACTAAAACAGCCGTTTTTTGATAGGTCATTAAAGTTTTTGAGACAAGCTCTTCAAGTTTGAGTTTTGTTTGAAAATCAAGAGCGGAGAAAGGTTCATCTAAAAGTAAAATGGCTGGGTCTGTCGCTAATGTTCGTACTAACGCGGCGCGCTGTCTCATTCCTCCAGATAATTGATGAGGATACAAATGTTCTACATCATGTAGTCCAATTTCATGCAAAAGCTTCAATGTTTGTTCTTCTTTTTCATCTGTTAACGCTTCTTGAATTGTTAACCCAAGTAAGATGTTATCTTTAATGGTTTTCCATGGAAACAAGTAATCTTGCTGAAACATATACCCGACTTTTGGGGTTATACCTTTTAATTTTTTTTCATCAATACTAACAAACCCAGCTGTTGGTTTGATCAACCCAGCTATAATAGATAGAAGAGTTGTTTTTCCGCATCCACTAGGGCCAAGAAATGAAACGAACTCTCCTTCTTCAATCGATAAATTAACATCTTCTAAAGCAGTTATCGCAGATTCAACTGTTAGATACATATGCTGAACTTGGTTTATTTGAAGTCTTGACATGTTATTCACCCATAACAGTGTTTGCAATTTTTGTGTTTACAAGTGTGTCATGTTTCATTCGTTTTGGTAACTCTCCTGCTTCATCCATAATATTTTGCAAGTTCTCCCATTCTTTTTCATCTAATATTGGATTTGTGGCATAGGAATGTTGCGATTTATAACGTTCGACCACTGTTTCAATTGTATCCATAGATGTATCTTCAAAAAATGGAGCAATGGCTTCTGCAATCTCTTTTGTACTATGCGTGTCTACCCACTGTTGAGCTTTGTAAATTGCACGCGTAAATTTTTCTGCTGCTTCAGGATTAGCATTTAAAAAACTTTGTTTAGACATAAATGTGGTGTAGGGTACTGTGCCAGATTCTTCACCAAACGAAGCAACAATATATCCTTTTCCTTCTTTTTCGAAGATACTGGCTGTCGGTTCAAATAACTGAACATAATCTCCTGTACCAGAAGCAAATGCATTTGCGACATTTGCAAAATCAATGTTTTGAATAAGCGTTAAATCTTTTTTCGGATCAATATCATGCTGCTTTAGCACGTATTCACCCACCATTTGCGGCATACCGCCTTTTCGTTGACCCAGAAACGTTTTTCCTTTCAGTTGATCCCATGAAAAATTTTCCGCTTTTTCGCGTGCAACTAAAAATGTACCATCAGTTTCTGTAAGTTGAGCAAAGTTAATAACAGGATCATTAGAACCTTGTGCTGCTACATAAATAGAGGTTTCTGAGCCCACGAGTGCAACATCAATTCCATCTGATAGTAAAGAGGTCATTGTTTTATCGCCCCCCCACGTAGTTTTTAATTCAACATTAAGTCCTTCTTTCTCAAAAAAGCCTTTTGAAATCGCTACATATTGGGGAGCATAAAAAATAGATCTTGTCACTTCACCAACACGGACTGTTTCAACATTATTCGATTTAATACAGCTGATAAGTGGAAGCAATAAAAGAAAAATGACAATCGCAGATATAGCCCATTTCTTTTTGTTCATAAAATACCCTCCTTAAATTCTTTAATTAATAGAGAAGGAATGGTCATCCCTTCTTGTTACTCTGATTGTTAGAATTAATACGATAAAGTTCATACATAAATGGGAAGTTGTGAAGTATGTTCAAGAACTAACAGTGTAAAACAGCATAGATGTAGGAGCGTTACACTTTTTTATGATAATGTATGATAATAAATGAGAGAGTGTGATTGCCTGTATGTAAATAACATCTAGAAACTTGAGGAGGAAATTTGTATGATCGATGGCACAATCATTCATAAACAGCCTTTTCCCTCGCCAAATCCTAAGATTTCTCTTTCCATCGTTACATATATGTGTCAGGGTCTGAGGATTAAAGGGATGTTGGCGGAACCAAAAGCAGAAGGTACATATGATGGCTTTTTATATTTAAGGGGTGGAATCAAGAATGTAGGTACTGTCCGACCTGCTCGTCTCATTCAATTTGCTTCAGAAGGTTTTATTGTAATGGCGCCTTTTTATCGAGGAAATCAGGGAGGAGAAGGTAATGAGGATTTTGCAGGGGATGATCGATTTGATGCCTTTGCAGCATATGAATTATTGAAGAATCATTCAAACGTGAACACAAATCGTATTCACGTATTTGGTTTTTCTAGAGGCGGGGTCATGGCGTTACTGACAGCAATTGAAAAACAAACTACACGTTCTCTTGTTCTATGGGGAGGGGTGACAGATATGTTTTTAACATATGAAGAAAGAGAAGATCTGCGAAGAATGATGAAAAGAGTCATTGGAGGTACACCAACAAAATACCCTGAACGATATCAATGGCGTTCTCCTCTTTATGAAGCACATTTGTTAAGTGCACCGACACTTCTTATCCACGGGACAAAAGATGTCAATGTTTCCATTGAACATTCATATCGATTAGAGCGTTATTTAAAAGGAAATAACAAAATTGTTAAAAGCTGGTATTTTGAGGGATTTTCACATATGTTTCCGCCAGTAAAAAATCGTGAGACGGTTAAGAACTTATCAAATTGGATGAAAGCACAATAAAAAATAGGCTAGAGCAGACAAAACGTTGTACAATGTTTGTAGAAGGTGAAAGAAGGAGTGAATAAATATGGGTATGCCATTAGAGTTAAATACGATGATTGTGACAAAAGGCAATGAAAAAAGGGTAGTAGATAACTTGTTTCAAATTGAAAAGAAAGGTTATCGCCTTTATCCGTTGGATATACCGTTAAACATTCATAAAACTAAAAACGGTGAACGCACCGGCACTGGTATTATCAAAAAGATTGAATTGGAACAAAATAAAACCATTGTGACATACGAGTTAATTAAATTACATTCTACAAATTAAAAAATGCCAAGATGACAGCTGTCATCTTGGCATTTTTATTTATTAATCAACGATTGGACCACCTAATTTAGCGATATGAGGGGCCATACTTGAGAATCTTTGGAAGTTATTTGTAAACTTATAAGCAAGTTGACGAGCGTTTTCTTCATATAACTTTTTATCTTTCCAGGCTTTTGCTGGCTGTAACACTTCATCTGGAACACCCGGTATATGAATAGGAATTTCTAGGCCGAAAATAGGGTCCTTAACGGTGTCTACATTTGTCAGTTCACCTTCAAGGGCTGCTCGGACCATGGCACGTGTATAACTTAGTTTCATCCGTTCCCCAACGCCATATTCACCACCTGTCCATCCTGTATTTACCAGGTAGACGCTTACATTATGCTCATCAATTTTTTGTCCTAGCATCTCAGCGTATGTTGTCGGAGGAAGCGGTAAAAACGGTTCACCAAAACAAGTAGAGAATGTTGCTTGAGGTGAAGTGATTCCACGTTCTGTTCCAGCTAGTTTGCTTGTATAACCACTTAAAAAATGATACATTGCTTGTTCTTTCGTTAATTTACTAATTGGTGGCAATACGCCGAATGCATCAGCAGTTAGAAATACAATTGCTGTCGGATGTCCCGCTACACTTGGCAGAATTGTATTATCAATCGCTTGAATCGGATAAGCAGCACGAGTATTTTCTGTTAAGGTATTATTATCATAATCTGCGATTCTAGTATGAGGATCTAGCACTACATTTTCTAACACTGTACCGAAGCGGATTGCATGAAAGATTTGAGGTTCCTTTTCCTCAGATAATTGAATACACTTTGCATAGCATCCACCTTCAATGTTAAAAACACCAGAAGTAGACCAACCGTGTTCGTCATCTCCGATTAAACGTCTAGTAGCATCAGCTGACAAGGTCGTTTTTCCCGTACCTGATAGTCCAAAAAATAAAGCAACATCACCTTCTTCACCTACATTTGCTGAGCAATGCATCGATAGAATATCATTTTTAGGTAAAATAAAGTTCATAACAGAGAAAATGGACTTTTTCATTTCACCTGCATATTCTGTTCCACCAATTAAAATAATTCTACGTTCAAATGAAATAATAATAAACGTCTCAGAATTTGTACCATCTATACTTGGAACTGCTTTAAAAGTTGGAGCTGATACAATTGAGAACGGTTCCTGTTCAGTTTGTATTTGTACATCTTCCGGACGAATGAACAGTTGATGTGCAAAGAGATTATGCCAAGCATATTCGTTCACAACACGAATTGGAAGTTGGTACTTTGCATCTGCACCAGCATAACCATTAAACACAAAAAGCTCATCTTTTGATTTTAAATAATCTAATACTTTTTTATATAAAGCATCAAACCTTTCTGCTGAAAAAGGCTGATTAACTTCTCCCCACTCAACAGTGTGTGAAGTAGTTGGTTCACTTACGATAAATTTATCGTGTGGAGAACGTCCAGTGTATTTGCCTGTTTCGACTTGGATTGCTCCAGTAGAAGTTAGGGTGCCCTCATGTCGTTGTAAAATTTTTTCAACTAATTGAGGAACAGATAATTGATGATGGGTTGTTTTAGATTCAAGTAAATTAGCTAGTTTAATGGACATATCAACAGTACTCATGTGCACTACCTTCCTTTTTGAATAATGATGTTTAAATGTATAAATAGTATAACACATTTATTTAATTATTCTATACTATTTAACAAAAAATGTTTAAATGTTATCAAAAAATGTGCGTTTATCCCATAATAAATAAGCAAGTTGTTTTTGCGTTATGGAAAATATCTTCATTGTGCTTTAGAGGATGGCATGGATATGTTTTTTTGAAAGAAAAAGAAAAGATGGATTGGGTGTCTAGGTTAGAGAGTAATTGCTTTAAGTACGAATTTCGATTGAAAGGTGTATGGATTAATCAAAGGCTTCTCTAACAGTGTCACATATAATATGGAAGAAACGAGGGCGGGATGATGCTCTATGACATGAGCAAATGTACAGGTTAAAGGATGGAAAATAAAACCTTTGACTGATTTTAGTAGGAATGTTATTGACACGATGACTCTTTTTCCTGTATGATATGTCCTTGAACGGATACTCTCTTATCCCGAGCTGGTGGAGGGACAGGCCCTGTGAAACCCAGCAACCATCACCGTTTTTATAGGGGTGATAAGGTGCTAACCTGATGCAAGGGAACAACCTTGATCGATAAGAGTGAAAGGCTTATGTAGAACTTGATACCTTTCCTCGATACAAGGAAAGGTTTTTTATATTTTAACATATTAAGGAACAATACTAAGGGAATGAGTACCGTATCACAATGTATCGTATTTAAAGGAGGAAAACTGATGTCAACACAACGTCGTCTGTTCACGTCAGAATCTGTTACAGAGGGACATCCAGATAAAATTTGTGACCAAATTTCTGACTCAATTCTTGATGCTATTTTAGCAAAAGATCCAAATGCTCGTGTTGCTTGTGAAACAAGCGTAACAACTGGTTTAGTTTTAGTAAGTGGTGAAATTACAACTTCTACGTATGTAGATATTCCAAAAACAGTGCGTGAAACAATTAAAGGCATTGGATATACACGTGCAAAATACGGCTTTGATGCTGAAACATGCGCTGTATTAACTTCAATTGATGAGCAATCAGCTGATATCGCTGCTGGAGTAGACAAAGCATTAGAAGCACGTGAAGGATCAATGTCTGATGAAGAAATTGAAGCAATTGGAGCAGGAGACCAAGGTTTAATGTTTGGTTATGCTTGCAACGAAACAAAAGAGTTAATGCCTCTTCCAATTTCATTAGCTCATAAATTAGCTCGTCGTCTTACAGAAGTACGTAAAGAAGAAATTCTTCCTTACCTTCGTCCAGATGGTAAAACACAAGTAACGGTTGAATATGATGAAAATAATCAGCCAGTTCGCGTTGATACAATTGTTATCTCAACTCAACATCATCCAGAAGTAACGTTAGAGCAAATTCAACGTAACTTAAAAGAGTATGTAATTAACCCGGTTGTTCCAACAGAATTAATCGATGAAAACACGAAGTACTTTATTAACCCAACAGGACGTTTCGTAATCGGTGGTCCTCAAGGTGATGCTGGTTTAACAGGTCGTAAAATCATTGTTGATACTTACGGTGGATATGCTCGTCATGGCGGCGGTGCATTCTCTGGTAAAGATGCAACAAAAGTTGACCGCTCAGCCGCTTATGCAGCTCGTTATGTAGCGAAGAATATCGTAGCAGCAGGTTTAGCTGATAAGTGTGAAGTGCAATTAGCCTATGCAATTGGTGTTGCACAACCAGTATCAATTTCAATTGATACATTCGGTACAGGCAAAGTAACAGAAGAAGTGTTAGTTAAAGTTGTACGTAACAACTTTGATCTTCGTCCAGCAGGTATCATTAAAATGCTTGACTTACGTCGCCCGATTTACAAGCAAACAGCAGCATACGGTCACTTTGGTCGTACAGATGTTGAGCTTCCTTGGGAACTTACAAATAAAGCAGAAGCATTAAAAGCAGAAGCTTTAGCAAAATAAATGAAAAGTCTCCACTTATGGTGGAGACTTTTTTATTAGTGAAATTCATGCAAGTTTAGCTGCCTTATGTGTAATGGGAAAGCCACTATGCTAGTTGAATGGTTTCTGAGGTTTCTGATACAGCTGTTTCATAGTCTTGTAGCAGTTTGTCAAAAATACATTCCCACGTTTGTGTTAAAGCGTAATTCCGAGCTGCGTATCCCATTTGCAGGCGATGATGCAAGTTTTCTAGAAGGTGGATAATAGATTGGGTAAACTCATGGATTGAATTTGGTTCGCACAAATAGCCTGTTTGACCATGACGAACGATGTGTTTAACGCCTCCAGCTTTTGCAGCGATAACAGGAGTACCTGATGAAAGCGATTCTAATACCACATTGCCGAATGTTTCGGTCTCTGAAGGAAAGATAAACAAATCAGAAGCCGCATACATTTGCGCTAATGCTTTTCCTTCGAGAAATCCTGTAAATGTCATGTGATCCAATGATTCTTGCTGAAGCGACTCTTTTAACGGGCCGTCCCCAACGATTAACCAATGCACTTGATGGCGCAAATGATCTGGAAGGGAGCGGGCAATTTTTAATAAAAAAGATACATTTTTTTCAGGAGCTAAACGGCCAACATAAGTTAAAATGTACGGTTTTTTAATATTATATTTAATTCGAACATCAAAACGATCATAATGAGGATGAAATAATTTATGATCAACTCCTCTGGACCAAATCGATAAGTTTTGAAATCCTTTTTCAGATAAATGTTCTTTTGTTGTTTGTGATGGGACGAAAATTCGTTGAAGCGGCTCGTGAAACCATTTCATGTATTTCCATAGAACAGGCTTTAATAATTCTAAGTCGTAATAATTTAAATATTGCTCAAAATCAGTATGATAAGAACCAACAAGAGGTATATTCATTTTTTTCCCATAATGTAGTCCGCAAAGTCCCATATTAAAAGGAGTAGCTACATGAATAACCGTGGGATTAAAATGTTGTAGCTGCGTTTTAATCTTTAACATATTAGGAAAAGCAAGACGGCAATGCGGATAAAGAAATAGTGGAATACTCATAAAACGGTGAATATGAGTCGAAAAAAGATCAGAAGTTGTGCTTTCTGGCGCAAATACTTGATAAGGAATATTTTTGCTTTTCAAATAATTAGTAAAGCGATGAAGTGTTTTCGCCACACCATTTACGTCCGGTGCAAATGTATCTGTAAATATTGCAATTCTCATCATCTCACCTCTACATATGTTTATGACTTTTTTAGATAAAAATGTGTAATGAAACAACAGCAGATAATATCCCGAGTAGCATTCCCACAAGTACATCGGTTGGATAGTGCAGTCCCAAATAAATACGTGAAAGCCCTACTGTAACAGCCAGAGGCAGCAGTACAGTCATTAATAGTGGATACGCAATCATAAACGGTGTTAAGAACGAAAAGATAGCCGTTGTATGCCCTGATGGAAATGAATGATCTTTTAATGGGTTTTGTAACACTTTTGTATGCTCTAGTTGCAAATAAGGTCTTTTTCTCGGGTATAATTTTTTGGCAATGGCGACAGGGATATGGCTGACAGCAAGTGAAAATGCACTTGCATATGCAATCAGTTTGGTTGAATCTTTCATTACAAACATGAACAGTAAGGCCATGCTAATGGTAAAAGTCGCTCCTCCTGCATGCGTAATGGTTCGAAAGAATGCATTGAGACCTTTTCGATCAAAATGCTGATTTACACATTTAAATAAATGGCATTCCAAATCATATACTTGACGAATTAATTTTGCCCGCATTTTTACAGTGCCTCCCCTGTATATTAGTTTTCCTACATTAAAAAATAAAGTTTCGATGATATAAATCTTACTAATAAAGGGAGTTCCATGTATACACTACTTCCCTAAAGAGATGGAAAATTTTTAAAATTATACTACTATTGTAGCGTTGATTTATGGAGTTAGTGCTAAAGTTGTGTAAATAAATATGAGTTAGCCTTTACAAATAAAAGAAGTGTTGAACGGTTTATGTTGAACATACTATTGATATTGATCGTTATAAAATAAAGGTATAGAAAAACAGTGGCGCTCCATGTCACCACTGTTTTTCTTTCCTTATTTAGAAGATTGAATGGACTTGTAATATTGGCCTTTTTCGACGTACTGTGTCCGGATACGCTGCATATCTTGGCGATCGTGATCTGTTAAAGAACGAACCACTTTAGCGGGGCGCCCTACTGCAAGTGTATGAGGAGGGATCTTTTTGCCTGGCGGCACGAGGCTTCCTGCTCCTATAAAAGCTCCTTCTCCAATTTCGGCTCCGTCTAATATAATAGAACCCATGCCAATAAGAGCATTTTTGCGAATAGTCGCGCTATGTAGAATAACTTGATGACCAATAGTAACATCATCCTCGATAATAAGCGGCGCGTTTGGGCTTTGATGTAAAGTAGACTGATCTTGAATATTTACGCGGTTTCCAATAATCGTTGGAGATACATCACCTCGAATGACAGTATTAAACCAAATACTGCTTTCATCTCCAATCGTTACATCTCCAGTAATCGTAACGTAATCAGCAATGTAGCAACTTGGTGAAATCACAGGTTTTTTATCTTGATATGGATAAATCATCAATTCATCTCCTTTATTAGTTGAAAAAAGCTCATAAATCTTCTAATGTAAGTGTACAAAGTTTTTTTTTCTAGGTAAACAAAAAAGAAAGGGAGTAACTCAAATGCGTAAGTGGGAAACACCAAATCCAAAAGGTGTCATTATAATGGTGCATGGTGCAGCTGAACATCAAGGACGCTACCGCTGGTTAATTGAAATGTGGCGCTCAGTAGGAATGAATGTTGTCATGGGGGATCTTCCTGGACAAGGACTAACAACAAGAAGGCGAGGACATATCCTTTCCTTTGATGAATATGTAAATGAAATCGAAAAATGGGTGCATGAAGCTCAAGGATATGACCTGCCTATTTTTTTATTAGGACATAGCATGGGAGGGCTTGCGGTCATTCGCACACTTCAAACAAAAAATCTTCCCATTTGGGGAGCAATTTTATCCTCGCCGTGCTTGGGGTTAAAAGAGCAAGTTCCAGCTTATCTAGATATGTTGTCAAAAGGTTTAAACAAAGTTATGCCGACAAAGTTATTTGATCTAGGCCTAACAGTAGAAAAAGCAACACGTAGCCCAGAAGTGAGAGATGAGGATCAAAATGATTCTTTATATGTAACAAAAATATCTGTACGTTGGTATCGTGAGTTAATTCAAGCAATTAATATGGCGTTTAAAGACATTGAAAACTTACCTGATGTTCCTTTATTAGTTATGCAAGCGGGTGAAGACAAGATTATTGAAAAATTAATTGTAAGACAGTGGTTTGATGAATTAGAGTTAAGTGAAAAAATCTACAAAGAATGGCCGCAATTGTACCATGAAATTTTTAATGAACCAGAGAGAGAGTATGTATTTACATATGCAAAAAGCTTTGTAGACGTCCATATTTAATGAATATTGGAATAAGTGGAGGTGAAAAAAACGAATGAAAATTCCATCTCATCCGTTTTCATTAATGAGAAAAATCTATCAAGACGTTTTTCCTCTTGTTCACAAGGAACTGGATTATTGGCGTAAGCGAGCAGAGGAAATTCCAAATGAGGAACTGCGGACACAAGCCTTAGCAAGCATGAATTTAAAAACATTTCATTGTGAAGGCGGAAGTATACTTGCCATTTTAGCAAAAGAGCACATGAAAGAATGTATTCGTTTTATTGTTGCCTATCAAACAATCAGTGATTATTTAGATAACCTCTGCGATCGAAGTAACTCGCTTGATCCATCCGATTTTGCTGCACTACATGAATCCATGCCAGATGCTTTAACACCTGGAGCAGTGCCACGTGATTATTATCGCTTTAGAGATGATAAAAATGATAATGGCTACTTGAAGGCACTTGTTACAACATGTCAGCAATCTTTGCAAAAGGCGAAGAATTATCGCGCAGTTTCTTCTCACCTATTAGAATTAGCAAATTATTATTGTGATTTGCAAATACATAAACATGTAAAGAAGGAAGAAAGAGTGCCTCGGTTAGAAAAATGGTTTCATTATCATCAAGAAAAATTACCGCATATGGAATGGTATGAGTTTTCAGCTTGCGCCGGTTCAACTTTAGGCATTTTTTGCTTAGTGGCGTATAGTTTTCAGCCTGAATTCACAGAACAAGTTGCTCATGAAATAAAGAATGGGTATTTTCCTTATATTCAGGGCTTGCACATTCTTCTTGATTATTTAATTGATCAAGAAGAGGACAAAGTAGGAGGAGACTTAAATTTCTGTTTTTATTACCCTCATCATGAACAAATGATGGATCGTTTTTTGCATTTTGTGATAAAAGCTGATGAACATGCAAAGCAGCTGCCTGATTCTCACTTTCATCGTTTTATTTATCAGGGATTATTAGGTGTATACTTGTCTGATCAAAAAGTTAGAGCTCAAAAAGAGGTTCATAGTAATGCGCGGAAACTCATTAAAGCGGGCGGTGCATTAAGCTACTTTTTTTATGTAAATGGCCGGTTGTATCGAATGTTAAAAAGATAAGCCGCTCTGGAGCGACTTATCTTTTCTCAATGGCAATAATAAAGGGAGGATTATTTTGTTGATTAACAAATTGATACTGCAGCACATGAACAGCTTGTTGATCTAAAGCTTTTACATATTGCAGTACATCATCCCGTTCAATTTGTCCTTGCTCATGTCCATGATAAATCACAAGAACAATTATCCCTTCTGGAGCTAATAATTCAATTAATTGATCAATTGCAGAGATCGTTGATGCTGACAACGTCACAATCTCTTTATCTCCACCAGGTAAGTAACCTAAATTAAAGATAGCACCTGTTACACGTCCTCTTACATCGTTAGGTAATAATTCTTTCACCATACTATGACTATGTTGAATAAGTGTGGTGCGATGAGCAATTTGATGTTCTAACAGCCTTTTTTGAGTTGTTTTAATGGCTTGCTGTTGAATGTCAAAGCCGTACACATGTCCGGAATCACCAACTAGATTAGCTAAGAACAGGGTATCGTGTCCATTTCCGACCGTTGCATCCACGACAATGTCTCCTGTATGTACAGCATTTGTTAACAATGTACGAGCAAAAGGCAGAATGCGTTCTAATTTCATGTTGATAAAACATCCTTTTTATAAAATTTCCCTTGATAACTGTCTCTTCGTTTTAGTTCTTCATCAATCGCGTTTAAAACTTTCCACTTATTCACACTCCACATTGGGCCAATCATTAAATCGATGGGGCCGTCTCCAGTGATACGATGAATAATCATCTCAGGAGGAATAATCTCCAATTGATCACAAACGAGGTTAACGTACTCGTCAAATGATAGAAATTCAACAATGCCTTTTTCATATTGTTTGACCATTGGAGTGCCTTTTAATAAATGAAGCAAATGAATTTTGATTCCTTGAACATCTAATTTAGCTACTTCACGGGCGGTTTCCATCATCATCTCAGGTGTTTCTAATGGGAGACCATTAATAATATGAGAGCAAACACGGATCCCATGCTTGCGTAATTTTTCAACACCTTCTACATAGCATTGATGATCATGTGCTCGATTAATTAATAGAGATGTATGCTCATGAACGGTTTGTAATCCGAGCTCCACCCATAGATATGTGCGTTCATTTAATTCAGCTAAATATTCGACTACGTCATCAGGTAAGCAGTCAGGGCGTGTCGCAATCGATAATCCAACGACTCCAGGCAACGTTAAGACGGTTTCATATTTTTGACGCAATTCCTCAATAGGAGCATGGGTATTGGTGAATGCTTGAAAATAAGCCATATATTTTCCGTCTTTCCACTTGTGGTGCATTTTATCTCGAATGACATTGAATTGTGTGACTAAATCATCTGCCCGACTACCAGCAAAGTCCCCAGACCCTGCTGCGCTACAAAATGTACAGCCCCCGTGTGCTACTGTACCGTCTCGATTTGGACAATCGAATCCACCGTCGAGTGCAACTTTAAATACTTTATGACCAAATTGTTTCCGTAAGTGATAGTTCCATGTATGATAACGTTTATTGTCAGTTTTATATGGAAATGGATTAGACTGATTCAAGGCAGGAACCTCCTTTATCGACGATAAGTTGCTTAAATACATCAACAAATTGTATCAAAAAAATAGCGCAAGTTCCAAAAGAAATTAAAGGTGTTTATATTTAACAGCTAGTTTTTAGTGGAAGCTGTCGTAAAGAAGCTGAAATTTGTACAAAATAAACAGGAAATTACACATTTCGGAGGTAATAATTATGACAACTCGACAAGCAGTAGACAAGCTCATACAACAATGTGAAGATGCATTACGTTATGCACAAAGTCAATTAACAGAAGGTATGAAACAAGAACATTATAATGATACTGAATATACAAAAGCACAACAAGGATTAGAAAATGCATATAAAGAGTTGGAAGAATTCTCACATAGCGCAAATGCACAACAGCGTGAACAATTATATCGCATGCGTTTACAAATTCAGCAAATGCAAAATCAAATGATTACGACAGTGCACTAAAGGGAGGAAATAAAATGGCGACTCGCTCGAAGCAAAATAACCCAGAACAGAAAACAAAAAATGGTGTAAATAATAATGATATTGAACTTGGAAAAGACTTTGATCCTGTAAAGGAATTAAAAGCAAAAAATAGTAAAAAAGCTCAGCCAGATAAATCGAAGCACAGATAATCGAGAAAATATGAGCTGAAAGAGAAAGACAAAAGAGAAAAGATCTTTTGTCTTTCTTTTTTTAAATAGAAAGTTAATTAATAACATTTTTAATTTATTTTTTATAGGTAAATCCATTGCGAAATAATACAGAAAGGAATAGAATGTACGTTGGTTTGAAAAGTACTCTAGATGAAAGGGGAAAGAAAAGATGCCGAAATCATTATGGTTTTTGATTATTGGAATGCTTGTTAATGTAACAGGAGCTTCCTTTTTGTGGCCTTTAAATACAATTTATATACACGACCACTTAGATAAGTCACTTTCAGTAGCTGGAATTGTTCTTATGTTAAATGCTGGTGCAAGCGTAGTAGGAAATTTACTTGGAGGAACGCTGTTTGATAAGATTGGTGGTTATAAGTCGATTTTATTTGGGATTGTTATTACCCTCATTGCTCTAGTAGGGTTAGTCTTTTTTCATGGATGGCCTACATATGTTGTCTTTCTTGTCATTGTCGGGTTTGGATCAGGGATTGTGTTTCCATCTATGTATGCGATGGCTGGGACGGTTTGGCCTCTCGGTGGAAGAAAAGCTTTCAATGCTATGTATGTGGCACAAAATGCAGGGGTAGCCATTGGCGCTGCATTAGGTGGAATTGTGGCTTCGTATTCCTTTACGTATATCTTTTTAGCAAACACGTTATTATACGTGGTTTTTTTATTGATTGCCGTGTTTACGTATCGCCATATCTCGGTTGCTCCATCGAATCAAACAAACGTTTTACAAGAGGCAGGTGCGATTCAGCATAAGCAGAAGTTTATAGCGCTACTGACATTATGTGTGGGCTATTTACTTTGTTGGCTGGCATATGTACAATGGCAAACGACCATTGCAGCACATACACTTGAGCTGAATATTTCGTTAGCAAAATATAGCTTGTTATGGACGATTAACGGGCTGCTTATTGTCGCAGGACAGCCTTTTATTGTACCGATTGTACAAAAGTTTGCGAAAACACTAAAAGTACAAATCTTAATTGGAACAGCTATTTTCATTATATCCTTTCTCATTGTATTAAATGCAACGGTGTTTACTCATTTCTTAATCGCAATGATTGTCTTAACAATCGGAGAGATGTTTGTTTGGCCAGCTGTCCCGGCAGTAGCGAATGAGTTAGCTCCAAAAGGTAGAGAAGGTTTCTATCAAGGCGTTGTTAATAGCACGGCTACAGGGGGGCGGATGATTGGCCCGGTTTTTGGTGGGGTGATTGTAGATGCATTTAATATTTCCGTTTTATTTTATATATTGATTTTCTTTTTGATCATGACCACTTTCACTACATGTTTTTATGATTTTAAAATTAAAAATAGACAATCGTCTACTCAATTAACAGTCTCTAAATAATGTAGAGGCTGTTTTTTATTCTCTATTTTAGAGCGTCGTTAACCAATAAACCTACGCTGTTAGACGCAAACAAAAAGGCACTTGAAAACGAGGGTTAAAGTCATGACAGATATCTATTCCAAAATGTTGGAATGTCAGAACAGACAGTCTAATAAGATAATATAGACTGACAAGCCAAGGAGGAGAAACAGTTATTCATATTATTGAAAACGCTTTCTGTGTTTTTAGAGTTTAACAATAAGGGGGATAAAACGTGCTTAGTATGATTGGACTAATCGGTGGTTTGATTTTACTCATTGTGTTGACAATGCGTGGAATGAATTTATTAATAGCGGGACCATTGAGTGCACTCGTTGTAGCATTGACGAGCGGTATGCCCTTATTTCCTCAATTAGTAGGTGAAGGAGAAGTAAACTTTGTTGGGAATTATATGTCTGGTTTTACGAGCTTTGTAGCTTCTTGGTATTTAATGTTCTTATTAGGGGCTATTTTTGGTAAAGTGATGGAAGATAGCGGAGCCGCAGATAGTGTTTCGAAGTGGGTTGTAGAAAAGCTTGGCATGAAGCGGGCAGTGTTGGCAATTGTTCTTGCTTGTGCTGTGCTAACGTATGGCGGCGTTAGTTTGTTTGTAGTAGCGTTTTCTGTTTATCCGATGGCTGTGAGTTTGTTTAAGCAAGCTGATTTACCAAGGCGTTTTATACCTGCGGCACTCGGCTTTGGCTCTGTTACGTTTACCATGACATCAGCAGGGTCTCCAGAAATTCAAAACTGGATTCCCATTGAATATTTAGGTACTACGCCATATGCTGGATGGGAAGTTAGTATTATTGTAGCTGTTCTGATGGCTGTGTTTGGATATTGGTGGCTGAAGCGCTTGATTACGAGAGCAGTAAAAAATGGAGAGCGTTTTATTGCTCGAGAGAAAGATCCTAAAGCGGAAGAAGATCAAGTTTTGCCCAATCCATTAATTAGCCTTATCCCATTGCTTGTTGTACTTGTTATCTCGTTTATTTTCCACGATTCCCTCAAGCAGTCTGCCTTAATTGTAGCATTATTAGGTGGTATTATTGTTACGTATTTATTCAATCGAAACTATTTTAAAGATTTTTGGGGAGCACTGTCGGAAGGTACATTAGGTGCACTTATTGCAATTGGGAACACAGCAGCTGTTGTCGGTTTTGGTGGGGTTGCCAAAGCAGCGCCAGCGTTCAGTGTGGCAGTAGAGGCAATGACAAATATCCCTGGGAGCCCTTTAATTGGTGGAGCAATTGCTGTCAGCATTATTGCTGGAATGACGGGTTCAGCTTCAGGTGGTCAAGCAATTGCACTGCCGATTTTGGCACCGCATTACGTTGATGCAGGCGTAAATCCAGAAGCACTTCACCGTGTTGTTGCGATTTCATCAGGTGTATTAGATTCCCTACCTCATAATGGATATGTAGTGACAACCATCAATTCAATTTGCGGTGAAACTCATAAGGATGCGTATGGGTCTGTTGCTGCCATGACTGTGATTGTTCCATTAATTGGGTTAATTGTGGCGATTGCCCTTTTCTCATTCGGTTTAGGCATTTAGCTCTTTGAAATAACTGATTAAAAAGCTTTTATAGTGAGACATATTTTTTGTCATCGCTATAGAAGCTTTTTCTTTTTATAGAAAATGAAATAACTGTATAATTTTACAGAATATTGTGTATAAATAACGATAGAAACTTTTACAAAATAAGCTGAACAACTTGCAGTTTATACACATATTATTTAAAATACAAGGTAGTTACTATATGAAAAACATTGAGAAGGAATAGTAGTGAGCGAAGCGAGCAAAGAGAGTTGACGGATGGTGTGAGTCAACAAACGAGCGTTCATGAACTCGCCTTTGAGTTGTAAATGTGAAAATAAGTAGCATTTGCCGTCATCCGCGTTAAGGAAAATGAGTGAGTACATAATTGTGCTAATTTGGGTGGTACCGCGGGAAGTTAATTCAACCTCTCGTCCCTTTCTTAAGGGATGAGGGGTTTTTTTATAGTTTCACTAACTAAATGCAACTGCATTGTGAATATAGAAGGAGGATTATGCATGGCCTTTAATCATCAACAGATTGAAAAAAAATGGCAACAAGTTTGGGAAGAAAATAAAACATTTAAAACAACAGAAGATGAAGGGAAACGTAAATTTTACGCGCTAGACATGTTTCCTTATCCATCTGGAGCAGGTCTACACGTAGGTCATCCAGAAGGGTATACAGCAACAGATATTTTATCGCGCATGAAACGTATGCAAGGCTATAATGTGTTGCATCCAATGGGCTGGGATGCATTTGGTTTACCGGCAGAACAATATGCACTAGATACAGGAAATGATCCAGCAGAATTTACTGAGCAAAACATCAACAATTTTCGTCGTCAAATTAAATCCCTTGGATTTTCATACGATTGGGATCGCGAGGCTAATACGACAGACCCAAGTTATTACAAATGGACGCAATGGATTTTCTTAAAGTTATATGAAAAAGGGTTAGCTTATATTGACGAAGTAGCTGTTAACTGGTGTCCAGCACTTGGAACAGTCTTAGCAAATGAAGAAGTGATTGATGGAAAAAGTGAGCGTGGTGGACACCCAGTTGAACGACGCCCAATGAAGCAGTGGATGCTGAAAATTACAGCGTATGCAGATCGTTTGCTTGAAGATTTAGAGGAGCTGGATTGGCCTGAGAGCATCAAAGAAATGCAGCGTAACTGGATTGGACGTTCTGAAGGCGCACACGTACATTTTACAATTGATGGCCATCAAGATACATTTACCGTCTTTACAACACGACCTGACACATTATTTGGTGCTACATATGCGGTGTTAGCTCCTGAACATCCATTTGTAGAGCGTATTACAACAGCAGAACAAAAAGAAGCAGTTGCATCCTATTTAGAAGAGATTAAAAGTAAAAGTGATTTAGAACGTACAGACTTAGCAAAAGATAAAACAGGCGTATTTACAGGTGCGTATGCAGTAAATCCTGTAAATGGTGAAAAAATGCCAATTTGGATTGCTGATTATGTATTAATGAGTTACGGAACAGGTGCGATTATGGCTGTACCAGCTCATGATGAGCGCGACTATGAATTTGCCGTAAAATTTAACTTGCCAATTAAGGAAGTAGTTGCCGGTGGAGATGTGTCAAAAGAAGCTTATACAGGTGACGGTGAGCATGTAAACTCCGATTTCTTAAATGGATTAAATAAAGAAGATGCAATCGCGAATATGATTAGCTGGCTTGAAACAAATAAAAAAGGTGAAAAGCAAGTTACGTACCGCTTACGTGATTGGTTGTTCAGTCGTCAGCGTTACTGGGGAGAGCCAATTCCAGTTATTCATTGGGAGGATGGTACAATAACGGCTGTTCCAGAAGACCAACTTCCACTTATGCTACCTAAAACAAAGGAAATCAAGCCATCTGGCACAGGAGAGTCGCCGCTTGCAAATATTGATGCGTTTGTAAATGTCGTTGATCCTGAAACTGGCAAAAAAGGACGCCGTGAAACCAATACAATGCCACAATGGGCAGGCAGTTGCTGGTATTACTTACGTTACATTGACCCTGCTAACGACGAAGCGTTAGCTGATGCAGAAAAATTGAAAGAATGGTTACCGGTTGATATTTATATTGGCGGTGCAGAGCATGCTGTACTTCATTTGTTATATGCTCGATTCTGGCATAAGTTTTTATATGACATTGGTGTTGTTCCAACAAAAGAACCATTTTATAAATTATTCAACCAAGGTATGATTCTTGGTGAAAACAATGAAAAAATGAGTAAATCAAAAGGGAACGTCGTGAATCCAGATGAGATTGTTGAAAGTCACGGTGCAGATACATTGCGTCTATATGAAATGTTTATGGGACCACTAGATGCATCGATTGCTTGGTCAACAAAAGGATTAGACGGAGCGCGCCGTTTCCTTGATCGTGTATGGCGTCTACTAGTTGACGAGAACGGAGAGTTAAGCAGCAAGGTTCAAGATATCAATGACACAGAACTTGAGCGTGTGTATCATCAAACAGTTAAAAAAGTAACAGAGGACTATGAGAATTTACGTTTTAATACTGCTATTTCGCAATTAATGGTATTTATTAACGAAGCGTATAAAGTAGATGTACTTCCGACTCAATATGTTGAAGGTTTTGTGAAAATGCTTGCACCAATTTGTCCGCATATGACAGAAGAAATTTGGAGTAAACTAGGACATAAAGAAACGATTTCGTATGAAGCATGGCCAGCATTTGATGAAGCTAAATTAGTAGATGATGAAGTAGAAATTGTTGTCCAAGTAAATGGCAAAGTACGTGCAAAAGTAAATGTACCTGCTGAAGCATCTCGCGAAGAGCTACAAGACATTGCGATGTCTAATGAAAGTGTTCAAGAACAAATTGAAGGTAAAACCGTTCACAAAGTGATTGCTGTACCAGGAAAATTAGTCAACATCGTAGTAAATTAAGTCCAAAAGCTTAAGGGGTAATCGTTCATCCTTTAAGCTTTTTCTAGTTAGTAGCATAGGTGAATTCAAATCTGTTAAAATAATAACAAGAAATGAATTGTATTCGTTACAATAAAATAAGGGCATTGAATGAGAGAGGAATGGGTTACATGGAAGATGTAAAAATCATTACAACCGATGAACTACACAAGCGTTTAGAAAATGGAGAAGAACTTCATTTAGTAGATGTACGTGAAGATGAGGAAGTGGCAGAAGCGATCATTCCGAGTGCTAAACATATTCGTATGAATGATATTCCATCACAGATTGATTACTTTGATAAAGACAAAGAATATATTTTCATTTGCCGGTCAGGTCGTCGAAGTGAAAATGTATGTTACTACTTGCAAGAGCAAGGATATAAAGTGCGCAATATGATTGGCGGTATGCTGGAGTGGAACGGTAAAACGACAACAAAATAAACAAAGAAAACCTCGTCATTCGTAAAATCGTGACGAGTTTTTTTGTTTTAGAAGATGTAATAATACAATGAGAAAGATATTCATGAACGGTTTTGTCTATGAATAGATTAAGAAGAGATGTTTGTACGCTAGCATTTCTTTTAAATGTTACTAGCAAAGCTTAGAGGAAGTCTAGTACAAAGAAAGGTGTGTGTTACTCTTTGTTGCAAGTAAAATTGTTTGATAAAGAACACGAAAAAGATTTAGAAGTAGCTGTCAATCGCTTTTTAAAAAAACTAGACGAAGAAGATGTAGTGGATATTAAGTACCAAGTCACTGTCGATGTAGACCGAGATGAGCAAGTTTATTGTTTTTCAGCCATGATCATTTATAAAGCCTAGCATTTATGCTAGGCCTGTTGAAAATTCTCCGGCATTTGAACCAGCTAACCGCCCAGTTATCAATGCCGATGTAATGTTATATCCACCTGTATAGCCATGAATGTCTAAGATTTCTCCACAAAAGTAAAGGCCATTCATCAATTTGGATGACATTTCTTTAGGAGAAATTTCTTTAACGGACACCCCGCCGCCAGTGACAAATGCTTTTTCAAGTGATAGTGTACCATTTACAGTAAACTCAAATCGATTAAATAGCTTTGCTAATTCTCGTAATCGATCATGTGAGATTTGCCCAGCTAGCACGTGTTCATCAATTTGTACTTGATGCAATAAAAAGAATAAATAGCGTTCCGGAACCAAGCCTTTTAGCACATTTTTAATGGCTTTTTTAGGGTCTTCTTTGATCAGCGCGACAAGTTGCTGAAATGTGGCCTCTTCATTTTGGTGTGGAAATACGTCAATCGCCATTTTTACTGTATTACTCTTTTGTTTCTTTAATTCTTTAACAACATACTGGCTACAGCGTAACACAGCTGGTCCAGAGATACCAAAGTGAGTAAAAATCATATCCATTTGATGAGTAATGATAGGCTTTCCCTTTTTGTTGAGCACGCTTAATCCAACACTGCGCAAAGATAAGCCTTGCAATGTTTTTTCGCGTATAAAAGGTTCTGTTGATGTGATCGGAACTTCAGTTGGATATAATTCTGTTATTGTATGGCCAGCATCTGAAGCCCATTTGTATCCATCACCAGTTGATCCTGTGTGTGGTACAGACTTGCCACCAACAGCGATGACTACACTTTTTGTTGCGAGCACTTCTCCATTTTGCAGCACAACGTTTTTAACAGCACCGTTTTCGTAGTTAACACGTTTTACAGGTGTGTTGGTTCGTATAGTTACACCGAGGCGCTTTAGTTCGTTAATCAGCGCATCCACCACAGATTGTGCTTTGTTGGATACAGGAAACATGCGTCCGTGATCTTCTTCTTTTAATCGAATCCCTAATCCTTCAAAAAAGGCAATAATATCTTCATTATTAAAAACAGAAAACGCGCTGTATAAAAAGCGCCCGTTTCCTGGAATGTGTTTAATTAATTCATCTACGGGTAACCGATTTGTTACATTACAGCGGCCTCCTCCGGAAATGGCTAGCTTTCGTCCGAGCTTAGCTCCTTTATCAAGCAATAATACGTTAGCACCTTTTTCACCAGCTGCGATCGATGCCATCAAACCAGAAGGTCCTCCTCCGATTACGATTACATCATATTTCATACTTCCACCAACCTGTCTCTATAATTAAATTTTCATTTGTTCACTGACAAATGAACAAACTTTGGATACAATGGGCTATAGTCTTTCTTTTTTCTCTAAGTTTACATAACTGTTAAGAAGTCAGGAATCTTCGTCTTAAAAGATAAATGCATCCAGTTCATTATCGATAATGAAAACGTCACATTTAGTCTAAAGTAACGAGGGTAACTTTTAAAATTAAAGCACTTCTGAGTGTAAACTGCAACTTGCTTATTTTTCATTCTATCACTATTATCAAAATGTAACATTAAGTATCGGAGGCAAGGGTATGTCTGATTCAAAATTACTAAGAGGAACTTTTGTGTTGACACTTGGCACATACATTTCTCGAATTTTAGGAATGATTTATATCTTTCCGTTCTCTGCTCTTGTAGGAACAGTAGGCGGAGCTTTATTTGGCTATGGGTATAATCAATATGCAATTTATTTAAGTATTGCTACAGCAGGTATGCCGATGGCAGTATCAAAATTTGTATCCAAATATAATGCAATCGGCGATTATTATACAAGTCGAAGGATGTACCGTTCAGGTCTTAAGCTTATGTTTGTAACGGGAATCCTTGCTTTTTTACTCCTCTATTCATTAGCACCGGCTATATCAAAATGGACATTAGGCGGTACGGATTTAGATAATTCATTAGAGGACGTTGTAATGGTTATGCGCATGGTAAGTGTTGCGCTCCTCATTGTTCCTGTTATGAGTTTGATGCGAGGGTTTTTTCAAGGACATCAATCAATGGGGCCTACTGCGGTTTCCCAAGTCGTTGAACAGTTTGTGCGTGTTGTTTTCTTGCTTGCTTCTACGTACATTGTGTTAAAAATTGTCGGAGGAAGTCTTGCTTTAGCTGTCGGTTTTGCTACAATGGGAGCATTTGTAGGGGCACTTGGCGGCTTAGCTGTTTTGATGTGGTATTGGGTAAAAAGAAAACCTCACCTCGACAAAATGTTAGAAGAACAAAAAGTGACGCCGACACGTATTTCAACCATGTCCATCTTTAAAGAGCTATTAACATATTCACTACCCTATGTATTTGTTAGTTTAGCCATTCCCCTTTATCAATATGTCGATCAGTTCACATTCAATCGTGCAATGGTTGCAGCAGGTCAAAGAGAGGTTGCCGAATCGATGAATGGGATTGTGCAATCTTATGTGCCAAAGCTTGTTATGATTCCTGTTTCACTTGCGACGGCATTTGGCTTGACGCTTGTCCCAACGATTACACGTTCATTTGTCAGCAAAGATTATCTAGGACTACAAAAACAAATTGACCAGACTTATCAAACGATTATGTTTCTTGTTTTGCCTGCTTCTGTTGGATTAATGGCACTGTCCATGCCTGCTTATACATCTTTCTTTGGTTTAGAAGCAGCAGATGCAGGGGGGAAAGTGTTATGGTTTTATGCACCGGTTGCATTACTATTTTCTTTTTTTACAGTCAACGGAGCCATTTTACAAGGGATTAATAAACAAAAATATGCAGTGATTAGCTTAGTTTTTGGGCTGATAGTCAAGATTGCACTTAATATGCCACTGATTATGATTTTTCATGAAATTGGTTCAATCATAGCGACAGCCCTTGGCTATATGGTTTCACTTGCATACACCTTTTATATGATTAAAAAACATGCAGATTATCAATATAATGCCTTTATTAAACGTTCAATCCTTATTTTCATCTTCGTTCTTATAATGGGAGGAACTGTGAAACTTGTATCCTTCATCTTAGGTTTCTTCCTATCCTATAATCACAGTCAGCTAGCGGCCATCATTGTAACGGTTATTGGAGCCGTTGTTGGAGGCGGGATTTATGCGATTGTCACGTACCGGTCTACCTTGTTAGAAAAAGTAATGGGGAAAAGGGTAGCAGGCGCTATCGAACGCAAAATTTTACGTCGTCAACCTGCTAATGGATAGTAGAAAAGGTTTAGCATGAACCTTTATCATGATTTATTGCTACTTGAAGGATAAAAAGTGTTAGCTTCAAATGACATTTGTAACTAAATGATTAGACGAGACATAATGGAAGTGGGATACAATAAAAGTGACTCAGCGAAAGTTGAGTCATTTTCTTTCAGAAAGAAAATAAAAGAGGTGTGTGTATGAGATTAGATAAATTACTATCAAATATTGGATATGGAAGCCGTAAAGAGGTAAAGGGCTTATTGAAAACAGGCGTTGTAAAAGTAGATGGTAAATCTGTAAAAGATGCAAAATTACATGTTGATCCGAATCATCAAGAAATAACAGTTCATGGTGAAGAGGTTGTCTATAAAGAATTTATTTATTTAATGATGAATAAGCCACAAGGTGTTATTTCTGCTACAGAAGATCCTCAGCATGAAACAGTTGTTGATTTGTTAGCGCTTGAGGACGCTGTATATGAACCGTTTCCAGTCGGACGATTAGATAAGGATACAGAAGGGCTATTGTTACTAACAAATGATGGACAGTTAGCGCATCAGCTACTTTCACCTAAAAAGCACGTGCCCAAAACGTATTTTGCTGAAATAAATATGGAGGTAACAGAAGAAGACATTGAAGCATTTAAAAAAGGTGTTATGCTAGATGATGGATATGTGACAAAGCCGGCAGATTTAAAAGTCGTCCAAAATGGTGAAACAGCAGAAATTGAGCTTACCATTGTAGAAGGAAAGTTTCATCAAGTAAAGCGAATGTTTGAATCACGTGGAAAAAAAGTAACATACTTACAGCGAATTTCAATGGGACCTTTACCTTTAGATGAAGAATTAGCACTTGGTGAATATCGTGAATTAACAGAAGCAGAAATTGAAAAATTAAAAATGGGGCATGAGTGGTAAGAGCCGAAAGAAAAAGGAACCTGTACATTAAATGGTTCCTTTTTTGCTCACTATACATAAGTGAAACATTTCACGTTTGAATGCTCAAACGAAGCTTACTCTTTTCGGATAATAAAAAATGAGGAAAAGCAGCTTATCTAAGCACTTAAGCTTACTACCTTTATAGGATAGTGTGAGGATTCTTTATCTCTGTATATAAATACTTACCTTTGAAACTTACTAGGATGAAATCTTGACCTTCTTCTGCGTTGTCGTCCATGTACCACGACTTGGACTGCGAACTAAATCATTATATGCTAACACATTCAAATCCCGTTGGATGGTTCTTGGTGTAATACCAAATTCATCTACAAGTTCTTGGGTTGTTACAGTTCCTTTTTTACAAATGAACATATAAACAGATTTGATGCGAGTTAGCATTCGATTAGTTGAAGGTTTCAAAAAACCACTTCCTTATTTATTTTTCGTAAGGCACAACTTCTTTATAACTCTGAGATGTCAAGAACTATTTTAGTCCTCGTATCTATTGTACACAAAATCACTAGAAAAATAAAATGATAAAACTGAAATTAACGAAATATTTACAAAAAACGATATAACTATGTAGTTTTTTGTAACAACTCCTTTCGCTATCTATATACTTTTTATAGTATATACAGAAAAATAAAAAATAGAATGCCAATTGTAGAAGAGAAACAATATAGAAGGTAAAGCTATATACCCTTTTTGGATTCAAACAAAACAAATAAACTGAAAATGAGATTCTTTAAAATGCCTTTTATTTCTTTTCAATTCAAGGTGTGATAAAGTGAAAAATAGTAATAGTAAGCACGAATAAATCTGCTTATAAAGTGGAGGATTGACATGAAAACAATCAATTGGATGGAAGAAGTTAAAAAAAGAGAAACAGAAATTTTAGCGGAAACACAACGATTTCTACAAATTAAAAGTGTGCTAACAGATAGTAAAAAGAAAGAAGAGCCTTTTGGAGAAGGAATTGCACAAGCATTGCAATTTTTATTAGAAAAAGGTCGAAAAGATCAGTTTGTTACGAAAAATGTAGATGGATATGCGGGGCATATTGAGATTGGGCAAGGTCAAGAGTTAGTGGGGATTTTATGTCATGTAGATGTAGTCCCAGAAGGAGAAGGATGGTCTGTTGATCCATATAGCGGTGAAATAAAAGATGGTAAAATTTTTGCGCGCGGGGCTATTGATGATAAGGGGCCAACAATGGCGGCATACTATGCCATGAAAATTGTAAGTGATTTGCAGCTTCCTCTTACTAAACGAGTTCGAATGATTATTGGAACGGATGAAGAAAGTGATTGGAGATGTGTGGATCATTATTTTAAAAAGGAAGAGATGCCAACTATTGGCTTTGCACCTGATGCGGATTTCCCAATTATTTATGCAGAAAAAGGCATTACAGATGTTGAATTGCGACAGAAACCAATAGAAGCAACAGAAGGACCGCTTATACTTCAAACGCTAACGTCAGGCAGACGCTATAACATGGTGCCAGATTACGCAGAAGCAACGTTAAGCATCAATGAGCAAAGCAACATGAAGGAGTCATTTGAACAGTTTTTAACAGTGAATGAATTGATTGGGACAATCGAAATAAATCAAAGCAGCTGCACGTTGACAGTAAGAGGAACATCAGCTCATGGAAGTGTACCGGATAAAGGGAAAAATGCAGGTTTGTTCTTGCTTCAATTTTTACACACATTGCCTTTAGATGAGCAGGCAAATCAATTTGTCGGATATATGAATCAATATTTTGTGAACAACTCTTTAGGAACAGATATGGGCTTAAACCGACGAGATGATGTGACAGGAGATTTAACAATTAATGTAGGAATCATTTCATACACGAAAGAAGAGGCTGGTCATGTTGGATTAAATATTCGCTATCCAGTTTCAGCACATATTGATGATTTAATTGAAACGATTCAAACAAAAAGCGAAGCTTATGAAATGACAGTTAAGCATTTTACCGACTCTAAACCTCACCATGTCGATCAAAATCATGAATTAATTCAAACGCTTCAGCGTGTGTATACGGAACAAACCGGTGACGAGCCGACACTCATTTCAATTGGAGGCGGAACGTACGCACGTGCCCTTGAAGCAGGCGTTGCGTTTGGTCCGCTTTTTCCAGGGCGAGAAGAAGTCGCACATGAAAAAGATGAATATATGGTCATCGATGATTTGCTGCGTGCGACAGCGATTTATGCACAAGCGATTTATGAATTGGCAAAGTAATCAACAAACACAACAGCTTTATTCTTAAAATGAAACCATGGGTGTGATAACCTATGGTTTCTTCTATATGAAAGCATAAGTGGAAACGTAAAGTGAAAAAGCGGCAAAACCTCATGTAAAACCTATCTAAAGAAGATATCGCTTAATTGGAAACTGTGATAAAATCAATTTGTTTAGCTGTAGGAATCGTAAAATATTGTTACTTAGAAAAGCATCAGGAAATGAGGTGGAGAAGTGCAGTTAGCTGTTAAGAATGAAAGTGTTAACTCTAAAATGGTATTCAGTGCATACTATTTTTTTGTATTTTTTGGAATTGGTGGGCTATTTCCCTTGCTATCGGTTTATTTGACGGAGGTTGTAGAACTTTCTGGAACACAAGTCGGAGTCATTATGTCAATTAGTCCAGTAGTGATGATTGTTGCGCAACCTTTTTGGGGGCTGATAGCAGATTATACACAAAAAACAAGATTGGTGTTAACCGTTACACTTATATGTACAGGGGTTGCTGGCATCTTTTTTTCATTTTCACAGCACTATTATTTCTTAATTCTCTTAGCAGGTGTCTTGGCATTTTTTCAAGGAGCGCTCATTCCATTATCTGATAGCATTACGCTAAATTATATCACCAGGGTTCATGGAGATTATGGAGCGATTCGATTATGGGGAGCTATTGGTTTTGCTGTTGCCGTTTTGATTGTTGGAGGCCTAGCAGAGAAGTTTGGATTGCATATTATCTTTTATATTTTTGCTAGTATTCTCAGCGTGGCTGCTCTTCTTGCATGGCTGTTACCAAAGGAAAGCCAAAGTCTAAAAGTGGATATGAGAAGTGGAATTAGAGAATTAATGAAGATGAAAAAGTTCATTTTATTTTTATGGATTACCTTTTTAATTTTTGGACCGATTTCTGCTAATAATTTTTATTTTGGCATTTATATTACAAGCCTTGGTGGAACACTGACAGGAGTTGGAATTGCATTTTTGCTAGCAGCAGGTAGTGAAGCTCCATTTATGAAGGTGGCAAGTGTATGGATTAAAAAAATAGGTGTCATGAAAATCCTCTTGCTAGCTGCATGCATTGCTTTTTTTAGATGGACCTTTTATTTTCTGGAACCTCCTTTATTGCTTATTTACCTTACAACCGTTGTACAAGGATTTTCAATTGGCCTGTTTATTCCAGCCGCTCTTCAATATGTAAGAGATCTTGCACCTTTGCATGTAAGAGCAACTGCTGTGTCAGTTTATGCAGCAGTAGGAAATGGAATGGGAAGCTGGTTTTGTACTTTTTTGGGCGGTGTAATTCTTGAACATTATCATGCAGCCACCGTATATGGCTTTTTTATGACGCTTACTCTCCTTGGCTGTGTATTAATTGTGATATTAAAAAGAATTGAAACAAAAGAAGCGAATGCCACTTAAAAGGCATTCGCTTCTTTTGTTTACAACATCATACACTCATTATTCAAATGAAAACAAATCACTTGATAGATAACGCTCTCCTGTATCGCATGCAATGCAAACCACAACTTGATCAGGAGTTAATTTTTTAGCTACTTCAATTGCTGCGAAGCATGCAGCACCAGATGATGGACCGACTAAAATCCCTTCTTCAGATGCTAATCTGCGTGTAATATCGTAAGCTTCTTCGTCTTTAATTTTAAGAATTTCATCATATACATTTATATTTAGTGTATCTGGAATAAAGCCAGGACTTGTGCCGACCAGCTTATGCTTTCCAGGTTTCCCGCCAGATAAAACGGGAGACCCTGCAGGCTCTACGACATGTACACTCATGCTTGGATAATGCTCTTTTAATGCTTCACCCGTGCCTGTAATGGTACCACCTGTACCTGCTGTTGCTACAAATGCTGCTAAATCTTTTCCAAGCTCATCCATTGCCTTAATAATCTCTTTTGCTGTTGTTTTGCGGTGAGCATCTGGATTTGCATGATTTTTAAATTGCATCGGCATAAACGCATTTGGAATTTCTTTAGTTAACTCTTCTGCTTTGCGTATAGCACCAGGCATTTTTTCATCTCCTGGCGTCAAGATAACTTCTGCACCATAGGCTTTTAATAAATTAATGCGTTCTTGAGTCATTGTATCAGGCATGACTAGAATAGCACGATAGCCTCGCGCAGCAGCGTTCATAGCCAAGCCGATGCCAGTGTTTCCGCTTGTTGGTTCAATAATAGTAGAATCAGGATGCAGCAATCCTTTTTGTTCAGCTTCAACAATCATATTAAAGGCAGCCCGGTCTTTGACACTTCGACTAGGGTTGAAAAATTCAAGCTTTAAGTAAACCGAGGCTGCATCAGCCGGTTGAAGACGATTTAATTTTACAAGAGGTGTGTCGCCGATTAAGTCAGCCATGTTTGTAACGACTTTCATTTTGCTCATCCTTTGCATATAGAATAAAACGTCTATTAAAAAGTAACGTTTTAAGGAATAGCCTTCACATCCATAATGCTGTACGTAAAGACTGTAATTACCTTCTTTATTTTAATTAAAATGTCGAGTAAGTACTTTATATGATAACACAAATTGCATCGTTTTAAATGAGAGAAGGCTTCAAGTGGTTACATTCTTTATTCTTATCTAAAAAGACGAATTTATCGATCTTATTTTTAGAAGGCTCATAACGCAACGTATATCCTTAACTGCTAACGGGCGATGTTTTACTACACGATAATTAGAATTACTAGTGGTATCTTTCTAGCATTGTTAGTAAAATTGAACAATAAAGCTATTAGGGTATTTTCAGCTAGGAGATTGATAGTAAATGGCACAACTTATTAAAATACAAGATTATATTTCACGTTATGAACGTGATTTATATCATTATTCATCTCAGTTTATTCAGTTAAAAAAGCAAAACTGGGAACAGGCAAAAGCTGCTTTTGAAACAGGAGAATTAACTAGAAACGAGTTTGTGAATGATCAGGAAACGGAAGAGGAGGCGAGTGCGTCCTTTCTTACTAAAGTAAAATCTTTTTTTAAAAAAGATAAAATGGAGTTCATAGATCAAGAGCTGCTTGAAGATGATAAATCGAACGTTGAGAAAGAAGAAGAAACTCTCTCCTTTTTTATCACACAGCCTCAAAACCTTCATGACTTGAAAGTTCTTTTTCTAGAGAATGTTTTTCAATTGCAGATGAGATGGGCGACTTCTACACTGTTTGAACTTTCTCATATCGACCGACGTTTTATGTATGATGGAAGGTTAAAATACTTTTTGCAAAGCTTTCCTGATACATATTTAGTTATGTATAAGCCTGTATTTTTGTTGAAAAAGGCGCCTGTCGAAGCTGAAATCATTTTAATTGGTCCAACTGAAACGATATGTATTTCAATGATCGAAGGAAAAGACGGTTCGGTTTTTCAGTATTCAAAAGAAAACTTTTGGATAGAGCTAGTAGGAAAAGAGAAAAAGAAAGTGTTAAATCCATTATTAGGTTTACAGCGAACTGAGCAAATTATAAAAAATTTATATCAAGCAAATAATATTGAACGCCCTGTTAGAAAAGTCATTCTGAGCAGAAACGGCTTTTTGGATTATCCTGTTGAGCCGTATCAAATGGAATTTATTGATAAACGAAATTATGATACATGGTTTTATGAACTTAGACGCTTATCTGCACCGCTTAAATTTAATCAATTACAGGCAGCACAAGTGTTGTTAAATCATAGTCAAAGCATCTACTTTGATCGAAATGAAAATGAATAATTCATTTATAAAGTAAGGTTTTTTAAGTTGTAAAACGCTTTCATTTCTTTTGAATTAACATATACTGCTCATAATAAATCATGGTTAGGTTTAGGAGGGGAATAAATGACTTATGATAATCAAAAGTTTGAAGCGTATTTAGACACAATGAATGTCATTACAGTATTAGTTCCAATATCTTACTACGATGGCCAAATTGATTGCTTTTATCTAAAAAGAGACGGTGTGAAAACACAACTGAACATTCAACAAATAATTTCTTTGGGTGAATGTATTAAATATGAATGTTATTGCATGAGTAAAATTGACATTGGAGAAATATATGAAATTGTCGAAACAAATGGAGCGACGACCATATTGAGGATAGGGGCTGTTATTCGTACAAACGATTTTGACGACTACTTCTTTTACGAAGGGAATGATTTAGGTGTTACATTTCATGAGACACATCTTTCTCTTAAAGTTTGGGCACCAACAGCCACCTATGTCAAAGTGAAACTGATTGAGCCTAAGACGAAACATCAAGAACTTTTAAACATGGAACGTCAAGAAAAAGGAGTATGGAAAGCAGAGCTGCCACTTGATAAAGAAGATTTTTTTTACACATATCTTGTAAATGTAAATGGAATTTGTACAGAAGCCGTCGACCCGTATGCAATTGCATCTACTGCAAATAGTGAATATGGAGTACTTGTTAATTTAAATAATTTAAAGATGAGTAAAGTGGAGAAGCCCCCTTTTAACCAACCAACAGATGCGATTATTTATGAAATGCATATTCGGGATTTTTCTAGTCATCCATCTAGTGGTTTGAGAAATAAAGGTATGTATTTAGGTGTCATAGAGGAGGGAACGATTGGTTCGCCTCCTGTCACAACAGGAATAGCTTATTTAAAAGAGCTTGGTATTACTCATGTTGAATTGTTGCCCATTAATGATTTTGGTGGGGTGGATGAGCTTGAAAGAGAAAAATTATATAATTGGGGGTATAATCCTCTTTTATTTAACGTTCCTGAAGGAAGTTATTCATCTGAACCAACTAACTTTTTAAGTCGCATTGTTGAATTGAGAGAATTAATTTCATCTCTTCATGAAAATCAGTTACGTGTTATCATAGATGTAGTATATAATCATGTTTATGTTCGAGAAGAATCTTCATTTGAAAAAATTGTACCGGGTTATTATTTTCGTCATAACGAATTCGGTATGCCGTCAAATGGAACTGGAGTGGGGAATGATTTTGCTTCGGAGCGAAAGATGGCAAGGAAATTCATTATAGACTCTGTTTTACATTGGGTTAAGCACTATAACGTAGATGGATTTCGCTTTGATTTAATGGGAATTTTAGATGTAGATACAATGAATACCCTTCACCAAAAAATAAATGAAATTGATCAAACGATTCTATTATTTGGTGAAGGGTGGGATTTAAATACCTCATTGCCACATCATAAAAAAGCAACTATTTATAATGCAGATAAAATGCCGAATATTGGACATTTTAATGACCGATTTCGAGATTTTATTAAGGGCAGTACATTTAACGTGTATGACAGAGGCTTTATTTGTGGGAATTATCATAAAAAAGATGAAGTGAAACAAGTAGTTGCTGGAAGCGTATCTTATCAAAAAGGAGAGAAATATTTATTTCAAGAACCTTTTTATTCCATTAATTACGTAGAATCACATGATAATCATACATTGTGGGATAAATTATGCAAATGCAATGAACACGAAGATGAAGAGACGTGGCGTAAAAGACAAAAGTTAGCAACGGCTATTGTCCTATTTTCACAGGGAATTCCATTTTTACACAGCGGACAAGAATTTTATCGGACAAAAAACGGTATAGAAAATAGCTACAACGCATCGGATGCTATTAACGCTTTGGATTGGGAAAGAAGGTATAAGTTTCAGCTTGATGTTGAATGGGTTCGGCAATTAATATCAATTCGAAAAACACATGGTGCATTTCGCTTTCATACAACGGAATTAATTCGAAAGCATTTGAAGTTTTTAGCTTCACCTGACCCAGTTGTAGCTTATCATTTAACTGATGTCTCCATGTTTGGTCCTTGGAAGCAAATTATCGTCGCCTTTAATCAAGATAAAAATGAGCAAGAATTGTGTATCCCAGGTAATGAATGGAACATTGCAGTTAATGGAGATCAAGTGTATCAAAAAGAGTATCCTATTATTACACAGGAAAAAATTCAAATTCCTAAAATTAGTGTTCTTATGCTATTTCAACGATAAGTATTATTCTGCTACTTGACGAAAAAAGTGAGATGAGGATAATATTTATAAAGGATAGCTATTGGTATATGTCCTCAATAGCTGTCTTTTTTATTTAATAGAAAATTGAACGTCAACTATAGATTGTAAAGAAAATAAGTTAAATTTTTAAATGAAATGTGTGTGTTGAAATTGAAGATGAATTGGTTGGAACATATATTAGGCAGTGAATGGGAAGTGACTCCTGCAGGCGGTGCAACTGGAGATGCTTACTTTGCGCAGTTTCAAGACCGAAAGCTATTTTTAAAGCGAAATTCATCTCCTTTTCTAGCTGTCTTATCGGCAGAAGGAATTGTTCCTAAGCTCGTTTGGACAAGACGAATGGAGAATGGAGATGTGATTACCGCACAGCATTGGCTGAACGGTCGCGAATTAAAACCAAAAGATATGAGCTCTCAAGGTGTGACAGAATTACTTAGTAAAATTCATCACTCCAAAGAGTTATTAGATATGTTAAAAAGGCTGGGAAAAGCCCCATTATTACCAGAAGAGGTACTTCGTGATATTCGGATGAATGTAGCTAAGGTTTTACAGCAAGAAGAAGTTGTTAAGCTTGGTATTGCTTACTTAGAAAAAGAACTTTCAGCTGTACAGACAGATCACCATGTTGTGTGCCATTGTGATGTTAATCATAATAACTGGCTGTTAGGAGAAAATAAACAATTATATTTAATTGATTGGGACGGAGCGATGATTGCTGATCCGGCCATTGATTTAGGTTTATTATTATATTGGTACATTGATCCATCTGAATGGGAAAGCTGGCTAGCTAACTATGGCGTTACGTTAACCAATAGTTTGCAAAGAAGAATGAAATGGTATGTGGTTAGTCAAACCATTTTATTTATTGAATGGCACCGTACAAAGAATGAAATACCTGAAATGAATTACTGGCTTGATTATCTTCATACTCTAGTAACAGAGGATAACCAAGCACAGTAACGAATGAAAAGTCTAGCGGCTTTAGGATAAAGTAGAAAGTTCTTGAATCCATTGTGATAAATTTTGTTGATTTGTTTCAATGTGCTTGTTTAAGTGCACCGCGTTCTTAGCTGTTTGTGTGTACTCATATACATTTTGCAATGTGTGATGTACTTGATCACTAGCTGTTCCTTTTTCTAGCATTGCTTGAGCTAAACGTTCAACTTGCTCGCATTCTGCAACCGTTCCACAGCAATCACTTTGATGGTTTGATAAGATATCTTTTAGCATATCCATTTGATGTTGAGAATTTAAAGGCATCTAGCATCATCCTTTCTCGTATGATGCTTTTATTTTTTTCTTTCTAAATACAATTATTCATATGAATGTCGGTTGTTGAAAATAGCCGACATTTTCAATGCGTCTAAAGTTTAAATATAGAAATTAGATAATGAGGTGTTAACATGAGATTACGAAATAAGCCATGGGCAAAAGAAAAGCTTGCCCAGTACCCGAACTATGTGATTGCAGACCCTGAACAACATAAAGGGAATTGGAATCGCGTATTTAACAATGATCATCCACTTCATATTGAAGTTGGTACAGGAAAAGGTCAATTTTTGCTTGGAATGGCTAAGCAAAATCCTGATATTAATTATATTGGAATTGAACTTTACGAGAGCGTCATTGTTAGTGCATTAGACCGCCTTATCGAAGAGGAACTTCCAAATTTAAAGCTGTTAAGTGTAGATGCGAAAAATTTAAATGAATATTTTTCGAAAGGCGATGTTGAGCGCGTTTATTTAAACTTTTCAGATCCATGGCCAAAAATTCGGCATGCGAAGCGTCGTTTAACTTATAAAACATTTTTAGAAATGTATGAGAACATATTAATCGATGGTGGAGAAATTCATTTTAAAACAGATAACCAAGGACTGTTTGAGTATTCACTGATGAGCTTTTCTGAATACGGCCTTTTATTAAAATATATTAGTTTAGATTTGCACAACAGTCATTTCGAAGGAAATGTCATGACAGAATATGAAGAAAAGTTTTCTAAAAAGGGCAGCCGTATTTATCGTTGTGAAGTAAAATATATGAATGTATAAGGACTGAATGCATCAGTCCTTTTTTTGTTGCTGTCATTACTCCATTTTGTACAAAATAAGGTGAATTTCTATCACAAGTAAAAAAGAGAGTGGTACAATAAGTAGGAATATATTGGAGGTGTAAAAATGGAAACGTTAACAATAGGAGATGTAAAAGTCACATGGTTACATGGCGGAGATAACCACTTAGACGGTGGTGCAATGTTTGGCGTTGTTCCAAAAGAACTGTGGTCAAAAAAATATCCTGCTGCTTATGAAAATCGAATTCCAATGAGAACAGATCCGTTGTTAGTTCAAACGAAAACAGATTCCATTTTAATTGATGCTGGTATTGGAAATGGAATGTTAGGAGACAAGCATAAGAAACATTTTGGTGTCACTGAAGAATCTCAAGTCGTTCAAGACTTAGCCAAGCTTAATTTAACATGTGAAGACATTACAAAAGTCATCATGACCCACCTTCATTTTGATCATGTATCGGGATTAACAACAAGAAAAGAAGAGCAGTTCGTTTCAGTATTCCCAAATGCTGATATTTACGTCAGTGAAGTTGAGTGGAATGAAATGAAAAATCCAAATATTCGTTCGAAAAATACGTATTGGAAACAAAATTGGGAAGCAATCGAACATCAGATTGTTACTTTTAACAATCATCTTCAATTGCTTCCAGAGATTAATATTCACCATACAGGCGGACATAGTAACGGACATTCGATTGTTATACTTAACAGTCAAAATGAAACGCTCGTACACATGGGAGATTTATTGCCAACTCATGCACATCAAAATGTGCTGTGGGTCATGGCATATGATGATTATCCAATGGATTCTATTTGCGAAAAACAAAAATGGTTATCATATGCATGTCAGCATAATGCATGGTTAAGTTTTTATCATGATGCCCTGTATCGCGCAGTAAAATGGAATGATGCAGGAGAGTTACTTGATTATCTTATGATTGAGAAATCAGTGTTAAATCAATAATCGCACCGCTATCCTTATCCACAAAAAATTCATAGTGTTCTTGTTTTTCTTGGTATGTACGCATAATTCCACCGTTATATCCTTCAAATGATAAGCCGTTTTTATGCGTTAATTTTGTCGTCGTTTGAATCCAAGATCCATCAACTGTGCCATTTTGTTTAAAGGCTTGCTTGACATTGTGCAGTGCTTCTGTGGAGGAAATTGACGACTTTCTTTTTTTGAAAATATAAGCGCTTGCAAAGCCGATAGCTATACCTGTAAAGAGCTGAGCATATTTCAACACAGTCACCCTCTTATCATTAAAATAGTGTAGTCTGTGTGAGTAATTATACAGAAGATTGGGAGTTTTGTTAAGCGTTCATGCTTTACTGTGTGATAAACTAGCAACTATTTCCGCTTTTCGCTACAATAAAGAAAGGAACTATACATAGAAGGAGAGAATATGTATGAATCAAGAAACGTTGTCTTTATTTAAGACATTAACGGAGCTACCTGGTGCTCCGGGACAAGAGCATCAAGTTCGTTCATTTATGCGCGCACAAATTGAACCGCTAGTAGATGAAGTTATTCAAGACGGGCTAGGCAGTTTATTTGGAGTCAAATACAGCGATAACCGAGGTCCTAAGGTAATGGTCGCTGGTCATATGGATGAAGTAGGGTTTATGGTAACTTCTGTAACTGAAAAAGGCATGCTCCGCTTTCAGCCATTAGGCGGTTGGTGGAGTCAAGTGCTGTTAGCGCAGCGAGTAGAAGTAATTACAAGAAAAGGGGCAATTACAGGTGTTATTGCGTCTATTCCTCCTCACTTGTTAGAAGAGACACAGCGCAATAAACCGATGGCCATCAAAAATATGATGATCGACGTTGGCGCAGATACAAAACAAGAAGTGGCTGAAATGGGGATTCGACCTGGTGATCAAATTGTACCTATCTGTCCATTTACACCTATGGCAAATGAAAAGAAAGTGCTAGCAAAAGCTTGGGATAATCGCTACGGGTGCGGATTAGCAATTGAATTGTTAAAAGAGGTTCAAAAGGACACATTGCCAAATATTCTTTATGCAGGTGCGACTGTACAAGAAGAGGTGGGTTTAAGAGGAGCTCAATCGGCAGCAAACATGATTGAGCCCGACCTTTTTTATGCGCTTGATGCGAGTCCTGCCAATGATATGTCTGGAGATAAAACGGCATTTGGGCAGCTTGGAAAAGGTGTCTTACTTCGGATCTTAGATCGTACGATGGTTACGCATAAAGGAATGCGAGAATTTATTTTAGATACAGCTGAAACACATAATATTCCATATCAGTATTTTGTCTCACCTGGTGGAACAGATGCTGGACGTGTACATACCTCAAATCGTGGAGTTCCTTCAGCCGTCATTGGGATTTGTTCAAGATATATTCATACCTCTGCATCAATGATTCATATTGATGACTATGCTGCAGCTAAAGAATTACTTGTAAAGCTAGTGCGTTCAACGGATCAAACAACGTTAGAAACGATAAAAAACCAATCGTAATGTACGTATGAAAACAGTCGCTTTTGATAAAGCGATTGTTTTATTTTAATAAAAATGAGAATCGTCTAGAGAGGAGTTATCGAAATGAAAGTTGCTATTGGAACGGTAAATCCAGTAAAGGTAAATGCAGTAAAGTCAGTGTTTGGAGAAGATGCATCATATGTGTCAATGGAAGTAGAATCTGGTGTGGCAGCACAGCCATTCTCAGATGAAGAAACGATACAGGGTGCTATTAATCGAGCTATGGCTGCTCTACAGCAAAATGCTCAGATAGGTATTGGTTTAGAAGGAGGTGTAGTTGAAACGACTCATGGTTTATTTCTCTGTAATTGGGGTGCACTCGTTACACGGCAAAGAGATCAGCCAATCATTGCAGGAGGAGCTAGGGTTTTACTCCCTGATGAGATTGCTAAGATGTTGCGAGTAGAAAAGATTGAATTGGCTGAAGCAATGGAGCGCTTTACGAAGCAACTAGATGTTCGGAAAAAAGAAGGAGCGATTGGCGTTTTTACAAATGGTATGATTAACCGCACAGCTATGTTTGAGCATGTTGTTCGTATGTTGTACGGTCAATATCTTTTTCATCAAAAACTTATTCATTAATGTGTGAATGAAGGAGGATACTAAAAAGAAAATTGCGTCGATGTAAGTATCTTACTTGCACCATTTGCTACACTATGGTTTCATATGAGTAATAATGTTACATATACATGAGGATTGATGAACCTGCTAGTTTTTCTATCGCCTCCGTGTATGTCTAATAAAAGCAGAAACACTTAACAAAGCGCTTTGTCTGTCAGTATACGTAATGAAACACCAGAAAAGCTAATATTGGAGGAAATGAATATGAAAAAGATGGAAACAATAGAGCAATACAATGAGGTAGTGAAGACTGGAAAACATATCATGATGTTTTCGGCAGATTGGTGCCCGGACTGCCGTGTGATTGAGCCAATTTTGCCAGAAATTGAGCAAACACATAATGAATACACATTCCACTATGTTGATCGTGACCAATTCATTGATTTATGCATAGAATTGGATATCTTTGGGATTCCGAGTTTTATTGCTTATAGCAACGGCAAGGAGATCGGCCGATTTGTCAGTAAAGATCGTAAGACAAAAGAGGAAATTGATCAATTTATCTCTGAATTAAAAGGATAATATAAGCGCGGTTTATAAGCCTCTCCCATGTTTGTAATATGAGGGAGGCTTAAGCTTGTACTGTTCGTGCGCTAACAGAGAGCAAAGCATGTACTTTCATTAGATAAGGTGTATAAGTAACTTTTCTCTGTTGAAAATATGTGAAGGAGGTAGAAATGACAGTGAAAATGACGAGTCAAAAAATGAAGAGCTTACTGCAAGAGCGATTAAGCGATGAAAACTGGACTTTTTCTTTTGATCGAGAGAAAGACACATTACGGGTAGAACACCCAGAAACAAACAAAGGGCTTACAGTTTCATTGGCGGGTTTAATTGCCAAATGGGAAGAAAAAAAAGAAGCAGCAATAGATGAAATGGTATATTATATAAGAGAAGCTGTGCGTGTGATGAATGATAAGCAACAATTATCAGGAAAAGAAATGCGGATTTATCCAGTCATTCGATCCACATCTTTTCCCGTACAAACGAATGAGGAAATTTCACTTGTGTACGATGAACATACGGCAGAAACACGGATTTATTATGCTCTTGATTTAGGAAATACATATCGATTAGTGGATGAAAAGCTTCTTCAAAAGGAACAATTAGATGCGGCTGCTGTACGGGAAATGGCAAAATTTAATGTTCGTTCCTTACCCATCACATATAAAAAAGATACGGTTGCAGGAAATGATTTCTATTTTGTTAATTGTAATGACGGCTATGATGCAAGTCGAATCTTAAATGAGTCTTTTTTACAAGACTTTGCTGGTAAGATAACGGGTACAATGACAATTGCAGTTCCTCATCAAGATGTCCTAATTATAGCGGATATTAAAAATGAGACAGGATATGATATTCTTGCCCAAATGACAATGAGCTTTTTTACAAGTGGGCGTGTACCAATTACAGCTCTTTCTTTTTTATATGAAGATGGTCAATTGGAACCCATTTTTATTCTAGGAAAAAATCGTAATAAAGGACGGGAATGATATGAATCTTTTTTATAACAAACAGGGAATTGGTGACACGTTACTTGTAGTACTACAAGACATAGAACTAGGAAACAGAACATTTGAAACGAAAAAGAATGTGACGCGTATTTTTGATGAAAAATCAAATGTGACAGCAGGATATAATATTTTCAATGCTTCGACTTTGCTTGCTGTAGAAGGAAACGGACCTATTAAATTAACAGAAGAGCTCATTTCTGAAGTGAATCGAGTTCTGTCAGACAACGGTTTTACAGAAACGATTGAAGTTGATTTATCTCCGAAGTTTGTGGTTGGATACGTTCAAGAAAAAGAAAAACATCCAAATGCTGACAAATTAAACATTTGTAAAGTAGATGTAGGTACAGAAACTTTGCAAATTGTTTGTGGTGCACCAAATGTGGAAGCGGGACAAAAGGTTGTCGTTGCAAAAGTAGGAGCGGTTATGCCGAGTGGTCTTGTTATTAAAGACGCAGAATTACGTGGTGTCGCTTCTTCGGGCATGATTTGTTCTGCTAAGGAATTAGCTTTACCAAATGCACCTCAAGAAAAAGGAATTTTAGTGCTTGAAGAGAATGCGAAAATAGGAGAACCATTTACTTCATAAGCGGGAAGGTCTTTCTAGTACAAAAGAATGATTTTGCTTTACACCTATATTTCAAACGGTTACAGTTTTTCAAAAGCAATTGTCAATCATTTGTAAGGTTTGATAAAATTAAAAGCCACTAGGGTTACTAGTGGCTTTTTCATGTTCTTTTCACTAATAGAACATAATTAAGCGTTTCTTTTTCTTACAATGGGTATCTAGTTAATAGATTCTATAGTAAGAGTTTATCAATGCATGGTAAAATAAATTGAAGTGTACTAAATAGGAATATTTTACAAGTTGTAAACTGTTTGTGTAAGATGCAGACAAAAATAAAAACGTAATCTGACGAAAAACAAATAGACGATAACGATATAACTGTTAGATAGAAAGAGTGATAAAGATGGGATTTATTCGAAGGGTAATGGACTATTTATTAGGATATGAAATAAAAGAAATAGTCGTAGATGAAAATGGAAGAACAGAAGAGGTTCCACTAACTAAATCTAAAAAGCAAGAGAAATACGACAAAGCGTTGCAAGAGACCGTTAATGAAAAAATCACGACTCAGACTCAACCTCAAACATCACCTGTTACACAACCAATGCGCTCACAAAAAGAGATCAGTGATGAAAAACAGGATATACACGCTAAAGTGGTCTATCATTATCCGAAAGGGAAGTTTCGGTTTCCGCTTATTGGAGATGAAGAAATGTCGTTTGAAAGACCTAATAGAAGAAGTGAAAATCGTCGCAAAGCCTCTGCTGATCATCCTGATCCTGTTTCATCTTTTTATAGTGAATCAACGGTTGCAGAACCACTAAATCCTAACAAGCAAACAGCTGCAGATTCAGGAACGAAAAAGAAAGAAACGATCATGAATCAGCGAAAGAAACCATTTAGGCCAACTGAAATTCCATCACCAGTATATGGCTTTAATAAACGGCCTGTTAATCATTCTTTATCAAATGAAGAAGATATTGTCGAATATGAACTTTCTCAATCAGCAATTTCAAAATTCCCCCCAAGCTATGAAGCACAAAAACAAGATACAAAAAAAGATGTCTATGTTGAGCCGTTAATAAGACCTGAATTTTCTGATGTTTCATCAGAAAATAGAGAGTTAAGTGAACAAAATGAAATGAAACATGTTCACAGCCCAGACTTTGCAAAACAGCAGCTGAATGAAGTTATGGAGGATAATAAAGAAGATAAGTTCATACAAGAAGACGAAAGAATCGAGCATTCAACAGCGTCGTTATCTGCTGCCATAGACTTGAAAGATAGCGATTCATTGCCTAATGGATTTTCCACTGAACAGGCAGATCGACATAGTCATTCAATGGCAGAAGATGAGGTTCAGGAAGAAGTTGTAATAGCAACAGAAGAACAAGGACATGCGCACTCAGACGAGAATATCGACTTTCAAAAAGAGCAAATGCGTGTCCCGACTGAAGGAGTTGTTCAAAGTAATCCTGAACCAGTATATGCTGAAAAACAACCAAATCCAGAAAAGAAAGAAGAAGCTGCGAAAGGCAAACGACTCGTTCCTTTTAATGTGATGATGCTAAAGAAAGATCGTGAAAAAGTAGCTAAGAAAACGGATGTTGCTGTAGAGAAATTATCACCTGTTCAAAATCAGGAAGAACATAAATTAATAGAGACTAAGGCTGAGCCTGCTTATTTATTTCCTCCTATGAGTTTGTTAAATGTTCCGCCAGCGAAAATAGAAGAAGATAATCAATGGGTAGAGGAACAGAGAGATCTATTAGACATGACTTTAACCAACTTTAATGTTCGAGCAAGAGTTGTGAATGTAACTCAAGGGCCTACCGTTACTCGCTTTGAAGTTCAGCCCGAACCAGGAGTGAAAGTTAATAAAATTACAAATCTAACGGACGATATTAAGTTGAGCTTAGCGGCTAGAGATATACGGATTGAAGCGCCTATACCAGGAAAGAATACGATAGGCATTGAAGTCCCAAATCGTCAAAGTAAACCAGTGCTTCTTCGGGAAATTTTACGGCACCCATCATTCCAAAAAGATCAGTCTCCGCTAACGGTAGCACTTGGATTAGATATTTCAGGTTCACCTGTCGTGACAGATTTAAACAAAATGCCTCATGGATTAATTGCAGGAGCAACTGGATCGGGGAAAAGTGTATGTATTAACACAATTATTGTGAGCTTATTATATAAGGCAGCTCCCCATGAAGTGAAATTAATGTTAATTGATCCGAAAATGGTAGAATTAGCTCCATATAATGGGATTCCTCATTTGGTAAGTCCTGTTATTACAGATGCAAAAGCAGCTACTGCAGCATTGAAATGGGCAGTTGAGGAGATGGAGCGGCGCTATGAGCTATTTGCGCATTCTGGTGTACGTGATATTACACGATATAATGAACGCGTGCGAGCGCATAATGAAAAGAGTGGAGAATTACCTTATCTTGTTATCATCATTGATGAATTGGCTGACTTAATGATGGTATCACCAGGTGAAGTCGAAGAAGCCATCTGTCGGATTGCCCAAAAAGCAAGAGCGTGCGGTATTCATTTATTACTTGCTACACAGCGTCCCTCTGTAGATGTTATTACGGGACTAATTAAGGCAAATGTCCCGACCCGCGTCGCTTTTTCTGTTTCCTCACAGGTCGATTCTCGAACTATTATTGATACTGGTGGAGCAGAGAAGCTTCTTGGTAAGGGAGACATGTTGTTATTAGAAAATGGTTCATCTAAGAGTGTACGTATACAAGGGAATTTTGTATCTGATGAAGAAATTGACCGTGTTGTTGCACATGTAAAAAAACAGATGAAGCCGACTTATTTATTCGATCAGCAGGATTTATTAAAAAAACAACAAACGTTTTCTCCTCAAGAAGAAGATGAATTGTTTTACGAAGCATGTGAATTCGTATTAAGCCAAGATGGGGCGTCTACTTCTAGTCTGCAACGTCGCTTTCGAATTGGGTACAATCGAGCAGCAAGATTAATTGATATGATGGAACAGCAAGGGATCATTTCAGAAGCAAGAGGAAGTAAACCAAGAGACGTGTTAATTACAGAAGAAGAATTACAAGAAATAGAAAGTCAAACAGCCAGTCACAACCTGTAAAGCAATTGATAAAGTGAAACGTCCATCAGTGGGCTTACCGCCCGTTAAGATTGGAATAAAAAGAGACCTGGCATGCTAATCATTTCTAAATGATTGAGAGCCAAGGTCTTTTTTTATAAAAAATTTAAGAGAAGTTCGTGATAAAAGAATAGATAAACGTTTGTCAGAACACGTGAAATGATTTACTATATGTAAAGATAATAATCTGAAAGTGTAAAAAGGGAGTTTGTTTAATGAAAAAGCTTGAATGGAAGATGCAAGCGCAAAGTATGGAGATAACATCTGATACTTTAATTCAATTACGTAAGGGTGATGTAGTAGAGACAATAAGAGAGTCTCATCATGTGCCATCGACAATGAGCGTGAACTAACATGACAACAAACAACCAAGATATTATTAACTTTAAAGAAATTCGTGTACAAAAACAACTTCAATCAGATCATGCTATTCAACGTTTTTATGACGAATATTTATTTTTTGTAAATCGCTATACAAATATTAGAGAAAAAGTTCGTGCCTCTCATTTGTTTCGTGAAAGAATGGGAGTTTCACATGATGCAGAATTATCGGCTCAAATGGAAGATTTATTTTTACAGTGGTTTGCGTTTGATTATGTAACGATTCAAGGCCAAACATTGTTTCAACAGTTTTTACGTGAACAGGTGTCTAAGCAGCATGCCTCTTTTTTAATCCAAGGAGCCCTTTTTTTAACGAGTGTATTAGAGCCTATTGTTGTGTCAAAAGTACCTAATTCCTTTTTCTTAAAAGGACAGATTCCATTGACAAACAAGCAGGCTATCATTAAAGATGTAAGAGGAAGATTTATTGATATTCAGTTAGGACAAGCAGTTTGGTGTCGAAAAATTAAATCAATCGGTTATGACGTGTTAATTGGTTCTTTCTTTGTGCAAGATGCAAAGATCATTGAACAGCTGCATCATTCATTCGATAAAAAATCAAAGATGACTTGGCGGGCATTTTTAAAAAATTATGCCATTGACTATTGCCTGAGATAAATGCATTTAGTATTAATTTGAAAGATGCTTAGCTAAAAATGAAGAAATATGCGGTCATGGTGTTATGTTACAAGAAGTGATATAATGTAGAACTGTTATCAGAACGAACAAACAAATTACATGATACGCATGTTTGTAAGAGCAATTCTAGATAACCGTCATATACTGTCTTACAGATAGACGAATGTTGGAGGTTCTTTATATGACAGTTTACCATTTTGTAGGTATTAAAGGAACAGGGATGAGCGCATTAGCGCAAATCTTAAATGATACGGGCTTTCAAGTTCAAGGTTCGGATATTGAAAAAGAAATTTTTACGCAAAAAGCGTTAGAACAACAAGGAATTCCTGTTTTACCATTTAATAAAGAAAATATTAAGCAAGGGATGACAGTAATTGCGGGCAATGCATTTCCGGATACTCATGAAGAAATTGCTGAAGCACTTTCACAAGAGATACCAGTTGTTCGCTATCACCGTTTCTTAGGTGAATACATGACACAGTTCACAAGTATAGCTGTTACTGGAGCGCATGGTAAAACATCTACAACAGGTATGTTGGCCCATGTAATTCAAGGAGCAGAGCCTACCTCTTATTTAATTGGAGACGGTACAGGAAAAGGTGTAAAAGATAGCAAGTATTTTGCATTTGAAGCATGTGAATATCGTCGTCATTTCTTGTCATACACGCCTGATTATGCCATTATGACAAACATTGATTTTGATCATCCAGATTACTTTGCAAATATTGATGATGTATTCAGTGCATTTCAAGAAATGGCCTTACAAGTCAAAAAAGGAATTATTGCCTGTGGTGACGATGAGCATCTACAACAAATTCAAGCAAAAGTACCTGTCCTTTACTATGGTTTAGGAGAAGAAAATGATTTTCAGGCACGCAACATCGTAAAAAGCACAACAGGTACAACATTTGATGTATTTGTTCGTAATACATTCTTTGCATCGTTTGAAATTCCAGGGTATGGAGATCATAATATTCTAAATGCATTAGCTGTTATTGCACTTTGCCATTATGAAGAGATTGACGTAGCTGTATTGCAGGAGCGTTTTAAAACGTATCAGGGTGTGAAGCGTCGTTTTAGTGAAAAAAGTGTAGGCAAGCAAGTTTTAATTGATGACTATGCCCATCACCCTACAGAAATCAATGCGACAATTTCAGCTGCACGTCAAAAGTACCCAAACCGTGAAGTAGTAGCTGTATTCCAGCCGCATACATTTACACGAACACAAACATTTTTAGAAGACTTTGCGACAAGTTTGCAGCATGCTGATAAAGTGTACTTATGTGATATCTTTGGTTCTGCCCGTGAACATCAAGGGAAATTATCCATTGAGGATTTACGCAGTAAAATTAATGGTGCAGAATTAATCAATGAAGCAACAATTGAAACGTTAAAAGACCATAATGAAGCAGTTCTTGTCTTTATGGGTGCTGGCGACATTCAAAAATTTGAAGAATTATATCAACAGACCGTATCATAATAAAAAAGAGCGCTTGAAGCGCTCTTTTTTATTTTAGGTTTTCCGGATTTAACGGTTTAAGTTCATCAATGACAAATAATCCGTCTTTACGAATTAATACATCATCAAAATAAATTTCGCCTCCACCGTATTCCGGACGCTGAATCATCACCATATCCCAATGGATATTTGATTTATTCCCATTATAGGCATCCTCATAGCATTCACCTGGTGTAAAGTGAAAGCTTCCATCGATTTTTTCATCAAATAAAATATCTTGCATTGGATGTTGAATATAAGGGTTAACACCGATAGCAAATTCTCCAATGAAGCGAGCTCCCTCATCTGTGTTGAAAATTTCGTTAATCCGTTCTGTATCATTTGCTTGTGCATCGATAATCTTGCCATCTTTAAAAGTTAATTTTACATTTTCAAATGTAAAACCTTGATATGGAGAAGGTGTATTATATGAAATTGTCCCGTTTACAGAGTCACGAACAGGTGCTGTATACACTTCACCATCTGGAATGTTCGCTTCACCTGCGCATTTTACGGCTGGAATGTCTTTAATGGAAAACGTAAGGTCTGTTCCTACGCCTGTTAAGCGAACTTTATCTGTACGGTTCATTAAATCAACAAGCGCATTCATTGCTTCACTCATTTTTCCATAGTCTAAATTGCAGACGTCAAAGTAAAAGTCTTCAAAAGCTTCTGTACTCATTTTTGCGAGCTGGGCCATTGAAGCGTTTGGATAACGAAGAACAACCCATTTTGTTTTTGGAACACGAATGTCTCTATGTACTTTTTTACCAATCGTATTTCCATGAATCTTCATCTTAGCAGCAGGCACATCTGATTGTTCAAAGATGTTCGAACCTGAACGCAATCCAATGTAAGCATCCATTTCCTTCATCACATTCGCTTCAAAATCAGCCATCATTGCGTATTGCTCTTCCTGTGCACCATTTAAAAGAGCGCGATCAACAGCGTGATCTTTTAATGTCACAAATGGAAAACCTCCAGCAGTATATGCTTCTTTTACTAATGCTGTCACCAATTCGCGTTGTAACCCAAAGTTTTCAATTAATACCTTTTCTCCTTTTTGTAGTCGGATTGAATAATTAATTAAATTGTAAGCTAATGTAGTAATTCTAGGGTCTTTCATGTTTGTTCCTCCTTTTAGATAGGTGATCCAAACCTATTCTTTCTTATTGTACCCGATTCTGAATTTTTTGTTTATATTAGAAAGAAAAATAGAGCGAATTGATGAAGAGGCAGGTTATAGTTTCATAAATATCAGGTAATAAATAATAAAAGTTTAATGAAAGCGACTAGATAGTGTATGATAGAGAAGTGTAAATCACTACTGATTATTGTTTAGTGTTTAAATCGTTTGATAATTGGGAATGTATTTATATCAACAAGAAAGAGGAGGTGCATTGAACAGATGATTATTATTTTGTATTTAAGCGCGGCAATTGTTGCTGTAGCAATTTTTTATCTCGTTGTTTCTGTATCTAAAACACTGCGCTCTGTTCAACACACATTGGATTCAGTAGCAGGCACGCTTAATGGTTTAGAAAAGCAAATGACTGGCATTACAACTGAAACAACAGCACTTTTACATAAGACTAATTTATTAGCCGAAGATATTCAGAGAAAATCAGAAGCCTTAAACACCGTGGTTGATTCTGTAAAAGGTGTAGGAGACTCCATTCAAGATTTGAATAAATCAATTAAAAGCGTATCAACGAGTGTGTCTCAAAAAGTAGAAGATAACAAAGAAACGGTGGCTCAAGTCATTCAATGGAGCAATGTGGCATTGGATGTATGGGAGCGTGTAAAAATGAAAAGAAAAAAAGCTCAACCTGTAAGTACCGAATTACATTCTCTTGAAGCAAACGCACCTCAAGGAAAACGCTCAAGATCATACTCATAATGCAGGTAGACATGAAAAGGAGGAGAAGTTTATGTCAAATGATTCAACAAACAAAGATTTCTTATTAGGTACAATCATTGGTGGATTAGCAGGCGCTGTGACTGCTTTACTACTCGCTCCAAAGGCTGGTAAAGAATTACGTGCGGATTTAAATGAACAAGCCACATACGTTCGTCTAAAAACAGAACAAGTTAAAAATAATGCAGTTGAAAAAGGACAAGAGTTAGCTCAATCAGCAAAAGCAAAAACAGCAGACTTATCACAAACGTTCTCAGCGCAATCATCACAAGTAGTAGATAAAGTGAAAAACTTCCGCAAAGCAGATCCAGAGCTTGAGGCGTTACCGCCAACAAGTCTTGAAGTACTAGCAGATGAAATTGAATCTCAAGGAGACCAAGATGTTCAGAAAAAGCTGACAGAAGCTCAAAAAGCGTTAGATGAAGTTGAAGGTACAATTCCTCGTACGTAACCTAAAAGCGTTCATTAAGTTGAACGCTTTTTTGATGTGTTCAAAAGAATGGTATTGAACATAGGGATGTATATAGGGGCAATATGACTGACAGATGCCTGTTTAAGAAGAATGGTTTATGTAAAAAACGGAAGCAGCTTTTACACTAAAAAAGTAGAAAAAAAATACAAGCAAACGAACATTTCAAAATCTAGACGATTGACGAATTAACTGTAAAATAAAGGAGTAGTATGGTCGCATCTCAAAAAAATGCTGTTTTATTTATTCCTCCCACTAGTATCGGGAGAACAATCTTTGTATGAAAAGAGATGAAAGATGTAAACTTAAGAGTGAGACAAAAAGAAGGGGTGGAAACATGCAAAAAATTTCAACGATTGAAGAGTTTGAGCAAGTTGTCAGAGACAACAGCCGCTTTATATTTTTAAAACATAGTACGACATGTCCAATCAGTGGAGCAGGATATGATGCATTTTCAGCGTTTGCTAGCAGTCAAAAAGAGGTTCCAGCTTACTATTTGCATGTACAGGAAGCGCGCCCGCTGTCAAATTACATTGCAGAGACGTACAACGTGAAGCATGAATCACCGCAAGCCCTCTTCTTTGAAGAAGGGAAGGTAAAGTGGCATGCTTCTCATTGGAAAATTTCTGAAGATGAATTAGCGAAGCAAATAGCAAAGTAGCTTATTGAAGAGCTTGCTTGATGGTAAATCATGCAAGCTCTTAGATTATCCATTGTACTTTTAAATGATTTTTTATAAAATGAACATAGTTTAGAATAGTTGAGCTGAGAGAAGAAAAGTGAGCTTGAGTATGAAATTCTCCATTTTTTCTTCTTCACATTATGAAGGAGGCTTCACATGATTCCTACATCAAGTGTTATTCCAGCAATTATACATGCATAAGAATTGTCTATTTTAATCCGTCATGCGTGGAAGACAAACGCAAGATTTGCAATGAAAACGTGATGAATATGAAAGGGTGGAATAGCATGTCGAATAAAGATCTACAACAATTACGCACTCAAATTGACAAATTAAATTTACAACTATTAAAAATTATTAATGAACGAGGCTTACTTGTTCAAGAAATTGGAAAGCTAAAAGGCGTACAGGGAACAAATCGATTTGATCCAGTTCGTGAACGGGCTATGTTAGATTTAATTTTACAAAAAAACGAAGGTCCGTTTGAAACATCGACATTACAGCATATTTTCAAAGAAATTTTTAAAGCAAATTTAGAGCTTCAAGAGGATGATCATCGGAAAGCACTACTTGTTTCTCGAAAAAAGAAGCCAGAAAATACGATTGTCACGGTTAAAGGAGAAGCAATTGGAGACGGGGTCCAACGATTTGTGGTAGGTCCGTGTGCAGTTGAAAGCTATGAACAAGTTGCTGAAGTGGCTAAAGCTGTGAAAAAACAAGGTATTCGCTTGCTGCGCGGGGGAGCTTATAAACCACGAACCTCTCCTTATGATTTTCAGGGGCTAGGACTAGAAGGGTTAAAGATTTTAAAGCAAGTAGCAGATGAGCAGGACCTAGCGGTTATTAGTGAGATTGTGACACCAGGTGATATTGAAACGGCACTTGAGTATGTGGATGTCATTCAAATTGGTGCACGCAATATGCAGAATTTTGAATTGTTAAAAGCAGCAGGAGCTGTGAATAAGCCTGTATTATTAAAGCGTGGATTAGCTGCAACAATTGATGAGTTTATCAATGCAGCAGAGTACATCATGTCAAAAGGCAACGATCAAATTATTTTATGTGAACGAGGCATCCGCACATACGAGCGCGCAACGCGAAATACATTGGATATTTCAGCGGTGCCTATTTTAAAGAAAGAAACGCATTTGCCTGTTTTAGTTGATGTAACACATTCAACAGGAAGACGAGATTTATTGTTGCCGACAGCAAAAGCAGCGCTTGCTATTGGAGCAGATGGTGTGATGGCAGAAGTGCATCCCGATCCAGCTGTCGCATTATCAGATTCTGCCCAACAGATGAGTATTCCACAGTTTGAAGAGTTTATGACGAAGCTAAAGCCTGTATTTAATTTAAACCTATAAAATTGATAGTAACTCTATCATCTCTGATGCTGAATACTTTTAATGCAGCTTGAAACAGCTACTCGTTTCAAGCTTTTTTCATTTCAAAGGTTGGCAAACAAAACCTTAATGAATGATAGAGAGAAGGAAAATCCTATTAAAGCAGGAGAAACTAAAGAAGTGGGGAGGAGCTTTAACAAAATGCTCAATAAGTTTTACAAAAGTAGGAAACACTAAAATAGGAAAGTGTGACGAGTTTTTTTGAAAATCTGCTGAAACTTGTCGGAAAAAGGCGGCAAAGGCGTTGCGGTTCACCACATAGTATCGTATAGTAGTTACAGATATTCGCTATAATTCTGCAAATTGTATAGATATAAATTCGTTGTTAGGACTTTTTATTTGTATATGCCATCTTTTATATTGTTACATACAAACTGGTTAGTTATCTTGATGAGGAAGGGCAGATATGAATAATTCACAAGCATGCAGGGTACCTAATTTGAGAAGAGGGACTCAAAGCGAGAGATAGCCATGCGGGAGGATAAGATGGATTTATATGCGTCATTACAAGAGATGAATTAAGGATAAAATAAATGAAATGAATTTAAGAAGGAGTGTGTTGTTATGAATGTAACAATTTATGATGTAGCAAGAGAAGCAAGTGTATCTATGGCAACGGTTTCGCGTGTTGTCAATGGCAATCCAAATGTAAAGCCGTCTACTAGAAAGAAAGTGTTAGAAACGATTGAACGCCTAGGATATCGCCCAAATGCAGTAGCACGTGGTTTAGCAAGTAAAAAGACAACAACAGTAGGAGTTATTATCCCTGATATTTCAAATATCTTTTATGCAGAGCTTGCACGTGGTATAGAAGATATTGCAACGATGTATAAATATAATATTATTTTAAGCAATTCCGATCAAAACCAGGACAAAGAGCTTCACCTTCTTAATACAATGCTAGGCAAACAAGTAGATGGGATTATCTTCATGAGTGGGAATGTAACAGCAGAGCATGTAGAAGAACTGAAAAAATCACCAGTTCCGATTGTACTAGCAGCATCGATTGAAGCGACAAACCAAATTCCATCTGTAACAATTGATTATGAACAAGCTGCTTATGATGCCGTCAAGTCATTGATTGATAATGGACATAAAGAGATTGCATTCTTATCTGGTACACTGGAAGAACCAATTAATCATGCTCAGAAAGTGAAAGGATATGAGCGTGCATTAAAAGAGCATAATATTCCTTTACGTGAATCCTATCTTGTAGAAGGTGATTATACGTATGATTCTGGAATTGAAGCTATTGAAAAATTGTTAGAAGAAAATGAAAAACCGACAGCTATTTTTGTTGGAACAGATGAAATGGCATTAGGTGTTATTCATGGTGCACAAGATCGTGGATATAATGTGCCAAATGATATTGAAGTAATTGGCTTCGACAATACAAGACTTGCAACGATGGTACGTCCTCAGTTAACATCTGTTGTTCAACCAATGTATGACATTGGAGCTGTTGCGATGCGCTTATTGACAAAGTACATGAATAAAGAAACAGTAGATAGTAGTATTGTTCAACTTCCTCACCGAATTGAATATAGACAATCAACAAAATAAAAGCCTTTTCGATGTAAATGAATGCGACTAAAAAATAGCTGTTGAGAATAAAAGCAATGAGAAGCTAAGATTTATCAAGTTTTAGTCTACTGGGAGAGGGAACATGAGAAAATTTGATATACTGACGCCTATAGGGATACTAATTGGTATCTCTATGGTTGCGTTTGGAGTTATTTCAAGTGGTGGCATGACAGGCTTTTTAATTTTTATTGACATACCTTCCGTTTTAATTGTGCTTGGAGGAGTCATTGGCGCCCTATGCGTTAGCTTTCCTATGAAGCAACTTCGAAATATGTGGAGAGTAGGTCTTCAAGCATTTAATTCGAAAGAAGAAAATATTGAAGAGCTAGTAGACACTTTTGTTCGTTTATCTGAAAAAGCACGACGTGAAGGCTTGTTATCGTTAGAGTCTGAACTTGAAGAAATTGATAATTTGTTTATACGAAAAGGTATGTTGTTAGCGATTGATGGCATTGAGCCAGAAATTATTCAAGATCTGTTACAGGCTGAAATTGTCGGAATCGAAGAAAGACATGCGAAAGGAAGAAGCATGTTTGAAAAGGCAGGAGATTATGCACCTGCTTGGGGAATGATTGGAACACTTATTGGGCTTGTATTGATGTTAAAAAGTTTAAATACGCCAGCTTCTTTAGGGCCGAATATGGCAATTGCATTATTAACCACTTTATATGGTTCATTGTTATCTAATTTATTATTTCAGCCGATTGCCTCTAAGTTAGCTGTGAAAACAGAGCAAGAATTATTTGTAAAAGAAGTTATTATTGAAGGAGTTATCGGATTGCAAAGCGGACAGAACCCAAGGTTGCTGCAAGAAAAATTGAAGGCTTTTACACCAGCAGATAATCGAGATAAACAACATAACGAGGCTGATGTACGGTGAAGCGTAGACGCAAGCAAAAGTTGGTTTCCCAATCGCCCAAATGGATGATTACATTCGCTGATTTAGTGACATTAATTCTTGTTTTTTTTATTTTACTTTTTTCGATGTCTAATATTGATAATTTGAAATTTCAAGCATTAGTAGAGTCTCTAAAAACAGAGAATACATTTGGAAATGACTCATCGGTTATTGAATTTGAAAGTCCAGCAAGTCAATCGGTGCAACAAAAAGAATCGAAGCAACTAGATGATATTTTGGTGCAAGTTCAAAGTTATCTAAAAGAAAATGACTTACAAGATGTAATTACGGCTACTCGAGATGAACGCGGTGTTGTATTAGTGTTGCAGGAGCAAGTTTTATTTGAAACAGGAGAAGCTGATATCTTGAAAAAAGGTTATCCGTTTCTCAATGAGCTCGGTCAGCTATTCACAACCATTCCAAATGATATCAAAATCGAAGGTTACACAGATAACCGGCCGATAAAGACGTATCGCTATCCATCTAACTGGGAGCTTTCAACAGCACGGGCTAGCAGTGTTATTCGTTATTTTACATCGAATTATAAAATAAAGCCTTCTCGTTTTAGTGCAATTGGATATGGCGATACGAAGCCAGTTGTCCCAAATACAACGGCTGAAAACTTACAAAAGAACCGTCGTGTTGAAATCATCATTTCAGATCCAACTGTTAAAGGATAAGGTGAAGGCACGTAGAGAAGGGATCTAGACTGTAGCGGCAGATCCCTTCTTTTTGTGGTTATTAAGATTTTGCTTCTTTTTTTGGCTGTGAGCGGATAGGAAACAACGCACGAGACAACGTCTGCGCATTTTTCTCTTCAATTTCTGGTCTGCGCGGAATGGCATCATACATATTTGGCTGGTCGTCCCATTCGGTACAGATAGGGAATGGAGCTAACTTCGACCACTTTTCAATCCATGAGACAGGTAAAGAGCCGGATACGCTTTCTTTTTCAATCATTTCAAGCCAAATAAAGGCCCAGGCTCTTGGCACAACACGCCAAATATCATATCCGCCTCCACCTACTGCTATCCATTTACCGTTACAATATTCATGTGCAATTTCATGTGCGATTTTGGGGATTTCACGGTACATTTTGGTCGTTCCGCATAGGTGAGTTAAAGGGTCATAATAATGAGAATCAGCGCCATTTTGAGTTAAAATCACATCTGGTTTAAAAAAAGCAGCAATTTCTCGAAATGATGTACGATAAACATCAAGCCAAGAATCATCTTCTGTATATGCATCAACGGGTATATTAAAAGAATATCCATATCCTTCACTATGACCACGTTCGTTTACGTTACCTGTTCCAGGAAATAAATAGCGGCCAGTTTCATGAATCGAAAGCGTACAGACAGAGGGGTCATCGTAGAAAGTCCATTGTACACCATCACCATGATGAGCGTCGGTGTCAACATATAAAACCCTTGCATTATATTTTTGCTGCATATATCGAATCGCAACAGCACTGTCATTATAAATGCAAAATCCAGATGCTTTCCCTCTAAATCCATGATGCAGCCCACCACCTAAATTTAATGCATGGTTTGCTTTACCAGTCATGACATAATCGACCGCTGTTAACGTTCCACCTACTAAAAAGGCACTTGCTTCATGCATATTTGTAAAAATAGGAGTATCTTCTGTCCCTAATCCATAATCTTCCGCTTTTAAGCTGTCTAACTGGCCAATACTTGCTTTTTTAACAGCTTCAATATAGGCTGGGTCATGAACTAATTGAAGTTCTTCATCAGTGGCCATTCGTGGCAATATGATTTGTTGCTCGTATAATGCATCCATTTCGTAAAGTAATTCGTATGTTAATTTAACCCGCAATTGATTAAAAGGGTGATTGTTACTAAACTTATAGGCAAGTAAATCATCTGAGTAAATAAAAACAGAATCTTGCTTTTTCATGGCGTAATCTCCATTGACTTTGGCCATAAAACCTCATACCCTTTCTCACGTAAATGAGTAACAATTGCTAAAGGATTAAATGTTTGTATACGAAATACTAAAATTTTATATTGTTCGTCTGTATGAGGGTAGACGAGAACACTGAGAATATTCGTACGATGTTCACCAAAAATAGAAGCTACTTCGCTTAGTACCCCTGCTTGGTTTTTCACTTTTACTTCAATATGCGAACTTGGTTTGTTCGACCCTGTTAACTGGATAAAAGTGTGTAATAGGTCTCTTTCTGTTACAACACCGACTAATCGATTGTTTTTTGTAACGGGAATACAGCCAACCTGATGATCATAAAAAACACGAGCCACATCTTCAACAAAGTCGAGGGGATGCGCTGTAATGACATCTGTTTTCATAATAAGTTTTATTTGCTCGGTTAATTCTGCAGATGGGGATTGTTGATCTAAAATAGATGGACTTGCGTCAAGAACATCTCGGTCAGAAATAATACCAACAACTGCATCGAATTCATCGACGATGGGGATGTGTCTAATTTTATAGGTGTCTAGTAGTTTAATAGCTTCAGCAATCGTATTAGTAGGTTTTAAGGTAATGACATTTTGTTTCATCATTTCTTCAACAATCATATGAAACGACTCCCTTATTTCAAAATAGTTAGAAGTGATTATGTATTTAATACATAAATCGATTCTGAAAACGTAAGTGATCAAACGATTGAATGGCATCAAGCTGTACTCGTTTTCCAATTCGAACCATCAAACAATTGGCGGGATGAGAACTAATCTCAGGATCATCAGTAGCAAACCAGGTTAAGCCGCCTACATTCATCATCTTTTCCATGATTTTTCGGTACTCCCACACATTTAAACCTGTTCCTTTTAAATCCCAATGCCAATAATATTCTGTTGTAATGATAATATAATCTTCCATTGCGTCATCCATCATCGAAACAGTGAGTAAATTTTTCCCAATTGAATAACTGCGGAAAGGTGCAGCTACTTCGATTGCCCCAAGTTCAATTAAATTTTTAATGTTGCCTTCTGACCACCTCTCTAAAGGGTCAGGATATAAAAATGTAACGTACCCTACAACAGTATGTTGTAACCGAGCGATGATAATTCGTCCTTCGGGTAAATCAGCTATTTCTACTAATGCTTGTTTTTGTTGTTCTGCTGGTCGAAATGCAGTTAATTCTTCATGGAAATCTAGTTGTTGTAATGTATGTGAAGGAATAGGACCCTCAATAATAAGCGTCCCTACCGGAGTTTTAACTTCTTTCATATTGTACGTTTTTATATGATTCATATAAAATCACCACCTTTAAACGTTCTTATCTAGTATTATACATAAAAAAACAAAAAATGAAGCGTTTTCAACAAATTAATCATCAAGAAAAGGAGTTTGAAAGAAAAAGTCGAATAAAATATTTAAGGAAGAAAGAATAACTTTTTAGTAAAGTAACAGGAAATATTTATAAAATTGTGAAAAGTCATTCTTTGTTATATAATTATCTTGTAGAATTTATACATAAGGAGGAGTTTGTGATGAAAGTGGAAGCGCTTCCTGCAATTGATGGGGATTATAATTTACAAGACTATGATCAAGTGTATAAGACGTTTGATTGGTCACAAGTAGCAAAAGAATTTTCATGGTATGAAACAGGTAAGGTAAACGCAGCCTATGAAGCAATTGATAGGCACGCAAACTCTATAAGAAAAAATAAAGTAGCACTTTATTATCGCGATGCTAATCGAGATGAAAAGTATACTTATCGAGAAATGAAAGATTGGTCTAATAAAGCTGCCAATGTATTGAAACAGGCTGATGTTGAGAAAGGCGACCGTGTCTTTATCTTTATGCCACGTTCTCCAGAATTGTATTTTTCATTACTAGGAGCGATTAAGCTAGGGGCAATTGTCGGTCCGTTATTTGAAGCCTTTATGGAAGGTGCTGTAAAAGACCGATTAGAAGATAGTGATGCAAATGTATTAATTACAACTCCAGAATTACTTCAACGTATTCCCGTCAACGAATTACCTGCATTAAAACATATTCTTCTCGTAGGGGAGAATATTGAAGAGCAAGGTCCGTACTTAGATTTTCATAAACGTTTAAAAGAAGCCAGCAAAGAAGTCGAAATTGAATGGGTAGAAAAAACAGATGGTTTGCTATTGCATTATACATCCGGCTCAACAGGAAAGCCAAAAGGGGTCCTGCATGTTCATAATGCTATGATTCAACACTATCAGACTGCTAAGTGGGTCCTTGATTTAAAAGATGAAGATATCTACTGGTGTACAGCAGATCCTGGGTGGGTAACCGGAACTTCTTATGGAATCTTTGGGCCTTGGCTAACAGGTGCAACAAACGTTATTATCGGCGGACGATTTAGTCCGGAATCATGGTATCAAGCAATTGAAGATTACGGCGTAACAGTTTGGTATAGTGCACCAACTGCGTTTCGCATGTTAATGGGTGCGGGAGATGAATTGGTCAATAAATATGACTTATCTCAATTAAGGCATGTTCTAAGCGTAGGAGAGCCTTTAAATCCAGAAGTTATTCGTTGGGGAATGAAAGTATTCCGAAAGCGAATTCATGATACATGGTGGATGACAGAGACAGGTGCTCAAACAATTTGTAACTATCCTTGTATGAAAATTAAGCCAGGTTCTATGGGAAAACCGATTCCTGGTGTACAAGCTGCGATTGTAGATGACCAAGGTCAAGAGCTGCCTCCATATCGCATGGGGAATTTAGCTATTAAAAAAGGGTGGCCATCTATGATGCATACTATCTGGAACAATAAAGAAAAGTATGAATCGTATTTTATGCCAGGTGACTGGTATGTATCTGGAGATTCGGCATACGTGGATGAAGATGGTTATTTCTGGTTCCAAGGACGTATTGATGATGTAATCATGACCGCTGGAGAGCGAGTAGGCCCATTTGAAGTTGAAAGCAAATTAGTTGAACACCCTGCAGTAGCGGAAGCGGGGGTCATTGGAAAACCAGATCCGGTTCGTGGTGAAGTTATTAAAGCATTTATTGCACTTCGAGATGGATACCATTCGTCAGATGAACTAATTGAAGATATTCGTCAATTTGTGAAGAAAGGATTAGCAGCGCATGCTGCACCACGGGAAATTGAGTTTAGAGATAAATTGCCGAAAACAAGAAGCGGAAAAATTATGAGACGTGTATTAAAAGCATGGGAACTTGATTTACCAACAGGTGATTTATCAACAATGGAAGATTAACAAACGAAGTAAAACTTCAGGCAGTGAGGTCTCCAACCTCGTCATCTTGAATTCGAGGTCTTACTGCTTGTTAAAGAAGAGAAAAAGTATCCTTTTCAAGTTACTCTGATAAAATAGACGGTCATCTAACCTTAGTAATATAAGGGGGAAAGTGACCGTCTATTTTGTATAAAGAATGAGAACAGTCGGTTTTTAACACGCTATGCAAGAGCTGATTTTTTTATAGTGAGACGCAGTATCAAGATTTTTTGTTTCGTTACAATTGGTTTTGAAGCGATTTATTTTATTAAATCTTTTTAAAGTTATCCAGTCATTACTTAAATTATAAAAGAAGAGTTATTTACTTGCTTTTTCTTTATTTCGATACAATTCCAATTTAAACATAGTTGAATAAGTAATCCGTCATATAAAGATAAAACTAACAGAAACATATTATTTACACTTGAATTTTAAAATGAAATCATTCATAATGGTGCTGTATAAACTTTTTTAATATATACATGCATTGATAGGAAAAAGTAGTAAATGTCTCCCTGTTCAAGAGAGCTGATGGTCGGTGAAAATCAGACATAGACAAATACGAAGTACATCCTTGAGCATCTTTTGTGAACAAATAGTAGCAAAAGACGGGAAGACCGTTAGATCTTTTAAGTGGGAAATAGCTTTTTAGTTGTTTTCAAATAGGGTGGTACCGCGATATTTTCGTCCCTTCTTTTTTAGAAGGGGCGTTTTTTGTGTCGTTTTTAAATATGGAAATAAATTGAAGGAGAGATCGTGAAATGAATATTTTACAAGACCTTGAGTTCCGTGGACTCATTAATCAACAAACAGATGAAAAAGGATTAAATGAATTATTAAGTAAAGAATCAGTACGCTTATATTGTGGATTTGATCCAACAGCAGATAGTCTGCATATCGGTCATTTACTTCCTGTGTTAATTTTACGCCGTTTTCAACAGGCCGGCCATCAGCCAATTGCGTTAGTAGGAGGGGGAACTGGATTAATTGGTGATCCAAGTGGTAAAAAAGCAGAACGCACGCTTAATGAAAAAGAAACGGTTGCGATGTTTAGCGAGCGTATCAAAGGGCAGCTTTCACGCTTTTTAGAGTTTGAAAATATTGATAATGCAGCAATTATTGCTAATAACTATGAGTGGATCGGCTCGTTAGATGTGATTACATTTTTACGCGATATCGGCAAAAACTTCGGTATTAATTACATGATGGCAAAAGATTCCGTTCAATCTCGGATTGAATCTGGGATCTCATTTACAGAGTTTAGTTATATGATTTTACAATCATATGATTTCTTAAACTTATATCAAACATATACCTGTAAGTTGCAAATTGGCGGTAGTGATCAATGGGGAAATATTACAGCAGGTCTTGAACTTATTCGTAAGTCAGAAGAAAATGCAAAAGCGTTCGGGTTAACAGTTCCATTAGTGACAAAAGCTGATGGTACAAAGTTTGGAAAAACAGAAGGCGGAGCCATTTGGTTAGATGCAGAGAAAACAAGTTCGTATGAATTCTATCAATTCTGGATTAACACAGATGACCGTGATGTAATCAAATATTTGAAATATTTTACCTTCTTATCTCATGAAGAAATTATCGTGTTAGAAAAATCAGCAAATGAAGCTCCTGAAAAGCGTGAAGCTCAAAAAGCATTAGCGGCAGAAATGACAACACTTGTTCACGGTGAAAAAGCTCTCGAACAAGCCATCCGTATTTCACAAGCATTATTCAGTGGCAGTATTGCTGAATTAACAGCATCTGAAATTAAAGAAGGATTTAAAGATGTGCCTTCCTACACATATAGCGGTGAAGAAATTAATTTAGTCGATTTACTTGTAGAAAGCAAGATTTCTCCATCTAAACGTCAAGCGCGTGAAGACATTTCAAATGGTGCTATTTACATTAATGGTAATCGAGTTCAAGACTTACAAAAAATCGTTGGAGAAGAAGATCGCATTGAAGGTCAATTTACAGTGATTCGTCGAGGAAAGAAGAAGTATACGTTAATTCAATATTAATTTGAAGAAGAGCTACATATATTTGTAGCTCTTTTTGGTAAATTGAAACAAAAAAACCATTCCGTTTTGGAATGGTTTTTTGTTATTAACGAGAGTAATGTTCAACGCTCTCATAAACCCTAGTATTAATGGGGGGTGGAGGGCTTTATTATAAAACCTCCCCCAAAACCTCCCCCAAATTAGAAATTTAGTGCCTGTTCAAAGGCAAGAACCGATTCTTCCTCTAATGCTTTAAAGGAATGGCCGTAAATATCCAAAATCATTTGCGGTGTGTTTCCTAAACGTTCAGCGATCACCTTTACTGGAATTCGCTGGCCTATTAAGATCGTGGCGTGGGTATGCCGTAATCCGTGGGGAGTAACAGTCTTTAATCCCGTTTTTTTGATAATCCGGTCAAAGACGTATTTTAATGTGTTTTCTCCCATTGATGTACCAGATTGATAAGAAATAAAAATATAATCATCATCTGACAGTCGTTTTCCGAATGACAACATTGTTTGTTTGCACCACTTACGGTATAGTTTTAATTGTTGCAAGAGTGTATCATCAATTAAAATGGTCCGGTAACTATTTTTTGTCTTAGGTGCCCGGGCCCCTTTTTTATCTCGAGTTCGTTCCACAGTGATAGATTTATTCTCGAAATCCACATCATTCCATGTTAATCCCAGCGCTTCTCCTTTTCTCAGACCTGTATAAGCAAGTAGAAGGATTATCGAATAATTAGTAATATTCTCCATTTTTTTAACAGCTGCCAAAAAGGCTTTCAATTCCTCTGCAGTTAGAAAATTATCGAATGTTTCTTCACCAGGAATGGTGATTTTTAAAAAACGATTACGAGGAATGATTTCACTATCGACAGCAGCATTAATGGCTACTTTAAACAATCTATGGAACAAACGGACTGTACTAGGTTCATATTTTTTCATGAGCTCGTTAATGAAAACTCGTTTATAGGTGGTTTTATCCAGCTCAGCCAGCTTGTACTTTCCTAAGAGTGGTTTCATTTGATACTTGATGGCATTTTCTCGCTGAATCTGGGATGTAATTTTCCAATCACTTTTATGTGTTTCAAACCAAATATCTAACCATTCTGAAACAGTTAAATTGGAGTTTTCCACTTGTTTTACGTCACCATTTAATACACTGGCCTTCACTTCAAGTAATGCTCTGTAAGCATCTTTCTCACTTTTAAATCCTTGTTTTGACTTCTCTTTTCGTTTACCTAAGGCATCATAAAATCGATAACGGTAGCACCACATTTTTTCATTCTTAGCATTGAAATAATAATAAAGATCATTATCTTTTTTTGATTTGTGTAATTTCATTTTTATCTTCCCTTTCATTGCGTGGACAGACGCTAATAAGGGGGACTGAATCGCTTCGCAACACCTCCTTTAATGTAAAATTGTTAGGTGGAAGCGTGTTTTTTTTATCTTCCGTTTCCTAACTAGTTGAGAAAGGTAATCTAATTAACCAAATGAGGTGGGTTGAAATGTTGCGTTCAAATTTGAGACGAATAAGAAACCCTTATCAATCTAATACTGTTTCGATAATCTTAAGTAATTTTTGTTTTTCTTCTTTCGTGAGGAGTTTGTCCTTATAATAAACGTCAAAATTAAGCGTTAGTAATTTGTGTAGATCTTTCGTTGTTTGTATATATTTATCTACTGATTGTAAAAGTTTTAATTTTTTATATTTATCTTGTTCTTGTAAAAGTCTAGAATTTATGTCTTCAGCATCTCTTTGGATTTTTTCAGTCTCTAATTGAATACGCTCCGTGTCGTAAAGATAGCCAGCTAATGTCATTAATTCGTTGTAATCCACGTCAAGACCTTTAGCAATTTTTTTGATTATTTCAGGTGAAGGTTTTTTATTTTCTCCTCTTTCTAGTTGAGACAAATAAGCTTGAGATATACTTGCCCGTCTTGCTAACTCCCTGCCAGATAGACCTTTTTCTTCTCTCATCTCCTTTATACAACTCCCGAAATCCATATATACACGTCCTTTTTATAAATTATTTAGTTACAGTTTAACTTCAAGTGATTGTTAAAGCAATAATTTTTTAAATATTGATTGACGTAACAATCAAATGATGGTAGGATGATTTTAAATAAGTGATTGTTACAACGGTCACTAAGGTGGTGAAAACTTTGGTTGTAATGGAGTTAAGAGATCGGATAGAAGTAAGAATTTTGATTGCTAAAACAGGAAAAAGCTTGAGAGGCTTTTCACTAATGATTGGAGTTTCGCAGCCGTATCTTTCTCAGATATTGAGTGGTAAACAAAAACCATCTGCAACAGTGGCTTATAAAATAGCTAAGGGGTTAAACCTAGATATTGAGGATATTTTTTTAACTAAAATGATTGATGTAACAGTCAATCGATAAATAGAATGGAGGTTTACTATGTCTATAGCACAAATTCACGTTGATGTTGACCAGGAGCAAATAAAACGATACATCAATGAAAAATTAGACCATGCATTTCACCAAACGTTATTTTTCTGGGATATTAACGAAATGTCAAAACGAACTTGCATGAGTAAATCCTTCCTGGAAAATGAGTTCCTTGACGATCCACGAATGAAGCGACTCGCTAGACGAAAAGAGAGGGGAAAACGCTTGTGGCCAGTTGAGGAAAGTTTAAAAGTAATTCAGGAAATTATGGATGAATGGTAAAAAATAATGCGTGGACAGACGCTATCAAAATGGTTCTATAGGAGGTTTAAAATTTTGACCAATCGAGATGTTTTGATTAACGGCCTGTATGAAGAGCTAGTTAAAATCTGCGAAGTTTACGAAGTTGAAGTAACAGAAGGTAAATCCTGTATGGAGTTATTTGAAGACATTGTAGAGAAATATGATCGGGAATTATGTATTCAAAGTTTAAATACTTCTGGTCACATATCAAGCGGGATTGTTGGAGAGATGAATAATGTCGTTAGAAAGAGACTCAAGAACCTAAATGAAAAAGAAAAGGCAGCTGGTGTGGCAACACCAACCGCCGTAACCAATGATAAGTTAATTTAATTCTACCATTAAAAGAAATTAATCACAATAAATTGATGTGAAACATAGGGCGTTTTGTGCCAGTTCGTCTAATAAAAAACTGGATTTAGGAGAACTAGAACGGGCACCTGTACCGATTATATACAGGGTGGTTTTCCGGGTGGAACAGACTTATAAAGTTCTGCTAGGGTCGAATTGATTGGGTTAAATCGTATCCAAGAAGGCTCCTTAATCTATAAGTACATTTTGTACTTATGCTTATGGGCCTTCTTTATTTTTCTAATTTTAAGGAAAAAAGGCGATATGACAGAAGAAATGAGACAGATTTTAGGGGGAAAGGCAGTATGGAAGAAAAAAATAAGACTGCCAGGAACAATCGGCAGTCAGGATTAGACACTTGTAAAAGTGTCGCCATGAATAAAATCAATAACTCTATTATACCACAGCTTGTTAACATGTTCGATAAGCAAAACATAAAGCTTATTAAACTAAAAGGCTATGGTCCTATTAACAAAAAAGAAGGGGACGATCGCTACAGCGAAGCAAAAACCCCGGTCGGAAAATGGAAAGAAGCGGAGCCTTTAACCGAACATCAAGCCCAGGAATGGGTAAAGAATGGCGGCTGGTTAGGTCTTGAAATCCCAGAAGGCTTCGACGTAATAGACGTAGACGACAAGCAGGAAGGGGAGCTACTGCAAAGGCTGTTAAGTCTCCAAGGCTTTAAATTCCACGAAATGCAGACAAAGAACGGGCTTCAATTTTTCTTTAAAACTAGCGGAAATCTAAAAAAGCAGCGGGCGAGATTCGTTACGGCGTTAGGGATTGTATGTGATTATCGACTTTCTGGAAAAGGCTATACGGTCCTTCCTACACAGAATACCGAAGGACGCAGCTGGAGCCATATCGAAAGCGGAGCATTAAGCGAGACCCCGTTCTACTTGGAACCTTCGCCGAAGATGGTTAATAAATCAGAGGATAGACCTTTCAGCGTACCGATCCAGGAGGCGAGAAATAACACAGTACATTCCTGGTTATGCGCCTTAGTGGAATTTAATCTTTGGAATAAAGAACAGCTGCAGCAGATCGGCGAACTAATCTTTGATTCTATCTGTAATCCTTCTTACTATTCGACAGACGGGAAGGAAACAGCAGAGCAGACCATAAAAAGCGCGTTATCTCATAAGCCAAGCGGTAAAAATTATGAAGCTGGCAGCAATCGGAATACGACGACAGATATTAGGATTCTTCCTAATGTGCCGGTTAGTGAAAAGGTTGTTCTTCCTTACGGCTGGCTGCTTTCAGAAGCTAACTACGCTTTATACCAGGAGTCGAGCAACAAAAACAGGTCAGATCAGTTAGTTTCACATAACCCTATTGTTATCACTGGTCGTTACGAAAACCTAACAGACCAAACAACAGGTATTGTAACGGCGTTCTTGCAGAATGGGCGCTGGAAGGAAATTAAGCGGGGCCGTGACTACATGATGGTCCAGAATAAGCTTGTAGAGTTATCTAGCTTCGGCTTTCCCGTTACCAGTGTAAATTCTCGTAAAATCGTCCAGTACCTATCAGACTTCGAAGCTCGTAATCAAGCGGAATTACCTGTATTAAAAGCAAGTGAGCAGCTGGGCTGGATCGATAAAGGTTTTTTGATAGGGGATACATTCATTGATGAGAACGGCAAGGAACGTAAGAAAGATGATACGGACGCGGTTTCCTTTATAGGGGCAGACGCGGGGGACGATCAATTTGTACAGGGATTTCATACAAGGGGAAGCCTGGAAGAATGGCTAGAAACAGTCGGAAAAGTACAGGATTACCATAGGGTCATGGTCGGTCTTTACGTTTCTTTTGCTAGTGTCTTAGTGGAATTGTTTAAATCGAATGTATTTATTTACGAATTATCCAGTGATACGTCGAAAGGGAAAACAATCTCTATGCGGATCTTCGCTAGTGTTTGGGGGAACCCAGACGAAAAACGAAACGGTATCTTGAAAAAATGGAACACGACCTTAGTAAACCTGGAACGACTAGCGGGTATTTCTAATAACATCCCTCTGTTCCTGGATGATACAAAAGAAGCGGACCCTAAGAACATTGCCCGTTCCATTTACCAGATAACAAGTGGTCAGGGTAAGGGGCGAGGTAGTACGAAGGGAACACAGAAAATGAAGTACTGGAACAACGTCATTTTTAGTACAGGCGAACAAAAGATTACGAATTTCTCGAAAGACGGGGGAACAGCGGGGCGGACGCTTACAGTTAATGGGTTGCCGTTTGGAGAGGATAGCCCTGAAACAGGGCGCTTTGTTAAACGGATAGACTTAGCAATACGTCGAAATTACGGTCATGCAGGACGTGAATTTATCAAGTTTATTTTAAAAAAAGAAAACCAAGCGGACTGGGATGAATGGGAAGAACGGTGGTTTGAATACCAGGACGTTTTTATAAACAGAGTACCAGAAAACAACTCAGTCGCAGGAAGGCTAGCAGAATACGCCGCACTCATTGCGGTTGCTGCACAACTTGTAAATCTTTGCTTTGGTGTTGAATGGGATTCGAAAAGCATCATTCTAAAATGGTGGGACGAGCTTATCGCTGATAATCAAGAGCTTGACCGTCCGAAAGAAGCCCTGCAAGCCGTTTACGATTGGGCGATTGCGAACCGTTCTAACTTTAAATTCAACAGCAGCGAGGCGGTAAAGGGTCCGTGTTACGGGGAATGGGATGATGAAATGGGATGGACAGAAATTCGATTTAACACGTTGTTACTCGAAGATCAACTGACGAAATTAGGATACGAGGCAAAAGCCATTATAAAAAGCTGGAAAAATCGCGGGTGGCTGGATACAAGCCACGGGTACCGTAAGCAATTTACCAGAAAAGGAAGCAGTGAATACTATGTCGTCGTTAAACGGGAGGCGTTGGAGAATTAAACCAGCTGCAATAGTAAAGAAATAGTAACGAAAAAATTAGTACTTTACGATTGATGAACGCAAGGAGCGCAAGGGTTTAACCCATGTAATAGTAAAAATAGTAACAAATATTTAATAGTACTTACGTGAGAAAAGTTTTTCCTTTCTCATCTGGCTATAAATCAATTAATTATATATAGCCTGTATTTTAAAAAACGTTACTATTCTTACTATTTTCGCCTTGAACCCATGAGGCTGTAAGGCTCGTAAATCGTAACGGCGGTTACTATTGATCTACTACTGATACTATTGAAGGCTGGGAAGCGTTGGGGCTGTAAGGCTGGACTGTATTTAAAAACTTTACTATTGGAAGGGGGCTAGAAGAGTGGATTTAAAGAGTAGGGAAAAAGGGGCGTTCCCGTCCGATCACCCCCGAATTACGAAACAAAGTCCATAAATGAAAGGGAGGAGCCGTATGAAAAAAGATTTTGACCCATACGACATGGTGAAAAAACGGGAACTTCACCCGAGAGCAGACCAGAAAAATTTTGTAGACGTGCGTAAAGGAAATTTAGTATTGCGCTGCGGTGGAAAGAAACGGCGAGGCGGTTTTTGTAAATCGTTTGCTGGGTCCGGCACCGATCACCCAGGATACGGACGCTGTAAATATTGTGGCGGGAAGTCTACAGGACCGAAAACAGAAGCAGGTAAAGAGAAGGTCGGGCAAAATGCTAATAAGCATGGTCTTTACAGCAAAGTTTTATCTGATCGAGAAAAAGACACTTATCATAAAATTCTTGATTCGGATGGTCTGGTCAGCCTAAAAGAAGAGATTGCTTTTTTAAGGACTAAGATTATTACTTACTTAGAACGCTGGATGCTTAAAGAACGAGGGGGCGGTTATGATTCTACAAAGCAGTGGTACAAGGACGGTAATGAAAAAGCCTTTTACCACGCTGGAAGTATTGAGGATAGACCGTTAATGCGTGCCTATAACGAGTTAGGGCGCTTGGTAGAAAAACAGGCAAGGCTTACTGGCGAGAATAAGGATGACATACTAAGTCAGATTAACGAGGAACTACGCGCAGCTAGCCAAAAAGAAAGCCTGGAATCATGGTCGGCTTTTTTACCGCCGCATAGTGTCTCAAATAACGATTAAATTTTGATACATGATTTGATACATTACGAACCTTTAATTTAAGCCGATTCAAAAACGTATCATATGATTACACTATATTGATACAAATATTTAATAGTCGAGGTGGAAAGAGAATGAAAAAAATCATCGCAAATAAGTTGGATAAGCATATTTCCGACCTTCTTCTTAACCAAGAGGAAGATGAACAGTATTTACAAAAATTCAAAGAACTGCTGGAAGAACTTGGGGAAGAGTTAAAGCGTTTATGGAATGATAAGGACAAGATGAAAGACCTAATTCAAGAGATGATTGACGAGTGCCTATTTATTCTTATTAGCCCGTTAGAACAGTATGAATGGGATGATATGAAGGCTGATCAGCTAAAAGGCTTGTGGGCTTATGCTGAAACCGCTGGAAGATTTAGAGATATTGCAGGAAAAGCTGCTTATTCAGAAAATCTTACAAATCGTATCCTTTATTCTAAATACAAATTAGAGGAACGAATGTTTTTCTTAAACGAAAGTTTAGAAAACTTGGACGGTATGGCTTACAGACTTTTAAATTTTCTCAACGTGAGAAATTCGTTAATCCAGGAGTACAACAATCGATAGGGGGATTTAATGGGAGTTTATATTGAAGGGTATACCAGTAAAAAGGTTATACGTCGCTGGCTAGATAACTATGAATCTATGGCCGTAGGGGATAAGATTCCCGACGATATGCCAAGAAATACTGGGGGGCCTAAAGTAGCCGACGGCTGGGGACCTGGTAAACTCAATAAGTTAATGCTAGATCAAGCGCTGGAAAAGATTCCAGATAAGGTAACGAAGTATTGTGTGTATGCTAGGTGGGTTCATGTTTTTGCTGTAAAAAGTACCCTAAAAGCATTAAGGATAACGAAAGAGGAGTATTATAATCGCTGCAGTCAGGGCGTAGACTTCATTTACAGCGAAATTAACGGCGAACGTGCCGGGGTTAAAAATCTATTAGAACTAATATTACAGGGGGAGTAAACTATGTTAACTTTTAAAACATTTGAAAGCATTAAAAATAAGGTATCAGAGCATAAGGAAATTTGCGGTAACTATGATCAACAGCGTGCGGCTGCGAAAAGAGAAGTCGAGGAAATGAAGGCTAAGGAAGGCGAATTACTAAACCGTCAGATTGCTGGTGAAGAAGTTATCGACGAGTTAGCACGTACTAAGGCAAAGATTGCTGTAGCAGAAGAAAAATACCGTCGTTTAGTGGAGCAGATTGGGGCGACCAACCCAGCCATTAACCTAAAAGGGAATAATATGCTTACCTTAAAGTCTGAAATTCGCATGGCTATTGCTTCTGGAAGATTGCTAGACGAAACAATGAAAGTCGAAATGGAAGCCCTTGAAGAAGCGAAGCAGCAGTATTTAGCAGCAGCAGAAAAGGCTTTAATTAAATTCCACCAGGTGCAAAATCACGTACTTAAAGTTCAAGAAGAAGGGGCTTCTATTACTGGTGAGCCTTTAGGACAGCCCGAAGTACCAACAATGTCAGTTTTACGTCCTACTTTGTGGATTGAATCAAACGATTATAATAATGAGTTTTACAAAGTAAAATTACACGCTGACGCTGTAGTGAACGGGAAAAAAGAAGAAATTAAAGGGGTATCTAGACCAGACAAAGTTGATTTACCCGAAAAGAGATACACGCCTGGTCCGAACGAGAGAGTAGACGAAAACGGCGTTATCTGGAACAGGTAAGAAGGAGGGATAGGAAATGGCAGAGACCTTAGAAGAACTAAGATACGAAAATCAGCTGTTACGCTTACAATTGCAGGAGAAAGACCAGCGCATTAAAGAGTTAGAAGTGAGTGAAAAGGAACTAAATGACTTTAAGCATAAGCAGGCACATGATAGGTGGGTCAGCGGCGGTCGGAAGGGTAACAGAGGGGTAAGAAAGTAAACTGAAAATTAATTTGTCGGTTTCATCGTTCGACGTTAAAGAAACGATTGGCGAGGAGTTGATCATAGGCCTCCCAGGTTTAGATCACCTAGAAAACGATCTATATCTGGGAGACTTATGCTCTTTTTAGGTCTCCCATGAAAGGAGACAGGGAGAATGGCAAGAGAATTCGTAATGGGTGCCAGGATTAACCTAGAAACGCGGGGGTTTACTAACCCTATGCGTGACGCTATTCAGGCTACACAATCATTTCGGCAATCTGTAGATACTGGCGCCAGCGGTATGAGAACGTTCGACAGTTCAGTCGATAGGACCGGTTCGTCTATGTCACAAATGGCACGGCAAGCGGATACGGCTACCCGTGAAATGCGAGAGCAAGCGCAGGTTACTACAACCCTTAAAGATCGTCTGTTTAGCCTGCAGGGTGCTGTAGCAGCCGTAGCAGGTAGCATGGCAGTAAAAGGAGCCTATAACTGGCTAGTAGGCGCTAACGCTGATATGGAGCAGTATCAGAACACCCTTACAGTCGTACTAGGAAGTCAACAGAAGGCTGTAGAACAAATGGCCTGGGCTGAAAAGTTCGCTGCAAAGACCCCTTTCGAGATTCCTAGTATCATAGACGCCACAACCCGATTAGAATCTTATGGGATTGAGTCTAAGAAGGTATTAGGGATAACTGGGGACATGGCTTCTGTAATGGGTAAAGATTTAATGCAGGCTGTGGAAGCCGTAGCCGACGCCCAAACAGGCGAATTAGAACGTATGAAAGAGTTTGGTATTACTAAGAAGATGATCGAGGACCAGGCGAAATTGCTAGGTACAAACCCTATTAACAATAAGGGCCAGATCACTGATATGAAAGCCTTTAATACTGTCATGTTTAGCCTTATGGAAGAACGCTTTAAGGGCGGTATGGAAATGCAAAGTAAGTCATTCAAAGGGATGTTATCGAATGCTGCAGACTTCATGGGGTCTATGGGTCGACGGCTGGGGGAACCCCTCTTCGAAAAAGCAAAAGCCGGTTTAGGGGATTTCTTAGGATTCTTAAACCGGCTACAGGATAGCGGCGCTATAGATTCGTTTATTACTAAGACACAGAAGGTCGGGTCTGTCATATGGAACGCTTTTTCTACGGCGGGAAGCATGATAGCGAATGTGTTTAACGCAATAAAAGGTCCTGCTACGGCAACGATCGGTTATCTGGTCGATAACTTTAAAACTCTTTCGCCGTATATATTCGGGGTAGCAGCAGCACTTGGGACATATGCAGTGGTTACGAAGACGGTAATGACTGTTACGAAAGCCTGGAAGGCGGCGCAGCTGGCGTTAAATGTTTCGTTCTTAGCTAATCCGATATTTTGGATAGTCGCAGGAATAGGATTACTAATAGGGGCTGCCATTCAGTTAGCAGGCGGCTGGGACGTAGTAAAACAAAAACTTCTAGCGTTATGGCCTGTAGTAGTAAACGCCTGGAATAACATCTGGTCTACTTTGAAGCCAATTTTAACTATGATCGGACAGAAGGCTATAGAAATTTGGCAGTATCTAGTACAGGCGGTACCTCCACTTCTTATGCAACTATGGACGGCAGCTGTCACCTGGTTAACGAATATCTGGAATGCGATAAGCCAGATTCTAACTACGATCTGGACAGGTATTGTTAATATATTTAATGCTGTAAAATCCTTCTGGAATCAATGGGGCGGATTAATAACAGCGTTATTCCAAGTCTACTGGGCGTATGTATCGTCTATCTTTAAATCGACACTATCGGTTTTATGGACGTTAATAAAAGGTGGATTTACCGTCATTTATAATATCGTTTCGGGTATTTGGAAAATGGTAAGCGGCGTAATCCAGGTTGGTTGGTCGATTATATCGGGACTATTCAGCTTCTGGTTAAATGTCCTTTCCGGTAACTGGCAAGGCGCCTGGGATAGTATGCTGGGAATGTTAGATGGGGTCTGGTCTGGAATAAAGGACTTCTTTAGCGGATTAAAAGACCTGTTCTTTGACAGTGGCGCGGCAATAATGCGCACCCTGGCAGATGGTATTAAGTCTATGGTTACAGCACCATTTGACGCGGTTAAAAGCGCGCTAGGTAAAGTGAGGGAATTGTTACCTTTCTCTGACGCTAAAACGGGACCTTTAAGCGACCTAACCCATAACGGCGGTAAGATCGTAAGCACAATGGCAGAAGGTGTCTATAAGCAAGCGGGGACGCTCCACAGGGCTATGAGTGATACGTTTGAATCGTCACCAGGTCTAAGTGCTTCATCTTCGATAAAAGAGGATTCGGTTCCTTTATCAGGGTCTCGGTCGAGAAATGTTTCTTCTAGTAAGTCTGTAAAATTCGGAGACATTCACGTTCATATCGACGGGTCAAATAACAGAAGTGTTAGAGATATGGCGGACGAATTAATAGAGGTATTGCACGAAAAAATTAGTAAGGCTGATACTATACTTAGCGACGCTGACTGGGAAAGCTTACTGTACGATTAAAAGATAGAAACGCCAGGACTTAAATATCCTGGCGTTTTTCGTTGTGCAGTAGATCGGTAACTTCCTCGAATAAACTTTTAACAGGCTGATTTCCTTCCCCCCAGTTTCTTAAAAGCCGTAGCGCTTCTTCTGGTTGCTGGTAAGACAGTTTGGCTAGCATTTCGGGTAGATAAGCGTGTTTCTTTATTATTTCTGGATCAATAAAAAATTGTTTTTCCATTTAATAATCAGTCCTTAAAACTTTCGAGATTTTCGAAAACAGTCACATTAAGCTATTTTAGCTTTTTTTATGAAGAATAAACTCTTTTCACCTAAGGTTTGATAAAATTCATTATAAGAAATTGGAAAATAAAAAGGAAATACCGATAACTATAGTAAGACAAAAAGGAGGCGATAAAATGGCAAGGAGTAACGAATCTATGCCTAGATCTATGTACGTGAAAGGAAATGATATACGTTACATGTATCCTAAAGAAGCTATTTTATTAAGAGATAAAGGATTACTTAAAGATTCGATTCTTTTCTGTGAAAATTATAATAAATGTGGCTGTAGAGCTTTGGTAAGTCCAGTGAATCGAGGAAAGGGATTTTTTAGATTAATACCAAGCAGTGAAGGGCATTCATCAAACTGTGAATACATGTTAAATATACAGCCAATTGAAACGAGAATTAGAAATGTTCCGAAAGATAAAAAGATCGTTCTTAAAATTGATAATGAAGACATATTCGCAGGAAGTCCTGGTACAAAAACTAAATCTGACAAGGGGAACGTCCATAAGAATAACACTTCAAAGCTGCCAACTACAATCGTTACAAGAACAGTGCCTGGAACACGAAACGAATACATTAGAAATGTAAGTGAATTAATTGATTTATTAAATAGTGATAATACTCAAATTATAGTAGATGTATTAAAACAATTATATTCTCAAAAAATGTATTACAAGAGAGATCAATATAAGGATTTGTGGGGAAAGAGACCGGATAATACCTTTATGGTAGAAGGTTTTCTTGATAAAAGGAAACTGCAACTTTTAGATGAAAAAGATTATGTTTATGCGTACTCCGATCCAATAGATAAGCCTGATTCTATACGTCTTATGTTAGTACATAATGGGCAAGGAAAAGAAAAATTTAAGGCTGTTATAAAAGATTTATTAAAATGGATTGAATCCAGGGATAAGGAGAATAGAAAATTAGCCATCATAAAAGGTGAGATAGTTGGTTCTTATGAAGATAGCAATATCTTAATAATCCATGTAAAAGACATAGATATTAAATACAGAAAAAAGGAATACAAAAAATGAAGGATATTAGTATCATGTAAACTTAAAGAGATATTGTTTTTTGCCTTACCCATTTTAGATAATCAGAAGCTAGTGATTTTTCTTTTTCGTCGAAAGCTGTATTCTTGATGCTATAGAACATATCAATTTCACTTTTAGCTTTTATTAAGATTTGATGCATTTTTGTACCCCTGCTATTTTTTTTGTAAAAATGTACAAGTAGTTTTTTAACAAAAAACTTAAGGATAAAAGGAGTATGGTTACTTAAACTATCAAAACGAGATATGTAAAAACTAATTCTAATCTGTATCATATGGGTAGAGTCATATGAGACGAAAGTAAACTATTGCCAATAGTAGGTTTGGTGTGTATCATATAAATGTATCAAAATTAGGTTTGGAGTAGGAGCGGTGTTTATGAAATACGGCTATTCTCGAGTTTCTTCTGTTGGTCAAAATTTAGACGCGCAGAATTTAAAGCTGAAAGAATACGGATGTGATAAAATTTATAAAGAAAAAATCAGCGGAAGGAACAAGGATAATCGTCCAGAATTTAAGAAACTGCTGGAAGCCGTCAAAGAAGGAGATACAGTAGTCGTTACAAAGCTGGACCGAATGGCGCGAAGTACAAAAGATGCGCTAGAAGTGATTGAACTTCTGAATGAAAAAAGCGTAGCCCTAGTGGTCCTGAATATGGGCGGTAGCGAACTTGATACTTCTACGGCAATCGGGAAGTTAATGGTGACAGTGTTGAGCGGTATTGCAGAATTCGAAGCGGATATGATAAAGGAAAGACAGCTGGAAGGTATCCAGCTGGCAAAGCAACGAGGTGTTTATAAAGGACGACCGAAGAAATATACAGAAAAACACGCCGGTCTGCAGCACGCAATCGAATTATTTAATAAGCGTGATGATAATAAGAAGACTGTAGATGAAATTTGTAGTATTACAAAGGTTAGCAGGGCAACGCTATATCGAGCATTAAAGGAGGAAGAAGCTTGAATATTGAGCAGGCAAGAAAAGAAATCGAAAGGCTAGGGCGATATATCTGGTTAGTCGAGAATTACGAAGTAAACTCAATGGAAACTGCAGCTATTAAGTTGTACGCAGAAAATCAGAATGTTAGTAAAATCGCAGCTGAATTGAATGATCTAGGCTATAAAGTAGGAGGTCGTAAAGTCGCATCTTCTGATGTTTCTGCTATTCTTCAAGAAAAACCAAAAGACGAACTCCATGAGATTGCGCAGAAGCTGTTTAAAGTAAGTAAAAAGAAAATGACCAGGGCTTTTGGTTAAAAAAAAGGGGTAGTATAAATGACATTTGCACGTGTAAAAGAACTGGAAGCGCAAGTAGAGAAGTTGCAGAAGAATTTAAAAGAGTACGCAGTAGATAGTATAATGATGGAGAAGTACTTACACGAAAAAGGGCTTTTTGATGATTTCATAAAGATGGCTGAACACGAAATTTTAAATGAACAAGCCGCCATTTTACGGCGTGATTTTAAAGTAGTGGACCAGAATGAATAGCAGTAAAGAGCCTTCTTTCACTAAAAGTCCCTATTTCGTTAATGAGGCTGGAAAATGGCGTATAAAACCAGGCGCTCCTAGAGCATTGGTAAAGGAGTTTAAAGAGTTTATGGAAAACGACGAAGCCTCAGATGCGGAAGCTGTGCAAAAGTTAAAGCGGGAAAATTTAACATGATTTTCTTATCTGAAAATATCAAAAAGACTGGCTGGGCTGTAGGCTTTCGGTTGAAGAGGACGGAAAAGGCTGTATACAAGTCGCTAGGGGCGAAGTGGTGGAGCTGCTGCAGTTAACGATTCAAGAATTTTTAGTGCCTGGTTTAGCTTAAACAAGTAGAAAAATTTATAAATTTTTCAATTAAATTAGCATTATTTTACGAGGATACGCATACGCTAGATGTAAAGCGAAAAGCGTCAGCAAGCTTCTTGGGGCAAATGTCGCCTAAAAAATTTAATAACAAAGGTTAAGGTCAGGAGAAGAAATCCTGGTCTTTTTTTCTGTTGAATACGTTTTAACATAAGCTATTAACATTCGTTTTAGGTAAAGTTTTCAATAGTATGAATAGGGTACGGAAAAAAGCTTCGGTAAAGGCTTCGCATAGCGACAGCTGGAACGACTTACTAAATTTAGTAATATGACTGGCAGACATACTATTATTTACGTCGTTTTAATAGGGAGTATCTTAACAGATATTAAGAATAAGGGGTGGGGCTGTGATCTTCGATAGTGACCATTAAAAATTTGATTTATTGTAGGTACACTTAAGGAAGACTAAAGGGGCACTTAGTATGAAGTCTGCACTTAAGGTAATCTTTATACATAAGGAGCAACCCCTGTATCATGAAGGATTATAAAGTACAAAGAAAGCTTGAATATGTTCCCTCATTCTTTACTTTCTACAGAGAGTAATAGGTTATATTACCCTACTGTATTAGCCCCCTGGTGATCTGTTATGGCGTATGTTAGCTGCTTAATAGCTCTTCTTTGCCATTTCCCAGCTGTAAAACTTGCCTTTACTCATTCGTAAGCTGTTATCGCTTCTTCGTATCCAGATATTTTATAAAGTTTAAATTCCGAATTTTTCACCTCCTTACAAAAACTACTATTTTTCTTTTGATGGACATGATATATTTCACTTATTATCAATTAAATGAGGTGTTTAAAAATGGGTGACATCAGTATAAATGAATTACTTCAAGTAAAACTTACTGAAAGTCAAGAACAAAGATTATCAAAAAACATACAGGAACAACTAAATGAAATTAACAAAAGACTTAAAATCAAACCAATTAAAATACTTAATCAACCTGAAGCGAAAGCTTTAAATAAGTCAATACAAGAATTACTCGAGACTAGAAGCAGGTTAGAATCAAAAATTCAATTAATGTTTCCTAACGTTAATGCTGAAATAATCGCTAAACTCCTTACACCTCTTCCAATTAACGTTAATAATTACAATATTAATAGGACACTAGATATTCTTTATGCACTTAATAAGGAATATTCACCTAATACGGTAGAAACCGATTTAAGTTTTTCTACTATAGATGATGTAAAAGATGAGGACGTTGAAAAAGTGAAAATTGGTGTCTATCTAGCATGGATACATGCTTTCGTAATGCCTTATGTTATTTTTTTAGTACAGTGGTATGATAGTAATGCGACTGAAAAACAATTAATTGAAATTCAAGATCAACTAAACCAAATCATTGAACAATACGAATATGATGAAAATAATAATAAGCCAGACATCGATATTGAATTTCCGCAAAATGTTAATAATATTAAAGATACTAAGCAGGTTTAATACCTACTTTATTCAGTACGGAAATCGAAGTACATACCGCTGTTATGAGGAATAGAACAGTCGGAAAAATTACAGTTTATCCATTATGTTGGTGATCAAATCATCCCTAAGATAAAGAAGAGAAGGCTTAAACAAGAATTTTCAGGTAAAATCATTACATTCGTCCAGGGATATTTAATTAATTAAGTCCCACTCAATTTTAGAGCAGGACTATTTCAAATATTAAAATTATCTATTATCATTAAATAATGAAAAACTGCTAAATGTACAACAATTACTTAAGGAGTCTGAGTACTTTGAAACCAACAAATATCACTGTTAATAATCCAAGAAGACCTGAAATTAGAAATGAACCTGGAACTAGAGGACCCCAACCAGGGCATACGCCTCGAATTGGGACAACTCCGCCTCCTAAAAAGAACTAACTTATCCATTATTTTGTATATATCGTATTAATTTTGTTGTATCTAGGAATTTAATATTGATTCCTGTATGTGTGTCGTAATATTCCTTTTTCACGACATTTAGCAGTTTTTCATCCTCTGGTAATTCTTTATCAGATTCAAGAAATGCCTTAACAGCAGAGGTCTCTTCTAATAAGAATTCTCTCCTATTTAAATGAGGAGGGGAGTAACTTTTAATGTATCCTTGAGTTAATATTTCTCCATCTTTTTCAATTATTATTATTTGATCATCAGTAATTGGATTATTTGGGTTTTCAAATACTTCATCCCATATACTTGAAAACTTTGTTTCTACGGGCATGTTTTTAGAATCTCTCTATATATTCGATATTCTCAAAAATAAAATTTCAATTACGTGCTTTTTTAATTTCGCATACGGATAACAAGCGATCAATGACCAGATAAAATACAAAATGAACAATTTTAGCTTATAACCATTTAAAAATATTCCATGTAATTCGATTTTACCTATAAAATTAACAATCGGTGTTCTGTAAAGAATTTCATAAACTATTAACCCTATAAAATAAATAAATGCGCTATCTATAAAGAAATTATATTGTTTAATGTAATCTGAATCTTGCTCTTTAGTTTTTGTATATAATCTTTTCTCAATGTTTCTAACCATCAAACCTGGAATTGTAAACAATATTGCAAATAAAATAGCATCCACTTAGTTTCACCTCAATTCTTATTGTAATACAAAGCTCAATAATTAATAAAGTATAGCACCTGTCCACAAAAATGTTTATAAAAATTCCTCAAAATAAGTGGGGGATAATACATTCTTCTACAGAACATAAATTAAATAAAAACCCTAGAATTGTTGATAAATCAACGTTTCTAAGGTTTTTGCAATTGCTCTTTATAAAATGCAGTAGAGGCGTTTTAGAATGCTATTAATGAACATTAAATTTACAAATAATCTAAAATATTGACTTCAAGTGATAGCACTTATATAATGGGCATATAATAATTAAGAAAAACAATAACTCTAAGGAATTCATATTAATTAGAATATGAACACTCCTTAGGGTTATTTTATTTGTACGTTAAAAAATCATAAATTGAAACAAGTCTTCGAAAATCACTTTTTCTACTACTTGAAAAGGTATCATACTCAATAAATTCCTGTTGTAAGAAATTTTTAATGTCATCAATGGGAAGGGATTCAATATTTTTAGTTATCCATAAATATGTTCTCCAGTATACTCCCTTTTTGATTAATGGCATATCCTTCATATCACTACAGGCTTGAACATTTTTAAGTGATTTAATCATAACACTATTTAAAAATTTCTCTTTACTGTCATGGTCAGAAATATATTTCGAAACTTTAGGGCATTTGGAAATAGAGTCTGCTGTCATTTCTCTTACGTATTTGTAAATAGGTAAAATCCTATTTATTTTAAAGTAAGACAATTCAAATGTTTCCTCGATTAACCTCTTACTATTAAGGTTTTTATTTTCAAATAGAACATCCTCAAGAACATCTTCAATGGGCCTTAAATTATAACCATATGCATCGTTTATATCCTTTATATTACCAACGGCAATTGCGAATTTTTGGTGCTCTCCCGTTAATTTGCTTAAATCGTCAATAAAGATAGTTCTTACATCATCAGTTTTTGGATTTGTTGAGACTGATTGAACCACTATGTCCTTTACAATTCTTTTAACTTGTTTTACTGTACTAATATTCATTGATGGAGTTAATCGTCCTAATCTTGAATACACTTCCTTATAATTATCAGTACTGATCACGGAAATAGGAAATACGGTTTCCTCACCGCTGTAGGATTTCGCCCTAAAAAGAAACTCTTTTTCAATTAACTCTTGGGTATCTTTACTGAACTCAATTAGATAAAAGTGGTTTTTTAAATTTTCAATTTGTTCGTTGGAAAGGCAACGGACTAAGTCTGTTAGTATTTGTTGCATGTTGGGATCATTAATTGAGTATCCGATAAAAATTACCGGGTTTTCCGATATAAGAGTTAACAATTTTGCACTAAACAGCTTAGCGTTTTCCTTGAAATTGTCGTAATCTCCTCTGGAAATAATAATATTATCAGGGTCGGTAATACAACCATGGATTTTATATAATTCCCCCAATTCTACAGAATTAGGATTGAAAAGTTGAGGTTGACCAATAAAAGTACTCTCATCGGAGAGTGAAAATAAATTTTCAATTAATGTGTCATAATTAGTAGTTATTACAGACATTACTTTATTTTTCAAAGATTTAAAAACCTCAATTTCCTCTTCTTTTTCACTTAGTATATCTAATTGCTCAACGATCGTTGCGATGCATTTTCTAAAAGGATTTACTCCTTGTTCAACCCAATCAGAGTGTTTTTTCACTAAGTCGCCTTCAAAAAAATAATCATTAAATTCTTCTTCCATTTCTTCAGCGATTATGGCATTTATCTCTCCGTCACTCAATTTTCGATTTTCCGCTTTATTTTTTATTTTAGATTTAAGAGTAATAAAATCAATTTTTTCCTTCCCGATAAATTCATAAATCTTTATCAGTAAGTTCTCCCAGTCTGGCGAATCTAAATATCTCCTACTAAAGCCAGAACCAATAAATAAAACAGGGAGCCTATTACCCGTGACTAATTTTTCAAATGACATAATACATCACCCACGCTATAATTTTTGTTTAAGTATACAATAATTTTCGAACTATTACGATTTTAATAAAAAAAGCTCCACTAAAAAGAGCTTTGTGAAATATTCTTATAAGCGCCTGACCACATTTTTATTAAAAATTCTCCCCCAAAACCTCCCCCAAATAAGTGAGGGAGAATACATTAAACCACAAAACAACATAATAATAAAAAAACCCTAGAAGTGTTGATAAATCAACGTTTCTAGGGTTTGTGCAAATGCTATTTACAAAGCATTTTAATTAACGAGAGTAGAACTCTACGATTAATGCTTCGTTGATTTCAGCAGATAATTCAGAACGCTCAGGTAAGCGAGTGAATGTACCTTCTAACTTCTCAGTATCTACTGTTAAGTAGTCTGGAACGAAGTTAGTTGCTTCTACTGCTTCCTTCACGATTGAAAGATTGCGAGATTTTTCACGAACACTAATCACTTGACCAGGTTGTACACGGTAAGATGGGATGTCAACGCGTTTACCATCAACTAAAATGTGGCCGTGGTTAACTAATTGACGAGCTTGACGACGAGTGCGAGCAAGACCCATACGGTATACTAAGTTATCAAGACGAGCTTCTAAAAGAATCATGAAGTTCTCACCGTGCTTACCAGTTAATTTACCAGCAGCAACGAATAAGTTACGGAATTGACGCTCGTTTACACCATACATGTGGCGTAATTTTTGTTTTTCTTGTAATTGTAAACCGTATTCAGAAATTTTCTTACGTTGACCTGGGCCGTGTTGACCTGGAGCGTAAGGGCGTTTTTCTAATTCTTTACCTGTACCGCTTAAAGAAAGACCTAAGCGACGAGAGATTTTCCAACTTGGACCTGTATAACGAGCCATGATGACTCCTCCTTGTTTGTGTTTTTATTTTATGCAAAATAAAAACAGACACATTCTCACGATATGCTCATTTTGTTTTCCTGTACCATCGCTCTAGCAGCAGAGAGTTACACGATACACCATCTGTTTAAAAGATTTGCTACGTACGTAAAACAATCTTTTAATGAGGAACAAAATGATCACATAAAGAAGACTGTATAAGCTGCAATATTTCACACAATGAGTATTATATGTTTTTCATTCTCACTTGTCAAGGTGTAGATGATTTAGATATTTAGCATAGGAAAAAACAGGATTATTTATTATAATAACATTAGAAGATGAACTTATCATGTAGGTGGTAATATGACAAATGAACAAAACGAAATTATCAAGCAGCTAAAAGGAATTTTATTTGAGTTAATCGATGTTGAGTATGAAATCAAATCAATGGAGAAAGTAATTCATGTAATGCTTCAGAAAATAGTAACCCTTATCTCTGCAGAAGAAGCTTTTATTGTCATCTCAAATAAGAAGTTAACAACTCATACGGTTCTTGTTTCTACAGACTCCCTGCAAAATGGCAGTCAATCGTTGCCTTCTGCTCTTCAGAAAGAATTTGTGAATATGCAAAAAAGAAGTTCAATGTATATTTTAAATGATCTTTACGCTGTCATACCTTTAAAAATAGAAGAGTATAATATCACCCTTTGCATCGTATTGAAGAACGACACAGACAAAGATACGAAGTTATGGAGAAGGTTCAGTTTTAATTGTGTGAAATTTTTGAAGAGTGTATATAATAACTACCAAGTAAATACTCAAAAGGTACGATATGAAAAACTATATAAGATGACAGAGAAATTTCATGGTTCTATGAATAGCGATCACATTCTTGAAGAAGTAATTGATATGCTAGATAGCGTCTATCCTAATTGCAACCATACCTTATTTTTAACTCATGATTATCAAGGTGATAAGAAAAAAACGATTCGGTTATTATCTTATGACCATGAAGAAATGAATGAAGATTTGATGAGTGTGTATGTAACAGGTGAAACAAAAATTATCACTAATTCAGTAAATCAATTTTCGGTCTATGCGCCTTTAGTTGGAGCACAAGGTACATATGGGGTTTTGCAAATAAAAGGAGAGCATGCGTTTTTCTTTTCAAAGGAGGAGGTTTCGTTTATTAAATGTCTGAGTGAAACTGCTGCCAGTGCATTAGAAAAAGCTCAGCTTTATTTAAGCTCGCAAAGAAACCTTGCAGATTTAAAGTTAATTAACGAGACATCTAGGCATCTCAATGCAAACTTGCGTTTGAATGATATTATTCATTATGTTACAAATCAAATTTTACTCTCTTTTCAAGCAGAGGAAGTAGGATTTGTCTTGATTGAACAATATGAGCATTATGCTTTTTTAAAAGGAAGTACATCATTTTTTGAAGAGAAAGAAGCGATAGCCTATGTTCATTATGCCCATAAGCGCATTATGAATGAAAATGAAGCAATATTTGTCAATGATATTGCAATAGATTTCAAGAATAATTTATTGCCTTATCAATCAATGATTGCGGTTCCAATGATACAGGATGATCAGCTGAAGGGAATTTCATTAATTCTACATACTCAACCCTACTTTTTTTCATTTGATTCATTTAAGCTTATTCAATCGATTGTGCATCATTCTACTCTTGCTTTTAGTAATGCGATGCTTCGTGAAGAGTTAGAAAAGCTTGTTGTTACCGATCATTTAAGCAAGTTGTATTCACGAAGTTATTTAGATGAAAGAATCTATCAATCCATGCTAGAAGATTCACATGGCTCTTTTATCTTATTAGATATTGACAACTTTAAATGTGTGAATGATACATTTGGACATCAAATTGGAGATCAAATTATTATTCAAGTCTCTAATATTATCAAAGAGAACATCCGAGCTCATGACATCGGGGCTAGATGGGGAGGAGAAGAACTGGCCATTTATCTTCCGGGAGTATCGTTATCAATTGCTAAAAAGATTGCCGATCGATTAGTAAAAAAAATAGCTGAAGAGACAAAACCAACGACTACAGTGTCATGCGGTGTTTCTTTTTGGTCTAACGAAACTAGTGATTCAATGAAGAAGCTGTTTAACCGTGCAGATGAAGCTTTGTATCAAGCTAAACGTCTTGGTAAAAATCAAGCGCTCATTCAAAAAATGTTAATTAATGATAAAAAGAGCTGAATTCAGCTCTTTTTATCATTAATTAGTAATCAGCTTTCAGGTGCTTATGCTTATTTTTAGAGAAATTCAATTAATACCTCTACAAATTTTTCTAAATAGTGCTTGTCGACTTCATCAAATCGATTTTTGCTAGGGCTGTCAATGTCCAAGACACCTAAAAGGGTTTCGTTTTTTACTATAGGCATAACAATTTCAGACTGTGATGCTGCATCACATGCAATATGGCCAGGGAATTGATGAACATCGGCAACTAACTCCGTTTTACATTTCTCTGCTGCAAATCCGCAAACTCCCTTACCGTATGGAATACGGACACACGCAGGCAACCCTTGAAAAGGCCCTAATACTAACTCATTTTCTTCTGCAAGATAAAACCCGACCCAATTGACATTGTCTAGAAATTGGTTGAGCAAAGCAGATGCATTAGATAAATTGGCAATTTTATTTGTTTCGCCAGTTAGCAGTGCACGCAATTGATTTAGCAGCAATTCATAGTTTTTTTCTCGCGTACCATTATAATTTTCGACATGAAACATATGATTCTCCTCCATTCAACATGAAAAATAATCACTTTTTATCAAATTAAGTCATCTCGCTTCTGACTTTGTCGATAAAAGCTTACAGGAACTAAATAGTCCATCACGAATTATGTAGAGAGACTAATAAAATCCTTTTTAATAATGTAACGATTTCTATTAAAGTTTGCAATAAATTTTATTTTCTGAAGGGTATCACAATGGGGAAAAAATTTGATTAGTGCAATCTATCTGAGCAGGTCAAGTAATATTCAACTTCTGTGAGTGGTATTTAGTTGTCATTAAGAGTTTAGTATCAGCATTTTTAACTAACTGTTCAAACTCAAGTGCCGAATGAAACTTTCACTTGATATAAAAAGGAATGAGGTGCGTCAAATGGCTGTGCAATCCAAAACAAAAGAAAAGATCATTAACGCTGCTGTTTCTCTTTTTAATGTAAAAGGGTTTAATGGTACTTCTGTAAGAGAGATTGCAACAAAGGCGAAAGTCAATGTAGCTAATATTTCTTATTATTTTGATGGTAAAGAAGGGCTTTTGGAAAATCTAGTGATATCTTTCTTTGAAGGGTATATACAAGAACTTGAGCAAGCATTTCAATTTTCAAATCACGAGTCTTCAAAAGATTGCTTATTACGTATCATTCACTCCATTTTAAAGTACCAGCATGAAAATCGGAATGTTTCTCGCCTTGTGTACCGTGAAATCTCTCTTGATACTACACTTATTCGAGAAGTAATGACTACCTATTTAACAAAAGAAAAATATTACTTGAAAATGGTGTTAGAAAGAGGAATGAAAGAAAAAGAATTTAAGAAATTGCAGACTTCTTTTATTATTATGCAATTAAAAAGTATGCTATCTATGCCTTATCTTCATCCTCAATATCTAACAGAAGTACTGCATCTCTTACCTCATGAACAATATTTTGTCAGTCAATATGAAAAGGAATTAGAACGCTGGGTTTATATGACAATTTGTACATCATATGAATCTGTAAACGCCATACGGATGCATCTTTCATGAACGTAATTGTGAATAGCCTTGTCCTACATCCTTCGCACAATGGGCATCCGACCCATAAATGAGAGGGATTTTTTTCTGTCTCGCCATTTCTACGATAGAAGGAGAAGGGTAGGTTTCTTGGCAAAGTGGTTTAAATAGACCTGCACCGTTATAATCTAACTGTAGATTATATTTTTTGATTTCATTTAAAATAGTTGCAATCATAGTTGAGAATGAGTCATGACAAGGGAAACGTTTTTGAAACTTATGAACAAGCGTCATATGACCAATCCGGTTTGGCTTATACATTCCTAAATCCGCTTGTATAGATTTTAAAAGAGTTTCATAGTATTTACCGTATACTTTGCTTACATCTCCAAACTTCTGTACAATATGGGCAAATGCATCTTCACTATAGTCTAGACAAAAATAACAACCGTCTTTTCTTAAGAAATGGACAGACAAGATGCTGTCGTCTAGATAAGGGCCGTATTGATCTAGAAAACATGTTGTTTCACTTTCAAACCCGTCAATAAAGTCTACTTCTAATCCAATGTTAATTTTAATATTGTGCTTGTATTCTGTTTTAATCGCTTGAACCTCTCTTAAATAATGTTCAAGGTCACCTGGATTCATTCCGCTATCTTGTTTAGGAGTAGGGTCTATAAATCCTGATGGTAATGGTGCATGTTCTGTGAATGAAATTTCGCTAAAACCTAGTGTAATGGCTTTTTCTACATATTGCTGTAATGAATCTTGTGATCCATGTGGACAAAACGGAGTATGAATATGTCGATCTACTTTCATTAAAAAACCTCCTTTTCTCTTTTTATCTATTGTAATGAGATTGCGTGAAACTTCAACTGTATGCTTAACTATACTCAAAATAAACTTGCATGCTCAGACATATGAAGACAGAGGAATTTTCAGTATAGACATGTTCAAAATAGGATAAGGCAACAGGTTGTCAATATTTTGTATAAAAAAATTAAAATTTTTGCTCAAAAACAAGGCTTTACATGGTATCATTAAAACATTGACGCAAAAAAAATTAAAGGATGAATATTACCCTTTTTATAAATGAGAAACTTGTCGTGTAGAACGTATTGCAAGGGGGCTTAGTATGGAATTTATTATCGCACTAATTATACTTATTATCGGATTAGTTATGTACGGAATGTTTTCGCGAAAGAAAATTTATCAAGAAATTGATCGGTTAGAAACAGTTAAAATTGAATTAGGAAGTATGCCAGTTGCAGAGGAAATATCAAAAGTAAAAGAGTTAAATATGACAGGGCAAACTGAACAAATGTTTGAACGTTGGCGTGAGCAATGGGATGAAATTGTTGCAACTGAGCTTCCTAAAGCAGACGAATTATTATTTGAAACAGAAGAAGCAGCTGATAAATATCGTTTTAAAAAAGCAAAAAAGCTCTCTATACATATTGATCAATTGCTAGAACAAACTAAAATCGATATTGAAAACATATTAAATGAACTTCAAAACTTAATTGGTAGTGAACAAAACAATCGACATGACATTGAAGAGCTGCATCAGCTCCATCGTCATGTGAAGAAAAAGCTTTTAGCTCATCGTTACTCATATGGAAAAGCAGAGAAAGCTCTTGAGAGTGCAATTGATCATTCCAAGCAGCAATTTGAATCTTTTGAAGAAGAAACTGTGAATGGGAATTACTTACAAGCGCGTGAAATTGTCTTGCAGCTAAAGAATGATTTAACAGCAATTGATACGTATTTAGAACAAATTCCTAAAGTGCTTGTTGAATGTCAAACAACGCTTCCTGCTCAATTTACTGAGCTCTTAGACGGATTCATGGAAATGACAGAGCAAGGGTATGTGTTAGAACATTTACAGGTAGAAGAAACCATTCAATTTCTAAAGCAAGAAACTGCAGCAATTATTCAACACATTGAAGAGTTGTATGTGGAAGATGCCATCTCTAAGTTAGATGTTGTAAATGAACGATTAGAGCAGTTATATGATGCACTAGAACATGAGGTGTTTTCATATCACAAAATGAACCGTGAATCACATACTGTTGCAAACTTTTTAAAGGTGCTTCAAGAGAAAAATCGTGAACTGAGAAATGAAACTTTGTTTGTACAACAAAGTTATCATTTTAAGGAACAGGACTTAGATCTTTATTATAAAATGGACCGTGAGCTAAAACGACTGACGAACCTATACTATAACATTACTGATAAGATAGCTGAGCATAATTTAGCTTATAGTGTCATTCAAGAAGAACTTGAAGATGTTTCAAAGCAATTGAATCAGCTTAAAGAATCTCAACAATCGTATGGTGATATGCTACAGGCGTTGAGAAAAGATGAATTAGCAGCAAAAGCTCAAATTGAGCAGTTGAAATCTCAGTTAATTGAAGCAAAAAGATTAATTCAAAAAAGTAATTTGCCGGGCGTTCCAGAAGAATATAAAATTCAGCTGGAAAAAACGATGCATATCTTACATGAAGTGATGGCAAAGCTAAAGGAAAAGCCTTTAAATATACAAGCTGTTCAAGCTTTGCTAGAAGATGCGGTTAAATTTGTCAAAGAGACATTTGATGAAACAGAAGCAATGTTAGAAGAAGCAAAGCTTGTCGAGAAAGTTATCCAATATGGAAACCGTTATCGAAGCAGTTACGGTTCAATTGCACAGTCACTGCAAGATGCAGAAGAGTCATTCCGACAATATGAATATAAAGAAGCATTAAGACAAGCTGCAAGTGCCATTGAGCAAGTAGATCCTGGCGCACTAGAGCGAATTCAGCAATTAATGACTTCGGAGAAATAAAAGGCTCATGCTGTTAACAGCATGAGCTTTTTTTATGAAACTTTTTTAGAATTAGCAGCAGAGTCTGGCAAATGACTTCCACGGCTACGGCTAATGATATAACCGATAATGCATGCAATAATAGTTGGAACTAACCAGCCAATTCCATCGCTGTAAAGAGGAAGATACGCTTTAAGAAACGAATCAATATTTGTAATTGTAATCGAAGCAGCTTTAAGAGCATCAAATATGCTAAAAATACTACTTGTGATTACAGCTAATACATACACTTCCCGTCCAAATGCAAATTGGCGTTCTGCTAGTGACAGTAAAATTAGTACAATCGCAATTGGATACACAAATGTTAGAATTGGAACAGAAATTGTGATTAGCTGCGTTAAGCCTACATTTGATACAATTGCACTAAAAGCGATTAAGATACATACAAACGTTTTGTATGAAATGCTTGGTGCAAGCTGAGCAAAAAAGCGGGCGCACGCTGAAGTTAGTCCAATAGCTGTTGTTAAACAAGCAAATGTAATTGCTAAACCTAGAATAAGGGTGCCGAATGAGCCAAACAATTGAGTAGCTACTGCGGTTAAAATTGCACCACCATTTGCTTGTAATCCAATTGATTCAACACTAGATGCACCAATATAAGAAAGTGATACATAAACAAGGATAAGGCCGATGGCAGCAATGATTCCTGCTTTGACACAAATAGATGCTAAAGCTTGTTCATGTGCCACTCCTTTCTCTTTAATGCTTGTAATAACCACAATTCCAAATACAAGTGCTGCAATGGTATCCATCGTTAAGTAGCCATCAATAAACCCTGCAATAAACGGAGCGGATGCATATCTTGGTTCCGGTAATTGAAAATCACCCATTGGCGTTATAAGGCTTTTAATAACTAATAAAGCTAATACCGCTAGCAATAACGGAGTTAAAATTTTGCCAATTCGATCGACAATCTTTGTTGGATTTAAAGATAAAAGCAGCGTCACACCAAAAAAGACAATGGTATAAATGATTAACGGGATGTTACTTGCCAATGCGCTTTCAGATAAAAAAGGTGTTACCCCAATTTCAAATGCGACAGTGTCTGTTCTTGGTATTCCAAAAAATGGACCAATCGCTAAGTAGAGGATGATTGTAAAAAATATTCCGAAAACGGGATGTACTTTTTTGGCGATCTTTGTGAAATCACCGTTTGTCTTTGAAATGGCAATGACACCAAGTAGTGGTAATCCTACACCTGTAATTAAAAAGCCAAATGTTGCACTCCATGTATGTGTCCCTGCTTGTTGTCCTAAAGACGGAGGGAAAATCATATTACCTGCACCAAAAAAAAGAGCAAAGAGCATCAAACCAATGGCAATCATCTCTTTTTGCGTTAGTGTTCCTTTATTCATAATGCCTCCTAAATATCATAAAGTATCTGATACATACTATCATACTTTTTAAGAAATTTGTCGAATTTTTTAAAAATCTCAATATTCAGTTTTATACTTGAAAGCATGAATGTTTTTCGGCGGTTTTGCCCAAAAAATTTTATTAAGCGAAACGTTTTTTAGTTATAATGATAGTATCTGTGTCATTTGAATAAATAAACAACATAATTTAAAAAACAAATAAGGTATGTTATGATAATACGTTGTTTCTAAATACTGTAGAAGGGGGCGCATATATTGATTTATTTGGATAATAGCGCTACAACAAAACCCTATGATGAAGTGATTCAATCATTTATGAAAGTGGCTACAACTTATTATGGGAATCCCTCTTCTCTCCATCAATTTGGTGTACAGGCAGAAAACCTAGTTACGCGTTCCCGTGAACAAGTTGCTGATTTATTTCGTGTGTTGCCTGCTGAGATTATCTTTACATCTGGAGGAACGGAGGGAAACAACTTAGCCATTAAAGGCGTAGCGATGCAATATAGAAATCGAGGTCAGCATATTATTACAACAGCAATCGAACATGATTCTGTTCACGAACCTTTTAAGCAATTGGAACAGATCGGCTTTACTGTTACTTATTTACCTGTATCACAAGAAGGGTTTGTTAAGGTGGCTGATGTGGAGCAAGCAATTACAGATGAAACCATTTTAGTGTCAATTATGCATGTTAATAATGAGATAGGAACAATTCAGCCCGTTGCTGAAATTGGACAACTTTTGCAAAAACATCCCAAAATTTTATATCACGTGGATCATGTTCAAGGAATTGGAAAAGTCCCTCTTTCATTAAAACAGTCTTACATTGATTTATGTACCATATCCGGCCATAAAATCCATGGATTAAAAGGTACGGGAGTTTTGTATTGCAGACAAGGAGTAGAATTGTATCCATTATTAAGCGGAGGTGCTCAAGAACTGCAGAGACGATCGGGCACCGAAAATGTTGCAGGCATTGTATCGTTTGCTAAAGCATTGCGCTTAACAGTTGAAAATGCTTCAAAAAACACTCACAAAATGAATGAGATGAAGAAGGAACTTATTGAACGATTGCAAGGTCATGAACGAATTATGATTAATACACCATCTCATTTGTCGGCTCCTCATATTATTAATTTTACAGCAAAAGGAATTAAAGGAGAGGTATTTGTGCATGCTCTTGAAGAACAAGGAGTATTTGTGTCGACAACTTCAGCTTGTTCTTCAAAGCGAAAAAAGCCTAGTAAAACACTATTAGCTATTGGCAAAAGTTATGAACAAGCAGATCAGTCTATTCGTTTAAGTTTGTCTAGTTTCAATGAGCACCATGAAATCACACCCGCTGTCCATGCAATTTTTACAGCGATGAATCAATTAAAAGAAATAATGAGGTAACGAAAACATGATTTATAACCATATATTAATCCGGTACGGAGAAATTTCAACTAAAGGACAAAATCGCAAGAAGTTTGTCGCTCAATTACGAAAAAATATTGCTCATTCATTAAAAGGATTTAATAATATCCACATTAAGTACACAAGAGACCGTATGTATATCCATCTTAATGGAGAAAATCACGAACCAATTATTGAACGGTTACAGCAAATTTTTGGCATTCAAAGCTTCAGTTTAGCACTAAAAGTTGAAAATGAACTGGAACAAATTCAAGAAGCAGCTTTAAAAGCAATGAAAGAGTTTGATAGAGAAAACCATACATTTAAAGTGACAACGCGCAGAGCATATAAACAATTTCCTCTTGATACAAATGAATTAAACTATGCAGTTGGTAGTCATGTTTTACGAAACACAGAGCATTTAAAAGTTGATGTGCGCAACCCAGATGTAAATGTACGAGTAGAAGTTCGAAGTGAAGCGACTTATATTACATGCTTTGATTACCCAGGAGCTGGGGGATTACCGGTTGGTACAAGCGGAAAAGCTATGCTTATGTTATCCGGAGGAATCGATAGTCCAGTAGCCGGCTATTTAGCTATGAAAAGAGGATTAGAAATTGAGGCCGTTCATTTTTATAGTCCGCCATTTACAAGTGAACGATCCAAACAAAAAGTTATTGATTTAGCGCAAAAGCTAACTGCTTATCACGCTAGAGTTAAATTGCATATTGTGCCTTTTACTGCTGTTCAGCAAGCAATTCAAAAGCAAATTCCAGAAAACTATACAATGACGTCTACGCGACGTATGATGTTAAAAATTACAGATGCAATTCGTAAGCAGAATGATTCATTAGCGATTGTGACAGGTGATAGTCTAGGACAAGTGGCAAGCCAGACAATTGAGAGTATGTATGCGATCAATGAAGTAACAAATACACCTATTTTACGCCCTCTTGTCACAATGGACAAAACCGATATTATCAAAATTGCTCAGCAAATCGATACGCATGACATTTCTAATCGTCCATATGAAGATTGCTGTACAATTTTTACACCAAGTTCACCAAAAACAAAGCCAAAACGTGAAAAAGTGAATCGATACGAACAATTCTATGACTTTGATTCATTGATTCAAGAAGCAGTTGAGAAGACTGAAACGCTTGAATTAACAGCGATAGCTACACAAAATACTGCTCAAAATGATGATGACTTGTTTTAACTCTAAAAAGATAAAAATTACCAAAAAAAAAGTGTATGAAGCCATGTGTTTTGACGCAATCTATATTCAACAAGCAACGAGGAGGTGAAAACACATGGCAAACAACAATAGAAGCAGCAACCAATTAGTAGCTCCTGGTTCAGCAGCTGCTATCGATCAAATGAAATATGAAATCGCTTCTGAATTTGGTGTAAACCTTGGACCAGAAGCTACAGCTCGCGCTAACGGTTCAGTTGGTGGAGAAATCACTAAACGCTTAGTTCAAATGGCTGAGCAACAACTTGGTGGTAGCTACAAATAAGTCATATTAACTGAATAATGATGGCTAAAAAGAGTGAGGGCGACCTCGCTCTTTTATCTTGTCTATAGGATTGGGTATAATAACTAAAGTGAAACTTCAATACAATTAAATTCACTTAATTGCAGATAGGCATTTTGTTTAGATCAATCGTAACCACATTTCGTTATCATTAACTAATAAGATAGAAATAATTCATTGAATTCTTTAAGGGAGATGGCTACTTTGGGTACGTTATTTTACGGTGGCAAGATTTATACAATGGTGCGTGAACGTGAATATGTAGAAAGTGTTTATATCGAAGACGGATGGATTAAAGATATTGGTTCTGAAAGAGAAATAAGAAAATTATGGGGAAAGTCTATTCGTAAAGAAGTGAATTTACATAACGGTGTGATGTATCCGGGGTTTGTAGACAGTCATTTACATTTAATTGGGCACGGTGAAAAGTTAATCCGGCTTGATTTGTCACAAGCATCATCTGCTGAGGAAGTATTAATGCTTGTGAAAGAGAAAGTACAAACAACACCTGTAGGGGATTGGGTCATTGGTGAAGGATGGAATGAAAATCAATGGGAGGACCCAACTCTTATTCATCATCAACAACTGGACGATATTACAACTGAACATCCAGTCATTTTAAAACGAGTATGTAGGCATGGATTAATTGCTAATCAAAAGGCCCTTATGATTGCTGGAATCACAAAAGATTCTCCTCAGCCAGATGGAGGGATTATACAAGTGGACGATTACGGCATGCCGACAGGGTTTTTAGCAGATCAAGCACAAGATCTTGTTACAAAGCACATTCCACCTGTTTCAGAAGCTTATTTAAAACAAGCACTTAAAGTAGCAATTGAAGATTGCACTAAGCATGGATTGACAGGTGCACATACAGAAGACCTAAACTATTACGGTGGGTTTTTACGTACTTACAAAACGTTTGAACAAATCGTTGAGAAACAAAAGAAGCGGTTTCGATGCCACCTTTTAGTCCATCATGAAGTAATAGATGAGATGAATAAATTCATCCGTGCCAAATCTCAGTCATCATCGTTTCTTGAATTTGGAGCCATGAAAATTTTTGCTGATGGTTCCCTCGGTAGTCAATCTGCATTGCTTAGTTTTCCTTATAAAAGCGATCCATCAACCAATGGATTACCGATTCATAGTTTAATGGAATTAAAGCAACTAGTAAAAAAAGCAAGAACATTAAACAGGACAGTAGCCATTCATGCAATTGGTGATTTGGCGCTCGAATATGTGGTAGATAGCATTGAACAATATCCGCCAGCAGATGGCCAAAGAGATCGAATTATCCACGCACAAATTTTACGTGCTGATTTAATTGAGCGTATTAAAAAGCTGCCAGCAGTGTTAGATATTCAGCCACGATTTTTAGCTAGTGATTTTCCGTGGGTGATAGACCGTATTGGAGAAGAGAATTTAGATTACTGTTATGCATGGAAAACATTGTTAAAAGAAGGGGTTATGTGTGCCGGCGGTTCAGATGCCCCGATTGAGCCTGTGGACCCTCTACTCGGCATACATGCGGCTGTCTCAAGGAAAACGGCTTCTGCTGCTGAAACACAATACATAGCAAATGAAAAACTAACAGTATTTGAAGCAATTCAATTGTTTACACTTGGTAGTGCTCAGGCAGTTAAGCAAGAGCATATTAAAGGAGTAATTCAAAAGAATTATATAGCTGACTTTACTGTATTTGAAAAGGATTTATTTAAGGTAAATGTTGATGACATTCCGAGTATTGATGTCTTATTTACAGTCATTGATGGAGAGATTGTTTACACGAAATCATCACAAACTAGTAAACAGCGCAGTTAGAGGACTCTAATAAGCAGAATAAAGAGGTAATAAGTAAGCAGCTTACTTATTACCTCTTTATAAAAGAACGGTTACAAAAATGTACGTTGTACACGCTGCCAAAATGAATTATCTTTCAATTTGACGGTTTTAATTTGTCGATCACTTAAGCGAATCTGTACTTGATCAACATGTTGAATGCCAAGAGCTTCATTATCGATTCCGATGACTGGGTAGTGGCTGTTATTGTTGGATAATTTTAAGGTTAAGGTATGTTCAGCACTTAATATAAAGGAAGAGCCAAGCGTTCGGTAGTTATTATTATTTAATGAGGCAAGTTCACTTACTTGCATACATGAAATTAATGGATCAACGACAGCGCCATTAACTGATTTATTGTAAGCAGTGCTTCCTGTTGGTGTTGAAATTATCATCCCATCCCCACGGAATGTTTCAAAATGATTTTTGTTAATGTATACATCCATTGTAAATGTTTTAATAACAGCTGATCGGATTAAGCATTCATTCAGGCAATAAAATACTGGACCTTGATCGACTTGTGTTTCTAATACTGGAAAACGTCTAACTTCAACGTTTTCTGTAGTGATTGCTTCAACCATTTTTTCAGTTTGATCAATGTGAAAATCACAATAAAAGCTTAGTTGGTCCGATGTTGAAACACCTGCATATAGACAATCATCTCGGAATCCTGATTGACGGACAGCTTGTAAAAAGGCCCCGTCACCACCAATACTTACGATGATATTGGCCTGATCGAAATGATTTACGATTGTAAAATCATATTGAATTGCTAACTCTTGTAAAGGTTTTACGATTGCATTCATTTCCTTATTTTTTGGATGAAAAAAATAGATGTTGCGACGATTTGACATATGTAGTTCCCCCTTGTTCCTCTTCATCGAAAATGTAAAACACTAGTAGAATAGTAAACTTTTTTACAAAATTTTGTTACAATAATTATAGCATTATTAATTCGAAAATTGAAAGAATTATCTTTCAATTTAAATGATTATGAGGAGGACCTAAATGAATAAAAAAAGATGGATTGCACTTATTATTGCAGTTGGGGTATTTATTTTTTCTCTTTTAGTGAATACCGTAACAAGTGTGTTTTTGCCAGATGAAAATGAAGGATTGGCAGAAATGTTTAATACAACAGAGAGCGAATTCACGGAAACTGTACTCGAAGAAGGCAGTTCGATGAATAAAATTTTAGTTTTGGAAGTGAATGGTGTGATTCAAGATACAGGTAATAATACATCTCCGTTTTCACAAGAGGGATATAATCATCAAGTTTTCTTAGACCAGCTTGAAGCAGCTAAAGAAGATGAGCTAGTCAAAGGGTTAATTATCAAAGTCAATTCTCCTGGCGGAGGGGTAGTAGAAAGTTCGGAAATACATAATAAAATTGAGCAATTTAAGAAAGAAACGAAAAAGCCTGTGTATGTTTCGATGGGCTCAATGGCAGCATCTGGGGGTTATTATATTTCAACAGCAGCTGACAAAATTTATGCCATACCTGATACGCTAACGGGTTCGCTAGGTGTAATTATGCAAAGTATCAATTATGGCAAGCTAGCCGAACGTCTAGGTGTAGAGGATGTAACGATTAAAAGCGGTGCACATAAAGATATTATGTCCCCAACTCGAGATATGACAAAAGAAGAACAACAAATGATGCAAACGCTTGTTGACCATTCATATAATGGCTTTGTTGATGTAATTTCTAAAGGGCGTAACCTATCAAAAGAAGAAGTGCGAAAAATTGCAGATGGCCGTATTTATGATGGCCGTCAAGCAAAAGAGTTAAAATTAGTAGATGAGTTAGGCTTTTTTGAAGACAGCATTAATGGAATGAAAAAAGAGCATAAGTTAAAGGGTGCACAAGTCGTACAGTATGATCAAGGATTCGGATTGCCTTCATGGTTATCTATGAGCATGAAAAAAATAACGGGTGGAGATCAAGAGTTATCAAAGATACTGAAAACATTTGCAGAGCCTAATTCTCCACGTTTAATGTATTTATATGCAGAATAGAGGTGACGATATGGAATACAACTCTCATACAGAAGAACAAAAGCAAGATCTCGTGTTAGATAATCAGTCACCCCTATTAAAAGAAACAGTACAGCCTAAAGTTTATTATGCGGGATTTTGGATGCGCTTTTGGGCATATCTTCTGGATTTGCTCATTATCGGCAGTATTGATCGGATTATCGTAAAGCCTCTTTTTGATGTGCTGCATCTATCTCAAGAAGATGGTTTCTTTTCCCCATTTTGGTTTGTTACAGCACTTACATTTTATGGTTATTTTGTATTGATGACGAAATACTTTGGACAGACGTTGGGGAAAATGGTGTTCGGTTTAAAAGTTATCCATTTACATGAAGATTCATTAAGCTGGTCTGCCGTTCTGTTTCGAGAAGGAATTGGTCGTTATATTTCAAAGACGCTGCTATTAATTGGTTATCTATTAGTAGCATTTTTACCAAAAAAGCAAGGGATTCATGATTACTATGCTGACACAACAGTCATACATGAAGGAAAATAAACAATATACATGAGTTTCATATGAAGAAAAGCCGCTTCTCTCTAAAGAAGCGGCTTTTTTATGAGATAAAAGGCTAGTTAATCTAATTAGGCACCACTGAAGAAAAGTGTTTGACTGGTTATGCAACCGCATATTTTCACTGAAAACAGGTTTATTTTTAAGCAGATAGGACATAATGGAAGGCTAAGAAGGAGTGAAAGTTGTGGTATGGGTGTCATGGATATTGCTTGGATTAAGTGTCCTCCTTGTTATCATCATCTTGACGAAAATTACTGTGTTTGTGGACCTTCGGCATGCAAAGGAAAATGATTACTATCGTGTGACATTCACAGCATGGTTTCGGTTCATTCGATATACATATGAAATACCAGTGGTGAAGATTCAAAAAGACTCGCCTACATTATTAGTAGAAGAGAAACAAGGATTTGGAGAAGACGGGAAGGAGAAAAAGGACTCATGGAAAGATTATTCAATAGATGACGGGTTCAGTTTCTTAGAAGGAACAAAACAATTTTTAGAACATGTTACCAACTTTTATACTATTGTAAAAAACTTTTTACGTCATGTATCGATTCGGGAATTGAAATGGCATACTCGAGTGGGGGTTGGGGATGCAGCGTTGACAGCGATTACAGTAGGTGCTATATGGGCTGGAAAAGGCAGCGTCATCGGTATAATTAGTCGCTATATGAAATTGAAAGATAATCCAACATTGACAGTTGTTCCAGTTTTTCAGAAAGTTTGGTCAGAAACGGTATTTCAGTGCATAATTTCTTTTCGATGTGGTCAAGCTATATTAGTAGGTTTACGGTTGTTAAAACATTGGCGCCGAACTTCTAAATCTTATAAAAGTAGAAATTCAGTGCTAGAAAAAAACAAAACACATTCTGCGAAAACATAAGGAGGTTACCTTAATGGGAGAACATCCAATTAAAAGTTTAATGTCTACAGCAATGGAAAACTTAAAAGAAATGATTGACGTTAATACAATCATTGGTGATCCGGTTGAAACACCGGATGGCAGTGTGATTTTAACGGTTTCAAAAGTTGGTTTTGGATTTGCAGCGGGAGGAAGTGAGTTTGGTGTAGAAGGTCAAAAGTCGTCTTCTTCTCAGCAAGGTCAGTCAAGTGACTCCAGTCATCCGTTCGGCGGTGGTAGTGGCGGCGGTGTATCAATTACACCTATTGCTTTTTTGATTGTTAGTTCAACCGGTATAAAAATGTTACATTTAAATGAGAGCACTCACTTATATGAAAAAATCTTAGACACCGCTCCTCAAGCTATTGAGCGAATGCAGCAACTATTTAAAGGAAATGATAAACAGCAACAAAACCAACAGCACAACAGTCAGCAGGCCGATCAAGGCACAAACGATACCTTCAATTTATGATAAAAAACCTTCTTGTTCAATTTTAAAAATTGAACAAGAAGGTTTTTTAGGTGAGTGATGATGTTCGTAAAGGGTGTCATTTTATTGCAATCTCTTTAGAGACAGGCTAATATGGACAGTGTACATATTTATTTAGGGGAGGAATTATTCGTGACGACAGTTAAATTTAAAGGTAATGATGTAACATTATTGGGGAACCAAGTGAAAGTAGGAGATAAAGCTCCAAATTTTACGGTTTTAGCAAATGATTTATCTGAAGTAACGTTAAATGACACAAAAGGATCTATTCGTTTAATTAGTGTTGTTCCTTCTGTTGATACAGGTGTTTGTGATGCTCAAACACGCCGTTTTAATGAAGAAGCGGCTAAATTAGACAATGTAAAAGTGCTAACAATAAGTGTAGACTTACCATTTGCTCAAAAGCGCTGGTGTGGTGCTAATGGTATTGAAAATGTTCAAACATTATCTGATCACCGTGATTTATCTTTCGGTGAAGCTTTTGGTGTCGCAATTAAAGAATTACGTTTGCTAGCACGTTCAGTATTTGTTGTAGATTCTAATGATAACGTAACCTATATAGAGTATTTACAAGAAGTAACTGAGCATCCTAATTATGAAGCAGCAATTGAAGCAGCAAAAAAAGCAAACTAATCAATAGCGTTACGACGAAAAAAGGCGGAAAACGATGTTTTTCGCCTTCTTTGTGTTGGGTGAAGAATGTATGATAAAATATGTTGTTCAAAAACAATGTCGTCTCTTAAACTTAAGCGAATATCACGTGTTAAGTTTTCTGTGTTGCGTTTTCACTTTGGTTTTTATAATTGAAAGAGACATAAAGGAAGTACAGAAAGCGCGATAAAAGGATAAATTTTCAATGGATATGTTGATTAATAAGTATGTGAACGTATAGGAGGAAACAGAATGAGTCATTTAACAGATATGGAGCAGCTATTTGGTGTGATTGATCAAACAGCCATTATTTTACGAAAGGAATTAAATTGTTTATATTTAGAAGCTGTAGCAGAAACGGGTGAAAACTTATTTCATGAAGAGATTTTACAAGATGAGCTAGATGAAGTAACAAAAAAACGATTGCAAAAAGAATATAGCACCATTAAGCTTTCAAGATTTGACAAAGAAACGATTCGCAAAGCCTATCAATTAGCGGTATTAAAAGGAATGAAAGAAGCGGTACAGCCAAATCATCAAATGACACCGGATGCTGTTGGTTTATTTATAAGTTATTTAGTAGGGAAATTTATGAATAAGCATGAAACGTATACAATTCTTGACCCAGCCGTAGGAGCAGGAAATTTAATAACGACGATTTTGAATACGCATGCTGCATCAATTGAACAAGCTTATGGAATTGATATTGACGATTTACTTCTGCAATTAACATATGTTAATGCGAATTTACAACAGCATGGAATTGAATTATTTCACCAAGACAGTTTACAGCCGTTATTCATTGACCCTGTAGACCTTGTTGTCTGCGATTTACCAGTCGGCTACTACCCAAATGATGAAGGTGCTAAGAACTATAAAGTAAAAGCCGAAGAGGGGCATACGTATGCTCATCATTTGTTCATTGAAAAGAGTCTAACTCATGTAAAAGAAGGGGGATATGTGATGCTTCTTATTCCGAATAATTTATTTGAATCAGAGCAATCTCATTTGCTTCAGCCATTATTAAAAGAAGAAGCAATTGTGCAAGGCATTATCCAGCTTCCCCTTTCAATGTTCAAACAAGAGCAAGCAGCTAAGAGCATTTTAGTGTTACAAAAGAAAGGTCAACATGTAAAAGCACCGGAACATGCGCTACTCGTTAACTTACCAAAGTTCAGCAACAAAGAAGCGATGAATGACATTATGAATCAAATGAATGAATGGTTTTATGTTAATAAAAAGTAAGTTTTTTTAGAAAATAATGAATTTTTGATGTAGGCGCTTTTAATCATGGATAGCTCTTGAAATCTCCTGTGGTGAATGATTAAATGGATAAGGATAGAAATCGTGTCGAAATGCATAGAATATTGTAGAGAATTTACTTTTACACTTTGTTCGTCATGTTCATAATGCACGTATAATAAAAAGGAGCTGTTTTAATCTATGTCAAAAATTATTGCGATTAATGCGGGCAGTTCTTCACTCAAGTTTCAATTGTTTGAAATGCCAAGTGAATCTGTATTAACAAAAGGTTTAGTAGAGCGAATTGGTTTAAATGATGCTGTGTTTACTATTTCAGTGAACGGTGAAAAGCAAACAGAAGTAAGAGAGATTCCAGATCATTCAGTAGCCGTTAAAATTCTAGTTGGAAAATTGCTTTCAGAAGGAATTATTCAGTCATACGATGAGATTACAGGTGTAGGTCATCGTGTTGTACACGGCGGAGAGAAATTTGCTGATTCAGTGTTAATTACAGATGAAACATTAACTGAAATTGAAAACTTATCTGATTTAGCACCACTTCATAACCCAGCAAATATTGTAGGAATTAAAGCATTCCAAGAAATCTTGCCAAACGTTCCAGCTATAGCCGTATTTGATACAGCTTTTCATCAAACAATGCCAGAGAAATCATTCTTATATAGCTTGCCTTATGAGTACTATGAAAAGTATGGAGTTCGTAAATATGGATTCCATGGTACATCGCATAAATATGTATCAGAGCGTGCTGCTGAGTTACTAGGCCGCCCAATTGAACAATTACGTTTGATTTCTTGCCATTTAGGTAATGGTGCAAGTATTGCAGCAATTGAAGGCGGAAAATCAATTGATACGTCAATGGGCTTTACACCACTTGCAGGTGTAGCAATGGGAACGCGCTCAGGTAATATTGATCCTGCATTAATTCCATTTATTATGGAGAAAACAGGAAAAACAGCAGATGAAGTATTAAACGTGTTAAATAAAGAAAGCGGTTTGCTAGGGGTTTCAGGTATTTCTAGTGATTTACGCGATCTTATTAAAGCAAGTGCTGAGGGGAATGAACGTGCAGAAACAGCACTTGAGGTATTTGCAGGCCGTATTCATAAATACATCGGTTCGTATGCAGCTCGTATGTCTGGTGTAGACGCAATCATCTTTACAGCAGGTATTGGTGAAAATAGTGATGTTGTACGTGCTCGTGTTCTTCGCGGCTTAGAGTTTATGGGTGTTTATTGGGATCCTGCTCTAAACAGCGTACAAGGAGAAGAAGCATTTGTTAGCTACCCACACTCTCCAGTAAAAGTTATTGTTATTCCAACGAATGAAGAAGTCATGATTGCACGTGACGTTGTACGTTTAGCAAATATTTAATTAAATTGAATTTAATCAGTAATGTGCTTCCTGCTTGTTAAAAGTGGAATAGCTGTCATCTAGCAGAAGTACAGGTATAGACAACGAAAAGCTAATGACCCAAGGTCGTTAGCTTTTTGTTTTAAGAAAATAGGTATAGAGTAGAATGTTTGATATAATAAACGGGAGTAAATAACATGAAAAATATGGCTTGAAAGGGTGAGTTCATGACATTCACGAATAGAGAAGAACAATTAAAGCAAGAGATTGAAGCGTGGGAAAATAGGTTGGATCAACTTGCACCTACAAGCATAGAAAGTACATACGAAGAGTGGGTGAATAAAGCGATTAGTCTTATCCCGCCCCATGTCCTTGAAAGATATTTAGAAAAAATTAATGAATCAATGTTCTATTTAACTGCTCTTGTTCAAGGGACAGAAATGCAAATGCAAGCGGCAAAGCGAATTATTGAAACAGCTCGTGTTTTTGACGAGAATATTAGCGAAATCTCACAGTTAAAACAGTTACAAGTCAGTCAGCTTTCATACATATGTGAACACCAGCTTGCAAAGCAACGCCTCTATTCGCTTAGTCAAGGAGCTCTTTCTGGAACGGGACAGCCTTTATTATTAGGAGTAGATTTACCAGCTCTGTTGTTCATAAATTTACAAGCAATTCAGCAAGCAGCGATGAGTTATGGATATGATGTGCATGCACCATCTGAGCTGATGTTAACATTAAAAGTATTTCACGGTGCTATTTTGCCTAAGCATTTGCAAAGAGCAGGGTGGGAACAAATGAAGCAGGAGCTGAATCAATCATTTGATCCTTATTTTTACGAGGGACCAGAACACATTATAGATGAAACTTGTATTCATAAAATGCTTGTTGAAATCGCGAAAGCCATCCTTATTCTTATAACAAAAAGGCGTTTATATAATCATCTTCCTTTAGTAAGTATGGTCGTAGGAAGCGGCATGAATTATCGTTTCACAAGACAAGTAACGGAATATGCAAAGCGGTTCTATCAATACCGGTATTTATCGGAAAAATGTGAACTTATAAAAGAGTAAATGCTATCACCTGAAGTTTCACTTAATAGAAAGCTAAAAGAAGCCCATCATTTGGTGAAAATGATGGGCTTCTTTTATGTATGATTTTTACTTGAAATCTCTTGATTTGCTCGGTACCAAATCCATAAGTCATTAATAATCGATGCTAATTCTGCAATTTCGTTGTTTAATGTGCAAGAGGTGTTAAAGTTTTCTTCTTCTTCTAGTTGTAGTTGTTTTTGATTAATCACCTTTTCAACCTCAGCGATCCGATCTGGAATATGACCTCGAATTGTTTCCCAATACAATAGAATTTGTTGCTGAACAGAAGGATCGTAAGCACGCCATTCTTTTTGCAAGGATGGAAGTTTAATTCCAAGCCGTTCATCATAGCTAAACAAATGTTCCATACCATCACCTCATTTCTCTTCCATCATTTATAAGTATAGTCCTCTTTCTCTATCATAAATGAAAGTGTTTGGATATTCACTCATTAAATTTTTATACGAAAATCATTTCCGATAGCTGTTTGGGTCTTGATTTCATATTGAATAAAAATTCAAATAAACGCTTTTTTAATACATATAAAAGGTGTAAGTGTGAATTTATATACTTTTTTATGAATAAGTATTGAAAGTAGATTGATAAGTTGTTAAAGTAATAGTAAGTTTAATGAATAAAAATTTAATTAATTGCATTTATATATCGTTTAGGAGGAGAAATAATGAGTAATCCAAAAGTTGTTTTAGCATATTCTGGAGGTTTAGACACATCAGTTGCAATCAAATGGTTACAAGAAAAAGGTTATGACGTCGTCGCTTGTTGCTTAGATGTCGGAGAAGGAAAAGATTTAAAGTTTATTAAAGAAAAAGCAATGATGATTGGAGCGGTATCTTCATATGTGATTGACGCTAAAGAAGAATATGCGAATGTTTATGCATTAGCGGCTTTGCAGGCCCACACGTTATATGAAGGAAAATATCCACTTGTTTCAGCGCTATCAAGACCTTTAATTGCGCAAAAACTTGTAGAAGTCGCAGAACAAGAAAATGCAGTAGCTGTAGCGCATGGTTGCACAGGTAAAGGAAATGACCAAGTTCGTTTTGAAGTATCAATTAAAGCATTAAACCCAAATTTAGAAGTCGTTGCTCCGGTGCGTGATTGGAAATGGTCTCGTGAAGAAGAAATTGAATATGCAAAACAGCATAATATTCCGATTCCGGTAAACTTAGATAGTCCATTCTCTATTGATCAAAACTTATGGGGAAGAAGTAACGAGTGTGGGATATTAGAAGATCCTTGGGCTGCACCACCAGAAGAAGCATACGATTTAACAGTCTCACTAGAACAGACACCTGATGCAGCAGATATCGTTGAAATCGAATTTGCACAAGGAGTTCCGGTTTCTTTAAATGGCCAATCTTATTCCTTAGCTCAGCTTATCCTTGAATTAAATGATATTGCTGGTAAGCATGGAGTTGGACGAATCGATCATGTGGAAAACCGCCTAGTTGGAATTAAATCACGTGAAGTGTATGAATGCCCAGCTGCAATGACGCTTATAAAAGCACATAAAGAGCTTGAAGATCTTACATTGGTAAAAGAAGTGGCTCACTTTAAACCGGTTATTGAGAAGAAACTAACAGAGGTGATTTATGAAGGTTTATGGTTCTCGCCATTAACTAATTCATTATTAGCGTTCTTAAAAGATACGCAGCAATATGTGAATGGAACAGTACGAGTAAAGCTCTTTAAAGGGCATGCTATTGTAGAAGGACGTAAATCTCCAAATTCTTTATATGATGAAAAGCTTGCAACGTATACAAAAGAAGATGAATTCGATCATAATGCAGCGGTTGGTTTCATTTCATTATGGGGATTGCCAACAAAAGTAAGCAGCATGGTGAATCAAAAGAAGGTGACAACAGTATGACCAAATTGTGGGGAGGGCGTTTTACAAAGCGCCCTGAACAATGGATTGATGAGTTCGGTGCATCAATTTCATTCGATCAACATCTTGTAGAGGAGGACATTGAGGGAAGCCTTGCTCATGTAACCATGTTGGCTAAATGTGGCATTCTATCACAGGAAGAAGTTACCCAAATTAAGCAAGGGCTCCAAATGTTATTAGTAAAAGCAAAGAATAATGAATTAACTTTTTCGGCTCAATACGAAGATATTCACTTGAATCTAGAAAAGCTGCTGATTGATGAAATTGGTCCAGTCGGTGGAAAGCTTCACACAGGAAGAAGTCGTAATGATCAAGTAGCTACGGATATGCATTTATACTTGAAAAAGCATGTGCAACAAATTATCGAGCTTGTAAAACATTTACAGGATGTGCTGTTAACAAAAGCCGACCAGCATGTTGAAACTATTTTTCCAGGATATACACATTTGCAGCGTGCTCAGCCAGTATCCTTTGCCCATCATTTGCTGGCGTATGTCTCAATGTTCAAGCGTGATGAGGAGCGTTATGAAGAGTCGTTAAAGCGAATTGACTTATCTCCGCTTGGAGCAGGAGCTTTAGCAGGCACAACATTCCCAATCGACCGCCACCATAGCGCGGAGCTTCTTGGTTTTAACGGCATTTACGAAAATAGCATGGATGCTGTTAGTGATCGCGACTTTATTTTGGAATTTTTAAGCAATAGTTCCATTTTAATGATGCATCTATCTCGTTTTTGTGAAGAATTGATTCTATGGTCCAGTCAAGAGTTTCAATTTATTGAAATGGACGACACATATGCAACAGGTAGCAGTATTATGCCACAAAAGAAAAATCCTGATATGGCAGAGTTGATTCGAGGTAAAACAGGAAGAGTATATGGTCATCTGTTTAGCTTATTAACAGTTCTAAAAGGAACACCTTTGACATATAACAAAGACTTACAAGAAGATAAAGAAGGTATGTTTGACACGGTCACAACGATTGAAGGTTGCTTAACCATTTTTGCTGGCATGATTGAAACCATGACAGTAAAAACTGATGTGATGGAAAAAGCAACAAAACAAGATTTCTCAAACGCAACCGAATTAGCCGATTATCTAGCGGCCAAAGGAATGCCATTCCGTCAAGCTCATGAAGTGGTAGGGAAACTAGTGTTAGCGTGTATTCAACAGGGCGTTTATTTAATGGATTTACCACTGAAGCAATACAAAGAAGCTTCTGGTTTATTTGAAGAGGACATTTATCATGTATTAAATCCAAAAACAGCTGTGAATCGCCGTAATAGCGCTGGAGGTACAGGATTTGAACAAGTGAGACAAGCGATTACAAAAGCAAAAGCAGATCTTCATGGAACTGTGAAAGCTTAGCGGATAAGAAGTTGAGAAGGATTTTGAAGAGTGTGCGTAGATTAAGTTTACGCACACTCTCTTTGCTTTATATAAGCTTGAATTGCTTTAAACAGCAAGAAATCAAGAATAAATCAGTACGGCCTCGTGATGGTGATTCAGTGTGATTTAATAGGCCAAGTTCGCTCTCTGTATGATTCGATAAAGAAGAAAAGCGCTAGACGTATAACAGATCAATTTGAGCAGAAAATAGAAAGGTATTGAATATGAGATAAGGGAGCGAATGAAGGATGAAAGATAAAAAAAGTCAGTATCACGTATATGAGTATGATCAAGAAGGAGAAAGACAAATATCTCAACAGCTAATGGATTCTTATTCGAGTGGCTTTATTGGTGGCGAGCATATGGCCACTGCCTTTGAAAATGTGGAAGCTAAAAGCGACAATGAACTATATGAATGATGAGATGCATATACTATAGAAGTAGGCATTACTTCTGCTTATACACTCCCCACTTCGCCTCAAAAAGTGGGGTTCCTCTTTTTCCATTCATATAGATAAAGATGTTTTAAACTACCGCTTAATGGATTATTTTAAAAGGAGGATATACAAATGTATATCGGTGTACCAAAAGAGGTAAAAAATAATGAAAATCGTGTAGCGATCACACCAGCTGGTGTAACAGCATTTGTGAACAGTGGACATGAAGTATGGATTGAAAAAGGTGCAGGGGAAGGCTCTGGTTTTTCAGATGAGCAATATGTAGCAGCAGGTGCTTCGATTGTAGAAACAGCAAAGGATGCTTGGGCGGCAGACATGGTCATAAAGGTAAAAGAGCCCCTTCCAGAGGAATATACTTATTTTCGCGAAGGACTTGTATTGTTTACGTACCTCCATCTTGCAGCGGAAGAAAACTTAACAAAAGCATTAATTGATAAAAAAGTTATTGGAATTGCGTATGAAACTGTTCAACTGCCAAATAAGTCATTGCCTTTGCTTACACCAATGAGTGAAGTAGCAGGGAGAATGGCATCGCAAATGGGAGCGCAATTTTTAGAAAAAACAAAAGGTGGAAAAGGCATTTTATTAAGTGGTGTGCCGGGTGTTCAAAGAGGAAAAGTCACGATTATTGGAGGTGGTGTCGCTGGAACAAATGCAGCTAAAATTGCAATTGGTTTAGGGGCGCATGTAACAATCATTGACTTGAATGCAGACCGACTTCGTCAATTAGATGATTTATTCGACAAAGAAGTAACAACATTAATGTCGAATCACTATAACATTGCTGAATCGGTAAAAGAATCTGATCTTGTTATTGGTGCTGTATTAATTCCAGGCGCCAAAGCTCCAAAATTAGTAACAGAAGAGATGATTGAAACGATGTCAAAAGGGTCAGTTGTAGTGGACATTGCAATTGATCAAGGTGGTATTTTTGAAACAACGGATCGTATCACTACCCATGATAATCCGACTTATGAAAAACATGGGGTATTACATTATGCAGTGGCTAATATGCCTGGCGCTGTACCGAGAACAGCGACTCTTGCCTTAACAAATGTAACTGTTCCATATGCGCTTCAAATCGCCAATGATGGCTATAAGAAAGCATGTCTGAAAAATGCATCGTTACTTCAAGGAATCAACACATTGAACGGATTTGTGACGTATGCTGCTGTAGCAGATGCGCATGGGTTAACATATGCAGATGCCATAACTCTTTTAGAACAAGCTTAGGATAAGAAAGTTAAGTAGTTCTTATGATAAGATGAAAACGTACTCTTTTGTTTGGAAATGAAAACAGAAGGGTACGTACTATTTAACCATTTTTGTTATAAAGGAGAGAGTGCGATGTATGTTTCTTATCATGGTCATTCAGTTGTAAAGATTGAAACAGGTGGAAAAACGCTTTTAATTGATCCGTTCATCACAGGAAATCAGTTAACCGATTTAAAAGCGGATGATGTAAAGGCGGATGTGATTTTGCTGACACATGGTCACAACGATCATGTTGGAGACACAATTGACATTGCTAAACGCAACGATGCGCTTGTCATTGCGATTGCAGAATTAGCTACATACTTAAGTTGGAAGGGTGTGCGTGTCCATCCAATGAGTATTGGTGGATCGTATACTTTTGATTTTGGAACTGTTAAATTGACACAGGCGTTTCATGGTTCTAGCTATACAGAAGAAGAAAATCAGCAAATCATTTATACAGGGATGCCAGCTGGGTTACTTCTTACGATTGATGGAAAAACAATCTACCATGCAGGGGATACCGCATTGTATTCAGACATGAAGTTATTAAGTAAATACAACCCAGATCTTGCATTTTTACCGATTGGAGATAATTTTACAATGGGCCCTGAGGACGCCGTAACAGCTGCAGAATGGATTAACCCTAAACTTGTTGTACCAATTCATTACAATACATTCCCAGTGATTAAGCAAGATCCTTCTCAATTTATCGCATCTCTTTCTGGTATAAAAGGGAAAGTGCTAAAGTCGGGAGAAGGGATCGAATTATAAAAATTATTGATCCATTTCCAACACATGATTTAGAAGACGATGCTAATTAAGCGTAGTATCGTCTTTTTTATAGTCTCTTTGCATAAAATAGTGGCGAAGGGAGAGGTTGTTTTGAATAAAAATAAAGCCATTCTAATTCTATTACTTTGTGGGTTTATGTTGTATTATGCATTACCTCATCTAGTTGTGACGACACAAACATTGCAAGGAATCTTCAGTGTATCTTGGTTAGCCTTTGCTTTGCTTGTAATTGGAGGAAATTTGTCGTCTCTTTTATATACTAAGCGTATCAATCTTGTCACTCAACAGAAGAAAACAGGAGGGAAATCGATGCGTCAAAGAGGCTGACATTGAATCAAATGAGTTGCACCCGTATAATAAAGAGAAAAAGAGTAGAGAGTATGAAACGTAAAATATTCTAGAAGGGTGAAGTACATTTGGCGACAAAACATGAACAAATCTTACAGTATATTGATTCACTTCCAATTGGCGAGAAAATTTCAGTGCGACAAATTGCGAAAGAATTAACAGTTAGTGAAGGGACAGCTTATCGTGCTATTAAAGATGCTGAAAATAAAGGATATGTCTCGACTATTGAGCGTGTTGGAACAATTCGGATTGAACGGAAGAAAAAAGAGAATATTGAGAAATTAACGTTTGCTGAAGTCGTAAATATTGTCGATGGACAAGTATTAGGTGGGCGAGAAGGTTTATACAAAACGCTAAATAAATTTGTGATTGGTGCAATGAAGCTAGAAGCAATGATGCGTTATACAGAAGCGGGAAACTTATTGATTGTCGGAAACCGAGTCAATGCTCATGAACTCGCTTTAGAAGCTGGAGCGGCTGTATTAATTACGGGTGGGTTTGATACAGAAGACCGGGTTAAAAAGCTGGCAGACGACTTAAAACTCCCGGTCATTTCAACAAGCTATGACACATTTACAGTTGCAACTATGATTAATCGAGCTATTTATGATCAGTTAATCAAAAAAGAAATTGTGTTAGTGGAAGATATCTTAACTCCTATTACAGAGGCAGTCAGTTTGCAAGTGACAGATACAATTGCAAAATGGCATGAGTTGAATGAGCAAACACGTCATAGCCGTTTTCCGGTAGTCGATCATCAAATGAAAGTACACGGAATGGTCACTTCAAAAGACGTCATTGGCTATGATTTAACTACACCGATTGAAAAAGTAATGACACGAAACCCGATGACCGTACATGGAAAAACATCGGTTGCCTCTTCTGCACATATGATGGTGTGGGAAGGAATTGAAGTGTTACCTGTTGTAGATGAATACTACCGCTTAGAAGGAATTATTAGTCGTCAAGATGTGTTAAAAGCATTGCAAATGATCCAGCGTCAACCGCAAATAGGAGAGACAATTGATGATATTGTGACGAATCAGTTCATTGATGTACAGGAAACAAAAGGTGAGGCGTTTTACCGTTGTGAAGTGGCCCCGCAAATGACGAACTACATGGGAACCATTTCATATGGTGTGTTCACGACGATTGTCACGGAAGCCGCTAACCGTGCATTGCGTTCTTATAAAAAAGGTGATTTAGTTATTGAAAATATTACTATTTATTTCATTAAGCCTGTGCAAATTGATAGTGTTGTTGAAATTCGGCCGAAAGTTCTCGAATTGGGTAGGAAGTTTGGGAAAGTAGATGTAGAAGTCTACAATGAAGGCGTTGTTGTTGGAAAGGCCATGCTCATGGCACAGCTATTAGAGCGTGTCTAATGAACGTTACATTGTCAAATTGATAAATCAACGGTCTTGTCGCTTTTTTACCTCTACTCTTGCTAGTCCTCTAAGGCAACTAGTAAGAATGGTCGGGGAAAGTCCAGGCAGAAGAACATAGACATTGCACGTCATGTTTGCAATGTCTATGTGACCGAAAAAGTGGGCTTTAACGAACAATCAGTAGCTGATGAGAGCCTCCTGCTGATTGTTTAGTTCACTTTGCTGTTTACGAATGATTTGTTTCCTCTGTGATAAGAGGGAAGTAATATTTGTATGCACGAATGCCTGCTATAATACTCCCTAAACCGATGAGAAAAAAGATAACCCCTATAACAAGAGATAAGGTAGTTCCATAAATAAACCATTGATTAACCCCAAAAAATAACACAAATGAACCAAGAGAAATACTTGACTTAGCTGATATCCACTGACGTTCTATCAATTTTTGAGAACGAACGTATTTTACCTTCAGGTATAAATAAAAGACAAGTGAAACTACAATTAAAATCGCAAAAATTGGCATTCTATTCCCCCGCTTCTTTTTACTACTCTTTTTATTGTACATATAAATGACAGAAAATTCTAGTATTGATCAATTGTTCTTTCAAAATGCCTTTATTTTGTGATTTAATAGATATATCATTTATGAATGAACCAATTTGTTTACGTTTTAAAGGTTTCATACATAGACTGTTTCATAGTCATTATGTTGATAGGAGTGCGATAAAATGAAAGCCGAGATATTAGAGACGATTCAACAGTTTGATACGATTATTATTCATCGTCATGTTCGTCCAGACCCTGATGCTTACGGGTCGCAATGTGGATTAGCTGAGCTGTTAAAGGCATCTTTTCCGGAAAAAAAGGTGTATGTAACAGGGAAAGAAGCGGAAGCATTAAAGTTCTTATATCGTATGGATGATGTAGCGGATGAAACATATGAGAATGCACTTGTAATTGTATGTGATACAGCAAATCAAGAGCGAGTTTGCGACCAGCGCTATGTAAACGCAAAGATGATTATTAAAATCGATCATCACCCAAATGAAGATGCATATGGTGATTTACTTTGGGTTGATACAAATGCAAGTTCCACAAGTGAAATGATCTATGAGTTTTATTTAGATGGAAAAGAAAAAGGGTTGCTGTTAAATGATCGTGGTGCGGCGCTTATCTTTAGCGGAATTGTTGGAGATACAGGACGTTTCTTATTTCCGAGTACAAAACCAAAAACATTACGTTATGCGAGTGAACTGATTCAATATGGATTTGACTTTAAAGATGTGTATGATGAGCTTTATAAAACAAAAGAAAATGTGGCGCATTTGCACGGATATGTTCTTCAAAATTTCTATCTATCAGATTCTGGCGTTGGCCATATGAAAATATCAAAAGAAATCCTTGAAAAGTATGATGTGACACCGGCTGATGCTTCTCAATTAGTCGGCACACTTGGACAGATTGATGGGATGAAGGTAGGGGTGTTTTTTGTAGAAGAAGAAGATCAAATTCGAGTGCGACTTCGTTCTAAGGGGCCTGTTATTAATACAGTTGCAAGAAAGTATAAAGGTGGAGGGCATCCGTTAGCTGCGGGTGCATCGATCTATTCATGGGATGAGGTAGAGCCATTATTACAAGACCTTGAAGCACTTTTTAAGTAACTTTTGAAAATGATGTAAAAGCCGTTGACTAATTGTCTAACGGCTTTTACATCACTTTTTCTACTTTTTTAATTTGAATTTCAATCGAGAATGTTGTGAAAAAATAAATTTGATGGACCTCAATTTCATAGATGGTTTTATCGAATTCATACTTTTTATTCTCAATCGCCTTTTTTAATACGTTTCTTGTTTCATAGGCACTTTCAATGTCTTGAGCAATTAAATGCTGGGCCTCTTCTTCTGCACTTGCTTCGATGTTAAATTCAGTGAGAGAATCAAGCTTGTATTTTTTGCTATTTGTTAAGTGCACTTTGACTTCTTGAATAATGAGGTTTTCTTTCATTTTTTTGTTTAACGCTTTAACATCTTCTTGCCAAAGAGCGATATCTTTATTAGCTTGATGTAAATCATGCCTTAACTTTGCTAACTCTTTCGCTTGCTCATGTTGTAACGTTCCGTAAATGATTAAAAAGACACCCCAGCTGATAATTGCTCCAAGTACAAGCCCTGCCAAAAATCGTTGCCAATCGGAACGTTTGTACATCCGGTCGTTTGGTACTCTCATATGCCAAGGTGCTCCTGGGTCAGCCATTTAATAATAATTGCTCCTGTCTGAGCACCGCCCATTGCTGAAAGAATCAGCAAAATTTGTTTGATGACATCTTTGGTCGCCCCTTCAAATAAACCTCTTTCAAAACTATAAAAAGTGTCAAATGTACCACCAATAGCGCCAACAATAGCCCAGATTTTCAAACTATTACTAAGTGTATACATAATATAAAGGGGAGATTTTCCGATTAAAAATCCGGCAAAAGAACCGATTAATGCGCCTCCTAAAATAATGCCAAGAGATGTAAAGTAACTCCAAATGAATAATGACATAAAAGGCTCTTTCATCACTCATCCTCCTCTTCTTAATTTATCCTGCTTTGTCAAGGTGTAGATTACTTCATGTATATGGACAAACTAAGCGAGTTATGTAATTTGTCTGTCAGAACAACAAAATTTATAATGAATGTAAATATATTAAACGAAGGTGGGAAGTCATGTGCCTTTTGTTCATTTACAAATTCAAAGTGCATATAGCCTTTTAAATAGCGCTGTGCGAATCGAAAAACTTGTTAATCAGGCAAAAAAACTTCAATATGAAGCACTTGCCTTAACGGATGAAAATGTGATGTACGGAGTCATTCCTTTTTATAAAGCGTGTAAAAAAGCTGGAATTAAACCAATCATTGGCCTAACTTTAAGCATTCTAGAGACAGAAGAAGGAAATAGCTCTTATCCACTTATTTTGCTTGCACAAGACCAAAAAGGGTATGAAAATTTACTGAAGTTAAGCAGCCTTGTTCAAACTAAAGAGCAAAACGGAGTAAAAAAGAAATGGCTTATTCATTATAAAGAAGGGCTTATTGCTATTACTCCTGGTCCAGCTGGTGAAATTGAACAGATGTTGTTAGAGAATCGAACGGATGAAGCGCGTCGCTCCATTGAATTTTTTCAGGAGGTTTATGGAAACGATTCTTTTTATCTGTCCATACAGCGCCATCAAAATCAAGACAGTGAATTGAATAACGCACTGCAACTATTAGCAACTGAATACAGCCTTAGATTAGTAGCAACGAATCAAGTAAAATATATTAACCGAGAAGACCACGATGCGTATGATTGTTTAACAGCGATTCGTGACGGTGCAAAATTACAAGACGAAAGTAGAGTAAGGTTAGCTAATCAAGAATATTATTTAAAATCACAAAAAGAAATGGAAGATTTATTTTCAGATCAGCCTGATGTTGTTGAGCAAACGGTTATGATAGCGAATCGCTGTAACCTTGAATTATCACTTGGAAGAATGTCTCTTCCACTTTATCCAGTTCCGTCCTCTATGACAGCAGATATGTATTTACAAACACTTTGTGAACAAGGGTTACAAGAGAGAATGACCGTTGTTACAGAGGAATATAAAGAGAGATTGAACTATGAATTGCAGGTTATCCAACAAATGAGATTTAGTGATTATTTCTTAATCGTATGGGATTTTATGAAATATGCACATACTCACGATATTATTACAGGTCCAGGAAGAGGTTCTGCAGCAGGCTCACTTGTTTCATATGCTCTTCGTATTACCAATGTCGATCCTATCAAGCATCAATTGTTATTTGAACGCTTTTTAAATCCAGAACGTATTTCGATGCCTGATATTGACATTGATTTTCCTGATAACAAACGAGACGAGGTTATTCAATACGTTGTAAAAAAGTATGGCTCGTTACATGTAGCTCAAATTATTACATTTGGAACACTAGCTGCTAAAGCTGCAATTCGAGATGTTGGGAAGGTTATGAATATTGATAAAGATGAAGTAGCTACTTTATCAAAGCTTATTCCTAATAAAGTAGGGGTGACGCTGCAAGAAGCAATTTCACAATCTCATAAGTTAAAAAGATATATCGATGAATCTCCTACTCGCCGACAATTATTCGAGATTGCAGTAAGAATAGAAGGACTACCTAGACATACATCAACACATGCAGCCGGAATTGTCCTTAGCCATGAACCGCTCACGGCTTCCGTGCCCGTTCAAGAAGGACATCATAATGTATATTTAACGCAATATCCGATGGAAGCTTTACAAGATATCGGGTTATTGAAAATGGACTTTTTAGGCTTGCGTAATTTAACTTTTTTAGATCATATTTTAAAAAAAGTCGAACGAGATACAGGAGAAAAAATTATACTGCAAGATATTCCTGTTAATGATATAGATACATTTAAATTACTATCTAAAGGAGATACAACCGGGATTTTTCAATTAGAATCAGAAGGAATGCGAAGAGTGCTTGAGCAGTTAAAACCTACAGAACTAGAAGACATTGTAGCAGTAAATGCCTTATATCGTCCGGGTCCGATGGATCATATCCCGGTATATATTCGGCGAAAACATCGCCAAGAGCAAGTTCACTACGCCCATCCTGATTTAGAGCCAATTTTAAGTCAAACATATGGCGTTATTGTCTACCAGGAGCAAATTATGCAAATTGCTTCTACAATGGCTGGCTTTTCACTGGGAGAAGCTGATTTATTAAGAAGAGCAGTAAGTAAAAAAGAGAGTGAAGTGTTAAAGCGAGAGCGCGATCATTTTGTAACAGGAAGTCAAAAGAAAGGATATGATCACCATGTTGCAGAATATATATATGATTTAATTGTCCGCTTTGCCAATTATGGATTTAATAGAAGCCATGCAGTAGCGTACAGTATCATTGCTTATCAGTTAGCTTATCTTAAAACTCATTACCCACTGCAGTTCTTTTCAGCTTTGTTAACAAGCGTTATCGGCAATGAAACGAAATTGGCTCAGTATGTAAATGAGATTAAAAAGAGGAAAATTCCACTTCTTCCTCCTGCTATCAATAAAAGCAGATATTCCTTTAATGTAGAGAAAGGCGGGATAAGATATAGTCTAGCGGCTATTAAACATGTAGGTGCAGGAGCTGTACAGGAAATTACGAATGAGCGTAGAAAGAAGCGTTTTGAGGATTTATTTGATTTTTGCATGAGGATATCCATGAAAATCGTGAACAAAAAGACAATAGAATCCTTGATTTATGCAGGTTGTTTTGACGAATTTCAACAGAACCGAGCGACGCTAATTGCAACGGTAGATGTAGCAATTGAACACGCTCAACTTGTTCATCCAGAGGAAGCTGATGATTTTGGTTTTGGCGCTGAGTTTTCATTGAAGCCAAAATATGTTGCATGCGAAGAGTTAGAGATTCAACAAATTTTAGAAAAAGAAAAAGAGGCACTTGGCTTTTATTTGTCAAGTCATCCAAGTGCTCATTATGCAGCTATTACGGCTTTATATTCAATTACTTCTATATGTGATTTTTCAATGCAACAAGAAGGCGAACAAATTTATACATTGGCATTTATTGCAAATGAAAAAGTAATTCGAACAAAACAAGGAGAACAAATGGCATTTTTCAGTATGAATGATGAAACAGGAGCTATTGATGTCGTCGCTTTTCCGCGCACATACGAAAAGTACCGAGATGCTTTAAAGCCAGGAAATGTTGTCTTAGTGAAAGGTAAGTTGGATAAGCGGCAAGAGAAAAAGCAGCTTATTAGTCAGGAAATTGCACTTGCTGACGAATTGATGGCATCTCTGCCTAATCAAGAAGTATATTTACGGATTGAAAAGAAGCATCCAAAAGAGAAAATGACATATGACATCCATAAAATAGTAAGTCGTGAACATGGGAACGTTCCTGTCCTTATTTATTATGAAGCTGAAAAAAGGTTAATTCGCCTATCAAACCAATATTCTGTAACACCAAATCCTCATTTAGTCAGTGAGCTAAAAATGTTGCTTGGCGAGGAGAATGTTGTGCTAAAAAAGATATAGCCTTTACAGATTGTACACGATGTTATATTGTAAAATAGTCAAAAAGTGGTCTGACCACTATGGGCTGATTTTACAATTGACAGCTGATGATAGGCAGTAGACATAAAAAGATTGTAAGAGCCTTTATATATTTGTTAAACAATAACTGGCGGTTTTATGAATGTAAATGTGTACTTATTACCTATGAGGAGTGAAGTTCATTGTCTTTACGAGAAGAAGCACTACATATGCACCGTATTAATCAAGGGAAGCTAGAGTCTAAGTCAAAAATTCCTGTTCGTAACGCACAAGATTTAAGTTTAGCTTATTCACCAGGTGTGGCAGAGCCTTGCAAAGAAATATATGATGATGTGAATAGTGTATACGAGTATACAATGAAAGGAAATATGGTTGCTGTCGTATCAGATGGAACAGCGGTACTTGGGTTAGGAAATATAGGACCTGAAGCAGCATTACCCGTAATGGAGGGAAAAGCTGTATTATTTAAAAGCTTTGCAGGGGTAGATGCTTTTCCTATTTGTTTAAATACGACGGATGTGGATAAAATTGTAGAAACTGTAAAACTATTAGAACCTACATTTGGTGGTGTAAATTTAGAAGATATTGCTGCACCAAATTGTTTTGCAATTGAAGAACGTTTGAAAAAAGAAACCAATATTCCTGTTTTTCATGATGATCAGCATGGAACGGCAATTGTTACTGTAGCAGGGCTTGTTAATGCATTAAAGTTAACTGGTAGAAAAATGTCAGAAATTAAAGTTGTGGCTAATGGTGCAGGTGCGGCTGGTATTGCTATTATTAAATTATTATATCGCTATGGTGTACGTGATATTATTATGTGCGATTCAAAAGGTCCGATTTATGAAAAGCGTCCATATGGAATGAATCAGGTAAAAGATGAAGTAGCAGCCTATACAAATCGAGATAAAGTACAAGGTACACTAGTAGATGCCCTTAAAGGTGCTGATGTATTTATTGGAGTATCAGTAGAAGGAGCTCTAACAAAAGAAATGATTGAGCAAATGAATGATGATCCAATTATCTTTGCCATGGCGAATCCGGTGCCAGAAATTATGCCCGATGAGGCAAAAGCAGCAGGTGCTAAGGTAATTGGTACAGGTCGTTCAGATTTTCCAAACCAAGTGAACAATGTTCTGGCTTTTCCAGGCATTTTTAGAGGTGCGCTTGATGTTCGAGCAACACATATTAATGAGCAAATGAAAATGGCAGCAGTTGAGGCGATCGCTAATCTTATTTCGTCAGATGAATTAAATTCAGATTATGTTATACCAGCACCTTTTGATGCACGTGTTGCGCCTGCCGTTGCATCTGCTGTAGCAAAAGCGGCAATGGAAACTGGAGTGGCGCGTATAAAAGTAGACCCAGAGGCAGTAGCAGATAGAACACGCCGTTTAGCTATTATCGAATAGGAGATAAGGAATTGTGCAAATTAAAATCTTCCTCTTGTATTCAAGCGGGTAAAGTGAGTGAATAAATGAATTGATGAATGAACGGTCAAAAGTGTATGTAGAGATTCTAAAGCAAATCCGTCAGTTAATGGTGTCTGATCAGTTGAAGACAGGTGACAAAATTCCTTCTGAACGAGAGCTTGCAGAGCGATTAAATGCAGGTCGTTCTTCTGTTCGCGAGGCACTAAGAGCATTAGAGCTATTAGGGCTTATTGAGACTAGGCGTGGTGAAGGAACATTTATTAAAGAAGTAGGCGACCATCAATTAATTGATATATTAGCTACCTTTTTATTACAAGACAGTAAAGCAAAGAGCGACTTAGTAGAAACAAAATACGTACTTGAAAAGGTGTGTTTAACGACAGCTCTGCAACAAGCTGATCAGCATTTTTCACAAGAATTTATGATGAAAACTGAAACATTGCAACAATTATTTAAACAGTTATTCACCATGCAGAATAATGGCTTGTTATATCGTATTTGGTTAATTATTAATAACTTTTGTCATACTTTTCAACAAGAAATTAGGCTACAGGATAATGAGCAAATTGTATCTTTAGTACAAGCACTCGTTGAGAAAGATGAGAAGACCGTGCTTTCAATACATGAAAGATGGTATCAAGACTATTATATTCAAAAAAATGTCGAATAACATATAGCAGTTTTCTACACAAAATGTACGAGTTTTCTTGTAAAGTAAATAGCAACTAGTAAACATAATGTTCATTCCACTATCATGGTTTTCTTACACCGATTGCGCAACCTATTTTACAATGATAAGTGATAAATAAGCCCTCTAGTTATTTTAAACAACCACTTATTGTTGGTTAAGAGCATGGAAAGGAATGAATACTGATTCTTTTCAAGTTGACAAAAGAATCAAAAGGAGGTTACACCTTGTTAAGAGATTTATTTACAAAAAATACGAAAAACACCAAAAAACGAAAGTATGCATCAATTCCATCTGAGCATATCAAACAAGATGTGCCAGAAGGGATTATGACCAAGTGTAAAAAATGCAAAAAAATTATGTATACGAAAGAATTAAATAAAAACTTAAAAGTATGCCTGAATTGCGGTCATCATCATCAAATGACAGCGAAAGAGCGGATTACTAGTTTAGTCGATACGGGCACGTTTATTGAGTATGATAAGGCGATGGTATCTGAAAATCCACTAGGTTTTCCTGATTATATCGAAAAGTTAGAGAATGATCGCGACAAAACAGGTTTAAGTGAAGCGATTGTGACAGGACAAGGGGAAATTGAAGGTATTCAAGTGGTATTAGCGGTTATGGATTCGCAATTCCGTATGGGAAGCATGGGTTCTGTAGTAGGCGAGAAAATTACGCGTGCGATTGAAAAAGCAATGGAATTAGGTGTTCCTTTTATTATTTTCACTGCATCAGGTGGAGCTCGAATGCAAGAAGGAATTCTGAGTTTAATGCAAATGGCTAAAACAAGTTCAGCGCTTAAGATGTATAGCGATAAGGGCGGGTTAATTATTTCGGTCATGACCCACCCGACGACAGGTGGTGTGTCAGCAAGTTTTGCATCACTTGGTGATTATAATCTTGCAGAGCCAGGAGCATTAATCGGATTTGCCGGCCGTCGAATTATCGAACAAACGATTCGTGAAGATTTACCCGAAGATTTTCAAACATCGGAGTTTTTATTAAAGCATGGTCAATTAGACAGTGTTGTTTCACGACATGATTTAAAAGATACACTTTTCAACATTTTAGATATCCATGTAACTGGAGGTGACATCGAGTGGTAAGTGAGCTAGAATTTGAACGCCCAATTATTGAATTGCGAAGTAAAATTGCAGAGCTAAAAGAATTTGCTACAAGTACAGATGTAGATCTGTCAAGTGAAATTGAGAAATTAGAAAAGCGCTTAGAAAAAGTACAAAAAGATATCTATGATCATTTAAGCCCATGGAACCGCGTGCAAATTGCACGTCATCCAGAGCGCCCGACAACACTGGACTATATTTCGCGCTTATTTACAAACTTCTTAGAATGTCATGGAGATCGTTACTATGGAGATGATGAAGCAATTGTAGGTGGAATTGCCAAATTCTACGGTTTACCTGTTACTGTTATTGGTCACCAGCGTGGGAAGGACACGAAAGAAAATATTCGACGTAATTTTGGTATGCCGCATCCAGAGGGATATCGAAAGGCGCTTCGCTTAATGAAACAAGCGGAGAAATTTGGTAGACCGATTATTTGCTTTATTGATACAAAAGGTGCATATCCAGGAAAAGCCGCTGAAGAGCGTGGACAAAGTGAAGCAATCGCCAAAAATTTATTTGAGATGGCTGGTTTAACTGTACCGATTATTTGTATTGTTATTGGTGAAGGTGGCAGTGGAGGCGCACTAGGTTTAGGGGTTGGAAATCACCTGCATATGCTAGAAAACTCTACGTATTCTGTTATTTCACCTGAAGGAGCAGCTGCTCTATTATGGAAGGATGCATCGCTTGCAAAAAAAGCTGCTGAAACAATGAAAATTACTGCACCTGATTTAAAAGAGCTAGGAATTGTTGATGAAGTAGTAGAAGAAGTGAAGGGCGGGGCTCATCGCAATATCGATGAACAAGCCATTCATATGGAAAAAGTTATCAAAAATTCATTACAAGAATTAACAAAACTCCCGAAAGAAGAACTAGTGGAAAAGCGTTATCAAAAATACAAAAAAATCGGACAATTTTCAAGTGAAACCGATGTCATTGGGATAAAATAAAGAAAAGAGCACCCTCTACTTAAGCGGAGGGTGCGTTTTGACGTTGGTTGATGTCTCTTCTCTATTGTATTTGCAAGTTCTTCGTGGTATTTTATAGACAGCAAAAACCTATGAGGTGAGAAAAGAAGTATGAAAAAAATTGGTGTTCTTACAAGTGGTGGAGATGCACCTGGTATGAATGCTGCTGTGCGGGCTATTGTTCGTAAAGCCATTTATCATAATTTAGAAGTATATGGTGTGTTTAATGGGTATGCTGGATTAATTGATGGGAATATTAAAAAACTAGAAGTTGGTGACGTAGGAGATATTATTCATCGCGGAGGGACAATGCTTTATTCTGCGCGCTGTGAAGAATTTAAAACAGCTGAAGGACAGAAAAAAGGAATTGAGCAATTAAAGAAGCTTGGCATTGAAGGGCTGGTTGTAATAGGTGGCGATGGTTCATATATGGGAGCTAAAAAATTAACTGAGCATGGTTTCCCGTGTATTGGCGTACCTGGCACAATAGATAATGATATTCCAGGCACTGATTTTACCATTGGTTTTGATACTGCATTAAATACAGTAATTGATGCGATTGACAAAATTCGGGATACTGCCACTTCTCACGATCGTACATACGTAATTGAGGTAATGGGAAGACACGCTGGAGATATTGCACTTTGGGCAGGCTTAGCCGGTGGTGCAGAAAGCATTCTAATCCCGGAAGCTCCTCATGAATTTTCTGATGTTATTGCTCGTTTAAAACATGGAAATGCTAGAGGTAAAAAGCATAGTATTATTATTGTGGCTGAAGGCGTCGGAAGCGGCGTTGATTTTGCTAATAAGATTCAGGCTGAAACGAATTTTGAAACAAGAGTTAGTGTACTTGGCCATATTCAACGTGGTGGATCACCAACTGCATTTGATCGTATGTTAGCAAGTCGATTAGGTGCAAAAGCAGTTGAATTATTGCTGCAAAATGTTGGTGGACGAGCAGTTGGAATTCAAAGAAATGAGTTGGTTCATCATGATATCCTAGAGATTTTAGACCAACCGCACACGATTGATACACAAATGTATCGACTATCAAATGAATTATCTATCTAATCATAACAATTAATACAATTATAGTAACCATATAGGAGGAAAATAGAATGCGTAAAACAAAGATTGTATGTACTATTGGACCAGCAAGTGAAAGTGTAGAAAAATTAGTTGAATTAATGAATGCTGGATTGAACGTTTGTCGTTTAAACTTCTCTCATGGTGATTTTGAAGAGCATGGTGCACGTATTGTAAACATTCGTGAAGCTGCAAAGCAAACGGGAAAAACAATTGGGATTTTGCTTGATACAAAAGGACCTGAGATTCGTACACACACAATGGAAAATGGTGCAATTGATTTAGTTGAAGGTTCTGAAATTATTGTATCGATGCAAGAAGTAGTAGGAACAACTGAAAAATTCTCAATTACATACCCAGGACTGATTGAGGATGTTCAGAAAGGTTCAAAGATCCTTTTAGATGATGGCTTAATTGGTCTTGAAGTACTTGAAGTAAACAAAGTTGCTGGAGAAATTAGAACAAAAGTACTTAACCCTGGTACTTTAAAAAATAAAAAGGGTGTAAACGTGCCAAATGTAAGTGTCAATCTACCAGGTATTACAGAAAAAGATGCAAACGATATTGTTTTTGGTATTGGGCAAGGTATTGACTTTATCGCAGCCTCTTTCGTTCGTCGTGCATCTGACGTACTAGAGATTCGCGAACTTTTAGAAAATCATAATGCAAGTCACATTCAAATCATTTCAAAAATCGAAAACCAAGAAGGCGTGGATAACATCGAAGAAATTCTTGAGGTTTCTGATGGTTTAATGGTTGCTCGTGGTGACTTAGGTGTTGAAATTCCAGCTGAAGAAGTGCCTTTAGTACAAAAAGAATTAATTAGAAAGTGTAATGCACTTGGAAAGCCTGTTATTACAGCTACACAAATGTTAGATTCAATGCAACGCAACCCACGACCAACGCGTGCAGAAGCAAGTGACGTAGCAAATGCAATCTTTGACGGTACAGATGCAATTATGTTATCAGGTGAGACTGCTGCGGGTTCTTATCCAGTTGAGGCTGTGCAAACTATGCATTCGATTGCATCACGTGCTGAGCAAGCTTTAAACTATCGTGAAATTTTACAACAACGCAGCAAGCAAGTAGGTACTTCAACTACAGATGCAATTGGTCAATCTGTTGTGCATACGGCACTTAACTTAAATGCAAGTGCAATTTTGGCTCCAACTGAGAGTGGATATACAGCGAAAATCGTGTCAAAATATCGTCCGCAATCACCAATTGTGGCAGTGGCTGCAAATGATTCAGTAGCACGTCGTCTATCTTTAGTATGGGGTGTGACACCAGTTGTTGGTGAACGTGTAAATACAATTGATGATATGCTTGACAATGCTGTAAACGATGCAGTTAAAACTGGCATTGTATCACATGGTGATTTAGTTGTTATTACAGCAGGGGTCCCTGTAGGTGAGTCTGGTGCAACAAACTTAATGAAAGTTCAAGTTGTAGGTGATGTACTTGCAAAAGGTCAAGGAATTGGCCGTAAATCAGCAGTAGGTCAAGTGGTTGTAGCAAAAACTGCAGCTGAAGCAAATGAAAAAATGACTGAGGGAGCAATCCTTGTTACAAACAGCACAGATCGTGATATGATTAGTGCCGTAGAAAAAGCAAGTGCATTGATTACCGAAGAAGGCGGCTTAACAAGTCATGCAGCAGTAGTAGGACTGAGCTTAAATATTCCAGTAATTGTAGGGGTAGAAGGAGCAACTACTATATTTACAGATGGACAAGATATTACAGTAGATGCTTCACGTGGCGTGGTATACAACGGCCATGCAAGCGTACTATAAGAGCAGATAAAATAGAAAAAAAGAGAGAAGGGGGAATCTCCTTCTCTTTTTCGATACATTAGCGGGTAAAAGTGAAATGTAGTAAATTTTTTATAACTGATCATAAAAGAAAAGGTATGCTTCATGATGCTGAAATGAGTAAGATTCTAAATAAAGGATGATGGCATTGCGATTTCTAATTCCGATTTTTATTGTAATACCTGCACTTGAAATTATGTTGCTCTTATATTCAGGAAAGCTCATTGGAGGGATTCCTACTTTTTTACTTATTATAGCAACCGGTATTTTAGGTGCGTATTTAGCTAAAAAACAGGGGCTAGCTATTATTCAAAAAGCACAGCGGCAAATGAGCCATGGGGAAATCCCAAGTGAAGCGATTGTAGATGGAATTTGCATCCTATTAGGAGGGCTTCTTTTATTAACACCAGGTTTTATAACGGACACGGCAGGATTTTTATTGTTATTTCCTGGAACGAGAAAGTTTGTTAAGCCACTTTTGTTGAAATGGTTAAGGCGCTTTTTTCAGACACGCAGCCGCGTTACGATTATTCGGTAAGTAGATAGGTTTGAAAAAAGAAAAAGTGTGCTAAGAGAAGCGTTCTTCCTTCAGCACACTTTTTCATTTTCCGATAATAAATTGCCAAACATCTCGGAACACACCAGTTGTATGCAATGTCTTCAGAATAACTAGCAAAACTGGTCCGGCGATTAGCCCAAGAAACCCGATTAATTTGAAGCCCACAAATAGAGCGACTAAGGTGGCTAGAGGGTCTAGCCCGATGCTAGAGGATAAAATTTTGGGTTCCATAAGTTGTCTTTGTACTAGTACAACTACATATAAAACGGATAACCCAATCGCAAAGGAGCTATTTCCTGTGGCAAAAGCGTAAATAATCCACGGAACAAAAACAAGGCCTGTTCCTAAGTAAGGGAGAATATCGACAAGCCCGATAAGTAAAGCCACTGTAATAGCGTAATCAACACGTAAAATAAGAAGTCCAATCAAAACAATCACTGTTGTAATAGAAATTAGCGTTAATTGAGCTTGGATAAATCCGAACAGTGCACTTTTTAAATCTTTTACAATTGTGTCCCCCCATTGTTTTGCCTTTTCTGGTAAAAAGCTATTGCCTATGTTGATTAATCGATACCAATCTTTACTAATGAAAAAAGTAGCCAGCAGTGAAAAAATAATAACAGTTGCAGCATTTGGCAACCATGAAAGGAATAGCGGGATGGATTGTAGTAAATTTTGCACAAAAGTACCGACTGTTTTAGTGATACTGCTTCCTACACTTTGAATATTTGACATAATCGTTTCTTGTTGTCCTGTATTTAAAGTATTAAACATAGATGAAATTTGATTGTAGAGAGGAATAATATTACTTGCTATGAAATTTTCAACATAGACAACGACGGCCTCAAAACTATTTGGTACTACTTTTGATAAGTATTCAGTCCCTGCAATGATTTCTGTAATCAATAAGGTAATTAACCCTGCTAGAATTGAGAAAAGGAGTATGATTGAGACAAGCACAGCTAAATAACGTTTTAATTTTAATTTATCCTCGAGAAAATTTACGAGAGGATTCATTAAAAAGGCAATAAAAAGAGCGATAAGAAATGGATATGTAAGTGTAGCGATATAATAACTAAGAAGTACTCCGATAATGAGAATAAAAAGAACAATGAGAAGGCGAATAGTTCGATGAATATAAAGGGTATACAAGTATCATTGAACCTCCTTCAAATGAAAGTTTCTATTTCTATTATTTTACAACTTTTGATGAAAGGTGAAAAGAAAAAATACAATGATGCACAATTTTTACATAACTAAATCTCTTTATCATAATGGAAGAGACAACTTAGATAGCATCGATATTCAGAGATGATTATGCAATAGACAGTAGAAAGGATTGAATAGTATGTTTTCACAGCCAATGATTTTTTTAGCAATTTTGCTTGTCATAGGATTAGTCGCTAAAAATCAGTCATTAATTATTGCGGTAGCTTTTTTGTTAGTTTTAAAATTGATAGGATTAGACAGTAAAGTATTTCCTTATCTCCAATCTAAAGGAATTAATTTGGGAGTAACAATTATTACGATTGCTGTTCTTGTACCAATTGCAACAGGAGATATAGGATTTAAACAACTAGGAGAAGCAGTGAAATCATCGTATGCGTGGATTGCTTTAGGCGCAGGTATTGCAGTTGCTATCATTGCAAAATACGGTCTTACATTATTAGCAGAAGATCCTCACATTACAACCGCTCTTGTATTTGGGACGATTCTGGCGGTAGCTTTGTTTCAAGGGGTTGCTGTCGGTCCTTTAATTGGAGCTGGAATTGCGTATTTGTTTATGAAATTAACAGAGCTTTTTTGATAGAAATTTTTGTATAATAATAATTTTTTTGAAATTTATTTGCTCTTTTCATTCACAAAAGTCAGATAATTGTTTATAATATAGCTTGAGGCCGCATCTTTTTACGTACAATAGTATGTTCTACGTATACGATAGCATTTCATGAATGGCACATATACACAATTTGTTGTTTGTGCTATTTATAAATATGAAAATGTAAGCATTTTCTTTTTTGTGAGGTAATATGAAGAAAAATGCTCTTGAGATAATGAAAGATGGGCTTCTTAGATTTTAATTGTATTTAACGTTCTATTGAGCAATTGCTCAATTTGCTTTGTAAAGTTTAAAAAAGAAGGGTATGGGGAATTTTTCTATAAAGGAGATGGGAATATGACTGCAACTCGAGGACTAGAGGGAGTTGTTGCTACAACATCAGCAGTAAGCTCCATTATTGACGACACGTTAACATATCGTGGCTACAACATTGACGATTTAGCAGACTATGCAACGTTTGAAGAAGTAGTTTATTTACTATGGCACGGAAAATTACCAAATAAAGAAGAATTATCAGTGTTTTCTAGATTGTTAGCTGAAAATGCTAAATTACCTCAAGAAGTACTAGATCATTTCAAAACATATCCAATTCAAGATGTTCATCCAATGGCCGCTTTGCGAACAGCTGTTTCACTAGTAGGATTATATGATCCCGAAGCTGATTTAATGGATGAAGAAGCAAACTACCGCAAAGCGGTGCGCTTACAAGCAAAATTACCTACAATTGTAACAGCTTTTTCTCGGATTCGAAAAGGCCTAGAGCCAATTGAACCCAATGTAAACTACAGCATTGCTGCAAACTTTTTATACACGTTGTCTGGTAATGAACCAAGCAATATCGAAGTTGAAGCATTTAATAAAGCACTTGTCTTACACGCTGACCATGAACTTAATGCATCAACGTTTACAGCTCGTGTCTGTGTAGCTACACTATCAGATATTTATTCAGGTATTACGGCTGCAATCGGCGCATTAAAAGGTCCATTGCATGGCGGGGCAAATGAAGCTGTTATGAAAATGTTGTCTGACATTCAAACAGTTGAAAATGTAGAATCCTATATTCGTAACAAGTTAGCGAAGAAGGAAAAAATCATGGGGTTTGGCCACCGTGTCTATCAAAAGGGCGACCCTCGTGCTAAACATTTGAAAGAGATGTCTGAAAAGCTTACAAAACAAGCTGGTGATACAACTTTATACGACATGTCAGTCAAGATTGAAGAGGTTGTAACAAGTGAAAAGAACTTGCCCCCTAACGTTGATTTCTATTCAGCCTCTGTTTATCATAGCTTGGGAATTGACCATGATTTGTTTACGCCAATCTTTGCGGTAAGTCGTGTATCCGGATGGGTAGCACATGTTTTAGAGCAATACTCTAATAACCGCTTGATTCGTCCGCGTGCTGATTATATCGGTCCAGGTAAACAATCTTATATACCTATTGAGCAACGAATCTAACACATGTGATGAAAGTGCTCAGCTATTGTTGAGCACTTTTACAATAAGTCAAAATAGTCAATACTTCAAGGAGGTTATTTTAATGACAAAAGGACAAAAAATTACGGTAGCAAATGGTGTATTAAATGTACCTAATGATCCAATCATTCCATATATTGAAGGTGACGGAATCGGTCCTGATATTTGGGCAGCTGCATCTCGTGTATTAGAAGCTGCTGTTGAAAAAGCATATAATGGTGAAAAAGAAATTGTATGGAAAGAAGTATTGGCAGGCGAAAAAGCATTCAATGAAACAGGCGAGTGGTTACCATCAGAAACACTTGATGTAATTCGTGAATACATAATCGCGATTAAAGGTCCATTAACAACACCTGTAGGTGGAGGAATTCGTTCATTAAACGTAGCTTTACGTCAAGAATTAGACTTATTTACTTGTTTACGCCCAGTACGTTATTTCCAAGGCGTACCATCACCTATTAAACGCCCAGAAGATACAGATATGGTTATCTTCCGTGAAAATACAGAAGATATTTATGCAGGAATTGAATATGCCCAAGGCTCTGAAGAAGTGCAAAAGTTAATTGCATTTTTACAAACAGAAATGGGTGTAAATAAAATTCGTTTCCCTGAAACATCAGGTATTGGTATTAAACCTGTATCATCTGAAGGCACGAAGCGTCTTGTTCGTGCAGCGATTAATTATGCAATTGAGCAAGGACGTAAGTCAGTAACGCTAGTTCATAAAGGAAATATCATGAAGTTTACTGAAGGTGCATTCAAAAACTGGGGTTATGAATTAGCAGAACAAGAATTTGGCGATAAAGTATTCACATGGGCACAATACGATCGCATTGCTGAAAAAGAAGGGACAGAAGCTGCTAACAAAGCACAAGCAGAAGCAGAAGCAGCTAGTAAAATTATTGTAAAAGATTCAATTGCAGATATTTTCTTACAGCAAATTTTAACTCGTCCACGTGAGTTTGACGTAGTAGCTACTATGAATTTAAATGGAGATTACATCTCTGATGCACTTGCTGCACAAGTAGGCGGAATTGGTATTGCTCCTGGTGCTAACATTAACTATGAAACTGGACATGCTATTTTCGAAGCAACACATGGTACAGCGCCAAAATATGCTGGCTTAGACAAAGTGAATCCATCTTCTGTTCTATTATCAGGCGTATTAATGCTTGAACATCTTGGATGGAACGAAGCTGCTAAATTAGTAATGGATTCAATGGAAACAACAATCGCTTCAAAAGTTGTAACCTATGACTTTGCACGTCTAATGGATGGAGCACAAGAAGTGAAGTGTTCAGAGTTTGCAGATGAATTGATTAGTAACCTAGGAAAACAAGTTAGAGTTTAATTTTAATTATTAACGATTAATCATTATCATTTGGGGGGAATTCGCATGTCAAACAAACGAAAAAAAGTGTCGGTAATTGGTGCTGGTTTTACAGGAGCAACAACTGCGTTTTTAATTGGTCAAAAAGAATTGGCTGATGTGGTGTTAGTCGATATCCCGCAATTAGAAAATCCAGCTAAAGGTAAAGCTTTGGATATGCTAGAAGCAAGTCCTGTTCAAGGATTTGATGCGAATATTACAGGAACTGCTAACTACGAAGATACAGCTGACTCAGATATTGTGATTATCACCGCTGGTATTGCGCGTAAACCAGGTATGAGCCGTGATGATCTTGTAACAACAAATCAAAAAATCATGAAAGCAGTAACACAAGAAGTAGTCAAGTATTCACCTAATTGTTATATCATCGTGTTAACAAATCCTGTAGATGCGATGACATATACAGTATTTAAAGAATCTGGCTTCCCTAAAAATCGTGTTATTGGCCAATCAGGTGTTTTAGATTCAGCTCGATTCCGTACATTCGTTGCGCAAGAATTGAATGTTTCAGTTAAAGATGTAACTGGTTTTGTACTTGGTGGGCATGGTGACGATATGGTACCTCTTGTTCGTTATTCTTATGCAGGTGGTATTCCACTTCAAACGCTAATTCCTAAAGTGCGTCTTGATGCAATTGTAGAACGTACGCGTAAAGGTGGCGGCGAAATCGTTAATTTACTAGGAAATGGCAGTGCATATTATGCACCAGCTGCATCACTAGTTGAAATGACTGAGGCAATTTTAAAAGACCAACGTCGTATTTTACCAACTATTGCATACTTAGAAGGCGAATATGGCTATAATGGTATTTATTTAGGTGTGCCAACTGTGTTAGGTGCAAATGGTATCGAGCAAGTGATTGAGTTAGAATTAACAGATCAAGAAAAAGCAGCATTAGATCAATCCGCTAAGTCTGTAAAAAATGTAATGAATGTATTAGTTTAAAAGCGACACATAAGGGGTAAATAAGTTAGCGTGCTTTACTTGTTCATCAAATCGAGTTGACATGGAGAGTCATGTAGCTTATTAAAAAAGAAAAACAGGAAAATTCGAGGGAAACCTCGAATTTTTTTGCTATATTGAGAGAAAAATAGAACACTCATGGTTATAAACGTAATTCCAAAGGGATTACTATATTGAGTGAACGAAAAAGGTGGGGATGATGGTGTTAGGAAAAAAGCAAAAAATCGGCCGTACAATTGAACAAATTCAAATCGGAGAAAAGTTATCCTTAACGGAGCGAATCGAAGATAAAGATATCTTATTGTATTTAGGGTTAACGAATGATGCAAACCCATTATATATTCAGCATGATTATGCAGAACAAACGCCTTTTAAGAAGCCGATTGTTCCGGCGATTATGATTAATGGCATGATGACAGCAGCAATTTCGAAATATTTACCAGGACCAGGAAGTCATATTTTAAAACAAACCATCTTATTTCCCAAACGAATTCATCATTATAGTACAGTGGAATTTTTATTTGAAGTTGTTGATAGAGATGTGGAAGAAGGAAGTGTTACAATTGATGTGTATGCAACAGATGAGAAAGAAGATGTAGTGGTTCAAGCACAGTTCATCGTTTGTCCACCTCATAAACTACCAATTGTTGAAACGCATGAATTTGAAAATTTTTAGAGCGAGAACAGTCAATTCGACAAATATAGTGAAATGTCTTTGAGAATGATAATAAATCGTTGTATGATAGTGACATACTATTAAATAGAGATATACACATCGTTTTGGATGAAGTGGAGTTTTAAATTGAACATACGGAGGCCTATATCATAAATATGAGTAAGAAACTATTAGTCGTAGATGATGAGCAGTCAATATCAACATTATTACAATATAATTTACAGCAAGCAGGTTTTGTTGTAAGTACAGCAATGGATGGAGAAGAAGGCTATCACAAAGCATTAGAAGAAAGGCCAGATCTCATTGTGTTAGATCTAATGCTCCCTAAAATGGATGGTATTGAAGTATGCAAAAAGCTTCGTCAGCAGAAAGTGATGACACCCATTCTAATGTTAACAGCAAAAGATGATGAATTTGATAAAGTGTTAGGATTAGAACTTGGAGCAGATGACTACATGACTAAGCCGTTTAGTCCTCGGGAAGTAGTCGCGAGAGTGAAAGCTATTTTGCGTCGTACGCAGCTTACAACTCAAAGCAATGAACAAGAAGAAGATGGGGAACGGATTTATATTGGAGATTTAAAAATACTTCCAGATCACTATGAGGCTTACTTTAACAAAGAACAGTTAGAGTTAACACCAAAAGAGTTTGAGCTCCTCTTATATTTAGCTAAATATAAAGGGCGCGTGTTAACGAGGGATCAGTTATTAAGTGCTGTTTGGAATTATGATTTTGCAGGAGACACTCGTATTGTGGATGTCCATATTAGCCATCTGCGTGAGAAAATCGAAAAAAATACACGGAAGCCCCTTTATATTAAAACCATTCGCGGTTTAGGTTATAAGTTAGAGGAACCAAAGGTAGATGAATAAGTTTCGTTCCCGCTTACTTTTTGCTCTTTTAACACTCATTATTATTGTGTTAGTCGGTCTTGGGTTATTGTTAGGTCAATTATTTAAAAACTTTTACTTTCAGACCTTTCAACAGCGCATAGAAAAGGAAGCTAAGCTTGTTGAGCTTTTTATTAGAGAAGAAGGGACTACGAGTCCTGTTCTTCAGTCTAATGTCGATTCAATTAGCGAGGCTTTAAGTGTACGAACGACAATTATAAGTAACGATGGAAAAGTGCTAGTAGACTCAAATTCGAGTAAGGAACAAGTAACTCTTGAAAAAAGCTTTGTCATTCAAGAACTTATAAAAAAACAATTAAACCGTGAAAAAAATTTCAGTCAGATTGAAGAAGAATACGACCTGTATTATTATGGAGTGCCTCTTACTATTGACGGAAAACAAGAAGGGTTTGTCATTTTAAGCACATCTTTTGATTCATTAAAGCGCGTCAATCAACAAATTTGGGGACTGCTGATTGGAAGCTTAGGTGTTGCTTTAATTGTTATTTTACTTCTAGGCATTAAGATTATGAATCGCTATACTCGTCCAATTGAATCAGCAACAAAGGTTGCGATGGAGTTAGCAAAAGGAAATTATAAAGCACGTACATACGAAGATTATGTAGATGAAACAGGAATGCTTAGTCAATCTATTAATGCGCTTGCTCGTAACTTACAAGAATTGATTAGCACACAAGAGATGCAGCAGGATCGTTTACGTACTCTGATTGAGAACATGGGAAGCGGCATGATTTTAATTGACAGTCGAGGCTATATTAATTTAGTGAACCGTGCGTATAAAGAACAGTTTCAAATAAATGTTGATAAGTTTCTTTATCATCTTTATTATGAAGTGTTTGAACATAAAGAAGTGATTTCGCTTGTTGAAGAAATCTTTATGACAGAAGTGAAAGTAAAAAAGCAAGTTGTCTTGCCGCTTAACATTGAACGCAAACATTTTGACGTATACGGAGCTCCCATTATTGGCTTAAATGATGAATGGAAAGGGATCGTTCTTGTCTTCCATGATATTACAGAGCTGAAAAAGCTAGAGCAAGTAAGGCGTGACTTTGTTGCAAATGTGTCACATGAATTAAAAACGCCTATTACATCTATTAAAGGATTTAGTGAGACTTTATTAGAAGGTGCGATGGAAGATCGGCAGTTACGTGAGCAATTTTTATCCATTATCTTAACGGAAAGCCAGCGTATGCAAAGCCTTATTCAAGATTTATTAGACTTATCTAAAGTAGAGCAGCAAGGATTCAAATTAACCCTGCAGCCTGTTAACATGAGCACTTTGCTGTATGAAGTTTTGCTCATTTTATCAAACCGAGCTAAAGAAAAAGAGATCGATCTTCAAATTCATACACCAGAAGATGAAGTGTGGGTTGAAGGGGATAGTCAGCGTTTAACTCAAGTGTTTATTAATTTAATTAGTAATGCTCTTACGTATACGATGCCCGGCGGATCGATACAAGTTAAATTACAAGAGCATGCAGATACAGTAACAGTCCATATTATTGACACGGGAATTGGAGTGAGCCAAGAAGAGATTCCACGCATTTTTGAGCGTTTTTATCGAGTGGATAAGGCGCGAAGCCGTAATTCAGGAGGCACAGGGCTTGGACTTGCAATCGTGAAACATCTTGTTGAAGCCCACCGTGGAGGGATTGAAGTAAAAAGTAAAGTAAATAAAGGAACAACCTTTTCGGTAACGTTACACAAATGTTTATCATAATCGTGAAATGTTTACGTTCCTTTTACATTTTTTTTAAGGTAGCTTAATATAAGGTTGTTACAATATCTTATGGAAACCCCTTCATCCAAGAAGCCAATGTGGAAAGGCGAAAATAATGAAATTATGAAATTATGTTATTTTCGCCGCTTCTTTTTCAAATTAATAATTTTATGTTTGATTTATCGATATAAAAATCACAAACCGTATTATTTCATTAAGTAATACGGTTTGTGATTTTTTATATTTTTTTTCTTATGCTCTATCTTTTGTTAAAATAGAAATAAAGGAAAAATGAAAGAATAAACTCCTTATGAAATATGTACATAGTCCTTAATAAACAGAGTATCTTCAACTAATCAAACCCTAGCCTGAAATGGAGGAGTATAGATGTCAAAGAAATTAGTACTAATTGATGGCAATAGCATAGCTTATCGCGCATTTTTTGCATTGCCATTATTGAACAATGATAAAGGAATACATACCAACGCTGTATATGGTTTTACCATGATGTTAATGAGAATTTTAGAAGAAGAAAAACCATCTCATTTGCTTGTAGCGTTTGATGCAGGTAAAACCACATTCCGGCATGATACATTTGTCGAATATAAAGGTGGAAGACAAAAAACACCGCCAGAGTTATCTGAGCAATTTCCATTTATTCGTGAATTACTTGATGCGTATCAGATTAAACGGTATGAACTGGAAAATTATGAAGCAGATGATATTATTGGGACGTTAGCGAAACAAGCAGAAGAAGAAGGTATGGATGTAAAAGTCATTTCAGGCGATAAAGATTTGCTTCAGTTAGTGTCGAATCGGGTAACTGTAGATATTACTCGAAAGGGAATTACAGACGTTGATTCATATACCCCTAAAGCGATTGATGAGAAATATGGAATCACTCCTTTGCAGATTATTGATATGAAAGGATTAATGGGAGATAGTTCCGATAATATCCCGGGAGTGCCAGGAGTAGGGGAGAAAACAGCGCTAAAACTGCTTAAAGAATTCGAAACAGTGGAAAATGTGCTTGATTCAATTGAACAAGTAAGTGGAAAAAAATTAAAAGAGAAGCTAGAAGAAAATCGTGAATTGGCTCTGATGAGTAAAAAGTTAGCAACCATTTATTGTGACGCACCAATTGAAGTTACTATACAAGATGCACAATATGAAGGAGTGGATTCTTCAAAGGTCGTTGATTTATTTAAAGAACTTGGGTTTCAGTCATTACTTGACAAACTTGGAGCTAGTGAAGAAGAAAATGCAATCTTTGAAGAGCTTAAGTTCGAATACGTAGAGGAAATACATGATGATTTATTTACAAAAGAATCAGCGTTAATTGTCGAAGGGTTTGAAGAGAATTATCATCACAACCAGTTACTTGGTTTTGGAATCAGTAATGAAAATGGAAATTATTTCATTGAGCAAAGCATTGCATTGCAATCTTCAAAATTTGTGAACTGGCTTCAAGATGACAAGATGAAGAAAAGTGTATTTGATGGTAAACGAACGATCGTCTCTTTAAAGTGGGCTGGTTACGAAATGAAAGGAATTGTCCATGATGTAATGATTGCCTCTTATATTTTAAATCCAGCTGAATCAAATGATGACTTAGCAACGATTGCAAAGCTAAAAGGCTATACACAAGTGAATTCAGATGAGGCAGTGTACGGAAAAGGGGCGAAACGTTCTATTCCAGACAGTGGTCAATTGGCTGAACACGTTGTGAGAAAAGCTATTGCCATTAACTATCTTCAGCAAAAATTAGTAGAAGAGCTCGAAGAAAATGAACAATATAAATTATATGAGGAGCTTGAAATGCCTCTTGCGCTTGTACTAGCTGAGATGGAGTATCAGGGTGTAAAAATCGATCATGACCAATTAGAGAAAATGGGACAGGCTATTGGTGAACAGCTTCAACAAATTGAAGCAAAAATTTATGAGTACGCAGGTGGACCCTTTAACGTTAATTCCACTAAACAATTAGGTGTTGTACTATTTGAAGAAATGCAGCTTCCCGTTATTAAAAAAACAAAAACCGGCTATTCTACTTCAGCTGATGTGCTAGAACAATTAGTGGATGCTCACGATATTATCAAGGAGATTTTAAAGTATCGCCAACTTGGTAAATTGCAGTCAACATACATTGAAGGACTAAAAAAAGTGATCCACAGTCATGATGGAAAAGTGCACACACGCTTTAACCAAACTCTAACACAAACAGGTCGATTAAGTTCAGTTGATCCTAATTTGCAAAATATCCCGATTAGACTGGAAGAAGGGAAGAAAATAAGAGGCGCGTTTGTTCCATCAAAAGAAGATTGGGTCATTTTTGCAGCTGATTACTCGCAAATTGAACTGCGTGTATTGGCTCATATTGCAGCAGATCAAAAGTTGATTGAAGCATTTCAGCATGATTTAGATATTCACACAAAAACAGCTATGGATGTCTTTCATGTAAGCAAAGAAGAAGTAACATCGAATATGCGCAGGCAAGCAAAAGCAGTAAACTTTGGTATTGTATATGGAATTAGTGATTATGGATTATCTCAAAATCTCGGGATTACAAGAAAAGATGCAGCTAAATTTATTGAACGTTATTTAGAGAGCTTTCCTGGTGTACAAGAGTATATGGATTGGATTATTCGTGAGGCAAAAGAGAAAGGCTATGTGACGACACTGTTGCAACGCCGCCGCTATTTACCTGAGATTACAAGTCGTAATTTTAATTTGCGTAGCTTTGCCGAACGCACAGCAATGAATACACCTATTCAAGGTACAGCAGCAGATATTATTAAAAAAGCAATGATTGATATGGACCAGCGTTTAAAAGAAGAAGGTTTAAAAACAAAATTATTGCTACAAGTACATGATGAATTAATCTTTGAAGCGCCTAAAAATGAGGTTGAAATCCTTGAGAAAATTGTTCCAGAAGTGATGGAAAATGCCATTGAACTAACAGTGCCTCTTAAAGTAGATTATTCTTACGGCTCAACTTGGTTTGATGCTAAATAAAGGTTCAGTTGATTAACAAGTTTGGATAAAGCGAGTGTAAACACTCTTTTTCCAAAGAAAATCAATGTGTGAAAAAGGGGGGATAACAATGCCGGAGTTGCCAGAAGTAGAAACGGTTAGGCGAACGTTAATTGAATTAGTGAAAGGCAAAACCATTCAACATGTTCGTGTAAATTGGCCTAAAATGATTAAACAGCCTGATAATGTGGAACAATTTTGCGATGCCCTAGTAGGGCAATGTATTCAAGATGTAGGGCGAAGAGGAAAGTTTCTAAAAATCATAGTAGATGATTATGTCCTTGTTTCACACTTGCGTATGGAAGGCCGATATGGGCTATATGAAAAACATGAGCCTATTGACAAGCATACCCATGTCATTTTTTCATTCACAGATGAAACAGAACTTCGCTATCGGGATGTAAGGAAATTTGGTACCATGCACCTGTTTGCTAAAGGAGAAGAAGAGAAATTTCCTCCTTTAGCAAACCTTGGACCAGAGCCTTTTTTAGATGAATTTACGGTTCAAGACTTTACTAAAAGGATTGGTCGAACAACAAGAAACATCAAAGCGGTGTTGCTTGATCAGCATGTTGTAGTAGGGTTAGGAAATATTTATGTAGACGAGGCGCTATTCCGAGCGCGTATTCATCCAGAACGGATTGCTAGCAGTTTAACACCAGTAGAAATCCAGCGGCTGCATCAAGAAATTATTCATACCCTTGCAGAAGCTGTAGAGCAAGGAGGAAGTACAATACGTTCCTATGTAAATACACAAGGGCAAATTGGGATGTTTCAATTACGCTTATACGTGTATGGGAAAAAAAATGAAGCGTGTCAGTTTTGCGGAACACCAATCGAAAAGTATGTAGTTGCTGGACGAGGTACACATATTTGTCCGAAATGTCAAACGCTAGAAAATTAATAACAATGGATGGGCTCCTTTCATATACTTTAGATAGATAAAATGGAAGGAGCGGTTTTATGATAATTTCACTTTCTTTACTGCTATTGGCTTTTGCAGTTAGTCTGGATAGCTTTAGTGTAGGACTCACATATGGGCTTCGAAAAGTGAAAATTCCACTTAAGTCAATTTTTATCATTTCATGCTGCTCTGCTTTTTCTCTTATGCTCTCAATGCTTTTTGGAAAAATACTTACGCACTTACTATCTCCTTTAATTGTTGATAAAATTGGGGGAGGAATTTTTGTGCTGTTAGGAATGTGGATTTTATATCAATTTTTTCGTCCATCGGAGACCCCCCCACCAAATTTAGAGGAAAAAATAATTTTTAAAATTGAAATCAAATCGATTGGATTAGTTATTAATATTTTAAGAAAGCCTACTGTAGCTGATTTTGATAATTCTGGCTCTATTACTGGGATTGAAGCTTTCGTTTTAGGAATTGCACTTTCCTTAGATGCTTTTGGTGCAGGAATTGGTGCAGCTTTACTAGGGTATTCACCGCTTTTACTTGCGGGTATCGTAGCAGTGATGAGTTCCTTTTTTTTATACATGGGCATACAATTCGGAAAGTTATTTTCTAAATTGTCGTGGATAAAGATGTTTTCATTCATACCAGGTGTATTACTAATTGTTCTTGGAATTTTTCGATTATAAATAAATGAAGCAAAGGAGACAGAGATGACGGTTGTAATTGGTTTAACAGGTGGGATTGCTAGTGGGAAAAGTACAGTATCTAATATGTTGAAGAAACTAGGGATTCCGGTTATAGACGCTGATCAAATTGCAAGAGAAGTCGTACAAAAAGGAAAATCAGCTTATACTGAGATCGTGAAAACGTTTGGTGACCAAATTTTACAAAAAGATTTAGAGATTGATCGCGCAGCGCTAGGAACAGTTGTGTTTCATAACGAAGAAGAACGAAAAAAATTAAACTCCATTGTTCATCCTGCTGTACGCAGAGAAATGGTAAAACAAAAAGAAGAGCAAATAAAAGCAGGCTATGACGTTGTTGTACTTGATATCCCCTTGCTATTTGAAAGTCAATTAAGTTATTTGGTAGATAAAGTAATTGTTGTATACGTAGATGAAACGACTCAACTGCAACGCTTACAAAAGAGGAATGAATTGTTAAAAGAAGAGGCAAATGCTCGTATTCAGTCACAACTGCCATTGATTGAAAAAGTACCATTAGCAGATGCAGTGATTAATAATAATGGTACAGTTGAAGAAACAAAACAGCAGTTATTAAGTATCTTAGCCTTATGGGTTGAGTAAAAAAGAGGGAGATTTACTCCCTCTTTTTTTATGGAAACTTTTATTTAGTTGGATAAAAGCTTCGCTGGTTGAAGCTTTATTGTTTCTATTAGTATAGATGAGTTACGTGATATTAAGGTATAGAGATACGGTGATTTATATTGAGTTATGTTATTTTGTGATAAAACAAAATAAAGTATATTATCCTTCATTTTTTGATTATTTATGTTATACTATTTAATATAAAAAGTTAATTAGTATGACATAAATAGAGAGGGGAATATCCATGAAAGCAAGAATTGCAATTAATGGTTTTGGGAGAATTGGCCGAATGGTTTTTAGAACAGCGATTGAAGAGGAGAAACTAGATATTGTGGCCATTAACGCGAGCTATCCTGCTGAAACGTTAGCACATTTAATCAAATACGACTCGATTCATGGTCCTTTTAACGGGGAGGTAAAATGTGAATCAGATGCATTAATTGTAAATGGGAAGCGAGTTCAACTATTGAACTCACGCGATCCTCTTGCGTTACCATGGAAACAATTGCAAATCGACCTTGTTATCGAAGCGACAGGAAAATTTAATTCGAGAGAAAAAGCTCAGTTACATATAGAGGCAGGAGCTAAAAAAGTTGTTCTTACTGCTCCAGGAAAACAAGAAGATGTGACGATTGTAATGGGAGTTAATGAACATGTGTTTGATGTTAATCAGCATAAGATTATTTCAAATGCTTCTTGTACGACAAATTGTTTAGCGCCAGTTGTAAAAGTTTTAGATGAGGCATTTACCATTGAAAATGGATTAATGACAACTGTTCATGCCTATACGAACGATCAAAAAAATATTGATAATCCTCATAAAGATTTACGTCGTGCTCGGGCATGTGGACAGTCTATTATTCCGACTACGACAGGAGCTGCGAAAGCGTTATCTTTAGTTCTGCCACATTTAAAGGGTAAATTACATGGAATGGCACTTCGAGTGCCCACACCAAATGTATCGCTTGTCGATTTAGTTGTGGATGTACAGGAATCAGTAACTGTAGATGACGTTAATGCAGCATTTATAAAGGCGTCGGAAGGATCGTTAAAACATATCTTAAAGTTTACAGATGAACCGCTCGTCTCAATTGATTTTAATACCAATCCGCATTCTGCTATTATTGATGGGTTATCAACCATTGTCATGGAAAATCATAAAGTGAAAGTATTAGCTTGGTATGACAATGAGTGGGGCTATTCTCAACGCGTAGTTGATTTAGTTAAATATATTACAGCTGAGATGATGCATAGTTCAAAAATGAAAGTAGGATAACTATAGGTCTAAGAAGTCAATAATATTTGTTGAGCAGGGCAATAATTGTTGCCCTGCTTTTAGTAATGGAGTCACGCTCTTAACAAGTAAGGAGGCTCAATTTGCTATGCAGATTTTACGTTATTTTTGTTCGCTTTAAAGTTTATTTACAAAAAATATCTTTGTTTTTCATTTATTAAATAGGGAATGAATATAAAAGCACCAATTTCATGATCCATCATGGAATAGCTAAAATAAGTAACCACATTTACTTTGTACGTTTTTTAACAAAATAAAATCACGTATTGCAAAATAAACCTAAACAAAGTATACTATGTTTCGTGAACTTCTTGTGTACCTTTCGGTTATGTGGCTACTTAAAGGGTTAGGACCTCTTTGGACTAACTTTCCCCCGTGGTAGTTAACATGCTATATGGCGAAAGAATTTCATATTTAACGATTAAAAATTGTTAAAGGGGGAAATATCATTATGGAAACAATGGGTCGTCATGTCATCTCAGAATTATGGGGATGCGATTTCGATAAGTTAAATGATATGGATTATATTGAAAAAACGTTTGTTGATGCAGCTTTAAAATCAGGTGCAGAGATTCGTGAAGTAGCGTTTCATAAGTTTGCGCCTCAAGGTGTAAGTGGAGTTGTTATTATTTCAGAGTCACATTTAACAATTCACAGCTTCCCAGAGCATGGATATGCAAGTATTGATGTTTATACTTGCGGAGATCTAGATCCAACAATCGCTGCTGATTACATTGCAGATGCTCTAAATGCACAAACACGTGAAACAATTGAGCTACCACGTGGAATGGGTCCTGTTCAAGTGAAACAAACAAAAGTGAATGCACTTTAATAGTGTCAGTTGATTATGGGAAATTAAGAGGTGTAGATGCACCTCTTTTTATTATATAAAAAGGAGATATCAGCATGGGGATCGTACAAAAAGTAAAGGCTTTTTTTTCAAATCACTCTGAGACAAGTGATCAACATTCAGATTCTTCGTTACGCACGCATTACTATAAAGCGACAGCGAGTCAAGTGTTTAAGCAAGTAGAAGGTTTATTAAAAGAAATGAATGGAGTTGAAATATTAGCTTCATATGAAGAAAGAGGAGAAATTAGTTTTACTGTATCAAAAGGGAGAAAGGCATTTGTGGTTATCACAATTATTTCGCTACGTCCTTTTGAAACCGCTATCGACTTTTCTGCAACAACAGAATCAAAAATTATGCCACTTGATTTTGGGTACAGCAAGGAACTTATCCGTACATTTTATAAGCACTTTGATGAAAAGCTTACGCCCCTTACATAAAAAACAAATGACGCTCGGAAGAATAATGTATTTATTAAAAAAATTGTGTTGAAGCATCATGTAAAGGATGATAAGAACAAAGTAATAGCTATAAAAAAATAATGTTTTTAGGAAATAAAAGTGGGAAATTTATCTTCCTTTACTTGTATTCATGCCTTATTTTCTATAATATGAAAAGAAAGTGAAGCTTTATTCGGTTAGAAGGGTCTATTGAGTGATCTAATGAATGTGGCACTATTTTTAGTGAGAGAATAGTGTAAACGTTCCTTGACCTAGAATCGCAAGGTAAGCTGTTTGGTTCAATAGTGAATTTATGTAGGCAGCATTGCTGGTGTTTCATGTCTATTTTCATAAGAAGAAAAAGAAGGTTTATTGGAGTTGAGAAGATGAAGTGCCCTTCCTGTAATTATAATGGAACAAGAGTATTAGACTCAAGGCCTGTTGAAGAAGGCCGTTCTATTCGCAGACGACGTGAATGTGAAAATTGTCATTATCGCTATACCACTTTCGAAAAAGTAGAAGAACTTCCTCTTATTGTCGTAAAAAAAGATGGGGCTAGAGAGGAATTCAGCAAAGAAAAAATCCTCCGAGGATTAATCAAAGCTTGCGAAAAGCGCCAAGTGAGTTTAAAGCAATTAGAAGATACTGTCCATGATATTGAAACAGAGCTTCGCAGTCAAGGTACGTCTGAAGTGCAATCAGAGGTTGTAGGTGAAATGGTGATGGAGCGTCTTGCTGCTATTGATGAAGTATCATATGTCCGTTTTGCATCTGTGTATCGACAGTTTAAAGATATAAATGTTTTTATTGATGAACTAAAAGAACTCATTAAAAAAGAAAGACTATAAAAGAGCTATTAAAGGAACCTTTAGGCTCTTTTTTGTCATTTTTATTATTTCGTAAATAATAGGTAGGGAATCATTATGAAGGAACAACATTGGAAAGAAATGATACCGGTCGACCGTTATGTTGTTCGGACAAACGGAGTTATACAAGACTATGACCGGAAAGTGTTAACAATGCTATATCAACCTTTAGTAGGAACGGTTTGTTTTGGCTTGTATATGACGCTTTGGAGCGAATTAGAGCAAGGCCGTCTATGGGGAAAAGAAGCGACGCATCATCATCTCATGGCGCTCATGCAGATGAACTTAAAAGCTATTCATCAAGAAAGGTTAAAGCTTGAAGGAATTGGGTTGCTCAAAACATATGTGAAAGAAGAAGAAGATGCGCGTGTTTTCATTTATGAATTAATTCCGCCTTTGACACCTCAACAGTTTTTTAATGATGGCGTACTAAATGTTTATTTATATAATCGATTAGGAAAAACAATTTTTCAGAAAGTGAAACGCTATTTTTCAGATCCTGCTTTGAATAGCCATGAATTTAAAGAAGTCACAAGGTCTTTTAATGAAGTGTACAAATCTGTACAGGCAACAGAGCTAGCCCCAAGCTTGCAAGGAGAAAATCAAGAAGCATTTTTAGCTGATAAAGGTTTTGACTATGTCAACCCTGCTCAACGCGCACAGTTTTTAGTAGAAGACGCTGCTTTTAATTTTGACTTATTTCTTGCTGGCTTAACGGATTCAATGATTTCCAAGAAGTCCATTACAACAAAAGTAAAGCAAGCAATTCAAAAATTAGCATTTTTATATGGGATTGACCCTTTGCAGATGAAAAATGTTGTACTTGACTCATTAAATGAATATGATCAAGTTGACATTGAATTATTGCGTAAAGCAGCACGTAATTTTTATCAGTTAGAACATGGAGAAGCGCTTCCTAATTTAAGTGAACAAGTGCAGCCGCCGCTACTACGTACGATGCAAGATAAAAAGCCAAGTTCACAGGAAGAACAGCTTATGCAGCAATTAGAAGTCACATCGCCTAAGCAGCTATTGATGGATTTATCAGGGGGAGCGAAGCCGCCACAAGCTGATTTAAAGATGATTGAAGATGTGATGTTTAATCAAAATCTGTCTCCAGGCGTTGTGAATGTACTCATTTATTATGTTATGCTTCGTACGGATATGAAGCTATCAAAAGCATATGTGGACAAAATTGCAGGCCATTGGGCCCGTAAAAATATTCAAACCGTTCAAGAAGCGATGCACCTTGCAAAAAGTGAACACAAAGAATATCAAAACTGGGCAGAAACGAAGCAATCATCGACAGGAAAGAAACGAAAAGTCGTGCGTAAAGAGATGGTGCCTGATTGGCTGAATGACGCGGGAGATGCACAAAAAGAAGAAGAAAAGGTACAATCAGAAAGTGACTTTGAAGAAGAAAAGAAGAAATTAGAAGAAGAATTAAAACAGTTAGATCAGGAACTAAAGCAACATCGTAAGGAATAAGTTAGATTCCCAGTGAGCGTGAGGTGAGATAATGAAGCCAATTAATGATTCGCTAAATCAATTAGTCAATAAAAAAGAATTTAAAGAACGTCTTGAAACGTTAAAAAAAGAGGTGTTTTCAGATCGAGATGTTCAGCTGTTTTTACAAGAAAAACGCCATGAGCTAGATGAGCAAATGGTTGAGCGTGGCCTAATGAAAATGTATGAATTTAAAGGACAAAGCAAACGATGCGAACAATGTCCATCTTTGCTAAGTTGTATGAACATGGTCAAGGGTTATCAGCCGCGCCTTATAGTAGATGGACGCAATATAGATATTCAATATGAACGATGTCCAAGAAAAATAAAAGAAGATGAGCGTAAGGAGCAAGAGTCTTTTATTCAGTGCTTGTATGTTCCAAAAGAAATTTTGCAAGCGTCCATGTCAGATATTGAAGTTGAGCAAGGAAGATTCAAAGCCATTAAGCTAGTGAAAGATTTTGTTCGGGAGTATGAGCCGAATAAAAAGATGAAAGCTTTGTATTTGCATGGATCATTTGGAGTTGGTAAAACCTATTTTCTTGGAGCAATTGCTAATGCATTAGCAGAAAAAAAAGTGAAATCAACAATTGTGTATATTCCAGAGTTTTTACGTGAACTGAAAGGATCATTTCAAGATCAAACGTTTAACGAAAAAATTGAGTATGTAAAAAAAATACCTGTGTTAATGTTAGACGATATTGGTGCAGAATCCGTCACAAGCTGGATGCGCGATGATGTGCTTGGCACAATTTTGCAATTTCGCATGCTTGAAAATTTACCGACATTTTTTACATCCAACTTAAACTTTGAGCAGCTGCAGCATCATTTAACTTATACGCAAAGAGGCGAGCAAGAAGAGTTAAAAGCCGCTCGATTGATGGAGAGAATTAAAGCATTAGCGATGCCAGTTGAAATGACTGGAGAAAATAAACGCAGCAAATGAGCAGTCGTTTTACATTTCATGTAACGACTTGCTCATTTTTTTTCATGTTCCCCCATATACATAAATAAAGCGTGTCCAAAGGGGGGCTATAATTAGTGAAGATTTTCTTTAAGTATGCAGAAGATGCAATGGTTGTATACCAATCGTTATGCGCGAAACGAAGCGCTTTATCATATGCTCCGCAATGTTTTAAACTTGTGAACAGTCAGCTTTTGGTCATTGATGTGACATATAGTCGAGATGAAGTCGTACATGATATGGTGATTCCGGTATTAACACAGTTCATTTTGAAGTATAAAGAGCAGCATCTGCTTACAAGGATGTTGAAAGAACAATTTTTTTATTCAGATGAAGAGGAGCAACAGCAAATAATTGAATTGGTTCACGCACTCATGGGAGGAGAGAAAGCGGAAATTCCGCAGAAGACATTTACACTTCCAAGAGATTTATTAATTACAGAGGCGCTTCAGGACTTTTTAGTACACAATGTAACTTTCACGTTGGAATCGTTTTTACAATTCCGTTTAAAAGAATACCATCAACGTCTCCAATACTATTTAGAGCTTTCAATAGATGAATACAAGTTAGAACAAGACTATCAGATGTTTATTCATCAGCTCCGTCAAATTGTAGACTTTGACAGCAATAAGATGTCTGAAGTATACGTGGTCCACGAACAGGCAAATGTATTTCGTCTCTATAATCATCAACTTTGTCAAGTCAGCACGGAGGAGCGCGCCGTATTAGCCCAGCAATTTGTTTCTCAATATGAGTCGTTATACATAGACACTACCATTATAGCGCCTCTAATTGCATTGTCTCCTAAAAAAATCTATCTTTATACGGATGATGGATCTCACCATGATTTTATTTACACAATTCAAAATATCTTTCAAGAAAATGTAATTCTCTGTGATAAAAAAGAAGCAACTTTTACAAAAACGGAGAATATCACATGAGAGGTTGATTTCTATTTTGAAAATGAATATAATGAATTCATATTATGAAAATTACAATAGGTCACAAGTTATGATGAGGACATGGGTATATTTTTACGGTTTATAGAGAGGGAATCCTTGGCTGAAAGTTTCCTAACACGAATTATATGCTTACCACCTCTAAACTTCAGTAGTAAACAAGTGAATCCCTCACTTTAGTAATTACTGCCGGTTTTTCCGTTATCAAACCTCGAGCTGTTCAAGCGTTTTGGATTGGATAAAAACGTTGAACAGGAACAAGGGTGGTACCACGTGTATACACAACTCGTCCCTTATTAGGGGACGGGTTTTTTTGTTTGTCTAGTAAACAGAATGTCTTCATTTTATCAAGCTGTAGATATCGTTGGATAGATGATGGAACAGTGGACATAACAATCGGGCCGGTTATTAAAAGTGGAAACATTTCCCTTCATTAATAGTTAAGTACATGATAATAAGGAGTTGAAGAAAATGTCTGAAGTAGTAAAAATGACATTTCCAGATGGAGCAGTAAAAGAGTATCCAAAGGGTATAACAACAGAAGAAATTGCGGCTTCTATTAGCCCAGGATTAAAGAAAAAATCAATTGCTGGTAAAGTAAATAGTGAGTTTGTAGATTTACGCACACCAATTGAACAAGATGGTTCGCTTGAAATTGTGACACAAGATACAGCAGATGGACTTGAGATTATGCGTCATAGTACAGCGCATTTAATGGCTCAAGCGATTAAACGTCTATATAAAGATGTGAAGCTTGGCGTAGGTCCTGTGATTGAAAATGGGTTCTACTATGACATTGACATGGAACAATCAATCACACCAGAAGATTTAGTCGCAATTGAAAAAGAAATGAAGAAAATTGTTAATGAAAACATTCCCGTTGTTCGTAAAGAAGTATCTCGTGAAGATGCCATTAAGTTGTATGAAGAAATAGGAGATCACTTAAAGCTTGAGTTAATTAATGCTATTCCTGAGGGAGAAACGGTAACCATTTATGAACAAGGTGATTTCTTTGACTTGTGCCGCGGGGTGCACGTTCCATCAACAGGAAAAATTAAAGAATTTAAACTACTAAGCATTGCGGGCGCTTACTGGCGTGGAGATAGCAAAAATAAAATGTTACAACGTATTTATGGAACAGCGTTCTTCAAAAAAGCAGAGTTAGATGAACACCTTCGCCTGTTAGAAGAAGCAAAAGAGCGTGATCACCGTAAAATCGGGAAAGAGCTAAGCTTATTTACAAACTCGCAAAAAGTGGGACAAGGCTTACCATTATGGCTGCCAAAAGGTGCAACGATTCGCCGTATTATCGAACGATATATTGTCGATAAAGAAGTAAGCCTTGGCTATCAGCATGTGTATACACCAGTGCTAGGTAGCGTAGAATTATATAAGACATCAGGACATTGGGACCACTACCAAGATGGCATGTTCCCTGCAATGGAAATGGATAATGAAGACTTAGTGCTTCGTCCAATGAACTGTCCGCACCATATGATGATATATAAAAATGGCATTCACAGTTACCGTGAGTTGCCGATTCGAATTGCTGAATTAGGTACAATGCACCGTTATGAAATGTCAGGAGCTCTTGCAGGTTTACAACGTGTTCGAGGGATGACATTAAATGATGCTCATATCTTTGTACGTCCAGATCAAATTAAAGACGAATTGATCCGTGTTGTTCGCTTAGTTGAATCTGTGTACAAAGACTTTGGATTTGAAAACTATTCATTCCGCTTATCTTACCGCGATCCGCAAGATACTGAAAAGTATTTTGATGATGATACAATGTGGGAAAAAGCTCAAAGTATGTTAAAAGACGCAATGGATGAACTAGGATTAGACTATTATGAAGCTGAAGGAGAAGCAGCCTTTTATGGTCCGAAACTTGATGTTCAAGTAAAAACAGCTCTTGGAAAAGAAGAGACATTATCAACGGTACAGTTAGATTTCTTACTGCCGGAGCGTTTTGATTTAACATACATCGGAGAAGATGGAAAACAACATCGTCCAGTTGTTATTCACCGCGGGGTTGTGTCGACGATGGAACGCTTTGTAGCATTTTTAATCGAAGAATACAAAGGTGCATTCCCAACATGGTTGGCACCAGTTCAAGTTCAAGTGATCCCAGTTTCACCAACTGTTCACTTAGATTATGCAAAAGAAGTACAAGAAAAACTTCAACTTGCAGGAATTCGCGTTGAGTTAGATACACGTGATGAGAAGATTGGCTATAAAATTCGTGAAGCTCAAATGCAAAAAATTCCTTATATGCTTGTAGTGGGTGATAAGGAAATGGAAGAGAAAGCAATAAATGTCCGTAAGTACGGAGAGCAAAAGTCTGAGACGGTAGACTTTGAAGCTTTTGTCCAAAGTTTAAAAATAGAAGTTGCACGCTAATGAAAAAAGCAGAAAGACAATAGTCTTTCTGCTTTTTTAAAAACATTTATAAAAAAATGTTGCATAAATGTTTTTCCTTTGGTAAAATAATTTTTGTTGTTAAAAAAGAACGAAATCATTGACTTTTGTCTTTGTTGATACTATAATAGCTTAAGTAATTGAATACTTGTTTGTGCAGAAGAAGAAGCACCCGCTTCTCACCTGATTGACGCTTATGCAGTTGACAGGTTGACATCGTATTTACTTTGAAACGATAGAAGTGTGGGTGCAGTATGTACTCACACTTTTTTGTGTGAGCTAACAAAACTAATCTACACAAGCGTATTCGCTCATTAAACCTTGGAGGTGGCTACTTATTAGCAAGGACATGATGGTAAACGAGGGCATTCGAGCTCGCGAAGTTCGTCTAATTGATCAAAATGGTGAACAATTAGGAATTAAATCAAAAAATGAAGCACTTGAAATTGCTGCACGAGTAAATCTTGACTTAGTAATGGTTGCTGCTAACGCGAAACCACCTGTATGTCGTATTATGGACTACGGTAAATTCCGTTATGAGCAACAACGAAAAGAAAGAGAAGCTCGCAAAAACCAGAAAGTTGTGAACTTAAAGGAAGTTCGTTTAAGTCCAACAATTGATGAACATGATTTTAACACAAAACTTCGTAACGCACGTAAGTTCCTTGAAAAAGGTGATAAAGTAAAAGCTTCAATTCGCTTTAAGGGTCGTGCTATTACTCATAAAGGAATTGGGCAAAAAGTACTTGATCGTTTTTCAGAGGCTTGTGCTGATATAAGTTCAGTTGAATCTGCACCGAAAATGGAAGGTCGCAGCATGTTCTTAGTGCTAGCACCTAAAAACGAAAAGTAATAGAACGAGGAGGAACACCCCATGCCAAAAATGAAAACACATCGTGGCGCTGCAAAGCGTTTCAAAAAAACTGGAAGCGGTAAGTTAAAGCGCGCTCGTGCTTACACTAGTCACTTATTCGCTAACAAGTCAACAAAACAAAAACGTAAATTACGTAAAGGTTCTTTAGTAAGCAAAGGTGACTTCAAACGTATTCGTCACTTATTAGATAACATTAAGTAATTTGGGTTGAGATAGAAACATTACAGGAGGTAAACAATTATGCCACGCGTAAAAGGCGGTACAGTAACACGCAAACGTCGTAAAAAAGTTTTAAAATTAGCCAAAGGTTTCTTCGGTTCTAAGCATAGATTATATAAAGTTGCTAATCAGCAAGTAATGAAGTCTTATATGTATGCTTATCGTGACCGTCGTCAGAAAAAACGTGATTTCCGTAAATTATGGATTACACGTATTAATGCAGCTGCTCGTATGAACGGTCTTTCTTACAGCCGTTTAATGCACGGTTTAAAATTAGCAGGTATTGAAGTTAACCGTAAAATGCTTGCTGAACTAGCTGTATCTGATGAAAAAGCATTTGCTGAATTAGCAACTGCTGCTAAAAACAGTCTAAATAACTAATCATTAAAAGTCTCGTCATCCTTGATGGCGGGACTTTTTTCATATAGGAGGAACAAAATGAGTATCATTAGTTTATACCTTTTTTGTATAAATGTAATTGGTTTATATATAATGAAAGTTGATAAGAGGCGAGCCAAAAGAAAAGAGTGGCGGATTCAAGAAAGAACAATCTGGTTGATAGCTGTTATTGGAGGAGCTTTTGGTTTAACAGTCGGCATGCACATGTATCGTCACAAAACAAAACACATCGCTTTTTTATGGGGGTTACCACTTTTAGCAATTGGTGAAACTGTATTATTGCTTCAATATTTATAAGAACCACAAAGATTAGTTTCTTTGCGGTTCTTTTTGCAGAAATTCTTTTACGGGGCTTTTCCATTGGATAAGTGCGTCAGAATACATTTCTTGTACTTCTTTTTCAATCGCTTCAATATCAATCTTTGTTAATCTATTGAGTTGATCTGTATCTTTTAATAGTATTGTAATTGATAAGATGTTTTTAGTTAGGTATTTTTCTCCTTCAAATAAAATGCCCTTATATGTGAGAAGAAAATTTTTATGAATATTTTCTTTTTCATCAATTACATAAAATTGTTGGTGTTCTTGTGCGTTAATTAATTTTCTTCTTGGGTTCCGAAGGTAACGAATACCTAAAAAAAGCAGGTAAGCTAATGCAAAAACGAAGATGAGTCGAACAAGTAACACAGCAAACATGATGTACCCTCCTTTATAGGGACAATTTCCTTACTGTACGTTTGAAGTGAAAAAAAGTTTCATCTATTTTAATATTTTTTATATACATATTCTGTTTATGGGAGAGATGACTATGAATTTACAATCATTGTTTAACATGCAACGTCAATTGGATCAGCATATTGAAGAAAACCATCAGTTACAGAGTGAAAATTTAGCCACTCGAAAAATACTAGCTCTTCTTGTTGAAATGGGAGAGCTGGCGAATGAAACACGCTGCTTTAAATTTTGGAGTGTGAAGCCGCCTGCTGAACAGCACGTGATTTTAGAAGAGTTTGTGGATGGAGTACACTTTTTACTTTCTTTAGGTATTGAATGTGATTTTGATTCTATCTCTGCTCTTCCAGTACAAACACCAAAACAAAGTGCAACTGAACAATTTTTACATGTTTTCTCATTAGTTGTGCAATTTCAAGAATCGAGGACAGAAGAGCGCTACATCGAGATGTTTTCAGCTTATATGACGTTAGCAGATGTTCTTGGCTTTACAGCAGCTGCTATTGAAAAAGCGTATATGTCAAAAAATGAGGTGAATTTTCAGCGTCAACATCAAGGCTATTAATTAATGGTAGGAAAGTGTAAACATTTCTTCTAAAATCGTTTTCTTATATAATAGAGCTATACATAGGAAAGGGGTAATGTTTGTGACAAAGTTAGATGAAACCTTAACCATGCTAAAAGCGTTAACGGATGCCAAAGGAATTCCTGGAAATGAGCGTGAGCCTCGTGAAGTAATGAAACAATATATTTCACCTTTTGCAGATAATGTTTCAACAGATGGCCTTGGAAGTTTAATTGCTGAGAAGGTTGGTGATGAAACAGGTCCGAAAATTATGGTGGCTGGTCATCTCGACGAAGTAGGATTCATGGTGACACAAATTGATGATCGAGGATTTATTCGTTTTCAGACAGTAGGTGGCTGGTGGTCACAAGTTATGCTTGCACAACGTGTGACGATTGTGACTAATAAAGGAGATATTACTGGTGTCATTGGGTCAAAACCACCACATATTCTATCGCCGGAAGTTCGTAAAAAAGCGGTTGATATAAAAGATATGTTTATTGATATCGGTGCTTCAAGTCGAGAAGAAGCATTAGAGTGGGGAGTAAAACCCGGAGATCAAGTTGTTCCATACTTTGAATTTACCGTTATGAATAACGAGAAAATGTTATTGGCAAAAGCGTGGGATAATCGAATTGGCTGTGCAATTGCCATTGATGTATTAAAGCATCTAAAAGGTGAACATCACCCTAATATTGTGTACGGTGTAGGAACCGTTCAAGAAGAAGTAGGGCTTCGCGGAGCTAAGACGTCTGCGAATATGATTAAACCAGATATTGCATTTGGAGTAGACGTTGGAATTGCGGGAGATACACCAGGTGTATCAGATAAAGAAGCATCATCAAAAATGGGGCATGGTCCACAAATTATTCTCTATGATGCATCCATGGTGTCTCATAAAGGGCTGCGAGATTTAGTGACAGATGTAGCAGATGAATTAAGTATTCCATATCAATTTGATGCAATTGCTGGTGGAGGAACAGATTCAGGCGCTATTCATATTTCAGCAAATGGCGTGCCTGCATTGTCTATTACAATTGCTACACGGTATATTCACTCTCATGCAGCCATGCTACATCGTGATGATTATGAAAATGCAGTCAAATTAATTACAGAAGTGATTAAACGTTTAGATCGACAAACGGTGCAACAGATTACATTCAGTTAAGAAAAAGCTTACCCTTTTGCAAAAGGGTAAGCTTTTTCTTAACGTGGTGAAATGGATAATTCATGAAAATGCACCTCCGTGCTTATTCCACTTCAAAGTGATTAAGTGGAGATTTCATAAGTACTAGAACACAAACACGTCCTGTGGCACTATCTATGATTCAATAGTTGCCAACGAATAATCATCACCTTTACTGATTGAAGCTTTGCTTTATTTTAAGCTATTTTCTAGAGTCGTTAACATTTCTTCTTTTTCTGCCTCAGGTGAATTTTTCCAGAGAACTTCGAATAGTACACCAAGACCAGGAAGCATTTTTTCTTCACCACTGTTAATTGCATCCATAATTGTTGCTTCAAGCTCTTCTTGAGAATTACCTGAAACATTTGATATAATAGCATTTCGTAAATTAAGATTCATTATTATCACCTCAATATATAGTAAAATCAAACTTAGCTTTTGTTTTCTTCATGAATTCTATGTATGATAAAGTGAAACAGAACATAAAAGGAGTTATGCTCGTTGAAACGAATCGATTCCGTTAAAAATCCACAAGTAAAACAGTGGAAAAAATTACATGAAAAAAAAGAACGAGATCGCCAAGGCGTGTTTATTGTAGAAGGATTTCATCTCGTAGAAGAAGCTTTAAAAACAAAAAGTAGAATTAAGGAATTAGTTGTCGCTGACTCTATTCAAATCCCTTCTCATTGGAATGTAGATGATGTGTCCATTACCATTGTGAATGAAGCCATTATGAAAGTTATTTCTGATACAGAAACACCACAAGGAGTTGCAGCGGTTTGTTATCAAACTCAGCAAGAAGATATCATGAATACAGCAACGAGAATCTTGTTGCTTGATGCAATACAAGACCCAGGTAACTTAGGAACAATTATCCGGACAGCGGATGCAGCTGGTCTTGATGCCATTGTCGTTGGTGATGGAAGCGTGGATGTCTATAACAGTAAGGTTATTCGGTCTACCCAAGGCGCTATTTTTCATGTCCCCATTTTAAAAAAAAGTGAATTACTAGATATCATCGCGCTGCTTAAAGAACGGGGCATTTCCATTTACGGAACTTCTTTGAAAAATGGAGAAGTTTTTACAAACGTACAACCATCTTCTTCTTTCGCGCTCGTTGTAGGAAATGAAGGAAACGGTGTGAGTGAACGCGTATTAGCAGAAACAAATCAAAATTTATATATACCTATTTATGGGAAAAGTGAATCGTTAAATGTTGCAATTGCCTCTGGGATTTTACTGTACTATTTAAGAGGAATGTAGTTGCAACTGCTCTTTCTTTTCACTATAATGAAACAATAGTTATATATGCTAAAAACGATGAAAGAGAATAGTAACTTATGTGGGTTTATATAGGGAGAAAATGCCTTGACTGAAAGCATTTTTATAAATACCATAAGCGAATTCACCTCTTGAGTTGGCACTTAGACCATCTTTTAAAGATGTAAAGGTGTTCCGGAATTTCCGTTAACATGAATGAAGTGAGCTGTGTGCGTTTATGCAGTTAACAAGGGTGGTAACGCGACTAATCCTCGTCCCTTTTTGGGAGGAGGTTTTTTTATTTGTCATTTTTTACGCTAAAAGGAGGAACAAGTGATGAAAGAACGTTTACAAGAACTTCAACAAGAAGCTGTTGCAAAAGTTGAAGTGGCAAATGATCTAAAGGCATTAAACGATGTACGTGTAGCGTATTTAGGAAAAAAAGGTCCTATTACCGAAGTACTTCGCGGAATGGGGAAGTTATCTGCTGAAGAACGTCCAGTGATGGGAGCTTTAGCAAACGAAGTCAGAGAAGCTATTGCATCTAAAATTGAAGAAAAGCAAGCGGTGTTAGAGGCTGCGGAAGTTGATCGTAAATTAGCCTCTGAAACAATCGATGTAACGCTTCCGGGACGTCCGGTACAAACAGGTACTCATCATCCGCTAACAAGCGTTATAGAAGAAGTAGAAGATTTGTTTTTGGGGATGGGCTACGAAATTGCTGAAGGCCCTGAAGTTGAACAAGATTATTACAATTTTGAAGCATTAAATTTACCAAAAGGACACCCTGCGCGTGACATGCAGGATACATTTTACATTACAGAAGAGACATTGCTTCGTACACACACATCGACAGTGCAAGCGCGTGTAATGAATAAAAATGAAGAAAAGAGCGCAATAAAAATTATTTGTCCAGGTAAGGTATATCGCCGCGATGATGATGATGCGACGCATTCACATCAATTTATGCAAATTGAAGGTCTTGTCGTAGATGAGCATATTCGGATGAGTGATTTAAAGGGAACACTTGAGGTGTTCGTTAAAAAAATGTTTGGGTCTGACCGTGAGATTCGTCTACGTCCTAGCTTTTTCCCATTCACTGAGCCATCTGTTGAAGTAGATGTTTCCTGTGCTAAATGTGGAGGTCAAGGCTGTAACGTATGTAAACACACAGGATGGATTGAAATTTTAGGTGCGGGTATGGTGCATCCGAACGTACTTGAAATGGCAGGATACGATTCGAAGAAATACCGTGGCTTTGCGTTTGGAATTGGTGTAGAGCGTATTGCAATGTTAAAGCATGGTGTAGACGATATTCGCCACTTCTATACAAATGATGTTCGTTTCTTAGATCAATTTAAACAAGGATAAGGGAGGCTTTTGACATGTTTGTGTCTTATCGATGGTTACAAGAGTATGTTGACTTAACAGGCGTAACAGCAGACGAACTAGCTGATAAAATTACGAAAAGCGGAATTGAAGTAGAAAGTGTAGAAAGTTTGAATAAAGGGATTAGTGGTGTTGTCATCGGGCATGTTGTTGTTCGCGAACAGCATCCAAATGCCGACAAATTAAGCCGCTGCCAAGTCGATATTGGTGAAGGAGAACCAGTTCAAATTATTTGTGGTGCACCAAACGTGGCACAAGGACAAAAAGTAGCAGTGGCAAAAGTAGGGGCAGTATTACCTGGTAACTTTAAAATTAAGCGTGCAAAGCTACGAGGCGAAGAATCGAACGGAATGATCTGCTCTCTTCAAGAACTTGGCATTGAAAGCAAGCTTGTAGCAAAAGAATATCAAGAAGGAATCTTTGTATTCCCAAATGATGCGGAAGTAGGAGCAGACGCATTAGAAGCATTAAACTTACATGATGAAGTGCTAGAGCTAGGTTTAACACCAAATCGTTCTGATTGTTTAAGTATGCTAGGAGTTGCGCATGAAGTAGCTGCTATTTTACGTCGTCAAGTGAAGTACCCAACGGTTACTGTTCCAGCATCTAATGAACAAGCATCTGATTATATTTCGGTAAAAGTAGAAGCGAAAGAAGATAATCCATTATATGTGGCACGCGTCATAAAGAACGTTAAAATTGCTCCATCACCATTATGGATGCAAACACGCTTAATGGCCGCTGGTATTCGCCCTCACAACAATGTCGTGGATATAACAAATTATATTTTACTTGAGTATGGCCAGCCGCTACATGCATTTGATTATGATCGTCTTGGTTCAAAAGAAATCGTTGTCCGCCATGCAACAGAAGGTGAAAAATTAGTTACGCTTGATGATCAAGAGCGTGTATTAAAAGGTCACCAACTCGTTATTACAAATGGTGCAGAACCAGTCGCTCTTGCGGGTGTAATGGGAGGAGCAAACTCCGAAGTAAAAGATGACACAGTCACGGTGTTACTTGAGTCTGCTTATTTCAAAGGACTAACAATTCGTCAAGCATCTAAAGATCACGGGTTACGCAGTGAGGCAAGCGCGCGTTTTGAAAAAGGAATTGATTCAAATCGTACACGTGTTGCAGCGGATCGCGCTGCAGAGCTAATCGCTCAGTATGCAGGCGGTGAAGTTGTCAATGGAACGGTTGAAGCAGATACATTGACGATTGAGCCAGCAGTAATCGCTGTTTCATTAAACCGTATTAACGATGTGCTTGGAACAGAATTATCCATGAACGAAGTGCAAGATATTATGACGCGTCTTCAATTTGAAAGCAAAGTAGAAGAAGATTCAATTGTTGTGACGGTGCCTACTCGCCGTGGTGATATTACAATTGAAGAAGATATCGTTGAAGAAGTGGCTCGCATGTATGGGTATGATTACCTGCCAACAACGCTCCCTGTAACAGTTGCAACGCCAGGGAAATTATCGGATTATCAAAAAAAGCGCCGTAAAGTCCGCCGCTTTTTAGAAGGAGCAGGTTTAGCTCAAACAACTACGTACTCGTTGACTAGCCAAGAGAAAGCTACTGAATTTGCATTAAATGTAACGAACACTATTCGTTTAGCAATGCCAATGAGTGAAGATCGCAGTGTACTTCGTCAAAGTTTAGTTCCTCATCTTCTTGAGGCGGTAAAACACAATAATGCCCGTCAAACCGACTCCGTTGCTGTATATGAAACAGGAGCTGTGTTCTTGGATAAACAAGGGCAATTACCGGATGAACAAGAACGTGTAGCAGGAGCTGTCACAGGGCTGTGGCACACACATAGCTGGCAAGGGGAAAAGAAAGTAGTAGACTTTTATGTAGTGAAAGGTGTATTGGAAGGATTATTTGTTCAGTTAGGACTTGAAAAACAGATTTCATATGCACCTATAAAAAGAGAAGCGATGCATCCTGGACGTACAGCTGCTGTACTGCTAAACGGTCAAGAAATTGGCTATATCGGCCAAATTCATCCAGTTACACAAAAACAATACGGTTTGCGTGAAACCTACGTATTTGAATTGGATTTAAGCGCTCTTTTAACAGCTGATGTAGAATCAGTCCATTATTCAACAGTTCCTCGTTTCCCGTCAATTACACGTGATATCGCTCTTGTGGTCGATAAAGATGTGTTAGCAGGAGAAGTGCAGCGTGTGATTTATGAAGCAGGAGGAGCGTTATTAAAAGACGTTGCAGTATTTGATTTATATGATGGAGAACGAATGGAAGAAGGCAAAAAATCAGTTGCATTCTCATTGCGTTACCTAGATCCAGAACGTACATTAACTGATGAAGAAGTGACAAAAGCACATAATGCAGTGTTACAAGCAGTTGAAACGCAGTTCGGTGCAACATTGCGTTCGTAAAGCGGTAAGGTCAGCGATGATGATTGGATAGATTAAAAAATAGAACAAAGAGACGTGATGATCACGTCTCTTTTATTTTTGAGCAATCTTCATTGCTTTTTCTGTATTTGCAAAATGAATTTTAGCTAAAGAGTGAAGTGCTTCTACTCCATGCTCTTTCATAATTTTAGCAGCTACATGATCAACGTGTGAGCCGGCTCCTCTTGGAATAGTCATTCCAACTTTCTCAGTTAAGGCATCCATTTGTTTTAAAAAAGCATATCTGGCAATAATGGAAGCTGCAGCCACCGCTAAATGAACGCTCTCGCCTTTTGTACTAAAATAGACATTTTCTTTAACAATTTCTTTTTCGTTCGAGATATGTTTATAATACGTATTTTTTTCAACAAATTGGTCAATTAGAATGGCATTCGGCTTCTCAGGTTTTATTTTTTCGATCACATTAACAAGTGCTTTATTGTGCAAAAGTGCTTTCATTTTTCCTTGAGACATGCCGCGTTGTTGAAATTCATTGTATTTTTCATTATGTAAAACAAGTAAGCTGTATGGAATGAATAAAATAAGCTTTTTAGCAATTTCAATGATTTTTAAGTCGGTTAAATCTTTTGAATCACGTACGCCAAGCTCTTTTAATAACGGGATTTGTTCTTTGGATACATAAGCAGCTACAACCGTCATTGGTCCGAAATAATCACCTGTACCTACTTCGTCAGAGCCAATGACAGATAAAGAGCTAAAGCCTGGTGGAAGGGATGGTGTTTTTTTGGTTTTAAGTGCGGGCTGACTAAGTAAACCTGTTCCCCATTTTTGTGCTTCTTTTTCTGCGTCTTTGCCTTGAAACAGTACTTTTCCAGACCGGTAAGCTGTAATGGAACAACCAGGTAGCTTTGCTGTAAAGACACCGCCTTGCGGGACTTTTGATTGCAGGAAGGAAGCATAATGTTCTTTCATTTCTGAAACAGCTTGAGGTGATAATGTTAAAACAGCATGTGACATTAATTTTTCACACCTTTCTAAAATTTACTCCTAAAAGGCTATATAGGAATGTAGATGGATTGTATAATAAATGATGCGAATTGTTGGTAAATCATTTTGTTTTACAATCAAAAATCTATTTTTTATAATAACGTAAATATAGATATCTTTCCATTGCAGTCCTCTTCATGATATGATAAGGATTAGGATTTTTTGTGGAACGGAGGACTTTCTCGTGTCAGAACAGGATAAAACACGTGCGACAGTTGATATTTTCGGTCAACCATACAAAATTGTCGGTAGTGAGAGTACAAGTCATATTCGTCTTGTTGCTTCTATTGTTGATGATAAAATGCGGGAGATTAGCAAGAAAAACCCGTACCTAGATATAAATAAGTTAGCTGTATTAACTGCAGTGAATATTGTGCATGATTATGTTAAGTTAAAAGAAGATTACGAGAAAATTGAAAAAAAACTTAATCAGAAAGAGGAATGATAAGCTCGATGTTAGACATCATTTTAATTGTCTTGCTTCTTTTAGGTTTTTTGACAGGATTAAAAAGAGGGTTTATTTTGCAGTTAGTTCATCTCGTTAGTTTTGCGGCTGCATTTATTGTAGCCTATATGTTTAGCGGTGACCTAGCACCACGTTTGCGTCTAATTATCCCGTTTCCAGATATACAGCAACAAAGTGTCGCATCGATTGTTTTTGATTCTGTTTCAATCGAAGATGCGTTTTATCGAATGATTGCATTTGCCATTTTATTTTTCGCAACACGACTCGTGCTTCGAATAATCGGATCGGTTTTTACCTCATTGACAGAGCTCCCTATTTTGCGCCAGTTGAACAGGTGGGGAGGCGGTGCACTTGGTTTTTTAGAAGTGTACGTTATTGTTTTTGTGCTACTATATATCGGAGCTGTTATGCCTGTAAATGAAATTCAAGTACCGATTCAACAATCATCGATTGCTATTAATATTGTCAAAAATACGCCGTACTTATCGTCTACATTGCAAGAATTATGGACACAATATGGCATGATTTAAAAGTGTATTCAACTATTTCATGGAGAGGGTGTATCAAAAGTATCATAATACTTTTGAAATACCTTCTTTTTGTTTTACAATGATGATGAAAGAAAGTGGTTTAGTCTATTAAATTTCGAACTATTTAACTATCTGTATTTTGAATAGAGGCTGGTGAAAAAATGAATAAAAAAGAAGTTATTAAGTTATTAGAAACAATTGCTACATATATGGAATTAAAGGGTGATAATCCATTTAAAATTTCTGCATTCAGAAAAGCAGCAGCAGCACTTGAAGGTGATGAAAGAAGTTTAGCTGATATTGAAGATTTTACAGCGCTACAAGGAATTGGAAAAGGAACAGCAGCTGTGATTGTCGAGTTTCTTGAAACAGGCGAATCAACCGTTTTAGCAGAGTTAAAACAACAAGTGCCGGAAGGGTTAATTCCGTTATTAAAGCTGCCGGGATTAGGAGGAAAAAAGATTGCTAAGCTTTATAAAGAATTAGGAATTAATGATATCGATTCTCTTCGCCAAGCATGCAAAGAAGAAAAAGTACAAGCCTTAAGTGGATTTGGCAAAAAAACAGAAGAGAAAATTATGGCTGCCATTGAAGAGTTTGGAAAACGACCAGAACGATTACCTCTCGCATTTATGCTGCCAATTGCTGAAGAGATTATGACAGCTTTAGAAACGATGAACGGTATTCATCGTTTTTCACAGGCTGGAAGCATTCGTCGTATGAGAGAGACTGTGAAGGATTTAGATTTTATCATTTCGACAAGTGATTCTAGAGTTGTAAGAGAACAATTAGTATCTCTGCCGCTTGTGAAAGAGGTTATTGCGAATGGCGATACGAAAGTGTCAGTCACGTTAGCGTATGAATACGATGTATCTGTTGATTTTCGCCTTGTAGAAGATCAAGCTTTTGCAACAACGTTACATCACTTTACAGGGTCAAAAGATCATAATGTTCGCATGCGGCAATTGGCAAAAGAGCGCGGAGAGAAAATTAGTGAATATGGTGTTGAAAAGGTGGAAACAGGTGAAGTAACGACATTTAAATCCGAAGAAGCTTTCTATGCTCATTTTGGCTTGTCATTTATTCCGCCAGAACTTCGCGAAGATGGCAGTGAAGTAGATGTATTTATGAAGCCACAAGCGCTTATTCAATTTGGAGACGTAAAAGGTGATTTACATATGCATTCCACTTGGAGCGATGGAGCATATTCCATTGAAGAGATGGCAGAAGCCTGTCGAGCAAAAGGATATGAGTATATGGCCATTACCGATCACTCCCAATATTTAAAAGTGGCGAACGGGTTAAGTCCTGAGCGTATTCGCAAACAGCGTGAGGAAATCGACCGTTTAAATGAACGCTATAAAGATTTTACTATATTGGCAGGGATAGAAATGGATATCTTGCCAAATGGGACATTAGACTATGACGATGAGCTTCTGTCCGAAATGGATTTTGTTATTGCGTCAATTCATTCAAGCTTTTCACAATCGCGTGAAGAAATTATGGTTCGTCTAAAACAAGCATTAACCAATATCCATGTAGATTTAATCGCACATCCAACAGGCCGTTTAATTGGTCGTCGTGAAGGTTATGATGTAGACATTGATTTGCTTATTGAATTAGCCAAAGAAACAAACACAGCTCTTGAATTAAATGCGAATCCCAATCGGTTAGATTTAGCAGCTGAGCACATAAGAAAAGCGCAAGATGCAGGAGTTAAGATTGCTATTAATACGGATGCTCATAACCTTGAGATGCTTGAGCATATGAAGATTGGTATTTCAACAGGTATTAAAGGGTGGTTAAAACCTGAAACGGTCCTTAATACGTATCGTTTAGAAGACTTGAAAGCATTTTTGCAGCGACATCATTAAGTTTAGAAGTAACAGGAGGAGTCTATTTTGCATTCACGTATTTTCCATGTACTGGAGTTTAATAAAGTAAAAGAACAGCTTGCATCAAAAGTTGCCTCTTCATTAGGAAGGGAAAAAGTAGAAAAATTAGTTCCGTCTACTAAGTATGAAGAAGTTATCAACTGGCAAGATGCAACAGATGAAGCTACAACTGTCTTGCGGTTACGTGGACATGTACCGTTAGGTGGAATATTTGATGTTCGACCAAGCATTAAGCGAGCTGAAATTGGAGGCACGTTAAGTCCCAATGAATTATTAGATATTGCAAGTACGGTATATGCCGTAAAGCAACTGAAACAGTTTACAGAACAGCTGCTAGATGATGAGGATATTCAAATCCCGATTATGTACGGATATATAGAAGGATTAATGTCATTACCAGAGATTGAGCAAGCCATTAAGATGAGTATTGATGAAAATGGAACTGTGTTAGATGGAGCTAGTGATCAACTTCGCGGAATTCGGCAAAAATTACGATCGACAGAGTCACGAATTCGTGAGAAGCTAGACAGTTTAGTACGTTCATCCTCTGCACAAAAAATGTTATCCGATACGCTCGTTACGATTCGAAACGAACGGTTTGTAATCCCTGTTAAACAAGAGTATCGCAATGCATACGGAGGAATCGTTCATGATCAATCTTCTTCTGGAGCGACTCTGTTTGTTGAGCCGCAAGCAATTGTCACACTAAACAATGAACTACAAGAAGCGAAAGTAAAAGAAAAACAAGAAATTGAACGAATTTTAGTTGGGTTAACGATGCAAGTGGCTGAAGTATCAAATGAACTTCGTCAAAATGTATACTTGCTTGGTGAATTAGACTTTATGTTTGCAAAAGGCCGTTATAGTCATGAATTGAAAGCTTCAAAACCAAAGGTGAATAGCCGTGGGTACATCAAGCTACTGAAAGCCAAGCATCCTCTTATTCCTCAGGAAGATGTGGTTGCAAATGATATTGAACTTGGAGATGAGTACACATCAATTGTTATTACGGGGCCAAATACAGGCGGTAAAACAGTAACATTAAAAACAATTGGATTGTTTACATTAATGGCGCAGGCTGGCTTACAGATTCCTGCATTAGATGGATCAGAAATCGCTGTATTCCAACAGGTTTTTGCTGACATTGGGGATGAACAATCAATTGAACAAAGTTTAAGTACATTTTCATCCCATATGGTGAACATTGTAAGTATTTTAGAGAAAGTGGATAAAGATAGTTTAGTGCTATTTGATGAACTAGGTGCCGGAACGGATCCTCAGGAAGGAGCAGCGTTGGCCATCTCAATTTTAGATGAAGTGTATGAACGGGGAGCATGTGTTGTTGCTACTACACATTATCCAGAATTAAAAGCATATGGATATAATCGTTCAGGAGTAGTCAATGCAAGTGTGGAATTTGATATTGAAACATTAAGCCCTACTTATAAGCTATTAATTGGTGTTCCAGGACGAAGTAATGCATTTGAAATCTCAAAGCGACTTGGATTAACATCAAGCGTCATTGAACGTGCGAAAGGCTATATTGGCTCTGATACAAATAAAGTAGAAAATATGATTGCATCTCTAGAAGATAGCCGGCGTAAATCAGAGTCAGAACTTGAAGAAGCAGAAGCATTGCGTAAAGAATCTCAAAAACTGCATAAAGAACTACAGCGTCAAATTATTGAGTTTAATGAAAATCGGGACAAGTTATATGAAAAAGCAGAAAAGAAAGCAGAAGCTACAATTAAAGCTGCAACAGAAGAAGCAGAGCAGATTATCCGTGATCTTCGTTCTATGAGGCAGAATCAACACGCCACAATTAAAGAGCATGAATTAATTGAAGCAAGAAAACGTCTTGAAGAAGCAGTTCCAACACTAGAAAAAAGCAATAAGAAAAAAGTGGCACCTAAGAAGCAAGAGCGAACATTAGCTCCAGGAGATGAAGTGAAAGTATTGTCATGGGGGCAAAAAGGTACACTTGTTGAACGTGTTAGTGATACAGAATGGCAAGTGCAGATGGGAATTATGAAGATGAAAGTAAAAGAAAAAGATCTTGAGTATATCAGCTCTCCTAAGCCAGTAGAAACGAAGCCGCTTGCTACTGTAAAAGGTAAAGATTATCATGTTAATCTAGAGCTAGATTTACGAGGTGAGCGTTATGAAAATGCACTGAATCGAGTTGAAAAGTACATCGATGATGCACTGCTTGCTGGATATCCTCGTGTGTCAATCATTCATGGAAAAGGAACAGGGGCTCTTCGAAAAGGCGTGCAAGAGTATTTGAAGAACCATCGCTCTGTAAACAGTATTCGATTCGGTGAAGCAACCGAAGGAGGGACTGGAGTTACAGTTGTAGAATTTAAATAATTAATGTAACAATGGGTGAATCACACGTTATCACTGACTGTTCATTAGGTTCGTTTCATTTGATAAAAAATTGGCTTCCAACAAAATATGTTCTTCTTCCTAAATAACAAGGCAAAGATGGCTATGTGTAAGAGTAAAAAAGTGGGAGAAAACAGGAGTGATGGTGAAAGATGGGAGATTTTTGGAGAGATCCATATATAGAATCAGCTGCTTATTACAGTGTTGTTGTATTAAGTATGGTTGTTTTTTTAGCGATATTTGAACTTGTGACAAAGTATAAAAATTGGGAAGAAATTCAAAAAGGGAATCTTGCTGTTGCAATGGCTACCGGTGGAAAAATTTTTGGACTGGCTAATATATTTCGCTACTCTATTGAGCATAATGACAATTTGTTGCGAATGCTCGGATGGGGAATGTACGGCTTTGTCTTGCTATTAATTAGTTATTTCATTTTTGAGTTCTTAACCCCTAAATTTCGCATTGATGATGAAATTGAAAAAGATAACCGAGCAGTTGGTTTTATTTCGTTTATTATTTCAGTGGGAATGTCCTATGTTATTGGAGCAGGAATTGGATAGGGGATAGGTGACGATGGAGATATTAGCTAAAGTTTTACTAGGGTTATGCGGTTTGTTTATTGTGATCGGCTTTATTTATATGTTGTTTTTTTCTTGATGAACGTTCTTTTAGTCAAAAGTGTTCATAAGAAAATACAAAGAGAAGTGTGAAAAATATATTGTTTATTGTAAAGCTGGTTACTTTGAGGAAGTAGATGAAAGTAACGCATTCAACAAGGATAATTGCACGAAAAGTATGTATGTGAAGATAAAAAGAGCTGATAGCTAGCTATCAGCTCTTTTTTATGATTATTTTTCATGCTGATTGCTGATCAAAAATCAATATATTATAATATAAAAGAAAGAAAATTCTAACGATTAGAAGGAGGCGGTAAAATGGAACAAGATGAAAAGGTTTGGATTTCTCAATATCCAAAAGAAATTTCACCCTCGCTTGAATATAGTACAAAAAACCTTGCTCAGTTATTCGAAGAAGTAACTCAAAAGTACCCTGAAAAATTTGCTGTTCATTTTTTAGGTAAGCGAATGACTTTTCGAGAATTGTATGAACAATCTATTCAATTAGCAGCGTATTTAAAAGAGATAGGAATGAACAGAGGAGATCGTGTTGCCATTATGCTGCCTAACTGTCCGCAGGCTGTTATTTCATTTTATGCGGTTTTATTGGCAGGAGGGATTGTGGTTGAAACCAACCCTTTGTATACAGAAAGAGAGTTAGAATATCAAATGAATGATTCAGGTGCAAAATGCATCATTTCATTAGATTTGTTGTATCCACGCATCTCAAAAGTGAAAGCGGTAACAAAAATTGAGCATATTATTACTACTTCTATTAAAGATTATTTGCCATTTCCTAAAAACATCCTGTATCCATTTATTCAGCGCAAACAACAGCAATTAACTATTTCAATTGAACAGAGTAAGACGACACATTTGTTTCCATTTATTATGAAGCGGAAGGTAGGGGAAAGTTCCTTTACAAGTGAACCATATTCAAACGAGGAAATTGCTCTTTTACAGTACACTGGCGGAACGACTGGCTTTCCAAAAGGCGTAATGTTAACACATAAAAACTTAGCAGCTAATGCGACAATGTGTGCTCATTGGCTTTATCAATGCAAGCCAGGGGAAGAAAAAGTATTAGGCATAATCCCGTTTTTTCATGTGTATGGGCTGACAACAGTACTTATTTTATCTGTTTTGCAAGGATATGAAATGGTTCTGCTTCCGAAGTTCGATGTCAAAACGGCTTTAAAAACCATTGACAAACAAAAACCAACTCTTTTTCCAGGAGCTCCTACTATTTACATCGCTTTGCTGAATGATCCTGATTTGCAAAAATATGATTTATCTTCTATTGACTCTTGTATAAGTGGCTCTGCTCCTTTGCCTTTAGAAATTCAAGAGAAATTTGAGCGCGTTACGGGCGGAAAATTAGTTGAAGGGTATGGATTAACAGAGACATCTCCAGTTACGCACGCTAATTTTGTATGGGAAAAGAGAGTAAAAGGAAGTATAGGCGTCCCTTGGCCAGATACAGATGCAAAAGTTATTTCGTTTGAAACTGGAGAGAAGGCTGAACTAAATGAAGTAGGGGAAATAGCTGTGAAGGGGCCACAAGTAATGAAAGGTTACTGGAACCGACCTGAAGAGACAGAGGTAGTATTGAGAGATGGTTGGCTGTTGACAGGAGATTTAGGGTATATGGATGAAAAGGGATATTTTTATATTGTGGACCGTAAGAAGGACATGATTATTGCAGGAGGCTACAACATTTATCCAAGAGAAGTTGAAGAAGTTTTATATGAACATGAAAAGGTACAAGAGGTAGTAGTAGCTGGAGTACCTGATCCGTATCGAGGAGAGACAGTAAAAGCTTACATTGTTTTGAAAAATGGTGTATCATGTACAGAAGAAGAACTTAATGCATTTTCTCGCCGATATTTAGCAGCTTATAAAGTACCTCGGATTTATGAATTTCGAGATGAACTTCCAAAAACAGCGGTTGGTAAGATTTTGAGAAGAGCGCTGATTGAAGAAGAGAAAGAAAAGCAAAAAAAGGCGACGTAAGTAGCGTTGCCGAATATTTTTTATAAAAACCTAATTGACAGATATGTATTGTTTCTTTATTATAAAGATATGAATGAATAATCATTCATATTTTAAAGGAGCGTATTTAGATTGAAAAGAAACAAACCAAAATACAAACAGATTATTGATGCAGCAGTAGTTGTGATTGCTGAAAACGGCTATCATAATGCACAAGTATCTAAGATTGCGAAGCAAGCAGGTGTAGCTGACGGTACCATTTATTTATACTTTAAAAATAAAGAAGATGTTTTAATTTCTTTATTTCAAGAAAAGATGGGGCAGTTTGTAGAGAAAGTGCAAGAAGAGCTTGTAGAGAAAGAAACGGCTTCTGATAAACTTTACATGTTAATTGATAAGCATTTTTCGAATCTCGCCGGAGACTATCACTTAGCAATTGTCACTCAGCTGGAATTACGTCAATCAAACAAAGATCTACGGTTAAAAATTAATGAGGTACTTAAAGATTATTTATCGGTTATTGATTCAATCCTGCAAACAGGTGTAGACACTGGTGAATTTTCTGAAAGTTTGGATATTAGATTAGCACGACAAATGATTTTTGGAACGATTGATGAAACGGTGACAACTTGGGTCATGAATGATCAAAGATATGAGCTGATGGAATTAGTAGGAAAAGTTCATCAATTATTAATGAATGGATGTGGCGGCTCTCAACCTCGTTAGGTTGAAAGCCGATACTATACATACTTTGAACAAGGGGTGAATGGAAGTGAGTGTGTTACATGTTGAAACTGCCAATGGTATCACCATTGTTACATTAAATCGTCCACCTGCTAATGCATTATCACAAGCAGTTTTACAAGAACTTTCGGCTCTTTTAACACAACTTGAGAAAAACGATGAAACAAGAGTTATTGTATTAAAAGGAGAAGGAAGATTCTTTTGTGCAGGAGCTGATATTAAAGAGTTTACCTCTTTGCAACAAGCAGAGGATTATGAACAACTAGCTAAAAATGGTCAGCAAATATTTGAGTATATTGAAACCTATCCGAAGCCCGTTATTGCAGCAATTCACGGTGCAGCGCTAGGGGGAGGACTAGAGTTAGCGATGAGTTGCCACATGCGCTTTGTAAGTGAAACGGCTAAGTTAGGGTTGCCAGAGCTGCAGCTTGGTATTATTCCGGGTTTTGCTGGCACGCAGCGTCTACCGCGTTATGTAGGAGTAGCAAAAGCGTGTGAAATGATGCTAACGAGTGAACCTATTTCAGGAGTTGAAGCTGTAAAAGCAGGCCTTGCAAATGCTGCTTATAAAGAAGAAGAACTTTTCGAGCAAGTCAAAGCAGTAGCTGTAAAAATAGCGAAGAAGAGCCCGATCTCTATAAAAGCAACTTTACAATTACTTCAACACGTAAAGACAGATTCATATTATGAAGGAGTGAAAAAAGAAGCATCATTTTTTGGAAGCGTATTCAAGTCTGAGGATGCAAAAGAAGGGGTAGCCGCATTTATTGAAAAGCGTGAACCGCAATTTGTTGGAAAATAACGATATATTTTAGGAGGGGAAAGAAATGAACATTTACGTTTTATTAAAAAGAACATTCGATACTGAGGAGAAGATTGTATTAACAAACGGTCAAATTGCAGAAGATGGAGCTGAATTTATTATTAACCCATACGATGAGTATGCCATTGAAGAAGCGATTCAAATAAAAGAAAAAAATGGCGGCGAAATTACAGTTGTTACTGTCGGAACAGAAGAGTCTGAAAAAGAATTAAGAACAGCTTTAGCTATGGGAGCCGATAAGGCAGTATTAATTAATATAGAAGATGATGTAGAACAGAGTGATCAATATACAACAGCTAAAATTTTAGCGCAGTATTTAAAAGATCAATCACCAGATTTAATTTTAGGAGGAAATGTAGCAATCGATGGTGGTTCAGGACAAGTCGGTCCTCGCGTTGCAGAATTACTTGAGATTCCATATGTAACAACCATTACAAAGCTTGATATTAAAGACAGACAAGTAACGGTTGTGCGTGATGTAGAGGGAGATTCAGAAATTATTGAAACGACACTTCCTTTATTAGTTACAGCACAGCAAGGATTAAATGAACCACGCTATCCGTCGTTACCAGGAATTATGAAAGCGAAGAAGAAGCCGTTAACAGAATTAGAAATTGATGATTTAGATTTAGAAGAAGAGGATGTAGAGGCAAAAACAAAAACGATTGAAATTTACTTACCACCTAAAAAAGAAGCAGGACGCATTTTAAATGGTGAAGTACAAGATCAAGTGAAGGAATTAGTCCAACTTTTACATTCAGAAGCAAAAGTCATTTAAAGTGAACGAATAAAACAGTCGAATATCATGGGGGGATTATCATGGGACGTAAAGTATTAGTATTAGGCGAAGCACGTGAAGGGGTATTACGTAATGTATCATTTGAAGCAATTGCAGCCGCAACGACAATTGCTGAAGGTGGAGAGGTAGTTGCAACACTCATCGGACAAGGCGTTCAAGCATTAAGTGAAGAGCTTATCGAATATGGTGCCGATCGCGTAGTAGTGGTTGAACATGACAAGTTAGAAACGTATACTTCTGACGGGTATACACAAGCGTTGCTAACAGTTGTGCAAGAGGAAAAGCCTGAAGCAATTATTGCTGGCCATACAGCACTCGGGAAAGACTTATCCCCTAAACTTGCTGCTAGATTAGATAAAGGATTAGTGTCAGATGTTACAGACTTAGAAGTGTCAGGAGGAAACATCGTATTTACCCGACCAATCTATTCAGGAAAAGCGTTTGAAAAGAAAATTATGATTGACGATTTTATTTTTGCAACAATTCGTCCAAATAATATTGCACCTTTAGAAAAAGATTCAAGTCGCTCTGGAGAAGTTCGTGCTTTACAAGTAGACATTAAAGACTTACGTACAATTGTGAAAGAAGTTGTTCGCAAAGCTACACAAGGCGTAGACTTGTCAGAAGCAAAAATTGTAATTGCTGGTGGACGTGGTGTGAAAAGTGAAGAAGGATTTAAACCGTTGCAAGAACTAGCGGATGTACTTGGAGGTGCTGTGGGGGCTTCTCGCGGAGCTTGTGATGCAGAGTATTGCGACTACTCATTGCAGATTGGTCAAACAGGGAAAGTCGTTACGCCTGACCTATATATCGCTTGCGGAATCTCAGGTGCTATTCAGCATTTAGCTGGTATGTCTAACTCCAAAATTATTGTTGCAATTAACAAAGATGAAGAAGCAAACATTTTTAAAGTTGCTGATTACGGGATTGTCGGAGATCTATTTGAAGTGGTTCCTTTACTGACGGAGGAATTTAAAAAAGTAAAAGTGCAATCAGCTTAAAGAAGAAGAGCCTTTTCTATCGCGGATATGGAAAAGGCTTTTTCATTGAACATGAATGAATTGTTTGAAAATGTGTAAAATAGGAAACAGGTGTTTAGATAGAAGCTTTGAAATATAAGCAAATAAATAGCAATGCATATAGTAAGATGATATACTTTGATTATCATTTAGATACAGCATATATTTAGGAGGAATTATAATGGCAATTGCACATGCTACAGATCAAACGTTTTCAAATGAAATTAGTTCAGGCTTAGTGCTTGTTGACTTTTGGGCACCATGGTGTGGACCTTGTAAAATGATCGCTCCAGTTCTTGAAGAATTAGATGGAGAGCTTGGCGATAAAGTGAAAATTGTAAAAGTAGACGTTGACGAAAACCAAGAAACAGCTGGTAGCTACGGTGTTATGAGTATTCCAACTTTAATTGTATTTAAAGATGGTCAAAAAGTAGATCAAGTAGTTGGTTACCAACCAAAAGAAGCATTAACTGAATTAGTTAACAAACATGCTTAAAAACCTAGCGCTTGCTAGGTTTTTTTTGAATTCGACATCCATTCGCTCTGCTCTTCGTATATCTCTTCTTTTTCGAAAGGTTCAATTCCCATACAACCTCAAAGCCATGAAATCATTAGCGAATAAACGTTCGTTTGTTTTATAATAGAAAAGAATGTTTAGTTGAGTATCTTCCATTCACATTCATTTAGGGCATTTTTTACTTAAAACAAGTTGCTGTACACCTTTAAATAAATGAACAAAGTAAAGAGAAAGGGGGCAAGGTACATGAGTGACTACCTAAAAGAGAAACTTGCCATTTTACCGGATCAACCTGGTTGCTATTTAATGAAAGATAAGTATGGAACAGTTATTTATGTCGGAAAGGCGAAAATATTAAAAAACCGTGTCCGTTCTTACTTTACAGGATCTCATGATGGAAAAACATTACGACTCGTTAATGATATTGCTGATTTTGAATATATTGTTACGTCATCCGATTTAGAAGCGCTTATTTTAGAGATGAATTTAATTAAAAAATATGACCCGAAATATAATATCATGCTAAAGGATGACAAAGGGTATCCATTTATTAAAATTACGAGTGAAAAACATCCCCGGCTCGTCATTACGCGTAAAATTAAAAAAGACAAAGGAAAGTATTTTGGGCCTTATCCTAATGTGCAGGCAGCCAACGAAACGAAACGGCTGCTAGATCGAATCTATCCTCTTAGAAAATGTTCAACAATTCCTGACCGAGTCTGTTTGTATTACCATATCGGACAGTGTCTTGCTCCATGTGTTTATAACATTACGGAAACCCAAAATAAAGAAATCATTGATAATATTTCACGATTTTTAAGCGGTGGTTATGAACAAGTGAAAGAAGAGTTAACGGAAAAAATGTTCAAGGCATCTGAAGATTTAGACTTTGAACGTGCAAAAGAATACCGAGATCAAATTGCTCATATTGAAGCTACAATGGAGAAACAGAAAGTAGCATTTAACGATTTTATCAATCGAGATGTATTTGGTTATTCGTATGATAAAGGATGGATGTGTGTACAAGTATTTTTTATTAGACAAGGAAAACTTATTGAGCGAGAAGTATCCATGCTTCCTTTTTATCATGAGCCTGAAGAAGATTTCTTAACGTTTATTGGTCAATTTTATGCTAAAAACATTAAGCCAAAAGAAGTGCTTGTACCTGCTACGGTTAATGCAGAATTAGCTCAGCAATTATTAGAAGTAGATGTACAACATCCAAAACGGGGAAAAAAGAAGGAGTTAGTAGAGCTTGCATGTAAAAATGCAGCGATTGCTTTAAAAGAGAAGTTCTACTTAATTGAACGCGATGAGCAACGAACGATTGGGGCAGTCGAACGTTTAGGCGAAGCACTAAAAATCGAAGCGCCTTATCGAATTGAAGCATTTGATAATTCTAATATTCAAGGAACAGATCCAGTATCTGCAATGATTGTTTTTATTGATGGGAAGCCGGAGAAAAAAGAATACCGAAAATATAAAATTAAAACGGTACAAGGATCGGATGATTACGAATCGATGCGTGAAGTGGTGAGAAGAAGATATATACGCGTATTGAAAGAACAGCTGCCATTGCCAGATTTAATTATTGTAGACGGTGGAAAGGGGCACCTTGCTGCTGTGCAAGATATATTAGAAAATGAATTAGGTCTGTTAATTCCAATAGCTGGTCTTGTTAAAGATGACAAGCACAGAACGTCTAATTTAATGATTGGAGAGCCGCCTGAGATTGTTCCGCTAGAGCGAAATAGTCAAGAGTTTTATCTCCTACAGCGTATTCAAGATGAAGTTCACCGTTTTGCGATTACGTTTCATCGTCAAGTTCGCTCAAAATCAGCTTTTCAGTCTGTTCTTGATGACATTCCTGGTGTAGGAGAGAAGAGAAAAAAAGCATTATTAAAACATTTTGGTTCTGTGAAAAAATTGAAGCAAGCAACAATTGAAGAAATTCAGCAAACTGGTGTTCCGCGAAATGTAGCCCAACAAATTTTTGAAGTGTTGAAAAAAGAATCTTGAAAGATAAGGAGAAGTTTGGTAAGCTATAAATTAATTTCATATGACACTTCATCATTTGAAGTGAAGATAGAGGTGCAAATTTTAATAGTACGTATTCAGAAGAGTATGAGCTCTAGTGAAGAGTGCGGAAAGGAAAATTTGCCGAAGTGAATGTTACCTCATAGTAATATTTGCTGGTTCTGCGTTAAATAAATGTAGAATTGTCAAGATGTTAATTCTTGGAGAGCTATCTCACGGCAGTGGACGGTTATGTTTATTTAAATAATTTTCGTTCGTTAAGCAATGAGATACATATCTCATTGCTTTTTTTATTGTCTGAGTAAAAAGTAGTGGCTCTTAATCATATTGAAACCGTAAATTTTTAGAAAAGGAATGAACAAAGTTATGGCACTAATCGTTCAGAAATTTGGGGGAACTTCTGTTGGCTCAACAGATCGAATTCAAAATGTAGCCAATCGAGTAATTCAAGAAGTAGAGCAAGGAAATCAAGTAGTCGTTGTCGTATCAGCGATGGGAAAAACAACAGACGAATTAGTAAAGCTAGCAGGGGAGATTACCTCTAATCCAAATAGTCGTGAAATGGATATGCTGCTAACAACAGGTGAGCAAATTACCATTTCACTATTAACTATGTCCCTTCAAGAAAGAGGATATAAAGCTACTTCATATACAGGCTGGCAAGCAGGTATTCAAACGGAGCACAGACATGGAAATGCGCGTATTCAACATATTGATACTCAAAAAATTCATCAGCAGCTGAAAGAGCAGAACATTGTAGTAGTAGCTGGATTTCAAGGTGTTTCTGAAGATGGAAGTATCACAACATTAGGAAGAGGCGGCTCTGATACAACAGCTGTTGCGTTAGCAGCAGCATTAAATGCAGCTAAATGTGACATTTATACAGATGTGACAGGTGTATTCACGACAGATCCACGTTATGTAAAAGAAGCACGTAAATTGCATTCTATTTCGTATGACGAAATGTTAGAATTAGCGAACTTAGGCGCAGGAGTCCTTCATCCACGTGCTGTTGAATTTGCAAAAAATTATCACGTACCGTTAGAAGTACGTTCAAGTCTAGAAATTGAAAATGGAACGATTGTTGAGGAGGAAGTATCAATGGAGCAGAATTTAGTAGTAAGAGGTATTGCATTTGAAGATAATATTTCAAGGGTAACAATTGAAGGTTTAAATAATGAACTACAGACATTATCAACTATTTTTACAGCGCTGGCAAAAGAGCACGTAAACGTTGATATTATCATTCAAAATGTCACATCTAACAATCACTTATCCATTTCTTTTTCAATTAAAGCACAAGACGTTGACATGACATTAGATATCTTAAAGCAATATAAAGACACTCTGGGATATGAGAGAATTGAGCATGAAAGTAACTTAGCCAAAGTATCAATTGTCGGTTCAGGCATGATTTCAAATCCTGGAGTAGCAGCTGGTATGTTTGAAGTGTTAGCAGCTGAAGAGGTGGAGGTTAAAATGGTCAGCACGTCTGAAATTAAAGTTTCTACGGTTGTTCCACAGCCTGATATGGTGAAAGCAGTTGAAGTATTGCATGCTGCATTTGAGCTAGAAGCTCAGCCTGTACAACAAGTATAAGAAATAAAAAACGTGGCATTAGCGGCCACGTTTTTTATTCTTTAAAAGATAAAAGAATAAACTCTTATTATTTTTTATAACGATCTACTCGGCTTTCAGTTGTTAAGATATCTTTTTTGTCCCATTGAACAGAGATAAGGATTTTTCCTGCTCTTTCTTTGGATGTTAAGTAAGCTTCTGTCAGACAATTCTTTTGGCGCTGAATTTGTTCAGCTACAAATCCCGCTTCTAGATGAAAAGAAGCATGGGCTTGATCTGCGAAACGTTTTTTAACCATATCACCTGTCAGTTCTAACTCTAGTACATATTTTTCGGTTTTCACTAATGTAAGGACTCCCCAAGCAGCTTTAGCAAAGAATAGAATAATTTCGTCAATCGAGTTTAAAGGAAATTTACGTGCAAGTTGTTTTCCAGCCCAATAAGAAATTTCATTTGTATCGGCACCGAGTAACTCAGGGATTAGTATATCGCGTAAAAGGCTGTATCCGAAATACGGAATTTTTTCTTGAGTTGATGGATTATGTTCAGTTGATTCTTCAATTTCTGTATGCTCTTGTTGTAATTCAGTTGGTAGATTGCTCATTGTTTCCCCTCTTTCTTTACATCTATTATATACAAAATTAATCCAGCTCTCACTCTTTTTTTCAATAAATGGGTGTTTAAGTATAAAAATAATTAAAGGAAGAGAATGAAAAAAAGATGGAAATTGAGAAACCTTTTTTAGGAAAATTGAAACGTGGTGGAAAACGGTTACATAAAGGTGTACATGTACAATAAATATATTAACGAAACGAACAGAAAGAAAATAGTGAGAAACAGGAATAGTAAGCGTTAACATTTTCAAACTTTTTTTAAATTTATATTTTATAGAACATTTAAATATCTCACCTTGACGCTCTATGTTGATGGGAGTAAAATTAATTTGTCACATACTTTAACAGAAAATGCAAAGGTTTTCATTTTCTATCTCACAATATCAATCTATTTATTTGATTGGGGAGTCAAGGTTTTTTTCACAAACTATGTTCATCTAACTAAGGGGGGGTTTACGCACATGGCGGCGAACAGAGAGTTTCAGTATCGCAGACTACATTCATTACTAGGTGTCATACCAGTAGGCATATTTCTTATGCAACATCTGGTTGTGAATCATTTTGCAACAAAGGGAGAAGAATCATTTAACCAAGCGGCTCATTTCATGGAAAGTTTACCTTTCCGCTATGCACTTGAAATTTTCATCATCTTCTTACCGATTTTGTTTCATGCAATTTATGGCCTTTATATTGCTTTTACCGCAAAAACGAGCGTGAGCAACTATGGGTTTTTCCGTAACTGGATGTTTGTCTTACAACGTGTATCAGGTGTTGTTACATTAATCTTTATTACATGGCATGTATGGGAAACAAGAATTCAAGCGGCACTTGGCCAGGAAGTGAACTTTCAGATGATGGAAGATATTTTAAGTAATCCTGGCATGATGGTATTTTATATCGTTGGGGTGGTATCAACAATTTTCCACTTTGCTAATGGACTATGGTCATTTGGTGTTAGCTGGGGCTTAACGGTAACTCCTCGTTCTCAAAAAATTTCAACTTATGTGACGTTAGCTATCTTCTTTGCACTTACGTTTGTAGGTGTTCGCACATTATTTGCATTCGCATAAAATCAAGCTTTTTAAAGGAGTGGGGTTACGATGAGTAAAGGAAGAATCATTGTAGTTGGCGGCGGTTTAGCTGGCTTAATGGCAACAATTAAAATTGCTGAGTCTGGAAAACAAGTCGATTTATTTTCATTAGTTCCAGTAAAAAGATCTCACTCAGTTTGTGCTCAAGGTGGTATTAATGGAGCAGTAAATACAAAAGGTGAAGGAGATTCACCTTGGGAGCATTTTGATGATACAGTGTATGGTGGTGACTTTTTAGCAAACCAACCACCTGTTAAAGCAATGTGTGAAGCAGCTCCAGGTATTATCCATTTACTTGATCGTATGGGTGTTATGTTTAATCGTACTCCTGAAGGTTTGTTAGACTTCAGACGATTTGGTGGCACGCAGCATCACCGCACAGCTTTTGCTGGTGCTACTACAGGTCAACAATTGTTGTATGCACTGGACGAGCAAGTGCGCCGATATGAAGTAGCGGGGCTTGTGACAAAATATGAAGGATGGGAATTTTTAGGTGCTGTAATAGATGATGACCGTTCATGTCGTGGGATTACCGCACAAGATTTAAAAACAATGGAAATTAAAACATTTCCTGCAGATGCGGTAATTATGGCAACTGGTGGTCCTGGTATTATTTTTGGTAAATCAACAAACTCTGTTATTAATACTGGTTCTGCAGCCTCCATCGTTTATCAACAAGGTGCGTATTATTCAAATGGAGAGTTTATTCAAATTCATCCAACTGCGATTCCGGGAGATGATAAACTTCGTTTAATGAGTGAATCAGCTCGCGGTGAAGGTGGTCGAGTTTGGACATATAAAGATGGTAAGCCATGGTACTTCTTAGAAGAAAAATATCCAGCGTATGGAAACCTTGTGCCTCGTGATATTGCAACGCGTGAAATCTTTGATGTTTGTGTTGCTCAGAAACTAGGTATTAATGGTGAAAATATGGTGTACCTAGACCTATCACATAAAGATCCAAAAGAATTAGATATTAAACTGGGTGGCATTATTGAAATTTATGAGAAGTTCATGGGTGATGATCCACGCAAAGTTCCGATGAAAATTTTCCCAGCTGTTCACTATTCCATGGGTGGATTATGGGTAGACTATGATCAAATGACAAATATTCCAGGACTCTTTGCAGCTGGTGAATGTGATTACTCTCAGCACGGTGCCAACCGTTTGGGGGCAAATTCATTATTATCTGCTATTTATGGCGGTATGGTTGCGGGACCGAAAGCTGTCGAGTATATTAATGGCCTAGAAAAAAGTGCAGATGCGTTACCGACAAGTTTGTATGATCAGCACGTTAAACAAGAAGAAGAAAAATGGCAAAGCATCATGTCAATGGATGGCACAGAAAACGCGTATATTCTTCATAAAGAGTTAGGGGAATGGATGACTGACAATGTGACAGTCGTACGATATAACGATAAACTGTTAAAAACAGATGAGAAAATTCAAGAGCTGCTTGAGCGTTATGAGCGCATTAACATTAATGATACAGCAAAATGGAGTAACCAAGGGGCAACATTTACACGTCAACTTCAAAACATGTTACAGCTTTCTCGTGTTGTGACATTAGGCGCGTATAACCGTAATGAAAGCCGCGGTGCCCATTACAAACCAGAATACCCTGATCGTAATGATGAACAGTTCTTAAAAACAACAATGGCTCGTTTCGTTGATAAGAAAACGGCTCCGGCTTTCCACTACGAAGAGGTAGATGTATCATTAATTAAACCACGTAAACGTGATTATACAAAGAAAAAAGCTGATAAGCCAAAAGCAAAACAAAAACAACAAGAGGGGGTTCGTTAAATGACTGCACAACAGACTGCGCAGAAGACAGTGCGATTTGTTATTACTCGTCAAGATTCACCGGACACCGCTCCGTATAACCAAGAGTTTGAAATTCCATATCGTCCTAATATGAATGTTATTTCAGCTTTAATGGAAATTAGACGTAACCCTGTTGATGCAAATGGACAAGAGACTACACCTATTAACTGGGATATGAACTGTTTAGAAGAAGTATGCGGCGCATGTTCAATGGTTATTAACGGTAAGCCACGTCAATCTTGCACCGCTCTTGTTGATAAACTCGAACAACCTATTCATCTACAGCCGATGAAAACATTCCCAGTTGTGCGTGATTTACAAGTGGATCGTAGCCGTATGTTCAATTCATTGAAAAAAGTCAAAGCATGGATTCCGATTGATGGAACATATGATTTAGGGCCCGGGCCACGTATGCCTGAGAAAAAGCGTCAATGGGCATATGAATTATCAAAATGTATGACGTGTGGAGTTTGCTTAGAAGCATGTCCTAACGTAAATGATAAATCGAATTTTATCGGTCCAGCACCATTATCTCAGGTGCGTCTATTTAATGCACATCCAACTGGTTCAATGAACAAATCAGAACGCTTAGAGGCCATTATGGGAGATGGTGGTCTAGCAAACTGTGGTAATTCACAAAACTGTGTGCAATCTTGTCCAAAAGGCATACCATTAACAACATCAATTGCTGCATTAAATCGAGATACAACTATTCAAGCATTTCGTAATTTCTTTGGTAGTGATCAAGTGTAAACAAAAGCCTCTCCATGCGGAGAGGCTTTTGTTATTTAAGCAGGAGATATAAAGGTATGAGGGGGAATAGTAGTGAAAAATGTTTCTTACATTCATAATATTGAAGAGTGGAAATGCTCGTTTACGTTTAAACATGAGGTAAAAGTGCGGTTTTCTGAAACCGATATGTTTGGACATTTAAATAATACAGTGCCCTTTGTGTACTTTGAAGAAGCGCGCATTGCGTTTCTTCAGCATTTAGGGTTCATGAGCACATGGACGGAAAGCGATTCGCATTCTATTCCTGTCGTAGCAGATCTACAATGTGATTATATTCAGCAAGTGTTTTTTGATGAGCGGCTCTCTATTTATGTAAAAGTCGAGCGCATTGGTACATCCTCTGTCGACTTGCATTATATGGCTTTAAACAGTAAAGAGCATATTGTGTTTGTTGGAAGAGGAACAATGGTTCAAATTTCTAAGGAAACGGGGAAGGGAGAACCATGGACAGAAGAAATGAAACGGATATTAAGGAATCAGCTACAATGCGTGTAAGAACGTGTAATATAAACTTTTAAGGTTTGATAGTAAGGGAAAAGAACGATACGACAGGTTGTGTCTATTATCAAAAATGAGGAGAATAAAATCGTTTAATAATAAATAAGTTTTCTTTTTCAAACGAGTAACCGCTTTGCATATCTTGACATAAGATATGGTGACTAAATTTATACCCATCCGATAGTTCAACTCAGGATCAGGCAAGGAGGGTTATATTGAAAGAAAAAGAGTTTCAACCTAAACCACTGCTTACAAAGCGTGAACGAGAAGTATTTGAGCTTCTAGTACAAGACAAAACAACAAAAGAAATCGCGAGTGAACTATTCATTAGCGAAAAAACCGTTCGAAACCACATTTCGAATGCGATGCAAAAGCTTGGAGTAAAGGGGCGTTCTCAAGCAGTCGTCGAACTCCTTCGTATGGGGGAACTTGAATTATAACATGAGCCGGGTATCCCGTTTGGGAACCGGCTTTTTGTCATATATTAATAAATAGGGAATCTAGCAATCGTAAAAAATCAAAGTCTATAGATAACTAAGAACGCTTAAATATGTTGAATTTATCTGCTATTTACATATAAAAAAGCCGTCTCAATTTGAGCCGGCTTCAATTTATGTTGTTGGTTTTGGCTTAGTCGGAATAGCTTGCTTATTTTTTCGCGTTTCCTGAATGTAAACTTTGAATAAAAAGATATTTAAACAGCCGAGTGTCAGAAACAATGGTGCAAAATAATATTCTTTTGCTAAAAATAAAACGAAAACGCTTCCAAAACAGAACAGAGAACTAAATAAAAAGTAAAACTGTAAGAACTTTTTCACTTTAATCGCCTCCTATTCTTGACTTCTTACAATTATTATATCAAATGATTGCCAAAATAGACACAAAATATTCACAAAATGTTCACTTTTTTTTCGGATTAAGTCTTGCTTTTTTTTGTTGAAATATAATCTTTTGATTAGTGTGGATCAGATAACACAAAATGGTTGATTAGAACTAAAATTTTTATGTAAAATTTCTTAGTGTAGGAAAACATTAGAAATATAAGGGGATGTTTTTTATGAAGAAAGTTGGTATGATGTTTTTTATTATATGCAGCATCCTTATGAGCTTAACAGCTTGTTCAAATGAGGATGAAGCAAAAAATCGTTTCAAAACATATGTCGCGTATTGGGACAAACAAGAATTTGAGAAAATGTATAGTTATTTATCTAAAGATACGAAAGAACAAGTAACAAAAGAAGAGTTTGTATCTCGCTATGAAACAATTTACAATGCTGTTGAAGCAACCGATTTAAAAGTTAATGCAGTCGATATAAAAGAGATAGAAGTAAAAGATGAGAAGGTTTCTTTACCGTTTAAAGTGAGAATGAATACACTAGCAGGAGCCGTTACATTTGATGAGCAAGCGTCTCTTGTTCGAGAAGCACAAGGTGAAAAAGAGGATTGGTATATCAGTTGGAAGCCTAATATGATTTTTAAAGAGCTTGATCAAAGCGATGAAGTTCGAATCAAAACAATTAAAGCAGAACGCGGTGAAATTACTGATCGTTCGGGAAACTATTTAGCACAAAATGGAACAGCTTCGCAAATAGGCGTTGTACCAGAGGTCTTATCTAAAGGCGGAGAAAAAGCAAAGGAATCGTTAAGCCAAACACTAGGTGTAACAGTTGAAACTATTGATAAAGCTATAAGTGCTACTTGGGTAAAAAATGACCAATTTGTTCCAATCAAAACAGTCAGTGAAGAAGATGCTCAGAATCAAAAAGCTGCATTAGATGGTATAGAAGGTGTACAAGTGAAAAGCGTTGCTGCTCGCGTCTATCCTTGTCAAGAAGCATGTGCTCATTTAGTTGGATATGTGGCACCTGTCACAGCAGAATATTTAGAAGAACATAAGGGTGAAGGGTACACATCACAATCTGTGGCGGGATTGGTTGGTCTTGAGTCTCTTTATGAAAAAAAATTGCGAGCAAAAGATGGTGCAATGATTTATACAGTTGATAAAGCGGGAAATAAAAAACAAGAAGTAGCGAACAAGCAGCCTAAAGATGGACAGGATATGCAAGTAACGGCTGACATTAATGTTCAAAAATTAATGTATGAACAGTTAAAAAGCGAGAAAGGTTTAGCTACTGCCATTCACCCAATAACTGGTGAAGTTCTTGGGTTAGTAAGCACACCAGCATTTAATCCAAATGATTTTTCATTTGGAATTGACACAAATGCGTATAATTTATTGGTGGAAAACGAAGATAAGCCGTTGTTAAACCGCTTTACTAAAACGTACTCTCCTGGTTCCACTTTTAAATTAGTCACAGCAGCGCTTATCGTTGATCAAGGAGTGATTCAACCAAGTGAGAGCTTATTTATAGGTGAGAAATGGCAAAAAGATAAAAGTTGGGGAAGCTTTTATGTTAATCGTGTCGGAGATAAACCAAATGTGAATTTACACGATGCCCTTGTTACATCAGATAATATTTACTTTGCTAAAGCTGCTGTTGAGTTAGGAATAAATCCTTTCAATGAAGGGTTAAAAAAGTTTGGTTTTAATGAAAAATTACCAATTGATTACCCATTTGAATCGTCTAAAATTGCCCAAAAAGGAGAAGTGGATTCAGAAATTCTGTTAGCAAACTCAGCATACGGTCAAGGAGAATTACTTGTAAACCCTCTTCATTTAGCATCTATCTATTCGTCCATTGTAAATGAAGGACATCTCGTTAAACCAAAGCTTATCATGAGTGAAAATGATACAGAAAGTGTATGGAAACAAAGCGTGATGAAAAAAGAAACAGCTATGCTTATTCGAGATGGTCTAATCGGTGTAATTGAGGAACCAAGCGGGACTGCAAAAGAAGCAAGGATAAAAGGTGTACAATTAGCAGGAAAAACAGGGACGGCAGAACTTAAAAAGAGTCAAGGTGACACAGGAAAAGAAAATGGATGGTTTGTAGCTGTTAATACAGATACCCCTACTTTATTAGTTACTATGATGGTTGAAGATGTAAACAATGGTAGTCATGATGTTGTACCTAAAGTAAAAAATGTATTTGAAAGCTATAAATAGCAAATCAAAAAGTCAGTCCGGTAGAGGCTGACTTTTTTTATAAAAAGACTTTATCAATCTTGCTTACATAGTAGTTTAAGCAACAGATTAACTATCTGAAAATATAGAAATATTAAGAGTTTGTAAATTGAAATGATATCCAGATTGGATAAACAACCTTATACAATAAGTTTGTTTTATTTAGATTATGAAATTGTAAATTTTTTTTAAATAATTGCTTAGAAAAACCATTGACAATTAACAATAATAGGAGTAATTTTTGTTTTGGCATTAAAAAATTAAGTTAAAAAATGAGTATAAAATTAGAAGTGGGGAAACCGTACTTTGACTGAAGTTTAGAAGTGAATCCCACAGCTAATCTCACCTTTAGGGGAGAAAGAACAACAAGAGGTAATTGCTAGACCTTTTTTTCTTAGAAGCGGTCTTTTTTTGTTTTCTAAAAGTGAGAAAGAAGTTTGTTATACTCATTGCTGTTTAATTGCATTCCGTAAAAAAGAGAGGTGTTTCTCTTAAGAAGATGATGAAATATGTTCATTATCTCAACACAAAGCAGAAACGATAGAGCAGACAGAGAAAAAGCGTTAGAAAGTTTTGATAAATTGGATGGAGGATCTTAACGTGATTAAAAGAAAAAAAGATAAATTTTCTGAAATGTTAATGGATATTGCTCAAAACTTAAAAGATTCAGCAGAGTTCCTAGGTAATTTTGAACTTCAAAATGTATCTGACTTGAAGGAATTTGCAAATGTATTGAAAGCTTATGAATCTAAAGGTGATAAGTATGTTCATACAGTTATTACGGAATTAAACAAAGCGTTCATTACACCAATTGAACGTGAGGATATTTTACAATTAGCAATGAGTATGGATGATGTGTTAGATGGCATTGATAACTTTGGTGCATTGCTTGAAATTCATTCAATTCCTAAATTTGATGAATATGTACAAGAGTTTGTTAAACACATTCAAGGCTGTACAGATGAAATTTTAATAACAATTAATTTATTATCTGAAAAGAAATTATCACAAATTAGTGAACACGCAATTAAAATAAAAGAATATGAATCACAATGTGACATCTTATTCCGTCGCGCTTTAAAACAATTGTTTTCAACATGTAAAGATCCAATTAAAGTGATTCAGTACAAAGAGATTTATGAAACGCTTGAAGAAGTTGCGGATTACTGTCAAACGGTTGCAAACATTTTAGAAACAGTGATTATGAAGAATGCGTAAAGGGGTAGCATAATGGATTCAATGTTACTTTTAACCATCTTAGTTGTCATAGGGGCATTGGCATTTGACTTTATTAATGGATTTCATGATACAGCAAATGCGATTGCTACATCTGTTTCTACAAAAGCATTAAAACCGAGACAAGCCATTATTTTAGCCGCAACGATGAATTTTATTGGTGCTATGACATTTACTGGGGTAGCTAAGACGATTACAAAAGATATTGTTGATCCATTCACGCTGCAAAATGGATCAGTAGTTATTTTAGCTGCACTTATTGCAGCTATTGCTTGGAATTTAATTACATGGTATTACGGCATTCCAAGCAGTTCTTCTCATGCAATTATTGGATCGATTGCAGGAGCAGCAATTGCAGCAACAGGATTTAGCGCGTTAAATTATGGCGGATTTATAAAAATTATTCAAGCTCTTATTCTTTCACCTATCTTAGCATTTGTTGTCGGATATATTGTGTATACAATTATTAAATTTATATTTAGAAATAGTAACTTACCAAAAACTAACAAGCGTTTCCGCCATGTGCAAATTTTGACAGCTGCGCTGCAGTCTTATACACATGGTACGAATGATGCCCAAAAAGCAATGGGGATTATTACGATGGCATTAATTGCAAATAATATGCAAAGCTCTACTGAAATTCAGTGGTGGGTTCAAGCTTCTTGTGCGGTTGCTATGGGACTTGGAACATCTGTTGGTGGATGGAAGATCATTAAAACAGTCGGTGGGAAAATTATGAAAATCCGCCCTGTTAATGGTGTGGCTGCTGATTTAACAGGAGCAGCTGTAATCTTTGGCGCTACGTTCATTCATTTACCTGTTAGTACCACCCATGTTATTTCATCGTCGATTTTAGGCGTAGGTTCTGCACATCGTGTAAAAGGCGTAAAATGGGGTACAGCTCAGCGCATGCTAGTTACATGGGTGATTACATTGCCGATTTCAGCAACATTAGCAGCCATTGCTTATTTTATTTTAGATCTATTTTTTTGAGTTTACTAAAGAAACCTCTTTATTTAAGAGGTTTCTTTTTTATTCTTTACAGAAATTAGTCGAAACTTGTAAACTAGTAATATAGTCACTTCAAAGTTTAAGAACATTATTAGTTAAAAGAGAAAGGGATGAGTGTATGTTTGGTAAAGTAGCAGCGGATGTACTAGGGTTAAGCGATATCGGGTCAGTTATTAAACCAGCGGATTATGATAAGGTAGATGCTGATGACTATGTGATGCACGAAGAGAATGAAAAGATTTATTTTTTAATTAAATCAAAATCAGATGAGTATTGTTTTACTAACAAAGCATTAATTCATTTAGATGGTACCAGTGCTGCAAGTAAAAAGCGTACGCTCCGACGTTACAACTACAGTACAAATCATATTTCTCATGTGACATTGGAAACAGCGGGAACGGTTGATCTTGATATTGAAATTAAATTTAAAATAGGGTCTGAAACCTTTTCAATTGATGTTCATAAAAAATATTTAGAAGAAGTAAAAGATTTATATAAAGCGCTATTTAAAATCTCAGAAGTCGTCCACGAAAATGAACTTTCGTTAAACTTTGCAAAAGAGAGCATTCAATTAGCTTCAGCAACATTAAGTAATGTTAGAGGAACGAGTAGCAGCGTATCAGAAGAGTTTAAGCAAATTAATGAAACAGCATTTGCATGGTTATTAGGCAAAAAATCGGAGTATACAACGAAAGATTTTGCATCTGTATTCGAATTATATATTAATAACTAATTATTCATCGAGCATCTGGTCGAATTTTTGATTCAATCAGATGCTCGATTTGTCTTTTGGATAAAGCCAAAAAAGCAAAGCTGTACAGCATCTTACATTCATGAGAATGAACATATATCAATTTTTATGTTTAGATGGTTTTACTTTCCCATCGACTTGGACCTTGAAAAAAATGTAGAAAAAGTGGAGAATATAAAGTAGCGTTTTTTTATAGAAATGTGACGCATATGAAAAGTGCGAAAAATAATAGACTAAAAGAATGAAGGCAAGAAAGGACGGTTGTATGTCAATAGATAAAAACGATGGGATGGTAGTGGGGGTAGAAAAATCGCTTCGTCATATTGAAGCGATTATCAAGCAAAAGGGTCGAGAGATACTAGGTGATTATGCAATTACACCTCCACAATTTATTGCGCTACAATGGTTGTTCGAACTTGGTGATATGACCATTGGCGATTTATCAAATCGTATTTTTTTAGCATGCAGTACGACAACAGATTTAGTTGATCGTATGGAGAAAAATAAATTGGTAGTGCGTGTGAAAGATCCAAAAGACCGTCGGGTTGTTCGTATCCATTTACTGCCTGAGGGTGAAAGAGTAATCGAAGAAGTAATAAAAAAACGCCAACATTATTTAGAAGGCGTACTTGGAAATTTTTCAGAGAATGAAATTGCATTTCTTCAATCTACATTGAAGAAGTTACATGATGAAATGAAAGAAAAATGAGGCGATTTTTTTGAGTAGACCAATTGGTGTTATTGATTCTGGTGTAGGCGGACTAACTGTTGCAAAGGAAATTATGAGACAGTTGCCGAAAGAACAAATTATGTACATTGGAGACACGGCACGTTGTCCTTATGGTCCACGACCAAGTGAAGAAGTAAAAGCATTTACGTGGGAAATGACTAACTATTTAGTTGAGCGGGATATTAAAATGCTTGTCATTGCATGTAACACAGCAACCGCAGTCGTTCTTGATGAAATTCAAGAGCAGCTCGACATTCCTGTTTTAGGTGTTATACAACCAGGGGCCCGTGCAGCATTAAAAGTAACTACAAATCATAAAATTGGTGTAATCGGAACGAGCGGTACCGTAAAAAGCAAAGCATACACATACGCATTAAAGGCGCTGCACAATCGTGTAGAAGTAGATGATTTAGCTTGTCCGTTATTTGTACCTCTTGTCGAAAGCGGCAATTGCGAAGGGACGGAAGCGGAGCGTATTGTAAAAGAGACATTAAAGCCTCTTTTAGATGCTGATATTGATACACTTATTTTAGGATGCACTCACTATCCATTATTAAAACCCGTTATTCAAGATGTTATCGGGCCGAATGTCAAATTAATTAGTTCTGGTGAGGAAACGGCCATTGAAGTAAGTGCTATTTTATCTTATAGCAATTTGCTTGCACGTAGTGAAGAAGAACCTGAGCATTACTTCTTTACAACAGAATCTACAGAGCTATTTCAGTCGATTGCATCCAAATGGTTTGAACATCCTGTTTACAATGTTAATCATATTGTACTCTGAATAAAAGAAAGTTAAACAAGCTGAAAAGGTCATGCATATTTTTGCATGCCTTTTTTTATGGACAAAAATAAATTCCTTCGGTCTAAAATAAGAAAAGGCCCGTATACATAATAGTACAAACCGTCTGAGGAGGGGAAGAAATGTCCAAAAAGGCAAATCTTGTCATGGTGTCAGCAGTTGTTGCCACTTCTGTATTGCTATCTGGATGCGGGCTTTTTGGGGGAGATAAAACAGCAACTGAAATTGATCCGCCAAAAGATGTGACGTATGTAGAAAATGAAAAAGCATTGGAAACAGAAGGGAAAGTTACAAAAGACAATACGGAAAAAGATAAAAAAGCAAAAGAGACAACGGCTGATCGTAAGCGTGAGGTTTATTTAATTGATAAAAATGGTTACGTTGTTCCGCAAACATTAGAATTACCAAATGAAAAAGGTGTAGCAAAACAGTCACTTGAATACTTAATCGATGGTGGACCTGTATCAAATTTATTGCCTGATGGATTCAGAGCTGTACTACCTGCTGATACTCGTGTATTAGGAACAAAATTAGAGAGTGATGGAACGATGATTGCTGATTTTTCGCCAGAGTTTGCAACTTATAAAAAAGAAGATGAACTTCGTATTTTACAAGCGATTACTTGGACACTAACACAGTTTGATGGTGTTGAAAAAGTGAAAATTCGAATCAATGGTTATGATAAAGATACGATGCCTGTTAACAATACGCCAATTAGTAAAGGGCTTAGCCGTGCTGATGGAATCAACTTTGATAATACAGGTGTAGTCAATATAACTCAAACAAAAGCTGCAACTGTATACTATTTAGCTCAGAACGGAAAACATACGTATTATGTACCTGTTACTAAACGGATTAAAGCAGATGAAAAAGACAAATTCACAGCAATTGTAAATGAATTAGTCGAAGGCCCCTCTTCTTCATCTGGGCTAGTTACAGATTTTAATCCAGATGCTCAATTAGTTGCTGCGCCAAAATATGCAGACGGAGAATTAACTTTAACTTTTAATGAAAATATTTTTGGGAGTATTGAAGGGAATAAAGTATCGCAACATGTATTGGATTCGTTAGTGCTGTCCTTAACAGAGCAAAAAGGTGTTGAAAGTGTTGCCATTAAAGTAGACGGCAAGAAGACATTGACAGATGAAAAAGGTAAAAAGCTAACAAAGCCTGTCTCTCGACCTAAAAATGTAAATACAGGTAGTTTTTAAAAACGCATTTTTGTTATACTAATAAAGGACTCACTAAGAAGAGGTCTGCTCATATAGCGGCCTCTTACATGTTGTTCATGAAATTAAACGGTTACATAAATTGTGCATAAAGAGTATTTTATCATTTGGATATGTAGGGTAAAAACATAATACATATATGTTCGTAAATGACCACTGTAGGACAAGCGAGTTATGTTATGAATGAAAAAAGAGGATCATTATTTAGAGGAGGAAATAGTGTGCGTATAGATGGTAGAAAGCAAAATGAATTGCGACCGATAACAATTGAAACAGGGTATTTAAAGCATCCGGAAGGTTCTGTCTTAATTTCAGTAGGAGACACAAAAGTGATTTGTACGGCAAGTATTGACGATCGTGTTCCTCCATTTATGCGAGGTCAAGGGAAAGGTTGGATTACAGCAGAATATTCAATGTTGCCAAGAGCTACAGCACAACGTAATATTCGTGAGTCTACAAAAGGGAAAGTTACGGGACGCACAATGGAAATTCAACGATTAATCGGCCGTGCACTACGTTCTGTTGTAGATTTAGACAAAGTAGGAGAAAAAACGATTTGGATCGATTGTGATGTGATTCAAGCGGATGGAGGAACAAGAACGGCATCCATTACAGGTGCGTTTGTTGCGATGGCGTTGGCATTCGGTAAATTGATGGATGAAAAAAAACTGACTTCATTGCCGATCCACGACTTTTTAGCAGCTACTTCTGTTGGCATCCATCATGAATTAGGCCCGATTTTAGACTTGAATTATGAAGAGGATTCCACAGCAGAAGTTGATATGAACATTATTATGACAGGAAAAGGACAGTTTGTAGAACTACAAGGAACTGGAGAAGAAGCCACTTTTTCAAAGCAAGAATTAGATGAATTATTAATGCTTGGTGAAGAAGGCATTCAATTATTAATAAATGAACAAAAGAAAGCTTTAGGAAGTTTAATAGCTCATATATCAACGAGTGTGGAAGGATAAGTGGTGAGTATGCGCGAAATTATTATTGCAACTAAAAATGTGGGTAAAGTAAAGGACTTTGAAGCACTGTTTGCTCCGAAAGGCTTTGAAGTTAAATCATTATTAGATTTTCCTGCACTAGAAGATGTGGAAGAAACAGGGACAACGTTTGCTGAAAATGCTACAATTAAAGCTGAAACAATCTCTAAGAAGTTGAATAAGATTGTGATTGCTGACGATTCTGGGCTTGCAATTGATGCATTAAATGGGGAGCCCGGTGTTTATTCAGCCCGTTATGCTGGTGAAGATAAAGATGATGATGCTAATATAGATAAGGTATTGACTAAGCTTCAGGGAGTGCCATTTAAGCAACGGACAGGTCGTTTTCATTGTGCACTTGCTATTGCTGTACCGAATGAACAAACAATTGTAGTAGAGGGGACGTGCGAAGGGTATATTTTAACTGAAAGACGTGGCGAGAACGGATTTGGCTATGACCCTATCTTTTTTGTCGAGCAATGGAACCGTTCGATGGCTGAGCTTTCAAAAGCAGAAAAAAATAAAATTAGTCACCGAGCACATGCTTTACGAAAACTAGCTCCATTCATTGATGCACAATTCTAAAAGGGAGTGATGACGTGTGAAAGTGTTAATTGTAAGTGATAGTCATGGATTGCAAGAAGAGCTGCTTGTTATAAAAGAAAGACATAGACAAGAAGTGGATGCCATGATTCATTGTGGTGATTCGGAACTTTTGCAAAGCAGCAAAGAAATGGAATCATTTTTAACTGTTTGTGGAAACTGCGATTACGATGCATCATATGTGAATGATCGAGTTGAAACATTCGGTAAGCTCACTTGTTTTGTTACACACGGTCATCTATATAATGTGAAGATGTCACTTATGAATATTCATTATAAAGCGAGAGAATTAGGTGCACAAATCGTTTGTTTTGGCCATTCTCACATTGCAGGGGCAGAGGTCATTGATAACGTTCTTTTCATTAATCCAGGAAGCATTTTATTACCGCGTATGAGAAAAGAACGTACATATGCTATATTGAACATTGAAGATCAGGAAGCAACTGTTCAATTTTTTCAGATAAGCGGCGAACATATTCCAAGTATGCAGATTTCGTGTACATTGCCATAAAATGAATCAAACCGCTCTAGTAGTGGTATTTGAATATTATTTCAACTAAAATTAAACTATGTAACGTGATAAGAGCAACGGCCACGCTGCTCTTATCATAAAAGTTACAAAAAGATATTGACTTTTGATTTGTATTTAAATATAATAAATATTGTCTCTGATATAGTTTAACATAATGTCCCAGTAGCTCAGCAGGATAGAGCAACGGCCTTCTAAGCCGTCGGTCGGGAGTTCGAATCTCTCCTGGGACGTCATATTGAAAAACCTTTCTTTTTAATAAAGAAAGGTTTTTTTATGCTTTAGTCTATGTTTGTGCACGTTAGATATACAAATGCCTGTTTGAGAGAAACTTTTTTTAGGTGTATTAGTCTTGGAGTATCAACAATGAAAGCGGATTCAATTTTTCTGTTAAATCTAAATTGTCTAAAAAAACAAAAAAAACGGTTGACTATGTTGAAAAATGGGCGTAAGATAGTCCTCAAATATAAGTTTTCTAAAAATTATAATTAATTTAAAAGTTGACTCTTCTTCTTTATTTCCTAGCGTACGATAGACGAAAATAAAGAGCTGGACAGAGGGAAAACTTCTGATGAAATGGAAGGAAGGGTGTCAGTTGTGAAAGACCAGTGGATTTACTTGAATGACGAGTTTGTTAAAAGGGAAGACGCGAAAATTTCAGTTTATGATCATGGCTTTTTATACGGTGATGGTGTATTTGAAGGTATTCGCGTTTATAGCGGCAATGTATTTCGATTAGAAGAGCATATTGATCGATTATACAAATCAGCACATTCAATTTTGTTAACGATTAAACAAACAAGAGAAGAAATGACAGAATTAATTGTGGAGACGGTTCGTAAAAACCAACTTCAAAATGCTTATATTCGTGTTGTTATATCACGTGGTGTTGGAAATTTAGGGTTAGACCCATACAACTGTCCAAAACCACAAGTAGTCGTTATTGCTGAGCCTCTTTCAATTTTTCCAAAAGAACTATATGAAACAGGTCTTGACATTGTAACAGTCGCAACGAGACGCAACCGCCCTGATGTATTAAGTCCAAAGGTAAAATCATTAAATTATTTGAATAACGTATTAGTGAAAATTGAAGCTCATTTAGCGAATGTAAACGAAGCGCTTATGCTCAATGATCAAGGATATGTAGCAGAAGGCTCTGCAGATAATGTGTTTATTTTAAAAAATGGCATATTGTATACACCGCCCACATATGTTGGAGCATTAGAAGGTGTGACAAGGAATGTGATTATTGAAATTGCAAAAGAAAAAGGATATGAAGTGAAAGAAGAGCCGTTTACCCGACATGATGTATACGTAGCTGATGAAGTGTTTTTGACTGGCACAGCTGCTGAAGTAATTGCTGTTGTGAAAGTTGATGGCCGAATCATTGGTGATGGAACACCGGGTGAACATACTAATTTGTTATTGACATCTTTCCGCCAAAAAGTAGTTGAAGATGGTGTGAAAGTATATAACATACAAGAAAGTACACATGTTAGTTAAAGATAAGCATATGAAAATCGATGAAGAGGATAAGTAATTTTAAGGGTAAAGGAACTACCAGAGAGTCGGGGTGCTGGAAACCGATGATCCTTTCTTAAAATGAACTCACCTCAGAGTGTCCCCCTGAAAAGTAAAAGTAAGGGTGGCCGAGTGTCATTCCAAAGCACTCGTTATCAAAAAGAATGTGTTATAGCGCATTCATGAGGCAATCAACGTAAGTTGATTGCAAACGAGGGTGGTACCGCGTAAAGTGCACAAGACTTTTCGCCCCTTGACCTATATCTTTGAATAGGTCTATTTAGGGGTGAGAAGTCTTTTTTCTTTTATTTAACAAACGAGAGGATGAGAAAAAGTGGGAGCCAATATGCAAATGAAAGAACCTGTAAGCACTAGGACAAAAATGAATGGAGCTGAAATGTTAATTGCATCTCTAAAAAGAGAGAATGTTGACGTCATTTTTGGTTATCCAGGAGGCGCTGTTTTACCGATTTATGATAAATTATACGACTCAGGGATGTTTCACGTATTAACACGTCATGAACAAGGTGGAATTCATGCGGCTGAAGGATATGCCCGGATTTCTGGGAAGCCTGGAGTTGTTATTGCAACAAGTGGTCCTGGTGCAACGAATATCGTAACAGGTTTAGCAGATGCGATGATTGACTCACTTCCTTTAGTTGTTTTTACTGGTCAAGTTGCTTCAAGTGTCATTGGATCTGATGCGTTTCAAGAAGCTGACGTATTAGGTATTACAATGCCAATTACAAAGCATAGCTATCAAGTACGCAACAGTAATGATTTGCCGAGAATTATTAAGGAAGCATTTCATATTGCGACAACAGGAAGACCCGGTCCGGTTTTAATAGATATTCCAAAAGATATGGCCGTAGGGGAGGGAGAATTTGCGTATGAAGACAAAGTTGATTTGCCAGGTTATCAGCCAACCTATTTTCCGAATCAATTACAAGTCAAAAAACTAACAGATGCAGTCGCAGCGGCTAAGAGACCTGTCATTTTAGCAGGAGCTGGTGTGTTGTTGAGTAAAAGTTCAGAAGAATTAAAAAAATATGCTGAACGACAAAATATTCCGGTTATCCATACTCTTTTAGGTCTTGGAGGATTTCCGGCAAATCATCCTTTGCATTTAGGGATGGCTGGGATGCATGGGACGTATACGGCCAATATGGCAATTTATGAAAGTGATCTTTTAATCAGCATCGGTGCTCGTTTTGATGACCGTGTTACAGGGAACTTAAAACATTTTGCTCCAAATGCCAAAATTGCACATATTGATATTGATCCAGCTGAAATTGGCAAAAATGTTCCGACGAAAATTCCAATTGTTGGAGATGCGAAGGAAGTATTAAAACAATTGCTTTTACAAGAAGGAAAAAGAGGAGATTATACGAAATGGCATGAGAAATTAGCTAGTTGGAAAAAAGAATATCCACTCTGTTATAACAATTCAACTGACGAATTGAAACCACAAAAAGTGATTGAATTACTTCATCAGTATACAAACGGTAACGCTATTGTCACAACGGATGTTGGACAGCATCAAATGTGGGCTGCTCAATATTATACGTTCAATAACCCTGACTGTTGGGTGACATCAGGCGGATTAGGGACAATGGGATTTGGGTTACCTGCTGCGATTGGCGCACAGTTGGCAAATAAAGATAAAACAGTTGTAGCCATTGTTGGAGATGGTGGATTTCAAATGACTTTACAAGAGTTAGGGGTCATTCGAGAATTAAATTTACCGGTGAAAATCGTGATTTTGAATAATCAATCTCTTGGAATGGTGCGTCAGTGGCAAGAACTTTTCTATGAAGGACGCTACTCTCATTCTTTAATTCCAAATCAACCGGATTTGATGAAGCTAGCGGAAGCTTATGGAATTAAAGGGTTACAGGCATCAACTGAAGAAGATGCCCATGAGGCTTTAAAAGAGGCATTTGAAACAAATGAACCAGTACTATTGAACTTTTATGTAGCACCGCAGGAAAATGTCTATCCAATGGTTGCACAAGGCAAAGGGCTGCATGAAATGGTAGGGGTGAAACCATGAAGCGAGTAATTACAGCAACTGTATTAAACAGAGCCGGCGTATTAAACCGTGTAACCGGCTTATTCACAAAAAGAAACTTTAATATTGAAAGCATTTCAGTTGGCCACACCGAGTCAGAAAACATATCGCGTATGACATTTGTTGTCAATGTAGAAGACGACAATGCTGCTGAACAAGTAATTAAACAGCTAAACAAACAAATTGATGTGTTAAAAGTACAAGATATTAGCGATCAGGCCGTTGTTTCGCGAGAGCTTGCGTTGATGAAAGTTTCATCAACACCTGCCACTCGCAATGAACTATATGCATTGATTGAGCCTTTTCGTGCAACCATCATTGATGTAAGTCGCGATAGTGTCATTATCCAAGTGACGGGTGAATCCAATAAAATCGAAGCAATGATTGATTTGTTACAGCCTTATGGATTAAAAGAAGTGACACGAACAGGAACTGTAGCAGTTCCGCGAGGTACACAAAAAATGCCTGCGAAAGTGTCATCCATTATCTAATTGTTGGTAGTTATTAAAATTAAAATATATAAAACTATTTAAAAGGAGAGGTTATACAATGACAAAGGTATATTATAACGGAGATGCAAATGATCAATTATTACAAGGGAAAACAGTAGCAATCGTAGGGTACGGTTCACAAGGTCACGCTCATGCTCAAAATTTACGTGACAGCGGTGTAAATGTAGTAGTAGGTCTACGTAAAGGGAAATCATGGGATCAGGCTGAACAAGATGGCTTTACAGTATTATCTGTAAAAGAAGCAGTACAACAAGCTGAAGTAGTAATGGTGCTATTACCAGATGAGCATCAGCCAAAAGTATATAATGAAGAAATCGTACCAGGTTTAAAACCAGGAAAATCATTAGTATTTGCTCACGGTTTTAACATTCACTTTAATCAAATTGTTGCACCGGAATTTGTTGACGTATTTTTAGTGGCACCAAAGGGACCTGGTCACCTTGTAAGAAGAACATATGAAGAAGGTGCAGGAGTACCAGCATTATTCGCTGTATTCCAAGATGTAACAGGCCAAGCAAAAGACGTAGCTTTAGCATATGCAAAAGCGATTGGTTCAGCTCGTGCTGGTGTATTAGAAACAACGTTCAAAGAAGAAACAGAAACAGATTTATTCGGTGAACAAGCAGTACTTTGCGGTGGGTTAACTTCATTAGTAAAAGCTGGTTTCGAAACACTTGTAGAAGCTGGTTATCAGCCAGAAGTTGCATATTTTGAATGTTTACATGAATTAAAGTTAATCGTTGATCTTATGTATGAAGGTGGAATTGCAGGCATGAGATATTCAATTTCAGATACAGCTCAATGGGGTGACTTTGTATCAGGTCCACGTGTAGTGGATGAGCGTTCAAAAGAGCAAATGAAAAAAGTACTTGAAGATATCCAAACAGGTAAATTTGCTAAAGGCTGGATTTTAGAGAACCAAGCAAACCGTCCAGAATTTACAGCAATCAACAATAGAGAGAATGAACATTTAATTGAAAAAGTTGGTGCTGAATTACGTGAAATGATGCCATTTGTAAAAAAACAAAAGAAAGAAGCGGTGGTCGCTAGTGCAAAAAATTAATCTATTTGACACGACGCTACGAGATGGTGAACAGTCACCTGGAGTTAATTTAAACCTACAAGAAAAGCTCGAAATTGCAAAGCAGTTAGAGCGTTTAGGAATGGATATTATTGAAGCTGGGTTTCCAGCTTCCTCAAAAGGTGATTTTCAATCCGTAAAAGAAATTGCGTCTACTGTCAAAAATTCTTCTGTAACAGGCCTGGCTAGGTCTGTTACACAGGATATTGACATTGCATGGGAAGCATTAAAAGATAGTGCAGAACCAAGGTTGCATGTTTTTATTGCTACGTCGCCGATTCACTTGCAGCATAAATTGAAAAAAACACCCGATGAAGTGCTAGAAACAGCAGTTACAATGGTTAAATATGCAGCAAGAAAATTCCCAATTGTTCAATGGTCTGCTGAAGATGCATGCCGCAGTGATCTCCCTTTTTTAGCTAAAATTGTTGAAGCTGTGATTGAGGCTGGAGCTAAAGTTGTCAATATTCCTGATACTGTCGGGTTCACAACTCCTGCTCATTATGGGTCAGTGTTTAAGTATTTGAAAGAACATGTACCAAATATTCATAAAGTAGATTTATCTGCTCACTGTCATGATGACCTAGGGTTAGCTGTAGCGAATTCCCTTGCTGCGATTGAAGCAGGAGCGACACAGATTGAAGGCACCATTAACGGAATTGGTGAGCGTGCCGGTAATGCTGCATTAGAAGAGGTTGCTCTTGCGCTTCATATTCGTAAAGACTTCTATCAAGCGGATTCTGGGCTAATTTTACCTGAAATCAAGCGTACAAGTGAGTTGATTAGCAAGTTAACAGGAATGACAATTGCACCTAACAAAGCAATTGTCGGTAAAAATGCATTTGCACATGAATCTGGTATTCACCAGGATGGTGTGTTGAAAAATCCATTGACATATGAAATTATTTCGCCAGAACTTGTGGGAGTGAAGCAAAATCCAATCGTGCTTGGAAAACATTCAGGACGTCACGCGTTCCGCACGCGCCTTGTTGAACTTGGATTTGCATTAGAAGATAACCAAGCAAATGTATTATTTGAGAAGTTCAAGGATTTAGCAGATAAGAAAAAAGATATTACAGACGATGATTTATTTGCTCTTGTCTTACAAAAACAAGTAAGCAGTGACGAACGATATAAATTAGAAGCTCTGCAAGTTCAATATGGAATGAATAATATTCCGACTGCGACCATTACTCTTCGTAAACATAATGGTGAAGTCGTGCAAGAAGCGGCAACCGGATCAGGAAGTGTTGAAGCAATTTATAACACGCTAGAACGTTGCTTAGCTCAAGATATTAAACTATTAGATTATCGCTTGCAGTCTATTAATGGTGGACCGGATGCACTAGCAGAAGTATTTGTAAAAGTACAAAGTGAGGGTGTTGAAGCAAGCGGTCGAGGTGTAGCATTTGATGTGTTAGAATCATCCGCCAAAGCTTACCTTAATGCAATCAATCGTCTATTTGCGATTCAACAACACCGTACAAAACAAGAAGTCATGTAATCAATTTAAACAAGAAGGGGGAGACTATCATGATCAAAAAAGTAGCTGTGTTACCAGGCGACGGAGTTGGAAAAGAAGTAACAAAAGGTGCTGTTGATGTGTTAAAGGTGGTCGCGCAACGCTTTAACCACCAATTTGAGTTCACGTATGGGTTGATTGGCGGTGCTGCAATCGATGAAGAGGGGACACCGCTTCCTATCCATACAGTTGAAACGTGTAAACAAGCAGATGCTGTATTGCTCGGAGCAGTTGGAGGAACGAAGTGGGATGAATTGCCATCTCATATGCGTCCAGAAAGAGGGCTTTTAGCTATTCGAAAAGAATTAGACCTTTATGCTAACTTACGTCCCGTGACGTATTATGATAGTTTGGTTGATTCCTCTCCTCTTAAGAAAGAGTATATTGAAGGCGTTGATTTTATTATTGTACGAGAGTTAACAGGAGGCTTATATTTTGGAAAGCCAAGTGAGCGTCGTACAGAAGGTAGTAAAGAAGCAGTCGTTGATACCCTTTTTTACAAACGAGATGAAATTGAACGTATTATTCGCCAAGCGTTTGAGATGGCAGTTAATCGACGTAAAAAGGTAACGTCTGTCGATAAAGCAAATGTGTTAGAGTCTAGCTGCTTATGGAGAGAGATAGCAGCAGAAGTAGCAAAAGAGTATCCAGATGTTGAGTTAGAACATATGCTTGTTGATTCTGCAGCCATGCAGTTGATTCGAAATCCGCAACATTTTGATGTGGTTGTAACGGAAAATATGTTCGGTGATATTTTAAGTGATGAAGCTTCAATGTTAACAGGTTCACTAGGAATGTTGCCGTCCGCTAGTTTAACCGTAAACGGACCATCACTTTATGAGCCCGTTCACGGTTCAGCTCCTGATATTGCTGGTCAAAACAAAGCAAATCCAATTGCAGCCATCTTATCTGCCGCAATGATGCTAAGGTATTCATTTGGATTAGAAGAGGAAGCAAAGGTTATTGAGCAAGCGGTTGAAAATGTATTAAACGCAGGGCATCGTACAGCGGACTTGGCGAATGGCTTACATTATTTATCGACTGAAAAAATGGTCGAAGCTATCGTAGACGTGATTGCAGATGACTCCGCAATTGTCAATATCATGACTGCATATAGTTAATCATGCGTTTCTCACATAATGTGAGAAACGTTTTTCATAAATAGAAAGGAGGAATAGCATGAAACCAAGAACAATTATTGAAAAGCTATGGGAACAACATGTCGTACGCCGAGAAGAGGGAAAGCCTGATTTATTATATATTGATCTTCATCTTATTCATGAAGTGACTTCTCCGCAAGCATTTGAAGGTTTACGCGTGGCAGGGCGTCAAGTGAGAAGACCTGATTTAACATTTGCAACGATGGATCATAATATCCCGACAGTCGACCGTTTTAACATTAAAGATCCAATTGCAAAAAAACAAGTAGATACATTATCTTCAAACTGTAAAGAGTTTGGGGTAAGATTGTTAGATTTATCGAGTGAAGAGCAGGGGATTGTTCATATTATTGGACCGGAACTTGGACTGACGCAGCCAGGAAAAACAATTGTGTGCGGTGATAGTCATACATCTACTCACGGGGCATTTGGTGCCTTAGCGTTTGGAATTGGAACGAGTGAGGTGGAGCATGTATTAGCAACTCAAACACTGTGGCAAACAAAACCAAGGACTATACAGGTGAAAGTTGATGGCAAAAAACAACCCGGAGTATTTGCTAAAGATATTGTGTTAGCAATTATTCAAAAGTTTGGAGTAAACTTTGGAACAGGCTCCATCATTGAATTTACAGGAGAGTGTATTCGACAATTATCAATGGAAGAACGCATGACAATTTGTAATATGTCGATTGAAGCAGGAGCAAAAGCTGGATTGATTAGTCCCGATGAAGTAACGTTCTCTTACATTAAAGGGCGTGAATATGCACCTAAAGGAGCGCAGTTTGATGAGGCAGTAAAAGCATGGAAAGCACTTGCAACAGATGAAGGTGCGCAATACGATGAGACATTAGAAATTAATGCAAATGAGATTGAGCCCGTTGTGACATGGGGAACAAATCCAGCGATGAGCTCATATATAAGTAAGCATATTCCTAAATTGGAGGAATGTCAGACAGATTCAGAAAGGAAATCATTAAATCGTGCATTGGAATATATGGGATTAAAACCAGGGATGTCAATTGAAGAAATTCCGATTCAGCACGTATTTATTGGATCGTGTACAAATGCACGCTTATCGGACTTACGTGATGCGGCTACTTTTATTAAAGGAAAGAAAGTATCACAAAATGTGCGCGCGATGGTTGTACCAGGATCACAAAAAATAAAACGGCTAGCAGAAGAAGGAGGCTTAGCTGATATCTTTATAGAAGCAGGCTTTGAATGGCGTGATTCAGGCTGTAGTATGTGTTTAGGAATGAACTCTGATTTAGTGCCACAAGGAGAACACTGTGCGTCGACTTCTAATCGCAACTTTGAAGGCCGTCAAGGTAAAGGAGCTCGCACTCATCTTGTAAGTCCTGTAATGGCAGCAGCAGCGGCTGTGTATGGTCATTTTGTGGATGTACGAAAACTACAAGAAGAAGTTGTGAGATAAGGAGAGATACGATGAATGCTTTTACAGTTGAAAAAGGAAAAGTAGCAGGATTAGATCGTTCGAATGTAGATACAGATCAAATTATTCCTAAGCAGTTTCTAAAAAGAATTGAGCGGACAGGTTTTGGACAATATTTATTTTTTGATTGGCGGTATAATGAAGATGGCACTCCAAATGAACAGTTTGAATTAAATGCACCTGAGAACAAAGATGCCACTATCTTAGTAGCCAATGAGAATTTTGGATGCGGATCTTCTCGTGAACACGCTCCATGGGCTCTTCTTGACTATGGATTTAGGGTAATTATCGCTCCATCTTTCGCAGATATCTTTAAGCAAAACTGTTTAAAAAACGGTATTTTGCCTATTGCATTATCAGCTGAGGATGTCGAATACTTATTAATAAAAGCTAAAAGTGATTCTTATGAATGTACAATTGATTTGCAACAGCAAACCATTATTGATGATCAAGGATTTAGACGTACATTTGAAATTAATAGTCACTGGAAATATATGCTTCTTAATGGTTTCGATGAAATTGGCTATACATTGTCGTTCAATGAAAGTATTGATGAGTACGAAGCAAATACAATCCGTTATTAAATTAAAAGCTGAACAAAGCTTTTCTTTGTTCAGTTTTTTTTGCGTTCATACGTACAACTTGCTAAACTGTAAAGCAAAAGAACTGTGAAGTGAGGAGAAGATATGACGAATGAAAAACGCAAGAATATAGTAGCGTTTCCTCATTTAAAAGAACGTTTGATTGAAAAAGCAACTGTACATATGCAACAAAAACAATTTCAAGAGGCGCTACCGTTATTTCAACAAGCTTATGAAGTTGATGACGCGCACCATGAAATTTTACTTGGACTAGTCGTTTGTTATGTCGAGCTAGGCGAGTTGATAGTGGCTAAAGAAATATGTGAAAAGATGCTTCGTGAGGATATCGGTGATTATTATCATAATCTACAAATGTTTTTAATGGTGTTAATTCAGCTTGGACAATATGAAGAGGGGTATATGACATTACAAGCCGTTATCCAAGAACATAAACTTCCTTCAGAGCATGCAGAGCAGATCTATCAGTTAGTGGAGTTTTGTAAAGTAAGAATGAGCCAAGACAAAATAGTAGAAGATGAGACTGAACAACAGCAGCTCATCCAAGTGAACGAATTTTTACAAAAAAGAAATGTGCAGCAACAGATAGAATGGATTCATTCGTTAAAAACAAACCGAATGGCACAGCATCGTTTCTTTTTCGAAAACATTTTTGTTCATAATGACGTTCATCCAATTATTAAAACAATCGCATTAAAACTATTAATGGAAGAAAAGGTTGATCAAGATTTTCAAGTATCAAAATTTGGACGCGTTAAGAAAGTAAATCCAGTCCACCTAGGAAAAACGATTCCTTATCCTTTTACAGTTCAAGTAGAAGAGGCATTAAAAGATAAACTAGAACATGAAAATCCAACCATGTTACAAGTGGGCATTGAGTTGTGGCAGCGCCATTTATTTGTATTATTTCCGTTTTTGCCAATGAATGAAGATATAAAGGTATGGACAGCAGCTATTCATGCTGTTAGTTGTCAATTGTATGGGGAAGAAATTCAAGTCGAAGCAATAGCCGATGAAATAGAACGATCAGCTGAAGATTTGCAACAGGCAATTCTTCAGCTGAAAGAAACTGAAGAAATTTCTTTTATATAAAATGTGGTGTTTTGTTGAAACGTTATTGTTGTATGGTATAATATAATGGTTGTAAAATGCACTTAAATAAGCATAGTAGAATTTCATCTTTACATCACATTCCTACATACTTTAAAGTAGTAGGGAGTTAGATAGATAATGATTGAAAGTTAAATTGATGATTTAGCTTCATTATCAGATTAGAAATCACTACTTAAAATGATTTTGGAGGGAAACATATATGTCTGCAAAATGGGAAACACAAGAAGGTAATCAAGGCGTTTTAACAGTAGAAGTTGAAGCTGCTGAATTTGACAAAGCCTTAGATAAAGCATTCACAAAAGTTGTAAAACAAGTAAATGTACCTGGATTCCGTAAAGGTAAAATGCCACGTCCATTATTCGAAAAACGCTTCGGTGTTGAATCATTATATCAAGATGCATTAGACATCTTATTACCTGAAGCTTACAGCAATGCAATTGCTGAAACAGGTATTGAGCCAGTTGATCGTCCAGAAATCGATGTTGAAACAATTGAAAAAGGACAAGCACTTGTTTTCACTGCAAAAGTAACAGTAAAGCCTGAAGTAAAATTAGGTGAATACAAAAACTTAGAAGTTGAAAAGTTAGATACAACTGTTACAGATGAAGACGTGGAAGCTGAATTAAAAACACTTCAAGAGCGTCACGCTGAATTAGTAGTAAAAGAAGAAGGAACTGTAGAGAATGGCGATACAGCTGTTATCGACTTTGAAGGTTTTGTTGATGGCGAAGCATTCGAAGGCGGAAAAGGTGAGAACTATTCATTAGAAATCGGTTCTAATACATTCATTCCAGGCTTTGAAGAGCAATTAGTAGGCTTAGAAGTAGGCATTGAAAAAGATGTAGAAGTAACATTCCCAGAAGAATACCATGCTGAAGATTTAGCTGGTAAAGCTGCAACTTTCAAAGTGAAAGTACACGAAATCAAATCTAAAGAATTACCAGCTTTAGATGATGAGTTTGCAAAAGATGTAGATGAAGAAGTTGAAACTTTAGAAGCATTAAAAGCAAAAACAAAAGAAAAATTACAAAATGATAAAACGAATGAAGCTGAATCAGTTCTTCGTGATTCATTAGTAGAAAAAGCAGCTGAAAATGCTGAAGTAGATATTCCAGAAGCAATGTTCAACACTGAACTGGATCGTATGATGCAAGAATTCGAACAACGTTTACAAATGCAAGGTTTAAACCTTGAGTTATATTTCCAATTCTCAGGTCAAGATGAGAAAGCATTACGTGAGCAAATGCGTCCAGATGCAGAAAAACGCGTAAAAATTAACTTAACATTAGAAGCTATTACAAAAGCTGAAAATCTTGAAGTAACTGAAGAAGAAGTTGAAAAAGAATTAGAGAACATGGCAGGAATGTATAATATGCCTGTCGAAGAAATTAAGAAAGTGCTTGGCAGTCTTGATAGCATCAAAGAAGATATGAAGATTCGTAAAGCAGTTGAATTTCTTGTAGAAAACAGCAAAGCTGTTGCATAATAATAAGTAAGGAACAAGGCGCGACTTGATCGTGCCTTGTTTTATAAACTTAAGAAGTTTTTCATATCATAACTACACACCGAAGAAGTTGTTTTTTACTACCTTTTAAAATCCATGGTTATGAAATGAGCTGAATAAGATGACACTACATAGTAATACGTGCTACCTGTTAACTTATCAATGGTTTATACATAAAACGTTTTAGTATCTATTAAGAAAGATGTATGGTAAAATGCAATACAAATCTTTTCATCCACAGGAACTCGTATGATAAGGCGTGCTTTTACCGACAAATAGATGAGTTGTTCACTTATTGGCTTGTAACAGGGATGGAAATCAACTTCCAGCACTTTAGTAAATACTACAAGGGGTGAAAATTATGTTTAAATTTAACGATGAAAAAGGGCAACTAAAATGCTCGTTTTGCGGAAAAACTCAAGAACAAGTACGTAAGTTAGTTGCTGGTCCAGGTGTTTACATATGTGATGAATGTATTGAGCTTTGCACAGAGATTGTTGAAGAAGAGCTTGGCACAGAAGAAGAAGTAGAATTCAAAGATGTACCAAAGCCAAAAGAAATTCGTGACATTCTAGATGAATATGTAATCGGCCAGGATGAAGCAAAAAAGGCATTATCAGTTGCTGTCTATAATCATTACAAACGTATTAATTCAAACAGCAAAATTGACGATGTTGAACTATCGAAAAGTAACATTGCGTTAATTGGACCAACAGGTAGTGGTAAGACACTACTTGCACAAACGTTGGCTCGCATTTTAAATGTGCCATTTGCAATCGCAGATGCAACATCGCTTACAGAAGCTGGTTATGTGGGTGAAGATGTTGAGAACATTTTATTAAAGTTGATCCAAGCAGCTGACTATGACGTAGAAAAAGCGGAAAAAGGGATCATCTATATCGATGAAATTGATAAAGTAGCACGTAAGTCTGAAAATCCATCTATTACACGTGATGTATCAGGTGAAGGTGTGCAGCAGGCGCTGCTTAAAATTTTAGAAGGTACAGTAGCAAGTGTTCCGCCACAAGGTGGACGTAAGCATCCACACCAAGAGTTTATTCAAATTGATACAACAAATATTCTGTTCATTTGCGGTGGTGCTTTTGATGGAATTGAACCAATTATTAAACGCCGTTTAGGTAAGAAAGTAATTGGTTTCGGTTCAGAAACAAAGCAAGCAGATCTTAGTGAGAAAGAATTACTATCAAAAGTGTTACCAGAAGATTTATTGAAATTTGGTTTAATTCCAGAATTTATAGGTCGTCTTCCAGTAACTGCTAGCTTGGTGCCTTTAGATGAAGATTCATTAGTAGAAATTTTAACAAAACCTAAAAATGCATTAGTAAAACAGTACCAAAAGATGCTTGAGCTTGATGATGTAGAGCTTGAATTCGAATCAGAAGCGCTTGTTGAAATTGCCAAAAAAGCAATTGAACGTAAAACAGGTGCACGCGGACTTCGTTCTATTATTGAAGGAATTATGTTAGATGTCATGTTTGACTTACCGTCCCGTGATGATATTGCAAAATGTATTATTACAGGTGAAACAGTCCGTGACCAAACGGCTCCGAAGTTTGTGTTGCAAGATGGTTCAACAGTAGAGGAAGGCAGCAAAACTTCTGCTTAATAATAAAAGTGCTCGTTGTTTATTTCGATAAACAACGAGCACTTTTTTATTCTTCATAAAAAAGGTGTATATTGTTTGCAATTTTTGTTCAAAATTTGTTTATTCCTACTGTTGCAAGGAGATAATAACAGATAATTATCTTAACAACTGTTGCAGGAGGTTTGCTATGAATTGGACGAATATTGCCTTAATGGTTCAATTGTTCTTTGGTATCATTATCGGCTTATATTTTTGGAATTTACTTCGCAATCAGCGAACACAAAAGGTTTCCATTGATCGCGAATCTAAAAAAGAGATGGAGCAATTACGAAAAATGAGATCCATTTCGTTAACGGAACCATTATCTGAACGAGTAAGGCCGTCTAGCTTTCAAGATATTGTTGGCCAAGAAGATGGGATTCGATCGTTAAAAGCTGCATTATGTGGGCCAAATCCGCAACATGTGATTGTCTATGGTCCACCTGGGGTTGGGAAAACAGCAGCTGCCCGTTTAGTATTGGAAGAAGCAAAGAAAAATCAAAAATCTCCGTTTAAATCTTCAGCTGTGTTTGTTGAATTAGACGCAACTACAGCAAGATTTGATGAAAGAGGAATAGCCGACCCGTTAATTGGTTCAGTTCATGATCCCATTTATCAAGGAGCAGGTGCAATGGGACAAGCGGGTATCCCACAGCCAAAGCAAGGAGCTGTTACAGATGCACATGGTGGTATCTTGTTCATCGATGAAATTGGTGAATTGCATCCTATTCAAATGAATAAATTGTTAAAAGTATTAGAAGATCGGAAAGTATTCATGGAAAGTGCTTATTATAGTGAAGAAAATACACAAATTCCAACACATATTCATGATATCTTTCAAAATGGATTGCCTGCTGACTTTCGATTAATTGGAGCGACAACAAGAACACCAAATGAAATTCCTCCAGCAATCCGTTCGCGATGTGTTGAAGTGTTCTTTCGTGAGTTAGATCGAGAAGAAATTATTACGGTAGCCAAAAAAGCTGCTAACAAAGTGCGTATGGACATAACTGAAGAAGGATTATCAATGTTTTCTACATATGCCCGGAATGGCCGTGAAACCGTCAATATGATGCAAATTGCAGCGGGACTTGCTATTTCTGAAGAGCGTACGAACATAAAAAATGAAGATATTGAATGGATTATTCATTCGAGTCAATTAACACCTCGACATGAACCGAAAATTTCAGATCAGGAAAAAGTAGGGCTAGTGAATGGCCTCGCAGTTTACGGGCCTAATTCAGGTGCTTTACTAGAAATTGAAGTAAAAGCTCTTAAAGCCAAAAATAAAGGAAGCATCACGATTACGGGAATTGTTGAAGAAGAAAGTATTGATGGCCAAGGTAAATCCATTCGAAGAAAAAGCATGGCCAAAAGTTCAATTGAAAATGTTATTACTGTTCTTCGATCCATGAACGTCCCGGCAGATCAATATGATATTCATGTAAATTTCCCAGGCGGCATCCCAATTGATGGGCCATCTGCTGGAATTGCTATGGCCACGGGGATTTATTCAGCTATTTATGAAGTTCCAATCAAACACACAGTTGCGATGACAGGTGAAATTGGATTGCATGGAAATGTGAAACCAATTGGAGGTGTTATTCCAAAAATTAAAGCGGCAAAGCAAGCCGGAGTGAAACAAGTAATTGTTCCGCAAGAGAATATGAATGCAATGGTCGAAAAGATAAATGAAATCCAAATTATCCCTGTAGATCACCTCGTTCAAGTATTTGAACAAACATTTTTATCTGTTCAGGATCATGTGATGCATTTGTCCAATGATTTAGCAAAACAAAAACGGGAATCTATTTAATGGAACGTAGTTCGAAAGGGTTATTATATTAACTGCTTATTACGTGTTATAAACGTTTTAAAAATAAACTGAAGGGTTATTAGTAAGCTTTGTTTACCAAGTAGTAGAAGTTTATTTTTATATGAATATTACTCGCCTTTTTCGCGTATAAACCCCTTATACACCCTAGACGAAAAAGGCATTTTGAATGAGATGAACTTATTGAAAAAGGATATGTCTTCAAACAGGTCAATCATTATGGCGAAGTGCTCCATTTTGTTAAGTTGTATGTTGAAATGTACTTTGCCTTTTTCTTTTATAACATGATACAATTAATAATTACTATCGTTAGACATGTGCATATAAATAAGATAGAATTGTAAAAAAGAATTTACCCTTCGCGGTTAGCAAACTCCTCACCTCGCGCTTTTGAGAAAGCAGGAAAGACAGGAGGAGCTGTTCGTCAAGGTCCGAATATCAAAATACAGACTAAAGGTGCAACGTCTGTATCATTTATATGGTGTGGACCTCATCTAGCCATCAGTGGGGAGGAATGAAATACCCATTGATGGAAGTTTTACTTTATTCTTTACATATTTTATAACTGAAGGGTATTGGAGGTGTTCATGGTATGGCCAAAAACGAAAAAAATTGTATTCCACTTTTACCGTTACGTGGATTAATTGTATATCCAACAATGGTGCTTCACTTAGATGTTGGAAGAGACAAGTCTGTGCAAGCGTTAGAAAAAGCAATGATGGATGATCACTTAGTTTGTTTGGTGTCACAAAAAGAAATAGGAATTGATGAACCGGCTATAGATGATTTATATACAGTTGGGACATTGGCGAAGATTAAGCAGATGTTAAAACTTCCTAATGGAACCATGCGTGTACTCGTTGAAGGGTTAAGCCGTATTCATGTAACAGAGGTTGAAGAAGAAGAGTACTTTATCGCTAGTGTGGAAAAGTATGAGGAAGATCATGAAATAGATGTTGAAGATAAAGCACTTATGCGTACGCTTTTAGATTACTTTGAACAATACATAAAGCTTTCTAAAAAAGTAACAGTTGAAACGTTTTCAACTGTTACCGATATCGAAGAACCGGGAAGGTTAGCTGATATTGTTGCATCGCACTTACCGATTAAAATTCAATTAAAACAGAAAATCCTTGAAATCGAAGATGTGAAAGAACGATTAAATACGATTATTTCATATATTCAAGATGAGCAAGAAGTACTGCAATTAGAGAAGAAAATTGGTCAACGTGTCAAAAAGTCAATGGAACGTACACAAAAAGAGTATTATTTACGTGAACAAATGAAGGCGATTCAAAAAGAACTGGGTGATAAAGAAGGAAAAACAGGTGAGGTGACAACGCTTCGCGAAAAAGTTGAAGCAAGCGGTATGCCTGAACATGTAGAAGCAGCGGCATTAAAAGAGCTAGATCGCTATGAGAAAATACCTGCTACATCCGCTGAAAGTTCTGTTATCCGGAATTACATTGAGTGGTTAATCGCCCTTCCTTGGACGAATGAAACAGAAGATCAATTAGACATTCATCATGCAGAGAAAGTTTTAAATGAAGAGCACTATGGTCTAGAAAAAGTGAAAGAACGAGTATTGGAATATTTAGCAGTACAGCAACTAACGAATTCGTTAAAAGGTCCTATTTTATGTTTAGCGGGACCTCCTGGGGTAGGGAAAACGTCTCTTGCTCGTTCAATTGCTACATCCTTAAATCGTCATTTTGTTCGTATCTCTCTTGGTGGAGTAAGAGATGAATCTGAAATTCGTGGACATCGCCGTACATACGTTGGTGCGATGCCTGGACGCATTATTCAAGGCATGAAAAAAGCGGGGACGATTAACCCGGTATTTTTACTCGACGAGATAGACAAAATGTCAAATGATTTTCGAGGGGATCCATCTTCAGCGATGCTAGAAGTACTAGATCCAGAGCAAAATCATAACTTTAGCGATCATTACATTGAAGAAACATACGATTTATCAAAAGTAATGTTTGTTGCAACAGCTAATAACTTGGCCACGATTCCTGGCCCTTTACGTGATCGTATGGAAATTATTAATATTGCAGGTTATACTGAAATTGAGAAACTTGAAATTGCGAAAAGACACTTGCTTGTAAGACAACTAGAGAATCATGGTCTTCAAAAAGGAAATCTTCAAATTCGTGATGATGCGCTACTAGCGATTATTCGTCTGTATACAAGAGAAGCGGGTGTTCGTAATTTAGAACGTGAAATTGCTTCTATTTGTCGTAAAACAGCTCGTATTGTTGTGTCAGGAAAGAAAAAGAAAGTCATTGTAACATTGAAGAACATTGAGGAGTTTCTAGGAAAGGCAAGGTTTCGCTACGGGCAAGCTGAGACAGAAAATCAAGTCGGTGTGGCTACAGGACTTGCGTATACAACCGTTGGTGGAGATACATTAGCTATTGAAGTAAGCCTCTCACCAGGGAAAGGACGCCTTGTTTTAACAGGAAAACTAGGTGATGTGATGAAAGAGTCGGCTCAAGCAGCATTTAGTTACATTCGTTCTAAGGCATCTGAACTAGGGATTGATGAGAAATTTCATGAAAAACATGACATTCATATCCATGTTCCAGAAGGAGCTGTACCGAAAGATGGTCCATCTGCAGGTATTACAATTGCAACAGCTCTTATTTCAGCTTTAACAGGGAAAGCGGTTCGGAGAGAAGTTGGAATGACAGGAGAAATTACATTAAGAGGACGAGTGTTACCGATTGGCGGATTAAAAGAAAAGTCCTTAAGTGCGCATCGTGCAGGTCTGACTAAAATCCTTATTCCGCAAGACAACGAACGAGACATTAATGATATTCCAGATAGCGTACAAGAGCAATTAGACATCGTGCTTGTTTCTCATTTAGATCAAGTATTAGAACATGCATTAATAGGAGAGGTAAAATGAAAGTAACTCAAGCGGAAATTGTAATTAGTGCAGTAAAGCCTGAACAATATCCAAGTGAAAATTTGCCAGAATTTGCGTTAGCGGGTCGATCAAATGTTGGTAAATCATCGTTTATTAATAAAATGCTAAACCGAAAAAATTTAGCTCGAACATCATCGAAGCCAGGAAAAACACAAACGTTAAATTTTTATTTAATTAATGAAATGATGCATTTCGTTGATGTTCCAGGGTATGGTTTTGCGAAAGTATCAAAAAAAGAGCGTGAAGCATGGGGAAAAATGATTGAAACATATTTAACTCAGCGTGAGCAATTAAAAGCTGTTTTGCTAATTGTTGATTTACGCCATGCACCATCGAATGATGATGTGATGATGTATAATTTTTTAAAGCATTATGATATTCCGACGATGGTGATTGCAACAAAAGCCGATAAAATTCCGAAAGGAAAATGGCAAAAGCATTTAAAAGTAGTTAAAGACACATTAGATTTACAAGCAGAGGATGAATTAATTTTATTCTCATCTGAAACTGCTCAAGGAAAAGAGCAAGCGTGGAAATCTTTACAATACCGCATGACACATTAAGACTGTGACAAATGACACTAGTAGAAATAGATCAGCGATTACAGTGTCGTAGATTAAAGTAGGATATATGAAGTGAAAATGGAACGTGCTCCTCTTATTCATGATGGAGCACGTTCCATTTTTAAAATATTTTTACATACATTATTTACGTTTGAAAAATAATAAATATAAACCAATAAGCAGGAAGAGAATTGGCCAAAATGTTTTAAAATAGTTTACACCATCTTCTACAGCTGGTAGAAATATTTCGAAACGTTTCGAAAACATCATAAAAATGGCAATTGCTAGCAACATCATTCCTTGAAAAAGGCCGGTTTTGATTTTTCGAGCACTCAGTAAAAAGCTAAGAGCGATCATGAAAATAACCATGCTAGTATGCGTAGGCCAAAAAGGAAAAAGGTCACTTACATAGAAATGAAAACCTAGTGTAATTAATATGTAGCTGGCTAATAAGTTTGAATGTTCTTGTGATACACGAGATTGTGCAAACAGTGCAATTCCTATCAAGATTAATAGCATAGGCCAAGTGTATAGCTTAGTGGCAATTGATAGGTGCAGTTCACTCAATAAAAAGAAAGTTCCAAATCCAACTAATAATACGCCAAAAAATATTGTTTGCTTTTTCATAGTTACCTCCTGGTGTGTTAAAACAGGAAACGTGATAAATCACTGCTTTTTTGATACAATTTGTTTTGGAATAACAGTTAATATCTTAACACATGTTTTCAAAGACTGTTCACATTTTTTTTAAGAACACTTTTTGAAACATGTTATAATAGAAAGAGGTATATGAGCAAATTTCAATTGTAGGGGGGATATAACAAATGCATATTATAGCAGTCGGCTTGAATTATCGAACAGCCCCTGTTGAAATAAGAGAAAAGCTTAGTTTTAATGAACAAGAACTCTCATCTGCTATGAAAACATTGAGCGGCCAAAAAAGTGTTTTAGAGAATATTATTGTTTCAACCTGTAATCGAACTGAAATTTACGCGGTTGTTGATCAATTGCACACAGGCCGTTATTATATAAAAGCGTTTTTAGCTGAATGGTTTCAGTTAGATAAAGATGATTTTTCACCGTTTTTAACGATATTTGAAGATGACGGAGCAATTGAACATTTATATCGAGTTAGCTGTGGGTTAGATTCAATGGTATTAGGTGAAACACAGATTCTTGGACAAGTACGCTCAAGCTTTCTGCTTGCACAACAAAGTGAGACAATTGGAACGGTATTTAATGAATTGTTCAAGCAAGCTGTGACATTGGCTAAACGCGCTCATCATGAAACAGAAATTGGTGCAAATGCTGTATCAGTTAGTTATGCAGCAGTAGAGCTAGCTAAAAAAATCTTTGGCGATTTATCATCAAAGCATGTTCTCATTCTTGGCGCAGGTAAAATGGGCGAATTGGCAGTGCAAAATTTGTATGGAAACGGAGTTAAAAAAGTAACAGTTGTGAATCGTACCTTTGAAAAAGCACAACAATTAGCAGAGCGTTTCTTAGGTGAGGCTAAGCAACTAACTGAACTTCAATGTGCATTAGTTGAAGCAGATATTGTAATCAGTTCAACAGGAGCAAATAGTTTTGTTGTTACAAAAGAGATGATGAGTCATGTTGAGCGCTTGCGCAAAGGTCGTCCATTATTCATGGTTGATATCGCTGTTCCACGTGATTTAGACCCAGCGTTAGATGAAATTGAAAGCGTGTTTTTATATGATATTGACGATCTACAAGGAATCGTGGAATCAAACTTGGAGGAACGTCAAAAAGCAGCAGATGCCATTGAGTTAATGGTAGAATCCCAAGTTGTTGAATTTAAATCATGGCTGGGGAGATTAGGCGTTGTACCTGTCATTTCGGCTTTGCGTGAAAAAGCATTAACCATTCAGGCAGAAACAATGAATAGCATTAATCGCAAACTACCAAATCTATCTGAACGTGAACGAAAAGTATTAAACAAACATACAAAAAGCATTATTAATCAATTGCTTCGCGATCCAATTTTACACGCGAAAGAATTGGCTGGTGAGCAACATGCAGAGGAGTCGTTAGAACTGTTTATGAAGATTTTTAATATTGAGCAGGAAGTAGTTTTACAAAAACAAAAAGAAGCACAACATACAGTTTCGGCCACTTCTCAACAAGTAGCTTATCAGTCATAAGTGAGGACTTTATATGGTTGATATTCAGTTCACCAGAATTTATGAACTAATTGTTATTCTATACGCAGTAAGCGTATTGTTATATTTTATTGATTTTGTGCAACATAACCGGAAAGCGAATAAAGTGGCTTTCTGGTTACTTTTTATTGTATGGATTTTGCAAACTGCTTTTTTACTATTACGAATGTATGAAACAGGAAGGTTTCCGATCCTCACTATTTCAGAAGGGCTATACTTTTATGCATGGGTGCTTATTACACTATCAATGGTGATTAACCGCCTATTTCGTGTTGATCTTATGGTGTTCTTTGCAAATGTGATTGGCTTTTTAATTATGTCTATTCATACATTTGCTCCTATAGACTCCCAAACAGCAGTGGAAGCAGAGCGACTGATGTCGGAATTGTTAATTATTCACATTACGATGGCAATCTTATCCTATGGAGCTTTCTCCATTTCATTTGTTTTTTCTGCTCTTTATCTTGTGCAATATGATTTATTGAAGAAGAAAAAATGGGGAAAAAGGCTATTAAGAATTGAAGATCTAACCAAGTTAGATTATATGTCATACATGTTAATTTTAACAGGTGTTCCTTTGCTGCTGCTTTCTCTTATGTTAGGTGTCATTTGGGCTTATATCAAACTTGTTAACTTTCATTGGTACGATACAAAAGTGTTAGGATCGTTTTTAATGCTTCTTGCTTATAGCGCTTATTTATATGCGCGTTTACGCAAAGGAATTCAAGGACGGGCTATTGCAGTTTGGAATATTGCTTTATTTTTAATCCTATTAATTAACTTTTTTTTATTTGGAAGTTTATCTAATTTTCACTTTTGGAATTCGTAAGTAGGAGGAAAAGATGAGAAAAATTATTGTCGGCTCACGTCGAAGCAAGTTAGCACTAACGCAAACGAAATGGGTAATTGAACAATTAAAAAAACAAGGGCTGCCTTTTGAGTTTGAGATTAGGGAAATGGTGACAAAAGGTGATCAGATTTTAAATGTTACCTTATCAAAAGTAGGGGGAAAAGGTCTTTTTGTTAAAGAAATTGAACAAGCAATGTTAACGAAAGAGATTGACATGGCTGTTCACAGTATGAAAGATATGCCCGCCGTGTTACCTGCTGGTTTAACAATTGGATGTGTTCCTTTACGAGAGGATCATCGTGATGTTTTAATTTCGAAAAATGGCCAAACGTTTGAGCAGTTGCCAAGTGGAGCAATTATCGGTACAAGCAGCTTAAGACGAGGTGCACAGCTGCTAGCACAACGTAAGGATATTGAAATCAAGTGGATTCGAGGGAACATTGATACGAGATTAACAAAATTAAAAACGGAAGAATATGATGCAATTATTTTAGCTGCAGCTGGTCTGTCTCGAATGGATTGGTCGAAAGATACAGTTACGCAGTATTTAGAGCCAGAAATAAGTGTTCCAGCTGTTGGACAAGGAGCGCTCGCAATTGAATGTCGCTCAGATGACAAGGAGTTACTTGAGCTGTTAGATAAATTGAATGATGTACAAACAAATTTGGCTGTTCAAGCAGAACGAGTCTTTCTTCAAAAGATGGAAGGTGGATGCCAAGTTCCAATTGCAGGATATGCCCGTTTTTTGGATGAAGACAATCTTGAGTTGACAGCGTTAGTTGCATCTCCTGACGGAACAACAATTTACCAAGAACAAATAGTTGGACAAAATCCATCTATCATTGGAGAAGAAGCGTCAAAAAGATTAACAGCCAAAGGAGCTAAAGAATTAATTGATCGTGTAAAAGAGGAGCTGGACAAGTAATGAGTCACGAGGCTCCTCTTTTTTCAAAGCAAGTGCTCATTACAAGAGAGGCAAAGCAGGCTAAATCATTTGCCCAAAAAATTGAGAAGCTTGGCGGTATTCCTGTTACCATTCCTGTTTTAACTTTTGAAAAGACTAAGAATATAAAGCAAATGATGGAAGCATTACAACAGTTGCAATTTTGTGATTGGCTTGTGTTTACAAGCCAAAATGGAATAGAATTTTTCTTTCAATGGCTTGATGTGTTGCAAATTAAAAAAGAGGTTGTGTCTAAGCTCAAAATAGCTGTTGTTGGGGAGAAAACGAATAAAGTAGTACAACGCTTTGGTTTCACAGCACAGCTTTTACCTGAACAATATGTCGCAGAGTCGTTGCGGGATGCGCTGTTAAAAGTAGTTGGTCTTCAAGAACGTATTTTCATTGTGCGAGGTAATTTAGCTAGAGATGTGATTCAAGATGGATTACGAGCAAAAGGTTATGATGTCATTGATTTGGTCGTTTATGAAACAGTAAAAGATCATAAAGCAAGGGAGCAATTAAGAAGCAAGTTACAAGCTGGAGAAATTGATGCGATTACGTTTACTAGCTCATCTACGGTTGATTTTTTTGTCGAGGCTGTAAAGGACCATTCAGATTGGCTAGATTGGGTCAATCGAACGGTCGTTGTATGCATTGGTCCTATTACAAGTAAGTCTGCCGCAGCGTATGGAATTAAGCATCTAATGCCAACGATTTATACAGTTGATGGTATGATAGAGGTATTAACAAATCATTTTTTAGAGGAGTAAGGATGAAGGAGGAGATTGTTATGAAAGATTTACAGTTTGCACGTCATCGCCGATTACGTAATTCTGCTAACATGCGTGCGCTAGTACGTGAAACACATTTACATAAGGAAGATTTAATTTATCCGATTTTTTTTGTTGAGGGAGAAAATAAACGAAATGCTGTTCAATCCATGCCTGGAGTGTATCAAGTTTCATTAGATCTAGTCAATGATGAGATGCAGGAACTAGTTGACTTAGGGATCAAATCGGTGCTTGTGTTTGGCGTACCTGCTGAAAAAGATGAAGTAGGTTCACAAGCTTATCATGATCATGGCATTGTTCAAAAAGGGATTCGTCAAATTAAAGAAAACTTCCCAGAGTTAGTGGTGATAGCAGACACATGCTTATGTCAATATACAGATCATGGCCATTGTGGAATTATTGAAGAAGGAAAGGTCTTGAATGATCCTACACTCGATTTACTAGCTCGTACAGCAGTCAGTCAAGCGAGAGCAGGAGCTGATGTTATTGCTCCTTCTAATATGATGGATGGCTTTGTGGCAGCTATTCGTCATGGACTTGATGAAGCAGGATTTGAACATATTCCAGTTATGTCATATGCAGTAAAATATGCTTCCGCTTTTTACGGGCCGTTTCGTGATGCAGCTCATTCTTCTCCTCAATTTGGAGATCGTAAAACGTATCAGATGGACCCGGCTAATCGTCTAGAAGCGATGCGTGAAGCAGCATCTGATATAGAAGAAGGAGCAGACTTTTTAATTGTCAAGCCAGCTCTTTCCTATTTAGATATTATGCGTGATATGAAAAATAACTTTAATTTGCCGGTTGTAGCCTATAACGTGAGCGGTGAGTATTCTATGATTAAGGCAGCAGCTCAAAATGGCTGGATCAATGAAAAGGACATCGTGCTTGAGAAATTAACGAGCATGAAGCGAGCAGGAGCAGATTTAATTATTACGTATCATGCCAAAGATGTGGCGCGTTGGTTAACGGATAAGTAAAAAAGGAGTGTTCCACTGATGAGAAGTTATGAAAAGTCAAAAGCAGCGTTTCTTGAAGCAAAGCAATTAATGCCAGGCGGTGTGAACAGCCCTGTGCGAGCATTTAGATCTGTTCAAATGGATCCGATTTTTATGAAGCGTGGAAAAGGGGCGAAAATTTATGATATTGACGGAAATGAATACATTGATTACGTCTTATCATGGGGGCCATTAATTCATGGACATTCAAATGATCGTGTCGTTGAAGCAATAAAAAAGATAACAGAATCAGGGACAAGCTTTGGTGCGCCGACTGTCATTGAAAATGAACTAGCAAAAGTAGTCATTTCACGTGTGCCATCTATTGAAATTGTTCGTATGGTGAGCTCAGGAACAGAAGCGACAATGAGTGCACTGCGCCTAGCTCGTGGGTATACAGGCCGTAATAAAATTTTAAAATTTGAAGGTTGTTATCATGGACACGGCGATTCACTGCTTATCAAAGCAGGTTCAGGTGTAGCAACACTGGGATTACCGGATAGCCCAGGTGTTCCAGAGGGAACAGCTAAAAATACGATTACTGTTCCGTATAATGATTTAACAAGTGTCAAATATGCATTTGAGCAATTTGGAGAAGATATCGCTGGTGTCATTGTTGAACCAGTAGCTGGAAATATGGGTGTTGTCCCTCCTCAGCCAGGCTTTTTAGAGGGTTTGCGTGATATCACAACTCAGTATGGCTCTGTTTTAATCTTTGATGAAGTGATGACAGGATTCCGAGTGGATTATAATTGTGCTCAAGGTTACTACAATGTAACACCTGACTTAACATGCTTAGGTAAAGTAATTGGCGGTGGATTACCAGTAGGTGCATATGGTGGTAAAGCAGAGATTATGGAGCAAATTGCGCCAAGTGGTCCAATCTATCAAGCAGGGACGTTATCCGGTAATCCTTTAGCGATGACAGCAGGGTATGAAACGTTAACACAGCTGACGCCACAGTCTTACCAAGAGTTTGCACGTAAAGCAGATCGGTTAGAAGAAGGGTTGAAGGCAGCGGCTACAAAATATGATATTCCACATACGATTAACCGCGCTGGTTCAATGATTGGATTTTTCTTCACAAATGAGCAAGTGGTTAATTATGAGAAGGCTAAAACATCTAATCTTGATTATTTTGCGGCTTATTATCGGGAAATGGCAAATGAAGGTATATTTTTACCGCCTTCTCAGTTTGAAGGAATGTTTTTATCGACAGCGCATACTGATGCAGACATTGAATTTACAATCGCAGCGGCTGAAAAAGCCTTCTCAACGTTACGCTAAACACGATAGGTGTTTAGGGATAAAGGGTGTGCAATAAAAAGCTTACGGGGAAACCGTAAGCTTTTTTATTTTAAAGACATATTTCATTTCAATTATTCATACATCTTTAATGACTACGCTATTTTACAGTGGAGTGGAAGGAGGAGAGCAATTTGTCGCAGGATAATTTATCATGTCTGCGTTTTTCTGTAGAAGAATCAGTCTGGTTTCAAAAAGGACAGGAAGTGTCTCAGCTTTTATCAATCTCCTTAGAGCCTCAAGTGTCAATCCAAGAATATGATCAATATGTCTCCATTCGTGGGGCTTTATTATTAACAGGTGAATATGAAACGCACGAGGAAGAAGACCACTCGTTGCGCGAATATACGAATGAAAAACCAATACAGTCTATCGCAGTTCGAGAAGACGGAACAGCGGAATTGGCTCATGAATTTCCTGTTGATATTACGATTCCAAAAAATCGTATTCAAAGTATTGAAGATGTCTATGTGTCTATTGATTTATTTGATTATGAATTACCCCAATCTAATTGTTTGCAGCTAATGGCAGATTTATCAATTACTGGCTTGTATGGGGAACAACAAAGTCATGTTCGTGAAGAAGAATCATTAGCAAATGAGGAAAATACAGATGAAGTCGACTGGCTAGCAGCACTTGAAGCACAGGAAAAGAGAGCGCAAGAAGAGGTAGTACAGCAAGAAGAGGTAGTACAGAGAGAAGAGACAGTACAACAAGAAGAGGTAGTACAGCAAGAAGAGATAGTACAGGAAGAAGAGCGGCCAGCAGATAGTAAGCATGAGGAGTTAGAATTGGCATACCGGGAATCTCCTGCATTTGATGAAACCGTAAATGAGGTTAAAGAAGAGGAGAAAGAAGAAGAATCGGTACAAAATTATTTTTCTTCTGTCTTTCAAACAGAGCCGCGTAAAGACCCCGTTGTCGAATATGAAGAAGAAGTTTACGAGCCTTTTGAGGTAGAAGTGAAAAAAGAACAGCAGGAAGAAGAAAGAGAAAATAATGTTGTTGAACTTTTTCGAGCTCGCCAAGATGAATCAGACTGGTCAACAGAAGAAGATGATACTGTATCCTCCGAGGATGAAGAAGAAAATGAAATCATTGTTGAGTTTCGCAAAGAAGAAGATTCTGTGGAGAACCGAAGTGAAAATGCATTATATTTAACAAAGCTGTTTTCAAGAGAAGAAGAATCGTACGCTACGTGGAAATTATGTATTGTACAAAATGGGGATTCTCTTGATACGATAGCAGAGCGTTATCAAACAAATGTTCAAAACATTCTTCGTGCAAACAACTTAGAAGATGAGTATGAACTTGAGGAAGGGAGTATTTTAAATATTCCTGTCCGTTAACAGATAGCTAGCAATGCATAAACTTAGTAATCGACGTGCTCAGACGACTCTGTGTTTAGGAGCATCATAGGAAAATAATAAGAAAAGAAAACAGTTTTGACGCATATAATGTCTTAACTGTTTTCTTTATGTACAAAAAAGGAGGTGTATACATGAAAGGAGCAGCTATTAATTATCATTCACTTTTACAACAATATCAGTTAGAAGTTGATTTTATAGAAGACTACGGGAAAGTAAAAAAAGTATATACAAAAAACGGTGTATACGCATTAAAACAAGTTGAACATGAAGAAATAAGAAACTATGGATTTATTCAAACACTTCAAGTGCTTCAGCAGAAAGGCTGGATGGGATTTGTTCCTATTTATCAAACGAAACACAGGCAGCCAATTGTAACGGATCAAAAAAATGCTTATTATTTAATGCCTTGGCTTCCGAATAACCCTACAGATGAGCGCGATATTCGCTATCACAAATTATTCCAAGAGTTAGCGAAGTTGCACGGGGCGTCAGTTCGTGAGGTAGATGTAAAAGAAGAAGATATTGAACAACATTATTCTACAATCAAAAAAACTTGGGAAGACAGACAGGAAGAATTAGAACAATATGTAATCGAGTGCGAAAAGAAAGTATATATGTCACCCTTTGAACTTCATTTTTGTACATTTTACTATGAAATGACAAGAGCGTTAGAGTTTGGATTTGGCAAATTAGATGACTGGAATACAGAAATGGAAGAGAAAGAGAAGATTCGGCTTGTCACCGTACACGGAAAGCTATCAGCGAAACATTTTGTGTATGATGAGAGAGGAAATGGCTTTTTTATTAATTTTGAGCAAGCGAAGGATGCGTCTCCAATTTATGATTTAGTTTCGTTTTATTTTCGGACGTTACGCACATACCCAGTAACAAGTTTTGATAGTTATGAATGGTTTGCGACGTATGAGAAACATTTTGCATTGAAAGAAGAAGAGCGGTTGCTTTTGCATAGTTATCTTGCTTTTCCAGAGCCTTTGTATCAATGTGTCGTACAATACCGCCAAAACCATAGTAGTAGAACCGAACTTGAGCATATGCAATCATTAATAAGAGCCTATTGGCTGACAAAAAATATTGAACAGTTGAATATTAAAATCTTTGAAGTAGATCAGCAAAGAAAAATCGCAGCTGAAGCAGCTGCTCAAGCCCAAGCGAACGAATAAATCGTTTGGGCTGTTTACATCCATTCTAAATAAAGAGCAATGGTGACTAATGCAAAGAGAGCTAATAAAAAGACATCAAATGTAGTGGGGAAAAACAGTGTGCGAATTCCTTGGATTATGGTTAATGGGATAATAAATTGTGCACATGCTGCCCCGACATTTTTTATCCAGCGCTGCATTTGATAAGAGTTGAAATTTAGTCGTTTTTTCATAATTAAAATTCTCCTCTCCATAGGCGTACTATTGGCTAATATAGTGTATGAAGAGAGCGATATATGCGTTCAGATTTTTAATAAACTACTAATATTATTAGTATAGAACGAAAAATAGTAGGCCAGAAAATGAAGTTATATGAATATAATCATAAAAAAATGGAGAAGATTATTGACGATTCAATATTTTTTCATATAGTATAATTAAGAGAATCTCATACATAAATACAGTGAATAGGAAGAGTACAAGGGAGAGCGCCTTCAGAGAGAGAAATCATTAGCTGTGAGATTTCTTAGGAATGCCAACTTGGAATGTCGCCTATGAGTAGCTTTTTTGAACAGAAAAGATTCTAAGTAGAAGAAGCCGGTTAATCGACCGTTATGAAATGAAGTGTATAGATTTATCCCGCTTTAACGGGCGGTGAGTTCCTCGTCTTAAAATCAATAGAGAGGACAACAGCCTGTAAAAGTCTGATTGGTTTAACTAACAGTCAGTATGGAGGGAGCTCTTGCTGATTAAAGTTTCACTTTATCAATGGATAAGTCTATAAAAAAAGGTGGTACCGCGAAATCAACTCCTTTCGTCCTTTTAAGGAAGAGGGAGTTTTTTTATGTTTATGATACCATTCATGTATGTAACTGCATGTGAATGAAAATTATATTTTTACTGGAGGTACATTATGTCAGAAAAAGAAGTGACACTTTCAACAAAATATGATCCAAAAGCTGTTGAAGAAAATCGTTATCAATACTGGTTAGATGGTAAGTTTTTTGAAGCAATGAATGACGCTGAAAAAGAACCATATACCATTGTTATTCCCCCACCAAACGTAACAGGGAAACTGCATCTAGGCCACGCTTGGGATACGACACTGCAAGATATTTTAACGCGTATGAAGCGTATGCAAGGTTATGATGTTCTGTGGCTTCCTGGCATGGACCATGCTGGAATTGCAACACAAGCAAAAGTAGAAGAGAAGCTTCGTAAAGAAGGTAAAAGCCGCTATGATTTAGGACGTGAAAATTTTGTAGCAGAAACATGGAAATGGAAAGAAGAATATGCAAGCTTTATTCGTCAGCAGTGGGCAAAACTCGGGCTTGGTTTAGATTATTCTCGTGAACGTTTCACATTAGATGAGGGTTTATCAAAAGCAGTACGTGAAGTATTCGTAACACTTTATAAAAAAGGTCTTATTTACCGCGGTGAATATATTATTAACTGGGATCCAGCAACGAAAACAGCTCTTTCAGATATTGAAGTAATTTATAAAGATGTTCAAGGGGCTTTTTACCATATGCGTTATCCATTAGCAGATGGCTCTGGGTACATCGAAATTGCTACAACTCGACCTGAAACAATGCTTGGTGATACAGCAGTAGCGGTTCATCCAGAAGATGAACGTTACAAACATTTAATCGGAAAAACAGTTGTTTTACCAATTGTTGGGCGTGAAATCCCAATCGTCGGTGATGACTATGTAGACATGGAGTTTGGTTCAGGAGCGGTTAAAATCACACCAGCCCATGACCCGAATGATTTTGAAATTGGTAACCGCCATAATCTTGAGCGTATTCTTGTGATGAATCAGGATGGCACGATGAATGATAAAGCTGGTAAGTATGAAGGCATGGATCGATTTGAATGCCGTAAACAAATTGTAAAAGACTTACAAGAAGCAGGCGTATTATTTAACATCGAAGACCATATGCATTCAGTGGGACACAGTGAACGTAGCGGCGCTGTTGTTGAACCTTATTTGTCTACACAATGGTTTGTCAAAATGCAACCGTTAGCTGAGAAAGCTGTTGAATTACAAAAGAGTGAAGAGAAAGTAAACTTTGTACCCGACCGTTTTGAGAAAACCTATTTACACTGGATGGAAAATATCCGCGATTGGTGTATTTCTCGTCAATTATGGTGGGGGCATCGCATACCGGCTTGGTACCATAAAGAAACTGGCGAAATATATGTTGATCATGAGCCTCCAGCAGATCTTGAAAACTGGGAACAAGATTCAGATGTATTAGATACATGGTTTAGTTCTGCTTTATGGCCATTTTCAACAATGGGATGGCCAGATGTCGAGTCTCTTGATTTTCAACGTTATTACCCGACGAATGTTCTAGTAACAGGTTATGATATTATTTTCTTCTGGGTGTCACGTATGATTTTCCAAGGTCTTGAATTTACAGGGAAACGTCCATTTGACAATGTATTAATTCATGGGTTAGTTCGCGATGAACAAGGTCGTAAGATGAGTAAATCATTAGGTAATGGTGTTGATCCAATGGAAGTTATTGAGAAATACGGTGCTGATTCACTTCGTTATTTCTTATCAACAGGAAGTTCACCAGGCCAAGATTTACGTTTTAGCTTTGAAAAAGTAGAAGCAACATGGAACTTTGCGAATAAAATCTGGAATGCTTCTCGTTTTGCCTTAATGAACATGAATGGTATTACATTTGAAGAGCTAGATTTGTCAGGTGAAAAATCAGTTGCAGACAAATGGATTTTAACGCGTCTAAATGAAACGATCGAACATGTTACAAAACTAGCAGATAAATATGAATTTGGTGAAGTAGGGCGCGTTCTTTACAATTTCATCTGGGATGATTTCTGTGATTGGTATATTGAAATGGCAAAATTACCTCTTTATGGTGAAGATGAAGCGGCGAAAAAGACAACTCGTTCAATTTTAGCATATGTATTAGACAACACAATGCGACTTTTACATCCATTTATGCCGTTTATTACCGAGGAAATTTGGCAAAGCCTGCCGCATGAAGGCGAATCAATTACTGTTGCAAAATGGCCGACAGTACGCGAAGAATTATCAGATAAGGAAGCGGCGAATGAAATGCGCTTGCTTGTTGATATCATCCGTTCTGTCCGTAATATTCGTGCGGAAGTGAATACGCCAATGAGCAAACAAGTCAAATTGTTTATTAAAGCAAAAGATGCGCAAGTTGAAGCGCAGCTAGAGAAAAACCGTGCATATGTAGAACGTTTCTGTAATCCAAGTGAGTTAATCATTTCTACAGATATCACGTTAGAAGAAAAAGCAATGACTTCTGTTGTAACAGGCGCAGAATTAATTTTACCGCTTGAAGGGTTAATCAATATTGACGAAGAAATTGCTCGTTTAGAAAAAGAGTACGACAAGTTAAATAAAGAAGTAGAACGTGTGCAGAAGAAATTAAGCAATCAAGGATTTACTGCAAAAGCACCGGCACAAGTAGTAGAGGAAGAACGTAGAAAAGAGCAAGATTATATTGAAAAACGTGAAGCGGTACAGTCTCGTATTGCAGAATTACGTGGATAATAAAAGAGAAGAGCGTTGCTTGTATAGCAGCGCTCTTTCTTTATATAATGAGGATAATGTAGAAAAGAAAGGTGAACGAGAATATGATTACAACATATGAAGAAGCGCTTAACTGGATTCATAAGCGACTTCGATTTGGCATTAAGCCAGGGTTGGAACGGATGAAATGGATGTTAGAGCAATTAGATCACCCAGAGCAAAATATAAAAGCTATTCATGTTGCAGGGACGAACGGAAAAGGTTCGACGGTAGCCTATATGCGTTATATGTTACAAGAGGCTGGTTATCAAGTTGGGACTTTCACATCTCCATATATTGAGACATTTAATGAACGGATTAGTGTAAATGGCGTTCCAATTACAGACGAAGAAATGACGAATCTTGTTCAGGAGGTAAAAGGCGTTGTTGAGAGAGTTGAACAAACATCGCTTGGAGCTGCAACTGAGTTTGAAGTGATTACATTAATATTCTTTCTTTACTTTGGTTATCACAAAAAAGTAGATTATGTGTTAGTTGAAACAGGTCTTGGCGGCCGATATGATTCTACTAACGTTGTTCAGCCGCTGTTAACCATTATTACTAATATTGGGTTTGATCATATGGGGATTTTAGGTGAAACAGTAGAAGAAATTGCTGCTGAAAAAGCAGGAATTATAAAGGAGCGCATACCACTCATTACAGCAGTTGAGCAAGCGGAAGCACTGAATGTCATTGAACGAATTGCATATGATCAACAAGCGGAAATCTCTGTCTTAGGACAAGAATTTCAAATTGAACAATATGAATCTGTTGAAGATGGGGAATGCTTTACTTTATTAACACCCTTTGGAACCCTTCCGTCTTTAAAGCTATCGATGTTTGGGTATCATCAAGTGAAAAATGCATCAATAGCGACAATGGCTATTCAATCTCTGCGTCAGGCAAATGAAGTGATAATTTCAGATGAGCAGATTGCAAAGGGACTTGAAACAACAAAATGGATTGGGCGTTTTGAAACGATGAGTCAACATCCACTAACCATTATTGATGGGGCACACAATGCCGAAGGCATTGACAGTTTGCTGTCGACCCTTCGTCTTCATTATGAACAAAAGCGTATTCACTTTGTGTTTAGCTGCCTCAATGATAAAAATGCTCAACAAATGGTCAATGACCTTGAGGCAATGGCTTCTACTATTACCTTTACATCATTTGAATTTCCACGAGCGTACTCTGGGCAGGAACTATATGAACTAAGCGAACATCCTCGTAAGCATGTGAATGAACAATGGAAAGAAGCGGTTATCGAAGTGAAAAACCGGATAAAAAGTGAGAATGAAATGCTAGTTATCACGGGCTCGCTCTATTTTATTTCTGAAGTCAGGTCGTTTCTATTAAGCTAGAACGACTTGTTCAAAGTATTGTCACTTTCACCTCATGAAACAGTGAGATATAATGAACATATAAATTTACAAGGAGATTGTTATAATGAACAAGAAGAATGAAAATAATCTGCCGACATCTAATAAAAACTATACAGGAATCATTCTTACTGTTTCACTGATTGCCAATGTTATTATTTTGGCTTTGTTTTTTTCGCCTATCGGCTATCAAGGTGAAGTAAAGTTTGACCTTACTATCTTCCCAAGGTTAAATGCGATTTTAAATAGTTTTACGTTCATATTTTTAGTGGCTGCACTTATTTCGATTTTTAAGAAGAATATAAACGCTCATAGAGGCTTTATTTTAGCAGCTTTTACGTCCACTCTTGTGTTTCTTGTTTCTTATTTGACATTTCATTACATGTCTACTGAAATAGCAACATTTGGAGGAGAAGGAATTATTCGTCCAATTTACTTTTTTATCTTAATTACTCATAGCTTTTTAGCAGCCGTTGTTGTTCCTTTAGCATTATTTGCCCTCGTTTGGGGTTGGACGATGCAAGTAGAGAAACATAAGAAAATTGTAAGATGGACAATGCCGATCTGGCTTTATGTCAGTTTTACAGGAGTAATTGTTTATCTATTCATGGCTCCTTATTATTAAGCAAAGAAAAACCGCTTGCCGACGCTAGCGGTTTTTCTTTTGAAGAACGAACGTAGAATCCATTTTTTGTTCTAAAGAAAGTATCAATTAGTAGTACAATGCTTTTAAGATGAACTTTATTTTTCTGTAAGGATCTGTAGTACATAAATGATTAGCATAGAAAAATACTAAATTCATTACGCAGTATCACAATCATGGAAATGAACAGCAACAGTTGACTGAAAAATTTATGTAGATGACTATATGCAATGTGTTGGTTCTTAGCAAGATACTAATGATCAAAAAACAAGCTTCTTAGATGGGGGTTAGGACAAGAGATGGTTTTGTGAAATGAATTTGAAAATAAGCAATGAGGGGATGTAACGTTACGAATTGAGTCATTTATCATAGTTGTTTAAAGAGGACTATGACTAGTATCGTATGAATCATTCCATTTTTCGAATAACCAAAAGCTACAATAGAACTAAAAGTATTTTCATAATTAAGTAATTATTGTAAAATTATAACTGTAATCTTGGTGCTATATTGAAGTTTTTTACATTTCATTCTTTCCTATCAGCACTAAATACATGTGAAGATTTACTCACTTCAAGGTGATGAGGAAAATTAATGATTGAAGCTTATTTTATTCGAGTTATTCGTTTAAAAGGGAGGTGTTGAAAAATGATAAAAAAAGAAAAAGGTTTAACGCTGATTCAGTTATTAGTAATTATTATTATACTTGGAATTACCGCAGCAATTCTTATTCCAAGTATTGGAGGGATGATTCAAAACTCATTATGAAGAGAAGGAATATCTATCTAGTTCAGAGGTAGGATGCTTAGAAAGCATCTGAAAAGAATGGTAGGACTATTTCATAGATGTAATGTTGTGTTAGACGCATTTAATGCAATGTTTATACGTTCTCTAACTGAAAAATAGGTGAAGAATGCCGCTAACAGCAATGCAGCGTCAAACTGCTATCAGAGGTGATAATGATCTTAGAGATATATTTGTTTATTATAGGTCTTACACTGGGTTCATTTTATAATGTTGTCGGACTGCGTATACCCGTTAATCAGTCAATTGTTCGTCCTCGGTCTAGCTGTCCAAAATGTGGACATGCATTAAGAATATCCGAACTGGTTCCCGTTTTCTCCTATGTCATTCAAAAAGGAAGGTGCCGTAGCTGTAAAGCTGAAATCCCTCCATTTTACCCCATTATGGAACTCCTTACAGGCTTCTCTTTTTTTCTATCATTTCACTTAATTGGTCTTCAACTTGAATTACTCGTAGCTCTAACCCTTGTTTCGTTATTAGCAATTATTGTTATATCAGATTTAGCATATATGATTATTTCTAATAAAGTACTTTTATTTTTTACCCCGTTATTGATTATCGAACGCTTGTTTATCCCGCTTTCTCCCTGGTGGGACTGTTTATTTGGTGCAATGATTGGATTTAGTTTGCTATTTTTAATTGGCTTTGTCAGTGGAGGCGGGATGGGGGGAGGAGATATTAAACTATATGGTGTATTAGGCATCGTTCTTGGCTGGAAATTAGTACTTTTGTCATTCTTTTTAGCTACTTTATTTGGTGCAGTAATTGGCATATACAGCTTAATAGCAGGCAAAGTACAAAAAGGAAAACCGATGCCATTCGGTCCATTCATTGCAGGAGGAACAATTATCGCTTATTTTTATGGAGAAGAGCTATTAAGCTGGTATTTAGCTATGTTAGTCAGGTAACAAAGGGAGCGTATCAGCTAAACTATCTGTCGAAACTATCCCAGGCTTTGTAACAAATTAGCGAAAACCTTTTCTAACAAGGCGACAAATGTCTTGTTTTTTTTTTTATGTTCTATGATAGCATGGAAAAAAGTGTATGATTTAGACCGTAAAAGGTGGTGAAAAGATGGACAAGCGTAATCAACGAATTTCGATTAAAATTAATGGAGAAAAAAAAGAAATCCAACATAGGCCAAAGCAAGAGCAACCCAAAGATGAATTTAACTGGATCCTCCCTGAACCAGCGGCTTTTGATGAAAAAGTCGTGTCAATTGAAGATGTCCGAAATGAAAAAAAGAAAAAGGAGAAACCAGTCATAAAGCGTGCTTCATTATCGTCTTCTCCTTCAATTGTGAAGCGAGTTGTAACAATCGTGTTATTAGCGATTGCTATTGGTGTTGGATTTGGGATGTTTAGCTTAAAAGCAATGACGAGTGAACAATCAGCTGAACCAGCGGTAACTCAATCTACTGATTCACCAGCTGTCATTGATAATCCAAATAAAGAGAAAGTGTTGCCAGCTGATGAAGCAAAATCTGAAGCGAACGATGATAAAAAAAGTGATATTCAAACAAAGCTAACAGTTGAACCAGTTGATGTATTTATTGTTCAAGCCGGTGTTTTTTCTACAAAAACTGCGGCTGAAAAAGAAAGCACAAAACTAGAAAAGAACAACATGGCAAGTGTTATTTTAAGGCAAAATAATCAGTATGCATTAGTTGTAGGAGCAGGTACAAATGAAGCAAGTGCAAAACAAATTAGCTCCTATTATAAAGAAGATGGACAAGACGTGTATGTCAAATCTTATCAAATTCAAGGCGGTAATCCATTAAATAAAGAAGATGAGAAAGTGATGGTGACGATACAGCCCTTTATGGCCAATATCATTGACCAATCGATTAAAACAATGGGTGGAAAAAAAGCTTCAAACTTAAATGAAATAAAAGATGAATTGGAAAAAATTAATAAGCAAACAAAAAATAAAGATGTCAAAGCAATCATTGATCGTCTTCAAAAAGCAGTGGTGTCACTGGAGAGTTATAACAAAAATAAAACAAAAAAAGCTGCATGGTCTTCTCATCAGCAAGTGTTAACATGTCTTCAGCAATATGAAAAGGTCGTTAATGAATGAGTAATTTTAGGATCATTGAATGTTTGTGATGCAAGTCAGGCAGTATGATGCTGCCTGACTTGTTTATTGTAAAAGAAGGTATGACTTGTTAAAATTAAGCTGTGTCCTTCTTTTCTAAATTGAGATGCAAAGGTGAGATCAATGAATAAACAACTAATATTAGCCTCAGGTTCTCCACGTCGTAAAGAGCTGTTAAATCAACTCCATATTCCTTTTTCTGTCCATGTCAGTACAATTGAAGAAACAGTTAAGCCGAATCAATCTCCGGCTGAAGTTGTAATGGATTTAGCGGCCCAAAAGGCTTGTGACGTAGCTAGATTTTACCCAAATGACCTTGTATTAGGCTCGGATACAGTCGTTGTGTATCATAATCAGATTTTAGGTAAGCCGTTCACAAAAGAAGAAGCCGTCGAAACGCTTAAAATGTTATCTGGCAAAAAACATCAGGTATTAACAGGAGTGGCATTTGTACAAGGAGCGAGTGTGAGTACATTTTATGAACAAACAGATGTTGAATTTTGGCCCTTAGAAGTAGATGAAATTGTGCAATACGTTCACTCGGGTGAGCCGATGGACAAGGCGGGTTCATATGGCATACAAGGTTTAGGAGCTGCATTTGTAAAAGGGGTTCAAGGTGATTATTTTACAGTTGTCGGCCTTCCCTTGTCTCGCACGGTACGAGAACTTAAAAAGCATGGGTTTGTCTACTCGATTTAAAAGGAGTGACAAGATGTGACGAAACAATCATTAATGATTAAAGATTTCCCCCAAGATGAAAGACCTAGGGAGCGCCTCATGCTAAAAGGTGCTTCTAGTCTTTCGAACCATGAATTAATCGCTATTTTACTTCGAACAGGAACAAAAGAAGAATCTGTGTTACAGTTGTCAAACAGGATTTTAAATCATTTTGAAGGCTTACAATTGCTTCAAGATGCCACAGTCAATGAAATTACCAATATTAAAGGTATTGGACCTGCTAAGGCCATTCAAATTATTGCAGCGATTGAGATTGGAAAAAGAATCGCGCAGTTAAAACCAGACACTAGGTACACCATTCGTAGTCCAGAAGATGGAGCCAACTATGTAATGGAAGAAATGCGTATCCTGTCACAAGAGCACTTTGTCTGTTTATACTTAAATACAAAAAATCAAGTTCTTCATAAACAAACCATCTTCATCGGAAGCCTCAACTCATCGATTGTACATCCTCGTGAAATTTTTAAAGAAGCATTCCGTCGCTCTGCAGCTTCCATTATTTGTGTTCACAACCATCCTTCTGGAGATCCCACTCCTAGTCGAGAGGACATTGATGTCACCAAACGTTTGAAAGAGTGCGGGCTAATTATTGGAATTGAATTATTAGATCATCTAATAATTGGAGATCGAAAATATATTAGCTTAAAAGAAAAAGGATACATGTAATGCTATGCTTTTTAAAAACGTTGAGTTATAATAGTAGTCATGATTTTAAATGACAAGTTCTTTACAATCATCGATTATTAATGGACAAAGCATGAAGGTTTATCATACAATATTTGGCGTTGACATCTATAAAAGAAGCATAGAAAATAAAAATGTTAGTAATGAAATGGTGGAATTGAGCTATAGGATTTTTACCTTTGCATTCCGGTAAGAGAAAGGAAGAGACACATGTTTGGAATCGGTACTAGAGACCTTGGAATAGATTTGGGTACTGCAAATACACTCGTTTATGTAAAAGGAAAAGGAATTGTTGTGCGTGAGCCATCAGTTGTGGCCTTGCAAACAGATACAAAGCAAATCGTGGCAGTAGGTAACGATGCAAAAAATATGATTGGTCGTACGCCAGGAAACGTTGTAGCACTTCGTCCAATGAAAGATGGCGTTATCGCAGATTATGAAACGACAGCAACAATGATGAAATACTATATCAAACAAGCTCAAAAAACAAAAAGCTTGTTTGCTGGTAAGCCATATGTAATGGTGTGTGTACCATCAGGGATTACAGCAGTTGAAAAACGCGCTGTTATTGACGCAACTCGTCAAGCCGGTGCTCGTGATGCATATACAATTGAAGAGCCATTTGCAGCAGCAATTGGCGCTAATCTACCAGTGTGGGAACCAACAGGTAGTATGGTTGTAGATATTGGTGGAGGTACGACAGAAGTAGCTATTATTTCATTAGGTGGCATTGTTACATGTCAGTCTATCCGTATCGCTGGTGATGAAATGGATGAAGCAATCATTCAATACATTCGTAAGAACTACAATTTAATGATTGGTGAACGTACATCAGAAGCATTGAAAGTAGAAGTTGGGTCGGCAGGAATACCAGAAGGAATCGATAATATGGAGATTCGTGGACGTGACTTATTAACAGGGTTACCAAAAACAATTGAAATTTCAGCGGAAGAAATTGCCGATGCATTAAAAGATACAGTATCAGCAATTGTAGATTCCGTAAAAAGTACACTTGAAAAAACACCACCAGAACTTGCAGCTGATATTATGGACAGAGGTATTGTCTTAACAGGTGGTGGAGCATTGTTACGCAATTTAGATAAAGTAATTAGTGAAGAAACAAATATGCCTGTTGTAATTGCAGAAGATCCATTAGATTGTGTAGCGATTGGAACAGGGAAAGCATTAGATCATATTGATTTATTTAAAAATCGTACAAGCGATTCATATCGCTAAACGTTAAGAGGTGTAAATCATGCCACAGTTTTTCTTAAATAAACGTCTCGTTATCTTGTTGGTCAGTATTATTGTATTAGTGGCATTGATTGGTTTTTCGTTAAATGGTCGTAAAGATGTAACGTGGCCTGAACAATTTGTAAAAGATACAGTTGGTCTTGTTCAGGCTACATTTCACCAACCCGCACAGTATGTAGCGGGTTTCTTTCAGAATGTAGGTGACTTAAAGCGTACATATGAAGAAAATGAGGTTTTAAAAGCGCGTTTAGATGAACGTATGCAGTTAGAAGCAAAAGTAAATGAATTGCAAAAAGAAAATGACAAATTAAGAAAGCAAGTGGAGAAAGAAAGCGATTTAAAGAAGTATGATCCAATTGAAGCGACAGTCATTGCGCGAAACCCAGATCGATGGCATGAAGTGATTGCAATCGATAAAGGAAAAGTGCATAATGTTGCAGAAAATATGGCAGTAATTACGCCAGGTGGATTAATTGGGAAAGTCAAGCATGCATCTCAGTTTACCTCTACTGTACAACTAATTAGCTCTTCTGATCGCACGAATCGTGTATCTGCTAAAATTCAAGCAAAAACACCGGTTTACGGGTTAATTGAAGGCTATGATGAAAAAGAACAAGCACTGTTACTAAGACGTATTCCGTTTGACGCCGAGATTAAAGAAAAGCAAAAAGTTGTGACGTCTGGTCTTGGTGGAGAAGATGGTGTATTTCCAAGTGGACTCGTGATTGGAGAAATTACAAAAATTGAACCTGATGAGTATGGCTTAACAAAAAAAGCTTATGTCAAGCCATCAACAGATTTATATGACTTAGATCATGTAATGGTGGCAAAGAGAAGCACCGTTATGCCTGAAAAAGATTTAGAGGAAGAGGAGGAAAAGTAGTGAAACGTTTCCTCCTACCTTTTTTAATCTTAGTTATTTTTATGTTTGAAAGTATTTTTGTGAACTTTTTTGCGATGCAGCCTTCTCTCCGCGATTGGCTTCTTTCACCACGTTTTGTTGTTGTCGCTCTTGTTTTTATGACGGTGTACTTAAAGCCAAAGCAAGCGATGCTATACGGAGTCATTTTTGGTTTTCTTTATGATATTGCATTCACGGATGTATTAGGGATATATGGCTTAGGACTTCCAGCTGTTTGTTATATTGTGTCAAAGTTAATCAAAGTTGTGGAAAGTAATTTACTTGTTGTCATTTTTATGTGTTTACTAGCTGTAGCCATTATTGAATTTTATGTGTACGGAATTAATTCTATTATTCATGTATCTGATATGACCATTGGTCGCTTTTTACAAGAGCGATTTTACGCAACCATCATTTTAAATGCCGTATTTGCACTTATATTTGCGTTGCCGCTTCAAAAATGTTTCCAGCATCTTTCTACTTATTATGCAGATGAACGGTAACAATACAAAAAAAGACATTTTTCTAGTTCAATAGTAGGGAGAAATCTTTTTATTCAACAAAATGAAAAAGAGGAATTAGTAAGTCTCTGTCGAAATTATATATTCGTTGAGGTGAGCGTCTTGAACAAACAAAAGGATCAAAATGTGACAATTAAAGGAACTAAAGACGGATTAACGTTGCATCTCAATGATACATGTTCATTCGAAGATATTTTAACAGAACTGCAAACCAAGTTGTTAACGAATAAACATGGAGATGACAAACAAATTGTCACAGTGTATGTGAAAGTTGGTAATCGTTTTGTAACTACAGAGCAAGAGATTGAATTAAAGGCGCTCATAGAGAAGAATAAATATTTAGTAGTCAAACAAATCGATAGTAACGTCATTTTAAAACAGGATGCATTACGAGTAAAAGAAGAAAATGAATTAGTCTCTGTTACAAAAGTCGTCCGTTCTGGACAAGTATTACATGTAGAAGGTGATTTACTTCTAATTGGAGATGTGAATCCAGGAGGGACGATTGTAGCAGGAGGGAATCTTTTTATACTAGGTGCTTTACAAGGAATTGCTCATGCTGGATATCGCGGTGATAAACGCGCGGTGATTGCAGCGTCATTGATGAAGCCTTCGCAACTTCGGATCGCTGATATTATTACAAGATCTGAAGAAGAAAGAAATGAGAAGGAAGAAAATGTTATGGAGTGTGCATACTTAAATGACGACAATCAAATGGTGATAGAGCGGGTTCAAACGTTACCGCATCTAAGACCCAATTTGACGAGGTTAGAAAGGAGAATTTGACAGTGGGAGAGGCTATTGTTGTTACGTCTGGTAAAGGTGGAGTTGGTAAAACAACGACATCAGCCAATTTAGGTACTGCGCTAGCGTTAGCTGGAAAGCGCGTTTGTTTAGTAGACACAGATATTGGCCTGCGCAACTTAGATGTTGTGATGGGGCTTGAAAATCGAATTATATATGATCTTGTAGACGTGGTGGAAGGACGCTGCCAGCCTCAAAAAGCCTTGATAAAAGACAAGCGTTTCGAATGCTTGTACCTGCTTCCTGCTGCTCAAACGAGTGATAAAACAGCTGTTCAACCAGAACAAATGCGTGATTTAATTCTTGAATTGAAGCAAGATTATGACTATGTCATTATTGATTGCCCAGCTGGTATCGAACAAGGCTATAAAAATGCTGTAGCTGGTGCAGATAAAGCGCTCGTTGTGACAACACCGGAAGTTTCAGCTGTACGTGATGCAGATCGAATTATCGGCCTGCTAGAACAAGAGGATATTGAATCTCCAAAGCTAGTGATTAATCGTATTCGTAATCATATGATGAAAAATGGAGATATGCTAGATGTGGATGAGATTTCACAATTGCTTGCTGTAGATCTTATTGGAATTGTTGCTGATGATGAAAATGTAATTAAAGCATCTAACAGCGGTGAGCCAATCGTGATGGATCCTTCTAGCAAAGCATCCATTGCATACCGTAATATTGCAAGACGGATTCTTGGAGAAACAGTACCGCTGCAATCACTAGATGAAGAAGACAAAGGGATGTTTGCTCGTATTAAACGTTTCTTTGGTGTTCGTTCATAAAGATACGTTACTAAAAGAATATTGATTACTTGTTACAAGTAATCGTCACAAAAAGCTTCCATTTCAGGAGGCTTTTTTGTTTTGAAATAAATTATTTTTAATACATCCGCTCGTTGAACTTTCACTTTATCCTGTCATAACGATAACGGACAAGTCATACATTTGAATATATAAGTTTAAGAACAAGGGAGAATGATGAGTGATGAATCGACGTGCAGATGAAATACGAAAACGCATTGCTGAGCGGAAACGCAAACAGCTTAACACAACAAAACGATCTGTTCATGAACCGCTTCATACATCACTAATGAGTGAAGAAGAGAAATATGGTTTACCAGATTATTCGACAATTGAATATACACCGAGTCAAAATGAAGGTCATCCGCTATTTCGAAAAGAACGTTTCTTTTTTAAAGTACTAGCGTCTGCTTGTTTAGTACTAATTGTTGCAATCTTGTTTAAACACCCATCGCCAACGTTTGAGCAAGCAAGACAGCTAGTTTCAGATACGATGGATGATGAATTTCAGTTTGCAGCGGTATCTTCATGGTATGAAGATAAATTTGGTAAACCACTAACATTACTACCTCAAAAGGAAGGGAGTAAAAAAGAAGAAAGTGTTAGTAATGGTTATGTAATACCTGCTTCTGGAAAAGTGATGGAGACATTTAAAGAAGATAAACAAGGAGTAACGATACAAACAGGGGTAGATTCAGTTGTTGAAGCAATGAGTGAGGGAATCGTTCGTTATGTCGGAAAGAGAGATGGCATAGGAAATACAGTTATTATTCAACATGCAGATGGGTCTGAAACGTGGTATGGGCAATTAAAAACCATTAACGTAAATGTGTACGACTTTGTTAATAAAGGGAAAGAAATTGGTATCGTGGCTAATGCAGAAAATGGTGAAGCAGGTATGTTTTATTTTGCAATTAGAAAAGGAGAGAAATTTGTTGATCCTAGTCAGGTGATTCATTTTGAATAGTCTCTTCTCTCTGTTGATGAAAGTTCATATTCATCCTCTTTTATGGGGAATTTTTGCCATTGGTATTTTAACTGCGACAATTAAGCCGCTTATGATCTTGTTTTTAATCGTTTTGATTCATGAATTGGGTCATGCAGTTGCAGCTAATTGTTTTTCTTGGCGTATTAAACAGATTATGTTGCTGCCGTTTGGAGGTGTAGCAGAAGTTGATGAACATGGAAACCGGCCATTTCGTGAAGAGCTTATTGTAACAGTAAGCGGTCCTATTCAGCATATTTTAATGGTAGGCGTAGCATATCTGTTAATGAAGGGGAATATTTTGCCAGTTACTATATATGAACAATTTGTTTTTCAAAATATGTTAATATTTGGATTTAATTTATTGCCGATCTGGCCTTTAGATGGAGGCAAGCTTTTATTTTTACTGTGTAGTCGATATAGACCTTTTCTATCTGCACATAAACAAATGTTAAAGTTATCTTCTTTTTTTCTTGGTGTTGTTATGATTTACACGGCCATTATGTATTCTTTTCATTTGCATTTATGGATTGTAATTATTTTTTTAATCGTATGCCATTATCAAGAATGGCAAAATCGACACTTTGTTTATATGCGTTTTTTATTAGAACGATATCATGGAAAAGAACGCTCTATTTCTACACTTCAAACTGTGACAGCTGCTACAAATGAAAAAGTGCACGATATTTTAAAACAATTCAAGCGTGGCTGCAAGCATATGATTATTGTTCAATCAGCGAATGGAGATACAGTACAAATCGATGAAAATGAGCTTCTTCATGCTTATTTTATTGAAAAGCGAGTAAATAGTTACATCGATGAACTTGTATCTTTTTATTGAAATTTAGTAACATAGAATATAATAAGGAACAAAGTTCGGTTATCGTAACCGGACTTTTTTACTGTAGAATTAAATTAAAAGTGAGGAAGCAATAAGTGAAAATATGTGTTATTAATGCAGCAACTCAATCAAAACGCATTGCCATTTTAAATGATAGTCAATTAGAAGAACTGTATTTAGAAGAACAAAATAAACATCAAATTGTTGGAGATATTTATCTTGGACGAGTGGTAAAAGTCTTGCCAAATATACAAGCTGCATTTGTAGATATTGGGCTATCGATGAACGGATTTATTCATCAGCAAGACCTTATGTCATATCAAATGGATTCAGAGCGTGAAAAAGCAACTAAACCGATATCTTCCTTTGTCCGTGAAGGGGAAGCTATTGTAGTTCAAGTAATAAAAGAAGGGATTGGAACAAAAGGTCCACGGTTAACAGGAATTATTGAACTAGCAACAAATGAAGTTGTCTATTTGCCACATGGCAAATATGTAGCTGTTTCGAAGAAGCTGACAGATGAGGAGAGAAGCAATTGGAAACAAGTCGGTCACGAACTTATTCGTGCAGATGAAGGCGTTGTATTACGTACAGGTGTTCAAGCTTTAACAAAAGCGGAAGTCGAAGCGCGTATTTTAGCGTTACGCGACATATATAAGGTGATTGAGGCGAACCAAAAGCGTCAAAAAGCACCTTCTTTGTTAAAAAAAGGAGAAGAGTTTATTCTTTCTCTTATAAAAGCTGCCATACAAAAAGGCGCACAAGCATTAATTATTGATGACTTTAAATGGTATCAACAGTTAACGAAACAGTACCAAGAAGCTCAAATTACCTATTATCAACAAAAAGAAAATATCTTTTCAGCTTATGGCATTGAACAGCAAATTGATAAATTGCTTAAGCGGGTTGTTTGGTTAAAGAGTGGAGGGTATATTGTAATTGATGAAACTGAAGCGATGACAGTAATAGATGTTAACACAGGAAAGTTTTCAGGAAAAGGAAATATACGTAAAACGATTCTTCAAACGAATAAAGAAGCAGCAAATGAAATTGCCAAGCAACTGAAGTTACGTCACATTGGGGGAATGGTGTTAATTGATTTTATCAACATGAATGAAAAGGAAGACAGAGAGCAAGTGCATTCATATATGAGAGCACTTTGTCAAAAAGACGATGTACGTACTACCGTTGTCGGATTTACAGAACTTGGTATCCTGCAGTTGACAAGAAAGAAAGTACGCGACAGTATAGGCAGAACACTCACGACAGCCTGTCAGGCTTGTAACGGCACTGGACAAATGATGAGCCCTGAAACCATCGCTTTTCAAATTGAGCGAAAAGTATGGGAATATCGTTCTTCTACAGAAGAAGCGATGTGGATAGAAACAAGAGAAGATGTCGTTACACACTTAAAGCGTGATGGGTTTTTGCAAGAGTTAGAACAGTTGGTGAACTTGAAAATATATGTTACCCCCACTTTATTCGGTCAGGAAACGTATCACATCCGTCAACTTGGATCTATTGCACAGATATGCGAGCGAATTCGGGCATAATCTTTTTTAGAAGAAAGTAAGAAATGTAATTGACACTTACCTTGAAATTATAGTATGATTTAATATGTTGGTTTGTAGCACCTGTGCTACAACCGCTCAGATCAGGTATGAAGTCCAATTAGGGCACCTGTGATGGCGAGTCTTAGTTTTATGAGGAGGTGCAGAGAATGTACGCAATTATCGAAACTGGTGGTAAACAAGTTAAAGTAGAAGCTGGTCAAGCAATCTACGTTGAGAAACTTGCTGGTGAACAAGGCGAAACAGTTACTTTTGACAAAGTATTATTTGTAGGTGGCGAAAACGTTAAAGTTGGTGCTCCATTCATTGAAGGTGCAACAGTTACGGCTAAAGTTGAAAAACAAGGTCGTGCTAAAAAGATCACTGTATTCAAATACAAAGCAAAGAAAAACTATCGTCGTAAGCAAGGTCACCGTCAGCCTTACACAAAAGTTGTAATCGACGCTATCAACGCTTAAGATTCTAACGGATGATTAAGGTGGCGATTTCCCGAGATACAAACAATAAAGTTGACGGGTTCACGATGAGTGGACATGCTGATTTTTCTGAACATGGAAAAGATATTGTTTGTGCGGGAGCATCTGCAGTTTCATTTGGCACAGTAAATGCTATTCATTCTATTACGGGGGTAACACCTCATATTAAGCAAGGTGGAGATGGTGGATATCTTCATTGCAAGATTCCAGAAGATGTTGCATCAGAAACATTAGAACAAATCCAATTGCTGTTAGAAGGTATGGTTGTGTCTTTGAAAACAATTGAATTAGACTATAGTAAATATATAAAAATTAACGACAACTAAACAGGAGGTGGATGTCATGTTAGTAAGATTAGACCTTCAATTCTTCGCTTCTAAAAAAGGAGTAGGTAGTACTAAAAACGGTCGTGATTCAATCTCGAAACGTCTTGGTGCTAAGCGTGCTGATGGCCAATTCGTAACTGGTGGATCAATTTTATACCGTCAACGCGGTACTAAAATTTACCCAGGTGCAAACGTAGGTCGCGGTGGTGACGACACTTTATACGCTCAAATCGACGGTATCGTTAAATTCGAACGCTTCGGTCGTGATCGTAAAAAAGTATCTGTATACCCAGTTGCTCAAGAAGCATAAGCTGTGAAAAGAAAACTCTAACCTCAAGAGAGGTTAGAGTTTTCTTTTTGTAGAATATTTCACCTATTATCCATTGGAATTTGTTATAATCGAACATATTAAGAAGAATGATGCGAGGCGTCTGTCATCGTTGTGAAGTTACTTATGCTCGAGTCAAAAGTTAGGAGTGCGGAAATGGAAAAAGAGTGGGACGTTGTAGAAGTATTAAAATATGCTCGGCATGACTGGCTAAACAAAATTCAGTTGATTAAAGGAAATTTAGCATTGAATCGTATAGATCGAGCAAATGAAATCATTGAAGAAATCGTAAGTGAATCAAAGCATGAATCAAAGCATGAATCAAAACTCACGAACATGAACATGCGCATGTTTACTAGTTTTGTCATGACTTATCACTGGTACAACCATGCAGTTCGATTAGAACTCGAGGTATTAGGACCACTTCAAGATTTATCAAAATACGACGAGCAGGTCTATAGATGGTGCCGTTATTTAACATACACACTAGAACAATACATCGATTACCATGTTGATAATTATTTGAGTATTTCATTATGCGTTGAAGAATCTGCAACTTGTTTCTTTTTTGATTTTAGTGGAATACTAACGGATATACAGGAACTGCAAAACAAGCTAAAATGTTATGAGTGTAGTGATCTTGTGACATTTGTTGAACACCAAATGTCAACAACAGAGTTTAGCATTATGATGCAATTAAATAAATGAGATATGGAACCACTTTTGTGTAAATAAAAGCATAAAAGGTTTAATAGAACGGAGTGAAAAAATAAATGTTTGTAGATCAGGTCAAGATATACGTTAAAGGTGGCGACGGTGGAAATGGAATGGTTGCGTTCCGTCGCGAGAAGTATGTGCCAAAAGGAGGTCCCGCAGGTGGTGACGGTGGCCACGGTGCAGACGTTATTTTTGAAGTAGAAGAAGGATTACGTACGCTAATGGATTTTCGTTATAAGCGTCATTTTAAAGCAGACAGAGGAGAACATGGGATGTCAAAAGGTCAGCATGGTCGGAATGCTGAGCCGATGGTTGTAAAAGTACCACCAGGAACGGTTGTTATAGATGAGGACACGAAAGAAATCATTGCGGATTTAGTTGAGCATGGTCAGCGTGCTGTTATTGCAAAAGGAGGACGCGGAGGACGTGGAAATACCCGCTTTGCTACTCCAGCAAATCCTGCACCAGAACTTTCTGAAAATGGAGAACCAGGAAGAGAACGCAATGTCATACTAGAATTGAAAGTATTAGCCGACGTTGGATTAGTCGGTTTTCCGAGTGTAGGGAAGTCAACATTACTATCGGTCACATCAGCAGCAAAACCTAAAATTGCAGAATACCATTTTACGACGATTTCACCGAATTTAGGTGTAGTGGAAACGGATGATAACCGCAGTTTTGTTATGGCAGATTTACCTGGTTTAATTGAAGGAGCTCATGAAGGAGTAGGATTAGGGCATCAATTTTTACGTCATATTGAGCGCACGCGTGTTATTGTGCATGTTGTTGATATGTCTGGCTTAGAAGGGCGAGACCCATATGAAGATTACCTCACAATTAACGAGGAATTACGTCAATATAATTTACGCTTAACCGAACGCCCGCAAGTAGTAGTTGCAAATAAGATGGATATTCCAGAGGCAGAAGCAAACTTAGAAGCATTTAAAGAAAAAGTGGGAGATGGCGTGAAAATTTTCCCAATTTCAGCTGCAACACGTGAAGGAATTCGTGAATTATTATTTATAGTAGCCGACCTTGTTGAGGAAACACCAGAGTTTCCTTTACATGAAGAGGAAGAACTTTCAACACATCGTGTGTTATATAAGCATGAGAAAAAAGAAGCTGATTTCCAAATTACACGTGACAGTGATGGTTCATTTGTATTAAATGGCGAAAAAGTAGAGAAATTATTTAAAATGACAGATTTCTCACGAGAAGAATCTGTACGTCGATTTGCTCGTCAACTGCGTGGTATGGGTGTCGATGAAGCGTTACGTGAACGAGGCGCAAAAGATGGAGACATTGTAAAGCTATTTGAATATGAATTTGAATTTATCGACTAATCATTCATGTTACTGGGGAGGGGCTTTACTTGGATAAAATCGATAAACAATTTTATTTAGTAAGAGAAGATGTGCTACCAGAAGCAATGAAGAAAACATTAGATGCAAAGTTATTGATTGAGCGTGGGAAATCAGAATCAGTAGCGGATGCAGTGCAGGCGGTAGATTTAAGCCGCAGTGCCTTTTATAAGTACCGAGATACGGTTTTCCCATTTCAAACAATCGTTACGCAGAGAATTATCTCACTGTTTTTTCATTTGGAAGATCGTTCAGGAACACTCTCTCATTTATTAAGTGTTGTTGCATCTTCTGGATGTAATGTGTTAACAATCCACCAAACTATTCCATTGCAAGGAAGAGCAAATGTAACCTTATCTCTTGATACAGCGAGCATGTTTGTTGAGTTAAACGAATTGTTAAGAGAATTGAAAAAATTAGCGTTTGTTGATAAAGTAGAAGTACTTGGTTCAGGAGCGTAAAAGAACTGATTGAAACAGATGTAGACAGGAGAGAGCATGACTGTGAGGAAAGTAGGGTATTTAGGACCGAAAGCAACATTTACACATGTAGCGGTTCAAGAGGTTTTTAAAGAATATGAACATATTCCATTTAAAACCATTCCTTCATGTATTGATGCGGTGTGTGCTGATGAAGTGGAATATGGTATTGTGCCGCTTGAGAACGCGCTTGAAGGATCTGTGAATTTAACACTGGATTATTTAATTCATGAAAGTCGGCTTCCGATTGTTGGCGAAATGATCTTGCCAATTCGTCAACATTTAATGGTGCATGCGGATCATGCTGATAAATGGCAACAAGTATCAGCAGTTTATTCGCATCCTCATGCCATTGCACAATGCCATAAGTTTTTGCATGGCACGTTTTCGCATGTAGCGGTTGAAGAAATGACATCAACAGCTTTTGCGGCTAAATATGTGAGTGAAAACCCTCATTTACTAGTAGGTGCTATTGCTAATGGGTTGGCAGCTAGAGAGTATGGGTTACATATTGCATGTCCTAATATTCATGATTATGATCATAACACAACACGGTTTGTTATACTGCATAAAAACAGCAAACAATCTGTCCCTTTCCAAACAATGGGTGGTCATAAAACAACACTAATGATTACGTTACCTTCAGATCAAGCAGGAGCGCTTCATCAGGTTCTTTCTGCTTTTTCATGGCGCAAACTTAATTTATCTAAAATTGAATCTCGTCCAATGAAGACTGGATTAGGTAACTACTTTTTTATTGTTGATATTGAACAAGAAATGGATGAAGTTCTCATTCCAAGTGCTATCGCAGAACTTGAGGCTCTGGGTTGTACAGTAGCAGTTTTAGGTAGTTATCCGCATACGTTACTAGAAACAGAACTCCCGCTATAAACAATAGCGGGAGTTTAATTTGTTTAGTGCTGTTACTTATTATCGATTAAATACCCTGCTTGTTGCAGAGCGTGGCAAGCAGCATCAAGTTTTTCAGTAGAATCTGCTTCAATTGTATGTAAATGAATACCATCTGTTAATTGAGATAAATAAGCGGCACTTGTTTCTCTAATCTTTTTAAGAAATAATTCAACTTCTTTTCGTGTTTGAATCATCATTGAAGCGGTTAACTCACCATATACAGGATGTTCAACCGTGACATCTTTGATACGTACTCCATGATCGACAATTAAGCATAATTCCTTTTCTGTATCTTCGGGGCCATGTTGACAAGCAATAATACGTTGATGAAGCGTGTTAGACAAAGGGGCTTGCATATAGATATAACCTTGGCTTGTTGCTAAAATAGGCTCGTTTCTTGCTTTTAACAATGAAATATCTTGTACAATAACTTGGCGGCTTACATTGGTGCGCTTAGATAATTCACTTCCAGTTACTGGACAGCTATCATTTTTTAACCACTGTAAGATTAGCTCTCTTCTTTTTTCTCCTAATACTTTTTTCTGTTCTTCTAACACCCAATTACCACTCCTTTATTTCTGCTGTAAAAAACTCTGTATGTAATGAATGAAACACATTGACTAAATGATCTAGATCGGTTGTTGTGGTATCGGGACTGAATGAAATACGAATAAAGTTTTTCGCTTGTTCAGCGGTTTGGCCAATTGCTAACAATGATTCAGATGGATGTTGCTGGCTAACGTGGCATGCACTACCTGTTGAAACCGCAATACCATAACGATTACATTGTAACATAACATATTGCCCTTGTACGTTTGCAAAGGTTAAACCGATAATTCCAGGAAAATGATGGCTAGAATCTGCTACAACTTGAATAAAGGGTTGAAATAGTTGAAGTTTTGCTGCAAGATACTCTTTTAGTTTCTTGTAATGTTCATGAGCATTTGAGAGGCTTTTATAAGCAGTTTCAGAAGCTACAGTAAATGCAGCAATACCTGGAACATTTACAGTGCCTGGTCTAAATCCTCTTTCATGTGTAGCACTTTTATAAATAGGTTGCCAATGAACTGAAGGATTCATGTATATCATTCCTACACCTTTTGGTCCATGGACTTTATGGCTCGAGACAGACAAACTGTCAATATATGCACTTTTTACATCAATGTTTACTTTTCCAAATGACTGAACACAATCACAATGAAATAACACGTGCTGATCATGAAGAAGCTTGCCGATTTGTTCAATAGGCTGAATGGTTCCTAACTCATGATTAATATGCTGAATGGCTACAAGAACGGTGTCTTTTTGTAACGTGCGCTTTAATTCTTCTAGCGAAACAAGGCCCTTTTCATTTACAGGAAGATAGCTGACGACATATCCTTCGTCTTCAAGTTGTGCAAATGTATTTAAAATTGAAGCGTGTTCTAGTTTTGTAGTAATAATATGATTTCCTCGATTTTTTTGTCCTTTCAACAGTGACTGAATAGCTAAATAATTTGATTCTGTCCCTCCACTTGTGAAATAAATTCCTTCTTCTTCACCATTTAAAAGAGATGCGAACGTTTGTCTGCAAAGAGTAAGCAGTTCATCAGCATCTGTACCAATATTATGAAGGCTACTTGTATTGCCAAAGTAATTTGTAGAAGCATGTATGTATGCATCAATTGCTTCTTTACTCATAGGAGTTGTGGCTGCGTAATCAAGGTAAATCATTTTTTTGCACCTTCTTCCGTTCTAAATAAAAAACTTCTTGTCTTTCATTTAATAATATGTAAAGATAAGTGTCAAGACACATGTAAAAAACAATATTATAATTAGAATGGGAATTTTTTCAACAGTCCATTGACTTAATAGAGCTTTTTGAAGTGACCTTTATCTTTAGCTTGTTTCTTTAAAAGAGAAAAAGGCCATAAAAGTGAAAGAGAGAGGTGTAAAATGTATAGAACAGACGTGCTAATTATTGGAAGCGGGCTTGCTGCATTTGCAGCTGCTAATGCTTTATGCCGGTATCAAACAGTTACGATGGTTACAAAAGAAAAGGTGACATTAAATAATTCAGTACTGGCACAAGGTGGAATTGCAGCTGCAATTAGTAGAGATGATCGCTGGATGGATCATGTCTATGACACGTTGTTAGCTGGAAATAGTCATTGTGAGCCGGAAATGGCTCGTATTTTAGCAAAAGAAGGAGTAGAACTTATCAAAGAACTCATTTCAAATGGAATGATGTTTGATAAATCCCAAAATGGTGAGCTGGATTTCGGAAAAGAAGGTGCTCACCGGACAAGCCGTATTTTGCATGCGGGTGGAGATGCGACAGGAAAAGCTCTATTTTCTTTTTTACAAAAGCGTGTCTTGCCGAATATTCGTTTATTTGAGCATGAAACAGTTCAGCAGCTTATATGTAATGATGAAGGATGTATTGGTGCTTTGAGTCAAAATAGTCAAGGAAAGATTCGGACATTTCTAGCTTCACATGTCATCATTGCAACAGGTGGTACGGGTGGATTATATGCATGTACATCTAACCAAAGGTTTTCCACAGGCGATGGATTAGCACTGGCTTATCGAATTGGTGCAAAATTAGTAGATTTAGAGTTTGTTCAATTCCATCCGACTTTACTGCGTCATGAGCAAAAAGCAGTAGGGCTTGTTTCAGAAGCTGTTCGGGGAGAAGGTGGAGTATTAGTCAATGAACATGGTGATTTGATTATGAAACATATTCATCCTTTTGAAGACTTGTCACCAAGAGATGTTGTATCACGTGCCGTATTTAAACGAATGAAGCAAGGAGAAGACATCTTTTTAGATATTAGCGCAATAAAAGACTTTAATGAACGTTTTCCAACCGTGACAGCTTTATGTAAGAAGCACGGCATTGATTTGCAGTCGAATCGAATTCCTATTACACCAGGCTCTCATTTTTTAATGGGAGGAATTTTAGTAAATGAGTATGGAGAAACGAATATTCCACATATGTATGCGGTTGGAGAAGTGGCATGTACAGGAGTACATGGAGCAAACCGTCTTGCTAGCAATTCTTTGCTAGAATGTCTTGTATTTGGTCAACGAGCAGGTAAGCATATCTTAGCAAAAGAGAAGCGAGTGGTGAAGAACAGAGTGATTCCGTATCAATATCAACAAGTTCGAAAGACGTTGCTTTCTCGTTCACTTATTCAAGAGAAAATGATGAAGCAAGTTGGAATTGTTCGGGATGCAAAGGGACTTTCTCAGCTTGTTCAAGAATTCACAGAAACTTTGCAACCAATCAGTATCGAACATCATCATATTTATCCAAATGAACAATGGACAACGATTAATATGTTAACACTAGGAAGGTTAATGGCATTATCAGCGTTAGAGAGAGAAGAAAGCAGAGGTGCTCATTTCCGCTCTGACTTTCCCGAGTCGGATGCTAACTGGGAACGAAAGCGAATCATGCATATAAGTAGTCAGCCTATAAATGAAGTAATGACATGATGAAAGGAAAAGCGGGGGGAACAGTATGAACTCATTAAAATTAAGACAGCTATTACATTCATTTTTTTTAGAGGATATCGGAGACAGAGATGTGACAAGTGAAGCAATCTTTACAGCAGCTGATTGTTCACATGGTCAATTTTTGGCAAAGCAATCAGGAATATTTGCCGGAGAGGCAGTTATGAAAGAAGGATTTCAACTCCTTGCTGATGATATTCAAATTAATATGATGAAAAAAGATGGAGAATGGATGGAAAGAGGGGATGTCATTGCTACTGTTGAAGGGCCTGTCCAAAGTATTTTGACCGGCGAACGTGTCATTTTGAATTTAATTCAGCGGATGAGTGGAATTGCTACAATGACTCATCGGGCCGTAAAAACATTAGATAGTGATAAAACAAAAATTTGTGATACGCGTAAAACAACACCTGGGCTACGTATGCTAGAAAAATATGCTGTTCAAGCTGGAGGTGGAGTGAATCATCGCTTTGGACTCTATGATGGAGTGATGTTAAAAGATAATCATATTGCGCATGTAGGTTCAATCACAGAAGCTGTTCAAAAAGTAAGAGATTGTACTGGACATATGATGAACATAGAAGTGGAGGTCGAAACAAAAGAACAGCTGGAAGAAGCAATTGCTGCCAATGTTGATATTATCATGTTTGATAATTGCTCACCTGAAACTATTAAAAGCTGGTTGCCTCTAGTACCTAACCACATCATAACGGAGGCATCAGGAGGAATCACGCTAGAAAATTTATCAAGCTATAAAGGCGTAGATGTCGATTACATTTCATTAGGGGCATTAACACATTCAGTTCAATCAATCGATATTAGTTTGAATATGGAGGGAAAGAGCGATGAATTTATTTCAAGCACTTCAACAAACACTACATGTTGATTACACAACAATGTCAGTCAATGATATGGTCAAAAGAGTTCATGAGATAAAGCAAAGACTAGGTAAGGAGTTATACATATTAGGACATCATTATCAAAAAGATGAAGTATATGATTTTGCAGATGCAGTCGGGGATTCCTTACAACTATCTCAAATGGCAGCAGCAAATCGAGACGCAGCCTATATTGTATTTTGCGGTGTGCATTTTATGGCGGAAACAGCCGATATTTTAACGACGGACGATCAGCATGTAATTTTACCAGATATGAGAGCCGGATGTTCAATGGCAGATATGGCTACAATTCAGCAAACTGAAAAAGCCTGGTCTGTTCTCGAATCATTATTTGGAGATACGATTCTACCGCTTACCTATGTGAATTCAACCGCTGCTATTAAAGCTTTTGTTGGAAAACATGACGGAGCAACCGTTACATCCTCTAATGCAACAACAATGGTTCGATGGGCTTTTTCAAAAAAAGAAAGAATTTTATTTTTGCCTGACCAGCATTTAGGCAGAAATACCGCATATCATCTTGGAGTTGGATTAGATGAGATGGCGATTTGGGACCCAATTGAGGAACAGTTACAGTTTGATGGAGAAATTGAAAAAATTAAAGTGATTTTATGGAAAGGTCATTGCTCTGTTCACGAAAATTTTACCGTGAAAAACATTGAATATATTCGTGAAAAACATCCAGCAATGAATATCATTGTTCATCCTGAATGTACACACGATGTAGTCAGACGGTCTGATTATGCAGGGTCAACGAAGTATATTATTGATACAATTAATCAAGCTCCATCAGGATCACAATGGGCTATCGGCACTGAAATGAATTTGGTTAAACGGATTATCAATCAGCATCCGGATAAAAAAATTGTGTCGTTAAATCCTTATATGTGCCCATGTTTAACGATGAACCGTATTGATTTACCGCATTTATTATGGGCATTGGAAATGATTGAACAAGGTACAATTGTCAATCAAATTACCGTAAATGATGAAGTTGCCATACTGGCTGAAAAGGCATTAAATAATATGTTATACATGAAATGATAGTTGTTTTATCATAAAAAAGATCCCTGCACATACTATTGTGTTGATGGATCTTTTTTTGTTGTACACAGAAAAATGAGCCAAACTTTTATGCATGACGAATAAAAGGCTTGTTCAAAGCATATGTTGTGATGAACAAATAGAACTTGCTTTGATTCTGCATATATAGATGACATACACTCTACTCGGGAGGGGAATGACGTTGAAAATCCATATCGTCCAAAAAGGGGATACCCTTTGGAAAATTGCCGAAAAATATGGGGTTAACTTTGAAGAACTAAAAAAAATGAACTCACAATTAAGCAATCCAGACATGATCATGCCTGGAATGAAAATTAAAGTACCAACTGGCGGAGTGCCTGTTACAAAAGGTACAAATAATCCACTTGGAATCAAAGAAATGCCGAAAGTTGAACATCCGTATAGTGATCAATCAACAAAAACATATCCAGTTACTGAAATTGATACTGAAAATATGGCGCAGCCACAAATGCCAAGTATGCAACCAATTAAAAAAGAGGCACCAATCATACAGCCACCTAAGAAGGAAGCGCCTATCGTCCAACAACCTAAAAAAGAAGCACCATTCATTCAACCAATAAAAAAAGAAATGCCGAAAAAAGAAATGCCAAAAGCACCAAAACTCCCAAAAATTAAGCCGATTGCGCCAGAAATTGATATTAATAACTATTATACCGTAAATATGGCAATGCAAGCTCCTAAGAAAGAAGCACCTATTGTTCAACAACCTAAAAAAGAGGCACCAGTAGAGTTACCAGAAAGTCCAGAAATGGAAAGTCTAGAAGCACCAGCCATGCAAATGCCACAGCCACAGCCGTGCTATCCAATTATACCAATTTCACCAATCATGCCGGGATGTGGATATCATTATGTGCCATGTTATCCACAAATGCCACCAATGTACGCACCACAGCCAGTACCGTATTCTCCAATGCCGCAGGTTCAAGGCGCGATGTATGACATGGAATCGCCTGAAATGAACGAAATGGTTGGAGGGCAAGGACAGGAAATGCATATGCCGATGTATCCAATGATGCCACATTGTATGCCATATGGACCGGTTCAATGCTCACCTTGTCCGCCACCATGGGGCTATCATCAACCAGCTTATCCAATGTATCCAGCAATGCCACAAGTTCAAGGGGGAATGGATGATTCAGAAGAAATGGAAAATGATGTGATGGGTATGATGCAAATGCCAAACATGTATTCACATCCGCAACAAGAAGATTGTGGATGCGGACCTGAACCACAGCCATATAACTATCAGCCACAGCCGTATAACTATCAGCCACAGCCATATGGCTTTCAAGACCAGCGTATACCCTATCCACCGCCGTATGGAACCCCATATGGGATGATTGGAGTACCACCCTATCAAGCAATGGACCCCAATTTATTTGACGTACCAGACTACGATGAAGATGAAGACTAATACAATAATTGGAGACGATTTAAAATTAAATCGTCTCTTCTTTTATTTACGTAAAAAAGGCATTCATGTGAAACATTATTATGTTAACAAGCCTCATGTTGTGTTTGTTGTCACAACTGAAGGTCCAAAGGTGTTAAAACGGTATCAAAATCCAACAGTTATTAACAGGATATTTTTATTTTTACATGCACTCAGCCAAAGCGGCTATCAACAAGCGATTAATTTTGAACACTATCCAAATGGAGGACTATACGTGAAAGACGAAAATGACATTTGGAGCATGATGCCTTATGTACCGTCAATTAAAAGGGTTTCATATAAAATAAAACAGCATCGTAAGGATGTTTTTACACTGCTGAATAAATATCATCATTATGCGCAGCCATTTTGTAAAGCTCATAGTGATTTCTTTCCTAAGTACTCTTTAATAGAGGTATGGACAAAACGTTTAAGCCATTTTAAAGAAAATCAACATGCAATTATAGCTTGCATTGGACAAGATCATTATAAGCAGTTATGCGAATGGGCTGAAGTGGCATTGCAATTAATGAATACGTATGAACACGATGTGTCAGCTAATGAAACAACTATTATTCATGGGGATGTAGCGGCGCATAATTTTATTCAAAATGCATGGGGGCAATACTTTATGATTGACTTTGATCAAGCTGCACAATCGTCATCTCTTATTGAGTACATTCAGTTAGCCCAACGGTTTTTAATGTATGAAAATTATTCCTTGCAACATGTTAAAGAGGAACAATTATTTGAGAAGCAACTAACATCTCCATTTTTTCTCTCAGCCTTGCTGTTTCCTTCAATGTTTTTGTTACAGCTGTATATGAATACTGATTATTTATCATACCCAGCGGTACGAAAATTACAAATCTGGACCAAAAAAGAAGTGAGAAAACGAAGACGGTTGTATAAGGAGATTGTAAGCATAATACCCAACATTTAAAGCGTTTACCGCTAACTGACAGCATAATCTCATCAAATATTTTGAACCCTAGTACTGAGTCATGTATGCAGATAGACTCAAAAGAGGGGGAATTACTGTTGAACAAGTATGTAGTTACATCAATAGCAGTTACGTGTATGATGGGGTTAGCAGCGTGTAACAATAATGACCAAGGCATGGAACAGCGTTACACCGATCTTACGCAGCCAATTGGCTATTATTCAGATGAAAACCCTGAAGAGAATCGCTTAGATCAAGGAGAAGGTCCAGTCACCGAAATGTTAGATGGAGATGATCGCAACAGAACAAGATCTGTACCTCTTGACATCAGTGATGGACGATATGACAATCCTACCAACTCTTATGAAAGAGCAAAATATGAAAACCAGGAGCGCTTCCGTAGTAATGCTGAAATTGGCAGAGGCGACCTTAACTATCACGGGCATTTAAATGGGCGTCATCAGGTTCCGGATATGTCTAATAATCAAGCATACCCAGGAGAATTAACCAAAAATGTTGCTGATCGCGCAGCATCAATTGGTGGTGTTAGAGATTGTCGTGCCGTTGTAGATGGAAATCGCCTGTTAGTTGCGGTTGATCCAGCTGATGAAGAGGTAAATGAAGAACAGTTACAGCGTCAAGTGCTAAAGAAAGTAAAACCATTAGCTGAAAAATATGACGTACGCATAGTAGTAGATAACGGGATCTTTAACAGTGTTCGAAACATTGATAACGATATTCGTGACGGTGGAGGAAATGGGCTTATTCGTACGAATATAAATAGCCTATATGAATCGATTGATCAAAACGTCAATCGGAAGGATCGTTAATGAAAGAGTCATCCAATTTGGATGGCTTTTTCTATATAAGGTTGTGGTTGGCGCTATTTACTGAAAATAAGTAAGAAGCAGCTACCATGGCTTTGAAAGAAAGTTGCATCGTTTTGAAAGAAGTCGAACTGTTTAAAACAAAGGTTAACCTTTTGTAAAAAAGGTTGATCAAAAACCCTATATGAAATGCATGATTTTTCTTGTTCAGCAATTGGGTCATTTAATGAAATACGGTTTATCTAGCTATAAGGCAGTAAAGTATAAGAATATACTCTTACACTTTTAGGAATACTTAAAGGAGAATCTAAGTTAGGGGGATTAATAATGGAACACTCTATCCATACAGGAAATCATCATCATCGTCATAGTATTGCTTGCGGGCACACAAAAATTCGGCACGATGACCATATTGATTATATTCATAATGGTCATCTTCATCATGAACATGAAGGTCACTGGGATGAATGTAAAATTCCAGTTAGTGAAACCAATCCTGATGAATGTCGACCTATTACTTGCGGTTGTAACCACGATGATGATTGCGGTCATGAAATGGTTCCTCATGGGGATCACATGGATTATTTAGTTAATGGTAGATTACACCATGTTCACAATGGTCATTGTGATGACCACGGTCCTGTTGAAATCGTTACAATAAACTAATAAAAAGAGCCTGAAGGCTCTTTTTATTAGTTTATTCAGTAACTGGTGGGGAGAAGAAAGAATAGCGTTATTACTGTTCTTCTTAATATCGGGTATTTTACTTTTAGTACTTCTCATAATTAGTATTTTCGTTTACAGAAGAAACTCTGTGTCCAAAAAGTACTTGAACTTATAAACTAATCGGGGAATAGTTAAAAATACTGTTTCGGTACAGGGTGGGATTGTGGATCTCAGCATCAACAGGGCTAGAGAGCTAAACGGTGAAAAGCTGATATCTAACATAAAACCACAGTCATCTGTAACCCATAATAACTAAGTAGAGAGCTAAACGGTGAAAAGCTGATATCTAACATAGGCTGCCTCATGCATCACTGGTACGTGTTTTTCATTCTTCAACTTGGTTTTTTGGATGAAGTTTTATAAGAAATGGATAAAAAAATAAAGAAAGGTGAAGATATAAACATAGATTTCTTCTTTAAAAGTTTCAACTTTGACTTTACTTAGCATATTTTGGTGAACGATTGCTGGTAACTTGTTGGATTGGAACTTCAATTTACACGTGTGAGGTGATGGTGAATGAAAAGAGTCATTCATCAAATAACAATCGTATTTACGATAAGTATTTGCGTAGTAGGAATGATGAATCAGCTCGTAAAAGCAGAAGAAATGAAGCCTGTTACGCTATTTCTTGAACGTGTCTATGTTGATGGAGTCGTGAGTCAAGAGATGATCAAACGTCCGTACATGACAAAAGAAGAAGCAATGAGCGAATATCGTAATTGGAGACTAATAAAAGAATCGGATACAGAACTTATATTTCGCACAAGCGTTGATGATATTTCCCCTCTATTAAAAGAAAATGGATATGTAGGGTTATCAGTAAATGGCATTTTATCTACATTTGAAGGCAGACCTGCTAACTCAAGTCATATTATTCAATCTTTTTTTCAGATTGATGTAGAAAGGCTAGAGAGCTATCAGCAGGAACAATTGAAAAAGGGGATCCGAATTGAAACAAAAGATGATTACGTATCGTTAATTAATTTTTATAAAATGTATAAAATTAAAAAACGGCCACTCTCTTCTGAGTAGCCGTTTTCCGTATGAAAAATAGATTTCTTGGCATTTTCACGCTAAATTCCTTCTATTTGCTTTTGTTATTGTGTTAAAATGATAATCGGCGCTATCTAGTCTTATTGCGTATTAATATCTTGAGTTTAAACTCGATAGAACGACAGTTTTTTCGTATACTAATAATATATAAATAGACGATTGTTTTATTAAATATGACTGAATGACGTAACAGACATGACGCGCGGGCAGTGTTCTCCACTTAACATGATGAAAGCGGAGTTGACTGCCCGCCCTTATGTGATAAGGAGAGAGTTTGTTGATTGATTATATAAAAGGTATTGTTACATATATTAACCCTGAATATGTAGTGATTGAGAATAATGAAGTTGGGTACCAAGTATTTACACCTAATCCCTATGTATTTTCGATTGATGAGGAAAAGAAAACAATTTATACGTATCAATATGTGAGAGAGGATATTTTAGCGCTGTATGGCTTTGTTTCACGAGAGCAAAAAGAGCTTTTTATGAAACTCATTAGTGTATCAGGAATTGGTCCAAAAGGTGCTTTAGCTATTTTAGCTTCTGGAAACCCTAGTCAAGTCGTTCAGGCAATTGAAGAGGAAAATGAGAAGTTTTTGGTGAAGTTTCCTGGTGTCGGAAAGAAAACAGCTCGTCAAATGATTTTAGATTTAAAAGGGAAGCTGCACGATATTGTGCCAGATGCCATCCCTTCTTTGTTTGCTGATATGGATGAGCAAGAAGTGAAGTCGCAAAGCTCCGAGGCTTTAGATGAAGCAATCGAAGCACTAAAAGTGCTTGGATACGCAGAACGTGAGATTAATAAAGTAGTCCCTTCATTAATGCAGCAAACATTAACAACAGATCAATACATTAAAGAAGCGTTAAAACGCTTATTAAAATAAAATATGAGGGAGGAGTATGATGGACGATCGTATTGTCACGGGAGATGTACTTGGTGAAGAAGAAGTCATTGAGCAAAGTTTACGTCCTCAAACACTACAACAATATATCGGTCAGCATAAAGTCAAAGCACACTTAGATATCTTCATTAAAGCAGCAAAAATGCGTAATGAAACATTAGATCATGTGCTTTTGTATGGACCTCCAGGATTAGGTAAAACAACGCTTGCGACGATTATTGCAAATGAAATGGGAGTGCAAATTCGTACAACATCTGGTCCAGCCATTGAGCGCCCCGGCGATTTAGCTGCTGTATTGACGAGTCTAGAACCAGGAGATGTTCTTTTCATTGACGAGATTCACCGCTTAAATCGTTCGGTAGAAGAGGTGCTATATCCAGCTATGGAAGACTTTTGTCTAGATATCGTGATAGGGAAAGGGCCAAGCGCACGTTCAGTTCGATTAGATCTGCCGCCATTTACTTTAGTGGGCGCAACGACGAGAGCGGGGTTATTATCGTCCCCATTGCGTGACCGTTTTGGTGTATTAAGCCGCTTAGAATATTATCAAGAACAAGATTTAGCTTCGATTGTAGAGCGGACTGCAGCGATCTTGGATGTTGAAATTGAGAAGGCTGCTACGTACGAAATAGCAAGAAGAGCAAGAGGAACTCCCCGTATTGCAAATCGTTTATTACGAAGAGTGCGTGACTTTGCTCAAGTAAAAGGAAACGGAGAAATTACAGAGTCATTAGCAAATGAAGCGTTAGAGCTATTACAAGTTGACCGTTTAGGTCTTGATCATATTGACCATAAATTATTAAGAGGGATTATTGAAAAATTTCGCGGGGGGCCGGTTGGTCTCGATACGATTTCAGCTACAATTGGTGAAGAATCTCATACCATTGAGGATGTATATGAGCCTTATTTGCTTCAGATTGGTTTTTTGCAGCGAACACCAAGAGGGCGAGTTGTAACCAACTTAGTATATGATCATTTTCAATTGGAGGTACCTGATAAGTGAATGAACTTCCTAAAATGTTGATGGTTATGGGCAGCATTCTATTGCTTTTAGGCTTTTTTATTCAATTTATTGGAAAAATACCTGGGGATATAGTATTGAAAAAAGGAAATACCACATTTTATTTTCCAATTGTCACATCTATTATCATAAGTGTTGTACTATCCCTTATTTTCTTTTTAATTGGTCGGTTTAAATAATATAGTAGAAACAGGTGAAAGTGATGAAAGTAGAGTTATTTGATTTTCATTTACCAGAAGAACTCATTGCACAAACGCCTCTTGAACAGCGTGATGCGTCGAGATTAATGGTGTTAAATAAGAAAACAGGAGATGTCAGCCATCATATGTTTCATGACCTTCTTGATTATCTGCAAGAAGGAGATTGTCTTGTATTAAACGATACACGTGTTCTTCCTGCTCGTTTGTTTGGTACAAAAGAAGATACAGGTGCAAACATTGAAGTTTTATTATTAAAGCAAACAGAAGGTGACATGTGGGAAACCCTTGTGAAACCTGCAAAGCGTGTAAAAGAAGGAACCGTTATCTCATTTGGTGATGGCCGTTTAACTGCTGTATGTAAAGCAGCAAGTGATCAAGGCGGACGTCTACTAGAATTTCGTTACGAGGGTATTTTTTATGAAGTATTAGAGCAGCTTGGTGAAATGCCGTTACCTCCATATATCAAGGAACGTCTTGGGGACCGAGAGCGTTATCAAACAGTGTTTGCACGCGAGCAAGGTTCTGCTGCTGCACCGACAGCTGGTCTGCACTTTACAGAAAGCATGTTAGAAGAAATTAAAGCAAAAGGCATTCATATTGCTTTCTTAACATTGCACGTAGGACTGGGTACATTTCGTCCAGTCAGTGTAGATAATTTAGAAGAACATGACATGCATTCAGAATTTTATCAAGTAAGTGAAGGCACAGCAACATTATTAAATCATGTTCGTGAAAATGGAGGCCGAATTATTTCGGTTGGCACAACCTCTACTCGTACACTTGAAACAATTGCAACTGAACATAATGGAAGATTTGTCGCATCGTCTGGTTGGACCAATATCTTTATTTTTCCAGGTTATGAATTTAAAGCAATTGACGGTATGATTACAAACTTTCATCTGCCGAAATCAACCCTCATTATGCTAGTAAGTGCACTAGCAGGAAGAGAACATGTCATCTCAGCTTATGAAAAGGCTGTTGAAGAAAAATATCGATTTTTTAGTTTTGGCGATGCAATGTTAATTTTGTAATTTAACACGAAAGGAATTCACTAATGACTGCAATTCGTTATGAACATATTAAAACATGTAAACAAACAGGAGCGCGTTTAGGAATTGTCCATACGCCTCATGGCTCATTTGAAACGCCTATTTTCATGCCAGTAGGCACACTAGCTACTGTTAAAACAATGTCTCCAGAGGACTTAAAAGCAATGGGAGCGGGCATTATTTTAAGTAATACGTATCATTTATGGTTACGTCCAGGACATGAAATTGTCAAAAAAGCGGGCGGTTTACACAAATTTATGAACTGGGATCGTCCAATCTTAACTGATTCTGGTGGTTTCCAAGTATTTAGTTTAAGTGACTTGCGCCGCATTGAAGAGGAAGGGGTACACTTTCGCAATCATCTAAATGGCGACAAGTTGTTCTTATCTCCTGAAAAAGCAATGGAAATTCAAAATGCGCTTGGTGCTGACATTATGATGGCGTTTGATGAGTGTCCTCCATATCCTGCAGAATATGACTATTTAAAGCGTTCGGTTGAGCGTACAAGCCGTTGGGCAGAAAGATGCTTAACAGCGCATAGCCGTCCTGAAGAACAAGGATTATTTGGAATTGTTCAAGGTGGAGAGTTTGAAGATTTACGTCGTCAAAGTGCTTCTGATTTAGTTTCAATGGATTTTCCGGGCTATGCTGTCGGTGGATTGTCTGTTGGAGAACCAAAAGATGTGATGAATCGAGTGCTTGAATTTACCACACCTTATTTACCAACAGATAAACCTCGTTACTTAATGGGAGTAGGATCACCAGATTCATTAATTGATGGTGCAATTCGAGGAATCGATATGTTTGATTGTGTATTGCCAACGCGTATTGCACGTAACGGTACCCTAATGACAAGTGAAGGGCGCTTAGTGGTGAAAAATGCAAAATATGCAGAGGACTTTGGACCAATTGATCCAAACTGTGACTGCTACACATGTCAAAACTATTCAAGAGCATACATTCGCCACTTGATTCGTTGTAATGAAACGTTTGGAATTCGATTAACATCTTACCATAACTTATATTTTCTGCTAAACTTAATGGAGCAAGTTCGTGAAGCTATTCGTGAAGATCGTCTTGGTGATTTCCGTGATGAATTCTTTGAGAAGTATGGTTTTAACGGACCAAATGCGAAAAATTTCTAGGTCATTACAGGATTTTTCATCAAAATATGAATGAGCACCTGTTGATAAAATAATTTATTTAAAGGAGGAGATTTTGTGGAAATCTTACAAGCCATTTGGCCATTACTATTAATGTTCGCCATTTTCTATTTCTTGTTAATCCGTCCGCAACAAAAGCGTCAAAAAGCAGTACAGCAAATGCAATCTGAACTTAAAAAAGGTGATAAAATTATCACAATCGGTGGGATGCATGGTTTAGTAGATGCAATTGATGAAGGGAAAGTTGTTGTGAAAAGCACAGACGGCTCAAAACTAACATTTGATCGTGCTGCTATTCGCGAAGTGCGCAACGACTAATAAAATAATAAAAAAAGCCTTATACAAGAATTGACTTGTATAAGGCTTTTTTACTTACGTTTGGCGATAACCACTTAGATTGACACCCATAACCCCGCCCAAAATAGCTGTGGTTAAGAAGCCAGCATGAAACAAAAGTTGATTCATTGAAAAAAGTTGATTATACCCTAAAAATTGAAGCATAAGCATTAAGAGTGAGTAAACGAGACCGGTAGCGCCGCCAATGAGCCATCCTTTTGAACCGCTTTTCCCTCCTGACATAAATCCGCCAATAAATACGCTAATAAAAGATAGTATGATGATAAATAGTTGGACAGATTGTTCTTCTAACGATGAAAATTTAAGTATTAAAGAAAAAATAAGACTGACAATAAAACCAATCATAAAAATAGCGGTCACGCCAAAAAAAATTGCACTGCCAATTCGATTTGTTTCCATCTCAAGAGCCCCCTTATGTTAAACAAAGTAGTTGTCTTCTTAGTACGAGCATATTCACATTTTTGGAAAAATAGACGCACAAAAATTCGTCATGTTTTTAATCTAAGTCGTACAAATTAATAAAGAATGCGTAGAATCGGGAGGAATCAAAATGGAATTATTGATGATGGTGTTACGAACGATTTTTTTATATAGCATTGTACTTATTATTTTTCGTGTGATGGGAAAGAGAGAAATTGGTGAGCTTAGTATTTTGGATCTGGTTGTCTTTATTATGATTGCTGAATTGGCAGTTATGGCAATCGAAGATACAAATGATCCACTTCTGCATACTGTCGTACCAATGGTAACATTGTTAATTATTCAAATTGGATTAGCTATGTGGTCTTTGAAAAATAATCGAGTACGAAATTTAATTGATGGAAATCCCAGTGTTATCATTGAAAATGGTCAAATTAGAGAAATGGAAATGAAGAAGCAGCGCTATAATTTTAACGACTTACTTATACAACTGCGTGAAAAAAATGTAAAAAACATTGCTGATGTCGAATTTGCTATTCTAGAACCTTCTGGTAAGCTTTCTGTATTTGAAAAAAAGAATAATGGTACTCAAACAGGCAAAGAAAGCTTGAACTTGCCTTATATTGTAGACGGTATTATCCAGGAGGAACATTTAGCGCTAGATAATCGAACAAACCTTTGGCTGCGACAAGAAATGAAAAAACTTGGATATGAAGATGTAAAAAAAATATCATATTGCAGTTATGATAACGGCACTTTTTTTATCGATTTAGTAGATAAGAAAACGTAACCTATTAGTGAAAATGAGAAGCTTCGCGATGGAAGGTAAACACGTGCTGAAAAGCTAGCAAGGGATGTAGAGATAGATTGTCCGTTAAGGTATAAACACCAAAGCATCGGCACTGCGGCAACATCTGTGTGATCGGTATGCTACAGATCTCAATTCACAATTAGAGGGAGGAAAGAAAACCTCCCTAATTTAAGCTTTAATCTATTTACGTTTAAAAAATCGAAGAATTGAAAAACGGTGTAATTCTTCTTTCGTAATCAATTTAAATGCCAATAACAAACTGACATAGATCATACTTGTTACAATAATGGAAAGCAGTGTTTGAAGTGTTAATGAAAGAGATGCAAATGCATATTTAAAGGCGTAATGACCAACAAAACCAGACATAAACATGACAATAAAACTTTTTATATACTCAAACAGCTGAAGTTTATAGGTGATTTTCTTCATGACAGTCGATAAATGAAGAAGTGTTACGAGCATTATGCCGACTACAATTGCAAGTCCAGCTCCCATAATTCCAAGGTGAGGTTGAGTCGCTAGTAAAAAAATCAAGGAAGTTTTAACAGCGGCACCAATGAAGCTATTGATCATTGCTGCTTTTGCTAAATCTAATGCCTGTAAAACAGCTTGTAAGGGACCTTGAAAATAGTAAAAAATAAAAAATGGAGCCATCATTTTGACGAAAATCGCCGCTTTATCTGTTCCATACATAATTTCCATAACAGGATTAGCAAATACATATAAAACGACAACAGCTAATCCGCCTGTTACAAATGAAAGGCGAAGAGCCTGGTGAAGGCGATATTCAATTTGTTTCATTTGATTTTGAGCGAGTGATTCACTAATAGCTGGTACCAGTGATGTTGATAGAGAGACTGTAACAAAAGAAGGAAGCATTAATAAAGGTAGAGCAAACCCCGTTAGTTCTCCATATTGCTTCGTTGCAATGGCTGTAGCAACTCCAGCTATCGCTAAGCTCTGTGCGACGACGATAGGCTCTAAAAACCAAGAAATTGAACCGATCATTCTACTTCCCGTCGTTGGAACAGCAATTCGCATTAAATCAAAGAATGTATCTTTTCCAGCATGTAGCGACTTGAAAAAATTACGACGTACGTTAATTTTCTTTTTACGCTTAAACGTGTACATCATGTAAACCAAGGAAGCTAACTCTCCAAATACAGATGACAGCATCGCACCAGCTGCTGCATACTCAATGCCGTATGGAAGGAAAGCTTTTGTACATACAGCAATAAGCGTAATTCTTACAACTTGTTCAATAATCTGTGAATAAGCAGCCGGCTTCATTTGCTGCCTTCCTTGAAAATACCCACGGATGACTGATGAAATTGCAATAATTGGGATGACTGGAATGATCGCAAGTAAAGGATAAATCGTTCGCTCATCTGTAAAGAAGGTTTTTGCAATAACGGGAGCGAATAGTATTAAACCGAGTGTAAATAAAATGCTTAATGTACACGTGATACTAAGAGAAACAACTAAAATTTTTTTAATCTTTTGCTTATCACCTAGCGCCTCTGCTTCTGCCACTAGTTTGGAAATGGCGATTGGTAGGCCGAGTTGGGTTAATGTAATAACGAGAACCAGTGTCGGAACAGCCATCATGTAGAGCCCGACGCCTTCATCTCCAATCATTCTCGCAATGACAATTCGGTTCACAAATCCAAGGACTCTTGTAATTAACCCGGCTACAATCAAAATGATTGTTCCTTGTAAAAATTTTGACATGTCATCTCACTGCCTTTTTGGACAAAGTAGTAATCGCTGATTTAATGAAATATATGCGGTATATATGTCCAAGCATGACAAGTAATCTTATATCTTCACTGAAATATAAACAGAGGTAAAAGCAATATTCTTATGTGAACGTGGTGTTAACAGGCAATAAACCTTTATTCAACCTAACTAAACGGGAGAACCATAAAGGTATAAACCTCAACTGCTATGCCCTTTGGAAACGTCTATATGCCTAGGGTTGGTGGAACCGTAACTAACAATCAGTAGGGGTGAAGAAAGCTTGAACTGATTGAAGTTTTACTTTATAGGACACGTGATTTAAAAAGGAGAGTAATGATTTATGATTCATTCACGGTTGGAAACGTCTAAAGAGCTCATTCAGCCTGTTATTACGAGCAAATTAGAAGAGTTTCATCTCATTGGGTATGAGGAATTAACCGAAAAAGATTTATGGGCTTATTTAGAACAAAAAAAGTGGAGAAAATGTGAAGAATTGTCACTTCATCAAATTGTCAATGATATTTTAAGTGTAAAAATAACGCAAGTGATGAGCTATGTTACAATTGAATCATACAAATCAGATATGTTTGATACTGTTACTGATAGTGATGACTGGAAAGAGTTATTAAAGTAATGAAAAATTTACAAAGACGTTATTTGACAGACATTGTGTTATGAAAGATAATTAAAATGGTCATTCAGCAGTTATCATCTCATGTTTTTGTTACATAAGAAGGAGGATTTCTTGTCCATGGTGAAAAGAGGACGTATCGTTGCTTTTTTCCTCTTAGTACTACTTGTATTTAGTACAATTGGAACAACGATGACAGGCATCACAAAAGATATTAAACTTGGCCTCGACCTTCAAGGCGGATTTGAAATTTTATATGAAGTAAATCCAGCTAAAAAAGGCGATGTCATTAATGATCGTGCGCTTAATAGCACTGTAGAAGCATTAAACCAACGTGTAAATGTACTTGGCGTAAGTGAACCAAGTATTCAAATTGAAGGCGACGATCGAATTCGAGTGCAGTTAGCAGGTGTTACCGATCAAGCTCAGGCACGTGAAATATTATCTACAGAAGCCAATTTAACGTTTCGCGATGTAAACGATAATGTGTTAATGGATGGATCTGACTTAGCGCAAAATGGTGCTAAGCAGACATTTGATGAAAACAATCAGCCTAGCGTCTCACTTAAGTTGAAAGATGCAGAAAAATTTAAAGAAGTAACGGAAAAAGTTTTAAAAATGGGTCCTCCTAATAATTTATTAGTCATTTGGCTAGATTTTGAAGAAGGAAAAGACTCATATAAAGCAGAGGCTGCAAAGCAAAATCCTAAATTTTTATCAGCAGCATCTGTAAATCAAGTATTCAATCAAAAAGAAGTGTCCATTACAGGTGGAAACTTTACTGTAAAGAGTGCAAATGAGTTAGCTGAATTGTTAAATGCTGGAGCATTGCCAGTAAAATTAGATGAATTGTATTCAACTTCTGTTGGAGCACAATTTGGTGAAAAAGCATTAGAAATGACAGTGTTAGCTGGATTGATAGGCGTTGCAATTATCTTTATTTATATGATTGCTTTCTATCGCTTACCTGGACTTATTGCAGTTGTCACATTAAGCTTTTATCTATATTTGAATCTGCTTGTATTTGATTTAATGCATGTTGTCATGACATTGCCTGGTATTGCTGCTCTCATACTTGGTGTAGGGATGGCAGTTGATGCAAATATCATTACATATGAACGGATAAAAGATGAGCTGAAAACAGGCCGTTCAGTTGTGTCTGCTTTTCGGGCAGGTAACCGCCGATCGTTAGCAACGATTTTTGATGCAAACTTAACAACAATGCTAGCAGCAGTAGTCTTATTCATTTATGGGACAAGTTCAGTAAAAGGATTTGCCACGACACTGATGATTGGGATTGTCTTAAGTTTCGTAACAGCGGTGTATGGAACGAGGTTGTTATTAAGCTTATTGGTAAATAGTCGTTGGTTTAATAATAAACCTCATTATTTCGGTGTGAAAAAGTCAGAAATTCAAGATTTGAGTAAAGATGATGGCACGGCTTTGCTGCCAACGGCATGGGATAAAATTGACTTCGTAAAATATCGTAAACGATTCTTTACTGTTTCGAGCGTGCTAGCGATTGCGGGAATTATTACATTAGCTATCTTTAAGTTAAATCTTGGCATAGACTTTTCAAGCGGGACGCGTGTAGAAATTTCTAGTGATCAATCATTAACGCAAGAAGAAGTTCAAAAGGAAATGTCTTCATTAAATTTAGATACAGATGACATCGTTATTTCTGGCGATCAGAAGAACATTGGCGTTGCTCGTCTAGTCGGTGTATTAAATCAAGAAGAGATTGCTGAATTAAAGCAGCATTTTAATGACAAATATGGTTCAGAACCTAACGTAAGTACAGTATCACCGACAGTAGGAAAAGAATTAGCTCGTAACGCGTTAATTGCAGTGCTAATTGCTTCAGTTGGCATTATCATTTACGTGACATTGCGTTTTGAACTGTACATGGCATTAGCTGCGATTGTTGCATTATTTCATGATGCGTTTTTCATTCTTACGTTCTTTAGTATTACTCGTTTAGAGGTAGATTTAACGTTTATTGCAGCGATTTTAACCATTGTTGGTTATTCTATTAACGATACAATTGTAACGTTTGACCGAATTCGTGAAAATATGAAGCGTTTCAAATCTAAAACGTTTGCTGATTTAGTGTTTATTGTTAACTTAAGTTTACGTGAAACATTAACGCGTTCTTTAAATACGATTGTAACGGTTGTTGTTGCAGTTATTTCTCTAATGATTTTTGGAAGTGAGTCAATTCAAAATTTCTCAATTGCTTTATTAATAGGGTTAATTGCAGGTACGTATTCATCTGTATTTATCGCATCTCAATTATGGCTTGTATGGAAAGGGAAGCAATTAGAACGTAAAAAGCAAAACGAAGTGGAGAAAGAATAAGAGAAAGACGTACGGATGGTTTCGTACGTCTTTTTCTTATTCAATTTTTTGTATATCACCATGCAAGTAACCTCGTTGAATGAGACTTTGTTTCATGACATAAACATCATTGGGGTAATCTATGAAGGGAGATATTTAGTCAGAAAATAATTTAATAAAAGGATGTGAAGGAGTGGAAAAAGAAGAGCGATTTAAACAAGCTCAAACTGTTGCAGTTGTGGGTATTATCGGTAATTTATTGTTAGCTATTATGAAGTCAATTGTGGGAGTTATGGCCAATAGCCGTGCGCTTATCGCTGATGCGGTCAACTCTGCATCCGATGTTGCGGGTTCATTAGTTGTATACATAGGTGTTCGAATTGCAAAACAACCACCAGATGAGGATCATCCTTACGGACATGGAAAAGCGGAATCGATTGCAGCGATTGTGGTTGCCGTATTGCTAGTGATTGTCGGAATTGAGATTTTAACAGCTTCGTTTAAAGCGTTTTTTAATCCTATTGAGCCACCAAAACTATTTGCTGTGTTTGCATTAATTTTTGCGATTCTTGTGAAAGAAGGGCTTTACCGATACACGTATCGCGTGGGAAAGCAAATTAACAGTGATGCAGTGATGATTAATGCACATGATCATCGTGCTGATGTATTTTCTTCTTTTGCAGCGCTTATTGGTATTGGTGCAGCACTTATTGGTGAAAAAATAAACATGAATTGGCTTGTTTATGCAGACCCGCTTGCAGGTTTGTTTGTATCGTTATTTGTGTTAAAAACAGCTTGGTCATTAGGCGCAGAAGCGTTTCATAATACATTAGACCATGTGCTTCATGAAGAAGACATTACACATTTAAAAGAATTAGTTGCAAATGTCCCTGGAGTCAAAAAAGTGAATTCTTTCTATGCAAGAGAGCATGGATATTATGTTATTGTCGATTTACGGATTTCTGTTGATCCACTTATAACGGTAGAAGAAGGTCATGCCATTGGAAAAAAAGTAAAAGCTCAGCTGTTAAAGGATTCGAACATTCAAGACGTATTTGTCCATGTGAATCCGTATTCACAGAACTAATCTTTTTCTTTCATTGCCCGTTTGTAACCACTCTAGTATAATAATGTGGGTTAAGGGGTGATGAGATATGTTACAGTCAAAGAAACGCTGGAACGTTCAGCATAGTGATGAACGACTTGTTGATGAATTTGTGAAAACCCTCGATATTACACCTCTAGTTGCTTCATTATTAGTTAATAGAGGAATCACAACACCAGAAGCAGCTACAAAGTTTTTACATGTTGAAGATCAACCATTTCACGATCCATTTTTGTTACATGATATGGATAAAGCAGTAGTGCGTATTCAACAAGCAATCGAACAAGATGAACGCATTATGATATATGGAGATTATGATGCTGATGGTGTAAGCAGTACATCTGTCATGCTTACAGCTTTAAAGCAGCTTGGAGCAGATGTTGATTTTTATATTCCAAACCGTTTTACAGAAGGGTATGGTCCGAATAAATCAGCTTTTGAAAAAATTAATGAAGATGGATATACATTAGTTATTACAGTTGATACAGGTATTTCGGCTGTAGAAGAAGCCGCTTTTGTACAAGAATTAAATTTTGATCTGATTATTACTGATCATCATGAACCTGGTCCACAGCTACCTGATGCTTATGCAATTATCCATCCCAAACTCTCTAGTAGTACATATCCATGTAAAGAGCTGGCAGGAGTTGGAGTAGCATTTAAGCTAGCTCATGCATTACTAGGAGAGGTTCCTGAACATTTACTTGAGCTAGCGGTAATTGGCACGATTGCTGACTTGGTTCCGTTAGTGGATGAAAATCGTTTAATTGCTCGAAAAGGTCTACAATATTTAAAACAATCAAGCCGACCTGGAATTGAAGCACTTTTAAAAGTGTGCGGTGTAAAAAAAGAAGATATTAATGAGGATACAATTGGGTTTGCAATAGCTCCAAGAATCAATGCTGTAGGACGGCTTCAAGATGCTGATCCTGCGGTCGATTTACTGATGACGACTGATTTAGAGGAAGCTCTTCAGCTGGCAAAAGAAATTGACAGTCTCAACAAAGAACGCCAACAAATTGTGAATGATATGACAGAAGAAGCGGTCAAGATGGTCGAAGAGCTTTATCCACCGAATGAACATTCTGTCTTAATCGTTGAAGGAGAAGGATGGAATGCCGGGGTAGTAGGGATTGTTGCTTCTCGTCTGGTTGAACGATTCTATCGCCCTACGATTGTGTTAAGTATAGATTCCGAAAAAGGTATTGCAAAAGGATCGGCAAGAAGTATTGAAGGTTTTGATTTATTTGCAAAGCTTTCACAATGTCGTGATATTCTGCCGCATTTTGGCGGCCACCCAATGGCGGCTGGAATGACATTGGCTAAACAAGATGTGAGCGAGCTGCGAAGACGCTTAAACAATCAGGCTCAGGATGTGTTAACTGAACAGGATTTTATCCCGACTACATCAATTGATACTATTTGTGAAGTAGAAGACATTACAATTGAAAGCATTGAGCAGCTGAATGCGCTAGCTCCATTTGGTATGCATAATCCAAAGCCGAAAGTGTTAATTAAAAGTGTGCATACAACATCGATGCGTAAGATTGGAAGTGATAAAACCCACTTGAAGCTTGTATTTGAGAAAAGCGGTTATTCGATTGATGCTGTCGGTTTTGGATTAGGGCATATAGTCGATGAGGTCTCACCTGTCGCGCAGATTTCGTTAGTGGGAGAATTATCAATTAATGAATGGAATAATATGAGAAAGCCGCAATTAATGGTAGAGGATCTTTCTGTAGATGAATGGCAAATGTTTGATTATCGTAGTACAGTTGATGCAAATCGTTTTTTTCAACAGGTCTGTACAAATGAGATGAAAATGATTGCATTTAAGAATGAAACAATCAATGAGCATGGTCGGTTATTACCCAGAAACCAAGTAACAGTAGTTGATAATATAGAAGCAGCACAGCAGTGTAATTTGTTAAATGAGCAAGTTGTATTGTTAGATTTACCGCCATCGCGGGAAATGTTAACCGCTCTATTTAAAAAAGGACAGCCAGCTCGCATCTATGCTATTTTCTTAACGAAAGAAAACCATTATTTTGATACAGCTCTTACACGTGATCATTTTAAATGGTTTTATGGATTTTTAGCGAAAAGAAGTCCATTTGATTTAAAGCGCTATAAAGAAGATTTAGCTATTCATAAAGGGTGGTCAAAAGATACAATTGATTTTATATCACAGGTGTTTTTTGAGTTAGAATTTGTTACAATAAACAATGGTCTAATTTCATTAGTGAAAAATAGCGCCAAACGTGATTTAATAGAATCTGCGACTTATCGCGAAAAACAGCAGCAAATCGAAATGGAAAAAAATTTTATTTATAGTTCATACGCACAGCTTAAAAATGAATTTGATGAAATTTTTAAGGGTTCGAATGAATGAGGAGGCAACATAAGAATGAATTTCAAGGATTATATTACAATCGTACCTGACTGGCCAAAGCCGGGTATTAAATTTAAAGATATTTCTACATTAATGGACAATGGTGAAGTATATCGTGCTGCAACAGACGAGATCATGAAATATGCAAAAGATAAAAAGATCGATATTATCGTTGGACCAGAAGCACGTGGCTTTATTGTAGGATGCCCGGTTGCTTATGCATTAGGCGTAGGCTTTGCACCAGTTCGTAAGGAAGGAAAATTACCGCGTGAAGTGATTAAAGTTGATTATGGCTTAGAGTATGGAAAAGATGTGTTAACTATTCACAAAGATGCTATTAAACCTGGTCAACGTGTACTGATTACAGATGATTTGCTTGCAACAGGCGGTACAATTGAAGCAACAATTAAGCTTGTAGAAGAATTAGGCGGAGTTGTTGCAGGGATTGCATTTTTAATTGAACTATCATACCTTAATGGCCGTGAAAAGCTAGAGGGCTATGATCTATTTACTTTAATGACATATTAAAAAGTTAGAAGCAGTAAATAGTGAAAAAGACAAGAGTACCGTTACTAAAGGTACTCTTTTTCTATACGGTGATAAAGAACCATTAAAGAGGCGATCATTTGTAACTAGTGAATTGAACAAAGATAGAGTAGATGGAAAGAGCTACCTTCTAAAGGAAGTTTCACTTTATTTTATAAATTATTGCCAAAGGCTTTACATCTCTATAAATTTTCATGATAATAGTTACAATATGAATTAATAAAATGCTAGTTGATAAAGGTGATTTCATGGCAAATGAGCAAGTGCTAACAGCTGAACAGGTCATTGATAATTCCAGACGTTATTTAGGGGAAGAAGATATTGCGTTTGTTCAAGCCGCATACGATTTTGCAAAAGAAGCGCACAAAGAGCAATATCGTAAATCCGGGGAACCGTATATTATTCATCCAATACAAGTTGCAGGAATTCTAGTTGATCTTGATATGGATCCGGCTACAATCGCAGCTGGATTTTTGCATGATGTAGTAGAAGATACAGAGATAACGTTAAAAGACTTAGAGAAAGCTTTTAACGAAGAAGTAGCAATGCTGGTGGACGGTGTAACGAAATTAGGTAAAATTAAATATAAATCAAAAGAAGAACAACAAGCAGAAAACCATCGGAAAATGTTTGTTGCGATGGCACAAGATATTCGTGTTATTTTAATTAAATTAGCCGATCGTTTGCATAATATGCGAACTTTAAAGCATTTACCACAAGAAAAACAACGAAGAATTTCAAATGAAACGCTTGAGATTTTTGCTCCGCTTGCTCACCGTTTAGGAATTTCAAAAATTAAATGGGAGCTTGAGGATACAGCATTACGTTATTTAAATCCACAGCAGTATTATCGAATTGTGAACTTAATGAAGAAAAAGCGTGCAGAACGTGAGCAATATTTAGCAGAAGTCATCGATGAAGTACGTGAACATGTTGATGATGTATCAATTAAGGTGGAGATTTCGGGCCGACCTAAACATATTTATTCAATCTATCGAAAAATGGCGTTGCAAAACAAGCAGTTTAACGAAATTTATGATTTATTAGCTGTTCGTATTATCGTTAATAGCATCAAAGATTGTTATGCGGTATTAGGAATTATTCATACTTGCTGGAAACCGATGCCAGGTCGTTTTAAAGATTATATTGCGATGCCAAAGCAAAATATGTATCAGTCTCTTCATACAACAGTGATTGGTCCAAAAGGAGACCCTCTTGAAGTACAAATTCGAACATTTGAGATGCATCAAATTGCTGAATATGGTATCGCAGCTCACTGGGCTTATAAAGAAGGAAAAACAGCTGAACACTCCTCTTTTGAGGAGAAGTTAACATGGTTCCGTGAAATTTTAGAATTTCAAAATGATGCAAATGATGCTGAAGAATTTATGGAATCTTTAAAAGTCGACTTATTTTCTGACATGGTCTATATTTTCACACCGAAGGGTGATGTGATTGAATTGCCTGCCGGTTCAGTACCTATTGATTTTTCATACCGCATTCATTCTGAAATTGGAAATAAAACGATTGGTGCTAAAGTAAACGGAAAGATGGTTACTTTAGATTATCGCTTGAAAACAGGAGATATTATTGAAATTTTAACGTCTAAACATTCATATGGACCGAGCAAAGATTGGTTAAAATTAGCGCAAACCTCACAAGCGAAAAATAAAATTCGTCAATTCTTTAAAAAGCAAAGCCGTGATGAAAACATTGAAAAAGGGAAAGAACTAGTTGACAAAGAAATCCGTCAAATGGAATTCGATGTAAAAGAAGTGCTAACAGCTGATAATATTAAGCGAGTAGCGGAAAAGTTTAACTTTGCTAATGAAGATGATATGTATGCAGCCATTGGCTATAATGGGCTTACAGCTGCACAAGTAGCGAATCGTTTAACAGAAAAATGGCGCAAACAACGAGATCAAGAACAAGAAGTTCAAATTGATGATATTGCACGTGACACAGCGGCTAAAAGAGTTCGTCAACATAAGCGGAAAGATTCAGGAGTAATCGTTCCTGGTGTTGAAAACATGTTAATTCGCTTATCTAAATGCTGTAATCCGGTTCCTGGTGATGAGATTGTTGGATTTATTACAAAGGGACGAGGAGTTTCTGTGCATCGAGCTGACTGTTTGAATATTCACACTCAAGACTCTGAAAATCGTTTAATTCCAGTAGAGTGGGAAACACACATTAAAGAAGGAAAAGAGTTTAATGTGGAAATTGAAATTTCAGGGTATGATCGTCGTGGTTTATTGAACGAGGTATTACAAGCAGTCAATGAAACAAAGACTAATATTTCAGCTGTATCAGGTAAATCAGATCGAAATAAGATGGCCACGATTCATATGTCTATTTCCATTCATAATATTAGTCATCTTCATAAAGTAGTGGAGCGTATTAAACAAATTCGTGATATTTATTCTGTACGCCGGATTATGCATTAAGAGAGGTACGGTTTCATGAGAGTAGTAGTACAGCGCGCAAAAGAGGCAAAAGTAACAGTAGATGGTGAGACAATTGGTGAAATAAAAAAGGGCTTCATGTTGTTAGTCGGGGTTACGCACCAAGATGAGGCAGCAGATGCGGACTATCTCGCTGATAAAATTGTAAATTTACGCGTATTTGAGGATCAGACGGGTAAGATGAATTTATCGCTTCTTGATATAAAAGGGGAAATACTTTCTGTGTCACAGTTCACATTATACGGCGACTGTCGAAAAGGAAGACGGCCTAATTTTATGGAAGCAGCTAAGCCAGATTATGCAGTAGAGATTTACAATTACTTTAATGAAGCGTTAGCTAACAAAGGAATCCATGTTGAGACAGGGTCATTTGGTGCAATGATGGATGTATCCTTTACAAATGATGGGCCTGTTACATTGATTGTGGAAAGCAAAGAAAAAGCATAATGAAAAAGCGTCAGCACGAGATGAAAGTGCTGACGCTTTTTTCGAATGAAACATATTAATGCCTGGCGAAATAATTGCTTAACCCTCTCACAATACTTGTTGTAATAGATTGTTGATATGTAACGGAGTTAATATATTTTTCTTCGCGTTTATTACTTAAAAAACCAAGTTCGATCAATGTACTCGGGCGATTATTTTCTCTTAGTACATAATAATCACCAAATCGCTGTCCTTTGTCTTGTAGTTTGGCATGGTGAACAAGTGAATGATGAATGGCATTTGTGAGTGCTGAATCTTGTTTCTTATAGTAAAAATAAGTCATTAATCCTGTTAAATCCTTGTTTTCAACACTATTATAATGCACGCTAATAAATGCGTCTGCTGACTTAGATGGAAGGGTTCGGTCTGAGAGGTGAAGATAAGTGTCCTTTTTTCGGGTTAAAATAACACGGGCGCCAGCTTGTTCCAGCTTTGTTTTTAGCAGAAGAACGGTACGTAACGTTAAATCTTTTTCATAGGTTCCTTGTGTTCCTGTTGCTCCTTTGTCTTTCCCGCCATGTCCGGCATCTAAAATAATCGTTTTGTTTTGTAAATAAGGCGAAGCACCTGAAGGAATGATGAATGTGCCGGGAGAAAGGTCAATTTGCTGCTGGGGAGTTAATGTATAAAAGTCAATTTCTTTAACATAAGCTTCGTAAATCCAGCCTTGGTAATGTGTAGTTTGAATGAATAACCATTTGCCTTGACGATCGATAACGCCTACTTTTTGGCCTTTCTGAAGTTGATGAATAACCGAAAATGATGAACCAGGACCGCTTCGAACTTGAAGTATATCTGCAGTAATCATCACCGGTGCATGTATAGGGAGTGCTTTGTGCTCAAATGATGATAAGCAGCTAAGAACAATAAGGGACAAGAGAAATTGAAATCCAAATATTTTTATAAAATAAGAAATAGATATGAAACCTCCTTTACGTAACAAATAATTTATTCGTTGTAAAATAAAAAAATCCTTTCTTTTATGAAAAATGCTGTTGTTTTTGGAAAAGCTATAACTATTGATTAAAGTAAATGACCATTTGATAAAATGGAAGAAAGGAAGATATGATGAAATTTAGCGAAAAGGGCGAGCAGTCTTTTCAACAAGGTAATCCTATTTTTGGCGTGCATTTTCATGATTTTATTGATAAAGAAAGCGAGTCATCTTCCATTGAATTAGCGTCTGAATTTGGCCTTTCCTTACGAGATGTAAAAAAATTAAGAAAGAAATTAGAGCGTTCATAAGCTAAAGCGTTCAATTCCCACAATTAATCTCGCTCTCAAAAAACGTTAGCTGAATATCCATTAAAGGTGCTTGACAACCGTTCATTTCATTCGTAATATAGTAAACAATTGCTATATTTAGATGGCACGCTTATAATCAATAGAGCTATATAAATGTAAACTGTATATTGAAATAGCCAGTGATGAAGAAAAGTAATTGAGAATCCACATGACTAGAGAAGAAATGTCCTAGGCTGAAAGCATTTCTACATGATGACTCAATGAAAGAACACTTCGGAGGCTTCGCTCTGAAAAGGATACTTAGTAGGAGTTGAACGTGTTCGTACGTTAACGAAATGAGCGGAAGTATCATTGATACTTCAATTAGGGTGGCACCACGTGATTTAAACTCTCGTCCCTACTATGTAACAATAGTAGAGATGAGAGTTTTTTTGTATAGAAAATTTTTAGTATATAGGAGGCATATGACGCTTTATGTCAGTTCAAATACCTAGAGGAACTCAAGATATTTTACCAGGAAAAGTGGAATATTGGCAGTTTGTGGAGCAAAAGGCTCGTGAAATCTGCCGAGCATTTAATTACCAAGAAATCCGTACACCAATGTTTGAACATACAGAATTGTTTCAGCGAGGTGTGGGGGAAACAACAGATATTGTTCAAAAAGAAATGTACACCTTTCAAGATCGAGGTGAAAGAAGTCTAACACTTCGTCCAGAAGGAACTGCTGCAGTCGGGCGTTCGTATGTGACACACAAAATGTTTGGTAGCCCTACACAGCCAACGAAACTTTTCTATATCGGCCCTATGTTTCGATATGAGCGTCCACAAGCAGGGCGTTTTCGTCAGTTTGTTCAGTTTGGTATAGAAGCACTCGGTGTAAATGATCCATCTATTGATGCAGAAGTCTTAGCATTATTAATGACTTTCTATCAATCATTAGGATTGAAGAAAATTAAGCTTGTTGTGAACAGCTTAGGTGATACAGAAAGCCGTCAAGCGCATCGTGAAGCCTTAGTGAATCATTTCTCACCACGTATTGAAGAGTTTTGCAGCGATTGTCAAAATCGTTTGTATAAAAATCCGCTTCGAATCCTAGATTGTAAAAAAGATCGTGATCATGAATTAATGGCGACTTCGCCTTCCATTTTAGAGTATTTAAATGATTATTCAAAAGAATATTTTGAGACAGTTCAACAATATTTAACTGACTTAAATATTGAGTATGTTGTCGACCCGACGCTTGTGCGAGGATTAGACTATTATAATCACACGGCATTTGAATTAATGAGTGAAGCAGAAGGGTTTGGCGCTATAACAACGCTGTGTGGCGGGGGACGTTACAATGGTTTAATCCAAGAAATTGGCGGACCAGAAACGCCAGGTATTGGATTTGCTTTAAGTATTGAACGATTGTTAGCAGCTTTAGAGGCTGAAGGCGTTGAACTGCCGGTTGAAACAGGAGTAGACTGCTACGTTGTTACACTTGGAGATGCAGCAAAGGCAAAATCTGTATCCATTGTGAACACACTTCGTCAAGCTGGTTTCGTAGCGGAAAAAGATTATCAAGACAAAAAAGTAAAAGGTCAGTTTAAAGCAGCTGATCGTTTGCAAGCAAAATACGTTGTTGTATTAGGCGATGATGAATTAGCGAAAAACATTGTAAATGTAAAAAATATGTCATTAGGTACACAAGAAGAAGTGGCGCTTGATCAATTAGTAGCATATTTACAAAAACAATCATAAGGGGGAATAAAGATGACAAAGCGTTCTTATTATTGCGGAGATGTAACAGAACAAGCTATTGGCGAAACAGTTTTATTAAAAGGATGGGTCCAAAAACGTCGAGATTTAGGTGGCCTGATCTTTATTGATTTACGTGACCGCGGCGGTGTTGTTCAAGTTGTGTTTAATCCTGAAATGTCGCAAGAAGCACTAGAAATTGCAGAAGGTGTACGCAATGAATATGTGTTACAAATAGAAGGTGAAGTTGTAGCTCGTGAAGAAGGAACAATCAATTCCAACTTGAAAACAGGTAAAATTGAAGTTCATGCACAACAAATTACCGTACTAAATCAAGCAAAAACACCACCTTTTACTATTACTGATCAAACGGAAGTATCAGAGGATGTCCGTTTGAAATATCGTTATTTAGATCTTCGTCGTCCAGAGATGTTTAACACATTGAAAATGCGCAATGATATTACAAAAAACATTCGAAATTTCTTAGATGAACATGATTTCTTAGATGTAGAAACACCAATTTTGACAAAAAGTACACCAGAAGGAGCACGTGATTATTTAGTACCAAGCCGTGTGCATCCAGGTGAATTTTATGCATTACCTCAGTCACCGCAAATTTTTAAGCAATTATTAATGGTAAGTGGTGTAGAACGCTATTATCAAATTGCTCGCTGTTTCCGTGACGAAGATTTACGTGCAGATCGTCAACCAGAATTCACTCAGATTGATATTGAAACATCCTTTTTATCTCAAGAAGAAATTATGACCATGACAGAGGAAATGATGGCTAAAGTAATGAAAGACGTGAAAGGATTAGATGTCTTAACTCCTTTCCCGCGCATGTCCTATAATGAAGCGATGAGCCGTTATGGTTCAGATAAACCAGATACTCGCTTTGCAATGGAGCTTATTGATCTGTCTGAACTTGTCCAGGACTGTGGCTTTAAAGTATTTAGCGGAGCAGTTCAAAACGGTGGGCAAGTGAAAGCAATTAATGTAAAAGGCGCGGCGTCGAATTATTCACGTAAAGATATTGATGCGTTAACAGAGTTTGTTAGCATTTATGGTGCTAAAGGATTAGCGTGGTTAAAAGTAGAAGCGGATGGCTTAAAAGGGCCAATTGCCAAGTTCTTTAACGAAGAAGAACAACAGCAATTTATCAAAACGTTACAAGCTTCAGAAGGAGACTTATTATTATTTGTTGCTGATAAAAAATCAGTAGTTGCAGATGCTCTTGGCGCTCTTCGCTTGAAATTAGCAAAAGAGCAAGGTTTAATTGATGAAACAAAGTTTAACTTCTTGTGGGTAACAGATTGGCCATTACTTGAACACGACGAGGAAGATAATCGTTATTATGCAGCTCATCATCCTTTTACGATGCCTATGCGTGAAGATTTACCACTTTTAGATGAAGAGCCTGAAAAAGTACGTGCACAAGCATATGACTTAGTATTGAATGGATATGAACTAGGAGGTGGATCTTTACGTATCTATGAACGTGATATCCAAGAAAAAATGTTCAAAACATTAGGATTTACGCTAGAAGAAGCGCATGAACAGTTTGGCTTCTTGCTTGAAGCATTTGAGTATGGAACACCTCCTCATGGCGGAATTGCATTAGGTCTTGATCGTTTAGTGATGCTGCTTGCAGGACGTACAAACTTACGTGACACAATTGCATTTCCTAAAACAGCTAGTGCAAGTTGTTTATTAACAAATGCACCTGGTGAAGTAAGTGAAGCTCAATTGCAAGAATTAAACTTAGATATTCGCAAAGCTAAAACAGAAGCATAAGAAAAAAGAAGCGGACTCTCTATCATAGAGAAATTCGCTTCTTTTTTACGTTTAGTAAAGGATAAACGGGGGAAGACATTCACAAAGACCTCATTGAAGTCAGATAATATAGGTTTTACAAGTGAATCTCTTCACTGTTTTTATATAGCAGGTAGATTGCAAATCAGAATATTCTGTGATAAGATACTTTCAAGAACAAATGAGTCCTGATGTGTTCGTCTTTACTCCAGTTTTGACCGAACAATTTTTTGCTTGGGAGCTCGGAGTTTTTAACAAGCGTATATGCCTTGCCTAAAGGACCTACAATTGTTAAAGCAGAGCACCCACCTGCCGAGAGCGGGTTCAAAACGAAGGCAATCGAGACGGCATAATTGGGACTAACTTACATAACGTGCAACCTCTATGTGATAAACATAGAGGTTTTTTGTGTAGTAAAGCTGTTAGATTTGCTTGCTTTTGAAAAAAAGTATGATATAGTCTAATTCGTAATAAGTAAGTTAGTTTATTAACTGATCTAAAAATGAGAAACGTATACACTATAAAGAAAGTGTTGATATAGAAAGGCGGAGTGTTAAGTAGATGTTGCATCAATTTTCACGTAATGAATTAGCGATTGGAAAAGAAGGGTTAGCAAAATTAAAAGGAAGCACAGTAGCGATATTAGGTATTGGCGGGGTTGGATCATTTTCAGCTGAAGCCCTTGCTCGTTCAGGTGTAGGGCGCCTGATTTTAGTAGACAAGGACGATGTAGATATTACAAATGTGAACCGTCAAATTCATGCTTTGCTATCAACAGTCGGTCAACCAAAAGCAGATTTGATGAAGGCGCGTATTTTAGATATTAACCCTGATTGTGAAGTTATATCATTAAAAATGTTTTATACAGAGGAAACGTATGAGCAATTCTTTAGTTATGAGCCAGATTTTGTAGTAGATGCTTCGGATACGATTTCATATAAAATTCATCTTATGAAAGAATGTTTGCAACGAAATATTCCCGTTATTTCGAGTATGGGAGCAGCGAATAAGATGGATCCAACGCGTTTTAAAATTGCAGATATCTCAAAAACCCATACTGACCCAATCGCGAAAGTAGTACGTACACGTTTGCGAAAAGAAGGTATACGTAAAGGAATCAATGTTGTTTTTTCAGATGAAAGACCGATTGTTATTCGCGAAGAGGTGCGTAAAGAAGTAGGAAACGATCAGGCGGAAATTCGAAAAGCAAAAATGCCCCCATCTTCCAATGCCTTTGTTCCATCCGTTGCAGGTTTAATTATGGCTGGGCATGTTATTAATGAGTTATTAAGCGGTATTCAGATTCATCGTGTCGGTGATGATAAATAAAGAGAACTGGCTAAGTCCAGTTCTCTTTTTATTAGCTACTGGTTTAAAAGATTTTGATAAATTTGAGCGAGTGCTTGTTCAAATTTTCCGGTTTGTTTTGGTTCATAGTAACGCTTATTTTTAATTGTGTTCGGTAAATATTGCTGTTTGACCCATCCTTTTTCAAAATCATGAGGATATTTGTATTCTTTCCCTCTTCCTAGCTGTTTTGCCCCTTTGTAGTGAGCATCTTTTAAATGAAGCGGAACTTCTCCAGCTATCCCTTTTTTTATATCAGAGATAGCTGCATCTAATGCTTTGTACGCTGAATTAGACTTTGGTGATAAACACAGTTCAATAACGGCATTTGCTAGCGGAATCCGTGCTTCAGGAAAACCGAGCCGTTCTGCAGATTGAATTGCTGCTAATGTACGTGCCCCAGCTTGCGGGCTCGCCAAACCAATATCTTCATAGGCAATAACGAGGAGTCTGCGGTTAATACTAACCAAATCCCCTGCTTCAATTAATCTTCCTAAATAATGAAGCGCAGCATTTACATCACTACCACGAATAGATTTTTGGAATGCAGACAGTACATCATAATGTGCGTCTCCATCTTTATCATGTGAAAAATATTTTTGTTGTAAACACTGTTCAGCTGTTTCAACTGTAATAATGATGTCTCCATTCGTGTTTTCATCCGTTGATAGAATAGCTAGTTCAAGCGCATTTAAAGCAGTACGTACATCTCCGCTACATCCGTGAGCAAAATGATTCATTGCTTTCTCTTCTATCACTACATTTTTTTGTCCAAAACCATTTCTATCATCATCAAGTGCTCGTTTAATCGCGCGCTTAATATCGTCCGGTTCAAGGGCTTTTAGTTCGAAGATTTGACAGCGACTTCGAATGGCTGGATTAATAGCATGATAGGGATTGCTTGTTGTAGCGCCAATTAAAATAATCATCCCATTTTCAAGATAAGGAAGCAAAAAATCTTGTTTCGCTTTATCAAGACGGTGAACCTCGTCTAATAACAAAATGACTTTTCCAGACATTTTTGCTTCTTCTGCTACAATCTCCATATCTTTTTTATTATTTACAACAGCGTTTAATTGTCTAAATGCTGTATTTGTACTTCTAGCAATGGCAGTAGCAATGGTTGTTTTTCCAACACCAGGCGGTCCGTATAAAATCATCGAGCTCAAATGATTCGCTTTCACCATTCGGTAAATCATTTTATCTTTACCGACTAGATGTTGCTGGCCGATGACTTCAGTAAGATGTGTAGGGCGCATTCGAAATGCCAATGGTTTGTTTTTCAATATGATTCCTCCTATTCAGCTAGCATGCCGGTTTTAAAAAAGTTTTTATAAGCGTAAGAAAAACATAAAATCGTTGATTCAGTGTATGAAAAACAAAAAATGAGTTGAAATTTATCTTATAGGGATAGTATGCTATAATGTCAACAGTCTCATTTTTAGCAATCCGTTAATGATTAATAAATCCAGAAAAACTTCAGTGAGCGAGAGTTTCATTGTCCATTGAAGTAAGATAAAACCTTAATTAAAAATAAGGAGTGGAGCAAATGAAAATCTCTACAAAAGGACGTTACGGTCTAACGATTATGATTGAATTAGCAAAACGATTCGGCGAAGGCCCTATATCGTTAAAAACTATTGCACAAACGCATGATTTATCTGAACACTACTTAGAGCAATTAATTTCACCGCTTCGAAATGCAGGGCTTGTTAAAAGTGTACGAGGTGCATATGGTGGCTATATTTTAGCACATGAACCAGAAAAAATTACAGCAGGTGACATTATTTCTATTCTAGAAGGTCCGATTAGCCCAGTTGAAGGGTTGGAAGAAGAAGAACCAGCAAAACGAGAATTATGGATTCGTATTCGTGATGCAGTCAAAGAAGTTTTAGATAGTACAACTCTTGAAGATTTAGCAAATCATTCAGATGGAGATCAGGAATCTTATATGTTTTACATTTAATACTAGTGTAGAGGAGGTGCTTGTTTTGGAGCGTATTTATGTAGATCATGCAGCAACGTCTCCAATGTATCCGGCAGTCGTTGACAAAATGACGGCGTTTATGCATGAGTATTTTGGTAATCCCTCTAGTATTCATCACTATGGACGAGAAAGTCGCCGTCATCTGGATGAAGCTCGTCAAACGATTGCCAAAAGCATTGGTGCACGTGAAAATGAATTAATTTTTACAAGTGGTGGAACAGAATCTGATAATATGGCATTAATAGGTGTTGCTTTAGCGAACCAGCATAAAGGGAAACACATTATTACTACTCAAATCGAGCATCACGCTGTTTTGCATACATGTGAGTATTTAGAAACTCAAGGGTTTACTGTTACGTATCTTCCTGTGGATGAAAAGGGGAGAGTATCAGTCGCTGATGTACAAGCAGCGTTAACGGATCAGACAATTCTTGTTTCGGTTATGTATGGAAATAATGAAGTCGGAACAATCCAGCCCATTGCAGAGATTGGAGACGTTTTAAAAGAGCATGGTGCTTATTTCCATACAGATGCAGTGCAAGCTTATGGATTAATTTCGATAAATGTGCAACAATTAGGTGTCGATCTTCTTTCCGTTTCTTCTCATAAGATTAACGGGCCGAAAGGGATTGGCTTTTTGTATGCTGCTTCTCATGTCCCTCTCTCCCCGTTATTGTTTGGTGGAGAACAAGAGCGTAAGCGAAGAGCAGGAACAGAAAATATGGCAAGCATTGCAGGGTTTGAAGAAGCAGTAAAGATTTCACAAAAAACGTTGCAAGAGCGTGTAGATCAATATAGAAGTTTTAAAGAGAAGATAATTGAAATTCTAACAAAAGAAGGCGTTTCTTTTGTTGTGAATGGTGATCAAGAACATTCATTGCCACATGTGCTAAATATCTCATTCACTGGTATAAACGTGGAGTCTATGCTTGTGAATTTAGATTTAGCAGGTATAGCAGCATCAAGTGGCTCAGCATGTACGGCTGGTGCAATCGATCCTTCTCATGTGCTTGTTGCGATGTTTGGAAAAGGATCTGAACGTTTAAATTCATCTATTCGTTTCAGCTTTGGGCTAGGTAATACAATGGAACAAATTGAAAACTTGGCATATCAAACAGCAACGATTGTGAAACGATTGGCAAAATAAAGAGAACTGTAGGTATGAAAAGCAGTTAAATAAAATTAATGGAGGTGGCCAAGTTGACAAAAGCACCGGAAGATACACGTGTTGTTGTTGGAATGAGTGGCGGTGTAGACTCTTCAGTCGCTGCATTATTACTTAAACAACAAGGATATGATGTCATTGGAATCTTTATGAAAAACTGGGATGACACCGATGAAAATGGTGTTTGTACGGCAACAGAAGATTATAATGATGTGATTCGTGTATGTAATCAAATTGGTATACCATATTATGCAGTCAACTTTGAAAAACAATATTGGGATAAAGTATTTACTTATTTTTTAGATGAGTATAAAGCAGGACGCACACCTAATCCTGATGTGATGTGCAATAAAGAAATTAAGTTTAAGGCATTTTTAGAGCATGCGATGACGCTTGGAGCAGATTATTTAGCTATGGGTCATTACGCACGTGTTGCATACCGTGATGGAGAATATAAACTGTTGCGTGGTGCTGATGAAAACAAGGATCAAACTTATTTCTTAAACCAATTAGGACAAGAGCAACTATCAAAACTGATGTTTCCAATCGGGGATATTGATAAAGCAAAAGTGAGGGAAATTGCAAAAGAAGCAGGCCTTGCTACCGCAGCGAAAAAAGATAGTACAGGAATTTGCTTTATCGGAGAGCGGAATTTCAAAGAGTTTTTAAGTCAATATCTACCAGCACAACCTGGCGTTATGCAAACATTAGATGGTGAAGTGAAAGGCAAGCATGACGGCTTAATGTATTATACAATTGGTCAGCGTCATGGTTTGGGAATTGGCGGAAGTGGTGAGCCTTGGTTTGCAGTAGGGAAAGACTTGGAGAAAAATGTTTTATATGTTGACCAAGGTTTCCATAATGAACTTCTTTACTCAACTTCCATTATAGCTACAAATGTAAATTGGGTGAGCGATCGGGAATGGACAGAGCCCCTTACATGTACAGCTAAATTCCGTTATCGTCAAGAAGATAACAAAGTAACGGTCGAAAAAATGGCTGATGATCAAATTAAAGTAACATTCGACAAATCCATCCGTGCTGTCACACCTGGACAAGCCGTTGTCTTTTACAATGGAGATGAATGTCTAGGTGGCGCAACGATTGATGATGTATACAAAAACGAAGAACAACTTTGGTATGTCTAAGAAAAGCGAAGAAAGCCGGTAAAGCCGATAGGGCATTGGAGCTTCTGAGAAGGAGCCGCTTTTTGATTTCATAGGACGCCACAACAAAACCTCAGTCATATATGGCTGAGGTTTTGTTGTGATATACTTTACATATAGGATAAACTAGTATAATACATAAAGTAACCATGCCAAAAAGAAAAGCGGAAAAAGCCGGGTAAAGCCGATAGGGCATTGGAGCTTCTGAGAAGGAGCCGCTTTTTRGCTCCGCAGGAAGAAGAGAAATGACCGTACGGCTTGGTTTTTGCAGCTAGCCAAAAAGAAAAGCGGAAAAAGCCGGGTAAAGCCGATAGGGCATTGGTTATGTCAACGCAATTAAACAATGTAATGATGGAGTGAGAATATGACGGATAAAAACCAACTGGGAATTCAATATATGCAAGAAGGTAAATTTGAAGAAGCAGCTAAAACGTTTTCGGAAGCCATTGAAGAGAATCCGAAAGATCCTGTTGTCTATGTAAACTTTGGTAACTTATTAGCTGCAATTAATGACGCGGACCGTGCATTGAAGTTTTATGAGCGTGCCATTGAACTAGAAGAAGAGACAGCTACTGCTTATTACGGAGCTGGAAATGTGTATTTTAATTTAGATCAGCTTGAACAAGCTAAGCATTATTTTGACCTTGCTATTAAAAAGGGCTTAAATTCATCAGATGCGCATTTTATGTTAGGTCTTACATTATTCCATATGGAACAGGTTCGCTTTGCTTTGCCTTATTTTCAGCGTGCAGTAGAACTAAATGAACATGATACTGAAGCGAGATTTCAGTATGGACTTTGCTTAGCACAATTAGAAATGGTCGATGAAGCGATTACTGAATTTTTAGCAGTTATAGAACAAGATGGGGAGCATGCAGATGCATACTACAATCTAGGGGTAGCGTATGCAATGAAAGATGATAAAGCAAAAGCGATCGAGATGTTTGATCATGCTTTACGAATTCAACCAGATCATACACTCGCAGCTAACGGAAAAGATGTGCTGTCCATGATGGAGCATTAAGAAAAACACATGTGAAAAAGGGGGGATAGCATGAGTGAAGAAACACTGAACCCTTTACAATCTGAATCAGAACGTGAGTATATACAAGGTACAGCTATTGTAACCGTTTTTCATAACGAAGAAAATTTGTATAATGTCACTCGTATTCGCATCAAAAAAACAAATTTGGCTTTAGAAGATAAAGAAGCGGTTGTGACCGGTTATTTTCCAAGATTAAACGAAGATGAAGTATACACATTCTACGGACATTTTAAAGACCATCCAAAGTTTGGTATGCAATTTCAAGTAGAACAGTTTAAAAAAGAGCTTCCTCAATCAAGACAAGGAGTCGTGCAATATCTATCAAGTGATTTGTTTCATGGAATTGGAAAAAAGACAGCTGAGAATATTGTAGACTCACTTGGTGAACGTGCTATTTTCCGAATTTTACAAGATCCATCTGTTTTAAAAAGTGTACCTCGGCTCTCATCTGATAAAGCTGATTCCCTTGTCGTCCAATTGCGTGAACATCAGGGGCTTGAAGAAGTGATGGTCAAACTGACTGATCTTGGATTTGGTCCACAGCTGTCCATGAAAATCTTCCAAGCATACAAGCAAGAAGCGTTAGATGTCATTCAAAATAATCCATATCAGCTTGTCGAAGATGTACAAGGCATCGGCTTTAATCGAGCAGATGAGCTCGGTAAAAAGCTTGGCATGGCTACGAATCATCCTGATCGACTTCGTGCAGGCATTTTATATGTAATTGAACAAGAATGCAATCAAATGGGGCATGTATATGTAACGGCGGATCAACTTTACAGTAAAACCGCAGAGTTACTTCGAAAAAGCCGTCAAGAACCTTTATCTGAAATGGATATTACAAGAGAAATTGATGCCTTGAAAGAAGATAAAAAATTAATTATCGAAAAGGATAAAATTTATTTTCCGCCCCTTTTTTATGCAGAAAAAGGGTTGGTTAAAGCCATCCGTAAAATTACAGCCCAAACTGAATATGAAGAGCAGTTTCCGCAATCCGAATTTTTATTAGCGCTCGGTGAATTAGAAGAGCGCCTCGGTGTACAGTATGCACCGTCTCAGCGACAAGGAATTCAAACTGCTTTACTTTCACCGATGCTGTTATTAACAGGCGGGCCGGGCACGGGGAAAACAACGGTCATTAAAGGCATCGTTGAATTATATGCAGAGTTGCACGGCTGTTCGTTAAATCCTAGCGATTATAAAAAAGATGAACCATTTCCAGTTTTACTAGTCGCTCCCACTGGTCGTGCTGCTAAGCGAATGAGTGAAGCGACGAACCTACCGGCTGTGACCATCCATCGTTTACTGAAATGGAATGGTCAGGAAGGATTTGACCACAATGAAGAGAATCCAATCAACGGCAAGCTTCTGATCGTTGATGAAGTGTCCATGGTTGATTTATGGTTAGCTCATCAATTGTTTAAGTCGCTTCCGTCGGCAATTCAAGTTGTACTGGTAGGCGATGAAGATCAATTGCCATCAGTTGGACCGGGGCAAGTATTAAAAGACTTACTGCATTCTCATTCAATCCCTACAGTTCGATTGACAGATGTATATCGGCAAGCAGAAGGTTCATCTATTATTGATTTAGCACATGACATTAAAAAAGGGCAGCTCCCCGTTGATTTAACGAAACAACAAGGCGATCGGTCCTTTATTCGATGTTATGGTCCGCAAATTACAGATGTTATTAAGCAAGTTTGTGGAAATGCTATAAAAAAAGGATATACAGCAAAAGATATTCAAGTGTTAGCTCCAATGTATAAAGGGCCTGCTGGAATCGACAAATTGAATGAAGTGCTGCAAGAGTTATTTAATCCTCCATCGCAGCAGCGACGTGAATTAAACCATGGAGATATTGTATATCGAGTTGGGGATAAAGTATTGCAGCTCGTTAATCAACCTGATAGCAACGTGTTTAATGGTGACATGGGGGAAATCGTCTCTGTGTTTTTTGCAAAAGAAAACACTGAAAAACAAGACATGCTCGTCATCTCCTTTGAGGGAAACGAAGTAACATACACAAAGCAAGACTTTAATCAAATTACTCATGCGTATTGCTGTTCAATCCATAAATCACAGGGAAGTGAATTTCCAATAGTTGTACTTCCGGTTGTAAAAAGTTACTACCGAATGTTGAGGCGGAATTTACTATATACAGCAGTCACGCGTAGCAAACAGTTTCTAATTTTATGCGGAGAAGACGAAGCGTTTCAACTCGGTGTCAGTCGTAATGAAGATAACGTACGTCAAACAAACCTTCAAGCATTACTCCGTGACCAGCTTCATAATGAAATAGAGGACGATGAAGTGCCTTTTATGAAGGATGCAAATATTGGGATGGAAAACCTTACGCCGTATGATTTTATGTAACTTATCGCATGCTAACAAAGAGTTATTCCTTAACTCATTGTTTTGAGGCTTCTTGTGTTTGTCAATCGATCAGGTATGGATATGGTAAAAAGTGGACAAAATGCGTGTAGATAAGAACGCATAAAGAGGTGTCTACTTTGTTTAAATGTCCAAATTGTAAAAGTATCGATATTGGCAAAATTGGTGTAAATCAATATTATTGCTGGAATTGTTTTATTGAAATGACGATTTCAAAAGGACAAATTAATACCCACCAAGTAGAAGAAGATGGAACGCTGAGCTCACTTGATGATTTGTTTTCAGAAGATGAACGCACAATGAATTTCTAATTCTTTTTACTAGGAGGAAGTGTGATGAACAGAATTATTCCGTCAATGGTTGCTTTCGGACTTGGAGCATATGCATTTAAAGTAGCAGATGGCCGTGATATGTTTACAAAACGAAACATGAAAAGAATGCGTAGACGCATGATGCGAGCTATGAATTAACAAAGAAAGTACTTTAACATTCGTACGAATGTTAAAGTGCTTTTTTGCTTCTATAGAGCAGCAAGTTCAAGAAATAGATATCGTGTTAAAGCTTCAAATGTTTTTGCTATGTGTATAAACTTGTTGTTTTATCAAAAAATATGAAGGAGGAGGAGTTAACTGTGAAAGATGTATCATTTCGATGGTTTTATCGATATGGCCTTTTATTACTTGCACTTCTTTGTATTTTTCTATTTTTTAAAATGCAATTTCTATGGTTACCAATTTTACATATGGTTCTAAAAGCAATGCTGCCTTTTTTTATCGCTGCTTTTATTACCTATTTACTTCATCCCATTATCGAAAAAACCCATGAACAGGGATTACCTCGTCCTCTTGCCATTTTACTAATTTATCTCATTTTTTTCGGTGGAATTGGTTACGGTTTGTATAAGGGCTTTCCGTTATTTGTTAATCAGTTGAGGGATTTAAATGAACAATTACCTGAGTTTACAGATACGTATCGAAATTGGGTAAGGTCTATTCATGACCAGACTTCAACTTTACCAAACGGCATTCATGATAAGATTGAACAAAGCATCGATGAAATTGAAGAGACATTAAATAGATGGTTAATTAAAATAATGGAAGGACTAAAGGCTATTCTCAATTCATTTTTAATTTTAATCATTATCCCGTTCATTGTGTTTTATATGCTAAAAGATTTTTCATTAATAAAAAAAGCAGTTGCCTATATAACGCCTAAAAAATGGCATAAACAAGGAAAGCGCTTTTTGCAAGATGTGAATAAATCTCTTGGGAATTATATTAGAGGCCAATTTTTTGTTTGTGTAATCATTGGATTGGTTGCAACTACAAGCTTATGGCTGTTTCATGTTCCTTATGCTTTATTATTAGGGATTATTATTGGAGTGACAAATATTATCCCTTATTTTGGACCAATTATTGGAGCGATTCCAGCCGCGGTTATTGCAGCAACTATTTCAGTCAAGCTAGTGATTACGGTCATCATTATTATTTTTGGTTTGCAGTTTTTAGAAGGGAACATTTTGTCACCGCTAATTGTTGGTAAAAGTCTGCATATTCATCCGCTTTTCATTATGCTGGCTCTTTTATTAGGCGGAGAGTTTGGCGGAGTACTTGGATTAATTGTAGCAGTTCCTATTCTAGTAGTTATCAAAATTTCTATCTTGCACCTTCGTTCGTATACGCTTAGACATTGACAAAGCAAGGTTAATTTGTCATAATATCGCCATAGAAAACGTTACATATAAGATAATGCAATGATGGAACGAGTACGCTATTAACTTGTTTTTAGAGAGGGACTTTCAAGGCTGAAAAGAGTCCTAAACGAAGAGTAGCCGAACGCTAATCCAGAGTGCAGGAAAAACCTGCCGTTTCAGCAACGTTAATGCTATGAAGGTGATGGATGTTTGCTAAAGACATTCATAATCAGGGTGGTACCGCGAGTTAAACTCTCGTCCCTGCTATAGGGATGAGAGTTTTTTTGTGTGTAAATAAAGTGAATTTTCAGTTATTACCACTGCGCTTTTGTTTTTTGAAAAAGTAAGTATCTCTTTAAGAGTTATTACACATCTTTATGGCAGCTCGTTAATTGCATTGAACGTAATGAAGCATTTAAAAGAAAAGAGATGCTTTTATGTCATCATTTTTTTGTCTATAAATAGAGAAGAGTTCTAAAGGAGGACTAACGATGAAAAAGCTAACATCTGCACAAGTTCGTCAAATGTATTTAGATTTTTTTAAAGAAAAAGGCCACGATGTGGAGCCAAGTGCTTCACTTGTACCACATGAAGATCCATCGTTATTATGGATTAACAGTGGTGTAGCAACATTGAAAAAATATTTTGATGGACGTGTAATTCCTCAAAACCCGCGAATTTGTAATGCGCAAAAATCGATTCGTACAAACGATATTGAAAATGTAGGAAAGACAGCACGACACCATACATTTTTTGAAATGCTAGGTAACTTTTCAATTGGTGATTATTTTAAAAAAGAAGCAATTGAATGGGCTTGGGAGTTTTTAACAAGTGAACGCTGGATTGGATTTGACCCTGAAAAATTATCAGTAACAATTCATCCTGAAGATGAAGAGGCCTTTAAAATTTGGAATGAAGAAATAGGCGTGCCGAAAGAACGTATCATTCGTTTAGAAGGAAACTTCTGGGATATTGGTGAAGGACCAAGTGGACCGAATACAGAAATTTTCTATGATCGTGGTGAGTCATATGGAAATGACCTCAACGATCCAGAACTGTATCCAGGAGGAGAAAATGAACGTTATTTAGAGATTTGGAACCTTGTGTTTTCACAGTTTAATCATAATCCAGATCATACGTATACGCCGCTTCCTAAGAAAAACATTGATACAGGCATGGGGCTAGAGCGTATGGTGTCTGTTATTCAAGATGTACCAACAAACTTTGATACCGATTTATTTATGCCGATTATTGAAGCAACGGAGCAAATCTCAGGAGAGAAATATCGTACAGAGAATGAAAAAGATGTTGCTTTTAAAGTGATTGCCGACCATATTCGTACAGTAACATTTGCTGTTGGAGATGGAGCTCTGCCGTCGAATGAAGGACGTGGCTATGTATTGCGTCGTTTGTTACGCCGTGCGGTACGTTATGCAAAAAAATTAAATATCAACCGTCCGTTTATGTATGAATTAGTACCAGTGGTCGGTGAGATTATGGTTGATTTTTACCCAGAGGTTAAAGAGAAAACCGAATTCATTCAGCGTGTTGTAAAAAATGAAGAAGAACGTTTCCATGAAACACTGAATGAAGGATTAGCGATTTTAGCAACAGTTATTAACAAAGAAAAAGAACAAGGCAGTGAAACCATTCAGGGTGCTGACGTGTTCCGTTTGTATGATACGTATGGATTCCCAGTTGAATTAACAGAGGAATACGCAGAGGATGAAGGAATGAAGGTAGACCATGAAGGCTTTGAACGTGAAATGGCTGGACAACGTGAACGTGCGCGAGCAGCTCGTCAAGATTCAAACTCTATGCAAGTTCAAGGCGGTGTGTTAGGTGATTTAACAATTGAAAGCACATTTGTGGGCTATGATAAGAAACAAGTAGAAACATTTATTGAAGCAATTATTGTAAACGGTGAGCTAGTGGAAAAAGCAGAGGCCAGTCAAGAAGCACAAATTATCTTAAAAGAGACACCTTTTTATGCGGAAAGTGGCGGACAGATTGCTGACCAAGGTGAAATCGCAAATGCAACTGCTACTGCATCTGTAAAAGATGTACAAAAAGCGCCGAATGGCCAGCATGTTCATACAGTTCAAGTGATAAGCGGTGAACTTGTGAAGGGTGAGACGTATACAGCAACAATTAATGAGAAAAAGCGTGAAGGGATTATTAAAAATCACACAGCAACGCATTTATTGCATCAAGCCTTAAAAGACATACTAGGTTTGCATGTAAACCAAGCTGGTTCTTTAGTAACACCAGACCGTTTACGCTTTGACTTCTCACATTTTGGTCAAGTAACACAAGAGGAACTTGAAAAAATCGAGACAATTGTCAATGAGAAGATTTGGGACAGCATTGCTGTTCAAATTGAAAATAAAGCAATTGATGAAGCAAAAGCTATGGGGGCAATGGCCTTATTTGGTGAAAAATACGGGGATATTGTCCGAGTTGTCCAAGTAGGTGACTATAGCTTAGAGTTATGTGGCGGTTGTCACGTTTCCAACACATCTGCAATTGGCTTGTTTAAAATTGTTTCTGAATCAGGAATTGGTGCAGGCACACGACGCATTGAAGCGGTAACAGGCAAAGGTGCGTACCAATTAATGAACGATCAAGTGGCAACATTAAAAGAAGCAGCTGCTAAAATTAAAGCAAACCCACGTGATCTTGTTGTTCGTGTAGAAGGGCTACTTGAAGAAATTCGTCACTTACAGCGCGAGAATGATTCATTGTCAACAAAGCTTGGTAACATTGAGGCAGGAAATCTAGTAGACCGTGTAAAAGATATAAATGGTGTAAAAGTGTTAGCTGAGAAAGTAAATGCAACAGACATGAATAATTTACGAGCGATGGTTGATGACTTAAAACAAAAGCTAGAATCAGGAGTGATTGTCTTAGCTTCTGCTCAAGGTGACAAAGTCAATATTGTTGCTGGTGTAACAAAAGACTTGATCTCGAATGGTCATCATGCTGGAAAGCTTGTAAAAGAAGTAGCAACAATTTGCGGCGGCGGCGGCGGCGGCCGTCCAGATATGGCTCAAGCTGGTGGGAAAGATCCTAGCCAAATTGAAAAAGCCTTGAACTTTGTAGAAGAATGGGTTAAATCCGTTTAATTCTAACCTTTCTTGGTGTACAATAGAAGTAAGACTTAGCATAATCCATAATGTGCTCACAAATTAAGAGAGTGAGGTGGGAAAATGAGTTCATTTGATAAAACAATGCAATTTAATTTTCAAGATGAGCCAGCTGAAACAAGCGTCCATGAGGTGTTATTTACGGTTTATGACGCATTAAAAGAAAAAGGGTATAATCCAATTAACCAGATCGTTGGATATTTGCTATCAGGAGATCCTGCTTACATTCCTCGTCATAACGATGCGCGAAATACAATTCGCCAGTTAGAGCGAGACGAGCTCATTGAAGAACTTGTTAAATCTTACTTACAACAGCATCGAAAGGATTCATAAATGCGAGTATTAGGATTAGATGTTGGTACGAAAACAATTGGTGTAGCAGTCAGTGATGAAATGGGCTGGACTGCTCAAGGAATTGAAACAATTAAAATTGCAGATGAGCAAATGGAACAATCATTTCCTCGTTTACAGCAACTAATTGAAGAGTATTCTGTTGAAAAAATCATTGTTGGATTACCAAAAAACATGAACGGAACAATTGGACCTCGCGGTGAAGCTTGTATGAAGTTTGCCGACGATCTCAATGAACAATTAAATATTGAAACGATGATGTGGGATGAACGGTTATCAACCATGGCAGCAGAGCGTGTTTTACTCTCTGCTGACGTAAGCCGAAAAAAACGCAAAAAAGTCATCGACAAAATGGCTGCTGTCATGATCCTTCAAGGGTATTTAGACAGTAAACAATAACAAAAGTAAAAAAACGCTGTTTAACTCTGCAGGCTGTTGGAAATCCTGAGAACAAGGTGCGTGGTTACTTTCACAGGAATGATACCATGCAGGAGTTGTGCAGCCAGAGAAAAGCAAAAAACGCCGTTTAACTCTTGGAGAATTGACAAATGTACATGGCTCTAGGAGCTTGAACGAGGTTGCTTTTTCAGCATCATGATGTTAAAAAAGAATACAAGCTAAAAAGGCTTATAATAAAAAATGAGGTGCAGACATGAGCATGGAAGAAAATAAAATTACAATCGTTGATGAAAGCGGAAATGAGCAATTATGTGAAATTTTATTCACATTCGATTCAGAAGAATATGGTAAATCATATGTGATTTACTATCCAATCGGTGCAGATGAAAATGATGATGATGAAATTGAAATTCATGCATCTGCTTTCACACCAAGTGAAGATGGTCAAGATGGTGAACTTCAACCAATTGAAACAGAAGAAGAGTGGGATATGGTAGAAGAAATGGTTAATACATTTCTTGAGGAAGAGGAAGAATAATCTTTAAAAGGCTGATAGCTTTTGCTATCAGCCTTTTATGTGTAAAAAGAAGAGACAAATAATTTATATCTTGCTTATGCTACTATTGGCAAATCTTTTTTACTTGCATTTGTATGTAAGATTGTATGATAATGACGAAAAATAAGATAAATTGTAGTATAATAATGCGTGCGTATGAGAGGAGGAAGTTACTTGTCGCACCAATCATTTTCAAATTATAATCGCCCTAAGCGAAAGCGAATAGTAATTATCACAGTAAGTATTATCATATTAGTTATTGGAGTTATTTCTATTTATTTGCAATCATTACTTCAACCGGTTGACAAAAATAGCAATAAACAAGTTAATGTAACGATTCCACAAGGCTCTTCAGTCTTGTCCATTGGAACGTTATTAAAAGAAGAAAAATTAATTAAAAATGAAAATGCGTTTCGATATTATGTTAAATTATCAAACGTTTCTGGGTTTCAAGCAGGGACGTACACATTTTCACCAGCAATGAGCCTAAATGACATGGTGAACATGATGGAAAAAGGGGATGTGTCTAAAACACCAGACATTCGCTTGACAATTCCTGAAGGGCGTCAACTTGATGAAATTGCAGATATCATCACTCAACAAACGAGCTATTCTAAAGAGGAAATTCTGAAACGACTAGATGATCAATCGTTTGTGAAAAGCATGAAGAAAAAATACCCACAACTTATCACAGATGAAGTGTTACAAAAAGACATTAAACATCCATTAGAAGGATACTTATATCCAGCGACTTATGATTATTATAATCAAGATGTCTCGTTAGATGAAATTTTGGATAAAATGATAGGTAAAACAAATGACGTATTAAAACAATATGAATCAGAAATGAAAGAAAAAGATTATACGCCGCATCGTTTGTTAACTATGTCTTCGCTTATTGAAGAAGAGGCCACAGAACAAGTAGACCGTGAAAAGATTGCTAGTGTTTTTTATAACCGGATTGAAGAGGAAATGCCATTACAAACAGATCCAACTGTTCTTTATGCATTAGGAGAACACAAAGATCGTGTCCTCTATAAACATTTAGAAGTAGACTCACCTTATAATACGTATAAGGTAAAAGGACTTACGCCTGGCCCGATTGCCAATTCAGGGTTAATGTCGATTAAGGCTACTTTAAAACCAGCTAATACAGACTATTTATACTTCCTTGCTACCAAAGATGGAAAAGTTATTTTTACGAAAACATTAGATGAACATAATAAAGAAAAAGCTACACATATTACAAATGAATCAAGGGAAAAATAGTTGTAGTAAATGGAACTATTTCGTTTAGCAGTACAGGGAAACAGAGCCTGATGAGTCTTATGCTAAATTAGGCTATTGATTTTTTGAGAAATTTGGGACTTAACTCAAGTGTTATCGCTGTAATAGATATGCAAAAAGGTAACGAATAATTGGGGAATTGCGACACTTCGCATTCCCCATCTTTTATGTTAAAATATATCGGGTTTACGTGAAAACGAAAAAAACATATAATAGACTAGTTGTTTATTTTTGAACTAAGTCATTTAATTTGTGCAGATAGAAACTTTATTTCGTTGCACGTGAAACATACTTCTTTGAACGGAGGAAGTGTTTTGCTTTTACAAAATGTAGAACAATATGTAGAAAAGCTTATTCCTAAGCGAACAGAGCTTGTTGAAGAGATGGAAGCTTATGCGAAAGAATATGTCGTTCCTATTATGGAGTTAATTGGAATTGAAACGTTGCTACAAATTCTTCGTCTTCATCAGCCAAAACATATATTAGAAATTGGTACAGCAATAGGGTATTCAGCAATTCGAATGGCAGAAGCATTGCCAAATGCTCAAATTGTAACCGTAGAGCGCAATGAAACTCGCTATGAGAAAGCCCAAACTTTTATTGAACGTGCAAACAAGAAAGAACAGATTACAACATTGTTTGGAGATGCACTTGAGTTGATAGATGAAATTGCTCGAAAAGGACCTTACGATGCAGTATTTATTGATGCCGCTAAGGGACAATATCAACGATTTTTTGAGCATTATCAACCATTACTAAATAAAAACGGGATAATCATTTCAGACAATATTTTATTCAAAGGTCATGTAGCAACAGATCTAGCTGAAATTGAAACACGCCGCAAGCGTAGTTTAATTAAGAAAATTGATGGATATAACAATTGGCTGATGAATCATCCTGATTTTTATACAACTATTCTACCAATTGGAGACGGTATTGCGATAAGTATTAAAAGAGGTGACTAACAATGAAAAAACCAGAGTTATTAGTAACGCCGACTTCTGTAATGGATATTGAGCCACTAATTGAAGCAGGTGCTACAGCTATTATGATTGGTGAACAGCGTTACGGTTTACGCCTAGCTGGAGAGTTTAAGCGTGAAGAGATTGTAGAAGCTGTGAACATCGCGCACAGCAAGAAAGTGAAAGTTTACGTGGCTATGAATGCTTTGTTTCATAATGACAAAGTACCGGAGCTAAATGAATATATTTTATTTTTACAAGAAGCAGGTGTAGATGCCATTGTCTTTGGAGATCCAGCAGTATTAATGGCTGCACGTGAAGTAGCTCCTACCATGAAACTGCACTGGAACACAGAAACGACTGCAACAAACTGGTATACATGTAATTATTGGGGGCGCAAAGGGGCTAAACGTGCAGTATTAGCACGTGAATTAAGTATGGATAGCATTATTGAAATTAAAGAGCATTCTGAAGTTGAAGTAGAAGTACAAGTTCATGGTATGACATGTATGTTCCAATCAAAGCGCTCATTACTCGGAAATTACTTTGAATATCAAGGTAAAGTTATGGAAATTGAAAATCGCAAATTTGAAAAAGGAATGTTTCTTCTTGACAAAGAGCGTAACAATAAGTATCCAATTTTCGAGGACGAAAATGGTACTCATATTATGAGCCCGAATGATATCTGTATTATCGACGAATTATCTGAAATGATTGATGCAGAAGTAGATGTTTTTAAAATTGACGGTGTATTAAACACACCAGAATATATTATTGAAGTAACCAAAAAATATCGTCAGGCCATTGATTTATGTGTGGAAAACCGTGAAGAGTATGAAAACATTAAAGATGACTTGCTTGAAGAAATCGAAAACATTCAGCCAATTAATCGCCCTCTAGACACAGGCTTCTTCTTTAAAGAAACGGTTTACTAAGAAAAGTGAAGAAAGCCCGGTTAAGTCGGTAGGGCATTGGAGCTTCTGAGAAGGAACCGCTGTTTGGTTCCGCAGGAAGAAGTGAAATGACCGAACGACTTGGCTTTCGGAACTAGACAAAAAGAAAAGTGAAGAAAGCCCGGTTAAGTCGGTAGGGCATTGGAGCTTCTGAGAAGGAACCGCTGTTTGGTTCCGCAGGAAGAAGTGAAATGACCGAACGACTTGGCTTTCGGAACTAGACAAAAAGAAAAGTGAAGAAAGCCCGGTTAAGTCGGTAGGGCATTGGAGCTTCTGAGAAGGAACCGCTGTTTGGTTCCGCAGGAAGAAGTGAAATGACCGAACGACTTGGCTTTCGGAACTAAACAAAAAGAAAAGTGAAGAAAGCCCGGTTAAGTCGGTAGGGCATTGGATGTATATTCGTTATTCATAAGTGTAAAAAGAGATTAAATAGAAAGAAGGAGGTACAAACGATGGCTTTACAAATAGATACTGTAGTAGATGGAAAACGTGTCATTACCAAAAAGCCTGAATTGTTAGCTCCAGCAGGCAATCTTGAAAAATTGAAAGTTGCCGTTCATTACGGAGCAGATGCTGTATTTATTGGTGGTAAAGAATTTGGTCTACGTTCTAACGCTGATAACTTCTCATTAGAAGAAATGGCAGAAGGGGTAGAATTTGCAAAAAAATACGGTGCACGTATTTATGTCACAACCAATATTTTTGCACATAATGAAAATATGGAAGGGTTAGATGACTATTTAATAGGGTTAGAAAATGCAGGTGTGGCAGGTATCATCGTAGCCGATCCATTAATTATTGAAACGTGTCGCCGAGTAGCACCAAAGCTTGAGGTTCACTTAAGTACTCAACAATCACTTTCAAACTGGAAAGCTGTTCAATTTTGGAAAGAAGAAGGTCTTGAACGTGTTGTATTAGCCCGTGAAACAAGTGCAGAGGAAATCCGTGAGATGAAAGAGAAAGTAGATATTGAAATTGAAACTTTTATTCACGGAGCAATGTGTATTGCATACTCAGGACGATGTACATTAAGCAACCATATGACAGCTCGTGATTCAAACCGTGGTGGGTGTTGTCAGTCATGTCGTTGGGATTATGATTTATTTAAAGTGCAAGAGGGAGAACAAGAAGTGGCATTATTCGATGAGCAAGATAGTCCATTTGCCATGAGTCCTAAAGACTTAAATTTAATTCAATCTATTCCAAAAATGATTGAATTAGGAATTGACAGTTTAAAAATCGAAGGGCGTATGAAATCTATACACTACATTGCAACTGTGGTAAGTGTGTACCGCAAAGTGATTGATGCATATTGTGCAGATCCTGAAAACTTTGTCATTCAAAAAGAATGGCTTGATGAATTAGATAAGTGTGCAAATCGTGATACAGCTCCAGCCTTTTTTGAAGGAATTCCCGGAATGGAAGAGCAAATGTTCGGTGTTCATGGAAAGAAAACAACATTTGACTTTGCTGGCCTTGTTTTAGATTACGACAAAGAAACAAGTATCGTTACGTTGCAACAACGTAATCATTTTAAACCAGGTGAAGAAGTTGAGTTTTTTGGACCTGAAATTGAAAACTTTACACAAAAAGTAGAGACAATTTGGGATGAAGAGGGCAATGAGTTAGATGCTGCACGTCATCCATTACAAATTGTGAAGTTTAAGGTCGACAAACCTCTATTTTCATACAACATGATGCGAAAGGGGATTTAACAAAAAGATGGGGAAAAAGCCCGTTGTAATCGGTATTGCTGGTGGATCCGGCTCTGGTAAAACGACAGTTACAAAAGCAATTTATGAATATTTTAAAGGGCATTCAATTATGCTCCTAGAACAAGATTACTATTATAAAGATCAAAGTCATTTGCCGCTTGAGCAACGCTTACAAACTAATTACGATCATCCACTAGCATTTGATAATGAATTACTAATTGAACACTTGCAAAAGTTATTAAATTATGAGAGCATTGAAAAACCAGTGTATGATTATACTATTCATACTCGTTCTGCAAATGTTATTGTTGAAGAACCAAAAGATGTGATCATTCTAGAAGGCATTTTAGTACTAGAGGATCGACGTTTGCGTAATTTAATGGACATTAAGTTATATGTTGATACAGACGCAGATCTTCGAATTATCCGTCGTATGTTACGTGACATTAAAGAGAGGGATCGCACATTAGAATCAGTTGTTGATCAATATATTTCAGTTGTGCGTCCAATGCATAATCAATTTATTGAACCGACTAAGCGCTATGCAGATATTATTATTCCAGAAGGCGGTCAAAACCATGTAGCCATTGATTTAATGGTTACTAAAATCCAAACAATTCTTGAACAAAATGCCATTTTATAATAACATAGCATAGATACAGGAATTTTTTTGAAAATGGAATAGTCATATTCTATTAAATAAAAACACACATTATAATGAATGGAGAAACGAGCAGCTTCTAATTTGAAGCTGTCATTTCTCTATTCACTCATATTTTTACAATGTGGAATTTTCTTGTACATACGGAAATGAACTGTATACACTAGGAATTTTTGAGTTGATAAAGGAGTGAAGGGATATGACACAAGAAAAAGTGTTTCCAATGACGGAAGAAGGAAAGCTAAAATTAGAACAAGAGCTTGAATATTTAAAAACAGTAAAACGTAAAGAAGTAGTAGAACGTATTAAGATTGCCCGCAGTTTTGGCGATTTATCAGAGAACTCTGAGTATGATTCTGCGAAAGAAGAGCAAGCGTTTGTTGAAGGACGTATTACAACGCTTGAAAACATGATTCGCAATGCAAAAATCATTGAGGAAGATGCAGAGAACTCTTCAATTGTCTCATTAGGTAAATCAGTTACGTTTGTAGAATTACCAGATGGTGATGAAGAAACATATACGATTGTAGGTAGCGCGGAAGCGGATCCATTTGAAGGTAAAATCTCAAATGATTCACCGATTGCAAAAAGCTTAATGGGTAAACAAGTTGGTGATGAAGTAACAGTTCAAACTCCAGGCGGAGACATGTCCGTTAAAATTGTAACTGTAAAATAAATAGCAAAGAATCAATTGACCTATATTTAGTAAAAAAGCTGGCTAATTAGCCAGCTTTTTTGTTATGTTACAACATTTGAAATTTAAAAAGCCCCATCTATTTCTTCGTTTGTTTGGCAATTAAAAATGGATATTTTCGTTTTAAATATGTATACATCGGCGACACTTGTAAAGAGTGAGGTGTATCATAAATGAGAATGATTCGTAAACGAATGCAAACGGTTCTAATCATCGTTATGTTATTAATTAGCATACTAGTTGGAAGACTTGTTCAAATCCAACTTATTAGCACAGAATCTTTTTCTAAGAACAGCGTCAACTTAATTGAAGAAAGCGTTCGACAGCGTACACAAGAAATGGTTGTAGATGACGGACGAGGAAAGTTTGTCGACCGTCATGGAAAATCATTAACGTCTCTTACACATAATCGGTTAGTCTTATTTCCATTTTTAAATAAAATGGATTGGCCAATAGAAAGAGTAGCTACAATTGTAGATGTTTCAACAGTTGAGTTGGTCACAAAATTAAAAGATGCTACGTCACCCATTGTACTTAATAAAGAATTATCGCTGTCTCAATTAAAAGAAATTAATTCTTTGCAAGTTCCAGGCGTCTTTGGTGTCCCTTTAAAAGATAATCGTCCTGTACCTGCATCAGAGCATATTATAGGTCTTGTTAGGCAAAGCAAAGAGAAAATAAAAAAACAGTATCATGATAAATTAAAGAGCGGAGAATTAAAAATAACGACTCCTATTGGTATTACTGGAATGCAAAAATCATTTGATGAATTTCTACTTCCAGAACAAGAATCAAAGTTACTTTATCATGTTGATCGGTTAGGCGGTCCGATGTTTGGCATTGATGTCAAATACACCGGAACTGCTAACCCTTTTTATCCTGTCAATGTGAAAACAACATTAGATTTATCTATTCAAGAAAGAGTGGAATCTTTATTAGATCGGTATGGTTTAAAGCAAGGGGGAGTAGTTCTACTTGATATTGAGAGCAACAGTGTTTTAGCCATGGCCAGCCGTCCTAAAATTGATCAAAAAAACCCGTATGAAGAGAAAAATAAAGGACTTCAAAATCGAATGTTGACACCTCAAGTGCCGGGTTCTATTTTTAAAATCATTACAGCAGCTGCAGCGCTTGAAGAGAATCAATTACGTTCAAACCTAACGTATAACTGTGATACAAGCATTTATGGAAACTTGTTAAAAGAGGATGAACGTAAAGGACAGCTGTCATTTAAAGATAGTTTTGCTCAAAGTTGTAACACGACATTCGCTCAATTAGCAAAACAATTAACAAGAGAGAACCCTGATGTGCTAAATGAGTATGCAGATCGCTTAGGAGTGATTGCTCCAGTTGGTTGGACTGGTGATGTCTTTCATTTCGATCATTTCACACAATTTCAAGAAGCAAGCGGGACAGTGTGGAAAGGTGATGCAAATAAGCTCGTGCCAAATGCTATTTCTCAAACAGCAATCGGACAATTAGATGTAAAGTTGACCCCTCTTGCTGTCGTTAATATGATGGCAACAATTGCAAGGGGAGGAGAAAAAAAGCAAGTTAAGATGGTAGAGGAGTTGCAATATAAAAATCATGCATCTTTATATACGTTTCACTCACAACATTTACAAGGTGAACAAATAAGTAAAAAAACAGCCCATGAATTACAGGATTTATTAAGAAGTGTAGTGGAAAGTGATAAGGGAACAGGGCAGCGATTTCAAACACTTCCTTATACTGTTGCAGGGAAGTCAGGAACAGCAGAGATTGATATTGATAAGAACATTGTGAACAAATGGTTTGCTGGTTACTTTCCAGCTGAAAAACCAAAATATGCGTTAGTTGTAGTAGATTTAAACACAAAAAGTGCAATATCATCCACAAATAGCCTTTTTTATGATATTGTTAAAGAGGTATATGCACTAGACAATCAATGACCAACAGAAAAATGTAAAAAATATTACAAAAATGCTTCAAATCTAAATTGATGCTTCATGTATTTCTAAACACATGTTAGAATAGAGCATTATAAAAGTTGGAGGAAGTTATAGCAATGAATAACAGTCGTTTTTCAAGACATGAAAACAAAGAAAAAAAAGTAAACCGATTATATAATGTCTTAATTGCTGTTGTCGCAGTTTTAATTGTTTTTATCGGTGGATCATTAATGCTTGGGGACTCAGAAGAAAAATCTCCAAAACAAGCAACAGAAAATACGCCAAAAACAGAAGATAAAACAATCGATGAAACGGCTCAAAAAGAAAATGAATCAGTTGTAAAAGACTCATCAGATAAGGAAAAATCAATAGATGAAGAAGTTGAGCAAGAAGAATCGTCAGAGTTGCAAGTAGAAGAAAATCCAGAACAAGGTGTTGAAACACGTACAGTAGATCCATCTTGGGAGCCAGCTGGCACTTCTCAAGGTGAAAAGCCTGCATCATCTTACAAAAAAGGCTCTACAGATTGGAATGAGATGCTTGCCGCTGTAAGTGCTGGTTCAGGCGTTGATGTCAATAACATGACAGTTTGGCGTTTAGAAAACAATGGTGGCCCAGAACAAGCTGTAGCGACAATTAGTTCAAAGTCAGATAAAACAAAATATCGAGTAGAAATTGAGTGGGTAGACAATGAAGGGTGGAAGCCAACGGTTGTAGAAAAGCTTGCTCAATAAATTAAAAAAGCAGCGCATTAGCGCTGCTTTTTTAATTTAAAATGAACAACGGCGGAATACAGTTTTTTACCATGCTCGTAATCAACGGACATTTGATGAGATACGTGATGAACTTCTAATAAAATTGCTTTATTTTGTTCAATCTTTTCATTCACCTGTTTTTCTAATAATGCTAAATCATGCGATTCAAAAAATTCTACCTTGTCTTCAATCATATCAAATTGAAAATTCATAATGACCCTCCTATTCACCCCTTATTTTCCAATCATTATTTTATCAAGAATACTTGATGAAATAAATTTATTATGGTAATTTAAGAACAATTAAGCAATTAAAGCATACTATATCTATAGGAATTATATATATTAGGAGGCTTCTATATGGGTCTTGAGTTTTTAGACATTTTTGAGAAATGGGCAAATGAGTATGATTTGACGGTTGAAGGACATGATGAACAATATAAAGATGTATTTTTACGCTATGAAGAAATTTTACAAGATGTGGCTGATCGATCTATTGGCTGCGTAATGGAATTTGGTGTAGGTACAGGAAATCTGACTAAAAAACTATTAGAAAATAACCGGAAAGTTATTGGTATTGAACCTTCACCGCCAATGAGAGAATTAGCACTTGAAAAGTTAGGCGATAAAGTGCAAATTGTAGATGGTGACTTTCTGCACTTTGATGAACAATTATTACCGGTAGACAGCATGGTTAGTACGTATGCTTTTCATCATTTGACGGATCAAGAAAAAGAAGAAGCAATCAGAAACTATGGAAAGTTGCTTCAATGTGGTGGTAAAATAGTTTTTGCTGACACGATGTTTGAAACGAAAGACGTATTTCAAGAAACCATTTTACAAGCAAAGAAAAAGAACTTTTTTGACTTAGCAGAAGACTTAGAGCGTGAATATTACACGACAATCCCAGTTCTGCAGACGATATTTGAAAACAATGGATTTGATGTTACGTTTACGCGCTTTAACCATTTTGTTTGGATTGTAGAAGCAACGAAACAATAGTAGAAAGAGGTTTTAAAATGAAAGTAGCGATTATCGGAGCAATGGAAGAAGAAGTAACTATTTTACGAGACAAGATCGAAAATCGTGAAGAAACCGTTGTTGCAGGTTGTGAATATTCAACAGGTACAATTGGTGGGACAGATGTGGTTTTGTTGAAGTCTGGAATCGGAAAAGTGAATGCTGCTTTATCAACAGCTATTTTACTTGAACGATTTAAGCCAGACTATGTAATTAACACAGGCTCTGCAGGTGGTTTTCATCCGGATCTTAATGTAGGCGATGCAGTTGTTTCAACAGAAGTGCGCCATCATGATGTAGATGTCACAGCTTTTGGCTATGAGTACGGGCAAGTTCCAAACTTACCGGCTGCATATAAAGCGGATGAGAAGTTAGTTCAAATTGCAGAAGAAAGTGCAAAAGAAGTAACAGATATGAAAGTTGTAAAAGGTTTAATTGCAACTGGAGATTCGTTTATGAATGATCCTGTACGGGTTGAATTTGTGAGAGAAAAGTTTCCAAACCTTTATGCAGCTGAAATGGAAGCAGCGGCTGTTGCTCAAGTTTGCTATCAATTTGATGTTCCATTTGTTATCATTCGTGCATTGTCTGACATTGCAGGGAAAGAATCAAATGTTTCATTTGAGCAATTCTTAGAGAAAGCAGCGATTAACTCAACAAACTTAGTATTAAACTTTGTTTCTAAACTAACTAATACGTTGTGATGAACACATAGTTCAAAAATTTTACTGATATCTATACCTGTAGGTAAAAAAAGGTATAGATATCCTTTTATTTTAAATCCGACTTAACAGGTATAGAAACTAATGAATTAGTTTCGTAATTAAGAGGTGACTAACATCATGAAGGTAGCAAAAAATGTTCATGAACTAATTGGTGAAACACCAATTGTAGAAATAACAAATTTTTCATTACCGGCTGGCGTCCGCCTATTTGCTAAATTAGAGTACTTTAATCCAGGAGGCAGCGTAAAGGACCGTCTTGGAAGAGAATTAATTGAAGAAGCACTTTCATCTAGTAAATTAAAAGAAGGTGGCACGATTATTGAGCCAACAGCTGGAAACACGGGAATTGGCTTAGCGTTAGCAGCCGTTCATCTAAACATTGATGTTATTTTGTGTGTACCGGAAAAATTTAGTATAGAAAAGCAGCAGTTAATGAAGGCGCTTGGCGCTCAAGTAGTCCATACACCAACAAACGAAGGGATGAAAGGTGCTATAAAAAAAGCAAAAGAGTTAGTAAATCAAATTCCAAACTCCTATTGCCCTCAACAGTTTGGTAATCCAAAAAACCCTTTGACGTATTATAAAACACTAGGGCCTGAACTATATGAGCAATTAGACGGAAAAATCGACATTTTTGTAGCAGGTGCAGGGACAGGCGGTACATTTATGGGAACTGCTAAATACTTAAAAGAGAAAAAATCTGCTATAAAAACAGTGATTGTAGAGCCAGAAGGGTCTATTTTAAATGGTGGACAATCAGGCCCCCATAGAACAGAAGGCATTGGAATGGAATTTCTCCCTGATTATATGGAATCAACCTACTTTAATGCGATTCATACCATTCAGGACACCGATGCATTTCAGCGTGTAAAAGAACTTGCTGTAAAAGAAGGGTTATTAGTAGGCAGCTCTTCTGGGGCAGCTTTTGAAGCCGCTATGATTGAAGCGAGCCATGCAGCACCAGGAACCAATATTGTGACAATCTTTCCTGATAGCAGTGAGCGATACCTTAGCAAAAATATTTATGATGGAGGAATGTAATGATGAAGCGTAAAACACAGTTAATTCACGGTGGGGTTGTAGGAGATGAACTTACAGGAGCTGTTTCAGTTCCTATTTATCAAGTAAGCACCTATAAGCAAGAGAGTGTCGGACAGCATAAAGGATATGAATATTCTCGTACAGGAAATCCTACAAGACATGCATTAGAAGAACTAATTAAAGACATCGAAGGGGGAGAAGCTGGATTTGCGTTTGGTTCTGGAATGGCAGCTGTAACAGCCGTTATGATGCTTTTTAACAGCGGGGATCATATCATTTTAACGGATGATGTATATGGTGGAACATATCGTGTTATTACAAAGGTGTTAAACCGTATTGGAATTGATGCGACATTTGTTGATACAAGTGATATTACAAATATTAGAAAATCTGTACGTTCTAATACAAAAGCACTTTATATTGAAACACCGACAAATCCATTGTTAAAGATCACAGATATTGAAGCAGCCGTAAACGAGGCGAAAATGCACAATTTGTTAACAATTGTTGATAATACATTCAGTACACCATATTGGCAAAATCCGATTAAACAAGGTGCAGATATCGTCTTGCATAGTGCAACTAAGTATTTAGGTGGTCATAGTGATGTGGTGGCAGGATTAGCAGTTGTGAATTCGAAAGAATTGGCTGAAGATCTTCATTTTATTCAAAATTCAACAGGCGGAATTTTAGGTCCACAAGATTCATGGTTATTGATGAGAGGGATTAAAACTCTTGGTATTCGTATGGAAGAACATGAAGCAAACGCTCATAAAATTGTTGAATTTCTAAAAAATCATCCATCTGTAAGAAAAGTATATTATCCAGGGCTTGAAGCTCACCCAAATCATGAAATTGCTAAAAAACAGGCAAGAGGGTTTGGAGGGATGATTTCCTTTGATGTAGGAAGTGAAGAAAAAGCAGAACAGTTATTAAGCAATGTGAAATATTTTACACTTGCTGAAAGTCTTGGTGCTGTTGAAAGCTTAATTTCTGTTCCTGCTAAAATGACGCATGCGTCAATTCCGGCAGATCGTCGTAAAGAACTTGGAATTACAGATGGTTTAGTTCGTATTTCAGTTGGATTAGAAGATGTAGAGGATTTAATTGAAGATTTAACAAACGCTTTAGTGTAACAAAACTCGGGCTTAGCGGCCCGAGTTTTCTGTTTTTCTATTTAAGTATTGCTTGCGTAAAAGCAAGAAGCAGGTGGAGTGCTTTCTTGTATTAGATGGTGCTTTGTTGCTTGAGGTTGGTTAGGTGTGAAAGAAGGGTATTTGGATCTGTAGGCATGAGGGATTTAATTAGTAAAGATAGAATGAAAGTATATAAACCTTTCAGTTAGATTCATTGTATTCTATGTAATAAATTGGATGACAATAGGAAGCCAAATGTATGGTACAGTAGAGATATGATGAATTAATGAAAAGGTGATAATGTGAAAAGTACTACATCTAAATCTAAAAAAATTCAACGTGAAATTGAAGACTATCGACGCTTTATTTATGTGCTTTTAGCGGTAAGCACTTTTTTATATATTGGTGTATTAATTGGAAATGGTGAAAAAGCAAATGCGCAGCTGCTTGTTATGTCAGGAACGAGTATTTTATTTATCGCTATGGCATTCTATTTTGCCTATCAAACAAAAAAACTAAAACAACAGATACAAGAAGAAGAGCGATAAGTTTAGACTAAAGACGATAACTTTTATTTTAGTATTATCATAGTAAGAAAAGGGTCGCAATGTGAAAGTTGTGAGAAAGAAAAGACATGGTATCAAAATACCATGTTTTTTTGTCTTAATTTAACGAAAGAAAAATCACCCATTTTTCAAAAAAGTGTTTACAATTTAATAAAACGTGGATATAATTACCAATATAAGAAAACAATACTTTAAATGTGAGGAGGTCGAATCATATGTTAGGAATCAAAGCAGTTATGCATCAACCTGTATTAACGAACTTTTTTATCCCTAAATATATGTATACTATTCGGCCGTGTTCCTACATCAAGTAAATTTCTTACCTGATTTTAAACACGTGTATTCACCACAGGTGCGAATAGTAATCCTGTGGTTTTTATATTTTATAGTGAAACCACAGGATGCTTGGGCATTTCTGTGGTTTTTTATTTGTAAAGGAGGTGAGACATTATGACACTTAATATTTTCTTTTTAACGATTACGATCAAGCCTCGTGAATATTCAGCAGAAGAAATAGAACATGCACAGCGAGTAAAAGAACTTGAAGAAAAAATGAAAGATCGTAAGTATGAATTTTATCGTCATTTTTAATGGAAAAATTTAATGATAAAAACTGAAAGGTGAGTGATAAAAATGAATAATTCAAAAGGCTATGTAATTGTATGGTTGCTCGTGGAGAAAGACTCCACCTAAAGAATAATAGTGGGAGGAATGGCTATGTGTATGTTACGGATTATTTTTTGGAAGCTGTTTTAAAAAAAACGGGAAAAAGGACTAATCATCCTCTTTCCCGTTTTTTTTCTTTTTCCGCTCTGTAAAACTCATGAAACATTTTCATCAAAGCTCTCTTTTCAATACGAGATACATAGCTTCTTGAAATATCGAGTTCTTTAGCAATTTCACGCTGTGTCTTTTCTTTTTGTAAGTCAAGGCCAAACCGCCCTACGATGACTTCTCTTTCCCGTTCATCTAAAATATCGATATACTCTTTAATTTTCTCAAGTTCCATATTTAATTGAATCATATCAATCACATCATCTGACTCTGATTTCAAAACATCAATTAAACTAATTTCATTTCCTTCTTTATCTTGACCGATTGGATCGTGAAGTGATACATCTTTTTTTGTCTTTTTCAGTGCTCTTAAATGCATAAGAATTTCATTTTCAATACACCTTGCTGCATAGGTTGCTAACTTTGTGCCTTTTCCTTGTGAATAGCTTTCAATTGCTTTAATTAATCCAATTGTTCCAATAGAAATCAAATCTTCCGCGTCTTCTCCAGTATTCTCAAATTTCTTCACGATGTGTGCAACAAGACGAAGATTGTGCTCGATTAGTAAATTGCGAGCTTCTTGATCTCCTTGTTCCATTAAAGTTAAGTAGCGTTTTTCTTCTGCTGAGGAAAGTGGTTGTGGAAAAGCATTATTTTTAACATATGAGACTAGAAAAACAAGCTCTTTAAAAAAGTATCCAAGTGCTGTGAAAAAAGCAGACATCTCCTCACCTCCAGTTGATGTAAGCGACAAAAGACTAACATTATATTATATGTAAAAATGTGATTGTCTGTGCCTGTCCGGTTGAAATTACCTACTAGACAAGAGAGTGCCAGTTGTATTTACAATCTAACTTTTTGCTGATTACTATTTAAACATAAGAAACCTTCATTATCGTATAGCAAATTCATTCTAAAAATCATTCTGGCAGGTTTGATATTTTAATGATAGAAGCCTATACAAAGAAGCTACATTTGAATAGTTTATTAGTAATAAGCAGTGTAAGGAGGTTCAAAGATGTCTTATGGGTATGGATATGGGTGTTATCCAAGTTACCCATGTTATCCACCTTGCAGAGGTGGAGGATACGGTTGGGGGCTAGGCTTGTTAATTGTGTTGTTTGTTCTTTTATTAATTTTTGGTGGGTTCTATTGGTTTGGTTGTTATTGGAAGTAAAAAACCTCATGCATATGCATGAGGTTTTTTACATTTTCTTTAATTTAAATGTGCTGACCATTAAACAAGAAAGAATAATAGTCAGAAACATAAAGAAATGTGAGGGTAAATAAGGAATTGCTAAATAGCTTAGAGTAAGTAAACAGCCAGCTGCTGTTATTGGCAGACCAGTAAAATATCCGTTGTTCTCAGTAATGTTAAAGCGAGCTAATCGAAGGGCTCCACAGCCAATGTAAAAAATAGTAAAAATACCACCTGGAGCACCATAGTCAAATAAAATACTTTGATAAAGTAGTAGAGCTGGAGCAATACCAAATGATATAATATCGCACATGGAGTCCAATTGTTTCCCCAGTTCGGACTCAATGTGTAGCTTTCTCGCTACCATTCCATCAAAACGATCAGCCAAAGCTGCTAAAAATATTAACAATAAACTTAAATTTAATTCATTTTTTAAAACGAATAAAATAGCAAATCCGCCAAGACTCAAATTTAATAATGTTAAGGCGTTTGCAGATTGAGATTTAATTTTTTTAATTGTATGATCAAGATAATCTAATAAAAACAAATTCCTCACTCCTTTTAGAGGATGGAACAAACTGGATAAAATAGCGAAAAAAAGAGAATGGTAATTTTATTGTAGACGTAAACCTCATTCTAGTAAAGAGCTATTCATTATGTGGAGGTAAATTTTATTGTTACGACGTATGTATCAATTATTAATTGAACTGACAAATCACCGGCTATCCTCATGGTTAATTCGGAAATTTTCTATGTCTAAAGCAAGTGCGAAAATGATTTCATCATACGCACGCATCTTTGACATTAACCAAGAAGAAATGGAGAAGCCATTAGCAGAATATCAAACATTGCAGGATTTGTTTATTCGACATTTAAAACCATCAGCAAGGTTAATTAATCAAGCTGAAACGGCAATTGTAAGCCCTGTAGATGCAAAAATCGAAGAGTATGGTACAATAACTGCTTCAAGAGAAATTACTGTAAAGAAGAAACTGTATTCTATTGAGGAAATGGTTGCGAATCAAAATGTGTTAGAAAAATATATTGAAGGCCAGTTTATTATACTATATTTAAGTCCAAGGGATTATCACCGTATTCATAGCCCGATATCCGGAAAAATTACAAGCCAATGGGAAGCTGGTCAGAAATCGTACCCTGTTAATCAATGGGGGTTAAAATACGGAAAAGATCCACTTATAAAAAATTTTCGCAAGTTAACAGAACTAAAAGGAACTGATGGGCATGTGCTGATGGCAAAAGTAGGAGCAATGTTCATTAATAGTATTCAGATGACCTGTAAAAAAGAACAAGTTGAGCGAGGCGAAGAAGTAGCTTACTTTACGTTTGGATCTACAGTTATTTTATTGTTCGAAAAAAACACCATGGAATTCTTGCCTTCTTTACAGATGGGACATCATATAAAAGTAGGTGAGCCAATAGGAAACATAAAAAAATAGAGCCCTTTTGACGATGCAAGCACAGTGTAAAGGGAAATGCCGGCTACACCAGTGTTTGAATCTAATCACAAAGGCTCATTTATTTGTTAAGATGGGATTTGAATATTTAGTTTTAAAGATCGACGTTCAATTTCTTTTTTTATAAGTTGAATAAATTCTGGGCTTAGTTTTAATTCAGTTGCTTTACAATATGATTCAATAAGCAGCTCATCAGATAGCTTTCTCATAATAGTACCGCCACCTCCTATAAAATAAGATAGGTGTTCTAACAAAATGTAGTGTCTCATATACTAATAAATTCCTTATCCATAATTTATCATGAATCAAAAAATAGAACAATCGTTCTGTTATCCACAGCTATCGGTGGATAAAGTGTGGGTATATTGTTTATAATTACCATTAAATCTTGATTTAGATAATAGGATAATGTGTATAAACTTATCCACAAAAAATGTTTATATCATAATTTGTCGAAAAGTTTCATACTAAATGTTAAAAAGATACCCCTTTTTAACAGTTTTAAACGTTCTTTTTTGAAAAAACACAATCAGGTTAAAGTTTGAGACTTTTATGCTTTAATGGTAGTGGATTGAAGCTTTACAAACAAAAATAAAACTTAAGAACATAAATTGCTAGTTGGAAAATAAAGATAAGCCGTTATAATGGTATACGGCATTTACTTTTTAGTACGTAATTATATATTCGAGGTGCATGATACGTGTTGAAACTTTTTTTACCAAATGAACATGTGAAAAGCGTGTTGCAAATTAAGCCAGAAACATTAAAAGAACAAGGTGTAAAAGGAATTATTACTGATTTAGATAATACGCTTGTTGAATGGGATCGCCCGGAAGCTACTCCAGAATTGATTGAGTGGTTTAAATTAATGAAAGACAGCGGAATTAAAATTACAGTTGTATCTAATAATGTAGAAAAGCGCGTGAAATTATTCTCAGATCCAGTTGGATTACCATTTGTATATAAAGCAAGAAAACCTATGAGGAAAGCATTTAGACGGGCATTGCGTGACATGGATTTACAAAAAGAAGAAGTTGTTGTGATTGGAGATCAACTTCTGACAGATGTATTAGGCGGAAATCGTTTAGGTGTATATACAATCTTAGTAGTTCCTGTTGCTCAAACAGATGGTTTTATTACAAAATTCAACCGGAAAATGGAACGTCGTATTTTAGCATGGATGAAGAAAAAAGGTATGATTAACTGGGAGGATTAAAACGTGAGTGAAGAAAAATTACAATGTATGGGCTGCGGAGTTGAAATTCAAACAGAAAAACCAAACGATATTGGTTATGCACCCAAGTCAGCGTTAGAAAAAGAGTTCGTTATTTGTCAGAGGTGCTTTCGTTTAAAACATTACAATGAAATTCAAGATGTCGCATTAACAGATGATGACTTTTTGAAAATTTTAAATGGAATTGGCCAAACAGACGGACTTGTTGTCAAAGTTGTAGACATTTTTGATTTTAATGGTAGCTGGTTACCTGGTTTACATCGATTTGTTGGTAATAATAATGTTGTATTAGTAGGAAATAAAGCAGATTTGTTACCGAAATCTGTAAAGGAAAATAAACTGATTCATTGGATGAAAAAATCGGCTAAAGACCTTGGATTAAAGCCTGTTGATGTGTTTTTAATGAGCGCGCATAAAGGCCAAGGTATTAAAGAAATTGCTGAGGCAATTGAGCATTATCGTTTTGGTAAAGATGTTTATGTAGTGGGATGTACCAACGTTGGAAAGTCTACATTTATTAATGCCATTATTAAAGAGTTTACGGGAGAAAAGGATGTTATTACAACATCTCAATATCCAGGAACCACTTTGGATATGATTGATATTCCATTAGATAATGGAGCATCACTGTATGATACACCAGGCATTATCAATCATCATCAGATGGCTCATTATGTTGATAAACGCGATCTCAAAATAATTTCACCTAAAAAAGAAATTAAACCTAAAATCTATCAATTGAATGAAGGACAAACTCTTTTCTTTGCTGGATTGGCTCGTCTCGATTATGTAAGTGGAGGACGCAAATCGTTAACCTGTTACGTATCAAATGATTTAAATATTCATCGTACAAAGCTAGAAAAAGCAGATGAATTGTATAAGAACCAATTAGGAGATCTCTTGCAGCCGCCACGTCCAGCACAATTGGCAGAGTTTCCTGAACTTGTTGCTCATGAATTTACAATTAAAAATGAGAAAATAGACATCGTTTTTTCAGGCCTTGGCTGGGTCACTGTAAATGAACCTAATACAACTGTTATTGCACATGCTCCAAAAGGTGTAGGTGTATTTGTACGAGAATCATTAATCTAACGATAAAAGAGGGGAAACGAATTGAGTAAATTATATGGATTAATTGGTTACCCAGTGGGGCACTCATTATCACCTGCTATGCACAATGATGCGTTTCAACGGTTAAAAATAGATGCTCGTTACGAGGCGTTCGCAATTGAGCCTACTCATTTTGGCGAATCAATCGAACAGTTAAAGCAAAGGGGTATTGAAGGTTTTAACGTGACGATTCCGTATAAAGTTGATATTATGGAACACTTAGATGAGATTGACCCCTTAGCGCAATCAATAGGTGCTGTAAATACAGTTGTTAAGAAAAATGGTCGATATATTGGCTATAATACAGATGGTGAAGGATATGCTACATCTTTATTGCAGCATTTGGATGGCGGTTTATCAGCAAAAAATATTTTGATTATCGGAGCGGGAGGAGCAGCGAAAGCAATCTTTTATACACTGGCTTCTCATTCCGATGCGCCAGCAGCTTTTTTTATCTGCAATCGGACAGTTGCTAAGGCAAAGGAGTTAATTGCTCAATTGCCATTTCAAATAAAAGCGAAAGCCATATCGATTCAAGAAGCTGAACAACGTATGGGTGAGATTGACGTTGTTATCAATACAACATCAGTTGGAATGTATCCACATGTCGAACAAATGCCAATTAACATTGATTTATTAGGTTCACATGCGATTGTTAGTGATATTATTTACAATCCATTAGAAACAAAGCTGCTATCAACAGCAAAGCAACTTGGTATTCGCCCTCATAACGGGGTTGGTATGTTTGTGTTACAGGGGGCATTAGCTTTTGAAAAATGGACCGGAATATTTCCAAATCAAGAGGCGATGGAACAAATTGTTTTAAATAATCTTATAGAAAAATAAGTACATCATGGAGGTTTTTATGTTAAAAGGAAAACAAAAACGTTTTTTACGTTCAAAGGCACACCACTTAAATCCTATCTTTCAAGTTGGTAAAGGTGGAGTGAATGAAAATATGATTAAGCAAATTGCAGATGCTCTAGAAGCAAGAGAGTTGTTAAAAGTAAGTGTGCTACAAAATTGTGAAGAAGATCGTGATACAGTTGCAGCTCAATTATCAAAAGGGGCAAGAGCGGAAATCGTTCAAGTCATTGGCAACACCATTGTTCTTTATAAAGAGTCACGTGAAAATAAGCAAATCATATTACCATAAAATTCATTTAGTTCGTACGATATAAAGTGAATTTTATACTGGGAAATGATGCCCTATCACGAATGTTGGTGATAGGGCATCAAACTAAATATATCAAGCAGGAAAGATTGTTATAAAAGGAGTAGGAGATTGTTGAAACGCATTGGGATTTTTGGTGGAACATTTAACCCGCCACACCTTGGGCATTTACTGATAGCAAATGAAGTACTGCATGCAATGAAATTAGATGAGATATGGTTCATGCCATCGTATATTCCACCGCATAAAGTAATAGACGAACCAATTGCGCCAATACATCGTTTAAATATGCTCAAATTAGCTATCCAAACAAATAATCAATTTGTTTTGCAGCCCATTGAATTTGAAAGAGAAAGTACGTCTTATACGTTTGATACAATGTCGATATTAACGGAAACGTATCCATCTTATCGGTTTTATTTTATCATTGGTGCAGACATGGTAGAATATTTATCAAAATGGTATAAAATTGATGAACTCCAGCAACTAGTGACATTTGTTGGTGTAAAAAGATCAGGGTATACAATTCAGTCCTCTTATCCGATAAAAGAAGTAGAAGTGCCGCAAATTGATGTTTCATCTTCCTTTATTCGTAAACGTGTGAAAGAGCATGGAACAATTGATTATTTTGTTCCCTTATCGGTGAAACAATATATTGAGGAGAATCAATTATATGAATCAAAATGAAGCGTTAAGTATTGTAAAAGAGCATTTGACAGAGCGCCGTTACATTCATACGGTCGGTGTAATGGAAACAGCAATTGAATTAGCTAAGCGTTTCGGTGTTGATGAAAAGAAGGCAGAGCTTGCAGCCATTTTTCATGATTATGCAAAATTTCGTCCTAAAGAAGAAATGAAACGTATTATTATAAAAGAACAAATGGCAGAAGATTTACTTACATATAATACCGAACTATGGCACGCTCCTGTTGGGGCATACTTAGTAGAAAGAGAAATTGGTATTAAAGATCAAGATGTATTAAATGCAATTAAATACCATACATCAGGGCGAGTTAATATGACGATGTTAGATAAAGTTATTTACGTAGCAGATTATATTGAGCCAGGAAGAAAATTTCCGGGTGTTGATGATGTAAGGACACTTGCTAAGGAAGACTTAGATGCAGCATTAATTCAGGCTTTAAAAAATACCATTTCATTTTTAATGAAGCAAAATCAAGCTATTTACCCTGATACAATAAAAACCTATAATGATTTAGTCTTAGGAGGAAAAACAGAATGAACCAACGTGACATGTTATCGCTTATAGTTAAGGCTGCAGATGATAAAAAAGCGTTAGATCTTGTAGCATTGGATATGCAAGGTATTTCTTTAGTGGCAGATTATTTTGTAATTTGTCATGGGAATTCAGATAAGCAAGTACAGGCAATCGCCCGAGAAGTAAAAGAAAAAGCGAATGAACATGATATTCAAGTAAAGCGTATGGAAGGTTTTGAAGAAGCGCGCTGGGTACTTGTTGATTTAGGTAATATAGTAGTTCACATTTTTCATAAGGATGACAGAGGTTATTATAATTTAGAGCGTTTATGGGGAGATGCACCTTCTGTGAATGTGCAAGAAGAATTACAATCATGAGAAGTTATGGGCAATTTGCTTATATCTATGATAATTTAATGACGGATGTACCTTATGAAAAATGGATTCATTATTTTAAACAACAAATGTTTAAAGCTAACATGGAGCAATCCACTGTCTTAGATTTAGGCTGTGGAACAGGTGAGATTGCTATACGATTAGCTAAAGAAGGTTATTCGGTTGTAGGTGTAGATCTGTCAGATGACATGCTGATGGTTGCAAATGAAAAAGCGAAAAAAGAAGGAATTTCGCTGTCTTTATATGAGCAAAACATGGCTGAATTAGAGCTGATGACACAGTTTGATTGTGTAGTTATCTTTTGTGATTCGTTAAACTATTTACAAACAGATGAAGAAGTAAAGCAAACGTTAACTCGCGTCTATGAGCACTTAAAGCCTGGAGGTTTACTTCTATTTGATGTCCATTCTGTTCATAAGGTAAAAGATGTGTTTGGGAATAATTCATTCTCTTATGTTGATGAAGATGTATCATATATTTGGGACTGTTCATATAATGAACTCGAAAAAAGTGTGGATCACGATATTACTTTCTTTGTTTATGATGAAGAAAGTGATGCATATCACCGATTTGATGAAGTACATACACAGAGAACAATGGCTATTGATACGTATAAAGAGTGGCTATTAGAGGTAGGCTTTAAACACATTCATGTGACCGCTGACTTTGAGGCAGCTGAACCTGTCCAAGATAGTGAACGAATTTTCTTTTCTGTACAAAAATAACAGAAGCCTTTTAAAAGGCTTCTGTTATTTTTGTATTAAGAGAAGGAATTTGAACGAAGACATGGAATATTTTTTATGAAGTAAAATTAAATTGATTTCCAATCAATTCAATATCTTCATCAAATTTTGCATGTGTTTGTTGAAAGAGATGAATAAACATATCGCCTAATTCATCTTCTAATACTTTAATTCCTTCCCCGGTTACTCCGCCTTTCACACATACTTTATCCTGTAGAGTAGGTAACGTGAAGATTTCCTTTTCTAATAATTTTCCCATTCCAACAATCATATCGCTAGCCATGGTTGTTGCTTCTTCCATTGAAATCTCAGTTTCTTGAACTGCAGCTTCAATAAATTTTTGGAGTAAAAAACTAAAAAAAGCTGGGCCACAACTGACGATATCTGAAGAAACTCTCGTGATGTTTTGGGGAATGGGAACAGGTTTTGACATGGTTGCAAATAAATCATGTAAATAATTTTGGAAATATTTAGTGCATCTATTGCCGTACGTGACAAGTGAAACACCTGATAATGCGCGATTTGTAATGCTTGGAATAATGCGGGCAACCTGGCACGGTACAATCTCTTCTATTTGCTCGACACTAATGGGACTTGTAATTGAAACGATACAATGATCGCGTGTAAGTAATGGTTCTAATTGTATTAAAAGGGGGTGAATATCCAATGGTTTTGCACATAAAAAAATTACTTTTGATGCGTTAACTACATCTTCAGCGGTTGTGACGACTTGAATTTCACGGTGTTGCTTTTGAATGTTTATTGCTTTTTGTTTGGTTCGATTCATAATTGTAACCTGAGAAGGATGTACGGCTTTTGATTCAATAAACGCATCAATTAATATTCTCCCCATATTTCCTGTTCCGATAAATCCTATATTCACTGATTAATCCCCTCCTTCAAAAGCCTATTCTTCTAAACAGTATGAAATAATAACGCAATTTATGACGTTAGTTACTAAGACAAAGGAGAGTAAATCATGCCTTTTTCAAAAAAACAATGGCTTCTAGTTGGAGCAGGTTTATTTTTCGTTATTGGATTTTACCTTTATGCTGAATTATTTTCTAGTGATGTTAAAACAGCTACACAGCTAGATGAAACAACAAATTATTCTCTTGAAACAACCTCTGATAAAAAAAGAGCGTCTGCTGAAAACAAAACAGAAGCAGCGTTCGTTGTCGTTGATATTAAAGGGGCTATTCAAAAGCCAGGTGTATATGAGTTGGCAGCAGATGCAAGAGTAAAAGATGTTATTACAAAGGCAGGAGGAATAACAAAAGAAGCTGATATAAACCAAATCAATTTGGCAACTAAATTAGTAGATGAAATGATTATCTACATCCCTGTTATTGGAGAAAAAACTCCTGTTGTTACCGCCCAACCTTCAGCTACTACTAACTCTTCGAATTCTTCTTCTAATCCCGTAAATATCAACACCGCTTCATTAGAAGAGCTGCAAACTTTAAATGGTATTGGTCCATCTAAAGCACAAGCTATCATTTCTTATAGAGAACAACATGGTTTATTTAAAAAAGCTGATGATTTACGTGAAGTATCTGGAATAGGAGAAAAATCCTTTGAAAAGATTCAAAATGATATTACCGTTAATTAACGAATGCGTTGACGTGCACTTCATACAACAGATACACTAGATAATAGTAATAGAATGAAGGTAGGGAAAAGATATGACACGCATTTCATGGGATCAATATTTTATGGCTCAAAGTCATTTATTAGCGCTAAGAAGCACATGCGAACGCTTAGCTGTAGGTGCTACGATCGTTCGGGATAAAAGAATCATTGCTGGAGGATATAATGGATCGATTAGCGGTGGAGTTCATTGTGCAGATGAAGGGTGTTATATCATTGATAATCATTGTGTGCGAACTATACATGCTGAAGTAAATGCTCTTTTACAGTGTGCGAAATTTGGTGTTAAAACGGAAGGGGCAGAAGTATATGTAACGCATTTTCCTTGCTTGAATTGCTGTAAAGCATTAATACAAGCAGGAATTAAAACCGTTTATTATGCTAATGATTATAAAAATCATCCTTACGCAATTGAATTATTTGAACAGTCTGGTGTGAAAGTTGAAAAAGTAGTTGTCGATCAAGCAATCATTGATTTAAAAAGTAAAGAAAAATTAGAATTTATTACGGATGTACTTACACGCTTAAAATCTAGTGGAATGGACCAAACAGAAGTCGCTAATTTAGAGCGTGAGGCTTTCGCATTATTTACAACACATTCTTCATAAGCTAGATGCAGTTTGTTTTACTCTTAGAGAAGGACTCTTACATTGTTAGAAGAGCTTTGTAAGGGTCTTATTTGAAGCAATAGCTATAAAGGAGGAGAGAATTGAAAGGCTGTTATATCTATGCTGCAGGTACTGCTATGTTAGCAATCTTTGCATATCGTTATCCCTCGCTACTTACTTTCATATGTATCTTCGTATATTTACTATTTCTTCTAGCTTTCTGTCCACGAAAAGTTTTGTTTGTATGTGGAAGTATAAGTGTATGTGTTTTGCTTTCATTTCATATTCACACATCTCAAAATAATACTCGTCTCTCACCACAGCAAAGTACGTTTACTGGATTTATTTCATCAATTCCAGATTTTAATGGTGACACATTAAAGTTTCTCCTTTCTATTAAAGAAGAAAAGGTAATGGTCACTTATAAAATAGAAAATAAAAATGAGCTAGCATTACTGCGCGAGTTACTCATTCATGAAAGATGCCAATTAACAGGAACATTAGTAACAATTGACACAGCTCGAAATCCTAATGCATTTGATTACAATTCTTATTTGTCTGACCAAGGAGTTCATTGGTCTTTTCAAGTCAGCGATTTTAAGCGCAATATGTGTGAACCAGTTAAGCTTAATTCTTTTAAAAGAATAACGTTATACCGGCAAAAAGGAATTGAATATATCGAACAGAATATTTCTCAACCTGCATCTGCTTTTATGCAAGCTTTGGTGTATGGTGAAAGAAAGGGGATGGAATCTGAAACTATTGAAGCTTATCAACAATTTGGGCTTATTCATTTATTAGCCATTTCAGGGTTGCATGTCGGTCTAATCACCATGATGTTTTTTAATTTCTTTATTCGCATAGGCATCACCAGGGAAAAAAGTATAATGATCTTATTGGCTCTTTTGCCGTTGTATGCAATGATAGCGGGAGGCTCACCTTCTGTAATTCGTGCCGTTTTAATGAGTATGTTTGCTTTATTAGCAGTTAAATATAAGCAAAACATGATGGTAATTGACAGTATTAGTATCGCGTTCATCGTGATGATTTTTATTAATCCTTACTACATGTTTCATATTGGGTTTCAATTGTCATTTATCGTCACCTTATCCATTATTCTCTCGGGTCCAACAATATTGCTGCGTTACTCTTCTTCTTTTATGCGACTTGTTGCTATTACCATAGTAGCTCAAATTAGTTCATTGCCCCTTCTTCTCTATTATTTTTATGAAATTTCTCTTTTAAGTCTTCCGTTAAATATAGTATTTGTTCCGCTTTTTTCATTCATCATTCTTCCATTATGTTTAACGACGTTAGTACTATCCATGTTTTTTTCTACTCTTAGTCAATTAACAGAACAAATTCTCCAAGGTGTCTTACTTGTAAGTCAACACCTCCTTAAAGCATTTCAAGCAATTTCTTCTATGCAGATTGTGACAGGAAAACCACAGATTATAATGGTCATATTATTATATGGAGTTATTTACCTTCTATTTGTAAGCATTGAGCATCGAAGGTATCAAGTCAAAACAAGTTTAAGTTTACTAGCTGTCATTTGCTTTCAGTGTCTATTTCCTTATATCAATCCATACGGAAAAGTAACAGTGATTGATATTGGTCAGGGGGATAGCTTATTAATTGAATTACCGTATCGGCGCTCAGTTTATTTAATTGATACAGGAGGTACGATTTCATTTAAGCAAGAACCTTGGCAGAAGAAGAGAACAGTATTTGAAGTAGGAGAGGATGTGTTAATTCCTCTTTTGAAATCTAAAGGAATTAACAAACTAGATAAATTAATTATTACGCATGGAGATTATGATCACGCTGGTGGCGCTCACTCATTATTTTTAAACATAAAAATAGGTGAACTCGTTTTAGGGAGAAAGGAAGCTTTTAATGAAATTGAACGAAAACTTATTGAAGATGCAAGACAAAAACGCGTTCCGATCTCTGTTGTAGCAGCTCAAGACCAATGGAGAGATGGAGGAATTCAATTTCATGTATTATCTCCAAATGGGACAGGAACATCTAGCAACAATGGTTCCATTGTGTTATTTGCTGAAATAGGTGGGTTGAGGTGGCTCTTTACAGGTGATTTAGAAAAAGAAGGAGAAGAAAGAGTGGTAGAAAATTTCCCTTCATTACGAGCAGACGTCTTAAAAGTGGGTCATCATGGAAGTAATTCTTCCACAACAAACTTGTTTTTGAAGCATATTCAACCGCGAATTGCTATTATATCTGCCGGGCGGAAAAACCGATACGGTCATCCTCATCCAAAAGTGTTAAGTACACTAAATAGCTATAAAGTATTGATTTATCGAACAGACCAGCATGGGGCTATTACGTATACGTTTCGTAAAAGGATAGGAACGTTTTCTTATGAAGTTCCATAATCTATATTAAGCAAACAGAAGCAAAAAAGACTGCTAACCGCAGTCCCTTTACTTACTTCATACGTTTACTGACCAAGATAGTGAATCACCGTTGCAATGATAAATAAGGTAGTAAAAAAGCCAAATGAGGCGATAAATCCTACAGCTGAATCGACGGCGTCGTTTCGTTTACTTTGGACACTTTCTTCAAATTGGTTCATTGCCACCCCTCCTGTTTTCAGTATAATTCATCTATTCTAAAAAATCTATAAAATATAAAAGCGTTTTCCTTCGCTGACAACAGTTAACATCTATAGTTTATAAAAAAAAGCACAGGATAATGATGTGGGATTACTCATTAACAAATAGGTAACCTAGGACCTGGTTTGTTGATGTTTATTATAAACTGAGGAATTGTTGTTCTTGCAGCAATTCCTTTTGTATTCTTGCCAAAAAGTTGTAACATCTATACGATAGATGTAGACAATTTATAGAATGGAGCGTAGAAATTTGGCAATAGATAGCTTAAAAACCATTACTTCAAAAAATATCAGTTCTGTGTATTTATTGCATGGTGTCAATTCTTTTATTATGACGAAAGCTCGCGATAAAATTATCGGAAATGTACTAAGTGAAGAAGAAAAAGAGTTTAATCTATCCGTGTATGATTTAGAAGAAACTGCTATTGATCAAGTCATTGAAGATGCAGAAACTCTTCCATTTTTAGGAGAAAAAAGAGTTGTGGTTGCGAAAAATGCCTTATTTTTAACTGCTGAAAAAATAAAAGCAAAAGTAGAGCATGACTTAGCAAAATTACAACAATACATTGAACAACCTACTTCTTTTTCAGTGTTAATTATTATGGCCCCTTACGAAAAATTAGATGAACGAAAAAAAATCACTAAGCTTTTAAAGAAACAAGCTACATACATTGAAGCTAATGAATTTAATGAACAAGACATAAAACAATGGATAAGCAGTTTACTTGTAAAAGAAGAAATTGAAATGGATGAAGAAGCGAAGAATTTATTAGTACAACTCGTTGGGCTAAACGTCACGCTTGTGACAAATGAGGTAGAGAAAATGATGTTATATGTTGGTCCTAAAGGCGTTATTACAAGGGAAACAGTATTACAGCTTGTAGCAAAAACGTTAGAGCAGAACGTATTCACACTAATTGAAGCTGTTATTCAACGGAACGTTTCACAAGCATTAAATATCTATCAAGATTTACTTCGCAATAATGAAGAGCCGATAAAAATTTTATCTTTATTAGCTTCGCAATTTCGTTTGCTCTATCATGCAAAACAACTGTTTAATCAAGGGTACGGCCAACAACAGATTGCACAAACATTAAAAGTTCATCCGTTTCGAGTGAAGATTGCTCTTCAGCAAAGTCGAGGATTCGAAGAGAAAAAGCTTACAATTATTTTAAAGGAACTTGCAGAAGCAGATTATCAGATGAAAACAGGAAGAATGGATAAAGCACTTATTTTACAGCTCTTCTTTTTGAAGCAGAGTAACGGATAAATAAAGTGTTTTATCCGTTGTCCTCCAATTAAAAAAACGATCCGAGAGGGATCGTTTTATGCTTATTATGCAGATAAACCGTTAAGTTTTTGCGCTAAGCGAGACTTTTGACGAGCTGCAGCATTTTTGTGGATAAGACCTTTTTGAGCCGCTTTGTCTAATTTTTTAGAAGCAACAGAGTATGCTGCTTTTGCATTATCTAAATCGTTGTTTTCAACTAAAGCTTCAAAGTTTTTGATAGCAGTACGCATAGCAGATTTTGCTTGAATGTTATGAGCACGACGAGCTTCAGTAGTTTTTACACGTTTGATAGCTGATTTAATGTTTGGCATCCATTTCACCTCCCGAAATTATAACAATCGAGATTATATAGAACTCGACATTTCTTACATAAGAACACAAGATATTTTATCAAACCCCAGAACATAATGCAATAGCATCGATGAGGAATTTTAGTTATTAAATTACCTGTAAATGAGCATTTTGTGATTCGTTCACCATAGTTTTTTATTGACTTCATTAAGAGAGGATGAATGAATCAAACAAGCTTAGGTGACAATAAACCAGATGAATAGCTGTCTGGGAGGTTAAAATATGAATGAAAAGTTGGATTTAAGTCAATATAGTGTACGTACTGATTTAGCTGTAGAAGCAAGGGCTATCGTGGCTGAAAATCAACAAAAAGAACAGAAGCAACCAGATATTGAAGGTGTTATTTTTAAAGAAAAAGATATAGATGGCGTAAAAGTATCTTTGGTTGAAATTACTGAAAAAGGTGCTGAATCAATAGGAAAGAAAAAGGGGCGCTATCTTACTCTTGAGTCTGTAGGAATTCGTGAACAGAATACAGAACAACAAGAGAAAATGGAAGAAGTATTCGCTAAGGAATTAAATTATTTTATCAAAAGTTTAAATATTGCCGATGATGCCAGCTGTTTAGTCGTCGGTCTTGGGAACATCAGTGTTACTCCCGATGCATTAGGACCGAAAACCATTGAGAATTTATTAGTTACCCGGCATTTATTTCAGTTAGAACCTGAAAATATCCAAGAAGGATTTCGACCTGTGAGTGCGATTATACCAGGAGTAATGGGGATTACAGGAATTGAAACAAGCGATATTATCTTTGGAGTTGTTCAAAAAGTAAAACCAGACTTTATTATTGCAATCGATGCTTTAGCTGCGCGTTCTATTGAGCGTGTAAATGCAACCATTCAAATTTCTGATTCTGGTATTCATCCAGGGTCTGGAGTAGGAAATAAAAGAAAGGAAATTAGTTACGACACATTAGGGATTCCTGTTATCGCTATTGGGATTCCGACGGTTGTAGATGCTGTATCTATTACAAGTGATACGATTGATTTTATTTTAAAACATTTCGGACGGGAGATGAATGAACAAGATAAACCGTCTAAATCTCTTGTTCCAGCTGGAATGACATTTGGAGAGCAAAAAAAATTAACAGAAGAAGATTTACCAAGTGAAGAACATCGTCAAACATATTTAGGAATGGTAGGTACACTTCCTGATGAGGAAAAACGCCGTCTCATCCATGAAGTGCTTTCACCTCTTGGCCATAATTTAATGGTGACACCAAAAGAAGTTGATATGTTCATTGAAGAGATGGCAAATGTGGTAGCAAGCGGACTAAATGCAGCATTGCATCATGAAGTAAATCAAGATAATTATGGAGCCTATACTCACTAAATTTTTTGCACTGTCACAAGAAAAGCATATCTTATAATGAAATGAATGAAAGATGTAAAATAGCGCAATAATGGTTAGTATTCAATGAATATTCGCTTAAATATTAAAACAAATCGTGTCCGTAATGAGAGGAGCATTTGTATGGTAAAGTTTACGATGAAAACATTGTTGCTAACGGTTATTTTGCTGTTTGGTGTGTTATTGGGCATGCAAATGGCTCAACAAGGTCTTGTGAAGATGAAAGGATATAATGATCCAGCGATTGAACATGTTTTTACTGTTTCTAAAACAGATGAAGGGCAAGTAGAGGCAGCTATACTTGGCTCAAAACAAGTAGTGAATATAGAAGAAAAACAGAAAATATTAGAAGAGAGAAAAGCATTCAATGTTTTCTCTTCTATTGGGAAAAGTTTGGCAAATACGATACAAGGAATGGTGCAAAAAGCTGTAGAGACAATCCATAATTTATTTGTTTAAATTCTGTTTTTCTTCACATTCGACCTAAAGCTATTTTAAAGTTGAAAACTATCGGTATTACTATAGCAGTAACAACTAAATTCATCCGTGTATTTGTAAATAAGGAGAAAGAGTGACTCAAAAATCGCTTTGCGCAACTTTTGAGTCATTTTTTTGTTTGAAATTGTTTTGATTATTTAGAAAAGAGAGGAATAGGGAGGCTGGTTGAAGTTTCAATTGAAGCATATTGAATGTTGATGAATGTGTTGTTATAATTTAATTTAGTGTATTTTGCCGATTTTCAGTAGGAGTGAAAAAATTATGGACAGAGAAGCGAGACTAAAACGACAATCGAAAATCCGAAATTTTTCGATTATTGCTCATATAGACCACGGGAAGTCAACATTAGCAGACCGTATTTTAGAAAAGACAAATGCGTTAACTCAACGTGAAATGAAAGCGCAACTTTTAGATTCAATGGATTTAGAACGTGAGCGTGGAATTACGATTAAATTGAATGCGGTGCAACTTCAATATAAGGCAAAAGATGGAGACGACTATATATTTCATTTAATTGACACGCCGGGACATGTCGATTTTACGTACGAAGTATCGCGAAGCCTTGCAGCGTGTGAAGGAGCGATTCTTGTTGTAGATGCTGCACAAGGTATTGAAGCACAAACATTAGCTAATGTATATTTAGCGTTAGATAATAACCTTGAGATTTTACCTGTTATTAATAAAATTGATCTTCCAAGTGCAGAACCAGAGCGCGTGCGTCAGGAAGTAGAAGATGTAATTGGTTTAGATGCATCGGAAGCAGTACTTGCTTCTGCGAAAGCTGGAATTGGAATTGAAGAAATTTTAGAACAGATTGTGGAAAAAGTGCCTGCTCCAGAAGGCGATCCTGAGGGGCCTTTAAAAGCATTAATTTTTGATTCATTCTATGATGCGTATCGTGGAGTTGTAGCATCTATTCGTATTGTAGAAGGAACAGTTAAAGTCGGCGATAAAATTAAAATGATGGCAACGGGTAAGGGATTTGAAGTAACTGAGTTAGGGGTATTAACTCCAAAAGCAGTTGCGAAAGACGAGTTATCTGTTGGTGATGTAGGGTACTTAACTGCTGCCATTAAAAACGTAGGAGATACACGTGTAGGTGATACCATTACACTAGCAAAAAATGGTGCAGCGGAGCCATTGCCAGGATATCGCCGTTTAAATCCAATGGTTTACTGTGGATTGTATCCAATTGATACAGCTAAATATAACGATCTTCGGGAAGCGTTAGAGAAATTAGAATTAAATGATTCAGCGCTTCAATTCGAGCCTGAAACATCGCAAGCATTAGGGTTTGGCTTCCGTTGCGGGTTCTTAGGATTGCTTCATATGGAGATTATCCAAGAGCGTATCGAACGAGAGTTTAAGATTGACTTAATTACGACAGCGCCAAGTGTTATTTACGATGTGTACTTGACAGATGGTGAAAAAGTATCAGTCGATAATCCGTCTAATATGCCAGATCCTCAGCAAATTGAGCAAGTTGAAGAGCCTTATGTAAAAGCAACAATGATGGTGCCGAATGATTATGTAGGTGCCGTAATGGAGCTTTGTCAGAAGAAGCGCGGTAACTTCATTGATATGCAGTATTTAGATGCTAACCGTGTAAGTATTATCTATGAAATTCCGTTAGCAGAAATTGTGTATGATTTCTTTGATCAGTTAAAATCAAATACGAAAGGCTATGCGTCGTTTGATTATGAACTGATTGGCTATCAGCCTTCAAAGCTGGTAAAGATGGATATTTTATTAAACGGTGAGAAAGTCGATGCTTTATCATTTATCGTTCACCGTGATTCGGCATATGACCGTGGTAAAGTTATTGTAGAGAAATTAAAAGAATTGATTCCGCGTCAGCAGTTTGAAGTGCCAATTCAGGCAGCAATCGGTCAAAAAATTGTAGCGCGCTCCACAATTAAAGCCATTCGCAAAAACGTTCTTGCTAAATGTTACGGTGGAGATATTTCACGTAAACGTAAATTGCTTGAAAAGCAAAAAGAAGGAAAGAAACGCATGAAGCAAGTTGGTTCGGTTGAAGTGCCGCAAGAAGCATTTATGGCCGTACTTCGTATGGATGAAGACTAAGGGGTTATTTAACAAGTCTATTTAGTTTAGAAAAACAGTATATTTTGATACGATATAAAATATAAAATGAAACGAATGATCGGAAAAATTATCTTGCACGGTTAATCGTTACAAAGAGGTAAAATACCGCAGAGGCAATCTGCGGTATTTTTATCATTCATTAAGATGATTTGAGGTGAAAGCTTATGATTGAAGCAGCTTATTTGCATATTCCGTTTTGTCATCATATTTGTCATTATTGTGACTTTAACAAAGTCTTTTTTCATAATCAGCCTGTTATGCCATATTTACAGAGCATGAGAGAAGAAATGAAACGGACCGTCGAAATCTATCCAACTGAAAACTTAAAAACAATTTTTGTCGGGGGAGGGACACCAACTGCGCTTGATGAACAGCAGCTGGCCTATTTTTTAGAATCAATCCGCCTATATCTTCCGTTTGAATCAAGCGGTGAATTTACATTTGAAGCAAACCCGAATGAATTAACAAAAGAAAAAGTGAAAATTCTACATGAGTACGGTGTGAACCGTTTAAGTATAGGTGTGCAAACTTTTAATGAAGAATTGCTTCACAAGATCGGTCGTGTTCATACTAGCAGGCAAGCATTTGAGTCAGTAGAGGCAGCAAGACAAGTTGGGATTTCAAATATTAGTTTAGATTTAATGTACAGTTTACCGGGGCAAACAATTAATGATTTTTCTAAAACGCTTCAAACAGCTTTTTCGATTGATGTGGAACATATGTCAGCTTACTCGCTGATTATTGAGCCAAAGACAGTCTTTTATAATTTGATGAATAAAGGAAAGTTGCGAGTTCCATCTCAAGAAGATGAAGCGGCAATGTATGAACTGCTAATGAATGAAATGGCTAAGCATGGATATGGGCAATATGAAATAAGTAATTTTGCAAAGCCAACATATGAAAGTGTCCATAATTTAACCTATTGGAACAACGAAGATTACTATGGAATTGGTGCAGGTGCCCATAGTTACATTAACGGGGTAAGAAGGGCTAATATCGCACCATTAAAAAAATACATTGATTCTGTTGAACGAAGTGGATTTGCTTATTTAGAGGAAAATCGTGTGTCAAAAGCAGAGAAAATGGAAGAAGAAATGTTTTTAGGTTTACGTAAGACAAAAGGTGTTAGTGAAGAGACTTTTTACGAGAAATATAGTGTAGAAATGAAAGAGATATTTGGAGAGCCTATTCAAGAATACCAGGAAAAAGGCTTGTTAGAACAAGTTGAAGGCTGTATTCGCTTAACGCATAAAGGGCGATTTTTAGGGAATGAAGTATTCCAAGCATTTATTGGTGTAATCTAATCGTTGACATCGCAATAGTGATTTGGTAATTTATTATTAGATTTAGCACTCGTGCTTTTAGAGTGCTAACAGAGGTGATGAAACGTGCTTACTGATCGACAGTTATTGATTTTACAAGTAATCATTGACGATTTTATTCAATCTGCACAGCCGGTTGGCTCAAGGACACTATCTAAGAAAGATGAGATTAACTTTAGTTCTGCTACTATCCGCAATGAAATGTCGGATTTAGAAGAACTGGGGTTCATTGAGAAAACTCATACATCATCAGGCCGTGTCCCGTCTGAAAAAGGCTACCGCTATTATGTTGATCATCTTCTGTCACCGCAATTACTAACCAAAAAAGATGTATCGACAGTGAGATCTTTATTTGCAGAACGAATCGTTGAATTAGAACAACTTGTTCAAAAATCAGCACAAATCCTGTCTGATTTAACAAGTTTAACATCGATTGTTTTAGGTCCAAAAGCAGTAAATCATAAATTAAAACAATTACAAATATTACTTTTGTCTGATGAATCTGCCGTTGCGATTATTGTAACAGATACTGGTCATGTAGAAAGTCGCACTATTACATTGCCAAGTAAAATTGGTGCATCAGAGATTGAAAAAATGGTCAATATCTTGAATGATAAGCTCATTGGTGTTCGCATTACTGATTTGCACGATAAAATGTACAAAGAAGTCGCAATGTTATTAAAAGCACATATTCAAGGCTATGAGCAAACGATGACTATTTTAAATGATGTGTTAAAATTAAACACAAACGGAAAGTTGGTAATTGGCGGAAAGACAAATATGTTTTCGCAGCCGGAGTTTCACAATATTGATAAGATTCGCGGCTTGTTTAATATTATTGAGCATGAAAAGGAATTCTATCAATTGCTGCGCCCGAATAAGGCAGGTATCCATGTGAAAATTGGCCGTGAAAATGAAGTCAATGAGATGGCAGATTGCAGTTTAATTACTGCAACTTATGCATTTGGGGAAGAACAACTCGGTACGATTGCTATTCTTGGCCCAACGCGTATGGAATATGCAAGAGTTATTAGTTTATTAACGCTCTTATCATCTGATATGTCTCAATTGTTAACTACCTTGTATAAACAATAAAAAAGACGAGGCTGGAATTGATTACTTCCAACTCGTCTCTGTGATAAAATAAGAAACGTTGTTTAAATTATCATGAAGTGTGTACATATTTAAGGGAGGTGAATGAATTGTCAAACGAAAAGCAAGTAGAAGAAGTAATCGAAGAGAAACAGGATGAAGCAGTAAATGCGGCAGAGGAAACTGAAGCAATTGAGGAAACTGTTGAAAACTCTCTTCAACAAGAAATTGACCAATTAAAGCAACAGCTTGAAGAAGAAGAAAATCGTTATTTGCGTCTACAAGCTGATTTCGATAATTTCCGTCGTCGTTCCCGTCTTGACATGGAATCTGCTCAAAAATACCGCGCTCAATCATTAGTGACTGATATTTTACCAGCACTTGATAACTTTGAACGTGCGTTAAAAGTAGATACAGACGACGAAAAGACAAAGTCCATCCTACAAGGTGTAGAAATGGTGTATCGTCAATTGAAAGAGGCCCTTCAAAAAGAAGGTGTTGAATCAATTGAATCGGTTGGTAAAACATTTGATCCTTATGAGCATCAAGCAGTGATGCAAGTAGAAGATGAGGCGTATGAGCCAAATACAGTTGTAGAAGAGTTGCAAAAAGGCTACAAATTAAAAGATAAAATCATCCGTCCTGCGATGGTGAAAGTAAATCAATAAAATGATTACATAGTGAATGAGGAGGTTATTTTCAATGAGTAAGATCATCGGTATCGATTTAGGTACAACAAACTCTTGTGTCGCTGTATTAGAAGGCGGCGAACCAAAAGTAATTCCAAATCCAGAGGGTAACCGTACAACACCTTCTGTTGTTGCATTCAAAAATGGTGAACGCCAAGTTGGGGAAGTAGCTAAGCGTCAAGCTATTACAAACCCAAATACAATCATTTCTGTAAAACGTCATATGGGTACAGACCATAAAGTTGAAGCAGAAGGTAAACAATACACACCACAAGAAATTTCAGCAAGTATCCTTCAACATTTAAAAGGATACGCAGAAGAATATTTAGGAGAGCCTGTAACAAAAGTAGTTATTACAGTTCCTGCTTATTTTAACGATGCAGAGCGCCAAGCAACAAAAGATGCAGGTAAAATTGCTGGTTTAGAGGTAGAACGTATTATTAACGAGCCTACTGCAGCAGCACTTGCATACGGTTTAGAAAAAACTGATGAAGATCAAACGGTATTAGTGTACGACCTTGGCGGCGGTACGTTTGACGTATCGATTCTTGAACTAGGAGATGGCGTATTTGAAGTACGTGCTACAGCTGGTGACAACCGTCTTGGTGGAGATGATTTTGACCAAGTTATTATCGATTACTTAGTCGCTGAATTCAAAAAAGAAAACGGCATTGACTTAAGCAAAGATAAAATGGCCCTTCAACGTTTAAAAGATGCAGCTGAAAAAGCGAAAAAAGACTTATCTGGTGTGACATCTACACAAGTTTCTCTACCATTTATTACAGCAGGAGAGGCTGGTCCGCTTCATTTAGAAGTATCGCTATCTCGTGCTAAGTTTGAAGAACTATCAGCAAATCTTGTTGAGCGCACAATGGCACCAGTCCGTCAAGCATTAAAAGATGCTGGCCTTTCTGCGAGTGAGCTTGATAAAGTTATTTTAGTTGGTGGTTCAACACGTATCCCAGCTGTACAAGAAGCAATTAAAAAAGAAACAGGCCAAGAGCCGCATAAAGGTGTAAACCCTGATGAAGTTGTAGCACTAGGTGCAGCAATTCAAGGTGGTGTATTAACTGGTGATGTAAAGGATGTTGTTTTACTTGATGTAACACCATTATCATTAGGTATTGAAACAATGGGTGGTGTATTTACAAAGTTAATCGAACGTAATACAACGATTCCAACAAGTAAATCACAAGTATTCTCAACAGCAGCTGATAACCAAACAGCTGTAGACATCCACGTACTTCAAGGTGAACGCCCAATGTCTGCTGACAATAAAACGTTAGGACGTTTCCAATTAACTGATATTCCACCGGCACCACGTGGTGTACCTCAAATTGAAGTATCGTTTGACATTGATAAAAACGGTATTGTAAACGTTCGTGCAAAAGATTTAGGTACAAATAAAGAGCAAGCTATCACAATCAAATCTTCAACTGGTTTATCTGATGAGGAAATCGAGCGTATGGTAAAAGAAGCAGAAGAGAATGCAGATGCAGATAAACAACGTAAAGAAGAAGTAGAGCTACGTAACGAAGCAGATCAGCTAGTGTTCACAACAGAGAAAACATTAAAAGATCTTGAAGGCAAAGTAGACGAAGCAGAAGTAACAAAAGCGAACGAAGCAAAAGATGCTTTAAAAGCTGCAATTGAAAAGAATGAGCTTGAAGAAATTAAAGCGAAAAAAGATGAGCTTCAAGAAATAGTTCAAGCGCTAACTGTAAAGTTGTATGAACAAGCTCAACAAGCAGCTCAAGGCGGTCAAGCAACTCAAGATGACAATGTTGTAGATGCAGAGTTTGAAGAAGTAAACGACGACAAAAAATAATGCATCTTGACGACTGAAGTGAAAGACGCCATGGTGCGGAGTATTCACATCATTTAAAAGTCAAAGTCAAGTTTATTTCTTGGCTTTGACTTTTTTAGTGTTGACAAACAGCCTATATGAAAAGTAACTTTTCTGTTGCTATGGAATTATTAATAGTGATACAATTACGTTTATGTGAAACGATTCGGGAGTGAGTATTGATGAGTAAGCGAGATTACTATGAAGTACTCGGTATCAGTAAGAGCGCTACAAAAGATGAAATAAAAAAAGCATACCGCAAATTGTCTAAAAAATATCATCCAGATATTAATAAAGAAGCGGATGCTGCTGAAAAATTTAAAGAAATAAAAGAAGCTTACGAAGTATTAAGTGATGACCAGAAAAAAGCTCATTATGATCAGTTTGGACATACAGATCCAAATCAAGGCTTTGGCGGTGGTTCAGACTTCGGTGGCTTTGGCTTTGAAGATATTTTCAGCTCAATCTTTGGTGGTGGAGGTCGCAGACGTGATCCTAATGCTCCAAGACAAGGTGCCGATTTACAATATACGATGACACTATCGTTTGAAGAAGCTGTCTTTGGAAAAGAGACGACAATTGAAATTCCGCGTGAAGAAACATGTGAAACATGTAAAGGTTCTGGTGCAAAGCCTGGAACAAAGGTAAGCACTTGTTCACACTGTAACGGATCTGGACAATTAAATGTAGAACAAAATACTCCGTTTGGCCGTGTTGTTAATCGCCGTGCTTGTCACCATTGTAATGGGACGGGTAAAAAAATCGAGGAAAAATGTTCAACATGTCGTGGAGAAGGTAAAGTAACGAAGCGACGTAAAATTAATGTGAAGATTCCAGCTGGTGTTGATGATGGTCAACAATTACGTGTAAGTGCACAAGGTGAACCAGGTGTAAACGGTGGACCTCCAGGTGATTTGTATGTGGTATTCCATGTACGTTCACATGAATTTTTTGAACGTGATGGGGATGATATCTACTGCGAAATGCCATTGACATTTGCCCAAGCTGCGCTAGGTGATGAAGTGGAAGTGCCCACACTTCATGGGAAAGTAAAGTTAAAAATCCCTGCTGGTACACAAACGGGTACGAAATTTCGTTTAAAGGGTAAAGGTGTTGCAAATGTAAGAGGATATGGTCAAGGCGATCAGCATATTCACGTACGTGTCGTAACTCCAACGAAACTATCTGACAAACAAAAACAATTATTACGTGAGTTTGCTGAATTAAGTGGTCAAGGAGCAGTTGATGAGCAGCATGATTCTTTCTTTGCAAAAGTTAAGAGAGCAATTAAAGGCGAATAATTGTCTTTTTATATGAAATGAAGACAGGTTGGTAAATGATTTTACCAACCTGTCATCTGTCATTTCAACATTTTAAACTAAAAAACAATTGTAAGTAGAAGGGATGAAGTTGGTAGAGATGAAATGGTCTGAAATTTGTATTCATACGACACAAGAAGCAATTGAACCAATCTCACATATTTTACATGAATCAGGAGCTAGCGGTGTTGTCATTGAAGATCCTGCAGATTTAATAAAGGAAAGAGATACAACTTTCGGGGAGATCTACCAGCTTGATGCTAACGATTACCCTGAAGAAGGAGTAATTATTAAAGCATACCTTCCAGTAAATAGTTTTCTCGGAGAAACAGTTGAAGGAATTAAAGAAGCCATCAATGGTTTGCTTGTGTATGACTTTGACTTGGGGGCTAACAAAGTAACGATTAGTGAAGTAAACGAAGAAGAGTGGGCAACAGCTTGGAAAAAATACTATCATCCTGTCAAGATCTCAGAACGTTTTACAATTGTGCCGACTTGGGAAAACTATGAAAGAGTAAATACTGATGAATTAATTATTGAATTAGATCCTGGAATGGCATTTGGAACAGGAACACACCCAACAACGGTGATGTCTCTACAAGGATTAGAGCGTACAATTGAGAGAGAGGATACGGTCATTGATGTTGGGACAGGTTCAGGTGTACTTAGTATTGGTGCAGCATTATTAGGTGCAAAAGACGTGCAAGCATTAGATTTAGATGAAGTAGCGGTACGATCAGCTCGTCTAAATATCAAATTAAATAAAGTTCAAGATGTGGTCACAGTCTCTCAAAACAACTTATTAAATAATATTAATGGACCGGTAGATGTAGTTGTTGCTAATATTTTAGCAGAAGTAATTGTTCGCTTTGTAGACGATGCTTTTAATGTTTTAAAACCAGGAGGAACATTTATTACATCAGGTATTATTAGTGCGAAGAAAGAAGAAGTCAAAGCAGCACTTGTAGAAGCTGGATTTATCATTCAAGAAGTGACAGTAATGGAAGATTGGGTAGCCATTATTGCTAAAAAACAGGCGGAATAAGTGAGAAGGTGTAAAGGTGCAACGTTATTTTTTACCAAACGATCAATTTGATGACAATAAAGTAAAAATTAATCAAGACGATGCTCATCATATGATTCGTGTCATGCGAATGACTGTCGGTAATCGAATCATTTGCTGCAATGAAAATGGCCAAGCAGCTCTTTGTGAAATTGAAAATATTTCCGCTAACGAAGTAGAAGCATCTATTATAGAATGGATAAGTGAAAAAAAAGAGTTGCCAGTCTCGGTAACTATTGTGAACGGTCTGCCTAAAGGGGATAAGCTGGAATTAATTATCCAAAAAGGGACAGAACTTGGTGCATCTAAGTTTATCCCTTTTATTGCTGCTCGTTCCGTTGTGAAGTGGGATGCAAAAAAAGGCGCCAAAAAGTTAGAGCGTTGGAATAAAATTGCCAAAGAAGCAGCAGAGCAGTCTCACCGTACGATTGTTCCAGTTGTTCATACACCTGTTTCGTTAAAACAACTGGCCGAACTAGAAAAAGAATATACGTATAAAATTGTTGCATACGAAGAGGAAGCAAAGCAAGGTGAAACATCTAATTTGCATAGGAATCTCTCTTCGCTGCAGGCCGGTGATTCTATTCTTGTTGTGGTTGGTCCAGAAGGTGGGTTAACCGAGCAAGAGGTTTCTTTCTTACATGAACATGGATTTACGATGTGTGGATTTGGTCCACGAATTTTACGTGCAGAAACGGCACCAATGTATGTGCTATCTGCCATTTCTTATCAAACTGAGTTAATGAGGTGAAGACAATGCCAACAGTTGCTTTCCACACGTTAGGGTGTAAAGTAAATCATTATGAAACAGAAGCAATTTGGCAGCTGTTTAAAGGAGCAAATTACGATCGAGTTGAATACGAACAGTCTGCTGATGTATATGTTATTAATACCTGTACTGTGACGAATACAGGTGACAAAAAAAGTCGTCAAGTTATTCGTCGTGCTGTACGGAAAAATCCAGATGCGGTTATTTGTGTAACAGGATGTTATGCTCAAACATCTCCAGCAGAAATTATGGCCATTCCAGGAGTAGATATTGTAGTGGGTACACAAGATCGGGTAAAAATGCTTGAGTATATTGAGCAGTTTAAAAAGGAACGTCAGCCAATTAATGGTGTAGGAAATATTATGAAAACACGTGTATACGAAGAGTTGGATGTACCAGCTTTTACAGATCGTACTCGTGCATCCTTAAAAATTCAAGAAGGCTGCAATAATTTCTGCACATTTTGTATTATTCCATGGGCGCGTGGATTAATGCGTTCACGTGATCCAAAAGAAGTGGTTTCCCAAGCTCAACAGCTAGTAGATGCAGGTTATAAAGAAATTGTACTAACAGGTATTCATACTGGCGGTTATGGTGAGGATATGAAAGACTATAATTTAGCCCAATTGTTACGTGATTTAGAGTCGCAGGTAAAAGGGCTAAAACGCATCCGTATTTCGTCTATTGAAGCAAGTCAAATTACAGATGAAGTAATTGAGGTATTAGATCAATCAGAAATGGTCGTACGTCATTTGCACATTCCACTTCAATCTGGTTCTAATACGGTGCTAAAACGTATGCGCCGTAAATATACAATGGAATTCTTCGGCGAGCGTTTAAATCGTTTAAAAGAAGCGCTACCTGGTTTAGCTATTACATCTGATGTAATTGTAGGTTTTCCTGGTGAAACAGAAGAAGAATTTATGGAAACATATAATTTTATTAAAGAACATAAATTCTCAGAATTGCATGTATTCCCATATTCTAAGCGTACAGGTACGCCAGCAGCACGCATGGATGATCAGATCGATGAAGAAATAAAAAATGAACGTGTCCATCGTTTAATTGAACTTTCAAATCAACTTGCAAAAGAATATGCTTCAAAGTTTGAGGGAGAAGTATTAGAAGTTATTCCAGAAGAGCAATATAAAGAAGATCCAAATAGTGGCTTATATGTTGGGTATACAGATAATTACTTGAAAGTAGTGTTTCCAGCCACAGAAGACATGGTTGGTAAGCTTGTAAAAGTGAAAATCTCAAAAGCAGGATATCCTTATAATGAAGGTGAGTTCGTTCGTGTAATGGATGACGTACCTGTTGTTAACCCAGTAAAAATGAGTTCATAAAAAAAGAGGCTGTTTAGACAGCTTCTTTTTTTATCTTAAAGAGGTGTCAAACATGTGTAAAAGTTTGCGTCTGTTTGTGTAAATCCAATTTGGATAAAGTTATTTAGCAGGAACGGAAGTCAAAGTGTGTACGATAGTTGGTTTTCCATTAGAAGCTAATACTTCTGAAAAAAAGCTTTTGAAACATCTGATGCCATTGCAAAAGGTGCAACTGAAATTGACATGGTTATTAACATCGGTGCAATGAAAGACGATGATGAAAACCTTGCAGAGCAATCACAAGCAGTTATTGATACAGGGGCAGCACGAATTCGTGCAAGTGCAGGGGAATCAATCGTTGAAGGATTGACAGCTAATACGGATTATTAAAAATGATAGTAGGAAAGGTATGTTTAGAGTCGTTCACTCATAAAATAACGAAGAGTGAACCGATTACTTTAGCTAAAGCAGTTGACCTAAAGGGCTCATTATATTATAATGGCAAAAGACATGTCTAACACATGTCATTTCATTATGATGTTAGTGGTTTTGTTCGGAGGGAGGGAATTAGAATGTCAAAAACAGTTGTTCGTAAAAACGAATCGCTTGAAGATGCTCTTCGTCGTTTCAAACGTTCAGTTTCAAAAACTGGTACGTTACAAGAAGCGAGAAAGCGCGAATTCTATGAAAAGCCTAGCGTAAAGCGTAAGAAGAAGTCTGAAGCTGCTAGAAAGCGCAAGTTCTAATAAGAGGGTGGATTTATTATGAGTCTTCTCGAGCGTTTAAATAGTGATATGAAGCAAGCGATGAAAAACAAAGAGAAAGAGAAGCTTACGGTTATTCGTATGGTAAAAGCATCTCTTCAAAATGAAGCCATTAAGTTGGGTCACGATCTAACTGAAGCAGACGAGTTGACGGTTATTTCTCGCGAATTCAAACAACGTAAAGACTCCCTCCATGAATTTGAGAAAGCAGGTCGTCAAGATCTTGTTGATAAAATTCATTCTGAATTAGTGATTTTAGAAGCATATGCTCCTAAACAACTAAATGAAGAAGAGTTAACTGAAATTATTAAAGCGACGATTGAAGAAACGCAGTCTTCCTCTAAAGCTGACATGGGGAAAGTTATGGGAGCGCTTATGCCTAAGGTTAAAGGTAAAGCTGATGGCTCTCTTGTTAATAAGCTTGTTCTTCAACACCTATCATAAAAAACACCTTACACTCGTAAGGTGTTTTTTATATGACAAACATAGTTAACTGGATGCTTAATGAAATAATCATAATAAGTAGAAATACATAAAAAAAGCACAAAGTTTTGAAACTATTTACAAAGTCATTCGTAGATAAGGGTAAGTATTCATATGATTCAAGAAAGGGGGGAATCTATAAGAAGTGAAAAAATTACTGATAGCTTTATGCCTCTTTATCTCATTTTTATCCTTATATCCATCAGCTAGTACATCCAGTGATGAAAAGGTATATGTCATTCCGGTAGAAAACACGGTAGAAAAAGGTCTCTTTGCATTTCTTAATCGAAGCATTAATGAAGCTGAGAAAGCAGGTGCCAATCTTATTGTATTAGATATTAATACACCAGGAGGAGCAGTAGATGCGGCTTCAGATATTGGCAAAAGTTTAACATCTACGAATATTCCCATTGTTGCTTTTGTAAACAAGCAAGCACTATCAGCTGGTGCGTATATTGCACTCAATGCGGATGAAATTTATATGACACCGGGATCAACAATGGGAGCAGCAGCAATTATTGATCAACAAGGGAATGCAGCAGATGAAAAGGCTCAATCCTATTGGTTATCTGCTATGAAAAGTGCAGCTGAACAGAATAACCGCGATCCAAAATATGCAATGGCTATGGCTGATAAATCAATCGCATTACCAGAAGTTGACCTATCAGATAAAGAGTTATTAACTTTAACGCCTCAGCAGGCTGAACAAGTTCATTATTCGGAAGGGACCGTTCGAAGCCTAGATGATTTATTGCAGACGCTTGGATACGAGAATGCCGCTGTCATTACAACTGAAGTTAGTTTAGCTGAACATATTGCTCGCTTTGTTACCAACCCTATTGTCGTGCCGATTTTGTTATCACTTGGAGGATTAGGGCTCGTTATAGAATTATACACACCGTCATTTGGATTGGCAGGTTCAATGGGAATTGGTGCATTGTTGTTATTTTTCTACGGTCATCTTGTAGCTGGGCTTGCTGGTATGGAAGCAATTATCTTATTTGTAGGCGGGATTATTCTTGCCTTGCTGGAGTTATTTATTCCAGGTGGTATTTTAGGCATTTTAGGCTTAGGTGCAATTATAGTCAGTTTCTTTATGGCTACTGATAGCTATGTGCAAATGGGTGTTTCGCTTATCATTGCCATTTCTATTGCACTGGGAGGGGCATTCGTTATGATGAAGTTTTTTGGCAAAAGGCTACGAACATTCAAGAAAATGGTGTTGCATGATTCACTGAATACGGAATCGGGATATGTGTCGAACCAAAACCGTTATGAATTAATTGGAAAGCAAGGACTAACAACAACACCGCTTCGACCATCAGGTACAGTCATTATTGGTGAGGAATACATTGATGTCGTAACGGAAGGAAGTTATTTGGAAAAAGACACAAAAGTAAAAGTAGTAAAAGTAGAAGGATCAAGAGTGGTTGTTCGTAAAATAACTGAACCACTACAAGAGGAGGACGTTAATTAATGGAACCAGGTAGTTTATTATTCTTTGTTGGTATTGGTTTAGCAATTATTTTGTTAGCTGTCTTTTTTACATTTGTCCCAATTATGCTGTGGATTTCTGCATTAGCGGCAGGTGTACGTATTAGTATTTTGACACTAGTTGGAATGAGGCTGCGCCGTGTTATTCCATCCCGTGTCGTAAATCCTTTGATTAAAGCAACGAAAGCAGGTTTAGGTATTTCAATCAATCAGTTAGAGAGTCATTATTTAGCAGGTGGTAATGTAGATCGTGTTGTCAATGCGTTAATTGCAGCACATCGTGCAAATATCGAATTAAGTTTTGAACGGTGCGCCGCAATCGATTTAGCCGGCCGTAATGTGCTAGAAGCTGTTCAGATGAGCGTTAATCCAAAAGTGATTGAAACACCTTTCATTTCAGGTGTGGCGATGGATGGAATTGAAGTGAAAGCAAAAGCGAGAATTACAGTACGTGCTAATATCGACCGTTTAGTCGGTGGTGCCGGTGAAGAAACAATTATTGCCCGTGTAGGTGAAGGGATTGTTTCGACAATTGGTTCACAGCAAGATCATAAAAAAGTGTTAGAAAATCCAGACATGATCTCACAAACAGTGCTAAGTAAAGGGTTGGATTCAGGTACTGCATTTGAAATTCTATCCATTGATATTGCAGATATTGATATCGGTAAAAATATTGGAGCAGTTCTTCAAACAGACCAGGCCGAAGCAGATAAAAACATCGCACAGGCAAAAGCGGAAGAACGCCGAGCGATGGCTGTGGCACAAGAACAAGAAATGAGAGCCCGTGTTGAAGAGATGCGTGCCAAAGTAGTGGAGGCCGAAGCAGAAGTGCCACTTGCAATGGCGGAAGCTCTTCGTTCTGGCAACCTAGGGGTAATGGACTACATGAACATCCGAAACGTTGATGCAGACACAGAAATGCGTGATTCAATTAGTAGAATGGGCAAGCAAGAAGACGAAAAGTAAGGAATTAAATAAGGAGGTAGACTCCTCATGAATGTCATCGAAGCTTTAATTGAGTTTATAGTAGGAAATTTATTTATCATTGTGATCATAGGAGGGGTTATTTTTAATGTCATTCAGCGCTTTATGGCTACTTCAAATGAAGATGAGCAAAAGCGTTCTAAGCGTCAACCGATGCCTCCAGTGGGAGGACCTTCTACAAGCGATCGTCCAAAGCGCATACCTTATCGGCCAGAAATGGAGCGTAAAGAAGAGCCGGTTAGACAGTTAACTCATAAAGTAGAAAGCGTTGAACCTACAAACGCACAACAACAGTTACAAGAAAAGTTAGAGGAATTAAAAAGTAAAGCAAAACAATCACCTTCCCCCATCTCAAAAGGGAGTATTTCAAGTATGTCAAAATCACGTGCCACAACAAGTTCATTACATGTTTCAAGAAAAGAAGCATTGCAAGGTGTCATCTGGTCAGAGATATTAGGTGCACCGAAGTCGAAAAGACAAATTTATAAACGATAAATAGATGTGATACATTAACCCCCTTTCTCATAAACATGAGATGAAAGGGGGTTCTTTTTATGAGCAAAAAGTGGAGACAGCAAATGAAAAGATGGATGACAAAAACAATGGAACTACCCGCTGATGTATTAATGGATCTTCCTCGAATTACGTTAGTTGGTCAAATACACATATATATTGAAAATCACAAAGGTTTATTAGCCTTTTCTGATACTGAAATACGCGTATTGTTAAAGCAAGGACAAATGTTAATTCGAGGTGAAGGACTTGTAATTAAAGTCATTTTACCGGAAGAACTAGTATTAGAAGGTAAAATCAATCAAGTTCTTTATTTAGAACAATAGTACAAGGAGGAAAAGAATGAAGAATGAATGGACAAACTTCGTCATTGGTACGGTTCGTATTCGAGTAATTGGAAAAGGAATTGAGCGCTTTTTAAATGAATGTGTTCGAAAAGGCATTGTTATTTCGAATGTAAAAAAAATAGATGAGCAATTTGTTATCGCAACTATTTTATTGAAAGATGTGAAAGAAATCCGTATACTAGTGCGCAAAGCTGACTGTAAAATCTACTTTATCCGTCGGCAAGGCTTCCCGTTTTTAGTGAAACGGATGTGGAAAAACAGTGGATTTATCATTGGACTTCTTTCTTTTTTTATCTTACTAACATTATTGTCAAATATGGTATGGAAAGTAGAAATAAATGGTGCGGCACCAGAAACCGAATATCAGATGACCAAGAAGTTAAATGAAATTGGCGTCAAAAGAGGAAAGTTTCAGTTTTTGCTTGAAAGTCCTGAAAAAATTCAAAAATACTTAACGGATAATATGAATAACATTACATGGGTTGGCGTAGAAGTACGGGGAACTTCGTATCATTTTCAAGTGGTTGAGAAAAATGAACCAAAGGCTCAAGAAAAAATATCTCTACAACATTTAGTTGCGAAAAAGAAAGCCACCATTACCAACTTGTTTGTCGAAAAAGGACAACCTTTAGTAAAAGTAAATGATGTAGTAAATGAAGGGGAATTACTTGTTTCGGGAATCATTGGAAATGAAAAAAATAAAAAAGTAGTGGCAGCAAAAGGAAAGGTATATGGTGAAACGTGGTATAAATCAGAGGTAGAAATTCCTCTTGAAACAAATTTTCATGTGCTAACAGGCGCATCGTATACGAAGCATTATTTAGAATTGAGTGCGTTGAAGTTGCCCGTATGGGGATTTACGAAAGAAGAGTATGCTAGTAAAAAAGTAGAAGAAGTAAAACGTCCGCTTTACTTCTTCCGGTGGAAACTTCCTATTTCATATGAAAAAGTAATAATAAGAGAAGATGAAACTACAAAAAGGGTATACTCTAAAGAAGAAGCAGTCAAAAAAGGGCTAGAAACTGGAAGAAAGCAGTTAAAGAATTTTTTAAATGAAGATGCTGAAATAAAAGGTGAAAAAGTTTTGCACCAAGAACAGGACAATGGTAAAGTAAAATTATCAATACATTACCAAGTTATAGAAAATATTGCGAGCACCCAACCAATTATTCAAGGAGATTGAGGAATGTCAGAAAAGCTAGTAACAATTAATGTACAACTTGATGATTCAAATGAGGCAATTTCTTTATTTGGTGTCCAAGACGTCAATTTAAAAAGAATTGAAGAAGAGATGAATGTTTCGATTATCTCAAGAGGTGAGACAGTTATTGTTTCAGGCAACATTGAAGATGCTCAAAAGGTAGAAGAGATGTTACGTAAGTTGCTAAATATTATAAGAAAGAACATCACAATTTCTGAGCGCGATGTTGTATATGCAATTCAGTTAGCAAAAACAAATTCGCTTGAGTTTTTTGAAGATGTGTATGAAGAAGAAATTGCTAAGAATGTAAAAGGTAAATCCATTCGTGTGAAAACGTTGGGACAAAGTCGATACGTCTCAGCTATAAAAAAACATGATCTTGTCTTTGGGATTGGTCCTGCAGGTACAGGTAAGACATACTTAGCTGTCGTTATGGCTGTCAATGCGCTAAAAAATGGATTTGTAAAACGAATTATTTTAACGCGTCCAGCCGTTGAGGCCGGAGAGAGCTTAGGTTTCTTGCCTGGTGACCTAAAAGAGAAGGTAGATCCGTATCTACGTCCCCTATATGATGCGTTAAACGATGTCTTAGGAGCTGAACATACACAGCGTTTAATTGAAAGAGGAGTAATTGAAATTGCTCCCCTAGCATATATGCGTGGGCGTACATTAGATGATGCGTTTGTCATTTTAGACGAGGCTCAAAATACAACATTAGCACAAATGAAAATGTTTTTAACAAGATTGGGATTTGGATCAAAAATGATTATTACAGGTGATATTTCACAAGTGGACTTGCCAAGAGGCGTTCGATCTGGACTGGAAGCTGTTTCAAAAATATTACAAGATGTAACAGGTATTTCATTTATATATTTAGACCAGTCAGATGTCGTTCGTCATCCTTTGGTTGGACGAATTATCCAGGCTTATGACCAATTTGACAAGGAGACCCTTTAACACGGGGTCTATTTTGTGTAAAAGGGGGAAATCGTTGTGTCAAAGTTTCGACTGCTGAGACAAACAATGGCACAGATCGAGCGGTTACGGTTAATTCAAATAGGGCTGTATGCTTTACTAGGTATTGTGATGTTTGCATCGATGTATAGCAATGTAAAGCCAGAGGAATTAGATTTAAGGCTATTATCGATTTCACCGCAAACGATTTACTCGCCCATTACCATTGAAGATAAAGAAAGTACAGAAAAAAAGAGGGCAGAGGCACAACAAGCCGTTGAAGATGTGTATACACAAAAAACAGAATATGCACAAAACCAAGTCGATCTTGTAGCATCTATTTTTGATGCGATTATAGAAGTGAATAAAGAATATGAACAATCAGACCGTACCGATGACAATGTAGAAGAAATCATAAGTGCCAAACAAAAGTTGTTATCGGACAAGTTACCAGAAGACATTCAAAAAAATTTATCACAAGAAACCATTAAACAGTTACTCCAAGAAAATAATGATGATTTATCAATAGCAAAAGATGCAGTGGTAACAGCCGTTCACCACGTAATGAAAAATCAAGTAATGATTAACGATGTTGAAGCTATGAAAGATCAGGCAGAAAGTCAACTTGTTTACACAAACGTCAGCAACTCATTACGGAAATCAATGTATGAAATTGCACGCTTTTCAATTATTCCAAACGTAATTTATGACCCAAAGAAAACAGCTGAAAATCGTCAAGCAGCCGTTGAAAAAATAGAGCCTGTTCGCATTAAGCAAGGTCAAATTATTGTTGAAGAAAATCAGCTGATTAATGCAGATATTTATCGCCAGCTTCAATTAGCAGGCCTTTTAAATAATAAAGGCACTTTGAAGCCATTTGTGGGTTTATTTTTATTAATTATAACCATGCTTAGTGGTGTGATTTATTATTTAAAAGAATTTCATAAAAAAGCGTATCAACCATTGTTGCTGTATGTTATTATTTCAGCAATTACGATAGCATTAATGAAGATTTTAAGCTTTTTTCAGCAAATGGATTTATCGGAAATTGGCTATTTAGCCCCTGTAGCTGTGGGAGGTATTCTCATTCGAGTTCTGATGGATGAGAAGGTGGCAATTATGTCTAGCATTGTGTTTGCAATATGTGGAAGTGTTATTTTTAATGGTGAATTAACAACATCATTTAATATGAATATTGGGATTTATTTCTTAATTAGTAACGTCGCAGCCGTGTTGTTTTTAAGTAAGAAACACCGAAAATCACACGTATTGCAAGCCGGTTTAATTGTAGCATTGGTAAATGTGATCGTCAGCTTTTCCATTATTTTTATTAAAAATGGCCAACTAGGAACAGTAGAATTAGGCTATTATAGTATGATGGCTATGGCTTCTGGTATTATAGCAGCTGTATTAGCTATTGGGCTTTTACCATTCTTTGAAAGCGGGTTTGGTATTTTATCAACAATGAAATTAATTGAATTATCTAGTCCAAACCATCCATTATTAAGAAAGATTTTAACGGAAACACCTGGTACATACCATCATAGTGTGATGGTAGCAAACTTATCAGAAGCTGCCTGTGAAACCATTGGGGCAAATGGCTTGCTGGCAAGAGTGGGTGCTTATTATCATGATATCGGGAAAACAAAAAGACCACAGTACTTTATTGAAAATCAGATGAATATTACGAATCCCCATGATCAGCTAGACCCGAAAGTTAGTAAAAATATTATTATTGCACATGCTACCGATGGGTCAGAAATTTTAAGAAAACATAAATTCCCAAAAGAAATTATAGAAATCGCAGAACAGCATCATGGAACAACATTGCTGAAGTATTTTTATCACAAAGCTTTGGAGCAAACAGATGAAAAAGTAAACGAGCAAGATTATCGTTATCCAGGCCCAAAACCGCAATCAAAAGAAGCGGCGGTTATTTGTATTGCTGATAGTGTCGAAGCAGCTGTTCGATCGATGCCAAATCCTACGCCAGCAAAAATTGAAGGCTTGGTTCGTAGTATTATTAAAGACCGATTGCAGGATGAACAATTAATTGAATGTGATTTGACATTGAAGGAATTAGAGCTAGTCAGACAAGCGCTATGTGAGACATTAAATGGTATATTCCATTCAAGAATTGAGTATCCTGAACTAAAAAAACAGAAGGTGAACGTATGAGTTTAGTAATTGATTTTATTGACGAAACAAATGAAGTGACAAATGAGCAACAAATCGAACTCGAAAAATTGTTGGCTTTAGCTGCAGAGAAAGAAGGAATAGCAGATGATGCCGAAATCTCCATTACATTTGTAGATAATGATCGTATTCAAGAAATTAATCGAGAGTATCGTGATAAGGATAAGCCTACAGATGTAATTTCATTTGCGCTAGAAGAGATGGGGGAAGATGAAATTCATATTGTTGGTGAAGATATGCCCCGTGTGTTAGGTGATATTGTTATTTCTATCCCTAAAACTCAAGAGCAAGCAAATGAGTACGGTCACTCTTTCATGAGAGAGTTAGGATTTTTGACTGTACATGGCTTTTTACACTTGCTTGGTTACGATCATGAAACACCTGAAGACGAAACAAAGATGTTTACACGTCAAAAGGATATTCTAGAGCAATATGGCCTTACGCGATAAAAAAGACCTAAAGAAGGTAGTTCGAAGCTTTGGATATGCGTTTGAAGGCTTAATTCAAGTAATCAAGACTGAAACAAACATGCAAATTCATGTATGTGCATCCATTGTAGTTCTAGCATTAGGTGCATGGTGTCAATTATCAGCGATGGAATGGATAATTGTCTTACTTTTAATTGCTGGCATGTTTAGTTTAGAACTGATAAATACAGCAATTGAAAAGGCGGTAGATTTAATTACAAAAACGCATCACCCTCTTGCAAAACACGCAAAAGATGCAGCAGCAGCAGCTGTTCTTATCTATGCGTGTTTTGCTGTTGTGATAGGGATAATCATTTTCGGGAAATATCTTTTGGAGTAATTGTCTGTTTGTTTGTATTCTTCATATGCGGTTATGCTATAATGAGAATAAAATTAAAGATAGAAAGTAACTATGTGAATGCAAAATTCATCGGAGGATTTACATGAGTAATAATAAATTTAAATCAGGTTTTGTTTCAATTATTGGAAGACCTAATGTAGGAAAGTCAACATTCTTAAATCGGGTGATTGGACAAAAAATCGCCATCATGAGTGATAAACCGCAGACAACACGAAATAAGATCCAAGGTGTATACACAGAAGAAAGTGCTCAGATTATTTTTATTGATACACCTGGCATTCATAAACCAAAACATAAACTCGGAGATTTTATGATGAAAGTAGCGCAAAATACACTCAAAGAAGTGGATTTAGTGTTATTTATGATTAATGCTGTAGAAGGATTAGGTCGTGGAGATGAGTTTATCATTGAGCGCCTAAAGGATACGAATACACCTGTATTTCTAGTAATTAATAAAATTGATGAAATTCATCCAGACGAATTGCTGTCAATTATTACAACGTATAAAGACCTATACCCATTTGCAGAAATTGTCCCAATCTCTGCACTACAAGGAAATAATGTAGAACGATTATTAGATCAAATCAAACAGCGTTTACCAGAAGGGCCTCAATATTATCCTGCTGATCAAGTAACAGACCACCCGGAGCGATTTATCATTACTGAATTAATTCGTGAAAAAGTTTTACATTTGACGCGTGAAGAAATTCCTCATTCAATCGCTGTTGTCATGGATTCAATGCAGCGTCGAGATAACGGGGCTGTGTATGTAGGTGCAACAATTATTGTAGAGCGGGATTCTCAAAAAGGGATTGTTATTGGTAAACAAGGAAAAATGTTAAAGGAAGTGGGCCAGAAAGCCCGTACAGATATTGAAGCGCTGTTAGGATCAAAAGTCTTTTTAGAATTATGGGTTAAAGTCCAAAAAGACTGGCGCAATCGAGCATCACATTTACGTGATTTTGGATTCCGTGAAGATGAGTATTAAGAAGTTTTTCATTAACTGATTAATGTAACGATAGACTGCTTTTAAGAGTAGTTTCTTCTACACCGGCTGTTCATTCTTAAACAAGGATGTTAAATGTTAGCTAAATGAGAAGCGGATTTGTAAAAAATTGTGTTACATGATTTTAGTTCGGAAGGCTATTCTAAATATAAGAAATTGAAATATGTATCTGATCTTTATGATTAGAAAGGTGGGAGTTCTATGTTGAATTTTACCTGGAACATCTTTTCACAAACAGGTAGCATCGATACATACCTCCTTTTCAAAGAGCTTGAAAAAGAGGTAACAGAAAGGCCCGGAACATATGAAGACGATAATGATGTTCTCAATTCTCCAATTTCTTAGCCTTCCGTGTGATGGTAGGTGATTGAAAGTGTTTAAAAAGTGTGAAGGAATTGTTATTCGAACGAATGACTATGGTGAATCTAATAAGATTGTTACCATCTATTCACGTGAACTTGGCAAAGTTGGCTTAATGGCAAGAGGGTCAAAAAAACCAAGCAGCCGTTTAGCTTCTGTGACACAATTATTTACGTATGGTTATTTCTTTATACAGGCAGGATCAGGAATGGGAACACTTCATCAAGGTGAAGTGATTTCCTCTATGAGAAGCATACGCGAAGATATCTTTACAACCGCGTATGCTTCTTATATTCTAGAATTAACAGATAAAGTGACGGAAAATAATAAACCAAACCCGTTCTTATTTGAATTGTTATATCAAACGTTAGCTTATATGAATGAAGAATATGATGCAGAGATTTTAACGTATATTTATGAGATGAAAATGTTAAATGTATTAGGGTTATATCCGATACTGGATGAATGTGCCGTTTGTCATGAGAAGGAAGGAACATTTCACTTTTCTATTCGCGAAGGAGGATTTATTTGCCATCGCTGTTTAGAGAAGGATCCTTACCACTTGAAACTTAGTCCAATAACTGTAAAACTGTTGCGTTTGTTTTATTATATTGATTTAAAGAGGCTAGGCTCGATTTCTGTTAAAAGTGAGACGAAAAAGCAGTTGAAATTTGTTATTGATCAATATTATGATGAATACTCTGGGTTGTTTTTGAAAACTAAACGTTTCTTAAATCAAATGGAATCGTTAAAGCAGGCGCTGCCAGATCGAAAATGACTAGATAAGGCAAACCAAATGATCAATTCAAACTTTAGTTAGCTTTTCATTCTCGCTGATTGAACTGGCTGTTGAAGCGGGATGAAATTAATTAGAATAAGCAGTGGGGAGAGAAATCCTCACTAGGGTGCCTCAAATGAGACAAGATAGCAGTTTGAGACACCCTTTTTATCGTTTAAAGCTTTAAGCAGGATTATCATATATTTATAACACTTATAAACAAATTATCTTTGGTTTGTTAACGTCTCTTCATGTTATGTAGCTTTTATAAATAGAAGTGTCAATTTAGTCCTGTAAAGCAATGAATATACATATGATTAAAAGTTTTTAACCATATATACAAATCATCTAAAATGTTTTTTTTTATGTAACATGTTAAAATGAATCACGGTTTAAATAAAAGAATAAAAAATATATTCTTTATTCTTTTACTTTTTGTTAAAAAGTATATAATGTTTTTATAAATAGTATGTCACATTTGGTGGTTAGGTGGTGAGTACAATCGAATTAAATAAACGTCAAGAGCACATCTTGCAAATTGTTAAAGACCAGGGACCAATTACTGGGGAGCATATTGCAGATAAGTTGAACCTAACACGTGCTACATTAAGGCCGGACTTAGCTATTTTAACGATGGCTGGATATTTGGAGGCTAGACCGCGTGTAGGCTACTTTTACACTGGTAAAACAGGTGCTCAATTATTAACGGATAAAATAAAAAAAATTCAAGTTCAAGAATATCAATCTATTCCTGTTGTAGTAAATGAAAATGTGTCTGTATATGATGCCATTTGCACAATGTTTTTAGAAGATGTTGGTACTTTGTTTGTTGTAGATGAAAACTCTTTATTAGTAGGCGTGCTATCTCGAAAAGATTTGCTTCGAGCAAGTATCGGAAAGCAAGAATTAACATCTATCCCAGTTCATATTATTATGACAAGAATGCCAAATATTACTTATTGTCAAAGAGAAGATTTATTAATTGATATTGCCAAAATCTTGATTGAAAAACAAATTGATGCCATTCCAGTAGTTAAAGAAGTGCAAACAGGTCTCGAAGTAGTAGGGCGAATTACAAAAACAAATATTACAAAATTATTAGTAGCCTTAGCTAATGATGAGGTATTATAATCAAAAAGATTAAATTGATTGAGGGGATGCACAAAAATGAACAACCCGTGTTTATATGTAATTTCAGATTCAGTAGGTGAAACAGCAGAACTAGTGGTAAAAGCAGCATCAAGCCAGTTTAATATGACAGAGTTTGTTATTAAGCGTGTTCCATATGTTGAGGATATTGCTACATTAGCAGAAGTTGTTTCGTTAGCTAAATTAAATAATGGAATTATTGGTTTTACCCTTGTTAAACCAGAAATGAGACAATTTTTAATTGAAGAAGCGGCAAAATATAGGGTAGAAGTGTTTGATATTATTGGACCACTAATTGATAAGATCCAATCATCATATCAGTTATCACCTCGATATGAACCTGGAACTGTTAGAAAGTTAGACGAAGACTATTTTAAAAAGGTTGAAGCAATTGAATTTGCTGTGAAATATGATGATGGCCGTGATCCGCGTGGAATTTTACGGGCAGATATTGTGTTAATTGGTGTATCTAGAACTTCTAAAACACCACTTTCTCAATTTTTAGCTCATAAACGTTTAAAAGTAGCCAATGTACCTATCGTACCAGAAGTGGAGCCTCCCGAGGAATTGTTCAACGTTTCTCCAAAAAAATGTATCGGCCTTATGATTAGTCCAGAAAAACTTAATGATATTCGGCGCGAGCGTTTGAAATCCCTTGGTTTAAATGATAAGGCCATTTATGCAAACATTGAGCGTATCAAAGAAGAACTGGAATTCTTTCAAAAAATCGTAGATAAAATTGGCTGCGAAGTAGTAGATGTTTCGAATCGTGCAGTGGAAGAAACAGCTGGAATTATTTCGAATATTATTCATAAAAGATGACAAGTCGTCCTTTTTATTTTTAAAGACTAAGAAGTCGAAAGGGCGGCTTCTTAGCATGTAGAAAGAAGCAGGCTTTAATTTTTGAATAGTTTACTTTATTGTAGAAAATATCAGTTATTTATATTATAATAAAAAATTGTGATAAAAAAGAATAGTTTTAGGTTTAGACTTTGTTAAGAACGAATAAACTATTTATATAAATGTCAAGTAACAAGCGAAAAAAGTATTCGACAAATGCAATCTACATGAAATTACAAAATGTAAGAAGGAATCTGTGGAGGGATGTAGAATACAAAGTTATAGCAAAAGAAAGAATACAGTTTTTGTCGATGCTGATGCATGTCCTGTCAAAACAGAAATTACTGAACTTGCACATACATATAATGTTCAAGTCGTCTTCGTTGCATCTTATGCTCATGTGCAAACAAATCCTCCTCCAGGTAAATGGGTATATGTTGATACTGGAAAAGAGTCTGCGGATTTGTACATTTTAAATCATGCAAGAAAAAATGATGTTGTAGTGACACAAGATACCGGATTAGCTAGCATGTTACTTAATCGCGGTGTTTATGTGCTTTCTCCACGTGGAAAGTACTATAATGAAGATGAAATGGATACCGTGCTTTTCTTTCGCTATGTTTCTGCTAAAGAACGGAGGGCAGGTCGCTATTCAAAAGGCCCAAAACCTTTTTGTGAAGAAAATCGACAACATTTTATTGAATCCTTCCAAAAAATATTGTCGAAACTTACAGGAATTTAGCTTTTTATGAAGAAATATTATAGAAATACGGAGCTGTTAACATGACAAATCGAATTCCAGATGAAGTAATTGATCGTATTCGGCATTCGGTGGATATTGTCGACGTTATAAGTGATTATGTGCAATTAAAGAAACAGGGGCGCAATTACTTTGGATTGTGTCCGTTTCATGGGGAAAGCACACCTTCATTTTCTGTATCTCCTGATAAGCAGATTTATCATTGCTTTGGTTGTGGTGCAGGAGGGAACTCATTTTCATTTGTAATGGAATTAGAGGGACTGTCTTTTACAGAAGCAGCTCAGCACCTTGCTGAAAAAGCAAATATTCCATTTGAACATGATATCCAGCCTCATTCGACTAGAAATGATCAACATCATGGAAATAAAATAGTTGAAGCACATGAACTCTTAAAGAAATTTTACCATCATTTGTTGGTAAACACAAAAGAAGGTCAAGAAGCTTACGACTATTTAATAAATCGAGGGTTTACACGAGAAATTATTGATGAATTTGAAATCGGCTATGCATTGGAATCCTGGGATTTTGTAACTAAGTTTTTAACCAAACGCGGATTCACAACCCAAGAAATGGAAAATGCCGGTTTGATTATTAAACGAAATCAAGATAATTCATACTTCGATCGATTTCGGAATCGAATTATGTTTCCGATTGCTGATTTGCAGGGAAAGACGATTGCATTCTCCGGGCGCCTATTAACAGAGATAAAAGGGCAGCCTAAGTATTTAAATAGTCCCGAAACTTCTATTTTCAACAAAAGTCGAACACTCTACAACTTTCACCGCGCTAAAAAGCATATAAGAAAAAATCAACAAGTTATTTTATTTGAAGGATTTGCGGATGTAATTTCTTCTGTAAAAGCTGGATGTGAAAATGCCATTGCAACAATGGGGACATCTTTAACGGAAGACCAAGCAAAAATCATTCGCCGCAATGTGGAATCTGTAATTATTTGTTATGATTCAGATTCAGCCGGAGTTGAAGCAGCGCATAAAGCCACAACTATTCTAACCAATGCGGGGTGTGCTGTAAAAATTGCTGTTATGCCTGATGGATATGATCCGGATGATTATATTAAAGAATATGGAGCAGACAAATTTCAAAATGATGTTATAAACAATAGCTTAACATTTATGACATTTAAGTTGAGATATTTGCGAAGAAGAAAAAATTTGCAAATTGAAGCTGAACGTATGCAGTACATTGAAGAAGCTTTAAGAGAAATTAGCCACCTCACAAAAGCTGTAGAAAGAGATTACTATTTACGACAGTTATCTCAGGAATTTTCACTTTCATTGGATGCGTTAAAAGAGCAACAGCACCAAATGGAACGCAGCGAAAAAAAGAAAAAGGATAACGATTCTTGGAATAGAAATAATATAGCTACACACCCTGTTGTAAAAAAGACATTACTTCCTGCATATCAAAATGCTGAGCGGCTGTTAATTGCATATATGTTAAAGGATAAGGATGTGGCATTTCGCGTTCAAGATTTGTTGCAAGGCCAATTTAACATTGAAGAGCATCGTGCACTTGTCATGTATTTATACGGGTATTATGAAGAAGGGCATAGTCCAAACCCAAGTAATTTTATAGAACGACTTCCTGAAGCCACTTTATCAAGTCTCGCTTCAGAATTAGCGATGATGTCAATTAACGAAGAATTGTCGGAGCAAGCGTTAAATGATTATGTGCAACAAGTGTTGAATTATCCAAAGGTGTTAAAAATAAAAGAAAAAGAACAACAAAAGCAAGAAGCTGAACGTCAGAAAGACTATTTAAAAGCTGCGACAATCGCAATGGAAGTTATCGAATTAAAAAAGACGTTAAAATAAACGATATTGTTTATTAGTCCCACTTTTAAAAAGGTATTCCTCAAAATTTTGGAAGGAGGGGATTTGATGGCTGAAAAATCAGTTCATTCAAAACAACTTGATACAGATTTAACAATTGAACAAGTAAAAGATCAGTTGACCGAAATTGGAAAAAAACGTGGTGTTCTAACATACGAAGAGATTGCGGAACGTATGGCAAACTTTGAAATAGAATCTGACCAAATGGACGAATATTATGAATATCTTGGAGAGCAAGGTGTTGAAGTCATGAGTGAATCTGAAGCGAATGATGATGCTGATCCTGATATTCAAGAGTTATCAAAAGAAGAAGAGTTTGATTTAAATGATTTAAGTGTACCTCCTGGTGTAAAAATCAATGATCCTGTTCGGATGTATTTAAAAGAAATTGGACGCGTTGATTTGTTATCAGCAGAAGAAGAGATTAATTTAGCTAAACGTATTGAAGAAGGCGATGAAGAAGCTAAAAGACGTCTAGCAGAAGCAAACCTACGTCTTGTGGTTAGTATTGCCAAGCGCTACGTTGGACGTGGTATGCTATTTCTTGACTTAATTCAAGAAGGAAACATGGGTCTTATTAAAGCAGTTGAAAAGTTTGATTACCGTAAAGGCTATAAATTTAGTACGTACGCAACATGGTGGATTCGTCAAGCGATTACGCGTGCTATTGCTGACCAAGCCAGAACCATTCGTATTCCAGTACACATGGTTGAAACGATTAACAAATTAATCCGTGTACAACGTCAGTTACTGCAGGATTTAGGACGTGAGCCTTCTCCAGAAGAAATTGCAGAAGATATGGATTTAACGCCAGAAAAAGTGCGTGAAATTCTTAAAATTGCTCAAGAGCCAGTATCACTTGAAACTCCGATTGGTGAAGAAGACGATTCCCACTTAGGTGATTTCATTGAAGACCAAGATGCAACATCGCCTTCAGAACATGCTGCGTATGAGCTATTAAAAGAACAATTAGAAGATGTGCTTGATACATTAACAGACCGTGAAGAAAATGTACTTCGTCTTCGTTTTGGTTTAGATGACGGCCGCACTCGCACACTTGAAGAAGTAGGGAAAGTTTTTGGTGTTACGCGCGAGCGTATTCGTCAAATCGAAGCAAAAGCATTACGTAAGCTACGACACCCGAGCCGTAGTAAACGATTGAAAGACTTTTTAGAATAGAATAAATAAAGCGTATTTATTTTTAAATAGTTTACTTCTTCATTGATAGGAGTAAACTATTTTTTTGGAGTGACAGTTGTGAATAAACAAATACGTAAACAAGTGATTATTGATGAGATTCATCAATGGAAAGAAAGTGGCTTACTGCCTGAACATTATTGCAATTACTTATTAACTTTATATACACAAGGAGATTATGAAGCAGTTAATGAGAAACAACACTTACCATCTAGGCGATTTAAAATAATCATGCTTATTCCCATTTTGCTTTTTTTACCAATATTACTTCTTGTCATATATTTTACTGAAATGTCTTTTGTTTTGCAAATGGTCCTTTGCATTATTTTTTTAGCGATTAATGTTATCATTTTTCTCAAACTTTCTCATCATATAGTCTTTGCTCATGTAACTTTATTAATGGGCGCTATCACCATACTGTTTATATCGTATGAGATGGTTAATCACTATGTAAATGTAACGAATAAGCTGCTTCTTTTAAGAGTAGTATTGCTAATAAACTGTTTATTATGGCTAGGCATCGGGAAAAAAATGAAATTAATGTATTTTACGATTGCTAGTCTAGTTGGAATTGGGCTTATTTTTATTAGCTTTTTTTATTTCGGAACCATCTAAAGAAAATGTGTATTCAAGGGGCAGATGTTCCTTGAATGTTTTTATAAACCATATTATTTAATTGGTATGTAGTTGATGTCTTGCAGAATAAAAGAAATATAAAAGGTGAAATTTTCTTTTATTCAATTTAATGAAAACGATTTACATTTAAAGTTATTATAACATGAAACAAAAGATCCCGTTTTAAAAGTTGAGAAAATTTACAAAAATGATTTATAATCAACTTATGTAAATGTATACATTATTTCTCAGGCCGATCTATAGTAACAATTAATAAAAAAGGATACAAAATGTATACTTTTTTATTTTTGTTTTAAAATTAGATAATTCTGTAAATAAAGCCTTTCACTTGTCCAGGTTTTAAAGTAAAATAAAAGTGCTTATACTATTTTGTTATTTCAGGGGATGGAAATACATAAAGGGGGTATAATGAATGAACAGGAATCCACTCATACCATTTTTACTAATCGTAGTTATCGGGATCGGATTAATGCTAACGCTTTCGTTTAATGGTCTTAATAATGCAGAGGAAATAGCAGCTGAAAAAGAAGGTGGAGGCGCAGAAGAGCAAGCTGCTGCCACACCTGAAGACATCTACAAGCAAAGCTGTATTGGTTGCCATGGTGATCAGTATCAAGGTGGTGTTGGCCCTGCATTGAAAGGTGTAGGTGACAAATTATCAGAAGAAGAAATTGCTGATATTGTTGTGAACGGAAAAGGATCAATGCCTTCTGGTTTAGTCCCTGCAGAAAAAGCAGCGGAAATGGCTAAATGGGTATCAGAAATAAAATAATATCAAATACTAATGTGAAGCCGCTATTTTATGTAGCCGGCTTTTTTAATTGAAATTTATCTCTTGAATGAGCCTAGTTAAATATGAGAGGAGAACCATTCTCTTCTGTTTGACTAGTCCGTATGAAGCAACTAAATAACATCGCAATCTACATGGCATAACATGAATAACTGGATTGTTTGTGTTAAAATAATGAACAGTAATTACATAGAGAATAGGTGAACAAATGAATGAATTAAAACTATCAAAGCGACTTGAAGAAGTGGTGAAATCAATTCCTAAAAAAGCAATGATTGCAGATATCGGTTCTGATCACGCATATCTCCCATGTTATGCATACTTAAATGGATATATAAGAGGCGCAGTTGCAGGTGAAATTACAGAAGGACCTTTACAATCAGCTATTCAGCAAGTGAAAAAGACCAATTTAACAGATGTAATTGACGTACGAAAAGGAAATGGTCTTGAGGTCATTTCACTTAATGAAGTAGAGTGTATTACAATTGCAGGTATGGGTGGAACACTTATCCGTATGATATTGGATGAAGGAAAAGAGAAGCTAGAAGGAGTTACTCGTCTTATTCTTCAACCGAATATTGGAGCATACCATATTCGACAATGGTTAATGAACCATCATTGGTCTATTATTGATGAGAAAATCATAGAAGAAGATGAGCGTATCTATGAGATCATTGTTGCTGAGCGTGGCGACCCATTAGACACTTATGGAAATGAAAAAGAAGCAGGTCTATTACTAGGACCAATTTTAATGAAAAAGAAAGAAGAAGCTTTCATTAAAAAATGGACACATGAATTAAATCATACAAAACAAATCGTTTCGCAAATGAAAAAAAGTGCAACAACCGAAGAAGGGCAGCGGAAACTGTTAAAATTGGAACGAGAAATTCAGCTTATTGAGGGGGCATTAGCTTGAGTAAAACACCAAACGGATACGAAGTTATTGAGCTGTTTGAATCTTTCTCACCTAAGCATTTGGCAATGGAAGGAGATAAAATAGGGTTACAGATTGGTACACTAAATAAACCAGTTCATAAAGTAATGGTAACATTAGATGTTTTAGAGACAGTGGTCGATGAAGCCATTGAACAAGAAGTTGATTTGATTATTGCTCATCACCCTCCTATTTTTCGTCCATTAAAACAAGTGGTAACAGACCAGCCTAGTGGCCGAATTGTAGAAAAGTGTATCAAGCATGACATTGCGGTGTATGCAGCGCATACTAATTTAGATATCGCTCAAGGTGGAGTGAATGATTTATTGGCAGAAACGCTTGAACTAGAAGATACAAAAGTTTTAGTTCCGACTGGTGCTGAAGAATTGAAAAAGTTAGTGGTGTATGTACCAAATGATCATGCAGAAGCAGTTCGCCAAGCTGTGTGTGATGCAGGTGCAGGACATATTGGGTTATATAGTGGATGCACATTTTCAACTGAAGGTGTAGGGACGTTTTTGCCATCTGCAGAAGCAACACCCTATATTGGAAAGAAAGGAATAGTAGAGCGTGTGAATGAAACAAGAATTGAAACTATTTTTCCACAGAAGAAAGGAAAAATAGTGATTCAAGCTCTCTTAAAAGCCCATCCGTATGAAGAAGTAGCTTATGATATTTATCCAGTAGAACAAAAAGGTGATACTTATGGATTGGGGAGGATTGGAAATCTTCGTCATGAAATGACCCTGAGGGAATTTGCACAACATGTGAAGCGGACATTAGATGTAGAAGGTGTAAGAGTAGTTGGTGCGCCAGAAGCAAAAGTAAAAAAAGTTGCTGTACTTGGTGGAGACGGCAATAAATACATTACAAATGCAAAGTTTAGTGGAGCGGATGTATATGTAACAGGTGATCTTTACTTTCATGTTGCTCACGATGCAATGATGATGGGGCTGAATGTCATCGATCCTGGTCATCATGTGGAAAAAGTAATGAGGCAAGGTGTGACGAATGTGCTATCAACGTTATGTGCAGAAAAGAAATTTAACTGCGAAATTTTTGCTTCAATAACGGATACCAACCCTTTTGGATTTATGTAACAAAAAATGGGTGCTCCTAGGAGCACCCATTTTTTGTTATGATGATTTTTTGGTTTTTACTTTTGGTAAGATTTTTGAAAGAGGGACTGATTTTTCTCGCTTCCATGTTGCTTCATTTGTTGGATCGAATTGATCTAAAAATGTAATTACCTCTTTTGTAATAGGTGTCGGAGTGGATGCTCCAGCTGTTACAGCTACTGTTTTTGCTTCTTTTAGCCACTCAATATCTAACTCGGAAATATCACTAATACGATAAGCTTTCGTTCCAGCAATTTCTTCTGATACTTGTGCTAAACGATTAGAGTTATTGCTTTTAGGATCTCCAACAACAATCGTTACATCTGCAGTACCTGCTTGTTCAGCAACTGCTTCTTGTCGTACTTGTGTAGCGAGGCAGATTTCTTTATGAACCTCAGCATGTGGATACTTCTCTTTTACTTTTTCAATTACATCTGCTACATCCCATTGACTCATTGTTGTTTGATTTGTCACGATAATCTTATCTCTTTTAATCGATAGATGGGCGACATCTTCTTCTTTTTCAATTAAATGAACAATGTGAGGTGCAATTCCGACTGCTCCCTCAGGCTCTGGATGCCCTTTTTTTCCAATATAAATGACTTCATATCCTTCTTTCTCTTTTTGAAGAATGAGATCGTGGGTTTTTGTTACATCAGGACACGTAGCGTCGATCGTTGTTAAGCCTTTTTCTTTTGCGCGCTGCTTTACTTCAGGGGAAACACCATGAGCAGTAAAGATGACTGTGCCTTCAGTAATTTTATCTAAAATTTCTAATCGATTAGCACCATCTAACGTAATAATGCCATCTTCTTCGAATGCATCTGTTACGTGTTTATTGTGAACAATCATTCCTAAAATGTAAATTGGTCGAGGCAATGATTTATCTAAAGCAGCATTGCGTGCAATGACCATTGCATCAACAACGCCGTAGCAGTAACCACGTGGGGCAATTTTAATTACTTTCATTTTCGTCCTCCTCATCATCAGTTGACGAGCATTTATAAACTCGCTTCTATTATATAAAAGCAAGAGCAATAATACAAAGATTATCTTGCAGAGTAACTTAAAGCCTAATCTAGATGAAGCGTTAAAGGATGAATGTATGTAGTTATGTGATTTGACAACAAAAGCTTCTTCATATGTTATATTTACAGATAAATAAAAGGGTAACTTGAAAAGAAATATTCTTTTCAAGTTTATTCAAAAAAAGTAGGTAATCATAAGAAATAATTGCTAGTGAAGGGTTAGGAGGTCGCTCATTTTTATAAAAGATAAACTAACCCTTCTTTAAGCTTCGTTCCTAACTACACAATTATATAGCGGGTATAGAAAAAGACTTGGAGTAATTTGTTTGAAAATTACTCCGGAAACTAAATATATAATTTAGGTGTCGAGATACGGTTTCTTTGAGGTTTTTTAAGTTCTTCTTCAAAGAAATCGGTTTCTTCATTAAGCGAGGCTCCTTCACTTTCTTCGCTTGCATTATTTGTTTCATTAAGAGCTGGCTCAGCACTTTGCTCATTTAAGCTCTCATCGTCTGTTATAACATCAGCTTCTGTCTCACTCTCTTCTTCTGTATCGCTTGAACGCAACAGTTGATACAGCTTAAACAGAGAAGGAGCATTTTTCACGAGAGGGCCATATTGTTGTACCATGGGTCCTACCGTCTCTGCTACTTTGAGTACTTTTTGAACATTCCCCATCATGGAACTTAAAGTGGCAGGATTGGTTAAGTTTTGTAAATTGCCCAGTAAAGAGGTAGGTGTTGCAGAATTAGCTACTCCCTGCATACCACTAAATAATGAATTAGTTGGCATCATTCGTTGCATTGGAGTGCCAGTCATCCGACCTCTTCCGAAAATACGCGCTAAAAAATTGCTGGACCCTCGGTTCATTCCTTGAGGATTGATTCCCCGAGCATTCGGGTAAAATGTTTGATGAAAGCTATTAGGCATTACTTGTCGTTGCATTGGCATTGATGGAGGAAAGGGTGGTCTTCTTTGAATCAAAAAGCGCACCTCCTTTAAATTAATGGAATTTCTCCTTCTTTATCGTATGCAAGGCGAGATAAAATGTTTTTAAAACAAAGAATAAGTTTTATTAATATCAACGATCAGTAGTCAATATGGAGAAAATGGATTATAATCATATATTGTGCTTATAAATGAACGTGAAAGCCAAAAAAGGAGACTATTATGGATAAAACAAATTTTGAGCGTTTTGAACTTCAACCATTTTTAATAGAAGCCATTAAGCAGTTAGGATTTTATCAACCGACTGAAATTCAAGAGAGGCTTATTCCATCCGTTTTAAAAGGAGAAAGCGTTATTGGACAATCTCAAACAGGTACAGGTAAAACACATGCGTATTTATTGCCTCTGCTTGAAAAAGTAAATGCTGCAAAAGAAGAGGTACAAGTTGTTATTTCAGCACCAACACGTGAATTAGCATCTCAAATTTACCAAGAAGTTTTAAAAATTACAAAGTATTGTGAAGAAGGAAAAGAAATCACAGCAAAGTGCTTTATTGGTGGTACGGATAAACAACGTACAATTGAAAAGTTAAAAAAACAGCCTCAAGTCGTGGTTGGAACACCTGCTCGTTTATTTGATTTAGTAAATGAAAAAGCGTTATTTGTGCATACAACACGTGCAATCGTAGTAGACGAAGCAGATTTAATGTTAGATATGGGCTTTCTTGAAGATGTAGATCGCCTAGCGAGCAGTATGCCAGAGAAATTACAAATGCTTGTATTCTCAGCAACCATTCCTGAAAAACTAAAGCCATTTTTAAAGAAATATATGGATAACCCTAAATATTCACATGTTGCGCCAAAGCAAGCAGCGGCAGCGAAACTAGAACATGTATTAGTGCCATTGCGCCATCGTAATAAAATGAAATTACTTCATGATATGCTTGTCTCATATAATCCGTATTTAGCCATTGTTTTCACAAATACGAAAAAAATGGCTGATGAAGTAGCAGATGATTTATTAGCAAAAGGATTACGAGTTGGGCGTATTCACGGTGATTTATCGCCACGTGATCGAAAGAAAATGATGAAGCAAATTAATAATTTAGAATTCCAATATGTAGTTGCAACTGATTTAGCAGCTCGTGGCATTGACATTAAAGGAATTAGTCATGTTATTAACTATGAATTACCTTCTGATCTAGATTTTTACATTCATCGAGTTGGACGTACGGCACGTGCTGGATATTCAGGAATTGCTGCAACAATCTTTGACATAGAAGATGAAGATGCAGTCATTAAGTTAGAAAAAATGGGTATTGAATTTATAAATAAAGATTTGAAACAGGGTGAATGGATCTCAATTGATGATCGAAATCGCCGCCAAAAGCGCCAAAAGAAAACAGATGAAGTCGGCCAAGAAGCACAGCGTTTTATTCAAAAGCCTAAAAAAGTCAAACCTGGTTATAAGAAAAAGCGTGCTCGTGAAATTCAAAAGTATGTTCAAAAGAAAAAACGAAGTGAAAGACGTAGTAATAAATAACAGCGTAGAGGGTTAAACGAAGTAGAGGTGTCAAAGTAAATGTTGAAAATTGGTTCTCATGTATCCATGAGCGGGAAAAAAATGCTTTTAGGAGCAAGTGAAGAAGCTGTTTCATACGGCGCAAATACGTTTATGATTTATACAGGTGCTCCTCAAAATACAAGACGTAAAAAAATTGAAGAGCTCAATATTGAAGCTGGATTACAGCATATGAAGGAGCATGGCATCGATGATATTGTCGTACATGCACCTTATATTATTAATATAGGGAATACGACAAACCCAGCTACGTTTGAATTAGGAGTTGAGTTTTTAACATCTGAAATTCAACGTACACACGCGCTTGGAGCGAAGCAAATTGTTCTTCATCCCGGTGCACATGTTGGGGCTGGTGCGGAAGTAGGCATTCAGCAAATTATTAAAGGATTAAATGAAGTCTTAACTCCTAATCAAGATGTACAGATTGCACTTGAAACAATGGCTGGAAAAGGTTCTGAATGTGGAAGAAGCTTTGAGGAAATTGCAATGATTATTGACGGTGTAACACATAACGAACATCTATCAGTTTGTTTTGATACGTGTCACGTTCATGATGCAGGTTATGATATTGTGAATGATTTTGATAATGTCTTAAATGAGTTTGATAAAATTGTCGGCCTTGATCGTATAAAAGTATTACACATTAATGATAGTAAAAATATGTGTGGGGCAAGGAAAGACCGCCATGAAAACATTGGATTTGGACACATTGGATTTGATGCACTTAATTACATCGTTCATCATCCTTCATTAGCAGCTGTTCCTAAAATTTTAGAAACACCTTATGTTGGAGAAGATAAGAAGAATAAAAAAGCACCGTACAAACTAGAAATTGAAATGTTACGTTCTCAGACATTCGATTCAGAGTTACAGCAAAAATTGATGTGAAAAAAGGTCATGCAAAAGCATGACCTTTTTTAAATGTAATGCAAAATATTGTTGAACAGATTTAGAAAGGAGCAAGTTTACCCGTGAATTTTCATGGTAGCGAATGCTTGTTAGGGCTCTACATTAGTTGTTGCAGCAGGTCATTTACTTTTTTTGCTGTTTCGCGGTCGGTTACTTGTGCAATTTTTTTAATTAGATAACGGCGTTCTTCTACATTGTAAATATTAACTGGTTTTTGTTTAATAACGGATACCAATGTATGAGCTTGTTCATTTGTAATGGAAATGTTGTATTGTTTGCTATACTTTAATAATTCACTTGGTGTTAGATTATTGACTTTCTTATTCACGATTTGTTGTAAGATTTTCATGTCGATACCTCCTCGTCATATACATTGTATGAGGAAGTTTCCTACATGTGCCTGTTTCCTGTAGAAGTTCTTGAGTTTACAAACGAAATGCATTGCTGTATACTACAATAATGGTTAAATCGTAACGATTCTGACAAAATGCACAGTGGGTAACGGAAGTAAAGAATAACCGTGCCCTCTTCGTCATGTTTAAATATAAAAAAGAGTGGTGAAGGATATGAATACGCCTAATGTTATTGATATTAATCATTTATCGTTTCAATATGATGGCCGCTTTGTCCTAGAAGATATTAGCTTTTCAATTCCAAAAGGTTCATTTTTAGGGTTAGTAGGACCAAACGGATCTGGAAAATCAACATTGATTAAATGTATTTTAGGACTTCAAAAGCCACATATAGGAACAATTCATTTATTTGGAAAAGAGCAGCGTAAGTTTAAAGAAAAAAGCAAAATTGGGTATGTATCACAAAAAGCAAACAGTTTTAACAGCGGATTCCCGGCGACAGTTTTTGAAGTAGTTTCGACTGGGTTAACATCTAAAATTGGACTTTTTCGCTTTATGAATGCAGCCCATAAACAAAAAGTCAAAGAGGCAATCGAAGCGGTGGGAATGGGCAAGTTTATTAATCGTAACATTGGAGAATTGTCTGGAGGACAACAGCAGCGAATTTTTATTGCCCGCGCTCTTGTAAGTGATCCAGAACTCCTTATATTAGATGAGCCTACAGTAGGTGTAGATGCGCAGAATGTATACAACTTTTATGTGCTGCTTGAAAAATTAAACAAAGAACATGGCATTACACTTTTGCTCGTAACACATGACATAGGAACGATTTCAGAAAAGGTTACTCATGTTGCTTGTTTAAATAAATTTTTACATTTCCATGGTGAATCAAAAGAGTTTGAACAATTTTGTGAGCATGACGTATCAACGTTTTATGGACATGATGTCCATATGTTAACACATAATCACGATCATGGAGGGCAACATGTATGATCAGCAGCTTATTTCAATTTGAGTTTTTACGAAATGCATTTGTCACCGGGATGATTATCGGTATTATTGCACCGCTGTTAGGTGCATTTATCGTTGTGCGCCGCCTATCATTAATTGCAGATGCACTGAGCCATGTGACGCTTGCTGGTATCTCAATTAGTTTATTACTAAGTCAAAAAGTAGGATTTATGCAAGGGGCTAATCCCCTTTATTTAGGAATGGCAGCTTCAGTTACAGGCTCTCTTTTTATTGAAAAGTTACGTAGTGTGTACAAGCATTATCAAGAACTAGCCATTCCAATTATTTTGTCAGGCGGAATTGGCGTGAGCGCGATTTGTATTTCACTTGCAGATGGATTTAATAATGATTTAATGAATTATTTATTTGGCAGTGTAAGTGCGGTGAGCCGCTCAGATTTATGGACAGTAGTATTTATTGCAGTCATTGTCATAATGCTTGTATTGTTTTTCTACAAAGAATTGTTTATTTTATCGTTCGATGAAGAACATGCTTCGGCTTCGGGTATTAAAGCAAAATGGATTCATTTTTTATTTATTATCATGGTGGCATTAGTTATTGCCGTTTCCATGCGAATTGTCGGAATTTTATTGGTTTCTTCCCTAATGACACTTCCTGTAGCAGCTAGTATTCGTTTAGCAAACGGATTTAAACAAACAATTTTGTTATCCATTATCTTTGGTGAAGTCGCTGTTTTAGGTGGATTATTCTCAGCATATTATTTAGATCTGGCTCCTGGTGGAACAATTGTTGTCATTGCTGTTATTATTTTAATTATATCAATCATGATTAACAAAGGACGGAAGGGGAAAGGAAAATGAATTTAACAGAAGCGATTCACTTGTTAAAAGACAAAGGGTATAAACATACCGGAAAACGTGAAGAAATGTTAGCTTTATTTTCAAAAACGAATAAATATTTAACAGCTAAAGATGTGTTAGAGTATATGAGAACAGAGTATCCCGGTCTAAGCTTTGATACGATTTACCGAAATCTGTCATTGTTTGTAGAGTTAGGTGTGTTAGAAATGACGGAATTGTCTAGTGAAAAGCACTTTCGTTTTAAATGTGCCACTAATCACCATCATCATCATTTTATTTGTTTAGATTGTGGGAAAACAAAAGAAATTGAAGCATGTCCAATGGAACACGTTAATGAAGATTTAGGCGGGTTTGATATTACAGGGCATAAGTTTGAAATCTACGGTAAATGTTCGGAATGTAATGTTTAAAAAGAGTGAGCGAATTGTGCTCACTCTTTTTTGTTATTGTTTCGTTAACCAATTTGTTACCCATTCGTTAGCTTCGATCCAATTACAAACGCGTATTACATTTTTTGGAGTAGGCATACGGTTATAAGGAGTATCGAATAAAATAACTGGAATATTGCACTCTTCACTGATGTCACAAGCATTATCGTGTTTATCTTCAAAGAAAATATCTACATTATAGCGTTTGGCAGTTTCTACTTTAAAATGCGTCCCAATTAGTTCAATATGATGAAAAAATAATTCGTGTTTATTAAACCATTGTTTTGTTACATCTAACAAATTTTCGTGGCGGGCACTAATAAAAAATAATTCGTGTTCTTGATGCCATTTTTGCAAAATAACTTTTGCATCATTTGCCAGAGGAGACGTCTCATAAATCATTTTCTCATTTTTTTTAAACCATTGTCCTAATTCTGTTTTTGACACATTAACAAATGGTGAAAAATCATATTCTGTAATATCATCTAATGTTAAGTTTAAATTAAATGCTTTATTTAAATGAGGAACAAATGTCTCAGGAGACGTTACAGTTCCGTCAATATCAATACCAAATCGTTTAGACAACTAACAGCACTCCAATCTTTATTACCCATGAACAAGGATGATTTCATTATTTAGTGTAACATAAAGTGCTTTGTAAACAGTGAAGATTTTTAATTACAGGCTCATATGCAAACATTAACAGCTATATTTTTCAATAGCTGTCACACACTATAAATGCTCCTTATTGATGAAAGCGAGGGATAAACATGGAGGATGAACAACGTCAACAACGTAAGAATGTCAATCACGATGTATATGAAGCTGATTTCATGGAAGAAACAGCTGCTGAAATGACTATACCAGCAACGGCTCGTGAGGAACATATTAGACGTACAAATGAAGTAGTTGATGGAAATGAAGGAAAAGGATACGGTCGCTTTGCGCTGGTATTGTCGATTCTTTCATTATTCTTCTTGCCAATTATTCTTGGTGCAGCTGGGATTATTTTAGGGTTTATCGCGCGTAGAAGAGGAGCTTACACACTAGGCGCATGGGCAATCGGTATTGGTGCTGTATCTATTATTATGGGTACGTTTATTTTACCGTTCTTTTAAAGCATAAAAAACTTGGTACCAAATCGGTACCAAGTTTTTTTATGCTTCTTGCTGTTCAGCAGCTGCTTGTTTTGCAAAGTATTCTTCAGCAATTTTATCTATTTCTTTTTTCAACTCTTCAACCATTGTTTCTTCGGGCACTTTGCGAACGATTTCGCCTTTACGGAATAAAAGCCCTTCGCCACGTGCACCAGCAATACCAATATCAGCTTCGCGAGCTTCTCCTGGTCCGTTTACAGCGCAGCCAAGCACAGCCACTTTAATTGGTGCTTTAATCGTTGAAATGTACTCTTCCACTTCATTTGCAATGCTAATTAAATCAATTTCAATTCGTCCACACGTTGGACAAGAAATAAGGGTAGCAGCATTTGAAGCTAATCCAAATGATTTTAATAATTCACGAGCGACTTTTACTTCTTCAACGGGGTCTGCACTTAATGAAATACGTAACGTGTTACCGATACCCTTTGATAAAATAGCTCCTAATCCAGCTGCACTTTTTACAGTTCCAGCAAATAAAGTACCTGATTCGGTAATTCCTAAATGTAATGGGTAATCAAATGCTTGAGCAGCTTTTTCATAGGCTTCGATAGCCAGGTTTACGTCAGAAGCTTTCATTGACACGATGATGTCGTGGAAATCAAGATCTTCTAGAATTTTAATGTGATGTAAAGCACTCTCAACCATCCCATCTGCTGTAGGGTATCCATATTTATCAAGGATGCGCTTTTCAAGAGAACCAGCATTAACACCGATACGAATTGGAATACCTTTTGCTTTGGCTGCATTTACAACAGCTTCTACTTTCTCGCGACGTCCAATATTACCAGGGTTAATACGAATTTTATCCGCACCACCTTCAATGGCTTTTAACGCAAGACGGTAATCAAAATGAATGTCTACGACTAGTGGAATGTTGATTTGTTTTTTTATATCTGCAATTGCATTTGCAGCACGTTCGTCCGGACATGCAACACGAACAATTTGGCAACCTGCTTCTTCCAAACGTTTGATTTCAGCAACCGTTGCTTCCACGTCGTGTGTTTTTGTTGTTGTCATACTTTGAATAAATAACTCATTACTTCCGCCGATTGTTAAGTTACCAACTTTAACAGGGCGTGTTTTTGTACGATGTATAAGTTCACTCACGTGATAATCTCTCCTTTAAAACGAAATCAAGAATTTGAATTCATTAATAGAATAACTCTTTATAGACAAAATAACTAGTATAAAGCTTCGCCTTCCTATTTTAACAATGACTGTCTCGGCTTGACAAGGAGAATCCTGTCATCACTTATAAACAGGGAATTTATATGTTTTACCAATTTGAATATCTTCAGGAGACATTCCATTATTTAATTGACTGAAGTCAGTAATCATCTTTTTCATCGATACTGATATAGAGTCATCTGCTGTTTGTTCGATGATTGATAAAACGGTATCTCCGGCTTTTACTTTTACTTTCACAAAATGATCAGATTTTGGTTTTTCTTGTGTTGTTTCTGCTACGTTTGCAGTTGCTTGTACTGTTTCAGTTGAAACAGGGATTGTACCATACTTAATATCATAATGACAAATGTATCCAATAAATGCGACAGCAGCTAACGTACATAACTTTTTCATGAAATCCTCCTGGTTTCAGTTGAAATAAAATAGATGTGCATGTTTTACTACTGAATAATTATCTGATGGTGTTTTAACATGCAAAAGAAGCAGCGAGAAAAATTGAAATCATTGTTCTATATTATGCTTGTCCTATTTAAACTATGAATGGAGAATGAATCTTGAAAGAGAAATTAATGATCGTTTCCTTAGGATTACTTCCTTTTATTATGGTATTAGGTAATTCGATGTTAATTCCATTGCTACCAGATATTCAATCTTCTTTTCAATTGAATGATGTGCAAACAGGTCTAGTGCTTAGTGCCTTTTCAATTCCAGCTGCAATACTAATTCCAGTAGTTGGGATTTTATCTGATCGCCATGGACGAAAAATACTTATTTTGTATTCACTTCTATTTATGATGCTAGGAAGTCTAATAGCGATTAGTAGTGCAGCCTTTACAACAGCCTCATTTTCCATTTTTTTAATTGGACGAATGATTCAGGGAATTGGTGCAGCAGGTACAACGACTTTGGCCATAGCGTTAACAGGAGATGTATTTCATCGAGAAAAGAGAGCAAAAGTTCTTGGAATTTTAGAGGTATACAATGGAATTGGTAAAGTAGTGGCACCTATTATTGGAGCGACAGCAGCACTTATTACTTGGCATGCAGCATTTTTTGTCTATCCTTTCGTAGCAGTAATCGCGTTTATCGGTATTTTCCTGTACGTTCAGAATGCTCAAAGCGGGAAAGATGTCATATCAATAAGAGCCTATCTTCAAAAGTCGTTAATGATTGTGTATCAAAACAAGCGAATTTTATTTCCTTTATTTTTCATAGGCGGATTAGGACTGTTTTTAGTATTTGGGATTTTGTACTATCTGTCATTTTTAATAGAAGAAACATATCACATTGATGGTTTTTTTAAAGGGACAGCTTTTTTATTTCCCCTTGGTGCAATGACCATTACTTCATATTGGAGTGGCAAAAGAATTAAAACAGATGAAAAGGTTATGAAAAAATTATTGCTCTTAGGCTTAAGCTTTTTATTAACTATGTTTGCAGTATTGATAATCATTCACTCACTGCCGATTCTTATGTTCTGTTTAACAATCGCATTTGCTGGACTTGGTTTTGTTTTACCGTGTATTAATATGATGATTACGTCTGCAACATCTGATGAAGAACGGGGATTTGTCATTTCTATTTATGGAACTGTACGCTTTTTGGGAGTTGCAATTGGTCCAATTGTTTACGGAGTATGGATGGTCAACGAACGGACAATGTTTGTGTATAGTTTTTTTATTCTTCTGTTTGGAGCAAGTTGGGTTATGTATCAAATGAATATGATTTCAATCCCCTTTACTAAGAAACATATATCCCACAAATAAAATAGTTCTATTTACCTAAAAAACATGTGCGATTTACAAATTCTTTACAAACTCATGTCATACTTTTGTATGGGTAAAGTAAAGGAGGAAGAAAGATTGACATGGTATAAAAAGAGAAAAAGGTTAACTGGAAATAAACACCAAAAACGAACACCTTTACAAATAATGAAACAAACATCTTTATTTATTCGATTATTAGCAGTTGCTGTTATCCTGCTCAGTGTATCCATTAGTATGGTTGGAACACTATCTTACATAAAATCCAAGGAAACAACGGTTGAGATTATTGAAAATCGATTAAAAAGAGAAGTGAATACTTCCTTTGAAATTTCACAAAACTTAATGACTATGTACATCAGCAATCCCGATGAGCTAATGAAGAAAATGAACCAAAGTATAAGTAGACAAAGTGCACAATTAACATCAGACGGGCTAAGTGGTCATTTTTTATTGTGGCAAGAGGGAAAAATAAAGCCTTTTACCATCAGTCGTAATAGCCAGCTAATGATTCCAGAGGAGGTTCAGAAAGCCTTTAGTCAGAAAGAGGGAGTTCAACATTTTAAGAGTAGTGGCGAAGAATATACCCTTTCATTTAAAGAAATACCAGAATTAAAAGGAACATTGATTTTAGCAGTGGCGTCAAAAGAGTATTTACAACCTATTCATCAGTTAGCGGTTTATACAATTATTGGTACGATTGTAAGCATTCTTATTGCATCTCTTATTATTGCTTTATTTGCAAGAACCTTAACAGCACCTTTAGTAAAGCTGCAAGAAAGTATGCGAAATGTACGAGAAGGAAATTTGAGTAGTAATATTGCCATTTCTACAAATATTCCTGAAATCTCTTCTCTCGTGACATCTTTTAATCTAATGATGGAACATATGCGTTTTATGCTGTTGAAAATTCATGAAACGACTACATCCTTACATACGACTGGTCATGATTTGAAACAAGCATCTGAACTTTCGCTTTTACATAATGAACAATTAATAGAAGCAATTGATGCGGTGCAAAAAGGAGCTGAACAAACAGCTTCCAGTTCAGAACAAACGATTCATACATTCCAGGAAATGAATCAAAACGTTCAATCTATTTTGAATCGAATGTATGCTATATCAATCATGGCAAAGAAGATGGATGAAAAGGCAAGTGAAGGAGAAAGTAGCCTTGCACAGATGATTTCATCTATGACACAATTTGAAAAAGAATTTAAAGCAATGAATGAAACGATGGAGCAAGTTAAAAAGCATTCCAATTCCGTTGGGAAAATTGTTGATCTAATCCAGCAAGTTGCTGAACAAACCAAGCTTCTTGCTTTAAATGCTTCAATTGAAGCAGCACGAGCAGGTGAGGCTGGAAAAGGTTTTGCAGTCGTCGCAAATGAAGTAAGGAAATTAGCAGAACAGTCTACATCAGCTACTTCTGAAATTAAAGGCGTTATTGCAACCGTAGAGCAAGCCTTTATTAAAGTATCGGCAGAGTTTCATCAAATGCTATCTAAAAGTGATGACAATGTGAATATTGCATTAAAGTCAAAAATAACTTTTGATCATCTGTTAGATGAGATTCGCCAAGTTAGTGAAGATGTAAAGCAAAATCAATTAGCTTGTAACAGCCTGCAGGAGATACTTCCATCTATTGAACAGTCAACAGAAAGCTTCTCGTTTGTGTCACAAGAAGCCTTAGCGAGTACTGAGCAAATGGCGATTACATCGAGTGAACAAATGAAGCACGTCACAAACACCGATGCGATTGGAACAAAGCTAACAGATTTATCGCAAACACTTCAGCAGGTTACTAGCAGTTTTTACGTGCAAAATTCTAAATGAATCGTATCGCTACAGTTAAGGCGAACATAAATTTATTTCATGTATAGTGATAGGGAATAAGAAAACACCTTTACAATTGTAAAGGTGTTTTCTTATTCGTTTTTTTTCTAGAGGGAATAAGGTGGATCGTCAATGTGTAGACAAGAATGGTACCTATCCAGTATAAGCTTGTATATTGGTATGAAAGTGATGGAAAAATACTTAAAACCATAAATATAAGTGTCATAGGTGTCGTGCTGTAGGCGCTTAATACCCAAAGGTGTTTATAGGAAAGGTTTTTCTTCAAAAAGTAAGTAATTATCTTGCCGATGAGAGCAAAGCACGTAATCTGAATAAACTTTAACCCTGCTGTTAAAACATAAAGAACAGTAATGGAAAAAGGAATAAAGATTATTAAAAAAGATTTAAAGTCAGTTAGTTTTGAAAGCATTTGTTTTTTGTTTAAATCTTCCCAGCTAAGCAATTCATATGAGTAGGTTTGAAGTCGGCCATTTGTAGTAATAAATAATCCGTCATGTAAAAATCCAACGGCATGAGAAGGAGGATTCTTAGCAATGTCTTGAGATGTTTTTAACGGATCAAAAATAAAGTTTGTATACTTAGTTGATAAAGTAAGTGGATTATTTGTAGCAGATTCATCATATAACTTAAAATCCTGTATGTAGAAGTCCGTGTTTTTGTCTGATAATTGGTGAATCGATATGTGATAACCGCTTAGAATTGTGAAAATCATAAAAAACATAGCAGGAAGCAATGAAAGGAATGTTAAGAGCGAAACATAGCCAATTGTTTTATTTGGATGTTCAAAGCGCAAAGCGGACATTTTTTTTAATGAAGATGTACTAATTAGTAGGCGCTGGAAAATATTCATAGGTGAACTCCTTTTTGGTAAATCAAAATAAAAAAGCAGCAAGAAATAAGAAAAGGTTTCATTTACCATTTTATAGAGATTTATCACTCCTGACAACTGTTTTAGAATTAAACTTCGTACATTATGTAAATGAAATGTTAAGAAAATGTAAAGATTTTAGAATGAATATTTACACATTCTTTATTTTAAGTTAATAATTATGGGGGACTTGTAGATGTCTGTCGAAAAAAGAGATAGGAGTTGAATTTTTTGGAGCTAGATGTTCAGAAAATGCTGTTTGAATTTATCGGTGGCCTGGGAATTTTCTTATTCGGTATTAAGTTTATGGGAGATGGCTTACAAAAGTCTGCAGGCGATAAATTACGAGATATATTAGACCGCTTTACAACAAATCCATTTATGGGAATATTAGCGGGAATACTTGTAACTATTTTAATTCAAAGCAGTTCAGGCACAACTGTTATAACAGTTGGACTTGTAAGTGCAGGGTTTATGAATTTACGCCAAGCCATTGGGGTAATCATGGGTGCTAATATAGGTACAACTGTTACAGCGTTTATCATCGGGATTAAAATTTCTGATTATGCACTGCCGGTTTTAGCGGTCGGAGCGATCTTGTTATTCTTCTTTAAAAGCAAGCCTGTACAAAACTTTGGACAAATCGTATTTGGTTTCGGGATGCTATTTTTTGGACTTGAACTCATGGGTGATGGAATGAAACCACTGCGATCATTGCAAGCATTCCAAGATTTAACGGTTAGTATGAGTGATAATCCGTTATTAGGTGTTGTGATCGGTACAGTGTTTACAGTAATTGTTCAAAGCTCAAGTGCGACAATTGGAATTTTACAGGAATTATTCGGTCAAGGCGCAATAGATATCTACGCTGCGTTACCTGTACTATTTGGTGATAATATTGGGACAACAATCACAGCTGTGTTAGCTTCAATCGGAGCAAGTGTTGCTGCAAGACGTGCAGCGTTAACACATGTTATGTTTAACATTATTGGAACTGTCATTTTCTTAATTATCTTACCTTTGTTTACAAAAGTGATTATTTATTTACAAGGGGCTTTAAACTTAAATCCAAAAATGACAATTGCCTTTGCACATGGAACGTTTAATGTTACGAATACGATTATTCAATTTCCGTTGATTGGGTTTTTAGCATTTGTTGTGACAAAAGTGATTCCAGGTGAGGATTCACTAGTAGACTTTAAGCCAAAACATCTAGATCCAGTATTTATTGAGCAATCTCCTTCCATTGCATTAGGGCAAGCAAAAGAAGAGCTGGTTCGCATGGGGCAATTTGCAACAATTGGACTTGAAGAAGCAAACGGTTATTTGAAAACCAAACAACATAAATATTCAGATATGGCGTTGCAAATTGAAGATGCAATTAACAATTTAGATAAAAAAATTACAAACTATCTTATTTTACTTTCTTCTACATCAATGTCAACGAATGAAAGTGAAGTACATTCTGTGTTATTAGATACGGCTCGTGACATTGAACGCATTGGCGATCACTTTGAAAATATTGTCGAGTTAGTCGATTATCAAATCACAAACAAAGTAAAATTGACCCAAGAAGCAAGCAATGATTTGGCTGATATGTTTGAATTGACTATTTTAACAGTAAAAGAAGCAGTTTCAGCATTAGAACACAATGATCGTGAAAAAGCAGTACAAGTAATGCAAAAAGAAGATCAAATCGATAATATGGAACGTTCATTGCGCAAGAAACATATTCTTCGCTTAAATGAGGGTGCTTGTACAGGTTCAGCAGGTATTGTGTTTGTTGATATTATTAGTAACTTAGAGCGTATTGGTGACCATGCGGTGAATATTGCAGAAGCGGTATTAGGAGAGAGGCATCAAAAGCCTAGTGCAAAAACAAAATAAAAATAAGCTTTTTATGAATATAAATATAATAGTTTTATTCGTTTTTGAGAAAAAGATAATCTGACCAGTCAGATTATCTTTTTTTGTCATAATCCTTTAAACAATACATAAATAAAATTGATTGTTCGTATTCTCTATGGGTATACTTAACTGTATACTAAATAGTAAAAATACTTATTTTGAAAGGATACATATCTGAATGGTTTTTTTATATTGGACATTAATTATAGTATGCTTTGTCATATCATTTATTGGATTGGTGTACCCAGTCATCCCGAGCGTTTTATTTGTTGCATTAGGCTTTTTACTCTACGGCTTTTTTTATAGTTTTGAGCCGTACACTTTTACATTTTGTGTGGTGCAGGGCGTGTTAGTCGTTGCTTTGTTTGCCGCTGATTATGTAGCCAACTTAATTGGGGTAAAGAAATTTGGAGGAACAAAGGCTGGAGTGTGGGGGAGTACCATTGGCTTATTGGTGGGTCCTTTTGTGATTCCAGTGTTTGGGATTATTATTGGTCCTTTTCTAGGAGCGATTTTAGGCGAACTACTTGTGAATCGAACAAATCTAAAAGATGCATTTAAAATTGGAATAGGATCGTTAATCGGCTTTTTTAGCGCGGCTATTTCCAAAGGAATCATCCAAGCTGCAATGATTATTTACTTTTTAATCATTGTTTTAGAATAACATGTTGACTTTTGTTAAAAAACATGTTAAATTTTTAATGTCGCTTATAAACGTAACATTCCACAGTAGCTCAGTGGTAGAGCAATCGGCTGTTAACCGATTGGTCGTAGGTTCGAGTCCTACCTGTGGAGCCATGGCGGTGTAGCTCAGCTGGCTAGAGCGTACGGTTCATACCCGTGAGGTCGGGGGTTCGATCCCCTCCGCCGCTATTTTATTGACTTAATACATACTATTCCACAGTAGCTCAGTGGTAGAGCAATCGGCTGTTAACCGATTGGTCGTAGGTTCGAGTCCTACCTGTGGAGCCATGGACCCTTAGCTCAGCTGGTTAGAGCAGACGGCTCATAACCGTCCGGTCGCAGGTTCGAGTCCTGCAGGGTCCACCATTTATCATATTGGAGGAATACCCAAGTCCGGCTGAAGGGATCGGTCTTGAAAACCGACAGGGGTGTTAAAGCCCGCGGGGGTTCGAATCCCTCTTCCTCCGCCATACATAGCAAATTCAAATCTTCCTTTTTTAAAAAGGAAGATTTTTTTATGTTTCAATGGAATAGAGGTTGGGAAAAGGGTAAACATAAATGAAGAATTAGATACTTTTTCATTGAAAGAGCAGGGTTAATTTGCTAATCTAAAGATATGCAGTGCTTGTCACTGAACAATGTACATATTTTGAAGGAGGAATTTTTCATGGCTTACGAATTACCACAATTACCTTATGCGTATGATGCACTTGAACCACATATTGATAAGGAAACAATGAATATTCACCATACGAAACATCACAATACTTATGTTACAAACTTAAACGCAGCGGTAGAAGGAAAGGCTGATTTATCTAGCAAAAGCATTGAAGAGTTAATTTCTAACTTAGATGCTGTTCCAGAAGATATCCGCACAGCAGTACGTAACAATGGTGGTGGACATGCAAACCATTCATTATTCTGGACAATTCTTTGCCCTAACGGTGGTGGTGAGCCTACTGGTGAATTAGCTGATGCAATTAACAGCAAATTCGGTAGCTTTGAATCATTCAAAGAAGCATTTACAAAAGCAGCTACTACTCGCTTTGGCTCTGGTTGGGCTTGGTTAGTAGTAAACAACGGTGAATTAGAAGTAACAAGCACTCCAAATCAAGATAGCCCGTTAATGGAAGGTAAAACGCCAATCCTTGGCTTAGACGTTTGGGAGCACGCTTACTACTTAAATTACCAAAACCGTCGTCCGGACTATATTGCAGCATTCTTTAATGTTGTAAAATGGGATGAAGTAGCAAATCTTTACGCAGCTGCAAAATAATAGATGGAAAGCCAGTAAAGCAATTATTGCCTTTACTGGCTTTTTTGTTTTCCAATTTGCTTACATATCTCCTGTTCTTTTTCACACACTAGATGTAGAAGAGAAAAGGAGTTTTTTATATGCCTTTATTAAAAAAAGTTGTTGGAGACGTTGAGGTTAACAAAGATTTACTATTATTGCTTATGATTGGAGGGCTTTATGCCCTTGCTATTTCGATTTCAAACTCATTTGTGAATGTGTATTTATGGAAGCAATCAGGAGAATTTTCAGACTTAGCCATTTATAACTTGGCAGTTGTTGTGTTGCAGCCATTAACGTTTATTCTAGCTGGCAAATGGGCTAAAAAAATTGATCGAGTCGTTGTCCTTCGACTAGGTGTTTCATTCTTAGCAGTGTTTTATATAGCAGTGCTATTGGTAGGGGAAAATGCAGCTCAATTTTTGGTTCTGTTAGGGGCAGTTTTAGGGATAGGCTATGGATTTTACTGGCTTGCATTCAATGTATTAACATTTGAAATAACGGAGCCGGATACTAGGGATTTTTTTAATGGATTTTTAGGCGTTTTGAACTCATTTGCGGGCATGATTGGGCCTGTAGGGGCAGGATTTATTATTTCTTCATTGTATGAATCCATCGGTTATCGAGTGATCTTTGGTTTATCACTTCTTCTATTTATTAGTGCTGTCGTATTAAGCTTCTTTTTACAAAGAAGATCAGCTGAGGGTGTCTACCGCTTTAAAGAGGTACTAGCTGAGCGGAAGTATAATCGAGATTGGCGACAAATTTTACGTGCTCACTTCTTTCAAGGGATTCGAGAAGGAACTTTTATCTTTATTGTGTCTGTCCTTGTATTTATTACGACTGATAGTGAATTGGCATTAGGTACATTTGGATTAATCAACTCAGCGGTGGCATTTGTTGCTTATTATGTTGCATCACGCTTTATTAAGCAAAAGACCCGCTTGAAATTTATTTTAGCAGGTGGAATCTTACTTTACGGTTCCGTGTTTTTGATAACCTTTGATATATCATATCCTAAACTGATTGTATACGCTGTATGCATCGCAATTGGATACCCTATTTTGCTTGTTCCTTATATGTCTTTAACATATGATGTCATTGGACGAGCCAAAGACATTATCTCAAAACGAATTGAATACATTGTTGTCCGGGAAGTATTTTTAAACACGGGGCGTATCGTGTCCATTCTCTCTTTCTTAATAGCTGTTAGTTTCTTTGATGAACAAAAAAGCATTTCTGTGCTGCTAACTATTATTGGAGCCGGCCATATATGCATATATTTATGTGTCAGAAATATTTCACAACCTTCTAGTACAAATAGCTCTAAGCCAGTGACACAGCCTACTCTAAATGAAGGAGACGGTGAATCGCCAGCATAGCTCTTCACTAAGTAAGCGGTTAATCATGAGATAAACACTTTGTACTATAGATATTACAGGCATTTTCTTTTACAATGAAAACAATGTATAAATGGACACCTTGTAGGTGTCTATTTGTTTGCCAAATCACTTGTTTTATGGTGAGATTGTATATATGTTTTATAAAGTGTAGGTGTAGAAATGAAAAAAAAAGACAGAAGAAAAACACATGTGCCTTTTCGCTTGAATTTATTATTTTTGGCAGTATTTGCCCTGTTTTCAGTCCTTATTTTGCGACTAGGCCTTGTTCAAATTGTATATGGTGAAAGTTATCAGAGAGAAGTAGAAAAAACAGAAGATGTAACCGTTAATACACCTGTTCCTCGAGGAAGGATGTATGATCGATATAATCGAGTTATTGTAGATAATAAGCCGTTAAATGCTATTACGTATACACGCTTTCAAGGAAATACCGCAAAAGAGAGATTAAAGATTGCCAAGAAGCTAGCGGATCTCATTGAGGTTCCTTATTCAACAAATGTGATTGATGTACCAAATAATAAAGATAATAAGCAAGATGTCGTAAAAATTACAGAAAGAGATTTGAAAGATTACTGGATTATGCTTCATCCGGAACAAGCCAAACAAAAAATTAGTAACGAAGATCGTAAAAAAGTTGAAGCTGAAGAAATGACAGATAAAGAGTTATATGAACGTCAATTAAGTAGGATTACGAAACAAGATCTGCAAACACTTGCTGGAGATTTAGAAGTACTAGCTATTAAACGGCAAATGGAAGCTGGTTATGCTCAAACTCCTCAAATTATAAAAAGCGGTGTGACTAATGAAGAATTTGCAGTTGTCAGTGAAAATCTCGAACAACTACCAGGAGTTGATACGACAACTTATTGGGAAAGGTACTACCCGGAAGAAGAGACTCTTAGAACGCTTTTAGGAAATGTATCATCAGCGAATGAAGGCTTGCCGCGCGATAAAGTAGACTACTACTTATCAAGAGGATACAGTCGTAATGATCAAGTGGGAACGAGTTATCTTGAAGAAGAATATGAATCTGAACTAAAGGGACAAAAAGAAAAACTTCAGTACGTAACGAGTCGGGATGGAAGTTTAATTGAAACCATTCAACTATCTGAAGGGCAACGTGGCAGCGACCTTGTTCTAACAATTGATATGGAATTGCAAAAAGCAGTTGAAGAACAAATTACAAATCAAATATTGCAAAAGAAACAAATGAGCGGTACAAGCTACTTTGATCGTGCTTTTGTTATTATGATGGATCCTCGTACAGGCGAAATTCTAACTATGGCCGGTAAACAATATGTAATTGATAAAAAAACCGGAAAGTCTAAAATTAATGACTTTGCTTTAGGAAACTTATCTACTTCTTATACAATGGGATCTGTTGTTAAGGGAGCTACTGTTCTAGCTGGCTTTGATTCAGGAGCAATTACACCTAATACCGTTTTCGTTGATGAACCGATTAAATTTGCTGGAACCAAAGAGAAGAAATCATTTAAGAATATGGGTCCGGTTAATTATTCGACGGCCTTAAAACAATCTTCAAACGTGTTTATGTTTAAGACAGTAATGGAAATGGCAGGGGTAACATATCACTATAACGGGTCTCTACCAATTAAATCTGATACGTTCGCACAATTGCGTTCCTACTACAGCCAATTTGGCTTAGGTGTCTCAACAGGTATTGAACTGGATAACGAATCAAAAGGCTTCCAAGGTGGAAGCAGTATCCCTGGTACGGCTCTTGACTTAGCAATTGGTCAATACGATACGTATACGCCTCTACAACTCGTGCAATATGCATCCACTATTGCAAACAGGGGCTATCGCATCAAACCACAAATTGTAAAAGAAATTCGAAAGCCAACAATTAAAGAAGAAGAAATTGGCGGTGTTCAATATTCATTTGAAACACAAGTGTTAAATCGAATTACAATGAAACAAGAGTATATTAAAGCTGTTCAACAAGGATTTAAACGTGTGACACAGGAAAAAGGCGGCAGTGGTTATGCAGCATTTTCAAGTGCTTCATATAATCCTGCTGGTAAATCAGGAACGGCACAGGCATTTGTCAAAAATCCAAGTGGCGGAGAGCCGATTGAAGTGAATAATTCAACATTTATTGCTTATGCACCGGCAGATAATCCAGAAGTAGCGATGGCAGTTGTCGTTCCTTCAGCTTTTACACCAAGCAGTCCGAATAACATTTCAAAAGAACTTGCGCGTAAAGCAATGGATACGTATTTTGAGTTAAAGGAAAAAGGTGAAAAAGAAGTCGAAGAGCAAGAAGAACAACAAAAGGTGATCAATACTGAGACAACCAGTCAATAAAGAAAAACTTCAATTAAAAGGGCTTCCTTCTCCACTGATTGTTAGTTAAATCAATCAAGGTAAATTACTTATTATCTATTCAGCGCTGAGTTATTCAGCGCTTTTTTGTATGTTTAACTTTAGAGAGGATATGCTATAAGTAGGTAATGTAAAGGCCGAATTTGCTTTTAATTTTGCATACATTATTGAAAATGAGGAAAAAAGAACCGTTTATTTTCCAAACGCCTAAGTAAAATGACCTCGGTTTACAAAACCTTTACATTCAGTTAAAACGTTATTAATAGTTAACTATTATTCTATAACGGTAGGATAAAACAACGAAATGTCGTAGGAGGAATTTGAGAATGAAAAGCTTTAAATTTCTAGCAATGTCAGTCATGATCGGATCTGCAGTTGCATTTACATCTGCATGTGGTCAAACAGGTGGCGAAAAAGGTGCGGAGTCTAGCGAAGAAAACAAGCAATTAGAAGGCGATATCGCTATCGACGGTTCATCAACTGTATATCCAATTATGGAAGCTGTTGGTGAAGAATATATGGCAGCTCAACCAGGAGTTAAAGTATCTGTTGGTTTGTCCGGTACAGGCGGTGGATTTGAGAAGTTTACAAAAGGTGAAACAGACTTAAGTAATGCATCTCGTCCAATTAAAGATGAAGAGAAAAAAGCGGCTGAAGAAGCTGGAATTGAAATTCAAGAATTTGAATTAGCATATGATGGTTTATCAGTTGTTATAAATAAAGAAAATGACTGGGTAGATCATTTAACAGTAGAAGAATTACAAAAAATGTGGGTAAATGACGGCAAAACTAAAAAATGGTCTGACATTCGTGAAGGATGGCCAGAAGAAGAAATTAAATTCTTCTCTCCAGGACATGATTCAGGAACATTTGATTACTTTAACGAAGTAATCTTAGAAGAGAAAGAACTTGTTGAATCTGCAACTCTTTCTGAAGATGATAACGTCTTAGTAAACGGTGTAACTGGTGATAAAAATGCGATTGCTTACTTCGGTTATGCATATTATGCAGAAAATAAAGATAAGTTAAAAGTTGTACCAATCGATGGCGGCAACGGACCAGTTGAGCCAAATAATGAAACAGTTATGAGTGGTGAATATGCACCATTATCTCGTCCACTTTACACATATGTAAACGTAGATGCACTTAAAGAAAAAGAACAAGTACGTGATTATGTGAAATTTACACTTGAAAATGCTGGCGCACTTGCTGAAGAAGTTGGCTATGTCAGCTTAAAACAAGAAGAATATGACGAACAACTTAAGACACTTGAAGGCTTAAAGTAATAGACAAATGAAGATGAGAAGCAGATTCGTTTGCTTCTCATCTTTCCATGCAATGGAAAGGGGTTTACTACGTTGGCTTTAGTAAATAGCAATAACCAGAAGGGTTCAGTAAAAGAACTGATTAAACAAAACAAATCTAAAAAAGGTGCATCAGTAATCATAGAGAAAATGATGCCCGTTCTTCTCTTTTTAACTGCTGTTGTTTCAGCTTTAACAACAGTCGGAATTTTATTTACATTAATTTTTGAAACGATTATGTTCTTTTCAAGAGTATCATTTGTAGAGTTTATTACAGGAAAGAAATGGCTTCCGTTTGTTGAGCAAGCAGGTAATTTTGGAGTATTACCGTTAGTAATGGGCACATTACTCATTACTGTAATTGCGATGCTTGTTGCCATTCCTGTAGGATTAGCAGCTGCCATTTTCTTGAGTGAATACGCGTCAGATCGTACACGACGCATCATTAAACCGATTTTAGAAGTATTAGCTGGGATTCCAACAATTGTATACGGGTTTTTTGCTTTAACATTCGTAACACCTATATTACAAAAGATTATTCCAGACTTAGGACTGTTTAATGCATTAAGTCCAGGTATTGTAGTTGGGATTATGATTATTCCAATGATTGCATCCTTATCAGAAGATGCAATGAGTTCAGTTCCTCAATCTATGAGAGAAGGGGCGCTTGGGTTAGGAGCAACACGTTTAGAAGTCGCAATCAAAGTAGTATTACCAGCAGCGCTATCAGGCATTATTGCATCGTTTGTACTTGGGATTTCTCGTGCAATTGGTGAAACAATGATTGTAACAGTAGCAGGTGGTGCAACACCAACGATGACTTTAGACGTGACGGGTTCAATTCAAACAATGACAGCATATATTGTTCAAGTAGCAACAGGTGATGCTGGATACGGTACAACTGTTTATTACAGTATTTATGCTGTTGGAATGACATTGTTTGTATTTACATTATTGATGAACTTAGTAGCTCAATTTATCACGAAGCGCTTTAGGGAGGAATACTGATTATGTACGTGGATCGCACGCAAGTCCAAAAACGAATGCACGGACGGTTATTAAAAAATACAATTTTTAGACTAATATTCTTTTGTGCAACCATTTTTGGCTTAGCTGTATTGGCTATGCTTTTATATCGGGTATTGACTCAAGGATTAGGTTGGTTAGATGCCGACTTTTTACAAAACTTTGCGTCACGTCGACCAGAACAGGCTGGCGTTAAAGCCGCTCTTATTGGATCATTATGGCTAATGGCTGTTGTAGCACCAGTGTCATTGATTCTCGGAGTAGGGACAGCATTGTATTTAGAAGAATATGCAAAGAAAAATAAATTTAACGACTTTATTAAATTAAATATTTCAAACTTAGCAGGCGTGCCGTCAATTGTTTTTGGTTTACTTGGATTAACGATTTTTGTTCGTGAACTTGCATTGGGCAGAAGCATTTTAGCAGCAGGATTAACGATGAGTTTATTGATTCTGCCAGTTATTGTTGTTGCTGCACAAGAAGCAATCCGTTCAGTGCCTACACAATTACGTGAAGCTTCTTTTGGAATGGGTGCTACGAAGTGGCAAACGATTTACCGTGTTGTACTGCCAGCAGCTATCCCAGGAATTTTAACAGGAAGCATTTTAGCTTTATCTCGAGCAGTAGGTGAAACAGCACCTCTTGTTGTAGTAGGTTTACCGACATTCATTGCATATTTACCAGCAGGTATACTTGATACGGCGACAGTGTTGCCAATGCAAATTTATAACTGGACCAGCCGTCCGCAGGCTGATTTCCAAAGTGTTGCAGCAGCAGGAATCATTGTATTGTTAGTATTTTTAATTTTGATGAATTCAATCGCAGTATTTATTCGCAATAAGTTCCAAAAACGTTATTAAAAAATTGTGTTCTTAACGGTTAATTAGGATGGAGGAGGACCATTACAATGGAAATGGCAATTGAACCAAAAAACAAAAATGTAGAAAAAGAACAAAAACAGAGAGAGATTGTCTATAAAACAAAAGGATTAAATTTATGGTACGGAGAAACGCATGCATTAAAAAACATTGATTTAAACATTCATGAAAATGAGGTTACAGCGATTATTGGACCGTCCGGTTGTGGTAAATCGACATACATTAAAACGTTAAACCGCATGGTTGAAATGACCCCGATTGTACGTACATCTGGCGAAATTGAATATCGCGGTCGAAATATTTTTGATAAATCATATCGAGTGGAAGAATTACGTACAGAGGTAGGTATGGTGTTTCAAAAGCCAAACCCATTCCCGAAATCTATTTATGATAACATTGCTTATGGACCAAGAATTCATGGTATCCGTAACAAAAAAGTTTTAGATGAAATTGTTGAAAAAAGTTTAAAAGGTGCAGCGATTTGGGATGAGGTAAAAGATCGTTTAAATCAAAATGCATATGGACTATCAGGTGGGCAGCAGCAACGTTTATGTATTGCACGCTGCTTAGCAATCGAACCAGATGTTATTTTAATGGATGAACCAACATCGGCTCTTGATCCAATTTCAACATTAAAAGTAGAAGAGTTAGTTCAAGAATTGAAGAAAGACTTCAGTATCATTATTGTTACACATAATATGCAGCAAGCAGCACGTATTTCAGATAAAACAGCATTCTTCTTAAATGGAGAAGTGGTTGAGTTTGCTGAAACAGATAAGATTTTCTCAAACCCATCTGATAAGCGTACAGAAGATTATATCACTGGTCGCTTCGGCTAATAACAATCATATTTAAAACAGGGGAGCTGGGATGAGTGGTTGTACGTGAAAAATTTCATGGTGATTTAAAAATATTGCGCGAGAAATTATTAGAAATTGGTCGATTGGCGGAGGTAGCCTTAAATAAGTCAGTTGAAGCGTTACAAACAAAAAATGTTGACTTAGCTCTTGAAATTATTGATTCTGACATTGAAGTGGACCAACTTGAAGAAGAAATTAATGATTTGGCCATTTTACTAATTGCAAAACAGCAGCCGGTTGCTATCGATTTAAGAAGAATTATTGTGGCAATTAAAATTGCATCAGATATCGAACGAATGGCTGATTTTGCTGTTAACATTGCAAAATCTTCGATTCGAATCGGAAAAGAAGAGTTAATCAAGCCGTTAGAGCATGTACAGAAGATGCATACAATAGCAACTGAAATGCTCGAGCTATCATTAAAAGCATATCATGAGGAAGATTTAGTTTTGGCGAAAAAAGTCGCTGAAATGGATGATGAAGTGGATGCTCTTTATGGTACAACAATTAAGGATTTATTGAGTCTTGCAAAGGAAAAACAAGAGGCGATAAATCAAATTACGCAGTTATTGTTTGTAGCTCGCTATTTAGAACGAATGGCAGATCATACAACAAATGTAGCAGAGAGTATATTTTATTTGGTCAAAGGAAAACGCTACGATTTAAATGATTAATAAGATACTGACTTTACTTTCATGTATAAAAAAATTCTCTTCTTATTTAAGAAGAGGATTTTTTTGTTTATTTGGCTTTACTAAGCAGTGATCTCCAGTAAATGAAAAAACTTATATTGGTTAAAGTTTTATTTTATTCCGTTAAAGTTTTAACAATCTGTTTTAAACTCATTGTTGGTGTTAACGTGTATGTACCAACTTGGAATTGTGTACTTAATTTCTCTTGCTTTACTAGTTTATCAAATTCTTTTGTGTCCTTAATAATTCCGTGTTTGAGAAGCACATTTGCAATATCAATGCTTGTCATTCCTTGGGTAATCGAAATTGTTACTTCTCGTGGAGAAGGGGCATGATCTGTTTGCTTCGTATTTTTTAACTTCGAATAGTCTTTTTGAGAAATGAGTACATAGTTGTTTTCTTGTGCATAAGCGATGACATCCTTTTCACTTATACTTTCGTCTACAGCTGATTTTTTGTTTTCTTGTGCATAATAAACAGCTCCTAAGATGGAAGTAGCTGTTAATAAACCAATTGAAAATGCGCGAATTGTTATATTATTCATTTGACGCGGTCTCCTGCTTTCCATGAGATAAAATCAGCTTTATTTCTTCTCTCGGCATCCTTAGGATTTTCGCTACTTCTTCAATGGGATATCCATTTTCATGTAAAGTGTGAACAAGCTCAGATGAAGCTGGCAGCTTTTGTTGATCCAGACTAACAGGATCATCTGAAGCATTTTTTTTAACAGAAACCGAAGGCAAAATGAATAGCTCTTCTTCAAGAATATCAAAACGTTTATTCGTTTGATACTGTTCTTTTATAACGGTTAATGATAGCTGCTCAAGTTGTTTTTCAAGAGTTTTAACCTTGTTTTCTTTTAAAAAGGAAAATAATAATAACAGGAATGAAACGCATATTAAAATGATGAATGTATAAAACATAATGTCACCTCAGAAGATGGATTACAAGATAATTTCATCATATCATAAATCGGCAAATTGTGTTTATTGTAGCAGTTTTTTCTTAGTGTTAAGATAAAAGTACGAAAAATTATGAGAGATTTATCGGATAAATAAAAGAAGCAACAAGTATGAAAAAGCAGTAGAGAGTAAATAAGGAAAGCAAAGTAATTATTTTATACAGTAAAGTGGTGAAATAGTGGGAAGTATGTTTATAGAAGAATTAGATGCGTGTATGGCTAGTCGAATAAATTCTACAACAATTTATGTTCACTGGACATTTTCAAAAGCAATAAAAAATATGATTGAAAAGCTGTTTTTTACACCATGGGACAAGTTAGATCTTGTATTATGTGTGTATGATGTCACCGGTCTTTATTTTAATGGCCATGAATCTAACCGCTACGTTTTTTTTCCAATTAATCCTATCCAAACCTCTTTGTTTATTGAAAAATTAGATTCAAATTGTACGTATATAATTGATATTGGAATTCATAGTGAACACGGCTCCTTTTTTGCTTTGAATCGTTCGAACCGGGTAAATTTAAATCAACAAAGTTGTTCTTCAAATAAATCAGAGCTAGATTGGATTACAGCGCCATTGACATCGATGAACTTAGAAAGTGATAGTTTTAGTACGTATTCGTATTATTCAAATGATCTAGATAAGGTAAAAAAGCAATATGAATAAAATATGTATTAATTTAAAATACGCACATTATTCACTTGTAAGTATACTGAAAAGCTGCCATGAAGCAGAGATTCCTTTTTTTAACCACATTACTAATGTCTACATCCCGATGCTAGTATCACTTCAAAAACAAAAAATGTCTGGAACAACAATTATTTTTTCGCCTCTATTGCTTAAGTTGTTGAGCAGTGAACAAATAAGCAATCGATACATGGATTATCTTCGGCAATTGAATGATGCAAACAGTCAGCTAGCAAGGCGAATGCTGAAACAGTGGGATGGAAGCGTACTCAATGGCATTAAACATTATTATCATGAAGGTGTAATCGAATGTTTACCAATGACAACAACGAACAGTATCATTTCAACACTTATAACTGATAAAGGAAGGTATGCGCAGGTAGACTATGCCATTGAGATTTTTGCAAACTGTTTCGAACGTTCACCTAGTGGATTTTATTTTCAACGCGGTGAGTATACACGCCAAATTGATAAATTGTTAAAAAAGCATCAGATTCAATACAGCTTTATCCAAACAACATCATCTAGAGTACAACTGTCACCAAGCGGAATCTTCTTAGTTCCTTACCCGCAGGATGGAGAGCTTATTGAACACGGAGAATCTATTTGTACGTATACGCACCTGTTAAATGAAGATAGTCGAGGTATGCTTTATTTTAGCCGTATGAGTACAAGTACAATAAATGAAACATCCATAACAATTCATGAGTATATTACCCAATTAAAAGAGGCACATCAGTTGAAAGAGATGCCTGCTGTTCCTATTCATTTGACACATGCAATTGATAAATCGAACGAATGGTTTTATGCAGTAACCCAGCAGGTGGAAGCAAAAATGAACCTGTTTGATTTTTCGAGTTGTTTATCTGCAGAATCTAGTTCTGTTGCTCGTATGATTTATGATGAATGGCTTATTGTCACTAGCAGTGATTGGCTTTATGAAGCGTCTTATTTAGTACAGCAGCAGTTTTCAAACCATATTCAATTATTTAATACTTTATGTAACAAAGCTGTTAATTACGTGCAAAAAAAGAGATTGAAGCAGTACAGCTTACCTTTTATCGATGAACATAATGTAAAACATTTATCAACAAATCCAAAGCAAGAATCTAAATTTGATAAAATGTCTATTTTAATGTTAACCTGGGAATTCCCTCCATTAGTAGTGGGTGGTCTATCCCGGCATGTATTTGATTTATCACGTGCATTGGCTAAAGCAGGTCATCATGTTGTTGTAATTACTACTTTTGTCGATGGTTTACCTGTTTATGAATGTATGTATGATGTTCATGTGTATCGAGTGAAAAGCTTACAGCCCCATCACGCGGATTTTTTAGAATGGGTAAATAGCTTAAATATGGCCATGGCCTTTGAGGCATTAAAACTGGCTCATTCTGTATCGTTTCATATTATTCATGCTCATGAATGGCTAGTAGGCGCTGCCGCACAATGCGTTGCTGAACAGATAGACAAACCATTAATTACAACGATTCATGCGACTGAGCATGGTCGAAATAACGGAATTCATAATAAAATGCAACAAACTATTCACCATCGTGAAAAAGACTTAATTGAACAGTCTAGCTCTATTATTGTATGTAGTGAATATATGAAAAAGGAGCTTATAGCTCTGTTTAACGTATCGAGTGAAAGTATTTCTGTTTTTCCGAATGGGATTGACCAAAGAATGGTAGTCGACGCAGCGAAACATTCAACCGTTCGTATACTTAAGCGGAAATTTAATCTGAGAGATGCTCCTATTATTTTTTCAATTGGAAGGGTTGTATATGAAAAAGGGTTTCATTTATTAATAGAAGCTGCAGTATATTTTAAACAACGAAATATTGATATCCAATTTATCATTGCAGGTAAAGGTCCATTACTTCATGCATATAGAAGACAAATTAATGAAAAGAATATAGAAGAGTACATTCAATTTATTGGATATATCACCGATGATGAACGCAATCAGTTTCTTCAGCTTAGCCAAATTGTTGTTTTTCCAAGCTTATATGAACCATTTGGTATCGTAGCATTAGAGGGAATGATCGCTAAGAAACCAACGGTTGTATCAGATGTAGGAGGTTTAAAAGATATTGTCCGCCATGAAGTGACTGGGTTTGTTTTTCAATCAGGAAATGTTAGGGCATTAGTGGAATGTATGGTGAATATTTTAAAAGATGAGCAAGCGGCCAAAACAGTGAGTGAAAGAGGTTATGTGGAAGCCACGACACTATTCAGCTGGGATCAGATCGCTTCTGATACGAGTTGCCTATTTAAGAATAAAATTGAAGAGAAGAATAAAAGGAGGAAGGAGAACCGTTGAAAGCTATTATACTTGCTGGTGGTAAAGGAACACGATTGCAGCCGTTAACCAATCATACTCCTAAACCAATGCTCCCGTTATACGATAAACCTGTTATGGAGTACAGTATAGAGTTGTTAAAGAAATACGGTATCAAAGAGATTGGCATAACCTTGCAATACCTGTATGAACAAATCATTGAGTACTTTGGCGATGGATCAAAATGGGGCGTTTCTTTCACCTATTTTATTGAAGAAACGCCTTTAGGAACAGCTGGCGGCATCAAAAAAGCAGAGTCATTTATTGAGGAAGAATGTCTAATTATTAGTGGAGATGCACTTACAGATATTAATCTAGCAGACGTTATCGCATTCCATAAGGAAAAGAACAGTGAAATGACGATTGTCACAAAGGTAGCAGATGATGTAACAGATTATGGAGTTGTATCAGTAAATGAACAGTATGAAGTGAAAAGTTTTATCGAAAAACCTAATGCTGACAAAGTGAATAGTAATCTTATTAATACAGGAATTTATTTAATAAATAAATCAGTATTAACGCATGTTGGCACGGAAGGTCCTACTGATTTTAGTTTTGATGTAATTCCCAGCTTACTGTACCATCGAAAAAAAGTATATAGCTTTATCACCAAAAGCTATTGGATTGATATTGGTCAAGTTAAGCATTATCGTCAAGCTCACTATGATTTATATGGCCGGCTTTTTTCATCTAGTGAAAAGAATTTTATCTCAAGTAATGTTGAAATTGATCTAGGTGTTATTCTCTCTCCGCCTGTTTACATAGGTGAGAATACAGTGATTAAAAAAGGCGCAACCATCGGTCCTTGGACAGTAATTGGAGCTAATAATAAAATTAAGGAGCATTCGACCATACGTAGCAGTGTTTTAATGAGTGATGTAAAAGTCGGTCAAGAATGTGTTCTGCATGATGTAACGCTGGGTGCTGGAACGTCCGTTCAAAATTTTAAATGGATCTTAAATGATACGGTTGGAAAAGACAGTACAGCTGATACGATGAATCAGAAAACCTCTCCTCTTTTTGTTTATGGTCGCAATATCTCTTGTATAATGAATACACGCGAAGAGAGGCAAGCATTTATATTAGCAATGCTCTCTACCTTCAGGCATGTAAGAACATTTAGTTTCTGTAGTGATGAAGAAGAAAAAGCAAAAGAATTTTTCCAGGAATGTATAACGTATTTTTACCTTCATAATCGGATTATTACTGATTTAAGTAAAGAAACGTTATTGACATTTCGATCCTATATGACAGTTTCAAAAAGCCAAATCGGTGTTTATATAGGGTTTGATCGGAAAAACGACAATATTTTCTTGGAAATATATGATGATAGAGGGCAACTTATTAACTCACGACTAGAAAGAGAGGTAAAAAGGCACTATAATAGAGAGTATAGTCAATCCGTAAAGACTTTGCTTTCAGCACAAAATCAATTAAATAAGACAAACAATCGAGATTAATATTCTGAAGTTTTAGTTAGTTTTGTTAGCCATACTATAATAAAAGAGATAACTGTCCATATTAGAACCGTTTGTTCGCCAAGTATAAGTTTAGCTTTTAAGGGTGTCATCAAAAAGAAGAAGTTTTTTATTCTAAGACGAACAGGGGCGCGCTTAAACAGATATTCAACTTATGTCTTTGTCTATTTTTATAGTGCGTGTTTGACTAAAAATTATCATTTGTCCCAATTCCAATTCATTATTCCTCTAATCAAGAGTTTGCACAGTCTCTTAATCAACCTTTTATTAAAATAAAATCCAAAAACGAAAGTTACTAAATTGGTTCGACTTTTTACAGTTTCAGTTAGACAATCTATACGTTCTATATCATTTAATTGAACTTTTAGTCATGCAAAAACGTGCTAGCTCTGAAAGTGTAAGAACCGTATCCTGTTCATATCTTTATTACAAGTCCGCACCTTGTTCTCACGAAATGTAAGGCTGAGTTATGAGAAATTTGTCAGAAGAAGCTAAAGGAAAAAGTGGAGCATATTGATGGAATAAAATCGATCATCACTCGCAAGAATAGACATTCGCTTTACCAGATGAAAATTTGTTTGTCTTAAATGGATATTCACAAGCTAAAAGTATACAGTTAGCAGAAAAACTTTCAGCTCAGTTTTTCAAAAAATAAAAGAATATCAAAGGGTGTAAACTATGGATACTTTATTTCAAACAAATATTGATGTAACAGAAGAACAGAATATAGAGTTTAAAGAATTAGTAACAAAAATAGGGGTTTGGATAAATCAAAAATTTTTTTGGGTAAACGATCTCTATACTTCTTCACCTAATATGGTTGCTAGTTATCCTTTAGCAGTACAATTAGAAGTCTATAAAGGAAAAGTAGAGGAATGCAATATTTGTTGTGTGAAATTAACTATTAAGAACTTAGCTATAATTTCCAAATCATTAAAGGTATATTTCCAGCAGGAGACAGCTGTTAAAATAGACGATCACGTTGCATATTACGGTCCCAATGAACAATCACTTGTCCATTGGTTGAATGATCGCATTTATATATGCAATGGAAAATATAAAGGTAAAGGAATTAAACAATATACTACAAAATCAGGAAAGCAAAGACGAACGCCGCACTTGTGGTCTAATTTGAGAAAAGGTCATCTGTTATATCGGCCAATATCAGCTAAAGATGTGATGAGTGCGATTACATTAGAAGAAACGATAGGGCCGCATAAACGAGCAGATATTTATTATTGGATTATTCAAAGCAAACAAAAAGGCCAAGCTGAAAAATTAAATCGTCTACTTCAAAAAACAGACTGGAATTCCAAGCTGAAAAGTGATATTATATTAAAGTCTGATTTATGTTTATAATGTTTGGAGGGAAAATAGATGCGCGTAAATATTACATTAGCTTGTACTGAAACTGGAGATCGTAACTACATTACGACTAAAAACAAGCGTAACAACCCAGATCGTCTTGAGTTAAAAAAATACAGCCCAAGACTTAAAAAAGTAACACTTCATCGTGAAACGAAGTAAGCAGTAGGAGTACATTCCTGCTGTTTTTTTTGTAGGGGGAGTGATTAAATGGATAAGAAACAAATTAGAAAAGAAGTAAAACAACGTCTTCATTCACTATCGAGTGAAGATTATAAAATAAATTCTCGACGCATTGTTCATACTTTATTTCAAACTGATTGGTGGAAAAAAGCGAAAGTCATTGCAGTTACAGTTTCAAGAGGAAAGGAAGTCGACACGCAATTACTGATTGAGCAAGCATGGTCTCAACAAAAAATAGTAGTTGTTCCTAAATGTAATCCTTCAACTTATGAAATGATTTTTCGGAAGATTACATCTTTTTCTCAGCTTGAAACTGTGTATTTCGGTTTGAAAGAGCCGATTGAGCGTGAGACAGTTGCGATTGCTAAAGAAGAAATTGATCTCATTGTAGTACCTGGAATTGCTTATAGTAGAAATGGACACCGAGTTGGTTATGGTGGAGGGTATTATGATCGGTTTTTAGCATCCTTTACGAAGCCTAAAATTAGCTTAGCATTTAAGGAGCAGCTTGTATCAGATGTTCCATATAATCATTATGATATTCCTGTAGATGCAATTATTACAAATCTGGAGATGATAGACTGTGGCCATCATTGATTACGCCGTTTACATGTTTATTATCATTATGGCGTTTGCAGGGTACTGTGTAAAAGCATTATCCTTTTCAGGTGCTTTTATGGCTATAATTGTAGGAATAAGTGTTTATAATGGCTTCTCATTTGCTGGTTTAGTCCTTCTAGCTGTCTTTTTTGGAACGTCTACTTTTTTTAGTAAATATAAAAAACATCAAAAAAGAGATTTAGAAGAAAAGATCCAAAAACATGGCCAAAGAGACTATGTACAAGTAATAGCGAATGGAGGAGTTGCATTTCTTTGCAGCTGGCTGTTTGTTCTAACTGACGAATCCTTGTTTGTAATCATGTTTATGATTAGCATTGCAGCAGCTAATGCTGATACATGGGCATCAGAAGTTGGTTCGTTAAGCAAAAAAAGACCGCTTTACATATTAACTTTTAAAGAAGTTGAGGCTGGAACATCAGGAGCAGTTTCTTTACTGGGGACAGCGGCAGGATTCAGCGGAGCGCTCCTCATTGCTGTTACGTCGCTCTATGTATTCCCTGGATTGTCAGTTGTCGATGGAGTAGTAATTACTTTGTTTGGATTTTTAGGCAATGTGATCGACACAATCCTTGGGGCAACGGTACAGGTTGGCTATACCTGTTCAGTATGTGGTCTAAAAACAGAACGAGAGGTTCATTGTAAAAAGAAGACAAATCGCTATAAGGGAGTCACGCTTTGCAACAATGATGTTGTCAACTTTCTTGCAATTATTATAGCAGCAATTATAGGTGGTTTACTTGTAAGTGTATAGAATGTACTTAACTAGGCAACAAATCAACTAAAAATTGCTTTCTTTATACGAGGATAAAATGTTGACAAAGGAGCACAGTAATACTAAGGAGGGGTTTAGAGATGAAACGTCTTTTAGGATTACTTGTTTTATTAGTTGTTGGAGTAATCAGCTATCAAATGAGATACCGCTTTGTAAATGTGTTTTTTGGTAATTCAATTATTCGAAAGTTAGTAGTTCATTCACTCTTCAATTTGCCATATGTGCGTGATCGTTTGTTAAATCAAGTATTTCGTTCGGCTTCTCACTAGCTGGTTTTTAAACAATGGAGTACAATCTCATTTTTATGTTTGAAGTTTTTCTTTGCGTTGCTGGAGGTTTCAGCAAAAGTATTGTTCATCATGGTGTAACGTGTTGGAATTAGGAGTAATGTTGAAACACCTTATGAGTCCTTTAAAACTCATAAGGTGTTTTTCAGATGTAAATACTATTAAAAAAGATAAAGAAAAATGGCTGAGAGTAAAAATAAGAGGCAGCTGAACTAGATTTGGTAAATCCATTGCTTTTTTTACAGGTTTCTGCCATCTTTACATAGAGAGAGTCTTTTTGGAGGTGTTTTTTTGTCAATTAAGCAAGATTATTACTTCTGGAGTTTTATTCAGCAGTTATTGTTGAGTCCGGCAACTGAACTTATTTATACGAATGCTAATGCTTCGGAGTTATGGTTTGAAGTGAAAAAGCCTAAAGAAAAATATACGATGCGTGTTATTCGTAAACATTTTAATTGGATGATTGATTTACAAAAAGATCGGAAGTTAGCAATACAAAGAGCGGAACAAATTAGAAGACAGCGATTTCAGCGCCGATTGCACTTGAACAATGTATACATAATGGATTTTAAACCAATTAACAATGGGATGTTAATGGAAGAAGCAACTGTGTCTTCAAAGGTAAGTGGTGAAACAACGATCATTAGTGAGAATGACTCAATAAAATATGAACAGCTGTTTACAAGATTGGATTTTAGATATCCAGACATAGAAAATCTATCAGATGAAGAAATATTTGAGCAGATTGAACGATTAAAACGGCAGTCAGCAACGATTATTCAAGGACAGAAAAAGGAAGAAGAAGCCATTTTTCAATACGGAAAACCCTTTTTTACATATATCTTTTTAGCTGTTCAAATTGCCATGTTTTTATTCTTAGAATGGAAGGGAGGCAGTGAAGATACACTCACTTTGCTCGAGTATGGGGCAAAGTATAATCCGTTAATTTTAGCAGGTGAATGGTGGAGATTCTTTACTCCTATTGTGTTACATATTGGTTTTTTGCACTTATTGATGAACAGCTTTGCTTTATACTACTTAGGGTCTTTAGTTGAACAAATCTATGGAAATATGCGCTTTTTGTTTATTTATATTGTAGCAGGTTTTGCAGGGACACTAGGTAGCTTCGTTTGGACAAGCTCTTTATCAGCAGGTGCGTCAGGAGCGATTTTTGGCTGTTTTGGAGCACTTTTATTTTTAGCGCGCACACATCCAAAATTATTTTTTAGAACAATCGGTTATAACATCATAGCGATTATTGTGATTAACTTGGTGTTTGGTTTTGTTGTTCCAGGTATTGATAATGCAGGGCATGTTGGCGGACTAGTTGGCGGTTTTTTAGCAGCTAGTATTGTTAGTTTGCCAAAACAGCGGCGTCTTTATATGCAAATTCCTGCATTGATTTCAACGGTATTATTAGTTGGCGGTTTGCTTTATTATGGTTTTTTTGAGCGATCAATCGACCAAGATGAGCCATATGCATTGAGTGTGGCAGGTTCATATATTCAGGAAAAACAATATGAAAAAGCGAGAAGTTTATTAGAGATATTTATTGATAAGGAAACGCAAAATAGTAGAGTATATTATGCTGCTGCTTATGCAGAAGCGCAGTTGAACGAGTATGAACATGCAGAGGAGCTTATGAAAAAAGCTGTTCAATATGAACCGAAATTTCATGAAGGCTTTTATTATTTATCCCTTTTAAATGTACAGTTGAATGATGTCGAAGAAGCAAAGGAAAATGTAGAAAAAGCAAGGGAGCTAGATCCAAACAATCAAGACTATGAGAAGCTATGGCAAGAATTACACGATTAAAGAAGAGAAATGTGTAACTTTACATTTTATTCTTTACTATTGTGATAACGTTTACTAAAATATGATGGAGGGTTTTAAAAAGCAGGCATTGTTTTGTTGAATGTTTAAACATCGTTATTTTGAGAATAGGTTGAGCTTCCAACCGGTTAAAGGTGACAAAATGAAGACTTTATATGATGTACAACAGCTATTAAAATCTTATGGGATCATTATATATGTTGGTAATCGTATTGCTGATCTAGAGCTGATGGAAATGGAAGTAAGAGAATTGTATCAGTCTAAACTCATTGAGCCAAACGATTATCAAATGGCGATTCTTTTACTTCGACAAGAATTACAAAAACAAAAAGAGAAAAAAGGATGAATCAATATGGATGACAAATGGTTAGTTGGTGTTGACTTAGGCGGTACAACAATTAAAATGGCTTTTATTAATCAGTATGGAGAAATCATTCATAAATGGGAAATAAAAACAGATATTAGCGAACAAGGGCGAAAAATCCCTACTGATATCGCTAAATCTATCGATAAAAAGGTAGGAGAACTTGGAGAAAGCAAAACAAAGTTATTAGGAATCGGAATTGGTGCACCAGGTCCGGTTAACTTTGCAAACGGTTCGATTGAAGTAGCGGTTAATTTAGGATGGGAAAAATTTCCGATAAAAGATATTTTAGAAGTTGAAACAGCCCTACCAGTTGTTGTTGACAATGATGCCAATATTGCTGCTATTGGTGAAATGTGGAAAGGTGCTGGAGACGGAGCAAAAGATTTGCTTTGTGTTACCCTTGGAACCGGTGTAGGCGGAGGAGTTATTGCTAACGGTGAAATTGTTCACGGTGTTAATGGTGCAGCAGGAGAGATTGGGCATATTACATCAATCGTTGAAGGCGGAGCACCATGTAACTGTGGCAAAACGGGTTGTTTAGAAACTATTGCTTCAGCAACAGGTGTTGTACGCTTAGCAATGGAAGAATTAATAGAAACAGATAAAGAAAGCGTACTGCGTACACTTCTAGCTGAAAATGATTACTTAACGGCCAAGAATATTTTTGATGCGGCTAGAGAAAAAGATGAATTAGCAGTTTCTGTAGTTGACAAAGTCGCGTTTCATCTAGGCTTAGCATTAGCAAATTCAGCTAATGCACTGAATCCGGAAAAAATTGTACTTGGTGGCGGTGTATCACGTGCAGGCGATATTTTATTAGATGCTGTTAAAGAATATTTCAAACGCTTTGCATTCCCGCGTGTTTCTCAAGGTGTAGAATTAGCCATTGCAACTTTAGGAAATGATGCAGGGATTATCGGAGGAGCTTGGCTAGTAAAAGCATGCATTTCAACTAAGTAATTCTATCATAATAACGAAAAGAGAATGGTGTGTAGAACGTTTCAACGTTTACTACATCATTCTCTTTTTTATTAATAAATAAATTTATTTAATAGAAGGATTATCTATCCTTTGTGGTAAATTTAGTTAATTATCTTTTTTGAAACCTTTTCCGTATGTTAAACGTTAGATACTATAGGACAAAAACAACAAATCAAACATTCCTATTTTACTTGATAAATGTAAGAAATTATTTGCTTTTTTGTAAAAAAAACATTAAGATTATGTTCGTTATCTTACATGTAAAGTGGAAGAAAAAATCCAGTGGCTAAGGAGGTCCTTGATGAAAGATAAATTATCGTTGTCAAAGCTGTCGTTTATTCTTACTGCTGTGGTCTTAATATGGATAAAGACCTATATTACTTATAAAACACAGTTTGATATTGAAATTGAAAATGCGACCCAAGAATTTTTATTGTTTATAAATCCATTAAGCTTTTTATTACTTGTTTTTGGATTAGGTTTATTCTTTAAAACGGTTAAAGGCAGCCATCGTTATGTAATCATTACAAGTTTCATAGTTTCGTTTATATTGTTTGCTAACGTCATGTTTTATCGCTTCTTTAATGATTTTTTAACATTACCAGTCTTATTTCAAACAAGTAATATGGGGGATTTAGGAAATAGTGCATTTGAACTTTTTCAACCAACCGATGTATTTCTATTCATTGATGTTATTCTTTTGGGTGTATTAGCTATTTTTCTAAAGCCGAAAACAGATGTAGTAGAAAAGACAACGCGTAAAACACGCTTTGCCTACTATATTGCAGTTGCTGCAGTGTTTATTTCTAATTTGGCGCTTGCAGAAACAGAGCGTCCAGAGCTTTTAACTCGTGCTTTTGATCGTGAAATGCTGGTTAAAAACATCGGTACATATAATTACCACTTATATGACGTTGTTTTACAATCAAAAACAAAAGCACAGCGTGCGTTTGCTGACAGCAGTGAATTTGTAGAGACTGAGAATTATTTAAAGGCAAATCAAAAAGATCCAAACCCTGAAATGTTTGGCAAAGCAAAAGGGAAAAATGTGATTGTTGTTTCACTTGAATCAACACAAAGTTTTGTTGTGAATAATACAGTAAATGGCCAAGAAATTACACCATTTTTAAATGATTTTATTAAAGATAGCTACTATTTTGATAACTTTTACCATCAAACAGGACAAGGTAAAACATCAGATAGTGAATTCTTATTAGATAACTCGCTGTATCCATTAGGACGCGGCTCGGTTTTCTTTACACATGGAAGTAATGAATTTAATGGTACTCCAGAAATTTTAAAGGATAAAGGTTACTATTCAGCAGTATTTCATGCGAATAACCGCAGCTTCTGGAACCGAGATATTGTGTATCCACGCTTAGGTTATGATCGCTTCTTTGATGTAGAAGATTATACAGTGACAGAAGAAAATTCAATTGGTTGGGGGCTAAAAGATAAAGAGTTCTTTGAACAATCAGTTGAACATATGAAATCACTACCACAACCGTTCTATGCTAAGTTTATTACATTAACGAACCACTTCCCATTTGAGTTAGGCGAAGAGGATCGAATGATTGATGAGTTTGATTCAAATAGCCGTACACTAAATCGTTATTTTCCGACATTACGCTATCAAGATGAGGCTTTCAAACAGTTTATTCAAAAGCTAAAAGATGAAGGGTTATACGAAGATTCGATTATTGTTGTGTATGGAGATCATTACGGAATTTCACAAAATCATAATGCAGCGATGGAAAAATATTTGGGCAAACCAGTAACGCCTTATGTATGGACTCAGCTTCAGCGTGTACCAATGGTTATTCATATTCCTGGTGAAGATAATAAAGGAACGATTTCAAAAGTGTCTGGCCAAATTGATCTTAAACCAACAATTCTCCACTTATTAGGTGTAGATACAAGTGATCATGTACAATTTGGTACAGATATGTTTTCAAGCGAAAAGCTAGACTTTACTGTATTACGTGATGGAAGCTTTATTACAGAGAAATACGTATATACAGACAACAAATGTTACGACAAAGCAACAGAACAAGAAACAGATATAAGTGCTTGCGAACCGTATATGGAGAAAGCAAAGCAGGAACTTGATTACTCAGATCAAATTGTATACGGTGACCTTCTTCGTTTCTATGATGGTAAAAATTATCGCCCAGAAAAAAAAGAAGAGAAAGAACAAGAGTAATCATCAGTTAAAAAAGACTCTAACATTTACTGTTAGAGTCTTTTTTTATTCATGTCTATTCGTCTATTTTACATATACATAGTAAAAAGGAGCGTGAAGTCTATGTATATTGTAAAACCGGAAACACCATATAACTACTATCGGACGGTAACAGACTTAGCTACACTTCTTACATACTTCCCATATGGAAAAATGGAGTCCATTGGGTGCAGTGTGTTAGGAAATCCAATTCCGCATCTTTTAATCGGAAAAAGAGGTCCAATCTTTCATTTGAATGGTTCATTTCATGCCAATGAATGGATTACAACAAACGCAATCATGAAATTTTTAGAAAGGTATTTATATGCAATTTGTAATAAAGAGCATATAGGAGGCATTGATGCACGGCTTTTATATGAAAATATTACTTTGTCTGTTGTACCCATGGTGAACCCTGATGGTGTAAACCTTGTCCTACACGGTCCGCCTACTAATGAGCCTTATTCGTCTTTTATCCCCCTCATCGGCCGAGAGTTTAATGACTTTCAAAGTTGGAAAGCGAATATTCGAGGCGTAGATTTAAATAATCAATTTCCAGCATATTGGGAAATTGAACGTGAGAGAAAGATTCCTAAGTCTCCACATTTTCGGGATTTTCCAGGATATCATCCATTATCGGAACCGGAAGCACAAGCGATGGTAAATTTGACGAGAAAGTATGAATTTGACTGCGTGATGGCGTTGCATACACAAGGTGAAGAGTTTTATTGGGGATATATGAATGAGGAACCAGAAGAAGCTGCTGAAATGGCTTCCTGTTTTGAGAAAGTTAGTGGATACAGGGCCGTAAAAACAATAGACAGCCACGCCGGGTATAAAGATTGGTTTATTCTAGAAACTAAAAAACTTGGGTTTACGATTGAATTGGGGAAAGGAATTAACCCTCTTCCACTTTCACAATTTAGTGGCCTGTATCCAAAAGCTGAGTCTATTATCATTAACGCTATGAATATACTAGCATTTCAATAATCATTGCAAATATAAGGTAATTCTTAGATTTTTCTTGCAATGACGTATTAGGCATAGGATAATTTATAGTAGATATTTACTGAAAGGTCGAGCGGAATCAAGATGAAATGTTTGAAATACAAACAAATGTGGGTGCTTCTTTTATGTATGATGCTTATAAGCTGTCAGCACTCCAAAGAGGAAATCTCTTTACAGACGCAAAAGCAAAACAACGAGGAGCAGCAGATTAAACCGTTAACAATTAAAGGAGCATCATTTTATTCAGTGGCAGATTGGTTTGATAATGAACGAGTATTGGTCATTGAAAAGCAGGATCAGCAATTTCAATTATATACGTATAACATTTATACTTCTGAAAAAGAACTATTCTATTCATCTAAACATCAAATTGTATCAGTAAAACCAAGCCCAGATTATCATTATTTTCTCATTCATACAGCTCTATCCGATGAAAAAGCAGAATTAGTGTTTCTTGATAAAAGTGGGAAGGAAATCTATACACTGGAAATGAATTCTTATGATTTACATTTTGCCTGGAACTCCTTTATGCCGAATGAGTTACTCATCACAAACTTTTCAAGAAACTGGACATTTTCCACTTCACGAGTAAATGTGGAGAAAGGGACGGTAACCTCATTATTATTATCTCAACCGTTTGCCTATTGGGTTGGTAAAAATGAAGTGGCCTATTTAAATACAAGCAATGAAAGCCAAGAATTTGTTGCGTCTTCGCCTCTTATTATTGAAAATATTGATAATAAACAAAAGCAGCAAGTGACTTCAAATGTATCTGTACTAAAAAACATCCAATCGATGTTTTTTGTCCTTAAAGGAAACAATGAAATGGGAGAATATACATTTTACAAAAAAAATCATAGACAGCCACATACGTTTCGAACACGCATGCTATCTAGCTATGGAGGGCCTTTTGTTCCATACTATCAATTAGATGAGAGTAAGCAGATGTTTTATACGTATGTTCCTCAGCAGACAGGAGAAATGGATTCTTATAAAGGAAAATTTGATTTTATAGAATTTTCACTTGAAACAGGTGAAACGAATACTGTAATGGAAGATGTTGAAAATGTTCCGATTAAGCTTTCCCCAAACGGTAAATTAAGCTTAATGGGCTATCAATTTGAGCGGATATTTACTTTTAATCAAAACAAAGTTAATACATTAGTTCGCATATTATGAGATTTCAGAAGAGAATTTAAATCTTTCACATTTATTTACGATGCTAAAAAAGCGTCATACCTATAGGGTAGACGCTTTTTTTAGTATAAGTTGCCCATTCAGTATGTAGCATTAATGAGCTGCTGGATATCCATGATGTAAGATGGTCATAACTGTAAACCAACCAAAAACAGAAAAAGTTAAAACTGCAAAGCCGACTCCAAGAAAGTTCTTATTGCGTAGAGATGAGATTGCACCAAATACGCCTAACAATGTTGTCAATGCGAAAATAATCATTAGCCCCATTAAACAACCTCCTTATTTTTAAATAGCTTAAAAATAAAGCGTTACTATTATCTTAACTCTTTTATTGTAAAACTTTTCTAAACATTTGTCGAGTTGAAAAATAACAACAGCAGCTGCTTTAACTTGCTTCAATTCCCACATTATTATGTGTATGATAAATAAAGAGATCGAATAAAATCAAGAAAGCTTTAGTTAAAAGGAGGAACCGTTTATGAAGTATCATCGTATATCTTTAGGACCTATTCAAACAAATTGTTATCTCGTTGTGAACGATCAAAAGGAATGTTTAATTTTTGATCCAGGCGGAGAAGGTAAAAAGCTTGTTCAACTAATACATAAACATCAGTATAAGCCGCTAGCTATTTTATTGACACATGCTCATTTCGATCATATTGGTGGAGTTGACGAAGTACTAGAGCATTTTTCACTGCCCGTTTATGTTCATAAAAAAGAAGCAGACTGGCTGCAGAATCCTAGCTTAAACGGATCAAGCTTTTTTGGATTAGGGGCTATCACAGCTAAAGAAGCAACCGATTATTATTCATCGGAAGGAACCATGTCAATTGGGTCTTTCTCATTTTATGTATATGAAACACCTGGACATTCACCTGGAAGTGTTTCTTGTTATTTTAAAGAAGCCGAGTTTGTTGTATCTGGAGATGCTCTTTTTCAAGGAAGCATTGGACGAACAGATTTACAAGGAGGCAATCACAAGCAGCTAGTAGAAAGCATTCATTCAAAATTGTTGCAGCTACCCGAAGAAACGTTAGTTTTATCAGGTCATGGCGCTGAGACTACAATTGGTGAAGAGATGGATCATAATCCATTTTTGAATGGATTTTAAAAAAGAAAAAGCGATGACAATCATCGCTTTTTCTTTCACCTTCCAATCATTTATTGTCCGCCTGGTGTCATCATAAATGTTGTCCAGTAAGTAAATCCTACAAAGAAAACAGTTAAATAAGCACCAAATACATAGATGTACATACGTTCAGATAATCTTAAATAACTTAATAGTACAAAAAATCCAGTTTGAGCTAAAAAGAGTAAAGATGTTTGCGGCATGTGCCCGAGGTAAAACATAATTGAAAAAATACCTGTCCAAAACCCCATTACACGGTACATTCGTTCCACGTCTGTTTCCTCCTTTATCCCACTTGTCAATTATTAATTATAAAGTACAATTTATCCGGTTGTAAATACAATCCAAAGTTGTCGATGTAGCTTTTATCCAAATGAGTTTGTGTGATATAGTCTCTTGATACTTTTCCATTATAATACATATCAAGAGTTATGAAAACGTTATCTTTTTCTGGGGGGGACGTTTTACAAAAAATTAGTAGTTGGATATGATGAGTTGACATTAAAAAATGAGTAAAGAAAAACATAGTTTCTCTTGTTGGATAGTTGTCATTTTTAAAACTTTTATTCAAAGAAGGCTTCGAGATTCGACAAATAAAAATTTATTTCAGATAAGATGTCTAAAAAAGAAGGGACTTTAGAAAATAAGTCGAAATTATCTGGTAGTCGTTCATTTGTTATAATGGGTGACTGTTAGAAAATACAATTTAGCTAAAAGGAGAGATGTTCATTGATTGAAATTGAACAACTAGCAACCGATATTATCCGGGAAGCTTGTGAGGTGCGAAGTTCAGATATTCACATCGTGCCGAGAAAAGCAGATGCTGTCATTCAATTAAGAGTAGATCAAGATTTGATAGCAAAACAAAAACTCTCAAAAGACATATCTGAACGATTAATTTCTCATTTTAAATTTTTAGGCGGCATGGACATTGGTGAAAGAAGAAAACCGCAAAATGGAGCTCTCACAACTACAATTGATGACCTACAAGTAAACCTTCGATTATCTACATTACCTACCTCAAATGATGAAAGTCTTGTTATACGATTATTACCCCACACTCATGCTACATCGCTTGAACACCTAGCGCTTTTTAAGCACCACACAAAAAAACTCATTTCCTTATTGCAGCATTCTCATGGACTCATTATCTTTACAGGGCCTACAGGGTCAGGGAAAACGACAACATTGTATACGCTTTTGCATGAGGTACAGCATTTGTTAAACCGCAATGTGATTACATTAGAAGATCCCATTGAAAAGCCTAGTGAAACGGTTCTTCAAGTACAAGTAAATGAACGTGCTGGTATTACGTATTCAACAGGGCTAAAAGCTATTTTACGTCACGATCCTGATATTATTATGGTTGGTGAAATCAGAGATGCTGAAACAGCAAAAATTGCGGTTCGAGCAGCTTTAACAGGCCATTTAGTATTAAGCACCATGCATACAAAGGATACAAAAGGCTCTCTATATCGTTTATTAGAATTTGGGGTGAGCCTGCAAGAGATGGAACAGACTCTTGTAGCGGTTGCTGCTCAAAGGCTTGTTGAAATTAAATGTCCAATTTGTGAAGAGAAGTGTCATCCTCTATGCAAGAAGATGCGTCAATATCGACAAGCGAGTGTGTATGAGCTGCTATACGGCAAGCAATTAAATGCGGTCATGAAAACAGTAAAGGGTGAGGAGTCTTATTATGAGTATGAAACACTTCGAGATGTTATTAAAAAAGGGATTGCACTAGGCTATCTTTATTCACACTCCTTAGAGGGGTGGGGTTCTTATTAAAAGAAGAAAATGGAGTTTGGAGCAGCAGGCTAAGATGTTAAAGCAGCTATCAAAATTAATTGAAAAAGGATATACACTTTCGCAAGCATTGTCGTTTTTAGTATTTCAGCTATCTGTTAGACAAAAGAGTGATATTAAACAATGCTTAACTGAATTAAGACTGGGAGGATCATTACATGATTCATTAACTCGATTAAATTTTCACCGGGATGTGTTAAGTTATTTATATTTTTCGGAACAACATGGAGACCTTCAATTTGCACTAAGGGAAAGCAGCAGAATGATTAAAGAAAAAGTGATGCATAGAAGGAAATTTCAGAAATTAGTCCAATATCCTCTATTGTTATTACTATTTATTTTGGCTATTTTATTTGTATTAAGCACAGTCTTATTACCACAATTTGAAACACTTTATCTGTCATTTGGACAAAAACAATCTTTATTTCTTCTGTTTTTTATGGATGCCATGTCTCTTTTTCCTTATGCAATCCCTCTTATATTGATCCTTTTCTCCGCATGTTATGGTATCTACCTCTTTTATATTAAAAAGTTACCTGCTGTTACCCAAATGAATCTTCTAATAAAAATTCCTATTGTTAAAAAGTTTACACAGCTATTTAACTCTTATTTTTTCTCTATTCACATGAGCAATTTATTAAAAGGCGGATTGTCTATTTATGAATGCTTTTTATTGTTTCAAAGACAAAGCCACCATCCTTTTTTTCAAAAAGAAGCTGTTTATTTTACGGATCAGCTTTCATCCGGGGTGAAGCTTAATCAGATTATATTAAGTAAGCCTTATTACCAAAAAGACTTAGCTGATATTATCATACACGGCCAGAAAAATGGAGATCTTTCACAAGAGCTATATGATTATAGCTTATTTATGATTGAACATATGGAGGCATTAATATTTCGAGTTCTTAAATACGTTCAGCCAATTACTTTTCTTTTTATTGGAATCGTCATTTTATTAATGTATATGTCTGTAATGGTTCCGATGCTTGAAATTATGTCAAACTTGTAGAGGAGAAGAAATCAATGATAAAAGCAGAAGAAGGTTTTACATTAATTGAAATGTTAATTGTGATGCTTGTTATTACAGTTTTGTTGCTTATTATGGTTCCGAATGTGTTAAAGCATAATACCGTTATTAATAATAAAGGCTGTTCAGCGCTAGTAAAAACTGTTGAAGCGCAGGTTCAAGTATATGAAATTGAAAAAGGAAAGAAGCCAACTTTGCAACAGCTCGAGTCAGAAGGGTACTTGAAAGAAGGAACCACTTGCCCGAATGGTGATGTGATTGAAATACAAAGCGATGGACAGGTAATAGCCAGTGGCTCGAGCTCATAAAAAGCAACATGGTTTTACTGTATTGGAGATGTTAGTTGTTTTATTTATTGTTCAAATTATTGCTTTTTCAGTTATCGTCAATTTGAGACCATTAATGGATTATTACCGAATGACCACTTTCTTAAGGCAACTCCAAGTCGATACATTTTATGTTCAACAAGTAGCTATGACCAACGAAGTGCCGGTCAAGATTGTGTTTCATCCAGAACAATCTGAATATGTCATATTACGCTTAGGTAAGACGCTATCGAAAAGAAAATATGATGATGGGTTAACGATCTTATTTGGAAGTGGTCTAACCTCTATTCAATATAATGAAAAAGGAAACATCTCACAGCCAAAAAGTATGTTTATAAGTAATAGTAAAGTGACGTACAAAGTGACATTTCAAATCGGCAGAGGAAGATTCTATGTGCAAGAACTGTAGAGATGAAAATGGGTATACGCTGCTTGAAATGCTGGTTGCTTTTAGCTTATTACTAATACTCGTAGGAACCATCATCCCTCTTTATATTCAAATGAAACAAGAAGAGAAAAATCAGGAATTTTCATATGAAGCTACGGCATTGTTGCATGAAAAAATACTTCAATATAAGTACGATGAAATTTCGGATGAAAATCACGAATTGAAAGTACGGAATGTTTTTTATCAAATTTCATCTAAAAGCTACGGGGCGTCAGGTCGAGAGTGGTGCGTTCGCTGGCAAAATATCAATAGAAATTGGCGAGAAAGGTGCGATGTAATTATTAAATGAAGAATGAAAAAGGCTTTACGTTACTTGAAATGCTCATTAGTTTTTGTTTATTTTTAATGATTATTTCGTTCATACCAATACTAGTTCCAGTCATGAAACAAGTATATAATCCTCCTAGTATAATGAATGAGATGGAATGGGAGATTTTTATGAACCAGTTGTCAAAAGAGTATCGTCAAGCAAAGCATGTAACCGTTCAAGGTTCTACTTTAACGCTGAGTATGCATGATGAGAGAGCAGTCGTATATGAGCAGTTCGAAAACAAAATTAGACGGCGTGTAAATAGCAGTGGACATGAAGTAGTATTACAGTATGTCAAAAAGGTGTATTATAAAAAGAAAAATCACCAGCTAAATGTTCAAGTGATAAACGAGCAAAATCAAACTCGTCAACAAACAATCACTAATTTTTTAGCGTATGAATAATCAAATGATGAAAAATGAAAGAGGATTCGTGTTACCACTTGTTCTTGCTTTTAGTGCACTGTTCTTATTTTTGCTGTCCCAACAAATTGCTTATTATGTGACAAAAAGTAATTTTTACCATGAGGCAGAAGAGCGTTACCAGCTAGATCACTTATTGGAAAATGCCGTTTTACATCTGCAATCGCATGTCAGAAAAGAAGGTTCTTTTGAAGAAGAGCTCTCACTTTCATTCCCTTCAGGAACGATTTTATATAAAGTCGTGGAACAATCTGACGGAGTTATTGTTGTCAACATTACTTGCCAAACACAACGTGGAAGTAAATTGACAAATACTGCTCATGTTCAGCTGAATGATGGACAGGTTATTCAATGGATCGATTAATTGTTATATACAAGTGATTAATTCAAAATGACGTCGGATATAATAGTGCTGAGGAGATGGTCATAATGAAAACGAATGATTATGTTAAATATGTCACTCAGCAACTGGTACAGTACATGGACCAGCCAAAAGAACAAAGGAGAACGCAAAGAATTAAAAAAAAAGAAGCAAGATCATCATTTTCTAATCGATGGTTTGGGATGATTCCGCTGTCTTTTATGATGTGGTATCGGAAAACGAAAAAAAGGTGAAAAAGCAGATAAGCTTTTCACCTTTTTTATTTTAAAGAATGAAAGAAAGCTTTATATTTACGCAAATTTTCTCGTGTGTAAGAAGTCTTTTTGCATCGTAGATTCTGATAAGTAAAATAATCCACCATTAATAACGTTTACTGAAATTGTAGGTTCATACAATTCTTGCAAAGCAAGCTTTTCAGTTGTGTAACTTTCTGGTAACTCTTCGGCTGTTTCATAAAAATGATCTAATAAAGCCAAATCTTCATACCAACGTTCATGTGCTTTTTCTGCCCAATCTAATGGTTGGCTTTCAATATGTTGTTTTATATAAGAAATTAACCGAAAGATTCCACTTTTTGGTTTTACAAGTGGAGACAGTGTAAAGCAATAGTCAGGTATTTTCGGTGAGAGCTTTTGCTTAACCATAATTGGCTGAAATTCTTCAACAATTCTGCCATTGATCAAATTCAAACCAAGAGAAAGAAGTTCATCTTTTTTACGATCACATTTATATGAAACTTTGACATTTAACCCTAACCACGGATGTAGGGGTTGATGATTAGTTGTTTGAGAAGCGACTTGTTCGTATAAGTGAATAAACCCACCAAACTTTTGAGTAGATGCAAATATTTGATGTAACCTCGGAGAGCCAAAATGAATTCGCTCACCTTGTAAGGAGGAATCATCAAATGCTGGATCCGTAATAAATGTTAAAGAAGCAGGAGCAGGTTTCCCGCCTGTTTTTTCAATATAGTGCCAATAAAAGGGGCGATTCATTAGCTCTTTATCTAAATCAATCGTTAATTGCACGGTCATGTAAGAAGGAGTTTCAGTTACAATCGTGCAATTATTAGCTAAAAAATATTGTTTCAGAAATTGGTGAATGTCAGTTTGCTGCATGTTGGTCCTCACTTTCTAATGATGGCTCTTCATATTGGATAATGGATGTTAAGTTTTCCATCTTAATTTTCATTTCTCCTTCACTGCGAGAATGAAGCAAAATGTCTTGAATATGCTCTTCAATATTATTCAAATCTAGCTTCGTTAAAATCTCATCTAACTCTCCTACAACGCGTTCAAAAAGATGAATTTTTTCATAAAGTAATTTTAAAATATGTTCTTCAACCGTATTTTGAATCGCTAAATTATAGATATGAACGTCATGTTGTTGGCCGAGTCGATGCACGCGTCCAATTCGTTGTTCAAGCCGCATCGGATTCCAAGGCAAGTCATAATTAATAATGTGATGACAAAACTGGAGGTTAATCCCTTCACCACCTGCTTCGGTAGCAATAAAGACTTGGGCATGGCTTTCAAATAATTGTTTCATCCAATCTTTTTTTCCTCGTTTAAAACCGCCTCGGAATGGAACCGACGTAATTCCGTGCTGTTTTAAGTACCATTGCAAATAAAGCTGTGTTGCTCGATACTCTGTAAAGATAATGACTTTGTCATTAATTTGTTGAACAAGCTCTAACACTTTTTCAGCTTTTGCATTTTGCGGAATGGTTTGAAGCTTTGCGAGCAAAGGTTTAATCATCTGTTCAGATATGACACTGTTTTCATTTTCTTGACGTTCAAGCATATTTTTTAATGTCATAAATACAGCTTCTCTGCTGCTACAGGCTTCTCGTTGCAATGTTAAAATAGCGAACGAGCTCGTTGGATTGATATGGTTGTGTTTAAAAGATGTAATCTCTTCATATAATTGCCGCTCTTCAGGCGAAAACTCAACGGGAATCGTTTGGACAATGCGTTTGGTCCATTCAATTCCTGTATCATGGCGGCGGTTTCTGATCATTACTTTATTTACAAGTTCTTTTAAATGCTCATCATTTTGTAACGATCTTTTTTTCGCTACAAATAATTCTTCGAAATAAGCTTTATTGCCAAGGTGCCCTGGCTTTAATAGCGATACAAGGTTAAAGATTTCTTCAATGCGATTTTGAATAGGCGTAGCAGTCAGCAACAAGCAAAATTTTTTCTTTAAACTTTGTGCAAATTCATAGTTTTTTGTTTTATTGTTTTTAAGTTTATGAGCTTCATCAATAATAACGAGGTCATAATCTTGTTCTAACACAATTTCTCGATGAGGCGATCTCTTTGCAGTATCAATGGAAGAAACAACTACATCGCATTGTTCCCATACATAGGATTTTCGCTGCGGAACAGCCGGAATATAAAATTTTTGGTTTAATTCCATTGTCCATTGGGATACAAGGGAAGCTGGCACAAGAATTAAGACTTTTTTTACAAGCCCTCGAATCATGTATTCTTTTAAAATTAAGCCTGCTTCAATCGTTTTTCCTAGCCCCACCTCATCTGCTAAAATGGCTTTTCCATTCATTTCTTCAACGACTTGTTTTGCGACTTCTAATTGATGCGGCAAAGGTGTTAAATCGGCTAAATAGTGAGGAGTTTGCAAACCTTCAAATTCTGATATAAGCGTTTTCTCTTCAATTTCATAAGCAAGCTTATACAGTTCCCAATCAGACCAGGCTCCATCTTGCTCAAGTTTATCTAAAAAGGTAGACTCCCATGTTTCGTCAATGTTCATCTTTACTTTCATTATAAATATGCTCCTTTCTTAAAAGTTTTTATTGAACTACTGCACAGAATCATGTAGGATGAAAATGTAATTTAGAAAATTTGAAATAGAGAATAGATTATAACTTTGTTGACTATTTCGTTAATAAAGATAGATGTATTATAGTTTTTTAGTAGTATGCCCATATTTATGAACTTTATAGAGGCGAATGACGACAAGGGGAGAGACTACTTCAATGTAGCGCCGAAGGAGCAAGCGATAAAATGTGAATCTCTCAGGCAAAAAGACTCTTGTTTGACGCAGCTCTGGAGAGTGTCTATACATATAGACCACCCACGAGGCAACCCTATTAGACGGTGAATAGGTAAACTTTCAGGTGAAAAGGACAGAGACTTCCTACTAGCATGTAGGTAGCACTCTGTCCTTTTTTATGTGCAAAAGCAGATACAAACGTCAGTGTTCCCCACACTGAACAAAGCAAATCGGATTAAGAGGAGGTCTTCTAAATGACTGATTTAAACAAAACACCGCTTTACGATACGTATAAACAATACGGTGGAAAGATTATTGATTTTGGTGGCTGGGCCCTTCCTGTACAGTTTTCTTCTATTAAAGAAGAGCATGAAGCAGTTCGTACAAAAGCAGGTCTTTTTGACGTTTCTCATATGGGAGAAATGGATGTGAAAGGTTCAGGTAGTTTAGCATTTTTACAAAAAGTAATGACGAACGATGTTTCTTTATTAACAGATGGAAAAGCTCAATATACAGCGATGTGTTATGAAGATGGTGGAACTGTAGATGACCTGTTAATTTATAAAAAAGCTGAGAATGATTATTTATTGGTAGTGAATGCTGCGAATATTGAAAAAGATTTTGATTGGTTAGCTGCTCATCAATTCGGTGATGTAGAATTAATCAATCGTTCCAATGACATTGCTCAACTCGCTTTACAAGGTCCATTATCGCAAAGAGTTTTACAGCCGTTAACGTCAGAAAATTTAGAAGGTATTAAGCCATTTACATTTAAGGACGGTGTAACAGTGGCAGGTGTTCGTGTACTTGTTTCACGGACGGGTTATACGGGTGAAGATGGATTTGAAATTTATTGTGATGCTAAAGACGTGGTGACCGTGTGGGAGAAAATTTTAGAAAATAATGATGTTATTCCTTGTGGACTTGGTGCTCGAGATACGCTCCGTTTTGAAGCAACACTAGCATTGTATGGACAAGAACTATCTAAAACGATTACTCCGATTGAAGCGCGCATTGGATTTGCAGTTAAAACAAACAAAGATGATTTTATTGGCAAAGAGGTATTAAAAGTACAGCGTGAAAATGGGCCTTCTCGCAAATTAGTTGGCATTGAAATGATAGATAAAGGGATTCCAAGACACGGATATGAAGTGTTTAAAGCAGAAGAACAAATTGGTTTTGTAACAACAGGTACACAATCACCAACATTAAAGAAAAATATTGGGCTAGCACTTCTTCAAGCAGAGTATGCAGAAGTTGGCACAGAAGTTGACGTGCAAATCCGTCAGAAGCGTTTAAAAGCACGTGTCGTCCCAACCCCTTTTTATAAACGTTCAAATTAAAGGTTGTGTAAATAGGAGAGGAGCAATGTAGAATGGTACATCGTTATTTACCAATGACAGAAGAAGATCAAAAAGAAATGTTAGCTAAAATTGGCGTCAACTCAGTAGATGAATTATTTTCTGATATTCCAGAAAGTGTTCGTTTTCAAGGAGAATATAACATTAAAAAAGCTGCATCCGAATCGCAACTTGTAAAGGAATTGACACAACTAGCAGGTAAGAATGCAAATGTAAAAGAGTATACGTCTTTTTTAGGAGCAGGTGTGTACGATCACTATATGCCGGTTATTGTCGATCATGTTATCTCACGCTCTGAATTTTATACAGCTTATACACCGTACCAGCCCGAGATTTCACAAGGGGAACTTCAAGCTATTTTTGAATTTCAAACTATGATTTGTGAACTAACCGGAATGGATGTAGCAAACTCATCAATGTATGATGGAGGAACTGCTCTTGCAGAAGCAGCGATGTTGAGTGCAGGCCAAACGAGAAAGAAAAAAGTGCTTGTTTCAGCTGCTGTTCATCCAGAATCACGCGATGTGTTAAAAACATACGCTGCTGGCCAGTACATTGAAGTTATCGAAATTCCGACTGAAAATGGCGTGACAAGCATCACTGCATTAGCAGAAAAAATGGATGATGATGTAGCAGCTGTAATTGTGCAATATCCAAACTTCTTTGGTCAAGTGGAACCGTTAAAAGAAATTGAAAAAGTGGCTCATCAAGGGAAGGGAATGTTTGTTGTATCAAGTAATCCATTATCGCTGGGTATCCTAACACCTCCAGGCCAATTCGGTGCTGATATTGTCGTAGGAGATGCGCAACCATTTGGAATTCCAACACAGTTTGGCGGCCCTCACTGCGGATATTTTGCAACTACAGCAAAATTAATGCGCAAAATTCCAGGTCGTCTCGTTGGTCAAACCGTTGATGAAAATGGAAAGCGAGGATTTGTTTTAACGCTTCAAGCGCGTGAGCAGCATATCCGCCGTGATAAAGCAACATCAAATATTTGTTCAAATCAAGCATTAAATGCATTAGCGGCTTCTGTTGCCATGACAGCATTAGGAAAACAAGGTGTCAAAGAAATGGCGCTTCAAAATCTTTCTAAAGCTCATTATGCATATCAAGCATTAAAAAATAAAGGAATTCCTGTTGTGTTTGAAGGATCTTTCTTTAATGAAATTGTCGTAAAGCTTCCACTTTCAATTAAGCGAGTAAATGAGCAGCTGTTATCACGCCAAATGATTGGTGGCTATGATTTAGGACGTGATTATACAGAACTTGAAAATCATATGTTGCTTGCGTTTACAGAACTCCGTACAAAAGAGGAAATTGATCAACTTGTGAATGAATTGGGGGATCTTTATGCTTAATCAAAATCAATCACTTATTTTTGAAGTTAGTAAAAAAGGAAGAATTGGCTATTCTTTACCTGAATTAGACGTACCGGCAGTAGACCTAGAAGCTGTGTTACCAGCCGAGTATATTCGCACAGAATCGTCTGAATTACCGGAAGTATCTGAGCTTGATATTATGCGGCATTATACAGCACTATCAAAACGTAACCATGGTGTAGATTCAGGGTTTTATCCACTCGGCTCTTGTACAATGAAATATAATCCGAAAATAAATGAACAAACAGCCCGCATACCAGGATTTGCTCACATCCATCCATTACAAGATGAACAAACTGTACAAGGTGCTTTAGAGCTTATGTATGATTTGCAAGAGCATTTAACAGAGATCACGGGCATGGATGAAGTAACACTTCAACCAGCAGCCGGAGCTCATGGCGAGTGGACAGGGTTAATGATGATTCGTGCTTATCATGAAGCAAATGGTGACAGCAATCGAACAAAAGTAATTGTACCCGATTCAGCGCATGGTACAAATCCAGCCTCTGCTACGGTAGCTGGGTTTGAAACAGTGACGGTTAAATCAAATGACAAAGGATTAGTAGATTTGGAAGATTTACGCCGAGTTGTTGGTTCAGACACAGCAGCGCTTATGTTAACCAACCCGAATACAATTGGCTTATTTGAAGAAAATATCCTTGAAATGGCAGAGATTGTGCATGTAGCAGGAGGAAAATTATATTATGACGGGGCCAATTTAAATGCTGTATTAAGCAAGGCCCGCCCAGGTGACATGGGGTTTGATGTGGTTCATTTAAATCTTCATAAAACATTTACAGGCCCGCACGGTGGTGGAGGACCAGGTTCAGGTCCAGTAGGAGTCAAAGCTGATTTAATCCCCTTCTTGCCAAAGCCGGTTCTCATCAAAACAGAGCAAGGATTTCAGTTTGACTACAATCGTCCTCAATCAATCGGCCGCGTGAAGCCTTTTTACGGAAACTTTGGGATTAATGTTCGTGCATACACATACATTCGCTCAATGGGGCCAGATGGATTGAAAGCTGTGACAGAAAATGCTGTATTAAATGCAAATTATATGATGAGACGTCTAGCAGAGCATTATGACTTACCGTTTGATCGCCATTGTAAACATGAGTTTGTTTTATCAGGCAAGCGTCAGAAGAAATTAGGTGTACGCACGCTTGATATTGCGAAACGTTTATTAGATTTTGGTTATCATCCGCCAACGATCTATTTCCCATTAATTGTGGAAGAGTGCATGATGATTGAACCGACAGAAACAGAGTCAAAAGAAACATTAGATGCGTTTATTGATGCGATGATTCAAATTGCAAAAGAAGCAGAAGAAACACCAGAAGTTGTTCAAGAAGCCCCTCATACAACAGTTGTGAAACGGTTAGATGAAACGTTAGCAGCTCGTAAGCCTGTGCTGCGTTATCAAAAAGCATGACATAATAAAAAAACCTCGCTTAAATACGCGAGGGGAGTGTGTGAATAACGTCAAGTTTCGAGAACTTGGCGTTATTTGTTTTTTGTTTTAACTTTTCCGTTCCAAGTTTTAAAGCCGCCTTTTAAGTCGTATATATCTTTTATACCATTACGGCGTAAAATTTGTGCAGCACGGCCTGTACGCATTCCACTTTGACAGTAAAGATAAACAGGCTGATCTTTGCGGAATTCTTTAATACGCATACGGAATTGCGATAGAGGAATATTTCTTGCTCCTAAAATATGTCCGTTTTCAAATTCGTTCGGTTCACGAATATCAATTAATTGTGCTTTGCGGTAACCGCTGCGGAACTCTTCTTCCGTTAACGTTTTCATAATGCGGCGTTGATAGAAAAACATCACCAAAGAGTAGATGATAATGGCAGCAATTACAATGATTAGTGTCATCATGTTGTTTCTTCCTTTCTTCGACAAAATCGATAATTCTATTATATAAGTGAATGAAATTAGAAGTAAAGTGATTCTTCTTTGATTCAGTTGCTTTTATAGACGAATTCGCCTCTATGAGAAGATATTTCCATTCTCTTAAACATCATTTTATACGACACTTTTCTTTTCCTTATCCATATCTTTTGGTAGACTAAAAAACAGATTATAGTTTGTAACCGGTAGAATTTTATATTTTATTACATAGTTGAGGATGAGGAAAATGCAAGAAAAGTGGAGATTCATTGATTCTAAAAACCGTTCACCATATTATAATATGGCGTTAGATGAAGCGCTTCTTGAGTGGCATAGTGAGGGTGAAATTCCGCCAACGATTCGATTTTACGGTTGGAACCCTCCTACTCTATCAATTGGATATTTTCAAAAAGCAGAAAAAGAAATTGATTTTGATAAAGTGAATGAGTTAGGGTTAGGTTTTGTTCGCCGCCCTACAGGTGGACGCGGTGTGTTACATGATGAAGAATTAACGTACAGCGTTATTGTATCAGAAGACCACCCTGATATGCCTAAAACAGTGACAGAGGCGTACCGTGTGATTTCAGAAGGTTTATTAGAAGGTTTTCGGTTATTGGGATTAGAAGCTTATTTTGCAATTCCTAGAACGGAAGAAGAAAAGAATAGCTTAAAAAATCCCCGCTCTTCCGTTTGCTTCGATGCCCCTTCTTGGTATGAGCTCGTTGTTGAAGGACGCAAAATTGTAGGAAGCGCGCAAACGCGTCAAAAAGGCGTTATTTTACAACATGGTTCGATTTTATTGGAAATAGATGAAGATAAGCTATTTAGCGTATTTAAATACCCAAATGATCGCGTAAAAGAAAGAATGCAGCGAGCGTTTCGTTCAAAAGCAGTTGCTATTAATGCGATTGCTGGACGGAAAATCGAAATAAATGAAGCAAAAGAAGCCTTTTACATGGGTTTTTCGAAAGCCTTGAATATTGATTTAGAACCTTATACATTAACTAATGAAGAAGAGGCATACGTTGAAGCGCTAGCAGAGAAAAAATATGCATCAGATGAATGGAATTTTAGAAGATAAAGAGTTGTTTCAATAACGAATTGTAAGAGGAATCACAACAGTGCAGCTAGGAAAAGTTGCACTGTTTCATGATGAGTTTAATTGAAACATGCAAAATAAATAGAGGCGTTCGTTATGAAAAGTCAAACACTTTTTTTGACGAAAAAAAAATATTTCGCTTGACATCAAACTACATATAGGCGGTAGTGTTCTTGTTAAATACTATATATTGAATTTGTGCGAGCTGTATGGTAAGTTATTGATAGTTGATTTGATGGTTTTTTACCAGATTAAGGTAAAGAATGAGTGGAGTTTGAGAGTGTAGGATTCGTAAGGGAGTTGTCAGAATGACTGTTGTGTTAAATCAAAAAGTGAATATGAATATTGAAAAGCTGAATCAAGATATTGAACGCTTTCCACAAGTACATCCAATAACACCGGATATGAAGCTTACTCATAAAGGTGTATCAAGGCTCGTAATGTTAGATCGTTATGCATTTAAAGATACAGAGAAACTAACTTTATCAAAAGGAGATTTCGTCGTTTTAACGGTAAAGGAAGATCCGAAGTTTCCAGCACGAGGGCTTGGGTATGTGGAAAGCATTAATTTTGAGCAAAAAACAGCGATGGTGAAAGTAGAAGAAGAATTTCGCGGAGCACTATCTCCAGAAGAGGCAGAAAGCGGAGTTGTCAGCAGGTCACTAGACGTGATTGAAAAGCCGCTTGAAATCTTTTATGAACAAATTGCCAAGCGTAATGCAACAGGACTTGCTTCAGTCGAAAAGACAGAAGCAAAACGTCAAGAATGGTTTGAGAAATTTTATCAAGAACTAGTCCAGTTAAACTTTGTACCGGCAGGTCGTGTTCTATACGGCGCAGGTGCAGATACAGATGTAACGTATTTCAATTGTTATGTAATGCCATATGTAAAAGATTCACGCGAAGGCATTTCAGAGCATCGCAAACAAGTTATGGAGATTATGAGCCGAGGCGGTGGCGTTGGTACGAACGGTTCAACACTTCGTCCGCGCAACACATTAGCGCGTGGTGTCAACGGTAAATCATCAGGGTCTGTTTCTTGGTTAGATGACATTGCAAAATTGACGCATCTTGTCGAACAAGGCGGATCACGCCGCGGGGCACAAATGATTATGCTTGCGGACTGGCATCCTGATATTGTGGAGTTTATTATTTCAAAAATGCAAAATCCTCGCATTTTACGTTTCTTGATTGAAAATACAAATGACGAAATGATAAAAAAACATGCACAAGATAAACTGAAATTCACACCATTAACAGCATCAGAAGAAGCAATGTACCAAGGAATTATTAACTATAAGCAGATTCCTGGGCTTGGTGGATTCAGTGAGAACATTATTAAAGATGCAGAAGAAAAATTACAAACTGGCGGCACATACAGTGTTCATAACTCTGAGTTTTTAACAGGTGCGAATATTTCCGTTTGTTTAACGAAAGAATTTATGGACGCAGTTGAAAATGACGGCGAATATGAACTTCGCTTCCCGGATGTAGAAGGTTATTCAAAAGAAGAAATGGCAAACTACAATGAAAACTGGCATGAAGTAGGTGACGTACGTCAGTGGGAAAAACAAGGAAATAAGGTTCGCACATATCGCAAAATGCGTGCAAGAGAGTTATGGAATTTAATTAATATTTGTGCGACGTACTCAGCTGAGCCAGGTATTTTCTTCTTCGATAATGCCAATGACATGACAAATGCCCAAGCGTATGGTCAACATGTTGTGGCGACAAATCCATGTGGTGAACAGCCGCTAGCACCGTTTTCTGTTTGTAACTTAGCGGCTGTGAATTTAGCAGAGATGGCCAATAAAGAGACAAAAATAGTTGATTTTGATAAATTAAAACAAACAGTAGAAGTTGGCGTACGCATGCAAGATAACGTCATTGATGCAACTCCATATTTCTTAGAAGAAAATAAAAAGCAAGCCCTAGGTGAACGCCGAGTTGGTTTAGGTGTAATGGGATTGCATGACCTTCTCATTTATTGTGAAGCAGAGTATGGTTCAGAAGAAGGAAACAAGTTGGTTGATCAAGTATTTGAAACGATTGCTACAACAGCTTATCGTGCATCTGTAGAACTCGGAAAAGAAAAAGGAAGCTTCCCATTTTTAATCGGGACTACAAATCAAGAAACAGCACGTTTACGCGAAGCTTTTACAAATACAGGATTCATGCAAAAAATGCCTGCAGACATCCGAGAAAGCATTAAAGAAACCGGAATTCGTAACTCACACTTACTAACAGTAGCTCCAACAGGCAGCACAGGAACGATGGTGGGCGTATCAACTGGACTTGAGCCTTATTTCTCATTCTCATACTTCCGTAGCGGTCGATTAGGCAAGTTCATTGAAGTAAAAGCAGATATCGTTCAAGAATATCTAGATCAGCATCCAGAGGCAGATCCAAATCATTTACCTAGTTGGTTTATTTCAGCGATGGAATTAGCACCAGAAGCACATGCTGATGTTCAGTGTATCATTCAGCGCTGGATTGATAGTTCGATTAGTAAAACGGTTAACGCACCACGTGGTTATACAGTAGAGCAAGTACAAAAAGTGTACGAGCGTCTGTATAAAGGCGGAGCAAAAGGTGGTACAGTGTACGTTGATGGAAGCCGTGATGCTCAAGTATTAACGCTAAAAGCAGAAGAAAATACATTTGAAGAAGTACAAACAGAAAAAGAAATAACAAAACCACACGTTGTATTAGTAGACACAATTAATGAAGTTCGCTCAACAGATGTAACCATTGGTTCTGAAGTAGGAAATACATGCCCAGTATGTCGTCAAGGTACAGTTGAAGAAATGGGTGGATGTAACACATGTACAAATTGTGGGGCACAATTAAAGTGTGGTTTGTAAGAGAACAAATAAAAGCTGACTCAACTGAGTCAGCTTTTATTGTGAGCGAATAGATAAAACAGCTTGTGCTAACCTGAATAACTAGGAAGTTTTCTTGTATTTGACAAGTTGATATAGTATGATTTAAAATGAATGTCTTTTATAAAGATAAGTAGATGATACCGCTTTATCGTTAACCTATAATGATATAAGTAAAAATATCACATATAGTCATATTTTTTAGGAAATATGCGAACAATGTTAATTCATTGACATTTCATTATTTTAGTATCTAAATACATAATAATATTTATTGGGGGAGATTTCATGCCTACGCCAAGTATGGAAGATTATATTGAACAAATCTATATGCTGATTGAAGATAAAGGATATGCTCGAGTATCTGATATAGCTGATGCCTTGGCTGTTCACCCCTCATCGGTCACTAAGATGGTACAAAAACTTGATAAAGATGAATACTTAATTTATGAAAAATATCGAGGCCTTGTTTTGACACCGAAAGGTCAAAAAATCGGTAAGCGGCTCGTATATCGCCATGAATTATTAGAGCAACTATTACGTATTATTGGTGTAGATGAAAAGAACATCTATAATGATGTGGAAGGAATTGAGCATCATTTAAGTTGGAATTCAATTGATCGCATCGGTGATCTTGTCCAATATTTTGAAGAAAATCGTCAGCGTATTCAGGACCTGCGGAATGTTCAAAAGCGCAACGAAGAACAAACATTATAAAGTGAACCTTCAATTAACGGAAAGTCATCCTTTACTGATTGCTAGTTGAAGCGGAATACAATAAGTATCAGCGGAGTACCAAAAAGCCATTTACAATAGTCATTTTGTAAATGGCTTTTTGGTTTTTATCATAGGCCATGCTTTATGAAACTAAAGATGTAAAAGGTGCGGTTTTTGAGAAGGGGGAACACATATGTATATTGACGGTGTGTTTTCTGGTGGAGGAATCAAGGGGTTTGCACTAGTAGGAGCATTACAAGCAATAGAAGAAAAAGGGTTCATATTTCGTCGCTTAGCAGGAACAAGTGCTGGATCAATGATATGTGCGTTCATAGCAGCTGGTTATACGAGTGAGGAAATGATTAAAATGATGAATGAAGTTGACTTTGCTACATTTTTAGATCAAAGGGTGTCTTTTTTACCATCAGCTTTGACTAAATGGCTTTTTTTATATTGGAAACTAGGGCTGTATAAAGGGGATAGATTCGAAACGTGGATTGCTGAAAATCTCCAAATGCGCGGAATTGCTACATTTGGAGATTTACCTCCTCACTCTTTACGTATTATCGCTTCAGATTTAACAAACAGTAAAATGGTAGTGTTACCAGATGATTTGCCCAAATATGGAATTGACCCAAGTCGATTTCCCGTCGCTAAGGCTGTAAGAATGAGTTGTAGCATTCCTTATTTTTTTGAACCAGTCAAATTAAAGACAACGCCCGTTAGCATTATTGTAGACGGAGGAGTGTTAAGTAATTTTCCTATTTTTTTATTTGATGATGAACATCGACTAAAGAAGCGGCCAGTAATTGGAATTAAATTAAGTCCGAGTGAAGCAGAACGTGAGCGTAATCATATAAAAAATGCGGTTGGTTTGTTTACAGCGTTGTTTGAAACGATGAAGGATGCCCATGATGCAAGGCATATCTCTAAAAGGCATGAGCGAAACATTATCTTTTTACCTGTCAACAGCGTATTAGCAACTGAATTTTCATTAACAGATGAACAAAAAGATGAATTGATTTCATTTGGAAAAAACAAAGCATTAGAGTTTTTGAAAAAATGGTGTTATTAACACGAAAAACCAAGGGATGCTATCCTTGGTTTTTTGTGTTAGAAAAAAGCTCTATTTTTCTTTTTTCCTTTTTTTCCTTCAATAACTGTTAAGTGCGTATTGTTTTTCTTTTTCTTTAACGATTTGGTTGATTTCACAGCGGGACGTTTTTTAACATTGCGATACGCATTCATGTCAACTTTATTATTACCGCGTTCTTTCTCTTTTTGCCGCATTTTTGACTGCTTTACTGCACGATAATAACCTTTATCTTGCCCTTTCGTTTGCGAAGGACGGATAACAAATCGAAAAATTAAGTAAAACAAAATGATAAACAGAAAGATATAACCTGCTTGACGTAATAAACTCGTTGGACTAGTGAAAAGAGTGTATACAAATCCAATGGCTCCTAATCCAATTAATGAATAGATGAGTGGTTTAACGAATGAACGTCTCATTTTGTTCACCTCCTAAAATGTTAAAAAGAAAGCAAAACACAGTAGATTAAATAACTTGTTCGTCTGTTGTAGAAGATGGTTCGTTTTCAAGACGTAGTAGTTCTTTAAACGAAGCGATTGCGACTTCTACCTGATCATCTTTAGGTTCTTTTGTTGTTAATAGCTGAAGCCATAAGCCGGGATAACCTAAGAAACGGAGAACAGGGACGTGACGAACTTTATTTGTTATTTGTAGCACCTCAAATGATAAGCCGAGAACAACCGGAATTAGAGCAAGACGGTTTAAAATCCTTACCCACAAAGGGTCAGTAGGAACAAGCAAGTAAACAAACATTCCGACTACGACTGTAAAAAGAATAAAGCTGCTTCCGCAACGATAATGAAGTCGAGATTGTGCTTGAACAGATTCTACTGTTAGCTCAACGTTATTTTCATAAGCATTAATTACTTTATGTTCTGCTCCGTGATATTGAAATACTCGCTTAATCAGTGGCGTTTGAGAAATAACATAAATATAGGTAAGCAATAATAGAAGCTTAAACACACTTTCAATTAGGACTTGTGCTATATTTGACGTAAAGATAGGACGAGTTAAATCTGCTAAAAACACGGGGATTAAAGTAAATAGCACTTTTCCAAATAGAAACGATAAAACACCGATTGTCGCGACACCCAGTATTAATGTTAGTTTTGATTCTTTTTTTCCTTTTGTTATTTGCTGATCTTCATCAGGATGAAGATCATAGCGTTCTGATGAAAAGTTTAAATGTTGTGTACCATTTGCACTTGCTTCAATAATAGCAGCGATTCCTCTTAAGAAAGGCACTTTTTTAAGCGCCGTTAGCACACGGTTCGATCTCCGGGGAGATTGAAAATATTCAATAGATTGATCTTTGCGACGGATGGCTGTTACCATCATGCGCTTTCCACCAAACATGACACCTTCCATAACGGCTTGACCACCATATGCAGGTTTTTGTAATTTAGACATTTCAGACACCAACCTAACTCAGACTAATTACCCCTTGATATTCTATATTCTACAGCAATTTTGAATAAACCTCTAGGTCGATGTATGTTATCTATTTTAGCCAATATTTTTCTATATCACACCTATAATGATAAAAATTTCCTTGATTAAATTTTCATAAAAGTGATGAAATCTAAAAATAGAACGAAGATAAACCGCTCATACTATATAGTAGAGGTGATTGAAATGACAGAGAAAAAACAAAATCAGCAAAAACAAGATTCAGCTGTAAGCGAAAGTTCAGTAAAGAGAGAATCTTCATTTTTAGCAAAAACAATCGTCATTGGTTTTGTAGGTGGCATACTCTGGAGTTTTATTGGTTATTTAACGTACGTATTTAACTTTAGTGAAATTCATCCGAATACGATCTTACAACCATGGGCTTTAGGTGCTTGGAAAGAAAGGTGGATTGGCTTAGTTGTTAGTATTTTTGTCATTGGGATCTTATCAATGATTGTTGGATTGTTATACTACGTACTGTTGAAAAAGTTTAAAACAATGTGGGTTGGCATCGGTTATGGTTTATTATTATGGGCAGTGGTATTTCTTGTGTTAAACCCTCTGTTTCCTACTATTAAGACAGTTGCTGATTTAACATTTAATACAATTATTACAACAATCTGTTTATATATTTTATATGGGGTGTTTGTCGGATATTCCATTTCATTTGAAGCTGCTGAACTTTATACAAATGATCAATCAAGCGATTCCCAAACGATGAATAAGTAGTGTGAATGTTTTGATTTATGATAAACTAATGGATGAAGAAGAATCCTCATTAGAAAGTGAAAAGCAGTGAGTGTCTCGTGTTTTTCAAGCGATGAGTGGCAAAAGAAGCCAAGGCCGATTAACTAAAATAGAAAAGGTCATATTCTTGCGGATTGTGATGAAAATGCATCGTAGGTAAGGGAGAGTTTTATGAGTAAATTTCTTGTTATTAATGGACCGAATTTAAACCGTCTTGGTGTGCGGGAACCTGACGTGTATGGGAGAGAAAGTCTGTCAACAATTGAAACAAATGTGCAGTGTCTAGCAAATAAGCATGGCATTGAAGTAAAATGTGTTCAATCAAATTATGAAGGAGTTATTATCGATTGGATTCATGAAGCTGATACAGATTTTGATGGCATCGTTATTAACCCAGGCGCTTTTACGCACTATAGCTACGCAATTCGAGATGCGATTGCCAGTATATCCATTCCAGTGATTGAAGTGCACATTTCAAACGTACATAAAAGAGAAGAGTTTCGTCATCAATCCGTTACCGCGCCTGTCACGGCAGGACAAATTGTGGGGCTGGGATTATACGGGTATGAATTAGCCATTCATGCTCTTTTACAATTAAGGGGGAGTGGGAAATGAAGTTAACAAAATTACGTGAGCAATTTTCAGCATTGAACATTGATGGGATGATTATTACAAGTGAATATAACCGTCGTTATATGACGAATTTTACTGGTTCATCAGGGATTGCTGTGGTGTCAGCAGAGCATGCGGCTTTTGTTACAGATTTTCGTTATGTAGAGCAGGCAGCGAGTCAAACAGAAGGATTTGATATTGTTCAGCATAAAGGGCCTATTCATGAAGCAGTAGCAAATGTCGTCAAACAATTCGGTATTACGAAGTTAGGTTTTGAGCAAGATTATGTTACTTATTCACAATTTGAATCCTTGCAGACACACATTCAAGCTGAGCTTGTACCTGTTTCACATGCAATTGAAAACTTACGCTTGATAAAGAGTGACTCAGAGATTAAGATATTAAAGGAAGCTGCAAAAATTGCTGATGCGGCATATGAACATATTTTAACCTTCGTTCGCCCTGGTTTAACAGAACTTCAAGTATCAAATGAACTTGAGTTTTTTATGAAAAAACAAGGTGCTCTTTCTTCGTCTTTTGATATTATTGTTGCATCTGGCCATCGTTCGGCATTACCACATGGGGTTGCTTCAGACAAAGTCATTGAAAAAGGTGAATTGGTAACGCTTGATTTTGGTGCGTACTATCAAGGGTATTGCTCTGATATTACACGTACGTTTGCGGTAGGACATATAAGCGACGAACTTAAAACCATTTATGATGTTGTATTGCAAGCACAGTTAAAGGGAATGAAAGAGATTAAGGCAGGAATGACTGGAAAAGAAGCGGATGCTTTGACGCGAGATTACATTACAGAACAAGGGTATGGCCAATACTTTGGACATTCTACTGGTCATGGTCTCGGTTTAGAAGTACATGAAGCACCTTCACTATCCATAAAGTCACAAGATAAATTGCAGCCAGGAATGGTTGTAACCGTTGAACCGGGTATTTACATACCAAACCTCGGTGGTGTTCGAATTGAAGACGATACCGTGGTAACAGCAGAAGGAAATGAGTCATTAACACACTCATCAAAAGAACTAATTATTTTATAATACGCAGGAGGAATTTCTTTATGATTTCAGTAAACGATTTTCGTACAGGTTTAACAGTAGAAGTAGACGGAGGCATTTGGCGTGTAATGGATTTCCAACACGTAAAGCCAGGTAAAGGTGCAGCGTTTGTTCGTTCAAAACTACGTAATCTTCGTACAGGTGCTGTTCAAGAAAAAACATTCCGTGCAGGCGAAAAAGTAGCAAAAGCACAAATTGATAATCGTAAAATGCAATATTTATATGCAAGTGGTGACCAGCACGTATTTATGGATAATCAATCATATGAGCAACTTGAACTTCCGGCTAGTGCCATTGAATATGAATTGAAGTTCTTAAAAGAAAACATGGAAGTAGCCATTATGATGTATCAAGGTGAAACATTAGGAGTTGAACTTCCAAATACAGTTGAATTAAAAGTAACAGAGACAGAGCCAGGTATTAAAGGTGATACAGCTTCTGGGGGAACAAAACCAGCAACTGTTGAAACAGGTTTAATTGTACAGGTTCCATTCTTTGTTAACGAAGGTGATGTATTAATTATCAACACAACAGACAGCAGCTACGTATCACGTGCATAATAGAATAGCATGGGAAAAGGCAGAGAGTTCACTCTCTGCCTTTTTTGTGCTTTTTTTATGTAAAAGTGATAACTACTTTTCGTTATGCATAGGTTGTACTAAAGAATGTACCAAGTAGGAGGAGCATATGAAGCATTGGTTTGATCATATTAACGGAACTGTATTAACAATGGCATGTTTACGGTTTGTATCATCATTTATTGAATTTATTGCTGCAATTTTAATTTTTACGAATAATGATGTGAAAAAAGCACTCATGATTAATGGAATGCTTGCTTTGGTAGGGCCTATTGTAATGGTTAGTTCATTTAGCATTGGACTAGTATCGATAGCTGACCAATTGTCATTTGGTAAGCTAATTCTTATTGTCATTGGTGTTGTTTTTATTCTTATAGGTGTATTTAAGTAAAATTTCAGGCATAAGATGGTCAAGCTTGCCATACATTGAAATGAGTATAAATGCGAGGGGATGAACATGTTAGAAGAAGTATTAGACATCTTTCCACCTTCCATCCGAGAAATTGCCGAAGCATATATTTACGATCATGCAACTAAATTAGAGGAAATACGTGTACGAGTCAGCAGGCCGTTAGAGTTTACAATCCACAATCTTCCTTATTTTCAGCCTTACATTGTAACTGAAGATGATATTTTATTTATTCTCAATAAACTCAGCCAGTTTTCTATTTATATGATTGAAGAGGAGCTTAAAAAAGGCTATGTCACGATTGAAGGCGGTCATCGAGTAGGACTAGCAGGAAAGGTTATTACTGAAAATGGACAGGTTCGGGTTATTCGTGATGTGACGTCGTTTAATGTTCGAATTGCGAAACAACAAATTGGAATTGCACATTCGTTAATTCCATTTTTATATGAAAATCATTGGCTCAGCACCATTTTAATTGGTCCGCCTCAGACAGGTAAAACGACGATGATACGTGATCTAGCAAGGGTGATGAGTACAGGGATAGAAAAAAATATTTCACCAGTAAAAGTGGGAATCGTAGATGAACGTTCTGAAATTGCCGGATGTGTAAAAGGAATTCCACAGCATACATTTGGAACGAGAATTGATGTGTTAGATAGTTGTCCAAAGGCTGAAGGAATGATGATGATGATTCGTTCTATGAGTCCTGATGTATTAATCGTTGATGAAATTGGCAGCGAACAAGACTGCCAGGCTGTGTTAGAAGCAGTTAATGCAGGCGTATGTGTGGTGATGACGGTACATGGCTTTGATCTAGAAGACCTTAAGAAAAGACCCTCTTTACGGGAGCTTATACATCTTCAAGTATTCCAGCGTTATATTGTATTATCAAATGTCAAAGGGCCTGGGACAATTCGTCACATCTATGACAGGCATCATAAAAAGCTAATGATGGAATAAAGTGAAACGTCCATAAATAGAGTTTTTTCATCTCCCATTCATCTTTCTGGCCTCTTCCAGTCTTAATAGTAGGGGTTTTGTCGATTAAGAGCTAGTTAGTTTGTATAGATTAGAGGAAAAACAGTAGTTCAATATGATTACAGTGAGTTAATGACCGAAAGTGATGTCAGTTTAGAAATTGAAAAGGATGACGGTGTATGAAAGTATTCGGTGCCATTTTTATCTTATTAGCTTCGACATTTATAGGGTTTGAACTTGCTAAACAATTGAGTGAGCGGCCGCGTCAGCTGCGCCAATTAAAAGCAGCTCTTCGGTCCTTAGAAGCTGAGATTATGTACAGTAACCGTCCTTTGCACGAAGTAGCAAGGCTATTGTCAACACAATTTCCCGCACCATTGTCGAATTTATTCGCTGAATTTTCAGAGAAAATAAAAGTAGGGCATGCGAGTGTAAAAGTAGTATGGGAAGAAACGTTAGAAAAAGTTTGGAAGCATACAGCTTTCAAAGAAGGTGAATTAGAAGTGCTTAAGCAGTTTGGAGAGACGCTTGGGCAACATGATCGCTATTCGCAGCAAAAGCATATTTTATTAACGCTAAACCACCTAGAACGAGAAGAACAAGATGCAATTGATAAGCAAAATCGCTATGAAAAAATGGTGAAAAGCTTAGGTTTTTTGTCAGGATTACTACTCGTCATTTTATTGATGTAGTGATTGGAGGAATGTGATGTGGGTATCGACATGAATACAATCTTTCAAATTGCTGGAATTGGTATTGTTGTGGCGTTTTTAGTAACAGTACTCGAACAAATGGGAAAGAAAGATTACGCCAATTGGGTGACGCTTATCGGCTTTATTTATATTTTATTTATGGTTGCTTCCATTGTGGAAGAGTTATTCCAAAAGATCAAAGCAGTTTTTTTATTTCAGGGCTAAGGGAGTGATTAGCGATTGAAATGATTCAAATTGTCGGGTTCGGTTTGGTCGCGACTTTTTTAGCGCTTATTTTAAAAGAACATAAATCCCCTATTGCTTTTTTACTTGTTGTTTTTGTAGGTTGTGTCATCTTTTTGTTTTTAATTGATCAAATATATGAAATCATTCAAATGGTTGAAAAACTATCGGTGAATGCGCATGTGAATATGATTTATGTAGAGACCATTTTAAAAATTATCGGCATTGCATATATTGCAGAATTTGGAGCACAAATTACGAAAGATGCTGGACAAAGTGCGATTGCTTCAAAAATTGAGCTTGGAGGTAAAATCTTAATTTTATCGATGGCTATTCCGATTTTAACAGTCATTATCGAAACGATCATTTCCATGCTGCCAACCTAAATAGAGTCTATGAGGTGACGAAATGAAGTGGTGTACGTTCAAATTAAATATATTGGCTCTTCTTTTAGGCTTCTTTTTTGTCTTTCCAGAAAATGCACAAGCTTCTCAGCCACCACCTCAGCAAGACATTGTTAATGAACAAATTAATCAACTTGGCATTGACGAAGTAAAACAGTTTTGGGATGACATTTTGACACAGTATGGCGGCTTTTTACCTGAAAGTCAAAAAGGGAGTCTAGTTGATTTTCTAAAAGGGGAAAAAGAGTTTTCATTACAAGAGTGGCTAGCAGGATTTGTAAAGTTTTTATTTCAAGAAGTGCTAGCAAACGGAAAATTATTAGGAACACTCATTATGCTTACTGTGTTTAGCGTGTTTTTACAAACGCTGCAAAGTGCATTTAATCAGCAGGCTGTCAGTAAAGTGGCATATGCACTTGTCTATATGGTGCTCATTATTATTGCACTAAATAGTTTTCAAATTGCTATCTCTTATGCAACAGCCGCGATTGAAACAATGTCAAAATTCATTTTAGCCCTTGTTCCGCTCTTATTAGCACTTATGGCTTCCTCAGGAGGAGCAATATCAGCAGCATTTTTTCATCCAGTTATTTTATTTTTGATGAATACAAGCGGACTTTTGATTCAATATATTGTGATGCCTCTGCTATTCCTTTCAGCTATGCTCAGTATCGTAAGTACGATTTCTGATCAGTACAAAGTTACTCAGTTGGCACAGCTGTTACGAAATGTAAGCATTGGCATACTTGGTATCTTTTTGACTATTTTTTTGGGGGTTATTTCTGTTCAAGGTGCAACGTCTGCTGTAGCAGATGGAATTACTATTCGAACTGCTAAATTTGTAACAGGAAATTTTATTCCTGTTGTGGGACGAGTCTTTACAGATGCCGCAGATACGGTTATCGGCGCGTCGTTGCTATTAAAAAATACAATTGGAATGGCAGGGGTTGCAATCTTATTACTCATCGTGGCGTTTCCAGCTATAAAAGTACTGACTCTTGCTTTGATTTATAAATTGGCTGCTGCACTCTTACAACCAATTGGCGGAGGGCCTGTTATTTCATGTTTAAGCATTATCAGTAAAAGTGTGGTGTATATTTTTGCAGCATTAGCCATTGTCTCTCTTATGTTCTTTCTTTGCTTAACAGTTATTATTACAGCTAGTAACATTACGATGATGGTGCGATAGGAGGGCTTTATATGCAAGCATTAACTAGTTGGATTACTAATATTATTCTATTCATTTTACTAGCTACCGTTATTAATTTACTACTACCTAACTCAGGATTACAAAAATATACAAAGCTTGTCATTGGCCTGTTATTAATGCTAATTATCATTACTCCTGTGTTTCAAATTTTTAAAGTGGATGTCAATCAAATGCTGAAATCTATGAATGTATCATCACTAAAAAATGACCCTCAAATAGAAAATTTAATAGAAAGTCAGAAAAAAGAAATACAAGCTTCACAACGTGCATATATTTTAGAACAAATGGCTGTCCAAATGGAGGCAGATGTAAAAGAGGAGTTGATGGGTCAGTATGGTGTAGCAATTGATCAGATTCACATTGAAACGAAAAATGAGACGGATGAACCGAATGTAGAAAATATAAAATCTATTCAAGTGATAGCAAGTGAGGGAGAAGCAGAGAGTGAATCAGTTGTTTCAACTGTGAAAGTTATTTCCATTGATACCTCCACACCGATCGAGACAGATGAGATAAAAGAAGCAACGCATATTTCTACTTATCTAGCAACTAAATGGGGCCTAAAACATGATCAAGTCGTTGTAAATATGGAGGAGGGATAAAAACAAAATGAATGAAAAAAAAGAGGAATCATCATTTTTTAAAAGGTTCTTTTCCAACAAAAAAAAAACTGACGATAAAAAACCTTCTAAACTTATGTATATGGCCATTTTGTTAGCAGCAGGCATTTTGTTTATGGTCATGAGCAGTTCAAAAGGGATGTTACAAACTTCTATAGACAGCAGCAAAGAAGTAACATCAACAGATCAACAAGAAGAAGTGCCAGCGTTCAGTTCAAAAAAATCAAACACAATGACTGATTATGAAGAACGCTATGAATCACAATTGAAAGATGTTCTTGAACAAATCAATGGGGTTAGTAAAGTAGAAGTTATTGTAAATTTAGATGCGACTGAATCGAAGATATATGAAAAAAATACTGTAACGCAAAGACAATCGACGGATGAAACAGATCGCGAGGGTGGCACGCGAAAAGTAGAAGATACATCAACAGATGAAAAGCTAGTAATTGTACGCAGCGGTGATCAAGAGAAACCAGTTATTGTCAAAACAGAAAAACCGAAAGTAAGAGGTGTGCTTGTTGTAGCAAAAGGGGCTGATAATATCGAAGTGAAGAAGTGGATTATCGAAGCGGTCACACGCTCACTAGATATAGCAAGCCATCGCGTTGCTGTATTACCTAAAAAAGGTTGAGGAGGAACATAAAATGTTATTAAAAAAACAAACAGTTTGGTTATTAACGATGTTAAGCTTAGTTGTCGTGTTATCCGTGTATTATATGACTACACCAGAAGGACCGCAATCAAATGTAGCACTTGTTGATACAGAAGAAAAAGAAACCGCTACAGGTGAAAAAGCACCAGCTGAAGCTGAAAAAGAACAAAATGAGGGGAAAGCACCAGCTAAAGATGATGTGCAGTCAGAAGAGAAAAAAGATGTTAAAAAAGAAGAAACAGCTAAAACCGATAAAGAGTCTGCAGTGGTGTCAAGCGTAGACAGTGATGAATTATTCACAGCTTTGCGTTTAGATTTAATAGACGAACGAAGCAAATTAAAAGAAGAATTACAAGAAGTTGCTGCATCTAAAAATGTGACAGCCGCTGAAGTGAGTAGAGCAATGGATCAGATTGATGAATTATCAAAACTTGCCGAAAAAGAAGCGGTCATTGAAACATTAATTAAAGCCAAAGGATATAGCGATGCTCTTGTCAGAGCCGATGGTTCACAAGTTCAAATTACAGTTAAAACAGATAAACGTTCAAAAGCAAAAGCAAACGAAATTATTCAGCTGGTGAAAAAAGAGCTTGGACAAAAAGAAGTAGCAGTTGAGTTTCAACCGACAAAATAGAGAGAATTTAAAGCAGCATGACTAGGAAGAAAAGCTTTCTAGTCATGTTGCTTTTTTCATTGAACGGGGCAAGATAGAGGTAAGGAATTAAAATTTTAACATAGCTTTCTTTTCTATATTCAGTTATAATAAGTGTTATAATCTTATATTAGTACTAGGTGGTAATACATGTGTTTATCTGTTTTTTTAGAAGAGGTAGAATCAAAATGCTATTGTTGCCAAACAAATTTTAGTTCCCTTTAGTAGAGATAATCATTACATTAGATGTAATGTTGTCTTCGTTGTAAGCGGGATTTCTTTTAATGTTTTATAAACGAATTGAATGACGATTGTTATTTATCGTATGATTGTAGTAGGAAGATGTCTATTTTTTATGAGGTAGGAGTGTTAAATATGTTGAAAATTCAAGAAATTCGTGAATTAATTAAATTAGTTGATCAATCATCAATTGAAGAATTTGTTTACGAGCATGAAGGATCAAAAGTAAAAATGAAAAAAAAGGATGCGATTGTTTCTAAGCAAGCTGCGCCTGTACAAGTTGTGTCAGCAACTCCTGAAAGTATCGTTGCCCCTCAGCAACCAGCTCAGCCAAAAGAAGTTGAGAAAGAACCGGCATCGATACCAGCTGTACAAGAAGCACCATCTCAAGATGAGAATTTACATAAAATTACTTCACCTATGGTCGGAACATTTTATGCATCATCTTCTCCAGAAGTAGAAGCATATGTCAAAACGGGTGATAAAGTTCAAAAAGATTCCATCGTTTGTATCGTAGAAGCGATGAAATTATTCAATGAAATTGAAGCAGAAGTAAAAGGTGAAATTGTTGAAATTTTAGTGGAAAACGGCCAACTTGTAGAATATGGCCAACCTCTTTTCTTAGTGAAGCCTGAATAAGGAGCGGTAAAACATGATTAAAAAGCTTTTAATTGCGAATCGAGGAGAAATTGCGGTTCGAATCATTCGTGCATGTAAAGAACTAGGCATCGAGTCAGTAGCAGTATACTCTCAGGCTGATCGAACTTCTCTTCATGTACAATTAGCAGATGAAGCATATTGCATCGGACCCACAGCATCAAAGGACAGTTATTTAAACTTCACAAATATTATGAGTGTGGCTACGTCAACAGGATGTGATGCCATTCATCCTGGGTATGGATTTTTAGCAGAAAATGCTGATTTTGCAGAACTTTGTCGTGAATGCAACATTACATTTGTTGGGCCAAGCCCAGAAGCCATCACAAAGATGGGAACAAAAGATATTGCCAGAGAAACGATGCGAAAAGCAGGTGTTCCAATCGTACCTGGCTCAACTGGAATTGTTGAATCAGTTGAAGATGGGCTATCAATTGCAAAAGACATCGGATACCCCGTTATTATTAAAGCAACTGCTGGTGGCGGTGGAAAAGGAATTCGCGTAGCAAGAACAGAGCAAGAGCTTGTCAAAGGAATTACCATTACACAGCAGGAAGCAGCAACAGCATTTGGCAACCCTGGTGTATACATTGAAAAGTATATTGAAGATTTCCGTCATGTGGAGATTCAAGTGTTAGCAGATACACATGGAAATGTTATTCATTTAGGTGAGCGTGATTGTACGATTCAACGCCGTCTTCAAAAGTTGATTGAGGAAACACCTTCGCCGGCATTAAGTAAAGAGATACGCGGAAAAATGGGAGATGCTGCTGTAAAAGCGGCTCAAGCTGTTAACTATACAGGAGCAGGAACTGTTGAATTTATTTTCGACTACCGTGAAAATAAATTTTATTTTATGGAGATGAACACACGCATTCAAGTTGAACATCCTGTTACAGAAATGGTAACAGGGGTTGATTTAATCCAAGAGCAAATCAAAGTAGCAAATGGAGAGAAATTACCTTTTACACAAGATGAAGTAACATTTAATGGATGGGCAATTGAATGCCGTATTAATGCAGAAAATCCAGAGAAGAATTTTATGCCTTCTGCTGGTACAATCGAAATGTATTTGCCGCCAGGTGGTTACGGTGTTCGAGTTGATTCGGCTGCCTACCCGGGGTATTCAATCCCTCCTTATTATGATTCGATGATTGCAAAATTAATTGTTCATGCTCCGACTCGTGAAGAAGCAATTGAAAGAATGAAGCGTGCATTAAGCGAGTTTGCTATTGAAGGAGTTGCAACAACAATTCCTTTCCATTTAAAATTGTTAAATCATGAGCAGTTTGTGAGTGGAGAGTTCAATACAAAATTTCTTGAACTACATGATGTGATGAATTCGTAGTATAGTATAAACTATAGGAGGTGCTGTACATGAACGAAAACCATGTATTAGAAATGGAAGAACATGAAAATTCTCTTGGAAAAGTAGAAATTGCCCCGGAAGTAATTGAAGTGATTGCAGGTATTGCTGCATCAGAAGTAGAGGGTGTTTCTGCAATGAGAGGTAACTTTGCAACAGGTGTTGTTGAAAAATTAGGGAAAAAAAATCACGGTAAGGGTGTTAAAGTAGAGTTAACAGAGAGCGGAATTAAAGTAGATGTTTTCTGTATGATGAAATTTGGCGTTTCAATTCCAGTGGTTGCTCAAAAAGTACAAGATAATATTCGTCAAGCTTTAAAGAACATGACGGCAATTGAATTAGACGAAGTCAACATTCATATTGTAGGAATCCAGTTTGATACCCAAAAACAAGAAGTAGACGAAATTGAATAACTTGTTATTAATTATTTCTTTTCAAGACAAGCTATGGTAAAGTGAAAAAGACTGTCTCGTCATATAGACGGTCTTTTTCGTGTTTCAATAACTGCATGAATAAAACGTGTTCATGACGAGTGATTAGATAAAAAAGAAAAAACGTCTTGAGTGAAGATAAACTATGCTAATATCTAGGTATACTAGTGAAAGAAGATAAATAAAGGAGCAAAAAAAATGAAAAGACATACAGCCCGACAAAAAGCATTGCAAGCACTATTTCAGTGTGATTTAGGTCAAACAGAACCTATGGAAGCAATTGAAAACGTGTTACAAAACGGAAAAAAAGATGAATTTTTAGAAAAACTTGTATTAGGTGTTGTTCAATATCAAGATGAAATCGATCATTTATTACGTGATCATCTAGAAAAGTGGACATTAGACCGCGTTGCGACAGTTGATCGTACAATTTTACGCATGGCTGTGTACGAAATGAAATACGAGCAAGAGATTCCAACAAATGTAACACTAAATGAGGCTATTGAATTAGCAAAAACATTTGGTGACAATCAATCTAGTCGTTTTATAAATGGCGTGCTTTCAAAAGTATTGGCAACTCTTTCTAACTAATTCATTCATTTAGAAACCAACCTAATAGAAAGCTTCTCTCCTTCGTTTTCAAACAAGGAGGGGGGACTGTTAGCTTGATATAAAATAGAACGTCTGTTTGGAAAGGAGACCATGTCATGAGTGAAATTCGCTATTTAACTGTAACAGCCCTTACTCGTTATATAAAGCGTAAATTCGATGTCGATCCTCACTTACAGGATATATGGATTAAAGGGGAAATCTCAAACTTTAAACGCCATAGTAGAGGTCATATGTACTTCACATTAAAAGATGAAAATGCCCGAATTGCAGCTGTTATGTTTGCGGGGCACAATCGGCAGCTACATTTTCAACCAGAAGAAGGGATGAAAGTGTTAATTCGAAGTGAGGTATCTGTGTATGAACCGAGCGGCAATTACCAAATGTACGTAAAAGAAATGCAGCCCGATGGTGTCGGCAATCTTTATTTAGCGTATGAACAGTTAAAAAAGAAGCTTGAAAAGGAAGGGTTATTTAATGATTCCCACAAAAAAAGCCTTCCTAAATACCCAGCTTCAATTGGTGTCATTACATCCCCAACGGGGGCAGCAGTTCGCGATATCATCACAACATTAAAGCGCCGCTACCCAATTGCCAACATTATTGTAATTCCTGCGTTAGTGCAAGGTACAAATGCAGCGCCTTCAATTGTTAACGCAATCAAGCAAGCGAACGAACGGAATGAAGTAGATGTGTTAATTGTCGGGCGCGGTGGTGGATCAATTGAAGAGTTATGGGCTTTTAATGAAGAAGTAGTAGCCAGAGCAATCTATAAATCAAAGCTTCCCATTATTTCAGCTGTTGGTCATGAGACAGACTTTACTATTGCAGATTTTGTGGCAGATTTGCGGGCACCTACGCCTACTGGGGCAGCGGAGCTTGCTGTTCCCCATATGACTGAAATTACTGAACGCATTACTCAACGAAATATTCGTTTGATGCGTTCAATGAATGAGCGCATTCAACGCAGTAAACGGCAATTAGAAAAATCACAAAAGTCGTATGCATTTCGTTATCCGCAAAAACTAGTTGAGCAGAAAGAGCAGCAGCTTGACCGATTAATGGATCGGTTATATCGTGAAAGTAAACTTTTTTTTGATCAAAAGCGTACGCATTATGAGCAACTTGCATCACTTCTACAGCGCAATCATCCTCAACAACAAGTCAAAAAAGCAATGGAACAACAGCAACAATTAACAAAAGCATTACAGAAAGAAATACGGCAATTATTAAAACAAAAACAGCTTCTATTTGCAACAACTACATCAAAATTACATACCCTTAGTCCATTAAAAACAATGGAGCGTGGATATAGTCTAGTCTATGATGATAACCAAACTTTAATTAAGTCTACAAAGCAAGTATCAGAAGGAGACGTTATTAACGTTCGTTTAACTGATGGTCAACTACAATGTGAAGTTTCACAAATAGAGGAGCGATAAAAGATGGCGGCGAAAAAAGACTATACGTTTGAAGAAGCAATGGAACAATTAGAACAGATTGTAAATAAATTAGAAGAAGGAGATGTTCCATTAGAAGAGGCAATTGAACACTTTCAAGAAGGAATGTCACTTTCTAAATTTTGTCATGATCGTTTGCAAAAAATTGAGAAGCAAATGGAGCAGATTTTACATGAAGACGGCACATTAGCACCTTTCACTGTTCAGGAGGAAGAATAACTGTGGCTGGAGGTCAATTATCAGAATATATTACGTTTACGAAAGATAAGGTTGAAGTAAAACTACAAGAATTTGTAAGTAACTTATCAGCACCAGCTATTTTAAAAGAGTCGATGTTATATTCGTTAACAGCCGGCGGCAAGCGCCTTCGGCCTGTCCTCGTTTTTGCCACTCTTAATGCATTTGGCAAAAAAGAAGATCTTGGTCTTGGGGCAGCATGTGCAGTGGAAATGATTCATACATATTCCTTAATACATGATGATTTACCTAGTATGGATAATGACGATCTTCGTCGGGGGAAGCCTACGAATCATAAAGTATATGGCGAAGCGATTGCTATTTTAGCAGGTGATGCATTATTGACAAATAGCTTTCAATTATTAACAGATTTTGAACATGAAGACATTACTCCTCATATGAAAATTCAACTGTTAACTGAACTTGTCAAAGCAAGTGGAACAGAAGGAATGATTGGCGGACAAGTAGCTGATATGCAAGGTGAGCAAAAGCATCAACAATTGACATTAAAAGAGTTAGAAAATATTCATCTACATAAAACGGGCAAACTTCTTGGGTTTTGCGTGAAAGCTGGAGCTATTCTAGCCAATGCTTCGAACTGGCAGCTTACTTTACTAGATGAGTTTAGCAAGCATTTGGGGCTCGCGTTTCAAATTCAAGATGACATTTTAGATATCGAAGGTTCTGAAGAAGCTCTAGGTAAACCAATTGGCAGTGATACGGAGAATGACAAAACAACGTACCCGTCATTATTAGGAATGAAAGCAGCAAAAGAAAAGCTTGCTTATCATATTGAACAAGCTTTAGAATCTTTGCACAAAGCCAATGTACAAGGTGGTCTACTAGAAGAGATTTGTTTGTATGTAGCAAAACGAGATCGTTAAGCTATCATTCGGGTGTTTTTTTATACGAACGGATAAAATAAGATTGAGTCCCAATATTGGCTATGCTATAATGGGTTTACTGCTATGTCAAAGACGCAGTGCATAGGTTTGCAAGACATATACAATATTTTGGTGGCCGTTATCACATTTGTGTTAGCGGCTATTTTTTCACTATTTTCCTTTGAATATTGAAGGTTTACTGATAAAATATCAAAGGTATTGTAAATAGTAGAGAAATCCTAAAAATTAACTGAGCGTATAAAACAATACACAATGTATTAAGGTAACTTTATAACAAGTACGAAAGTGAGTGATCCAAATTGGATCTTACAACGATAAAGAATCCCGATTTTTTAAAGAAGATGTCAGTAAAAGAATTAGAACAGCTGAGTGAAGAAATTCGCCAGTATTTAATTACAAAGCTTTCTGTAACCGGAGGGCACATCGGTCCAAATTTAGGTGTAGTGGAATTAACAATTGCATTACATAAAATATTTGATAGTCCTAAAGATAAGTTTCTATGGGACGTGGGGCATCAATCTTATGTTCATAAGATTTTAACAGGCCGTGCCGGTGAGTTTGATACAATTCGTCAATATAAGGGCTTGTGCGGATTTCCAAAACGTGATGAAAGTGAGCATGACGTATGGGAGACAGGTCATAGTTCAACATCTTTATCAGCCGCTATGGGAATGGCTATTGCACGTGATTTGCAAAAAACGAAAGCTCATATCGTCCCGATTATTGGAGATGGTGCATTAACAGGTGGGATGGCTCTTGAAGCGCTAAATCATATCGGACATGAAAAGACAGACATGACCGTTATCCTAAATGATAATGAAATGTCAATTGCTCCTAATGTAGGAGCGCTGCATAGCATTTTAGGCCGTTTGCGCACTGCTGGGAAGTACAATTGGGTTAAGGAGGAACTTGAAGTTCTTCTAAGAAAAGTTCCGGCTGTTGGCGGAAAATTAGCAGCAACAGCGGAGCGTGTTAAAGACGGTTTAAAATATATGGTTGTCTCAGGTATGTTTTTTGAAGATCTTGGATTTACGTATTTAGGTCCTGTTGATGGTCATAATTACGAAGAGCTTTTGGAAACGCTGCACTATGCTAAAAAAACAAAAGGTCCTGTTTTAGTTCATGTTATTACTAAAAAAGGAAAAGGGTATTTACCTGCTGAAAGTGACAAAATTGGTACTTGGCATGGAACAGGTCCATATAAAATTGAATCGGGAGACTTCATTAAAGATAAAGACACACCAGTAGGGTGGAGTGCTCTTGTTAGTAATACAGTATTAAAAATCGCACGCAAAGATAATCGTATTGTTGCAGTTACACCTGCAATGCCTGTTGGTTCTAAACTAGAAGCTTTCCAGAAAGAATTTCCTGATCGAATGTTTGATGTAGGAATTGCTGAACAGCATGCTACAACCATGGCAGCTGGTCTAGCTACTCAAAATATGAAGCCATTTTTAGCGATTTATTCAACATTTTTACAACGTGCGTATGACCAAGTTGTTCATGATATCTGTCGTCAAAAGCTGAATGTTTTTATTGGCATTGACCGCGCAGGGCTAGTAGGAGCAGATGGCGAGACACATCAAGGCGTATTTGATATTGCTTTTTTACGCCACTTACCGAATTTGGTATTAATGATGCCAAAGGATGAGAATGAAGGACAACATATGGTTCATACAGCATTAACGTATGAAGATGGTCCAATCGCGTTACGCTATCCAAGAGGAAATGGATTAGGTGTTCCATTGGATAGGGAGTTAAAGACGATTCCAATCGGAACATGGGAAGTGTTGAAAGAAGGATCTGATGTTACGATTTTAACGTTTGGAACAACGATTCCGATGGCATTAGAAGCAGCACAAGAGCTTGAAGTAAGAGGAATTAATGCACAAGTTGTGAATGCTCGCTTCATTAAGCCGATGGATGAAGAAATGCTGCATTCACTTTTTAAAACAAAACAACCAATTCTTACGGTAGAAGAAGCTATTTTACAAGGTGGATTTGGTAGTGCCGTACTAGAATTTGCAGCGGAACACGGTTATTATGAAACAAAGGTTGATCGTATGGGGATTCCAGATAAATTTATTGAGCATGGTAGTGTAACAAAGCTATTAGAAGAAATTGGACTTACAAAAGAAGAAATGGTGAATCGAGTAGAAAAGCTTGCAACACCAGAACAAAAGAGGCTTGAAGTTAAGTGACAAAAAAAGAGCGAGTAGATGTATTGTTAGTGGAACGTGGATTAATTGAAACACGAGAAAAAGCAAAAAGAGCAGTTATGGCAGGAATCGTGTATTCAAACGAAGTGCGTTTAGATAAACCTGGGGAAAAAATTGAAAGAGATACGCCGCTTACCATTAAGGGAGCGGTCATGCCCTATGTTAGCCGTGGGGGATTTAAACTCGAAAAGGCATTAAAAGAGTTTGATGTCCAAGTCAAAGATCGAATCATGATTGATATAGGTTCTTCTACAGGTGGTTTTACAGACTGTGCGCTGCAAAATGGGGCTAAAATGTCGTATGCACTTGATGTTGGTTACAATCAATTGGCATGGAAATTACGTCAAGATGAACGAGTAGTAGTTATGGAGCGAACGAACTTTCGCTATGTAACGCCTGCAGACTTTAGCAGAGGGCTTCCGGAGTTCGCGTCGATTGATGTATCATTTATTTCTTTAAAATTAATTTTACCGGTACTCAAACAACTTCTTGTGCCAAATAGTGATGTTGTAGCGCTTGTTAAGCCTCAATTCGAGGCAGGAAGAGAGCAAGTTGGAAAAAAAGGAATTGTTCGCGACCCGAAAGTACATGAGGAAGTACTACAAACAATGTTAAATTTTGTTTTACAAGAAGGCTATCATGTATATAACTTGTCTTATTCACCGATAACAGGAGGAGATGGAAATATCGAGTTTCTTCTTCACCTCCATTGGAAGGGCGAATGTGAAAAAGGAGAGAATGTGTCGAATGTAACAGTTGAACAAATTGTTCAACAAGCCCATAGCACACTAAAAGAAAGCGAGCAATGATTAAGGGATGCTTCAATCATCGTATCCTTGTGCTGATTGTTAGTTGAACGAATTAGGCTAAAAGCCAATGTTAGTAATGTCTAACATTGGCGATTTGCTTATGCATCTTTTAGAGAGAAAGGTGTATAATCAAGTTGAACAATAAAACCGCTTAAATTAGCTAAATTTAATAAACATAGCATGACATCATATTACATACTAGTGTGAGGTGCCAACATGAATAAAGGGCAAAGACATATTAAAATTCGAGAGATTATTACGAATAATGATATTGAGACGCAGGATGAACTTGTCGATATTTTAAAAAATCAAGGATTTAATGTAACACAAGCAACCATTTCTCGTGATATTAAAGAGTTGCATTTAGTGAAAGTTCCATTAATGGACGGGCGCTATAAATACAGTTTACCGGCAGATCAGCGCTTTAATCCTCTTCAAAAATTAAAGCGATCATTGATGGATGCATTTGTAAAAATTGATTCAGCTGGCCATATGCTTGTGATGAAAACATTACCTGGCAATGCAAATGCAATTGGTGCGTTAATTGATCATTTAGATTGGGACGAAATTCTAGGAACAATTTGTGGCGATGACACTTGTTTAATCATTTGTCGAACACCTGAAGATACACAAATTATTTCAGACCGATTCTTAGAAATGCTATAAAGGTGTGTGAAGCAGGTTGTTAGCAGAACTATCAATCAAAAATTTTGCGATTATTGATGAACTGTCTGTATCATTTGAAAAAGGATTAACCGTGTTAACTGGTGAAACAGGGGCAGGTAAGTCTATTATCATTGATGCGATTCATTTATTAGTGGGTGGACGAGGTTCATCAGAATTTGTTCGCCATGGTACAAATCATGCCGAAATCGAAGGTTTATTTTTAATTGAAGAAGATAAACATCCTTGCTATGAAAAAGCTAAGCAAGTTGGTGTAGAAGTTGAAGACGGTATGATTGTATTGAGGCGAGATCTTACGACAAATGGAAAAAACATTTGTCGTATTAACGGTAAGCTTGTTACGCTCGGTATTTTACGCGAAGTAGGACAAACATTAATTGATATTCACGGTCAGCATGAGCATCAAGATTTAATGAATCAAGATCGTCATTTGATGCTACTAGATCAATACGGCGGGGCACAAGTAGAAGAAGCGCTTATGGAATATCGAGAAGTCTTTAACACGTATACGACGCTTAGAAAGCAGCTGGAACAGCTGACGGAAAATGAACAGCAGATGGCGCATCGGCTCGATTTAATTCAATTTCAATTAGATGAAATCAAAGCTGCGAACTTACAGCCTAATGAAGATGAACAGTTAACAGAAGAACGATTAAGAATTTCTAATTTTGAAAAGATTTATAAAGCGTTAAATGATGCGTATAATGCACTTCATGGTGAACAGAGAGGGCTTGATTGGGTTGGCTTAGCCATGAATCATACAGAAGATATTTCAAACTTAGAACAAACGTACAGCGAAATATCAGAGACAATTTCTTCAAGCTTTTATCAACTTGAAGATGCATCCTATCGCATCCGTCAGCAACTTGATTTATTAGAATATGATCCGAAGCGATTAGATTTTATTGAAACGCGTTTAAATGAAATTAATCATTTAAAGCGTAAATATGGACAAAGTGTAGATGAAATTTTACAATATGCTGCCAAAATTGAAGATGAAATCGATCGAATCCAAAACCGTGATACACATATTGGTAAAATTAAACACCAACTAGCAAGTGTGGCTGAAGATTTATTTATAGAAGCAAAAAATGTGTCAAGCGTACGGAAACAGCTGGCTGAACAGTTAACCGAGAGTATTCATCAAGAATTAAAAGAACTGTATATGGCTAAAACTGTATTTAATATTCATTTTGCTAAAACAGCTGCAAACCATCATGATGCTGAAGTGAATGGAGAGCGAGTGAAGTTCACAAAAGATGGCATTGACTCAATTGAATTTTACATTTCCACCAATCCTGGAGAACCGCTTAAACCATTGGCAAAAGTAGCTTCTGGTGGTGAATTGTCAAGGATTATGCTGGCGTTAAAAAGCATCTTTTCAAAACACCAAGGTGTGACTTCCATTATTTTTGATGAAGTCGATACAGGTGTAAGTGGACGGGTAGCTCAATCGATTGGAGAAAGAATCTACACGATTTCGGTAGATTCTCAAGTGCTGTGCATCTCTCATTTACCACAAGTAGCAGCAATGGCCGATACTCATTTGTTTATTTCAAAAAATATAAAAGATAATCGTACAACCACTTCTGTTTTGCCTTTAACACAAGAAGAGAAAGTAAAAGAGATAGGTCGTATGATTGCAGGTGCTGAAATTACCGATTTAACGAAAGAACATGCGAAAGAATTATTAGGTTTAGCTGCTAAAATAAAACAATGATTATATGGATGCTTTTTTAGAATGAGAAAGCTCTTTTTGTGTATGGATCTACACGAAAAGAGCTTTTTATATGCGCAAAAATACACCTAGAAATGTTTCTTTTTACTTCTTTTTATTTTTCTTTTAACTTCTGTTATAAATGCTTTATAAGAAGGAAAAAGTAAAAGTGTAGCCATTTAGGCGAGGAAGCGAGGAGAGTGAAAAAGAATGAAAAATCGACTTAGATATATAATTGGTGCGATTCTCCTTGTTTCGTTCATTTCTGTAGGATTTATTCCAGGTGTGCAACAATATATTCACATTCCAAAACATATCGTCTTGTTTGAAAATGAAGAAGCGAACATTCAAACATCTTTACCAGTTAGTGCGTATACAACTACTTCCAAAATAGTGGAAACAACAGAAGGCGAAGCAATGTTAACAGTAGCTGGAAAAGAAATAGGAAAAGAAGAGCTGATGTTACATCTCGCTGGTGTACCAGTAAAGAAAGTAGATGTACAAGTATTGTCTGATTTTAAAGTGATTCCCGGTGGTCAATCAATTGGTGTTAAATTAAATTCTCGAGGTGTGCTGGTTGTAGGATATCATCAAGTCGACACAAAAGATGGTAAAAAATCTCCAGGTGAAATTGCTGGTATTCAAGTAGGGGATATGATTACAAAAATTAATGGTAAAACGATAGAGAAAATGAGCGACATCACCCCTTTTATTCAAGAAGCAGGCAAAACAGGAGAACCTCTGAACCTACACGTCATGAGAGAAAAAGAGGAGTTTAAAACAAGGCTATATCCTTTAAAAGATAAACAAGATTATGCATATCGAATTGGTTTATATATTCGAGACTCTGCAGCAGGAATTGGTACAATGACGTTTTATGATCCACAGTCAAAAAAATATGGTGCACTTGGTCACGTTATTTCGGATATGGATACAAAAAAGCCCATTGTTGTAGAAAATGGCCAAATTGTTCGCTCCACTGTTACATCAATTGAAAAAGGCTCAAATGGTGTACCGGGAGAAAAATTAGCTCGCTTTTCAGAAGATAAAGAGGTTATTGGTAATATTAAGCGAAATAGTCCATTTGGTATTTTTGGAAAGCTATCCGAAACAATGGAGAACGGTGTAATGGATAAACCAATGCCCATTGCGTTATCCCATGAAGTGAAAGAAGGCCCTGCTAAAATTTTAACAGTAGTAAATGGTGACAAAGTAGAAGAATTTGATGTTGAAGTAATCAGTGCAATACCGCAAAAATTTCCTGCTACAAAAGGAATGGTTATTAAAATTACCGATCCAAAATTGTTGGAAAAAACCGGTGGTATTGTGCAGGGGATGAGTGGTAGTCCAATCATTCAAAATGGCAAAGTGATTGGAGCAGTGACTCATGTATTTGTTAATGATCCTACATCAGGATACGGTGTTCACATTGAGTGGATGTTAAATGAAGCAGGTATTAATATTTACAAAAATCATCAAAAAAAGGCGAGCTAACCCATAGGTAGTTCGCTTTTTTTGACTGAAAAAGCTGTCGCATAAAGTGAAGAAAAACTTCGAAAAATGAAGAAAAAAAAAACATAAGGGACAAAGATTACAAAAAAGACTTTTTTACAAAAAAATAAAGGAAATAATGTTGCATTGTCGAATTTGTCCTTTAGAATAAAGAGTAGAGACACGTAGAAACCGGCATATAGATGTAAAATATAAGGGAAATGAGGAGGAAAACATTTTGAAGAAAATTAAGGTATGCTTAGTCGATGATAATAGAGAGTTAATTGGCTTACTTGAAGATTATATTTCTGAGCAGGATGATATGGAAGTAATTGGGGTAGCATATAATGGACAAGAATGCTTATCTATTTTAAAAGAAAAAGATCCTGACGTACTTATTTTAGACATCATTATGCCTCATTTAGATGGACTGGCAGTGTTGGGGCAATTAAAAGAAGTAAAGAAAGACAATTATCCCAATGTTATAATGCTAACTGCTTTCGGCCAAGAAGATGTGACGAAAAAAGCAGTGGATTTAGGCGCTGCTTATTTTATTTTAAAGCCATTTGATATGGAGAATTTAGTTAATCATATCCGTCAGGTTAGCGGTCAAACATCCTCTTTTGTCCACCGTTCATCATCTTCGATGCGCATGCATCGTGAAAATAAGCCAGCCAATTTAGACGCTAGCATCACAAGTATTATTCATGAAATTGGAGTACCTGCTCATATTAAAGGCTACTTATATTTACGTGAGGCTATTTCAATGGTATATAAAGATATTGAATTGCTTGGCTCGATTACAAAAGTGCTTTATCCAGATATCGCGAAAAAATATAATACAACAGCAAGCCGTGTAGAACGAGCAATCCGTCATGCAATTGAAGTAGCATGGAGCAGAGGGAACATCGATTCTATTTCTTCTTTATTTGGATACACGGTCAGCATGTCAAAAGCGAAACCGACAAATAGTGAATTTATCGCCATGGTTGCAGATAAATTACGCCTTGAACATAAAGCGAGTTGAAAGGGATAGGACTGCTGGGATTACAGGGTTTTGAGTGAGTTTATACCTTTTGTAATACAGAGTATATGCCGATAAACTTTGAGAAGGTATACTAGATATCAAATTTAAAACCAATAAACTTTTCACTTAATGACCAATGAATTTTAATGATTCGTTGGTCTTTTTATTTTGTCTTGAGAGGTGAAAATTTTGAGGTTAACTGAACTAGAGTTTTACTTAGAAGATTTTTTAATTTACTGCCAATCGAAAAATTTATCATCAAAAACAGTGTCTTCTTATGAACAGACTTTAAAGCTATTTATATTGTATTTAAAAAAATGAAAAGGAAATTGAAGAGCACTAATAAGGTAAAGGCAGGTCATATAAGACAGTATGTGAAGTATGTGCAAGACAGAGGAAAATACACAGTAGTAGGAAATGAAAAGAGTAGAAAAATAAATTGGCCTGAACATCGAACGGATTATCAAAAAAGTGAGAAAGGAAAGGTATGTCTATTTTAGTCAGAGGATGCTTCGAGCTCTTTACTTAAGAGTTAATTCAGAATATAGACCTTATTGTAAATGGTATATGTCTGAAGCATACTTCGAAAAAGTTGCACGGCTCATTTTAATGAACCAGCAACTCGATACTTTAATTTTGTAGTTCAAGAATTGCATAAGCTTGAAAAATTAAATAATACAGACCAACCAATCATTGAAAGGTTAGCTTTTAATCTTGCTACAGTAGAAGCTTGTGAAAAGATTTTGATTGAAGAAGGCTTTGTAGTAGGAGCACTACATGGTAAGAAAGAACATCCAGCAGTTTCAATTTCTATGAAAGCACAATCAAAAATTTTAGAGAGCTTTAAAGTTTTAGGTCTTGATACGTCAATGAGATTAAAAATTGATAAGAATGGGGATGAACAACAAAGCGATTTCTTAACTTCATTGATTGAACGCAGATTCTAATGAGTAAAAAAGAATTATTTAAACAGATTGTTGAAAAAGCTTAAAAAGAAATAATTAATTCTATATTTCTTTAACTAATTTATCGGCTTGTCTAAATTGATTTTTTTGGTGGAAATCAATTGATAGTTTATGGTTGCTTAAGTCTACATCTAATCCTAATTGATTAACCTTCTTATTCATTACTACATAGTCTACATCAGCTACGACATCCTGCCAGCCCGCATCGAGCCCTTTACGAAGGCTAATAATTTTATCGCCTTGGGTACCACGAAAGGCAACTACTACGTTTTTACCATTCTTAGCAACCATTGCGTCAAATCCACTGTCAGGATCATGAAGCTTTATATCCTTGTTCTTGATTATTTTCCAAGTCTGTTTTCCATCTTCGAATTTTATATCGTATTCTTTACTCAAATTATCTAAGTACGATAAATTACTTAATCTGTGATATACCTTATCTCTAACTTGTTCAATCGTCATTGAAGCACCTCATAGTAGGTTATAATTCTATTACATAAAATTTTCCACTAATTTGGAGAGATATAAATGATTAAACCTAAGATATTTTGTATTGTTATGCTTTTTTTATTACTCGTAGGTTGTAAACAGGAGGGCGAAATGGACAGAGAAGAGATTGAAACAACTGCTACAAATGTAGCAGTACAATATTTAAAAGTAGAAGAAAATATTGATTTCGTTGCAACTGATCTTGAATTCGCAGATGGCGATGGGGTAGATATAGTTTCTGTGAACGGTCATGTTAAGGACAATAAAAAGAAAAAAATGTCTGTTGTTATTGATTACAGTAATGACTATGAAGTTCAGGCAGTAGGAAGAGATTAAAAGCTAGTTTCATATAAAAATATATCAAGAAGCAGCGCCCCATTCTCATAAGATGAAGGCGCTGCTTTTATTACTTCATGTAGATTATTAGATGAAATTAACCGCGAATTTGGCTAGCGATTTGGTTATCTGTGTCTTCAAGAACATTTGCAGAATCATCTAATTGTTTAGCGATTTTATTAAGCAGGTTAGACATTTCTACGAAAGAAGGTTTTAATTCTTCATATTGAGCTGTGAATGCTTCACTTGAAGCACCTTCTCACATATCTTGAAGTTGGCTTTTCATTGTATCGAGAAGGCCTACTAACTCTTGAACTTGACCACTTTCATTATTATAACGCCCCGCCATATCTCGAAGTTCTGCTGGTGTTACGCGAATAATTCCTGACATATGTATCTCTCCCTTGGATTATGTATTCTTTATAATCCTAAGAAAAAAATCGATAAATGTTCAAAGGTTACTTGTGAAAAGTAGAAAAACAGTAATATATATCCAAAACTACTCTGCTCAATATCTATTCGATAAATGAAACTAAAGGATGAATTTTATAGGTGGATCGATACATATTTTTATACAAAAAAGTCGGGAAATAATGAGAAATAGCTCTCTAAAAACATGGTGATATCAACGATGTATAAAATTCTGTATAAATGATAAAAATCGAGACATTAAGAATGTTTATGTTTCAGTATTTTTTAGGAAGAAAGACGACTGAGGAAACAGAATCAAAACTTTCTAATGCCTTAAAAGGTAAAAAGAGAACAGAACTAACAAAAAATTGTATGAGAGAAAATCATACTAGACCTCTTGCACAAAAAGTATTTATGTACAAGGGTGAAGTATTAATTAAAACCTTTAGAAGTTCAAGAGAATCAGGAGTTTATGCTACTAAAAATGGAATTTGCTCTTACGGTTGGTGTGGAAGAAGTCTTAAAACAGGAGAAATTACTAAACCTACAAGAGATTTTCCTGTTGGGGGCTATCTCTTCAAGTATGAAGATGCTAAAATAGAATTAGAAAAAGCGCAATGAATATTAAAAATAAACCAATAAACTATTGGTCATTTGAGTGAAAATTATTGAATTTGATATGGATATATTAACGTTCGAGAACCTTTGTATGTAAGTGGAAACCAAGGTGTAGTGAATTTATCACCATGGTTGCAGATAAATTACGCCTTGAACACAAAGCTTCTTGAAAGAGTTAGCAAAAAAAGGATCTGTTATTCAGATCCTTTTTTTGTGTCCTTTTCATTTAACTGAGCGAGTTTTTGCAATAAAAGATGTTGAGGCATATGCATTAGCTGCTCTAAAGGAATATTCAGTTGTTCTGCTAATTTTACAGCAGTTTCAGGCGAAATTTGCAAAGGTCTCATACATAACTCTTTCCTTTCTAATGTAAAATGTATGTGTAAGTGTAGCAAAAAAGGTGTATATATCTAGATATGAAAGTAAATGGTTTCATGCACACGTTTCTATCTAATAATAAGTCATAATAAAGGGGCTGAGCAAGTATGTATGTGGTTGGACATCGAGGGGCGGCTGGAACATTTCCTGAAAATACAATGATTTCTTTTCAAGAAGCAGCAAAAGTGGGCGCACATGGAATTGAATTAGATGTACATATGACAAAAGACGGGGAATTAGCCGTTATTCATGATGAAAAAGTTGATCGAACAACGGATGGGAAAGGCTACGTTAAAGATTTAACATATAAAGAAATTCAGTCATTAGATGCTCGTTATAAATTTAAAAAACAGTACGGACGATGTCGCATTCCGACATTAGATGAAGTATTAGAATGGGCTCATGATCAACATATTTCAGTTAATATTGAATTAAAGAATAATCTATTTGAATATACGTATTTAGAAATGAAGGTGCTTGATTTAATTTATCGGTATAAAATGAAGCAGCGAATCGTAATTTCTTCATTTAATCATAATAGCTTAGCGAGGGTTGCATCACTAGACTCAAGTATTGAAACAGCTATTTTATATTCATATCCAATGTTTGAACCATGGATTTATGCAGAGCATGTTGGTGCACGGGCTCTACATCCAAATTATCGCACAGTCAACCAAGTTAATGTATCAGCTTGTCAAGACTATCATATGGCTGTACGGCCATATACTGTAAATGATGTTAAAGTAGCCAAACAATTGTACGGATATGGATGTGAATCGATCATTACCGATTATCCAGAGAAAATGGTACAGCAATTTGGAGGCCGGTTCAACCGTTAAACATAGAAGATAGGCAATAAAAATGAAAAGCATCCCTATTTTTTAGGCAGGGATGCTTTTTCGTTTTTTTGAAAGCGAGACTGTACTTTTTGGCGCTTTCGATCGCGGTGCAGAATAAAACCTGCTACAAATCCTAAGCCACCAACAAAGAATAAAAAACCAATAGAAAACTGGATAAAAAGCGACGTGAAAGGAGGTTGTAGGATACCAAATACCATATCACGCATTAATTTAATTCCGTACCCTGCTAGTACTCCAGGGATGAGTAAAATGAGCAATGCAAGTATTCTCATCATAATTAGGAAATCCTTTCCTAGAAATCTTCTCTTAATTGAATCATAAAACAACAAAAAGAATTGTCAAGATGGTTTTGTATTCTATATGATAGAAGTATGCAATAAACTGCAAGATGCTTTTACATATTGAATGAAAAAAGGTGAAAAAATATGCAGAAAGTATTAATTGTTGGAGCTAACACAGGAGGGTTAGCTGTGTTAAAGATGATTCAAGAAACGGACACGATGAAAGTGTGTGGGGTCGTGGATGTAAATACCGAAGCGCCAGCGATGCTATATGCTGCTAAATACGGGATAGCTACTGCTACGAGTTGGTCTTCTTTTTTGACTGAGCATATTGATGTAATTATTGAAGCAACTGGTCATAAAAACGTGTTTTCGGCACTACAAGCGCAAAAATCTAATCATACATTATTAATACCCGGATCAGTTGCTAAAATTATGGCCAATCTGATGGAAGAAAAAGAAGAACTTATTCAACAATTAACGCATGAATCATATAAATACAATTTAATTTTTGACTCTGCTCATGATGCAATGATTGTAGTTAATCAAAAAGCACATATTATCCTGTTTAATAAGAGTGCAGAACGAATTACGAATTTGAAAAAAGAAAATGTGATCGGTCAGCATATGCATAGTGTAATACCGGATAGTAAATTAACTGATACACTTATTACAAAAAAAGTTGATTACCATGAAGAATTTGTATTGGCAAATGGGCATAAAGTAATCACTTCCCGAATTCCGATGGTAAATGAGAAAGGGCAATTGTTTGGGGCGTTTTCGGTTTTTAAAGATATTACGGAAGTAGTCAATTTAGCTGAAGAAGTAACGAACTTAAAAGATATTCAAACGATGTTAGAGGCGATTATTCAGTCATCTGAAGAAGCAATTTCTGTTGTAAATGAAGAAGGAGTAGGTTTATTAATAAATCCTGCCTACACGAAGCTTACAGGATTAAAGCGTACAGATATTATCGGAAAGCCTGCTACAACGGATATATCTGAAGGGGAAAGTATGCATATGCAAGTCTTAAAAACCCGCCGGGCTGTTCGAGGGGTGAGCATGAAAGTAGGTCCTAATAAAAAAGATGTGGTTGTCAATGTTGCTCCTGTTATTGTAGACGGGAAATTAAAAGGCAGTGTAGGGGTTATTCATGATATGTCTGAGATTCAGGAGCTTACAACGGAATTACATCGAGCCCGGCAAATTATTAGAACCTTAGAGGCAAAATATTCGTTTGACGACATTATTGGTGAATCAGAGGAATTTCAGTTAGCTATTGAACAAGCAAAATTAGCTGCCAAAACACCCGCAACTGTTTTACTAAGAGGTGAATCAGGAACAGGAAAAGAATTATTTGCACATGCAATCCACAATGCAAGTAGTCGTAAATATAACAAATTTGTCCGTGTGAATTGTGCTGCTTTATCAGATTCTTTATTAGAGAGTGAGCTGTTTGGCTATGAAGAGGGCGCATTTTCAGGAGCTAAACGCGGAGGAAAGAGAGGTGTCTTTGAAGAAGCGAACAACGGAAGTATTTTCTTGGATGAAATCGGTGAATTATCTGCTCATATGCAAGCAAAACTATTACGAGTCTTGCAAGAAAAGGAGTTGGTTCGTGTCGGAGGCACCACTCCAATACCAGTAAATATTCGAGTGATTGCTGCCACCAATGTCAATTTAGAGCAAGGTATAGCCGATGGAACGATTCGTCAAGATTTATATTATCGTTTAAACAAAATTCCAATCAATATTCCTCCGTTAAGACATAGAAAAGAGGATATTGAAGCGCTCACTTTACATTTAATTACGAAAATTAATCAAGACTATGGTCGAAATGTAGAAGGAGTAACGCAAGAAGCTCTTCAATCTTTAATGCTATATGATTGGCCAGGAAATGTCCGAGAATTAGAGAACATTTTAGGTAGAGCCATTATCTATATGCATTATAGTGAGACATTAATTGCAGAGCATCATTTACCTATCCTTGAGGAAAGCAAAAAGAAAGAGCAGGCTAGTAGCCAAGCATTACATGTGCAAGCGGGAAAAGAGTTAAGTGACTTATTAGATGAATATGAAGCAAAAGTAATAAAAAATGTCCTTGAAGTAAACGAATATAATAAAACAAAAACCGCTAAACGACTTGGGATTTCGGTGCGATCTTTGTACTATAAGTTAGAAAAGTACAACCTTGCAAATAATAGCGTGCAATAAACTGCATAGTATGAATTTTTTTGCGCGGCATTAGCCTGCTAATGTAACCTATTTGGGCAGTCAAACTAGTCATAATAATTTTAATGAACAGTGGAAAATGAAACCCTTCATTTTTTTACATGATTGTTTTTATGCAATAGATTGTGTATACAAAAGAGTTTTACAAAGCTTCTTCTCCTGTAACTTTGAGCAATCAATAGCAATTTCATTAAAATGTAGAGTATAGATTATGAGACTCTGACGTAAAAGTTAAAAAGTTGGCACACTTTTTGCAAGTATGTAAAACGGATGGTGTTTTGGTAAAAAGTAAAGCGATTTAAACAGATTGCAATGATAAGGACAAAGTGAAGCAAACTAATACGAAAGGTCGAACGTTCAATGACACTTGCTGCAGTATTAAATAAAGTTGTTCAAAAAAAGCCTTTAACCATCGCCGTAGCGGCTGCTGAAGATTTAGAAACCATTGAAGCAGTACAGGAAGCGGTTTCTCAAGGTTTAGCAAAATTCATCTTATACGGTGATGAACGAAAGATATATGAAGTGATGAGAAACCATCGGCCTTCCTTGTTGAATCATGAAAATGTCGTACTTGCACATGCCTCTTCAGTAACTGAAGCAGCTCAAAGGGCTGTCGAGTCTGTCCAAGCTAATCAAGCACATATCGTGATGAAAGGAAATTTGCCAACATCAACAATTTTAAAAGCTGTATTACATAAAGAATATGGGCTGCGGACAGGAAATGTTCTTTCACATGTTGCTGTTTTTGATGTGCAGGATCGTACAGTAATTGTAACTGATGCTGCAATGAATATTGCGCCGGGGTTGAATGAAAAAGTACAGATTCTACAAAATGCTGTTCAAGTCGCAAAAGCGATTGGGATTGATATACCTAAAGTAGCACCAATTGCAGCTGTTGAGGTCGTTAATCCTGCTATGACAGCAACAACAGATGCTGCGCTACTTACACAAATGAATCGACGTGGTCAAATTAAAGGTTGTTTAGTAGATGGACCTTTAGCGCTTGATAACGCCGTTAATATTGAAGCAGCACAACATAAAGGAATTCAAAGTGAGGTTGCTGGCTGTGCTGATATTTTACTCGTGCCAAATATTGAAACAGGAAACGTATTGTATAAATCGCTTATTTATTTTGCAAAAGCAAAAGTTGGTGCAGTACTCGCAGGGGCAAAAGCTCCAATTGTTTTAACATCAAGAGCAGATTCAGCTGAAAGCAAACTTTACTCATTAGCATTAGCCATCAGTGTCGCACAACAGGATCAATAGGAGGAAGATAAAATGAAAATTTTTAAATACATGGAAACATATGACTATGAGCAATTATTATTTTGTCAAGATAAAGAATCTGGTTTAAAAGCCATTATTGCTATTCACGATAGCACAATTGGGCCAGCTTTAGGTGGTACAAGAATGTGGACATATGAGTCCGAAGAAGCGGCGATTGAAGATGCACTGCGTCTTGCGCGTGGAATGACATATAAAAATGCAGCAGCAGGCTTAAACTTAGGGGGCGGTAAAACCGTTATTATTGGAGACCCTCGCAAAGATAAAAATGAAGCTATGTTCCGTGCCTTTGGCCGATATATTCAAGGTTTAAATGGTCGTTATATTACAGCAGAAGATGTGGGGACAACGGTTGAAGACATGGACATTGTTTACCAAGAAACTGATTATGTTACAGGTGTTTCTCCTGCATTCGGATCATCTGGAAATCCTTCACCAGTCACAGCGTACGGCGTATATCGAGGCATTAAAGCGGCAGCAAAGGAAGCCTTTGGAACAGATATGCTTGAAGGAAAAGTTATCGCTGTTCAAGGTGTCGGAAATGTTGCATATAACTTATGTCGACACTTACATGAAGAAGGGGCAAAATTAATTGTAACAGACATTAACAAGCAAGCCGTGCAACGTGCAGTAGAAGAATTTGGTGCCAAAGCAGTCGATCCTAACGATATTTACGGGGTAGAGTGTGATATATATGCTCCATGTGCATTAGGCGCAACAATTAATGACGAGACAATTCCGCAATTAAAGGCAAAAGTAATCGCGGGTGCAGCAAATAATCAATTGAAAGAAGCTCGCCATGGCGATTTAATTCACGAATTAGGGATTGTGTACGCACCAGATTATGTAATTAATGCCGGCGGAGTAATTAATGTAGCAGATGAATTAGTTGGATATAATCGCGAGCGTGCGTTGAAAAAAGTAGAAGGTATTTATGACAACATTGAGAAAGTAATTGAAATCTCAAAAAGAGATAGCATTCCAACATACATGGCAGCTGATCGTTTAGCTGAAGAAAGAATCGAAACGTTGCGCCGTTCAAGAAGTCAATTTTTACAAAATGGACATCATATTTTAAGTAGACGTCAAACACGCTAATCACTGCAATTCGGGCTAGGCAAAAGGAAACTCCTTTCGACCTAGCCTTACTTATAACAGGAAAGCTAGTCGATACAGCTAGGAGGCTATTTGTTAAGTATGCAAGATTATCGAATACTCACTATTAACCCAGGTTCAACATCTACGAAGATAGGTGTGTTTCATAATGAAAAAATGATTTTTGATCGAACGATTCGTTATGAAGCAGAGGATTTAAATATATTTGAAACCATTTATGAACAATATGAATTAAGAAAGACCTCTATTCTTGAGGCACTTGATGAAGAAGGGATTAATTTATCTAAATTAAGTGCAGTATGTGGAAGAGGAGGCTTGTTGCGTCCGATTGAAGGTGGAACATATGAGGTTAATGATTTAATGCTAACAGATTTAAAAAACGGCTATGCAGGTCATCATGCATCTAATTTAGGAGGGATTTTAGCTTATGAAATTGCAAATGGATTAAATATTCCCTCATACATTGTTGATCCTGTTGTAGTGGATGAATTAGCTGATATTGCTCGGATATCCGGAACACCTTATATAGAACGGAAAAGCATCTTTCATGCTTTGAATCAAAAATCTGTAGCACGTAAAGTAGCGAATCAGCTTAATAACCGATATGAAAACATGAACATCATTGTCGCGCATATGGGTGGAGGAATTACAGTTGGTGTTCATCAAAATGGAAAAGTTATTGATGTGAACAATGGTTTGCATGGAGACGGCCCGTTTAGTCCTGAACGTGCAGGGAATGTTCCAGTTGGAGAGCTTGTCAAACTATGTTTTTCAGGTCAGTATTACCGAGAAGATATAATGAAGATGCTTGTTGGTAAAGGTGGACTTGTCGGTTATTTAGGAACATCAGATGTGCAAAAAGTAGAGGTACTTGTCAAAAAGGGAAATGAAAAAGCAAAGCTAATTTATGAAGCCATGGCTTATCAAATAGCAAAGGAACTTGGTGCAGCAAGTGCAGTTTTGGCTGGAAAAGTAGATGCGATTATTTTAACAGGTGGTATTGCGTACTCCAAATTATTTGTTGATTTGATTATTGAACGTGTAAAATGGATTGCAGATGTCATCGTTTATCCTGGAGAAAATGAGCTGCAAGCATTAGCGGAAGGAGCTCTTCGTGTACTGAAAAAAGAAGAGGATGCTAAGCGATACCCCGGAAAAGAAATACATTCTAAAGTGTTTTAAACAGAAAGGTGAGAAAACATATGGCGAAAGAGTATGATTTAGTCATTCTTGGCGGAGGAACGGGAGGATATGTGGCTGCAATCCGTGCATCGCAGCTTGGTTTAACCGTTGCTGTGGTAGAAAAAAGCAAATTAGGGGGAACGTGCTTGCATTCAGGGTGTATTCCAAGTAAAGCTTTACTGCGTAGTGCAGAAGTTTATCAAACAGCAAAGCGAGCAGAAGAATTTGGAATCATGACGTCCGATGTAGCTTTAAACTACAAGCGAGTGCAAGAGCGAAAACAAAATATTGTTACTCAATTATATAATGGTGTACAACATTTAATGAAAAAAGGAAAGATTGATTTATATGAAGGATTTGGACGGATTTTAGGACCGTCGATTTTTTCGCCAATGCCAGGAACAATCTCAGTTGAATTGAACAATGGTGAAGAAAATGAAATGCTTATTCCTAAAAATGTTATTATTTCAACAGGGTCACGTCCTAAAACATTACCCGGTTTAACGATTGACGGGAGCTTTGTCATGACATCTGATGAAGCCTTACAAATGAATGAGCTACCATCTTCAATCGTGATTGTTGGCGGAGGTGTAATTGGGATTGAATGGGCATCGATGCTAGCTGACTTTGATGTTGACGTAACAGTTATCGAATATAGTGACCATATTTTGCCGACAGAAGATCGCGATGTATCAAGAGAAATGCAAAAGCTTTTAACCAAAAAAGGTATTCAAGTTATAACTTCAGCTAAAGTGTTACCGGATACACTCCAAATTGAAAACGGTATTCAAATTTCAGCAGAAGTCAAAGGAGAAATGAGTACATACAAAGCAGACAAACTCCTTGTTTCCGTAGGCAGACAAGCTAATGTAGAAGGGATTGGCTTAGAAAATACAGATATTGTTGTTGAAAATGGTGTTATTGCTACGAATGAGTACTATCAAACAAAAGAATCACATATTTACGCCATTGGAGATGTAATTGGAGGATTACAATTGGCGCACGTTGCGTCTCACGAAGGAATTGTTGCTGTTGAACATTTAAAAGATGAGAACCCGTTGCCAATTGATTATGAAACCATTTCAAAATGCGTCTATAGCAACCCGGAAGTAGCAAGCGTGGGGTTAACGGAAGAACAAGCACGTGAAAAGGACTATGTACTGAGAGTTGGGAAATTCCCATTTAAAGCAATTGGAAAGGCTCTTGTGTATGGTGAATCTGAAGGGTTTGTAAAAATTATTGCCGATAAAAAAACAAATGATGTACTGGGTGTGCATATGATTGGCCCGCATGTCACAGATATGATTTCTGAAGCCGGGTTAGCCAAAGTGCTAGATGCAACCCCTTGGGAAATTGCCCATACAATTCATCCGCATCCAAGTTTATCAGAAGCTATTGGAGAAGCAGCCCTATCTGTGAATGGAAAAGCGATTCATTTTTAAAGATTAAAGGAGGGATTCGCAATGACAAAAAATCGTCATGAATCATTAGGATTAACTAACGAACAAGTTATCGAAATGTACCGTACAATGCTACTTGCGCGAAAAATTGATGAGCGTATGTGGTTATTAAATCGTGCAGGAAAAGTTCCGTTTGTTATTTCGTGCCAAGGCCAGGAAGCAGCTCAAGTAGGAGCAGCATTTGCGCTCAACCGAGAGAATGATTACGTCTTACCTTATTATCGTGATATGGGTGTTGTTTTAGCATTTGGCATGACAGCGCGCGATCTTATGCTATCAGGATTTGCCAAAGCTGAAGACCCTAATTCTGGTGGGCGTCAAATGCCAGGTCATTTCGGCTATAAAGCCAAGCGCATTGTAACGGGTTCTTCGCCTGTTACAACACAAGTGCCGCATGCTGTGGGGATAGCTTTAGCTGGTAAAATGGAGAAAAAAGATCTAGTGACGTTTGTTACGTTTGGAGAAGGCTCTTCTAACCAGGGAGATTTTCACGAAGGTGCAAACTTTGCTGGTGTACATAAATTGCCAGTTATTTTCATGTGTGAAAACAACAAATACGCCATTTCTGTTCCTGTTGAAAAGCAACTTGGATGTGAAAAAGTATCTGATCGAGCTATTGGCTATGGGATGCCAGGTTATACAGTAGACGGCAATGATCTATTGGCTGTATATGAAGTAGTGAAAGAAGCGAGAGACCGAGCTGCTAGAGGGGAAGGGCCGACGTTAGTAGAGACCGTGTCTAATCGCCTAACGGCTCATTCAAGTGATGATGACGACCGTGCATATAGAGAAGCAGATGAGATTTCAGAGGCAAAGAAAAATGATCCGCTTGTTCACTTTGCTATGTATCTAAAAGAAGTCAATGTATTAACAGATGAAAGTGAAAAGCAGATCTTAGCTGAAATCATGGACCTTGTAAATGATGCAACAGATTATGCAGAACAAGCTGCATATGCAGACCCAGAAACAGCTTTAAAATACGTATACGGTGAGTAAGGAGGAGAATATATGCCAGTTATTTCATATATTGATGCTGTGACGATGGCCATTCGCGAAGAAATGGAACGAGATTCACGTGTGTTTGTACTTGGAGAAGATGTTGGGCGAAAAGGCGGAGTATTCAAAGCAACCAATGGGTTATATGAGCAGTTTGGTGAAGAACGTGTTATGGATACACCGCTCGCTGAGTCCGCTATCGCTGGTGTTGGAATTGGAGCAGCAATGTATGGGATGCGTCCAATAGCTGAAATGCAGTTTGCGGATTTTATTATGCCAGCAGTAAATCAGATTGTCTCTGAAGCAGCAAAGATAAGATACCGTTCAAATAATGATTGGACTTGTCCCATTACTATCCGTGCACCTTATGGCGGCGGCGTGCATGGAGCGCTTTATCACTCGCAATCAGTAGAAGCATTGTTTGCTAATCAACCAGGTTTAAAAATTGTGATGCCATCTACACCTTATGATGTAAAAGGATTATTAAAAGCGGCCATTCGCGATGATGATCCAGTTCTGTTTTTTGAACATAAGCGTGCATATCGTTTAATTAAAGGTGAGGTTCCTGAGGGTGACTATGTCTTGCCAATCGGGAAAGCAGATGTAAAGCGTGAAGGCGAAGACATCACAGTTATTACATATGGATTATGTGTCCATTTTGCATTGCAAGCAGCAGAAAAGCTTAAAGCCGATGGAATCTCTGCTCATATTTTAGATTTACGCACGGTATATCCTTTAGATAAAGAAGCTATTATTGAAGCAGCTTCTAAAACGGGAAAAGTCTTACTAGTGACAGAAGACAACAAAGAAGGCAGTGTAATGAGTGAAGTGGCAGCGATTATTGCTGAAAATTGTTTATTTGATTTAGATGCACCGATTCAGCGATTGGCAGGACCTGATGTTCCTGCTATGCCATATGCTCCAACAATGGAAAAGTATTTTATGGTGAATCCAGATAAAGTAGAAAAAGCAATGAGAGAATTAGCTGAATTTTAAAGGAGTTGTTTTCAGTGGCAATTGAAAAAATTACAATGCCGCAACTTGGCGAAAGTGTAACTGAAGGAACAATCAGCAAATGGCTTGTCTCTGTGGGGGATCACGTAAATAAATATGACCCTTTAGCTGAAGTGATGACAGATAAAGTAAATGCAGAAGTGCCCTCTTCTTTTTCAGGAACTGTGAAAGAAATTATTGCAAATGAAGATGAAACATTGCCAGTTGGTGAAGTGCTTTGTTTAATTGAAGTTGAAGGCGGTCTAGAGGTAGAAGTACAAGAGAAAACGCCGGAGACAGAAAAAATCGAGAAAAAGCCGCAGGTTCATGAAGATGGTCAAAATAAGCGCCGATACTCTCCTGCTGTTCTTCGGTTATCACAAGAACATAATATTGACTTAGAGCATGTCAAAGGTTCTGGTGCAGGTGGTCGTATTACACGTAAAGATGTCCTTGCAGTCATAGAGAAAGGACAGGTTCCAACTAAGCAAGAAGCCAAGCCGAACGTGGAGTCAAAGCCGAAAGAAATCGAGCGTTCTGCTACTAAAGAGGCAATGCCGGTTTTATCAGCCGCAGGGGATATTGATATACCTGTATCAGGTATCCGAAAAGCGATTGCAACAAATATGTTACGTAGTAAGCATGAAATTCCACATGCATGGACAATGATTGAAGTCGATGTGACAAATTTAGTTTCGTATCGTGATTCTGTAAAAACGGAATTCAAACAAAAAGAAGGATTTAATTTAACTTATTTTGCTTTCTTTGTAAAAGCTATTGCCCAAGCTTTAACAGAATTCCCCCAGATGAATTCAATGTGGGCAGGGGATCGCATCGTTCAAAAGAAAGATATTAACATTTCAATTGCCGTTGCAACCGATGATGCGCTATTTGTACCTGTTATTAAACATGCAGATGAGAAAACGATTAAAGGAATTGCTCGTGAAATTACAGAGCTAGTGAAAAAAGTGCGTCAGGGTACTTTAAAGTCAGAGGATATGCAGGGAGGAACGTTCACTGTAAACAACACAGGGTCGTTTGGATCTGTCCAATCAATGGGGATTATCAATTATCCGCAAGCTGCTATTTTACAAGTTGAATCCATTGTAAAGCGGCCAGTAGTGATTGACAATATGATTGCAATACGAGATATGGTTAACTTGTGTTTATCGTTAGATCATCGCGTATTAGATGGTTTAATTTGCGGGAAATTTTTAGCAAGAGTAAAAGAAATTCTTGAAACCATCTCTAAAGAACATACGTCGATTTACTGAACAGCCCTATTGTGATCTATCGTAAAGTAACGAATATTTTTATGTTTACAAGGCTACAATATGAACTTGTATAAAATTTCAATTAGTGGGATTTTCTTTATATTTTACGGATTGTTCATTGAGGCTCATCAAATTTATGTGTCATATAGATATTGATTGTTTCGTCTATGTTCTGATATTCGCTACTTTACAGAGAGTTATTCCATCACTTAGCGAGCCTGAAGGAAGAGCAGTACTAATTAAAAAAGCACAACGTTAAAGAAAAGCATATCTTTCGTTGTGCTTTTTGTTTACAGTGAATATTAAATAGTTGCGATTAGGTTGCAGATAAACAATACAACTATCCGCCAGTTTTTGATAAAAGCGGACTCTCTGTATTTCACAAATAAGTAAAATGTATTAAAATAAATATAGGAGTAACAAATATTGGATTATTTTGCTTTCTTTTTTGTATCATCTATAAATGGAAGTGTACGCTATTTTAATAGTAAAGGAGAAGTGAAATGAAAATGAACTCGCTGTCATTTCATGAATTTAAACCGACACCTCAAGAAGATTGGATACAAGAAGCAGAAAAACAAAACAGTCATTTAATCGAAAAGCTTACATTAGAAAACATTTTTTTGAAACCGCTTTATCGAGAGGAAGATATAAAAGATCTTCTTTACTTGAACGAACTACCAGGTCAAGGTTCTTTTGTACGAGGAAGCAGAAAAACAGGCTATATAAAAGATCGTTGGGAGATTACTCAACAAGTCGATTCTCTCTTTGCCGCTACATGTAATGAATTGTTAAAAGAAGGGCTGCATAATGGGCAAACAACAGCTGCATTTAAGCTTAATAAGGCATCAATATTAGGAAAAGATCCAGAAGAAGTGCCGTTTGATAAAGTGGGTAGAGGAGTGTTTATCTCCCAAGAGGAAGATATCGAGTATTTGTTTCGTGATATTTCATTAAAGTCCACAACCATCTTCGTAAATACAGGTTATACATCGTTACCGCTTTTAGCTTATATTCAGCGTTATTGTAACAAAAAGCAGATTCCCCTAGAAGATCTAAAAGGAACGATAGGAATGGACCCATTAGGGACATTAGCGGCTTATTCGTTTTCACCTATTGAAACTACTCATTTATATGACCACATGGTAAAAAGTATTGAATGGGCAAAAGAATACAATATAAATGTTAAAACAATTTATATCAGCAGTCAGCCCTATCATGATAGTGGTGCAAATGCTGTTCAGGAACTTGCATTTGGGCTAGCCACTGCTGTTCAATATATTGATGAATGTTTAAAAAGAAATATTCCTTTACACCATGTATTACCTCACCTTACATTCTCTTTTTCTACGAGTTCTCATTTATTTATGGAAATATCTAAGCTACGGGCCTTTCGTTTATTATGGACGAATGTTGTGCGTGCGTTTTCACCTACTATTGAAATTCCTGCACCATTTATTCATGCCAGTACATCGGATGTGACATTTTCAAAAGAAGATGTACATACAAATATTATCCGTGGTACAGTTCAAGCTTTTGCTGCAATTATAGGAGGAGCCGATAGCTTACATATTGAACCATACAATTCATTGTTAGAAGATCCTACCTTATTTTCACATCGAATTGCCCGTAATACACACCTTATTTTAGAGAAAGAATCGCATTTAACAAAAGTCATCGATCCGGCAGGGGGCTCTTGGTACGTAGAATCTTATACGCATGAGCTCGCTCAACAAGCATGGTCATTGTTCAGGGAAATCGAACGGTGCGGTGGAATGGAAGCTTGCTTAAAAAACGGCATGATTCAAAAGCAAGTTGAAGATACGTTGCAGCGTCAAAAGCAGCAAATAGAAACGCGTGCTCAACGAATGGTAGGCGTTACTCATTACGTTGCAAAGCATCCAATTAAAAAGAAACAAGCAGATAATAAGGAAAAAAATTATCAGGAATATCAAAAGCTAGTGGCGAAAAATCGTCAAAAGTATGAAAAGGAAGTTCATTCTTCACAAGTATCAATAGATAAGGATACAGACTTAATAAAAGACGGAATGACTATTGGCATGATGATGGAAGAATGGCAAAGATCATCAGCATACGAACAAATTCAACCATTCACGAAATGGAGAAAAGGCCAGGCATTTGAAGAGATAAGACTTCGTACATGTGATTTATCAGTAGGAATCATTCAAGTGAATCAAAGTGCTGTTAGTAAAAAACGGACAGCGATTGCTCAATCCTTATTTGAGTCTGGAGGTTTTCAATGTGAAATAGTGTCAGATTTGTACTCTTATGTTGATATAGCAGATTGGGTTAATGACGGAAAGCATCATGCATATGTGGTATGTGGTGAAGACGAAATGGTTGAAAAAATGATAGGTAAAGTCATGCCATATTTTTTACAAAATACGGTGTATATGTATGTTGTTGGTGAAGATGATTTTATAGCTAAAAGAGAATGGCAACATCGCGGGATTGTCGACATTATTCATAGTCAAACAAATGCGATTCAATGCTTTGAACAGTTATTACAATTGTTAGAGGTGAATGCAGATGTATAAGAAGCCATCATTTTCAACAATGCCCTTTACAATACCATTTAATAATCCACAAGAAGATGAATGGAAAGAAGCAGTAAGCAAGGAAACGAACAAACCGTTTGATGATGTATCTTTTCAAACGAATGAGCAAATTTCAATCAAACCCCTCTATACAGACAATGATCGCAAAAAAGTAGAATTTATTAACTTTATGCCAGGGCTACCTCCATTTGTACGAGGGCCTTATGCAACAATGTATGTAAACCGGCCTTGGACAATCCGTCAATATGCAGGTTATTCCACTGCTGAAGAAAGTAATGCATTCTATCGCAGAAACTTAGCAGCTGGCCAAAAAGGGCTGTCTGTCGCATTTGATTTGGCTACGCATCGAGGATATGATTCCGATCATCCGAGGGTAGTCGGTGATGTTGGAAAGGCTGGTGTAGCCATTGACTCTATTTTAGATATGAAGCAGCTGTTTGAAGGCATTCCATTAGATCAAATGTCTGTATCTATGACTATGAATGGAGCAGTCTTACCAATTATGGCTTTTTATATTGTAGCTGCAGAAGAACAAGGTGTAAAAAAAGAACAGCTTGCTGGAACGATTCAAAATGATATTTTAAAAGAATACATGGTTCGAAACACGTATATTTATCCTCCTGATATGTCAATGAAAATTATCGCCGATATTTTCAAATATACATCTGAGCATATGCCGAAATTTAACAGCATTAGTATTTCAGGCTATCATATGCAAGAAGCTGGAGCTCCTGCTGATCTTGAATTGGCGTATACATTAGCTGATGGGTTAGAGTATGTTCGGACAGGTATTCAAGCTGGAATTCCTATTGATTCCTTCGCTCCACGTTTATCATTTTTCTGGGCAATTGGAATGAACTATTTTATGGAAGTAGCTAAGATGAGGGCTGCACGTCTTTTATGGGCCAAGCTAATGAAGCAATTTAATCCAGCTAATCATAAATCTTTAGCATTGCGTACTCATTCGCAAACATCTGGGTGGAGTTTGACAGAGCAAGATCCATACAACAATATTGTTCGTACATGTATTGAAGCATTAGCAGCTGTAACTGGTCATACACAATCGTTGCACACAAATGCGTTAGATGAAGCTATTGCACTTCCAACAGATTTTTCAGCCCGTATTGCTCGAAATACCCAGTTATATTTGCAGGATGAAACAGAAATTTGTGCGGTGATCGACCCATGGGGAGGATCTTATTATGTAGAATCGCTAACGAATGAACTTGTACAAAAAGCGTGGGGCCATCTTGAGGAGATTGAATCGTTAGGGGGGATGGCAAAAGCGATTGAAACAGGTATTCCAAAAATGAAAATAGAAGAGGCAGCTGCAAGAAAGCAGGCAAAGATTGATTCTAAAGCTGAAATTATTGTGGGTGTGAATGCGTTTCAATCGGAACAGGAGGAACCTTTAGAAATCCTCGATATCGATAATACAGCAGTTCGAAATGCACAAATTGAGCGGCTGCAGCACCTTCGCTTAACTCGAGATGATGATAAAGTGCAAAAAGCTCTGGATAACTTAACATACGGAGCAGAAACAGGTGAAGGTAATTTATTGGCATTAGCAGTCGAAGCAGCACGTGTACGAGCAACGTTAGGTGAAATATCAAATGCTATTGAAAAAGTAGCAGGTAGACATCAGGCCCTCTCTCGTGCGATTAGCGGTGTGTACAGCACAGAATTTACAGAGAGTGAACAAATTGAGAACGTGCGTAGACTCACACAGGAGTTTCTTGAAGAAGAAGGGAGACGGCCGCGAATTTTAGTAGCTAAAATGGGACAGGATGGGCATGACCGGGGAGCGAAAGTTATCGCAACAGCATTTGCTGATTTAGGTTTTGATGTAGATATTGGGCCATTGTTTCAAACACCAGAAGAAACAGCCTTACAGGCAATTGAAAATGATGTTCATGTTATAGGGATCAGCTCCCTTGCAGCAGGACATAAAACCCTTCTTCCTCAATTAGTTAAGCAACTGCGCTTGAAAGGTCGTGATGACATTCTTGTTATTATTGGAGGAGTCATTCCGCAGCAGGATTATAAGTTTTTGCGGGAACACGGTGCGGCTGCTATTTTTGGTCCGGGTACCGTTATTCCACAAGCTGCAGTGAAAGTGCTGCATGAAATTCAACAGCGTTTGCGCGAGACATGGTGAAACAAGATGGCAAAAATTAAAGATGTAGCAGGTTACAAAGAAGGGTTACTAAAGCATGATCGTGTTGTATTGGCACAAGCAATTACATTAATTGAGAGTCAAGCTCTTAAGCATAGAAAAGTAGCACAAGAACTAATAAAAGAAATTTATCCGTATACAGGGGAATCGATTCGAATTGGATTTACAGGTGTCCCGGGTGCTGGTAAGAGCACACTTATTGATCGATTTGGCACGTATTTATGTAATGAAGGTCATCGAGTAGCTGTATTAGCTATTGACCCGAGCAGCACGGTCTCCGGGGGCAGTATTTTAGGAGACAAGACAAGAATGGAAAATCTTTCACGAAACCCTAAAGCGTTTGTTAGGCCCTCCCCTTCGCAAGGGACATTGGGAGGGGTTCATCGTAAAACACGCGAGGCGATACTCCTTTGTGAAGCGGCAGGTTACGATGTGATTTTTGTTGAAACAATGGGAGTAGGTCAAGGGGAAACCATTGTAAAACAAATGGTTGATGTATTTGTTTTATTAGTATTAACAGGGGCAGGAGACGAACTTCAAGGGATTAAAAAAGGAATTTTAGAGCTGGCTGATCTCATTTGTGTTAATAAAGCAGATGGTGATAACCAGCAAAAAGCATATGCAACCAAGAAAGAATATGAATCTGTTATCGCATTTTTACATGGACACTCTGCTTTTTGGGTTCCGCGTGTGATGACGACATCTGTTTATTATGAGAAAGACATCATGCAACTGTGGAAACAAGTAAATGAATTTAAAGAGTGGATGAATATGAAAAAGCTGTTTCAGCAAAAAAGGAACCAACAGCTAACTTCTTGGCTCCAAGCAGGTATACATGAGTACTTATATGAATCGTTTTATGAAAATGATATCGTAAAAAATAAATTAAAAGTAATTACAGAAGAAATGAACCAAGGAACGGTAACGATGGGAGAAGCATTAGAGCTTGTGATATCTACTCATCAAAAAGCTATAAGTAACGAAACATTAAAAGGATAAGGCTATTAGCCATTATCCTTTTACACTAGGAGTTAAGGACATGAATCGAGATGTACGATTAGTTTGGGAAAATGTGCTTTCTTGTAAACAAAGCGGCGAAAAAATAAGTTAAACAAATCGCCTTTTTTGTTATGGTTTGTTATGATGAATAGTAGAATAAATAAGGAGGGAAATAAGATGAATGTTGATTTTAATCTATTTATGAATGACGTTGTACGCCAAGCACGTAAAGAAATTACAGCAGCTGGATATACAGAATTAACAACGGCTGAAGAAGTAGATGAAGCGTTTAAAAAGGCAGGAGCAACATTGGTTATGGTAAACTCTGTTTGTGGCTGTGCAGGCGGAATCGCAAGGCCGGCTGCAGCGCATTCCGTGCATTATGATAAGCGTCCTGCAAATTTAGTAACAGTATTTGCAGGGCAAGATAAAGAAGCAACAGCACGCGCACGGGAGTATTTTGAAGGGTATCCGCCTTCATCTCCATCTTTCGCATTATTAAAAGATGGAAAGATTATTACAATGGTAGAACGCCATGAAATTGAAGGTCATGATCCGATGTCAGTTGTGATGAAATTGCAAGAAGCTTTTGAAGAGCATTGTGAAGAAATATAAATTGTTTATACAAAGAAGCTGCATATAGCGGCTTCTTTTTTTGCTGTTTTCTTTAACAAAATGATTTAAAAATACACCTGTATTTTTCTTGTTTAAGCAAGGTGAAGTGAGAGAATAAGGTTGAAACTGTTAGTGCAAGCGCATGAATCGAGCATTTATCTAGGCGTACAGCTAACTCATCACTCTATCTAAAATATAAATCTTACAGAGTGAAGGTTTCATTAACGGAATATAGCAAGGAGGTATTTTTATATAGTAAAATTTATATTTAAAAAAAGTATTGCATAAATATAAAAACGTGTTAAAATACATTTAAATGAATATATATTTAATTTTCGACAATGTCTTGCAATAAGAAAAAACTTATTTCATAATATTATTAATTTTAAGAAAATAATTTAAGGGGGAAGTAAGATGAAAAAGAAAAAGTGGTTATCCATAGCGATGATCGGCTTGCTTACAGCGGGAGTACTTGCGGCATGTGGTGCGGGTGAAGGAACATCGAATAGCAGCAGCAGTAGTGATGAAAAGAATACTAAAGTGCTTAAAATGGGTACATCAGCAGATTATCCGCCATTTGAGTACATTGATACAGCAAAAGGTGATAGTGAACCAGTTGGATTTGATATCGATTTAGCAAAAGCAATTGGGAAAGAGTTAGGGTATGAAGTGAAAGTTGTCGATATGGAGTTCGGGAGTTTAATTCCGTCATTACAATCAAAGAAAGTAGATTTAGTGCTTGCAGGTATGACTCCTACAGAAGAGCGTAAGAAAAATGTTGATTTTTCTGATGTGTACTATGAAGCAAAAAATGTGCTTGTGTCTAAAAAAGAAGCGCCAGTAGATAATATTGAAGCATTAAATGGAAAAACAGTTGGTGTTCAAACAGCTTCAATTCAAGAAGATGAAGCAAAGACACTTTCAAAAGAAGTGGACATTAAAATTGAAAGCCGTGATCGTATTCCTCAACTGATTCAAGAAATGAAATCAAACCGTATTGATGTTGCAATTATTGAAGATACAGTTGCAAAAGGCTATGTAGAAAAAGACGATACATTGCAATTGGCTGAAACAGGACGTGAAGAATCAAATAAAGGGTCCGCTATTGCTTTTCCAAAAGACAGCAAGTTAACAGAAGAGTTTAACCGTGTCTTAAATGAAATGAAAGAAAACGGAGAGCTAGAAGAATTAGTAATCAAATGGTTTGATAGTAAAGAATAAAAGATTGACGGAGAGGAATGGAACTAGGCATGAATTTGGATTTTGGACAAATCGTGCCTTCACTCCCTTATATTTTACAAGGGGTATGGGTAACGATACAAATAGTTCTTGCTTCAGCAATTGTCGGCTTTGCGCTAGGAACTTTATTATCTTTGTTTAAAATTAGCCGCTCAAAAGCATTGATATGGATTGCTGATATCTATACATCGATTTTTCGTGGGACACCACTTGTCTTACAATTATTGTTAATTTATTTTGGGTTGCCACAAATAGTGGGATTTGATATTGCACCATTTCCAGCAGCGGTTGCAGCATTTGGTTTAAACTCTGCTGCTTATATCTCAGAAATTATCCGCGCAGGGATTTTAGCTGTAGATAAAGGCCAGCGTGAAGCAGCTTTAGCATTAGGGATCCCTTATCGCCGCATGATGGGACAGATTATTATGCCTCAAGCTTTAAAGAATATCTTACCTGCGTTAATGAATGAATTTATTACGTTGACAAAAGAATCTGCACTTGTAACAGTTATTGGCGCTCTTGATATTATGAGGCGTGCTTATATTGTTGGAGGAGAAAAGTTTGCCTATTTTGAGCCTCTTTTATTTGCAGGTTTGATTTACTACATCATGGTCATGGGCTTAACGCTCCTTGGTAAAGCTGTCGAGAGGAGAATGAGAAAAGGTGATTAAAATTGAAAACTTGCATAAATCATATGGTCAAAACGAAGTATTAAAAGGCATTTCAACAGTCATTAAAGAAAAGGAAGTAGTTGCTGTTATTGGACCGTCTGGATCTGGTAAATCAACTTTCTTACGCTGTATGAATTTATTAGAAGAGCCAACGAGCGGCCTTATTTCGATTAATAATCAAGAAATTATGAATGTGAAAACAAATATTATGCGCGTTCGACAAAATGTTGGCATGGTATTTCAACATTTTCATCTGTTTCCGCATATGACAGTATTAGAAAATTTAACGTATGCACCAATAACTGTAAAAGGGTTGTCAAAGGAGCAAGCGCAAACCAAAGGGAATGAACTATTAAAGAAAGTAGGACTTGCTGAAAAAGCGAATGAATATCCGAATCGTTTGTCAGGTGGTCAAAAACAACGTGTTGCGATTGCGAGAGCATTAGCGATGGAGCCGGAAGTAATGTTGTTTGATGAACCAACGTCAGCACTCGATCCTGAAATGGTAAAAGAAGTGCTTGATGTTATGAAATCATTGACAGAAACAGGCATGACAATGGTTATTGTCACACACGAAATGGGCTTTGCGCGTGAAGTAGCAGACCGCGTTCTATTTTTAGATGAAGGACGTCTCGTAGAAGATGCACCACCAGCTGAGTTTTTCTCAGCACCTAAGAGTAAGCGTGCGCGCGATTTTTTAGAGAAAATTTTATAGTTAATGCTGTACCGCTGACAGAAATATCAGGAGTGCAGAAAAAGATAAGCAATCTTTTTCTGCACTTTTTTCATATCCTTCAATTTATTTTAGAAGTTCAAAGACGAGTTGAATTGCATTACAGGATTGATGCAAGAAGAATGAATTTAAAGTTGCTTAATTAATTGAGACATGGTAATAAATAATAAGATATCATTATTGATCAATAACAAAAAGAAACGTTTAGGAGCTTTAATCAAATGAAATTTAAAATTGGGTATCGAACGTTTAAAACAGCTGTCGGTACATCAGTAGCCATTATCTTAGCTCAATTTTTGGGGCTGGAGTTTTTTCCATCAGCCGGAATTATTACAATCTTATGTATTCAAAATTCAAAGAAAAAATCGCTTCGTAGTGCTTCACAACGTTTCATTGCATGCTCGATTTCGATCTTATTTTCATTTATTTTCTTTGAAGGGATTGCGTATCATCCACTTGTTATTGGGCTGATGCTTCTCTTTTTTATCCCACTTACCGTTATTGTGAAAGCGAATGAGGGAATTGTAACAAGCTCTGTTATTTTGTTACATATTTATTCTCTACAAGAAATGACGTGGAAAATTGTCTTAAATGAAATGGGTCTGATTATCATTGGGATTGGTGTAGCATTAATCGTAAATTTATATATGCCAAGTTTGGATGGGAAATTGCGTGAATATCAACAGAATATTGAGCGCAATTTTCAAGTTATGTTGAAAGAAATTGCTCAATATTTGCGTACAAACGACAGTAGCTGGTCAGGGAAAGAAATTGCTGAAACAGTTAAATTATTAGAGGAAGCAAAAAGTTTAGCTTTTCGTGACGTTGAAAATCATTTTGTCCGTACTGAAAATTATTACTACCGTTATTTTAAAATTCGAGAGAAGCAACTTGAGATCATTGAACGGACATTGCCCCTTGTTACGTCGATTGATTTAGTCTTTGAACAGCGTTATATGATTGCTGATTTTATCGAAGAGCTAAGTTTGTGTATTCATCCTGGGAATACAGCAAAATTATTTTTGTTAAAATTAGAGCAGTTAAAAGAATCATTTCAATCGATGGATTTGCCAAAAACGAGAGAAGAGTTTGAAGCGAGAGCAGATTTATTGCATTTTGTAAAAGAAATTGAACAGTATTTAATTATTAAACAAACCTTAAAAATAACTTAGGCAACATGCATGTTGTTTCTCCATCTTACGAACAATAAAAAAAAGGCAAGGTGGTGGATGACATGCATGTTTTTGGATTCATTCTGCTTTTAATGTCGCCAATTTGGCCTCTAGGAGCGAATCCTTTACCGGGAGATCCGTTTATTGTCATTAATAAGCAGACAAATGAACTGGCATATATTCAAGATGGAGAAATTGAATACATTGTTAAGGTAGCCACAGGAAAAACGGCTGATTTAACACCAGAAGGTGAATTTACAGTTACTGTAAAAGTGATTAATCCATATTACCGACGAGGAAAGATTGAAGGAGGGGACCCTAAGAATCCACTTGGTGTGAGATGGATTGGTTTTGATGCAAAAGATACAGATGGGCGAATTTATGGCATTCATGGCACCAATCAGCTCAGTTCGATTGGCAAATATGTCTCAAATGGATGCATTCGAGTAGGAAATGAAGAGGTGACCAAACTGTATGATCGCATCCCGCTTGGAACGAAAGTATGGATTGTCACAAGCACGAAATCATTTCAAGAGTTGGCTGGAGAAAAAGGGATTACAGTTGAGTAAAATAAAAGATTTATGAACTATTACAACAGGAGAGATCTGTTAATAAAAGGTAGGTGATTTATTTCACCTACCTTTTATTATAGCCACATGGTAATTCCAGCTAATACAGTTGTAATCACCATTGTTCCAAGCATTAAAAATACAACGACTTTTTGGATTTTTTTATTTGACATAAAAGCAAAATCCTCCTTAATTGCTTTTTTTCTATTTTACATGCGAATGAGCAGTTGGACAAGAAGCTTTCTTAAGCATGCTAATATAGCTGTCGCTTCTTTATAAATACATTGCAGGATAATAAGAGCTTTTTCAAGAATATGTGTATATGAAAACGCTTTTTTTAGGAGGTTATTTAATGATTAAAGGAATTGATCATATCGGTATTGCTGTTCATTCAATTGAATATGTACGTCCATTTTATGAACAGACGCTGAATTTACCTTTATTAGGAATCGAATATGTCGAAGATCAGCAAGTCAAAGTAGCGTTCTTTCAATGCGGAGATGTAAAACTAGAATTGCTTGAGCCAACTTCAGATAGCAGCCCCATCCAACAGTTTCTCAACAAACGAGGAGAAGGGCTTCATCACGTTGCTTTTGGAACTCAAACAATTGACCAAAGAATTACCCAATTAAAAAGAAAAGGAATTCGAATGATCGACGAGACGCCAAGAATAGGGGCAGGAGGAGCACAAATTGCCTTTTTGCATCCTTCATCATCAGCGGGTGTGCTTTATGAATTATGTGAAAAGTAAATAAAGGAGGGGTTATAGTATGGTGGATATTTATGATAAATTAAATGAATTATACGATAGACGCCGTGCAATTGAATTAGGTGGTGGGGATAAGAAAATTGAAAAACAACATTATAAAGGAAAACTAACAGCAAGAGAACGAATTTCCCTGCTTGTAGATGAGAATAGCTTTGTAGAATTAAATCCGTTTATTGAACATCGATGCAGTGATTTTAAGATGGATGAACAAGCAGGTCCTGGTGACGGTGTGGTGACGGGGTATGGAAAAATAAACGGACGAGGAGTTTATCTGTTTTCACAAGACTTTACTGTATTTGGCGGTGCACTCGGCGAGATGCATGCTAAAAAGATTGCACATGTGATGGATTTAGCTGCTAAAACAGGTGTTCCTTTTATTGGCTTGAACGATTCAGGAGGAGCTCGAATTCAAGAAGGAGTAATGTCGCTAGACGGATATGGACACATTTTTTATCGAAATGCTATTTATTCTGGTGTTATTCCTCAAATTTCCGTCATTATGGGACCTTGTGCAGGAGGGGCTGTGTATTCCCCTGCCATTACAGACTTTGTGTTTATGGTTGAACGAACAAGTCAGATGTTTATTACCGGCCCTAAAGTGATTGAAACAGTAACAGGTGAATCCATTACTTCTGAAAACTTGGGAGGAGCCGCTGTTCACAATGAAATAAGCGGAAATGCTCATTTTAGTGCTTCGTCTGAAGAAGCGGTATTACAACAAGTTCGTCTGCTCCTTAGTTACCTACCATCATCCAATGAAGAAAAAGCTCCTGAAGAGTGTTACGAAGAAGAAAGTGATTATCGCCCAGACCTGTTAGATCTTATCCCTTTTGATGCAGTAAGACCTTACGATGTTCGATCAGTCATTAAAGAAATTGTTGATCAAAATTCATTTTTGGAAGTGCAAAAAGACTTTGCCAAAAATATTGTAATTGGTTTAGCCCGTATCAAAGGAAAAGTAGTAGGGCTTGTGTGTAATCAGCCAAAAGTAATGGCAGGCAGCTTAGATATTAACTCCTCAGATAAAGCCGCACGTTTTATCCGTTTTTGCGACTCATTTCATATTCCTCTTATCACATTTGAAGATGTAACAGGTTTTTTCCCTGGTATTAAACAAGAACATGGCGGCATTATTCGTCATGGTGCCAAAATTTTATATGCGTACTCAGAGGCAACTGTTCCGAAAATAACTGTTATTTTGCGAAAAGCGTATGGCGGAGCGTATGTTGCATTAAACAGTAAATCCATTGGTGCAGACCTAGTCTATGCATGGCCGAATGCTGAGATTGCTGTAATGGGCCCCAAAGGAGCTGCCAATATTATTTTTGCAAATGAAATAAGCAATAGTGAAACGCCAGAGGCCGTAAGAACTGAAAAGATTGAACAATATCGAAATAAATTTGCAAATCCTTATGTAGCTGCAAAAGCTGGAATGGTAGATGATGTAATTGATCCTAGAGACACGAGAATAAAGTTAATACAAGCACTTGAAATGTTACAAAATAAAAAGGAAGAGCGTCCAAGGAAAAAACATGGTAACATACCATTATAGGTTAATTTTGGAGGGATTACATATTATGATTAATGAACAACGTTTAGTTGACTTATTTTTAGAATTAGTACAAGTAGATTCAGAAACAAAATACGAATCTGAAATTGCAAAAGTATTAACTGAAAAGTTTAAGGCTTTAGGTGTGAAAGTAGTAGAAGATGACACAATGTCTGTTACAGGGCACGGAGCAGGTAATTTAATCTGTACGCTTCCAGGTACAAAACAGGATGTAGATACAATTTATTTTACTTCACATATGGATACAGTTGTTCCTGGTAAAGGAATTAAGCCTTCTATTGAAGATGGATATATTAAAAGTGATGGCACTACTATTTTAGGAGCGGATGACAAAGCAGGACTAGCGGCGATGCTTGAAGCGATTCAAGTGTTGAAAGAACAAAACATTGAGCATGGCACAATTGAATTTATTATTACTGTAGGCGAGGAGTCAGGTTTAGTCGGAGCAAAAGCACTTGATTCAAGTCTGGTTACAGCAAAATTTGGCTATGCGCTTGACAGTGATGGAAAAGTTGGTGATATTATTGTAGCTGCTCCTACTCAGGCAAAAGTAAAAGCATCTATTTATGGAAAAACGGCTCATGCTGGCGTAGCACCAGAGCGAGGAGTTTCAGCTATTACAATCGCTTCAAAGGCTATTTCAAGAATGCCGCTTGGTCGTATTGATGAAGAAACAACTGCAAATATTGGCCGCTTTGAAGGTGGTACGCAAACGAATATTGTATGTGATTACGTATCTATTTTGGCGGAAGCTCGCTCTTTAATTCCAGAAAAAATGGAAGCACAAGTAGCAAAAATGAAAGAAGCATTTGAAACAGAGGCTCAGGAAATGGGTGGAAGAGCTGAAGTAGATGTTCAAGTGATGTATCCAGGCTTTAAATTTGGTGAAGGAGATCACGTGGTCGAGATTGCTAAAAAAGCAATTGCAAGCATTGACCGTCCGTCACGCTTATTGCAAAGCGGAGGAGGAAGTGATGCCAATGTTATTGCAGGATTTAATATTCCAACTGTAAATCTAGCAGTAGGCTATGAAGATATTCATACAACTAGTGAAAAGATTCCTGTAGAAGAATTAGTAAAAACTGCTGAGTTAGTTGTGTCGATTGTAAAACAAGTATCAGTATCTTAAAGGTTAAAAAAACATTCAATAAAGTAAAAGTCTTGGTTTTTGAGCCAAGACTTTTTACATATTGGTTAATTAAAAGTCTGAATTTTTTGACACTATGTATAATGAACGTACAACTTGTATTAAGTACAATAAATGTAATCTTACATTTTCAAAAAAGGAGATGAGTACATTCAGAAGTAATTGACACAAAAAAATATGTAAGCGCTTTCAATTTTAGAAAATATTCGATATATAGAAGAGAATTTATGAGGAGGCTGGTGCAATGCAATTTTCAAGTGAACAGCGTGTGACTTTGCAAACAGTGATGCACAATTTCGATGAAGTGGAAAAAGGCTTATCAAATCAAGAGGCGATTGAAGAAGCCAATCGATGTTTGTACTGTTATGATGCACCTTGTATACAAGCTTGTCCAACAGGAATTGATATTCCTTCTTTTATTAAAAAAATAGCCTCAGGAAATTTAAAAGGGTCTGCGCAAACGATTATGTCTTCTAATCCGATTGGAGCTAGCTGTGCTCGCGTCTGTCCCACAGAAGAGCTATGTGAAGGAGTATGTGTACTAAATCATTCGACAAAGCCAATTTTGATTGGTGATTTACAGCGTTATGCAACGGATTGGGCTATTCAAAATGAGCAAGTATTATTTTCAAAAGGAAAGCCAAACGGAAAGCGTGTAGCGATTGTAGGTGCAGGGCCGGCTGGATTATCTGCTGCGAGAGAGCTAGCGCGCTTTGGTTATGATGTGACGATTTTTGAAGCAGAAAAAGAAGCTGGTGGACTGAATACGTATGGAATTGTTTCATTTCGCTTGCCGCAGGCCATTTCATTTTGGGAAGTAGAGCAAGTAAAAAAGCTGGATGTCAAAATTAGAACAAATGTAAAAGTTGGAGAAGATATAATGCCAAGTGAACTATTAAATGGCTATGATGCCGTTGCTTTAGCAATTGGAATGAGCAAAGTGCCATCTCTTCATATCGAAGGAGAAAATTTAGACGGTGTGTATGATGCGATTGACTTTGTGAAAAAAACAAAATCACAAGCATTAACAACAGACTTTGTCGGAAAAAAAGTAGCAATCATTGGTGCTGGGAATACAGCGATTGATGGAGCGACGTGTTCAGTTCGATTAGGAGCGGAAAATGTAAAAATTTTATATCGCCGTACACGTGAAGAAATGACAGCTTATGATTTTGAATATGAGTTTGCCAAACAAGATGGAGTAGAGTTTCGCTGGTTAACTGCTCCTACTCGAATTATTGGAGATGAACAAGGAAAAGTAGTAGGGATCGAATGTATGAGAATGGCATTAAGCGAACCAGGCAGTGACGGAAGGAGGAAAACGGTTCCGTTAAAAGGGTCTGAGTTTACGATTTCGGTAGATGCTGTTGTGAAAGCAATTGGTCAAGAACGATATGTAACGTTAATTGAACAATTTAACTTAACACATGCTGATGGTGTCGTTCTTATTAATAAAGATACGTTTCAAACATCTAATCCAAAAGTGTTTGCTTGTGGGGATGTTGTGTTTGGCAAAGGCCAAGGAGAAGCGATGGTTGTAACGGCTGCTCAACAAGGAAAAGAAACTGCTTATAATATTCATTTACAGCTGAAGAAAGAAGCGATTGAAACAGCTTAAATAAAAAAGGGGGAATGGATCTATGGCAGATTTAACGATTAATTTAGCAGGAATCAAATCACCGAATCCATTTTGGCTAGCCTCGGCACCGCCAACAAATTCCGGGTATCAAGTTCAGCGTGCATTTGAAGCAGGATGGGGCGGAGCAGTATGGAAAACGCTTGGAGATCCCATTTTAAATGTATCATCTCGATTTGCAGCAGTTAGTTTTAACGGTCAGCGTGTAGCCGGATTTAATAATATTGAGCTCATTACTGATCGGCCATTAGAGGTAAACTTAAAAGAAATCTATGAAACAAAAAAGAAATTTCCAGACCATGCTATTATTGCTTCTTTAATGGTTGAGCCAAAACAAGAAAAGTGGCATGAAATTGTTAAACGTGTTGAAGATGTAGGAGTAGATGGGTTAGAACTGAATTTTGGCTGTCCTCATGGAATGGCAGAGCGCGGAATGGGAGCAGCATCAGGGCAAGTACCCGAGTTGGTTGAAAAACAAACATTTTGGGTGAAAGAAGCAGCAAAGACACCCGTTATTGTTAAGTTAACTCCAAATATTACGGATATTACAGTAACTGCAGAAGCAGCGGTAAGAGGCGGAGCGGATGCTGTTAGTATGATTAATACGATTAATAGTTTAGCAGGCGTTGATATTCATTCATGGAATACCATTCCGCACGTTGCAGGGAAAGGAGCTCACGGTGGCTATTGTGGTCCGGCCGTAAAGCCGATTGCATTGAATATGGTAGCAGAATGTGCAAGAAGCCCTCATATTAATGTCCCCATCTCTGGGATGGGTGGTGTATCGAACTGGCAGGAAGCAGTAGAATTTATGTTGATGGGGGCAACAGGCGTTCAAGTCTGTACAGCGGCAATGCACCACGGGTTTAGAATTGTAGAAGATATGATTCAAGGACTAACTTATTATCTGGATGAAAGAGGAATTGAGAAGGTAAGCGATCTCGTTGGAAAAGCTGTAGTCAACTATTCGGATTGGGGAGATTTAGATTTAAATTATAAAGTAGTAGCACGAATTAACCCTGATAGCTGTATTAACTGTAACAAGTGTCATATTTCTTGTGAAGATACATCACATCAATGTATTGATATCCTAAAAGATCCATCTGGTAAACCTTATTTAAAAGTGCGTGAAGAAGACTGTGTAGGCTGTAATTTATGCTCAATTGTCTGTCCGGTGGATGGAGTTATTTCGATGGTTGAAGTAGAAAGTGAACAGCCTCCGCTGACATGGAATGAACGCCAGGCAGCGTTAGCTATGGCATCTGCACAAAAGCTGGACGTATAAAAAGAAAAGGGGATGAAGGGATGAAAAAGGTTATTAAAAACGGGGTAATTGTCACAGCAGCTGATACGTACAAAGCGGATATTTTAATTGAAAATGGTGTGATTTCAGCAATTGGTAAAGAGTTTAATGAAAATAACTGTGAAGTCATTGATGCAAAAGGTCATTATGTATTTCCTGGAGGAATTGATCCTCATACACATTTGGATATGCCATTTGGTGGAACGGTGACGAAAGACGATTTTGAAACCGGAACGATTGCTGCAGCATTTGGTGGAACAACAACGGTTATTGATTTTTGTTTGACAACTAAAGGAAAGCCATTACAAAGTGCGATTGAAACTTGGCATAAAAAATCAAAAGAAAAAGCTGCCATCGATTACAGCTTTCATTTAATGATTGGAGAAATGAATGATAAGGTCCTTAGTGAATTGCCAGCCATTATCGATAACGAAGGGATTACATCTTTTAAAGTATTTATGGCTTATAAAAATGTGTTTCAGGCAGATGATGCAACATTATATCAAACATTAGTTGAAGCCAAAAAATTAGGTGCACTTGTCATGGTTCATGCTGAAAATGGAGATGTCATTGATTATTTAACAACGAAAGCACTAAAAGAAGGAAAGACCGCTCCAATTTATCATGCTCTTACTCGCCCTCCAGAGATTGAAGGCGAAGCAACAGGCAGAGCAGCTCAACTTACTGGATTAGCTGATTCTCAGCTTTATGTGGTACATGTCTCGTGTGCAGATGCTGTTAAAAAGATTGCACAAGCGCGTGAGCAAGGAATAAATATTTGGGGAGAAACATGCCCGCAGTATTTAGTATTAGATCAAACCTATTTAGAAAAGCCAAATTTTGAGGGCGCAAAATATGTCTGGTCTCCACCTTTACGAGAAAAATGGAATCAAGATGTACTATGGAATGCACTAAAAAATGGAGATTTGCAAACGCTTGGGTCTGATCAATGTTCCTTTGATTTTAACGGTCAAAAAGATCTAGGGAAAGAAGACTTTACTAAAATTCCAAATGGTGGCCCGATTATTGAGGATCGAATGAGTCTTCTATTCTCAGAAGGAGTTCAAAAAGGCCGGATTACACTTAATCAATTTGTTGATATGACTTCTACTAAAATAGCAAAGTTATTTGGTTTATATCCTAAAAAAGGAAGCATCGCAGTAGGTTCAGATGCTGACCTTTTAATTTTTGATCCTCATGTCAAACGGACAATCTCTGCTAATACTCATCATATGGCGGTTGATTACAGTGCGTTTGAGGGAATGGAAGTGACGGGAGAACCAGTGTCTGTTTTATGTAGAGGTGAATTTGTAGTAAAAGAAAAGCAATTTGTCGGTCAAAAGGGATATGGTCAATATATTAAACGTTCAAAATTCAATGAACTGAACATAAATGGTGAAAATAAACAATTAACAATGTAAAAGTCAGCCATTCTTCTTTATAAATAAGAGTTGAGACAGTAACTTATCAAATTGAGTCTTTCATTTGATAAGTTGCGGTCTCTTGTACAAATAAAGCTAGAAAAAGAACATTTGTCCCTATTTAAACAAAGAGAAAATAAAAGCTAAAGCAACTTAGCATTAGTTTTTAAAATAAAAGTTCTAACATGTTTTATTAGAAAATATGAGGGGGACATGGAATGAAAAAACAAGGATCTTATTTAAAATCTCCAGACTTACTGCCAATAGCTTATAAAGAAAAAACAATTGGCACATTAGGTTTTTCTCTTATGTGGGTAAGTATGGCTGTCGTGTTAGCAGCTTTTGCCATTGGCGGTGCAGGTGTTCAAAGTTTATCGCTGGGCTGGGTTGTGCTTGCAACAATTATTGGTTCAGTAGCAATTGGACTGTTTGTCACAATTATTGGTGATATTGGTATTGAACATGGACTTTCGTTTCCTGTTTATATGCGCGCACCATTTGGAACAATTGGTACACATATCCCATCCATTGTTCGAGGGCTAGCGGCATCATGTTGGTTTGGAATTAACACCTATTTTGGTGCAACGGCAATGAATGGAATTTTAAATGCAATGTTTGAGTTTAACAATTGGCTAATTTGTTTTTTCATTTTTGCTATCCTTCAGTTAGTGAATACAGCGTTAGGAATTAAGGCTGTAGAACGGTTTACGGATTTAGCAGCGCCGGTTATCATCATCATTTCTGCTTGGATGTATACGACTCTTTCAGACCAAGCGCTAGCTCAAGGGCGGGGAGTATGGAATTGGATTGAAAGCCCTGTAACAGGCGGTGCGGCTATTACTGCATTTATTGTTGTCATAATGAGTAATATGGGGTTTTGGGCAACACTAGCTGCGGATATCCCTTCTATTTCCCGTTTTATTAAAGCTCCTAAATATGAAAAAAATTGGGTCAAACGAAATAAAAGTGCTTTAGTAGGCAGCGTGGTTGCTTTGCCGCTTACCCAAACATTTATGGTGATTATAGGTGGGGTTTCTTATATTGCCGTTAAAAACTATGATCCGGTTGTAGCGCTGCAAGAAGCAGCAAGTGGTTTTGTTCTTGGTATATTACTATTAATGGTCGTATTTGCACAATGGTCTACGAATATTTCAGCTAATCTCATTCCAGCAGCAACAATCTTTTCGAATGTAGGAGGCCCGAAAGTTCCGTTTTGGGTTGGTGTTATGATTGCTGGTATTGTAGGAACGCTCGTTCAACCATGGAGTCTATTTAATGTCATTATTCCAGCTTTATTAGTAATAGGAGGAATTTTATCAGCTATCGTTGGTATATTATTTGCAGACTATTATTTATTAAGAAAGAGACGAGTTAATGTCATAGAATTATATGAAGAGCAAGGTCAATATCAATACTTTCATGGATTAAACATAGCGGGATTGCTTTCATGGATAATTGGTGGAGCATCTGCTTATATGTTGTCTACCTACTCATTTGTTGTGGGATTTTTAGCTGGAGCAGCTTGTTACTATGTATTAGCTAAATATTGGTGGTTTCAGAAATACAAGCAAGCAGAAATTGAGAATCCAAGTGATGAGGCATATCTGGGTATTACAGTTGGACGTGAGTGGACGATTAAGACTGAAGCGGAAATAGTACCTGTACAAAATGATCAACCAATTTCTGTAGATTGAGGTGTATATATGTCTAATTATCAAGATTTTGTCGTTGAAAGAGAAAAAATTGATTTTTTAATACAGAGCGGGTTTAAAATTAAAAGTGTTAATGAGAATTTAAGCGGTGCTTTCATTGAATTTGAACGTACTCATAAAGGTGAGAAAGAAAATCAGATATTGCATATTTTAACAGCTGATGCTCGGAAATACTTTTCAGGCATATTAATTCAACAAATATAAAAGAAAAGCACCTTTCTGCGAGAATTTAAGCAGAAAGGTGCTTTTTTTATTTAAACATTCTTTCTTACATAAGGTGAACCTTCCATTTTTCATTCTGCATTTCAGTGTATAAAATTGGACTGTTTCTGAAGTTTTTGAGCTTGAAATGATTTTTTGATAATGCGAAAAATACTGAAACTAAATGTTTATAACGTTCGTTAATATTAAAGTAAGGCTACATGTATTACAGTTGTTACATTTCGTTTACAAGCTTTGGAAAAAGGTTTAGTTATTCAGGAATTTGTAGTAAATACTATAGTAGAGAGTATGTAATTTGTAAATAATTAAAGATTAATAGATAAAATCACTGAGTAGAATAGAAGGGTGTGACACAAATGGGAAATGTTAATGCAGATGATGCTATGACAGTAGAAGAAATAAAAATTATTGATAAGTTAAAAATGGAAATGTTAAATGCGGTGTCACTTCAAGACCTACGTTTTTACAAACAGGAGATTCAGAGAATTAGAGAGCAAGCACAAAAGAGAGAAGGCTTTTTTCAAACATTACAAGTAGCAGCAGAAAAACTATGATTGTATAATTGCAATCATAGTTTTTTCTTTAAGAAATTTAAGAAGTGATGCTTTCTTGTTAAAAATATTTTATTTTTTCTGAATCTTTAATATAATGTAGGAAGATAAAGATTTATTTTACTAAGGATGGTGGTTGCTTGAAATCATATTTAACCATTAGTGAGATTCTTACAAGAAAACATTTTGTACATTGTGAAGTAATTGCAGGTAAATCAGGGTTGACAAACCGAGTAAAGTGGGTTCATGTCATGGAAGTAACTCGAATTAATGAATTACTTAAAGGGAATGAACTTATATTATCAACCGGAGTTGGATGGAGAGAAGACCAAGAATTGTGCTTATCCTTTTTAAAACAGTTAATTTCCTGCAAGGCTTCTGGACTATGTATTGAAATTGGCACGTATACCTCTAAGATTCCTCAAGCAGTAATAGACATTGCGAATCATTATGACTTTCCAATTATTTTATTTCACGAAGAAGTACCATTCGTAGAGATTACCCAAGATATTCACTCCTTGCTTATTAACCAGCACTATCTAATGATTTCAGACTTAGAGCATTACTCTCAACAGCTGAATCAGCTGCTATTATCTGTCAATGATCCAAGAGAAATATTGCAATACTTGTATCAAGCAACAGGGTTACTCGTAGCACTTCGCTTACATAATGAACTAACGTTATTTGCACCAGAAATTGATTTATTAAATCAACAACTGTTGCTTCGCTATATTCAAAATAGTGAGGATGAAAAAACTAAATTTATGGCTCACTCTATTCAAGTACTAGGCGAGAATTATGCACAATTGTATGTTTTGTCTACTAATGAAGTATTGACAGAGCTTGAATTGTTAACAGTTGATCGAACAGCTACTGCTCTTGCTCAACATTTTTTAAGAGATTTATATGTTGAAGAGAAAAAAAGAGTGGATGAAACAGAGTGGATAACCAAATGGCTAAATGGAGAGTTATCAGCCATTCAAATTAGAGATTATTTGCAAGAGATAACATCAGATGCTCATATACGAGGAGGAGTTGTTGTCTGTTGTAAATGGAAACAAACATCAAAGTTTGATCAAACGTATTTAAAGCTGATATTGCGAAGTATCTTCGAGCAAGAAGGGTTTTACTTGCTTATATTAGAAAGAAAGCGTGAAGTAGTATTTATTGTGCTAAATAAGAGAACATGTACTACATGGAGAGAACGGTTAGATCAAAGCTTGAATCGATGGATGAATCGGTGTGAGCTTGAAACAGTTCATAACCAATTAGAGATTCGCCTAGTTGGTGTCGGGTCCTATTATCAACGAATTGAATTAATGCATAAAAGCTACGAAGCTGCCAAAGAGACCATAGCGATTCAAGAGATGTTACAAAAGCCGAATCGAATTCATTTTTATAATGACTTACACATGTATCGCATTATTTCACTTGTTCATGAGCACCAAGATCTAAAAGAAGTGGTAGTTGAGTATTTGCAGCCTGTTATTGATTACGATGAAAAATTTAATGCCAAATTAATGGAGACTTTAAAAATTTACTTAGCTTGTAATGGTTCAAAGCAAGAAACTGCTAAGAGGTTATATGTTGTTAGACAAACACTCTACCATCGAATTGAAAAACTAGAAAAGCTATTAGGATCAGATTTTATGGAGCCAGAAAAACGAATGGCAATTGAATTTATGATTATGGCTTATGAATATTTATTTAAGATGAAAAAAGCAGAAGCAGTATCGGTTAATGGATACGCCGATGAAGCATCCATCTAATAAAAATGTCTCTTTTATTGTACTAAAATAATAGGTTATTACATTGCGCATTATGTGAAAACATAAGAGGGAGTTTTTTCACATTGTGTCTAATGAAACAATTGCTAGAATCCTTAATAATAAAAATAGAATGGTATTTCTAGTTAAAACTTTTAAGGGGGCTAACAAGATGTCGGTTGTTAATGAAGATACACAAGTATTGAAAAACTATGTTGGGGGCAAATGGGTAGAAGCACTTGGGAATGACTATGCAGATGTTATTAACCCATCAACAGGTGAAACAATTGCAAAGGTCCCTCTCTCAACAAAAAAAGATGTAGCAAAAGCGGTTGAAAACGCACAGCAAGCATTTCAAAAATGGCGCAATGTTCCTGCTCCTAAAAGAGCAAGGCTGATGTTTGCTTTTCAGCATCTATTAGTTGAACAGCATGAAGAGTTAGCCCGACTTGTCGTAAAAGAAAATGGTAAAGCATTTAAGGAAGCGTATGGAGAGGTTCAGCGTGGTATTGAATGTGTAGAGTTTGCTGCAGGAGCTCCAACACTGTTAATGGGTGAATCCTTAAGTAATATTGCCGAAGAAATTGATTCTGAAATGTTTCGCTATCCACTTGGAGTAGTAGGGGGGATTACACCGTTTAATTTTCCGATGATGGTGCCGCTTTGGATGTTTCCTCTTGCAATTGTATGTGGAAACACTTTTGTGCTAAAGCCATCTGAACGGACACCGCTACTAGCCGCACGAATTGCTGAATTATTTACAGAAGCAGGAGCTCCGGCTGGGCTGTTAAATCTTGTTCATGGTGCACATAATGTAGTCAATGGACTAATTGAGCACGATCAAGTAAAAGCAATTTCATTCGTTGGTTCTCAGCCAGTGGCAAAGTATGTATATGAGCAATCCGCTTCCAAAGGAAAACGTGTGCAAGCATTGTCAGGAGCGAAAAACCATCATATTGTGATGCCTGACTGTGATCTAGATAAAGCAGTTCAACATATTATTAGTTCAGCTTATGGCAGCGCAGGCCAGCGTTGTATGGCATGTAGTGCTGTGGTCGTTGTTGGGGATATAGCTGATGAATTTATTGCAAAGTTAAAGCAAAAAGCCGACGAGTTAATTATGGGCAGCGGCTTAGAGGATGAGGTCTTATTAACACCTGTTATTCGCAGAGAACATCGAGACAAAGTACTTCAATATATTGAGTTAGGAATGAAAGAAGGCGCTACCTTAATACGGGATGGAAGAAAGGAAATGGATGAACATCCAGAAGGCAATTTTATAGGTGCTACAATCTTTGATCACGTAACACCGGATATGATTATTGCCAAAGAAGAGATTTTTGCTCCTGTTTTAAGTTTGTTACGAGCAGACAATTTAGATGAAGCACTTCAGTATATTGAAAAATCACGTTTTGGGAATGGGGCAACTCTTTATACAAAGGATGCAAAAGCTGTTCGACAATTCCGTGAAGAAGCAGATGCAGGGATGTTAGGTATTAACGTAGGTGTACCGGCAACGATGGCGTTTTTTCCATTTTCAGGTTGGAAAGATTCTTTCTATGGGGACTTACATGTTAATGGAAAAGATGGATTAAATTTTTATACGCGTAAAAAGATGATTACATCACGCTTTGACTTTTAACATATACATTTCATGTGACTTCGGCTTTATGTCGAAGTCTTTTCATACATGAAAAAGTCATACAGAGATAGGGAGTGATTAGAATGATACAGGCAAGCCAAAGTGAAAAAGATTTAAGGATAAAAGATGAACAATATGTATGGCATGGCATGAAACCTTACGGACCTGATTCAACAATGGTTGTAACTAAAGCACAAGGAGCCTGGGTAACGGATGAAAAAGGAAAGCGGTTTTTAGACGCGATGGCAGGTCTTTGGTGTGTAAACGTTGGTTATGGAAGAGAAGAACTAGCCAAAGCTGCATATGAGCAATTAAAAGAACTAGCTTATTTTCCACTTACTCAAAGTCATGTACCAGCAATTAAATTAGCTGAAAAACTTAATGAAATGCTGGGTGGAGATTATGTTATTTTCTTTTCTAACAGTGGTTCAGAAGCAAATGAAACAGCCTTTAAAATTGTTAGACAGTATCATCAGCAAAAAGGTGAACATTCACGCTATAAAATGATTTCCCGTTATCGCGGCTATCACGGAAATTCCATGGGAGCTCTATCTGCTACAGGCCAGGCTCAACGGAAATACAAGTATGAACCTCTTGCACCTGGATTTATACATGTGGCACCGCCAGATACTTATAGAGGAAAAGACGATCTGAAGGCTCCAGCTGATCAGCTTCATTCTGTCAAAGATATTGATAATGTGATGACGTGGGAACTGAGTGAAACGATTGCAGGGGTTATTATGGAGCCGGTTATTACAGGAGGAGGAATTTTACTTCCTCCAGAAAACTATATGAAAGGTGTAAAAGACATATGTGAAAAACACGGCGCTTTATTAATTGTAGATGAAGTTATCTGTGGGTTTGGCCGGACAGGAGAGCCTTTTGGGTTTATGAATTACGGTGTCAAACCAGATATTATTACAATGGCTAAAGGAATTACCAGTGCGTATCTTCCTTTATCTGCAACGGCTGTAAAGCGTGAAATATATGAAGCATTTAAAGGGAGTGATCAATACGAGTATTTTCGTCATGTCAATACGTTTGGCGGAAACCCTGCAGCATGCGCGTTAGCAATAAAGAATCTTGAAATTATGGAAGGTGAGAAATTGTATGAACGCTCTAAAACATTAGGTGCTTATTTATTAAGTGAATTAAAGCGCTTAATCGATACTCACCCTTATGTAGGAGACATTCGTGGTAAAGGTTTATTACTAGGGATTGAACTTGTTTCCAATAAAGATACGAAAGAACCGTTAGACGTCACTCTAGTGAATGATGTGATTACTCAGTGTAAGAAAAAAGGAGTAATGATTGGGAAAAATGGAGCGACTGTTGCTGGATATAATAATGTATTAACAATTTCACCGCCTCTTAGTATTGAAAAAGAAGATATTGAGCTGTTAATCGCCACCCTAACATACGCACTTGAAACGATTAAGTAGCTTGGTTACCCAAAAAGCCTGTATAATGGATATACAGGCTTTTTGGTTCGGAGTAAGGAGGAAACATACACGATGGAGTTATTATTTTTAGGGACAGGAGCAGGCGTTCCTGCAAAGCAACGAAATGTATCATCAATTGCTTTGCAGCTTCTGCAAGAAAGAAGTGCTATATGGTTATTTGATTGCGGAGAAGCAACACAGCACCAAATCTTGCATACGTCTATTCGACCGCGTAGAATTGAAAAGATTTTTATTACTCATTTACATGGGGATCATATTTATGGATTGCCAGGTTTGCTAGGAAGTCGGTCATTTCAAGGAGGAGAAAATTTATTAACTGTTTATGGACCACCAGGTATCAAGCAATTTATTGACGTCACCTTATCTGTAAGTCAGACTCATCTTCAATACCCCCTAGAAGTTGTTGAAGTGCAAGAAGGTATTGTGTTTGAGGACGATACATTTCAAGTAACTTGCGGATTGTTAGAACATGGTATTCCCTCATATGGATATCGAATTATAGAAAAAGATTTACCTGGCGCTTTACAAGTAGAACGTCTAAAAGAAAATGGAATAAAACCAGGTCCTCATTATAAGCTCTTAAAAGAGGGGCAAACAGTGCAATTGAATGATGGACGAATTATTAATGGAAAAGAATTTATAGATGAACCTAAAAAAGGAAAAGTCATTACTATATTAGGTGATACGCGTGTGTGCCCTAACAGTATACGACTTGCAAATGAAGCCGATATTCTTGTGCATGAAGCAACATTTGCAAAAGGGGATGAGCAATTGGCTTACAATTATTATCACTCTACGGCAAAGCAAGCAGCAGAAATAGCAAAAGAAGCAAACGTGAAAAAACTAATTCTTACCCACATTAGCGCACGCTATCAAGGTGAATTTGTCAATGAATTAGTAAAGGGTGCTGCTTCCACGTTCCCTAATACTGATCTTGCATCTGATCTAAGGCTTTTTCATATAAAATAATATGATAAAGGCTGAAAGCAGATAATGAAAAAGATGAGGCGATACATCATCTTAATGTTTGCTACCCACGTCCACATTGAGCAGGAAGAGGTATTAAGTAGCATACTTTATTCAGTTGCAAAGGTGCGTGACCAACAAGGATTACCTAGCGCTTGTTACAAGTAACAGGATTGGCTAAGTGAATGACAAGGCATGTACGTATACATATTTATGCGCTAGAAACATGCCCATTCAATTTTCAAGTACAGTTTCTGTGATCTTTTGCATTTTAAAAACCTTCATCTGTGAGGGAAATAAACGTGAATAAGTGAAGGGGAAAAAAGATCATGGAACATTCCATGATCTTTTTTCTGGCAGTGAAGCGCAATCGAATTTTACAGTAATTTTCATGTGCTTAATAAATGCAGTTAATTAGGTGTTTGGTTACTCATAATTTTTTCGTCAATTGCCTCTCCAAGTTCCTTTGATCGGTTCGTTGCCCTGTCAATACATTGGATAAGTGCTTCTTGAAATTCATACTTCATGAGTTGTTCAAGTCCAGCTTCTGTTGTGCCGCCTGGACTTGTTACTTCTTTTCGAAGAATGGAAGGGCTTTTGGAAGAATTACGTAACATCTGGGCAGATCCAATTAAAGTCTGTACAATAAGTTCATTTGCGACAGCTGCTGCTAATCCTTGTTTAGTAGCAGCTTTCTCCATTGCCTCTACAAGATAATACACATAAGCAGGACCGCTTCCAGATAATCCAGTGACGGCATGTAAATGTTCTTCAGGCACGATGTTTACGATACCGATTGTTTCAAATAACTCTTTACTAAGTTCCAGCTGCTCGCTCGTTGCATACTCTCCTTTAGAAATGGCAGTAGCAGATAAGCTAATTGAAGCAGATGTATTTGGCATTGCTCGCACGACTGGTATGTCTTGTTGGAAAAGAGAAACAATGCTTGTGGTAGAAACTCCTGCTAAAACAGATATAACAAGATGACGAGGCTGAACATACATTTTAATTTCTTCAATGCTCTCAGCAACGTCTTTTGGTTTAATGGCTAAAATAAGTACGTCACTTTTTTCTACAAGCAAAGATAGATTACGTGTAATGTTTATGCCATATTGTGTACGCAAGTTATGAAGTCGCTCGTTGTTGCTGTGATTGGTCACTGTAATTTGAGTTGGCTGCAGTTGTTTAGTAGACAAAAGTCCAGAGATCATTGCTTCTGCCATTGAGCCGGCGCCAATAAAAGCGATATTTAATGATTGCTCCATAAATAAGTGAGGCCTCCTGTCAATCATATTACTTTATACTACGCAATAAAAACAGATACTGAACAATCAATTCAGTATCTGTACAATCCTATCAGTTTTATCAATTTAAAAATTGTATACTTATCAAAATGAATGTATAAAACATCAGTATATTGTTGTCATTATGCACTGTAAACAGGTGAACTGTCAATAAAATTTACAGAAAACAAAGAGAATTATATGAATGACGATTCAAATCGTGTAAACTGAAAGAAAACGGATTTTATTAAAGGGGTATGAACATGAAGGAACAATTGTATAAGCTGGTATTGCCAACACCTTTTGCCGTTGGTGACGTAAATGTTTATATTGTAAAAGGACAATCGGTTACATTAATAGATGCAGGAGTAAAAACAAAAGAAGGATGGGAAGCTTTTATAAGACAATTAGCTCAACTTGGGTTAAGCATAACGGATATCGATCAAGTGGTTCTTACTCATCATCATCCTGATCATGTTGGTTTACTAGATTTTTTTGATCACAACGTTCGAGTCATTGGTCACGAAAAAAATGAACCATGGATTTCACAAGATCCATCTTTCTTCACCTGGTATGACCAGTTTTTTGAAAAACTTTTTGAAAGAGCTGGAGTTGATAAATCATTCCAATTTTATTTGAGAAAGTTGCGAGCGTCTCTGAAATACTCTTGTAAAAGGTCACTCACTTCTTCTGTAAAAGAAGGGGATAAGATTGATGGATTAACAGATTGGCGTGTACTTGAAGTACCAGGCCATGCTCAAAGTCATATTGCTCTTTATCATGAAAACAATGAATTGTTAATTGGCGGAGATTTATTGCTTCATCATATTTCTTCTAACCCATTAATTGAGCCGCCGATTAATCAAAATGAACCGCGAGCTAAATCCTTGTTGCAGTATAACAACTCATTAAAAAGATTATTAGAACTTCCTATTTCATGTGTATATGCCGGTCACGGACAAGAAGTGACCAACGTTCATGAACTTGTAGAAGAAAGGTTGACGAAACAAAGAGATCGAGCCATGAAGATTTTACAATTATTAAAGCATCAGCCTCTCACTGCCTTTGATATTTGCAAAGAGCTGTTTCCGGCAGTATATGAAAAAGAGCTTGGTTTAACGATGTCTGAAACAATCGGGCAGTTAGACTTTTTAGAAGAGAGAGGTGAAATTGATATTGAAGAAGGTAACCATTTAGTTTATTCTGCACGTGCTTAATCTAGCATGTAAACATCTAAATATGATACGCTTAGTTATCAACGACAGATGAAGAGGAGCTACTATGGGGAAAAAATCAATCAATAATCAACATATTATGATTACAGGCGCATCAGGAGGTTTGGGAGAGAAGATTGCATATGAAGTTGCAAAGCGGGGAGCCATCCCCATTTTAGTTGCGCGGACGGAAGAAAAATTGCATAGTATTGCAGAAGATATTCAACGTCTCTATAACATAACTTGTTACACATATGTTCTGGATATTAGTGATTTAAATCAGATAAATATTGTCATTCAACAGATTATACAAGATGTAGGATATATTGATGTGCTAATTAATAATGCAGGTTTTGGGGTGTTTGAAGCGGTAGCAGAAACATCAATGGAAACAATTTCATCTATGTTTCAAGTAAATGTGCTTGGCTTAATTGCTTGTACAAAAGCTGTATTGCCGACTATGCTGAAACGAAATAGAGGTCATATTATAAACGTGGCTTCACAAGCAGGAAAATTAGCAACGCCAAAGTCGAGTGGCTATGCTGCTTCAAAACATGCAGTGTTAGGATTTACAAATGGACTTAGAATGGAAGTAGCAAAAACTAATATTGTTGTAACAGCTATTAATCCGGGACCTATTCAAACAAACTTTTTTACAATCGCTGATCAGTCTGGGACGTATGAAAAAAGTGTCGGAAGATTTATGCTACATCCACAATATGTGGCAGAGAAAATTGTCAATGTACTAGGAACAAGCAAACGTGAAGTGAACCTGCCAAGATGGATGGGCATCGGCTCGACTTTTTATCAGCTGGCACCAGGGTTAGTTGAAAAAATTGCAGGAGATGCTTTGAACAAAAAATAACCGGTGCGCTTGAATCACCAGTTATCTTTTACCAATGCTGACCGTTATCTGTTAAATAATCGTATACGACATCATTTATAATCTCATACAAATCCGCAGTAGAATCTTGCTCTTGTTTCCTTCGAATTCTTTTGTATAAACAATTATAATCTGTTTCAATTAAAAGAAAGGGTTCATTTCCGTAACTTTTCAAACATTTATCGATCATTTTATTTATGAGTGATTGATTCATTGTTAGTATGTATGAATTATTCATCTAAAGCTTTTTTAGCACGGACACAAGAATCAAATTTTCCTTTATGATTTCCGTCACAAAACGGCATGTTTTGTGACAAACCACATCGGCAAAGTGAAAAAGTTGATTTTGTTTCATACTTATTTCCATCTGCATCAATTAGTTCTACGTCACCTGTCACACGGAATGAACCATTATCCATAACTTTAATTTGTGCTTTTGGCATTCAAATACCTCCTTTAGTTAATACACAAAGTAGCTTTTTTACTTCATTATCTCACTTCTGCTTGTAGTGTAAGCCAAATTGTTTAATGAAATGACATTGTGTATTATACTTCATTATATAAGCAATCTCCCCTCGTTTATACATTTAATTAAAAGGAGAATTTAGATGAACATCACATTTACAAATAAAGCAATTGAAAAAGTAAGAGGGAAACATCAAGCTGACTCCCCCTTTTTTCTCAAATTAAAATACGATACAGACGGCTGTGGCTGTGTAGTCAGTGGGGTCACTTCTCTATGGATTGTTGATGAAAAAGAGAGTGACGACATAGCCATTGAAACAAATATTGGTTCGGTATATGTAGAGCGTACAAAGCAAGTATTTATGGATGAAAATATGACCGTTGATTATAATGAATCAGCACACTCTTTTATGTTAAAGTGTCCGTCTCAAATTTTAAATCCTCGTATGGCGTTTATTGATAAAACAAAAGAACCACGCTAATACCTAGCGTGGTTCTTTTACACTTTTTAAGAAGTTTGAGACGACTTTTTCATATTCTTCTCGATTTTCTGCATATGAACGAGCGTGTCCACCAATAGGGGCTATATACAATTGTTTTGGCCCTTGCTTTTTTTCATATAATTGTATCGTCATGGATGGAAGAATATAACTGTCTTCTTGGCTATGAATAAATAAAACGGGCTTTTTAATTTGGTCTACAACAGATATAGGAGAGACGTCTTTAAATGAATAGCCTTCTCGCCATTTTAAAACAACATTGGCAATAGGCAACACTAATTGCTTTGGCAAGTGAAAGTCTTCTTTTAGCCGGTGAGCAAGTTGTTCTTCTAAATCTGAAAATGGACAATCGACGATATAAAAATCAGCCTTAGCATTTGCTGAGCCAGCATAAAGCAGTGTAGTAGCTGCGCCCATCGATTCACCATGAATACCAAGCTGTAAAGATTCTTCAAAGTGTTGCTTTGTCCATTGTACAATTGCCTGCAAGTCCGCTTTTTCATAATAGCCGTAACTTGTTGTTTTGCCTTCGGATAAGCCATGTCTACGATGGTCATACGTAATAACATTCCATCCATTTTTTAAAAATAAGTGAGCATATTTAATTGAATTTAAAGAATGTACGGTAACGCCATGACATAGGATGATGAATTGATTATGTTCGTGAGGCTTGATGACAGTACCAGATAACTTGTATCCGAAAGATGAAGAGGTAGTGAACGTTTCTTTTAATAGCGAGTTGTATACTTTTTCATCATAAAAACCATCGGCTGTTTCACGGTCAATAATTTCTTTGTTTGTTTTTTTCCTAATATACATCATTTGATTTGTAAAAAAGAAGCCGATCGATACGAATGCTCCAACTAAACTGCTGAATAACAATAGCCATTTTTTCATGAAATGCTGCTCCCTTTTTGAAGTAAATATGCAGTCATTATTATATCATTTCTTAAACTGAATACATAACCTAAAGCTGTGATGGCGGAGAAGCACTTCATGCCTTGAAATCATTTTGCTACGATGTTTTTATTTGATTGAAGAAGCAAGAATTGTTTGCTATCAATAGGTCTTGAAATATGAGGTGCAATATAAGAGACCGCTTTTAATAATTTTTGTTCATCAATATTTGTCTGAATCCCCATTTCATGAAACATAAATACAATATCTTCAGTTGCAACATTTCCCGTTGCCCCTTTTGCAAATGGACATCCTCCTAATCCACCTGCTGAAGAATCAAATCGGTTAATTCCAGCTTGCAACGCAGCATAAATGTTTGCCATTGCCATTCCTCTTGTATCGTGAAAATGAGCATTTAATAATACATGTGGAAAAGCTTTCTTAAGCTTCGAGAACAATGAAAACACATCGCGCGGATTTGCCATCCCGATTGTGTCAGCAATACTTAGTTCATGTACACCTGCTTCAACAAAATGGCTGCAAAGATCAATTGTTTTATTTTCATCTATTTTTCCTTCATATGGACAATAAAAGGATGTTGAAATACAAGTCCGGATAAACATGTCTTTTTCTTTTAATTGTTTTACAAGAGGAAGCAATACTTCAATGCTTTCTTTTGTTGTCTTATTGATGTTTTTTTGATTAAACGAATCACTTACTCCAATAAAAAGAGCGACAGCTTGACAGGTTGTGTTAAACACTTTGTCCAGTCCTTTTTGGTTAGGGACCAGCACCATTTCCCGAGAGGCATGAGGAGAAAAAGCATTGACAATTTCACTTGCGTCTTTCATTTGTGGAACCCATGTAGGGGACACAAATGAAGTAAGTTCGATTTCTGAAATCCCAGCTTCTTTTAGCAAACGAATAAATTCAATCTTTACATCTGTTGGAACAAATTTTTTTTCATTTTGCAAACCATCCCGCGGTCCTACTTCAATGATTGTAACGTGAGTAGGAAATGTCATATAATCAGCTCCCTAATAAAGAAATGATAACGCTTTCTAAACTCTAGTTTAAGTTTAAAAAATAAAAATTCAATAAAAATTATAAATTTTTACAAAATAAGAGGGATTGTGAGTCTGTTGTCGAATAAATTAATTGTCCGATAAATGACAAGTGGTAGTAATCAAACAGTAAGGAGAGGTTAACGACATGAGTCAAACAGAAGTAGTCATTGTAAGCGCTGTGCGTACGGCAATCGGCAGCTTTGGGGGAAGCTTACAAAATGTATCTGCACCAACGCTAGGTGGGGTAGTAATCAAAGAAGCTTTAAATAAAGCAGGAGTTTCAGCAAACGACGTAGATGAAGTTATTATGGGGAATGTATTGCAAGCAGGGTTAGGACAAAATCCAGCAAGACAAGCAACCCTTGCTGCAGGTTTACCAGAAACGGTTTCCTCGTTAACGATTAATAAGGTGTGTGGATCAGGACTAAAGGCAGTTCATCTGGCAACACAGGCAATCCTTGCTGGCGATGCTGATATTATCGTAGCTGGTGGAATGGAGAATATGAGCCAGGCTCCATATCTACTGAAAAATGCACGAAACGGCTTTAAAATGGGAGATCAAAAAGTGGTCGACAGCATGATTCAAGATGGATTATGGTGCGCATTTAATGATTATCATATGGGTATTACCGCTGAAAATCTTTGCGATAAATATAATATTACACGTGATGAGCAAGACCAATTTGCTGCATTAAGCCAACAAAAAGCTGAAGCTGCAATCGAATCAAGTCGATTTGCTGATGAAATTGTACCAGTTGAAGTGCCAGGAAGAAAAGGTCAAGTTACTGTTTTTGATAAAGATGAATTCCCGCGGTACGGTACAACGGCAGAAGGATTAGGAAAGCTTCGTCCAGCGTTTAAAAAAGATGGCTCAGTAACTGCTGGTAATGCATCAGGTATTAACGACGGAGCAGCAGCTGTTGTTGTAATGAGCCGTCAAAAAGCAGACGAGCTTGGAGTTACACCGCTTGTGACAATTAAAGCAAATGCAAATGCCGGTGTAGATCCTAGTATCATGGGAATTGGCCCTGTAACAGCAGTGAAAAAAGCATTAGAAAAGGCTTCAGTTTCGTTAGAAGATGTTCAGTTAATCGAAGCAAACGAAGCATTCGCTGCACAATCCATCGCGGTGGATCGGGAATTAAAATTTAACCACGATATTTTAAATGTAAACGGAGGAGCCATTGCCTTAGGACATCCTATTGGGGCAAGTGGAACGCGTATTCTTGTTTCGCTGATTCATGAAATGCAAAAACGTGATGCGAAACTTGGACTAGCAACATTATGTATTGGTGGCGGCCAAGGAGTTGCCACACTTGTTGAACGTCCATAATTGAATAACTTAGCGCCATGAAACCTTTTTAGTGATAAAAAGAATTCATGGCCTTTTTAATGATAAAAAGTTTTGTCTTTTTTAGGAAAAAATCTGATTTTTTGAAGTCCGCTTTGCTTTTAAAAAGAATTGTAATGAAAAGTTCCAAATAAATGAAGTTCAGCATATTATACACTTAGATATATAACTTTTTTGAAAAAAAAAAGTTTTACTTATAAATGACAGTTATATATTTAAAAAGAGTGCCGAATATTTTATAATAAAATCGTAAGCGTTTTCAATATAACAAAGGGGTGGGTTATGTATGAAACAAGTACATACGTCGTTTGTCGAAGCGGTGAAACCAATTCAAGACGGTGCAACAGTAATGGTGGGAGGATTTGGTCTTTGTGGAATCCCAGAAAATTTGATTCTAGCGTTAGTTGAAACGGGAGTGAAAGATTTAACAGTTATTTCAAATAACTGCGGAGTCGATGACTGGGGATTAGGTCTTTTATTAAAAAATAAACAAATAAAAAAAATGATCGGCTCATATGTTGGTGAAAACAAAGAATTTGAGCGTCAAGTGTTATCAGGGGAAATTGAAGTAGAATTGCTTCCTCAAGGCACATTAGCAGAAAAAATTCGTGCAGGAGGAGCAGGAATTCCTGCCTTTTATACACCAGCGGGGGTAGGAACACCAATTGAACTTGGAAAAGAAACACGTGTATTCACTGGAAAAGAATATTTATTAGAAGAAGCTTTAGTTGCTGATTTTAGTTTAGTTAGAGCTTGGAAGGCAGACAATATGGGGAATTTGATTTACAACAAAACAGCTCGTAATTTTAGTCCTATGATTGCGGCTGCTGGTAAAGTAACAATTGCTGAGGTAGAAGAACTTCATAATACAGGTACATTAAATCCAAATATGATTCATACACCAAGTGTGTACGTTCAATCATTAATTGTCGGCGAACAACAAAAGCGTATTGAGCGTTTAACAGTTCAAAAATAATAAAAAAGGAGCGGTTTTTATGATTGAAAATGGTGTAAATGTGAGAGAAAGAATTGCAAGACGAGCAGAAAAGGAAATCTTAGATGGATTTTATGTTAATTTGGGTATTGGAATTCCGACTTTAGTGGCGAATTATATTTCCGAAAATAAAACGGTTGTTTTACAGTCAGAGAATGGATTGCTAGGTATCGGACCTTATCCGACAGAAGAAGATGTCGATCCTGACTTAATTAATGCAGGAAAAGAAACGGTAACAGCTATTGACGGAGCAGCTTATTTTGACAGTGCAGAGTCATTTGCGATGATCCGCGGGGGGCATATTGATATCGCTATTCTAGGTGGAATGGAAGTCTCTCAATCTGGTGACCTTGCAAACTGGATGATTCCTGGCAAGATGATTAAAGGCATGGGCGGAGCTATGGATCTTGTGCATGGTGCTAAAAGAATTATTGTAATTATGGAACATGTAACAAAAAAAGGTGAAGCTAAAATCTTAAAAGAATGTACACTTCCTTTAACAGGCAAAGGGGTCGTGAATCGCATTATCACAGATCGCGCTGTCATTGATGTAACCCCAGAAGGTTTAAAGCTTATTGAAGTAGCAGACGGATATACAATTGAAGACATTAAGGCATCAACTGAATCTGCACTTATTATCGATGAACACGTTGTGTTAAATGCATTTTAATTAGTTGTTTCCTCATGTTTCTATATGATACAATGTCTCTCATAATTGATAGCAGCGGGGGAATAATCATGTCAAAAAAGAAACAAAAACAACGTGATGATCAAGTAAGTATAAAAGATCAATTGAATAGTGATTTAGTCAAGCAATTGCAGCAAAAAAAACAATTCCTTGCTGAGCGTGAAGAAAAGCGCCAAGAAGAGGAACGAAAAGAAAAAGAGCGTATCCGTAAGGAAAAAGAAAAAAATAAATCATTTGAGCAATTGTTAAATGAAAGCGAACTCAATTGGGATGAATTTAAATAATTAGCAATAAAAAAAGCGCCGCAAAGGCGCTTTTTTTATCGATGAGCGTCATATTGATTGACTTTTACAATTGATTGAAGCTCTGCGTATTCTTGAGTGGTTAAAGCTTTACTAGTAACTGCTTTCACATTTTCACGAAGTTGCGAAGAATTGCTAGCGCCTGTTACTACAGATGAAACAGTTTGATTAAAGAGGCAATATTGTAGAGCCGTTTCATTTAAGGTGTAAGTTGGACGAACCTCACGAAGCTTTGAAATTGTATCAGCCAATTCATCTCCAGTGTAGTTTAAATAACCTTTTTGATGAAAGTGAGCTTCTAGTTTTTTCTCTGCCTTGTCAGTTAATAGACCTTTTGCAATGGGCCCTCTTGGTAAGAGACTAATATTGTGTTTATTTAACAAAGAAATAATAGTTTCTTCAGGTCGGCGGTCTAATAGACTATATTGCATCATCACACTGACAATTGAAGACTTTTCGATGTATTCTCGAATAACATTAGGGCGGATCGATGAAATCCCATATTGTCGAATGACTCCGTCTTGTTTGAGGTCTTCAAATGCTTCAATGATTTCATCAATATTATCTTCAATCATTCCTCCGTGCAATTGGTATAAGTCAATATAATCTGTCTGTAACCGTTGAAGACTTTGTTTAACGGCTTCTTTTATGTATTTTTTCGATGTGTCCCAGGTCCAACTATCTTTTGTTGTATTCCAGCGATTCCCTACTTTTGTAGCAAGGATTAGATCATGTCTTCTCTTTTTTAGCGCTTGTCCAACAAATGTTTCGTTGACACCAAAATCATATAAATCTGCTGTATCAAAATAATTTATACCGAGTTCAATTGCTTCAGCAATGATATTTTGTGCTTTTGTTTGTTCTGTACCAAGAGACATACATCCTAAGCCAAGCACACTTACATGTATATCTGAGGAACCAAGTTGCCGTTTTTCCATTTTCAATCCTCCTTATCGATTTTATTTGTACATATTTATTGTAGCGTGGATATTCAGATAAACTCAAATATAAATGATTCGGCTGAATAGATTGCTTACAAAATAAAAAATGCAGCACAGAAAATTAAGTGCTGCGCTACATTTTTTGAGGTAATTTATATAAATCAATGCTTTTTGTAATGGCCGCAGTCCATTGTTGGACATATTCAAACTGGTGGCTATATTCTCTTAGCTTTTGGCGAATCTCCCACGCTTTTCCAACTAATATAATTTGTTTGTCGTCTACATAAACTTTCATTTTTTCTACCTCCTAAGAATCGTATGATAGAATATATGTAGTCATTTAAATTTTAGAACGAGGTGTCTAAATTGGATCATTTAATTGAAAAAACAATCTCTTCAAAGAAGTTATTTAGCGGACGAGTAATTGATTTATGTGTAGAAGAAGTAGAGTTACCTAATGGGAAAACAAGTACAAGAGAAGTCGTGAAGCATCCTGGTGCGGTAGCTGTTATTGCATTAACACAAGATCATAAGTTGGTGATGGTGAAACAATATCGAAAAGCGATGGATCGTATTTTAGTAGAGATACCAGCAGGAAAACTTGAAAAAGGTGAACAGCCGATTGTGACAGCAAAGCGAGAGCTAGAAGAAGAGACGGGGTATACATGCAAAGAACTGAAACATGTTATTTCGTTCTATACTTCACCAGGTTTTGCAGATGAACTTGTTCATTTATATATAACAGATAGTTTAAGTGTAATGCAGAATAAAGCGGCATTAGATGAAGATGAGTTTGTAGAGGTGATAGAAGTAAGTGTGGATGAGGCATTGACTATGATTCAAACAAACGAAATTTATGATGCAAAAACTGCCTATGCTGTACAGTATTTGCAGCTTAAAAGCTCGCTTGGGGAATAATAAAAGGATGAGTAAAAAGTGAAACGTCAAGCAACATAAATACAGATCAATAATACGTGTTCTTATAGCGCAGATGATTTATGTCATAGTTTATGGAACTCTATCATACATTCTAGTAAGTAATGGATGATTGATAGGGGGAAGATGATGAGAAGAAAACAATTGACAGTATCATATACAAAGCATTTTCGGGAGAACAGCTCTATTTACTTGTTCGTCATCGTGCTGTTTTTAATGGGAATTATTTTTGGAGCTATTGTTGTGAACAGCTTAACACTGGGGCAGAAAGAAGATTTATATTTTTATTTAAATCGTTTTTTTGGACAAATGCAAAGTGGAGAAGTAGCGAACAGTACGGAAATGTTTCAGCAAAGCTTCTTCCACAATATTAAATATTTAGGGCTTATTTGGATTTTAGGTATCGCAATTATTGGATTGCCAGTGGTACTTGTTCTTTTGTTTTTAAAAGGTATGGTAATTGGTTTTACTGTCGGATTTTTGGTAAATCAAATGGGGATTTCAGGATTTGCCTTGTCATTTGTATCGGTTATGCCACAAAACGTATTTTTAATACCAGCTTTTCTCATTTTATCAACTGCATCGGTTTCATTTTCGCTAAAACTAATTCGCCAACAGTTCTTCAAAGGTGTAAACGAGCATGTTTCTGCAGCATTCTTCCGGTATAGTGGTGTAATGGTAGCCATGCTTTGCTTAATTGCTTGTGCTTCAACTGTTGAAGCTTACATTTCACCAACGCTTATGAAAATAATGATGAGTATAATTAACAAATAATAATTATTATTAAAAGAAAATAATTCTTTTTCCTAATTGATAATAATTTTATTTTGACACCTCCTTTACATTTGATATAATAAATGAGTGAATGGCGAGGGAGGGAATGTTATGGAAAATCGAGTTGAGCGAATAAAACAACAGTTGCACTCAGCAAGCTACAAATTGACACCTCAACGTGAGGCGACTGTAAGAGTACTCCTTGAACACGAAGAGGATCATTTGAGTGCCGAAGATGTATATCTCCTCGTCAAGGAAAAATCTCCGGAAATTGGCCTAGCAACTGTTTATCGAACTTTAGAATTATTAACCGAATTGAAAATTGTTGATAAAATAAACTTTGGTGACGGCGTGTCACGTTACGACCTTCGTCAAGAGGGAGCTGCACATTTTCATCATCACCTTGTGTGTATTGAATGTGGATCGGTTGATGAGATTCAAGATGACCTGCTTGAAGATGTAGAGGAAATTGTAGAAAAGCAATGGAGATTTAAAATAAAAGATCATCGTTTAACTTTTCATGGTATCTGCTACCGCTGTCAAGATAAGGAACAACAAGAACAACAAGAAAATGAGTAAAACGAGCCTTTTCCGTTTAGGAGAAGGTTTTTATTTTATCGTTTTTCAGCAGCGAATTATCTAGGCAGTTCAATTTTTAATGATAGTATAACATATGACTGGATCAAGAGGGAAAGATGTATAAAACATGTCCTTATTGGCATATCTTCTAATAGAAAACAAAAATGGAGGATATGTCTATGAAATCGTGGTTAGAGTTAGTATATAATACATTTAAAGTATTCATTTTATTTACCGGCTGTACATTGTTGTTTTATTTCGGAATGGTGTGGGTATCGCAAGAATATGAAAATTATCAGCGATACGATAAACCAAGTGGTTCTGCCGTAAAAGTAATGCAGATGAATGTATATGACGATCAAACATGGATCGAGAGGTTGTTTATGTTTTATCAAAATGGGGAGTAGAGGCAATTGAATGATCAAATTCAAGATTTTATCCATTATCTAGTAGTAGAGAGAGGATTAGCTAAAAATACGATTGATTCATATGAGCGAGATTTAAAAAAATATGCTCAGTTTCTAGAGCATGTAGAGCAATTAACAGGTTTTAATGACGTGTCACGAGTGCATATTTTGAGCTTTTTAAAACATTTAACAGATCAACAAAAGTCATCTAAAACAATTGCAAGGCATATTGCATCTATTCGTTCTTTCCATCAGTTTTTACTGAGAGAAAAAGTAACTGAACAGGACCCTTCTGTGCATATTGAAACACCTCAGGTTGAACGCAAATTACCAAAAGTATTAAATGCAGATGAAGTAGAGGCTCTTTTATCAACCTTTGATACTTCTACACCATTTGGAGTTCGCGATAAAGCCATGCTAGAATTGTTATATGCCACTGGGATTCGGGTGTCAGAACTTGTAAATCTTAATTTAGAAGATGTTCATCTAACAATGGGATTTATTCGTTGTTTTGGTAAAGGAAATAAGGAACGAATCGTTCCAATTGGACGGATAGCAACAGCAGCAATTGAAACGTATTTGCAACAAGCACGTTCTATTTTAACAAAGAAAAACAAACTTGATCATGCTTTATTTGTGAATCATCATGGTCGAAGGCTAACACGTCAAGGCTTCTGGAAAATTTTAAAGAAGTTAGCTAATGAAGCAAAGATTGAAAAGGAGTTAACACCACATACGCTTCGCCATTCTTTTGCTACACATTTGCTAGAAAATGGGGCCGATTTGCGAGCTGTTCAAGAAATGTTAGGACATGCGGATATTTCAACCACACAGATTTATACACATGTGACAAAAGCAAGATTAAAAGATGTATATAATCAATTTCATCCAAGAGCATAGAGGAGATGAACTTTTACTGAGCCTCTCCCGCTAATGGTTAGTTAAGCCCTATAGAACGTGGTAGCATTAGTCTAGGTTCTTATGTTCAGATTCCTATCTCTTATCTTGTTTTTCTCACTTCGATCTCAGAACTTTGAGAAGAAGATGTTACTGCTTGTAGAGCGAGATAAAACAAGATCCGATATCTTTTAGTCAAAAGGTATTGGATTTTGTTTGAAAACACTTTCATTTTTATGTACAAATAACAAAAAAGCGTCTATACTATAGAGGTCAGACTTCTGACGATTAAAATTTAAGGTTAATTTCTTCTCTAAGGGGAATTTTATAATAAAGGTAACAGGTTTGAGTGAACCCGCTAGAAATTTTTAGCAGATTTATTTTTATTTAATGAAAGAAAAGATGAATTAAAGATGGAGGGTACATAATGTCATCGTATACATATAAACGTATATTTTTAATAGTAATGGATTCTGTTGGGATTGGAGAATCACCAGATGCTGAAAAGTATAATGATAAAGGAGCCGACACTTTAGGCCATATTGCAGAGCATCGCAATGGTCTGAATATGCCTGCTCTTGGAAAGCTAGGCTTAAGTAATATTCGTGAAATTAAAGGTATTCAAAAAGCTGAGAAGCCGCTTGCTTTTTATACAAAAATGCAAGAAGCATCAGCAGGTAAAGATACAATGACAGGTCATTGGGAAATCATGGGGCTTCGTATCGACACACCATTTAATGTGTTTCCAGATGGATTTCCAGATGAATTAATTTCACAATTAGAAGAGAAGACTGGCCGTAAAATTATTGGCAATAAACCTGCATCGGGAACGGAGATTCTAGATGAGCTAGGCGAAGAGCATATGAAAACAGGCGCATTAATTGTATATACATCAGCAGATTCTGTATTACAAATTGCTGCACATGAAGAAATTGTACCAATTGATGAGTTATATAAAATCTGTGAAATTGCACGTGAACTTACATTAGATGATCCTTATATGATTGGCCGTGTCATTGCTCGTCCATTCCTTGGAGAAGCAGGTAATTTCACTCGTACATCAAACCGTCATGATTATGCGTTAAAGCCATTTGGCCGTACGGTTATGAATGAGTTGAAAGATAATAACGTTGATGTGATTGCGATTGGTAAAATCTCAGATATTTATGACGGTGAAGGAGTTACAAAATCACTTCGCACAAAATCAAACATGGATGGAATGGATAAACTTATCGATACATTAAAAATGGACTTTACAGGTTTAAGTTTTGTAAATTTGGTTGATTTTGATGCGTTATTTGGTCATCGCCGTGACCCAGGTGGCTATGGACAGGCATTAGAGGAATTTGATGAGAGATTACCAGAAGTTTTAGAGCTACTAAATGAAGATGATTTATTAATTATTACTGCAGATCATGGAAATGATCCAATCCATCATGGAACAGATCATACACGTGAATATGTACCTTTGCTAGTATACAGCCCAAGCATGAAAGAAGGAAAAGAACTGCCAGTTCGTCAAACATTTGCTGATATTGGTGCGTCAGTAGCAGAGAACTTCTCAGTGTCATTACCAAAACATGGCCAAAGCTTTTTAAAAGACTTAAATTAAGATGGTGAGGGGAATAAAATGAATCGTGAATTAATTAACAAAGCAACTACTTATATTCAAAGTAAAGCAGCAGTTAAACCAAAAGTGGGGCTCATTTTAGGTTCTGGTCTTGGTGTATTAGCAGAAGAAATTGAAGATGCAATTAAAATTCCATATAACGAGATTCCAGAATTCCCTGTTTCTACTGTAGAAGGGCACGCAGGACAATTAGTTATTGGTACAATTCATGGTGTACCTGTTGTAGCGATGCAAGGACGCTTTCATTTTTATGAAGGGTACACGCTTGATAAAGTAACATTTCCTGTGCGCGTTATGAAAGAAATTGGAGTAGAAACACTGATTGTTACAAATGCTGCAGGAGGCATTAATGAGTCTTTCCAACCTGGAGATTTAATGATTATTTCAGACCACATTAATAACTTTGGGACAAACCCATTAATCGGACCAAATGATTCTGATTTAGGAGTTCGCTTCCCTGATATGTCAACGGCGTATTGTCCGGAATTACGTTCACTCGTAAAAGATGTAGCTGCTAAATTAGATATTTCATTACAAGAAGGCGTTTATGTTGGAAATACAGGCCCTACTTATGAAACGCCTGCTGAAGTACGTATGTTACGCATCGTAGGTGGTGATGCTGTCGGGATGTCAACGGTACCAGAAGTAATTGTTGCACGTCATTCAAATTTACGAGTATTAGGTATTTCATGCATTTCTAATATGGCAGCGGGGATTTTGGATCAGCCCCTACATCACGATGAAGTAATTGAAACAACTGAAAAAGTAAAAAAACAGTTTTTATCGCTTGTTAAGGAAGTTATAAAAGAAATTCCATTACATGTATAAATAGATGTTAGCATACATGGTTAAACAGCTGGACACTGTGTTGCTGAACATGAGCTGATGATATCCCTCTTTAAGAGGGATATCATCCATTATATATGTAGGCGCTTACAAACTTAGTTGAGAATGTTTTGTATCATAGTTAACAATTTATTGATAGGCTAAGAAAAGGGGTTGTTTATAATGAGAATGGTTGATTTAATTGAAAAGAAACGGGATGGTCGTGAGTTAACAACAGAAGAAATTCAATTCGTTGTTAAAGGATTTACAACCGGAGACATTCCAGATTATCAAATGAGTGCTTTTGCAATGGCTATTTATTTTAAAGGCATGACAGAGCAAGAACGTGCTGATTTAACGATGGCGATGGTCGATTCAGGTGATGTTATTGATTTATCTGCGATTGAAGGTGTGAAAGTTGATAAACACAGCACTGGCGGTGTTGGAGATACAACAACTCTTGTTTTAGCTCCGCTCGTAGCAGCTGTTGGCGTACCAGTTGCCAAAATGTCAGGGCGAGGATTAGGTCACACAGGGGGAACAATTGATAAATTAGAATCTATTGCTGGATTTGATGTGGAAATTGATAAACAAACATTTATTAATCTTGTCAATAAAAATAAAGTAGCTGTTGTTGGACAAACAGGTAATTTAACGCCTGCTGATAAAAAGTTATATGCTCTTCGTGATGTGACAGCAACGGTAAATAGTATTCCTCTTATTGCAAGCTCTATCATGAGTAAAAAAATTGCAGCAGGTGCAGATGCTATTGTATTGGATGTAAAAACAGGTGCGGGTGCATTTATGAAAAGTTTAGATGATGCAAAAGAACTTGCACAAGCTATGGTTAACATCGGTAATAATGTCGGACGTAATACAATGGCTGTTATTTCAGATATGAGCCAGCCTTTAGGATATGCAATTGGCAATGCTCTTGAAGTGAAAGAAGCCATCGATACTCTCAAAGGAGAAGGACCGAAAGATCTAGAGGAGCTTTGTTTAACCTTAGGTAGCTACATGGTATTATTAGCTGAAAAAGCGAGTTCTTTACAAGAAGCACGCCAAAAACTTGAAGAAGTCATTCAAAATGGTCAAGCTCTTGAGACATTTAAAATCTTTTTATCTTCTCAAGGAGGAGATGGTTCAGTCGTAGATGATCCGACAAAGCTGCCGCAGGCTAACTATGTAATTGAAGTTGAGGCAAAACAAGATGGATATGTCTCTGAAATAGTGGCTGATTCTATAGGGACAGCTGCAATGTGGTTAGGAGCGGGGCGCGCAACAAAAGAGTCAGAAATTGATTTAGCTGTTGGACTGGTACTGCGCAAAAAGATTGGTGAATATGTAAAAGCTGGGGAGCCGCTAGTGACAATTCACAGTAATACAGAGGATGTTGCTAAAGTAAAAGAAAAAATATATAAAAGCATTACGCTTACATCAGAAAAAGTGGATGCTCCGCCTCTTGTTTACGATACAATTCCAAACTAAAGCACCATAAAGTCAAACATTCTTATTTTTAAAATCAAGATTATACAATTTAAAAGCACTGAGTTTTCCTCAGTGCTTTTTTCTATGTAAGAGTATAAATCTAAATAACTTGGAAAAAATAGGTTGTATAAAGAATGGAGGTTTGTGGAGATGAAGCGTAATGTTATAAAAATAATCGTTGTCATATTTTTATTTCCACTTATGACGCAACCTGTTTTAGCGAATGAAAAGAAAGCATCAGAACTTGCTGATAGTGCGAAATCCGCTATTTTAATTGAACGAGATACAGGTGCTATTTTATATGAAAAAAATAGCAATCAACCTTTGCCGCCAGCAAGCATGACTAAAGTGATGACTATGATTTTAATTATGGAAGCTCTAGATAAAGGGAAAATTGCGTTAACTGAAAAAGTTCGTACAAGTGAGTATGCAGCTTCAATGGGCGGTTCACAAATCTTTTTGGAACCAGGTGAAGAAATGACTGTTGATGAGATGTTAAAAGGCATCGCGATTGGATCAGGCAATGATGCATCGGTAGCGATGGCTGAGCATCTTGCAGGGTCTGAAGAAGAGTTTGTGGAGTTAATGAATAAAAAAGCAAAGCAGTTAGGTTTGAAGCATACAAAATTTCAAAACCCAACGGGCTTACCAGTCGATGATCATTACAGTACAGCCCATGACATGGCAATAATGGGAAAAGAGCTATTAAAATATGAAGACATTATTAATTATACAAGCAAATATGAAGATTATTTACGTGAAGACACAGATAAGAAATTTTGGCTTGTGAATACAAATCGCTTAGTTAAGTTTTATCCTGGAGTAGACGGGCTAAAAACAGGATTTACAAATCAAGCAAAGTATTGCTTAACAGCGACAGCTAAAAAAGGGAATATGCGTGTAATTGCCGTTGTATTTGGTGCTGAAACACCGAAGGATCGAAACAATCAAGTAACGAAAATGTTAGATTACGCGTTTAGTCAATACACGACTACTCCTTTATATAAAAAGGATGCAACTATTACGAAAGCAAATGTAGACAAAGGTAGTAAGAAACAGTTAAACGTTGTGACATCAGAGCCAATTTCGGTATTAACTAAAAAAGGAACTACAGCAAAGGATATGAAAACGGAAGTAAAAATGAATGAAAAATTAGATGCCCCGATTCAACAAGGTGATAAGGTTGGAACAATCGTTGTGAAGAAAAAAGGGCAAGTCGTAAGTAAATCTCCACTCGTTGCCGGCGAAAACATTGAACAAGCATCATGGTGGAAGTTATTTAAACGAGCATTTTCAATGTTCTCTCAAACCTCTTAAAATCGAGCGACTAAAATTGACGAAATAGTACTAGTTTTGTCAACAAGAAGGATTCAAGCTTTTACATATAGAAAGACTGACTATACGATTTCTAGGAGGTTTGTGGCGTGAGTCTTTCTATTGAGCTTGAATTAAAGCAAAATGTTTTATTAGTTCGATTAAGCGGGGAATTAGATCACCATACAGCAGATCATTTACGAACGAAAATTACAGACACGTTAGAACAAGAACCAATTACCCATCTCATTCTGAATTTAGAAAATCTATCTTTTATGGACAGTTCAGGTCTTGGCGTAATTTTAGGAAGATACAAGCAAGTTCGTAACAGCGGCGGAGAAATGGTTGTTTGTGCCGTTTCACCTGCAATTGAACGATTGTTTGATATGTCAGGTTTATTTAAGATTATTCGCTTTGAGCCTAGTGAACAGAATGCGCTGCAAAAATTGGGGGTGGCATAATGAAAAATGAAATGCACCTTCAGTTTTCAGCTTTAAGTCAAAATGAGTCATTTGCAAGAGTTACAGTAGCTGCTTTTATTGCACAGTTAGATCCGACTCTGGATGAATTAACGGAAATTAAAACAGTCGTATCTGAAGCGGTTACAAATGCGATTATTCATGGATATGACAGCAATCCAGATGGCATTGTGTACATTACAGTGCGATTATCTGAGGACGGTACAGTAGAACTAATCATTAAAGATGAAGGTACGGGCATTGACAATGTGGATGAAGCTACGCAGCCGCTTTACACAACAAAGCCAGAGCTAGAACGTTCAGGCATGGGATTTACAATTATGGAAAATTTTATGGATGAAATTAAGATTGAATCTACTGTTTTAGAAGGTACAACTGTGTATTTAAAAAAACATTTAGCAAATAGTAAAGCGCTATGCAATTAAGGAGACTTGCCAATGGATGTGGAGGTCAAGAAAGATAAAAATGAACCGTATTTAAAAGATCATGAAGTAAAAGACCTCATCAAGCGCAGTCAGCAAGGAGAGCAACACGCAAGAGATACAATTGTGCAAAAAAACATGCGGTTAGTATGGTCCGTTGTCCAGCGATTTATCAATCGAGGATATGAACCAGATGATTTGTTTCAAATTGGCTGCATTGGGCTGTTAAAATCAGTTGATAAATTTGATTTATCCTACGATGTAAAATTTTCTACGTATGCTGTTCCAATGATTATCGGTGAAATTCAACGATTTATCAGAGATGATGGAACTGTAAAAGTAAGTCGCTCATTAAAAGAAATGAGCAATAAAATTCGTAAAGCAAAAGACGAATTATCAAAGTTACTTGGACGGGTCCCTACTGTAGCAGAAGTGGCGGAACATTTAGACTTAACACCTGAAGAAGTTGTTTTAGCACAAGAAGCCAATCGAACACCTTCTTCCATTCATGAAACCGTATATGAAAATGATGGTGATCCAATTACATTGTTAGATCAAATTGCTGATCATCATGAAACAAAATGGTTTGATAAAATTGCGTTAAAAGAAGCAATCGAAGAACTGGACGAGCGCGAGAAACTTATTGTTTACCTGCGTTATTATAAAGACCAAACGCAATCTGAAGTCGCTTCTAGGCTAGGGATTTCACAAGTGCAAGTATCTAGACTTGAAAAGAAAATTTTAAAGCAAATGAAAAATCAAATGAATGAATAACTGAGAAGACTATTTTACCTATTTTTAATGTGGGTGAAATAGTCTTTTTTTATTTTGGTAATTAATGGTCAATCATGAATCCTTGAATTAGAAATTTTAAGAGAATGCATACTACACATACAAGGAGGATAACGAATTGTAAGGTGTGATAGATGTGGAAAATGTTCTTTATGTAAAAATGAAGCATCGAGTACAGGTGAAGCCAAATGAATCTATAAAAGTAGGACAAGTGGCCATTATGGTAACAGAAGAATCTTTTAAAAAAGAGATTGAACAGCTAGTAGTTTATCAAGTGAGTATGAGTGATCGTAACATTGTCATTATCGACTTAATGAAAGTCATTCAATCCATTAAAAGTCATTATCCTCACCTTGACATTCAAACGATTGGACCCGCTCAAACAATTGTTGAAGTTGTTTACAAAAAGCGACAATCTTCATTCTTCTTTTTTTTAGCAGTCTGGTTTTTGCTTTTTATCGGTGCAGCAATGGCTATTATGAATTTTCATGAAGATGTCAGTATGCAGCAAGTACATCAAAAATTATTTTACATGTTAACAGGTTTACAAGATCAGCAGCCATTACTCATCCAAATTCCTTACTCAATAGGATTAGGTTTAGGTATGATCTTGTTTTTTAATCATGTATTCCGAAAAAGAATTAATGAAGAGCCTAGTCCTCTAGAAGTTGAGATGTTTAATTATCAACAAGATTTAGATCATTATGTCATTATGAACGAAAACAAAGAAAGCATACAAAACATTGATGATCGTTAACATTGTATTGACAATTGCTATTGGACTAGCTGGGGGATTAGCAGTCGGAGGAGGATTTGTCGCTTTTTTAACAGTTCTTGGTATTATTCCAAGGCTAATGCAATTAACGAAAACGATGAAATATATCCAGGCTTATGAATGGGCAGTAGTGAGTGGAGCAATTGGAGGTGGATGGTCTAGTTTGTATCAATACACGTGGCAAATTCCATCTTTTGTTATTGTAATCATTGGCTTAATGAGCGGTATTTTTTTTGGCATGTTAGCAGCAGCCTTAACGGAAGTATTGAATGTATTACCGATACTAACGAAAAGAATAGGCATGGATGGAAAGCTTATCCTATTATTAATGGCTATTGTATTTGGTAAAGTATGTGGATCACTGTTTCATTGGATTTATTTCGTTAATCGATAGGAAGGAGTGTATGGAAATTGACTAGTAATCAAAAATTAAAAGATAACTATCAAGAAAATATTAAACCATTTCAGCCAAAACCACCGTATGTGATCAATTGCATAAAAGCGTTTCTTGTTGGAGGGTTAATCTGTACAATAGGCCAGCTTATTCAAAATTTCTACATCACTTTTTTTGACTTTACTGAAAAAACAGCAGGCAATCCAACAGCAGCAACACTTGTGTTAATTTCAGCTATTTTAACAGGTATTGGAATTTATGATCGCATTGGTCAATTTGCAGGCGCTGGTTCTGCGGTTCCGATTACTGGATTTGCTAACTCGATGACAAGTGCTGCTCTGGAGCACAAAAGTGAAGGGGTTGTGTTAGGAATTGCGACAAATATGTTTAAGCTTGCAGGAAACGTTATTGTATTTGGTGTAGTTGCTGCTTATATTGTTGGAATTATTCGCTACGTCTTTAAAACATTTTTCTAAAGAAAGGAGGGAAATTATGAGAAAAGCAGGAAAGCAAACGTGGGTGTATGAAAATGCGATTTACATCAATGCTACAGGAACATCTGTGGGGCCAAAGGAAGCAGATGGGCCGTTAGGAAACACATTTGATGTCACTCATAAAGAATTACACTGTGATGAAGATAATTGGGAGCTCGCTGAACGAAAGCTGATGAAAGAGTCTATTGATTCATGTTTGCAAAAGGAGAACTTATCGTATGAAGATATTGACTTATTTTTAGCAGGAGATTTATTAAATCAAAATGTTACAGCCAATTTTGTAGCACGTCATCATCAAATTCCGTTTCTTTGCATGTTTGGTGCATGTTCAACATCAATGGAAACACTAGCAACAGGAGCTGCGCTTGTAGATGCTGGATTTGCAAATCGTATTCTAGCATCTGCTAGCAGCCATAATGCTACTGCCGAAAGACAATTTCGTTATCCAACAGAATATGGCGGTCAAAAGCCGGATACAGCGACGGCAACAATTACAGGTGCCGGAACTGCTCTTGTATCAAAAGAGAAGGGAATTGTTCGACTGACTTCAGCAACCATCGGACGCGTGATGGATTATGGAATTAAAGATCCATTTGATATGGGGTCGGCTATGGCTCCAGCAGCTGCAGATACCATTCAGCAGCATTTTCAAGATCTACACGTATCTCCTAATGATTATGACTTAATTTTAACAGGAGATTTATCAGGCGTTGGAAGCCCCATCCTTAAGCAATTACTACAAGATGAAGGGTACGATATATCGACTAATCATAATGATTGCGGGCTAATGATATACCGCTCTGATCAAAATGTATTTGCAGGTGGAAGTGGATGCGGCTGTTCAGCTGTTGTGACGTATGGCCATATTTTAACTGAATTAAAGGCTGGCCATTTAAAGAAAGTGTTAGTGGTGGCAACAGGAGCATTACTAAGCCCGACAATGATTCAACAAAAAGAGTCCATTCCTACGATTGCTCATGGTATTGTCATGGAGCACATTAAGGAGGAACGATAGATGGAATATTTAATTGCGTTTGTCGTGGGTGGAGCCGTTTGTGTTATTGGCCAGTTACTTTTAGATTTTGCGAAATTGACACCTGCACATGTGATGAGTTCGTTTGTCGTTGCAGGCGCTTGTTTAGACGGGTTTGGCCTCTACGACAAATTTATTGATTTTGCCGGTGCCGGTGCAACGGTTCCTATTACGAGCTTTGGCCATTCTTTATTACATGGAGCGATGCATCAAGCGGAGGAGCATGGTTTTATCGGGATTGGCATTGGAATGTTTGAGCTAACATCTGCTGGGATTTCAGCAGCCCTTTTATTTGCTTTTATTGTCGCACTAATCTTTAAACCGAAAGGATAAGAGATGTGATATGAGAAAAAGGAGGGTCATTTTAGTTACTGATGGAGATGAATATGCAAAGAAAACAATTGAGCATGTAGCAAAAAAAGTTGGAGGTCGATGTATTTCTAAGTCTTACGGGAATCCCACGAACTTAACAGGAAAAGAGATTGTAGACCTTGTTTTACAAGCGCCATATGACCCGATTTTTATCATGTTTGATGACAGTGGATTTGTAGGAGAGGGAGCGGGTGAAAAAGCGCTGATGGATGTAGCGAAGCATGACCAAATTAATGTTCTTGGTGTCATTGCTGTTGCGTCTCGTACCCACCGAAATGAATGGACCAAAGTTGATGTAACCATCGATCGTTTCGGTGAACTAACTCACTATGGTGTAGACAAAAGTGGAATTCAAGAATTAGAAATTGGCAGAATAAATGGTGACACTGTTTATTGTCTTGACCAGTTAGAGATACCGATTGTCGTTGGAATTGGTGATGTTGGGAAAATGGCCCGTATGGATCATATTAAATACGGATGCCCAATTACTGAAAAAGCTGTGCAGTTCATTCTAGAAAGGAGTGGTTTTTATGACTCAACAAGTTGAACAAAAAACAAATGTTTTTTCTAAAATTCAACATAATGATGAATGGTTTAAAGAAAATGCCAGTATGATGACAAGCTTTGACGTAGGCTTTCGGAAATTATTAATTCTTGATCGACAAGTGCATCTATATTATGTAACAGGATTATGTGATAGCGCCTTTATTATTGAAATTGTTAAAGTCCTTGTACAGATTAATGATAATGAAGTTGAACGGGCAAAGTTAAAAGACATTGTTGAAAACCGCTTAATTCATCAGCAGGTCAAACCATTAAGAACCCTTGATGAAGGGATGGATACAATTTTATCTGGTCTAATCTTTGTGTTGATTGATGGTGAAGAAGTAGGATTTGAAGTTGATGTTCGGACGTATCCAGGGCGCTCCCCTGAAGAACCAGATACGGAGAAAGTCATTCGAGGATCGCGTGATGGCTATACAGAGAATATTATTATAAATACAGCATTAACCCGCAGACGTATTCGTGACGGACGGCTTCGATTTGAAATTTTTAAAGTAGGTGAACGCTCAAAGCTTGATGTTGCGATTGGCTACATAAATGGAATTGCTGATCCTGGATTAGTAGAGGTTATAAAGAAAGAAATTACATCTATTAAAATTGATGGTCTGCCGATGGCAGATAAATCTCTTGAAGAGTTTTTAGTAAAACAAGGATTTAATCCATTTCCAATGGTACGCTATACAGAAAGACCAGACACAGCTGCTGCGCACCTGTTAGAAGGTCATGTTATTCTCATTACAGATACATCACCGAGTGTTATTATTACCCCGACTACGTTCTTTCATCATGTACAGCATGCAGAGGAGTACAGACAAGCACCGGCTGTTGGAACGTTTATTAGATGGATACGGTTCTTAGGAATTATGGCTTCAATTTTCCTGCTGCCTTTATGGCTCTTATTCGTGTTAGAGCCGCAGCTGTTGCCACCTGCATTACAATTCATTGGCCCCAATGAACAAACAAATATCCCAACGGTTGTTCAAATTTTCTTAGCAGACTTCGGCGTTGAATTTTTACGGATGGCCGCTATTCACACTCCGACAGCTCTTGCTACGGCTATGGGTTTAATTGCAGCTGCATTAATCGGACAAATAGCGATTGATGTTGGCTTGTTTGTTCCGGAAGTTATTTTGTATGTAGCAGTTGCAGCAATTGGTTCATTTGCAACACCTAGTTATGAATTAGCAATCGCAAACAAAATAGTTAGACTGCTTTTATTAATTGGTGTAGCTTTCTTCCATACACCAGGTTTTGTGATTATGACGACGTTATATCTGTTATACTTAGTGAATCTTAAGTCATTAAATACACCATATTTATGGCCGTTTATCCCATTTAATCCACGTGCATTGTTGCAAATTTTAATTCGATCTTCGGTGCCGTCAGCTAAACCAAGACCAAGCATTGTTCATCCGCAAGATAAAGATAGAAAACCTGCTGAATCATAAAGCACTACACTTGATGCCTTGTTTTTTCGAAGCATCCCTTCTGTATAGGGGAAGCAAAATAAGAATGTAGTTGAAACATGTAAAAAGATGTGATAAGTTTGTTTTAATTATGTAAAATGATAAATTTTTAGGCAGTTAACAGCAAATCAGTTGTTAGCTGTCTTTTTTACAATATATACAGGAACGAGGTAGAAAGATGTTTTTACATGGAACGAGTCGTATTAATGAACAAGGTCATCTTGAAATTGGCGGTGTTGATACCGTTAATTTAGCAAAAGAATTTGGAACACCTCTATATGTATATGATGTAGCGTTAATACGTCAACGTGCTAGAGGATTTAAAGAAACCTTTGAAAAACATGGTGTAAAAGCACAAGTTGCTTATGCAAGTAAAGCATTCTCTTCAGTAGCGATGGTTCAAGTGGTGAATGATGAAGGGTTATCTTTAGATGTTGTATCAGGTGGTGAGCTGTATACAGCGCTTGCTGCTGACTTTCCAAGAGAGCGAATTCATTTTCATGGAAATAATAAAAGCCGTGCAGAGTTAGAAATGGCAATAAAAGAAGGAATTGGCTGTATTGTCGTTGACAATTTTTATGAAATTTCATTGCTGAAAGAATTAACGCAGCAACATAATGTAACTATGCCTGTACTTTTACGCTTAACACCAGGAATTGAAGCTCATACACATGATTATATTTTAACAGGTCAAGAAGATTCTAAATTTGGATTTGATTTGCAAAATGGTCAAGCTGATCAAGCTATACAGCTTGTGACTGAAAGTAAGGGCCTTAAATTATTAGGGATTCATTGCCATATTGGCTCGCAAATATTTGAAACAACAGGTTTTGTGATGGCGACTCAGAAGCTGTTCGCTAAAATGAAAGAATGGAAAGAAACAATTGGGTACGTTCCAGAGGTATTAAACCTCGGTGGCGGATTTGGGATTCGTTATACAGAAGAAGACCAACCAATTCCAGTGTCACAGTATGTAGAAGTTATTATTGAGGAAGTAAAAACACAATCGAAGCAATTACAGGTGGATATTCCTGAAATCTGGATTGAGCCAGGACGTTCTCTTGTAGGCGACGCGGGCACGACGCTTTACTCTATTGGGTCTCGAAAGCATGTGCCAAACATTCGTGAATATGTAGCAGTTGATGGCGGAATGAATGATAATATTCGTCCAGCTCTTTATCAAGCAAAATACGAAGCAGCAATTGCAAATCGTATGAATGAAAAGAATGACGAACTTGTGTCGATCGCTGGTAAATGCTGTGAATCTGGTGATATGTTAATATGGGATGTAGCATTACCAAAAGCGCAGCCAGATGATTTGCTTGCTATGTTCTGCACGGGTGCTTACGGGTACTCAATGGCTAGTCATTATAATCGTTTGCCGAAGCCAGCTGTTGTGTTTGTTGAAGATGGAGATGCTCAGCTCGTGGTACAACGCGAGACGTATGAAGATATCATTAAAAATGACCTTAAATATAATGTGACAGTAAAAAAATAATAAAACGTGGCTACCGTAAATAGGTAGCCGCGTTTTATTTAGGAGAACAGTGCTTTGATTGCATCAATAATACTAATGAAAAATTGTTTTAATTTATCTAGGAAGGATTGCCCCTCTTCTGATTGTAAAAATGTTGTAACTTTTTCTTTAGTAGCTGATAATTGATCTTTTACTTGATTCCAGTCAATGTCCATTTCTTTTAATCGATTGAAAAAATCTACTAAAGCATCTAACTCTGAATCTGTTAATGTAATACCTAGCTCATTTGCAACTCGTTCAATGAGTGAGCGCAAATCTTCTTTTGTCTGAGGCTGTTCTTTTGCAATTTCTTCTTTAACTGTAGCCATGAACTCTGCTGCTTTTTCTTGTCCAACTTTATCACCAAGTTCAGCAGTTTGAACCATTTCTTCATTTGCTGCTTTTTTTACTTCCTCAGGAATTTTTTGATCTGTTTGAACTTCATATGCTTTCATAATTCCTGTTAAAGCTGCTGTGCCAGAGACTTCAAAAGGAGCGGTAATTTTAATTTCTGCGTCTTTCACACCAGCTGTCATAAGTGCATTAATGTACATATCATCTGTAATAGAACTAATATTTTGTGTTGATACACTTAAGCCGGAGTTTTTAGAACCAATTGTAATACTAGATGATGAAATAGCTCGAGATCCAATCGTTGCTTTTGGAATAAAATCACCTAGATATTCATGCTCTTCTTGATTTGAAACAGTTATTGTTTGAGCATCGTTAGGTGAATCTAAATCTTGTAAAACTTTTTGTTTTTGCTCGTTTGTTAAGTCTGCTCCTAATGTTACAATAACATCTCCGACTGCAGCGTCAGCTAAGCTTTTAATGGGCGCTGTTAAAAATAACAACACACTCATCATAGTCAAGACTGCTTTTATATGGAATTTCAATGTTGTTTCCTCCTTTATTTCCCTGAATCATTCCTATTATAGTACGATTAAGTACAATGTGATAGTTTCATTTCACATTATTTATTAAACGAGTGAGTGGATAAAAAAGTTTCAAAAATGTATAAAAGATATTATCACCTTTATAGCTGTGAAGTAAATAAAACGTTGATTAATTGAATTTATAAGTTTGTTTATAGTAAAATAAGGTGAAACTTTAATCTTTGGCTGTAGTCAAAAAATCGCAAATAATACATACTTTGGAGGTTTTTTAATATGAAAAAAGCAAGTATTTTAATGGAGAACGGAGAAAAAATCTTAATCGATTTATTTGAAAATGAAGCACCTGGTACAGTTGAAAACTTTGAAAAATTAGCGAATGAAGGTTTTTATAACGGTGTAACATTTCACCGCGTTATTCCTGGTTTCGTTTCACAAGGTGGCGATCCAACAGGTACTGGTGCAGGTGGTCCTGGCTATTCAATTAAATGTGAAACAGAAGGAAATCCTCACAAACATGAAGCAGGCTCTCTATCAATGGCCCATGCTGGTAAAGACACTGGAGGAAGTCAATTCTTTATTGTCCATGAGCCACAACCGCATTTAAACGGTGTGCATACTGTATTTGGAAAAGTAACAGAAGGTTTAGATACTGTGTTAAAAATGCGTAATGGCGATGTTATGAAAGAAGTAAAGGTTTGGGAAGAATAATTTTTAATGAACCCAGTGCGTAAAAGCATTGTGCAGCTTCATTAATGATGTAGAAAGAACGCCCTGTGAATTCTAAATGAGACTTTACATGGCGTTTTTTTGATGTTCTAGCTTATAGACAGGGAATAAGGGCAACACATTTTCTAATCGTTTTAGCAATATTGCTATTCATTCATAAATTTTGTATGATAAAAGCAGTAAAAAAGTAACGAACTGGATTGTAGGAAAGTTTAAGAACGAGGGAGAATTTTATGCTTATTCGCTATAAAAGAAATCATGAAAAAATTGCCATGGGTCTTCTATCGTTTGTGCCTACGGAAAAAGATTTGAAAAAATTACAACAAACGATTAAGGAATATGAACAAAACGAACAATGGCAATTATATCTGTGGAAGCAAGAAGAAGATATAATTGGAATTATTGGTGTTTCAATAATTGATAAAAATTTTGTTGAAATTCAGCATGTCAGTGTAAACCCTTCTCACCGTCATCAAGGAATCGGGAAACAGATGATAAAGGCACTTAAGGATATGTATACAAATGCACAAATAAAACCAAGTGAACTGGTTGCGCCATTTTATGAGAAATGTGAAGAAAACGAGCAGTAAAAAAGCAAAGCCGGAGATAGTCTTATGCTACCTTTGGCTTTGCTTTTTCTGCAATTGATAAGCCCGTTCAGCGATGATGTCGCTGCGATCTCGAAGTTTGTGTCGGTTGATAATGGCTTCATTTTGTAAATCAGAAGGAGAAAGCCAAACGAATTGTTTCATTAAGGGATGGCCTTTACAAAGATTGACTAATTGTACGTCATTAATAGGTAAATTAAAGCTACTATAATCGCATTTTTTCTTAATCAATCGTAAGTGCGTATGTAAAAGTTCGAGTAAAGTAGCTGGATCTAATCCAAGGTTGCTAAGGTGAGTTTGTTGTTTATCTAAAATGGCAATAGCTTTATTCATTGTACGTTCAGCACCAATCAAATTTCCTCTTCGGTGATGATAAAGAGAAACCGCAATCTGAATGAGACCCACCCAAACAAGTTCGCGCTTTTCTTTTTCAGCAGATTTCCAATGTTCTTCTAGCACCTCATGACATTCAAAATAATCCCGGTCTCCATGAAAATGAACAAGGTAATTAATATAGGCTTGTGGATACATATATGCAGCCTCCTAACCGTTTTTTGTTAGTGTATCATAAAAAAAGTGATCAGCTAAAGCTGAACACAATTTGTTTTTTATATTAAAAGTTTAAGCACGAACAACCAACAATAATTAATAAGATAAATAGTACAACGATTAAAGAAAATCCTCCACCGTATCCGGAACATTTTTCACCCATGAGAATTCCTCCTTCAATTAATCAAGATTGTTATTACGTTTTCATCATATGTAAAAAATGAAGTTTGGTATGGGCAGAAGCCTTATTTTTAATGTGATTTATATTGGACATGTGTCTAGAATCCTCTATACTAATGTTAGGTAACATTGTGAGTAAGAAAAGAAATGATAATTGTTGGTGGGGTAAAAGTGGAATATAGTGTAAAAGTTGATGCGTTTGAAGGTCCTCTAGACCTTTTGCTGCATCTAATTAATCGTTTTGAAATTGATATTTATGATATACCAGTTGCAACTATTACTGAACAATATATGATGTATATACATACGATGAATGAATTGCAGCTTGATTTGGCCAGTGAATATTTAGTAATGGCAGCTACGCTTATTCAAATTAAGAGTAAAATGCTGTTGCCGACGTATGAAGAAGCGAATGATGCGGATCTTGACATGCTAGAAGTCGAAGAAGATCCACGTGAAGAGCTTATGCAGCAGTTAATTGAATATCGAAAATTTAAAGAAGCAGCGATTCAATTGCGAAAACTAGAAGAAAATCAAAGTCAAGTTTATACAAAGCCACCAAGTAATTTGCAGTATCTTGCAGAAGAATCAAATGTGCAAAATGATCAAGGTGGCTTAGACGTGTCGCTTTATGATATGTTAAGTGCCTTTCAAAAGCTAATGAAGCGTAAACAAATGCAAAAACCGGTCCAAGCGAGGATATCTCGTCAAGATATTCCGATTGAAAAACGAATGGCAGAAATTATGGATGAATTGCAATCTATTAAAGGTCGGAAGAGCTTTTATGAACTATTCCCTTATTATGAACGTGATCATATTGTCGTAACATTTTTGGCTGTGCTTGAGCTAATGAAAGAAAATGAGATTGTAGTAGAACAACAGCATAATTTAGACGAATTGTATGTCTCGTATCGAGAAAGGGATGAAGAAGCATGAATAAACAACATATAATACCTGCTATTGAAAGCCTGTTATTTGTCTCAGGTGATGAAGGTTTATCTGTAAAGCAGTTAATGGAAATATTGAATGTAGCACAAGAAGACATTAAACTAGCTCTTGATGAATTAACAAAGCAGTATGAGAGCGACATAAGAGGTATTCACCTTGTTGAAATTGCTGGAAGTTATCAGTTTGTTACGAAGAAGGACTATGCTTCATATGTAGAGAAACTTATTGAGTCACCACCTAATCAGTCATTGTCTCAAGCAGCATTAGAAACGTTGGCCATTGTTGCGTATCGTCAGCCTATTACACGTGCAGAGATTGAGGAATTGCGAGGGGTAAAAACAGAGCGCCCGCTGCAAACACTGATTGGAAAAGCCTTATTAAAAGAAATGGGACGTGCAGAAGGAGCGGGGCGTGCCATCTTATATGGGACTACGAAAGAGTTTTTAGCTTATTTTGGCCTTAAAAATATTGCTGAACTCCCGCCTTTACCAGAAGAGTTAGGACAGGAAAATACAGATCAAGAGGCGGACTTATTCTTTAAATCATTTCAGGAAATAGATTCTAAATAGAATGGTAGCAAAACGTTACAAGTGTATATAAAAAAGCACGATGAGGAAATCATCGTGCTTTTTTATATGTTTTTTGAACAGGAGTACAGCAATAAAAAAACATTCAGTAGAACTAAAAGAATAAAAGCAAAAGGTTATAGTAGCTTGCCAAACGCCTTATAAGAAATAAATCGGGTTTGATTTACATTCATAACATAAAAAAAAGCGCATAAACTTGTACAAACGGATAGAGGGACGGGGATGACATGCGAAAAATAAAAAGAATTATAGTCTACATATTCATTTTACTGTTATTCGTAAACGGATTACCTTCTAAATCTTTTGCTGCTCACAATGTAAGTGCGCACAGTGCGGTTTTAATTGAACAAAACTCTGGACGAGTGCTATATGAAAAGAATGCAAATAAAGTAAGTAGAATTGCTAGTATTACAAAAATTATGACGGCTATTTTAGCTATTGAATCTGGACAGATTGATAAAGAAATAAAAGTTAGTTCTAACGCAGTAGGTGTAGAAGGCTCATCTATTTATTTAGTGGAAGGTGAAACAATTAAGCTAAAAGATTTAGTCTATGGACTTATGCTCCGCTCTGGTAATGATGCTGCTGTTGCAATAGCTGAAGCCGTAGGAGGAAGTGAAGAAGGGTTTGTGTATCTCATGAACCAAAAAGCACAAGAAATTGGCATGACAAATACAATCTTTCAAAACCCCCATGGATTGGATGATCATGAAAATCATCGTTCGACTGCTTATGACATGGCTTTATTAATGCGATATGCGATGAATAATCAAACGTTTCAAGAGATTTCTGGCACAAAAGTTTACCGTTCACCTCATCCAGAAGAACAATGGGACAGAGTATGGAAAAATAAAAATAAGCTGTTAACAAGTTTATATGCATACTGTACAGGCGGAAAAACAGGCTATACAAAGCTTGCCAAACGAACGCTTGTTACGACTGCCTCAAAAGACGGCATGGACTTAATTGCTGTTACAATTAATGCTCCAGATGATTGGAATGATCACATCTCCATGTATGAATCAGCTTTTAGCAACTATGACTTAACGAGTTTGGCATCTAAAGGAAAATTAAAAGGAATTAAAGATTCATTTTATAAAAATCAATTGTTCATTAAGCGTAATGTTCTGTATCCATTAAAAAAAGAGGAAAAAGATTTGATTGAAATTAAAACAACTTTAATAAAGCCAAAAAAGGAATGGAAGGGAACCAATAAGATACCAAGTGTTGTAGGGCAATTAGAAATTACTCAAAATGGAGAATCAATTCAGAGCTTACCAATCTATTTTGATAAAAAGGTGAATACAGAAAAAGGGTTCTTTGCTAAATTAAAAAACCTATTATTTATTGAATCAGGAGCACGCTAATATGGTTAATATTATTTGGGTGATGTTAACGATTATTGGTCTTGTGTTTGCTATAATAAATGGCCGAATGGACGAAGTGAATAAAGCGATTTTCCAAGGGGCAGGAGAAGCTGTAACCATAAGCATAGGGTTAATCAGTGTATTAGTATTTTGGTTAGGTGTTATGAATATTGCTCAGCATGCAGGTCTTCTAGATAAATTAGCTAAACTATTCCGACCGGTTATTACACGGCTGTTTCCAGATGTTCCAAAGGATCATCCAGCACTCGGCTACATTTTATCTAATATGATGGCAAATATGTTTGGACTGGGAAATGCAGCGACACCACTTGGTATTAAGGCAATGGAACAGCTGAAAAAGTTAAATGATAATAAAGATGAAGCGAGTCGCTCTATGATTACACTTTTAGCATTAAATACAACTAGCTTAACATTAATTCCAACGACAGTTATTTCCATTCGGATTACCTACCATTCAGCCAACCCAACTGAGATTGTTGGCACAACATTGCTGGCTACTATTGTTGCAACAATTGGAGCGATTATTATTGATCGTTATTTTTATTATCGAAGAGTAAAAAAAGGAGGGAAGCGTAGATGAGTATGCTTAATCAAATCTCTATTATGTTTATCCCTCTTATTATTGGCGGTATTTTATTGTATGGGACATATAAAAAGGTTCCGACATATGAAATGTTTGTCGAAGGCGGCAAAGACGGTTTGCAAATTGCGTTTTCCATTATTCCGTATTTAGTTGGAATGCTAGTAAGTATTTCAATATTTCGAGCATCAGGGGCGTTAGATTTCTTTTTATCGATCATGAAGCCGGCTTTAGATGCAATAGGTGTGCCAGCTGATATTGTTCCGTTAGCGTTAATTAAGCCGATATCAGGAACGGCTGCTTTAGGTATTACAACAGATTTAATTTCAACGTATGGGCCGGATTCTTTTATCGGACGTCTTGCTTCCACTATGCAAGGCAGCACAGATACGACATTTTACATTTTAACGGTTTATTTTGGAGCTGTTGGCATAAAAAAAATGGGAGATGCCTTAAAAGTCGGTTTATTAGCAGATTTGGTAGGAATTATCGCTTCTGTTGTAATTGTAATTCTTGTATTTGGAATGTAATCCCACTATCTTTATTAAAAGACTTCTGAAGCTAGAAGTCTTTTTTTGCGACAATTTTTAGACGCTCATGAAAGTAAGTCATTAGTAAGCGGTATAGGCTTCAACTAATCAGCAGCCAGAGAGGAAGAAACTCAGCTGATTGAAGTTTCGTTTTCTTGTTGATTATTTTATGACAATCAATGCATAATAACGATAGATAGAAACTAAAAGCTTGGGATTCTAAAGACCAGTATCGAAAACAATAGAGGCTTGTATAATGAACAGTAAACAAGTAAGATGTTACAAGAGGTGAAGTATAAATGGAACGATTACAAAAAGTAATTGCTCATGCTGGTGTAGCATCAAGACGTAAAGCAGAAGAGCTAATTAGCCAAGGCAGAGTTACCGTCAATGGGCAAGCGATCAAAGAGTTAGGAACAAAAGTAGGAGCAAATGATCAAATTGAAGTAGATGGGGTCCCGTTAGAGCGTGAAGAGCCTGTTTATTTTATGCTATATAAACCAAGGGGTATTATTTCAGCAGTGAAAGATGATAAAAATCGAAAGACTGTAGTTGACTTTTTCCCTCACATTGAACAGCGTATTTACCCTATTGGACGTCTGGACTATGATACATCGGGTTTAATTTTATTAACAAATGATGGCGAATTTGCTAACTTACTGACGCATCCAAAATATGAAATTGAAAAAGTATATGTAGCAAAAGTTAAAGGAATCCCTCCGCGCGAGAAGATTAGACAACTGCAGCGGGGTGTTATGCTTGAAGACGGAAAAACAGCTCCGGCGCGTGCAAAAGTTCTTTCAATTGATAAAGGAAAACAGACAGCGATTATTGAATTAACGATTCACGAAGGTAAGAACCGACAAGTTCGGCGCATGTTAGAAGCGATTGGTCATCCTGTTATGAAGTTAAAACGTGAACGGTACGCTACGCTGGATTTAAGAGGATTAAATGCTGGTGAGGCAAGAGAGTTAACTGCACATGAAGTAAAACAATTATATACAAAAGCATTAACAGGTAAGTAAGTCATTCTTACCTGTTTTTCTTTTAGGCTATCTTTTGGTAGTTATTATTTTCTAAGCTCCGTTAACTGCCTGCTTCAACTTGAAAAGCAATCAATTGCTGTCACATAACCTTCATAATATTTTTAACTTTTTTATCGTAAAAAAATGATATAATTGTAAGAAACTGCGTAATGAAAACGTTTTAGAGGAGTTAAAAGTATGAAAAAACGCCGTTTAATTATTCGAACAACGATTTTAGCTGTTTTATTGTGCGCGATTGGTTACACACTTTATGCTCAATTTTTTACAGGTAACCAGAAAGTATCAGTGGGTGATCAAGCTCCTAACTTTGTATTGACCGATTTACAAGGGAAAGAGCATCAGCTTTCTGACTACAGAGGGAAAGGTGTGTTTTTAAATTTTTGGGGAACGTGGTGTAAGCCATGTGAAAAAGAAATGCCAGTCATGGAACAACAGTATGCAAAATATAAACAAGAAGGTGTCGAAATACTGGCTGCAAATGTTGGGGAAACAAATGTGGCTGTACAACAATTCGTTAATCGTTACAAATTATCGTTTCCAATTGTAATCGACAAAGATTCACAAGTTTTACAGGCATACGGAGTAGATCCACTGCCTACAACATTCTTAATTGATAAAGATGGCAAGATTGTTGATGTTTTTATCGGGGGACTGGATGAAAAAAAAATCAATGACTACATGGAAATGATTAAACCATAGGGAGTTTTTGCAATGGAACATGTAAAATGTGAATGCGGACATGTTAATCCGCAAGGAACCGTTTTGTGTGAGTCTTGTGGAAAGCCTATTCAAGAAGATTCCGGCAAACAGCTTGTAGACATGCGCTATGAAGGAAGTGCAAGACGATCACAGACGTATAACAAAACAATAATTGATAAAGTATGGAATTTCTTCTCCTCAGTAAAAGTAGGCGTATCGATTATTATTCTTACGCTTACTGCATCAGCGCTTGGAACAATTTATCCACAAGAAATGTATATTCCTCCTAATATGACAGCAGTTGATTATTACGAACAAGAATACGGATGGACAGGGAAATTGTATTATGAGTTAGGGTTTCATAATTTATATGGCTCATGGTGGTATATTATTTTAATTGCGTCACTAGGCATTTCACTGGTTATTGCTAGTTTAGATCGTGTAATACCTCTGTATAAAGCGTTAAAAAATCAACGTGTAAGTAAACATACAAACTTTTTGAAAAAACAACGCCTATTCAGTATTAGTACATCATGGTCTGAACAGGATTACGACCAGCTAAAAGAAGAATTAAAAAAACGCCGATATCAGATACGGGAAGAAAGCGGAAATATGTTAGCTGAAAAAGGGCGATTTTCCCGTTGGGGTCCTTATGTTAATCATGTCGGGCTTATTATCTTTCTCATTGGTGCCATGCTGCGATTTGTACCAGGAATGTATGTAGATGAAACACTGTGGGTACGTGAGGGTGAAACAAAAGTAGTGCCAGGGACGGAAGGGAAATATTATTTAAAAAATAATTCATTTAAAGTCGAGATGTATGATAAAGAAAATGAAAAAGAAGTATTTCAACAAGCAATTAACCGTGTTGGTAATCAAACGATTGCTAAAAACTACCAAGCTGACGTGACGCTATATGAGCGTGAAGGAATGATTGTTCATGGTGCCAAGCCAAAATTAGACGAAATACTAGATTATAAGATTCGGATAAACCATCCTTTAAAATATGATGGCTATTCAATTTATCAGGTAAACTATAAATTAAATGAGTTTAGTGCGATGTCATTTAACTTAACGAATAAAAAAACTTCTAACCATGTTGGTGCTTTAACTGTTGACTTACATAACCCGAAAGATAAATACGATTTAGGAAACGGATACCGGGTAGAATTAATGAGTTATTTTCCGGATTTCTTTTTTGACGAGAAAGGAAACCCAAGCACAAAAGCTCGGGTTCCTAATAATCCGGCTTTCGTTTTTAAAATGATTACACCAGAACATAAAGAAGGAGAAATTTCACTTGTTGCCATCCAACAAAACCTTGAACCGCTTGGTGAAAATGAGTATAAGATGTCATTTGCTGGTGTTGAGACGAAAAATGTTACTGGTTTGACGATTCGGCGTGATTATACGCTTTGGGTTTTAGCGCTCGGTGGAGCCATTTTTATGATTGGTGTTATTCAAGGAATGTATTGGAATCATCGTCGTTTATGGCTGAAAAAGGTTAATAACGAAATTTGGTTGGCAGCTCATACAAATAAAAATTGGTACGGTTTGAAAAACGAACTCAATAAAGTCATTAATCGTACATCGTTGTCACAACTGCAAGACCAAATTCAGCATGAAAAAGAAAAAGGTTAGGAGGAGATGCAATGGATTTTGCTAGTGTAAGTAGCAATTTACTGTATGGAGCATTTATTGCTTATTTAATTGCAACATTCTTCTTTGGAGGCGCTATTCGAGATAAAAAATCTGCTCATAAGGCAAACAAGTGGCCAGTATTCGGTATTACAGTCACGGTTATTGGTTTTATAGCTCAAGTCGGTTACTTTATTACGAGGTGGATTGCAGCTGGACATGCCCCTGTTAGTAATTTATTTGAGTTTACGACGTTTTTTGGTATGATGCTTGTCGGTGCATTTATTGTCATTTATTTTATCTATAAATTGAGTGTACTCGGTTTATTTGCTCTGCCAATTGCATTGCTGATCATTGCATATGCCAGTATGTTTCCAACTGAAATTTCACCATTAATTCCTGCATTGCAAACCAACTGGCTTCATATTCATGTAACTACCGCAGCAGCAGGTGAAGCCATCTTAGCTATTAGTTTTGTAGCAGGTCTTATTTATTTGATTAAATCAATCGATCAGACATATAGAAGTAAAAAAACATTTTGGCTAGAAGTAATTTTGTACACATTAATTAGTACAATTGGTTTTATTATTATGACAACGTCATTTCATCTAGCCAATTATGAAGCGTCTTTTAATTGGATCAATAAAGAAGAACAGAAGGAAGAAATGGTCTATCATTTACCGCCTTTGGTTGGACCTCATGAAGGAGAATTAACGGCGGATAATGGCTTTGAACCACTTGTTACAATGCCTGCTATTATTAATGCAAAGAAGTTAAATACAGTCTTATGGTCGCTGCTCAGTGGACTTGTTCTTTATTGGGCGATTCGATTGCTTGTCAGAAAGCGAATTGCTGCAGCTCTTCAACCGCTTGTTAAGCAAGTTAACAGCGAATTGCTTGATGAAATTGGCTATCGATCTGTAACAATTGGATTTCCAGTATTTACACTTGGAGCACTTATTTTTGCAATGATATGGGCACAACTAGCATGGACTCGTTTTTGGGGATGGGATCCAAAAGAAGTATGGGCCCTTATCACATGGCTGTTTTATGCAGCTTTTCTTCATTTAAGATTGTCAAAAGGATGGCACGGTGAAAAATCAGCATGGTTAGCGGTCGGCGGTTTTGCGATTATTATGTTTAATTTAGTTGCCGTTAACCTCGTCATCGCAGGGCTTCACTCGTATGCATAAACTAAAAGGTTGACCAATATCAAATCAATTATAAAATCGCCTGTTGTGAATAAATGCAACGGGCGATTTTTGTGCCAATGAATCAGCAACAACATAAAATGGGATTTTGTTAAATAGATTGTCACATTGTTCGCGACACACGAGTAGAAGTGTCGTGTGTTTTTTTGTAAACTAAGAGTAGGAGGTAGAAGAGATGCAAACTGAACAAAGATTATTACTTGTAGATGATGAAGAACGAATTCGCCGCTTGTTAAAAATGTACTTAGAAAAAGAAGGATATGCTATAGAAGAAGCAGCTGACGGTTATGAGGCAATTGAGAAAGCATTGAGTATCGATTATGATTTAATTGTCTTAGATTTAATGATGCCAGGTATTGATGGGCTAGAAGTATGCAAACAAATTCGAGAAAAGAAAGCGACTCCGATTATTATGCTTACAGCAAAAGGTGAAGAGGTTAATCGCGTACAAGGATTCGAAGTAGGGACAGATGATTATATTGTGAAACCATTTAGCCCTCGAGAAGTAGTGCTTCGTGTGAAAGCATTACTGCGCCGCTCTTCATCAGCAACATATATTCAGCCAGAAGCAAGTGTAAAGAATCTGATTGTTTTTGACCATCTAACAATTGATAATGATGCACATCGAGTGACGGCTGATAGCAAAGAAGTTAATTTAACACCGAAAGAATATGAACTTTTATGCTTTTTAGCTAAAACACCTGACAAAGTATATGATCGTGAACAACTTCTTAGAGAAGTATGGCACTATGACTTTTTTGGTGATCTAAGAACAGTAGATACTCATGTCAAAAGACTGCGTGAAAAACTCAATCGTGTATCACCAGAAGCTGCCAAAATGATTGTCACAGTTTGGGGTGTAGGCTATAAATTTGAGGTTGGAAATAACTGATGTTTTGGCGTAGTGTGGTTGGTAAGCTTTGGTTTACTATTTTATTGCTTGTTTCATTTGTTTTGTTCGTGTTAACTGTACTTTTACTACAGTTTTTTGAAAACTATCATGTAGTTGAAGCTGAAAAAAGATTAACAAAAACAGCTGCAAAAATTTCTGCTATTGTCCAAGAAACAGACGATGAAAAGTTAGGGTTGTCAATTGCTCGTGAGCTAGCTGATCCGGCTAGCATTGCTATCGTTCAAGATAATGAGTTGTATTGGCATTCCACGCACCCAGATCAAGAAAATCAAGAAACGGTGTCCAACTTAATTTCTGAAAATCAGAAGCTAAAGAAAGTTATTCAAGAAGGAAAAGTTGTGCAAGAAAAGATGTACATGAATAATGTAATGAATAAAGAAGAAGAGTCGTTAATGTTTATTGTCGGAGTGCCATTGATAGATAATAAAAAGGGAAACGGTGGCGTTTATTTATATCAGTCATTGTCTGAAATCGAAGAACCGGCAAGGTATACAACTAAATTTATCCTGCTTGCTGCAGGTATAGCAATCGTGTTAACCACTATCTTTGCTTTTTTCTTATCTACTCGTATTACAGCTCCACTCCGAAAGATGAAGCAAGCGGCATTTGAAGTAACAAAAGGTAACTTTGATACAAAAGTGCCAATTTTGACTCATGATGAAATTGGAGAGCTTGCAATAGCACTAAATCAAATGGGAAGACAGTTGAAATTTAATTTAAATGCGCTAAATCAAGAAAAAGAACAGCTTGCAAGCATTTTAAGCAGTATGGCAGATGGAGTTATTACATTCAGCCGTGATGGCTCTATTTTAATTACTAATCCGCCTGCTGAGCATTTTTTACAAGCTTGGTATTACGAGCAAGATGTGAATAATCAACAAGTACCTGAATTGCCATTAAAGGTTGTTCGTCTATTCGAAAATGTTGTTGAAAGTGAAACAGAGCAAAGTGCCGAGCTGACAATTCAAGGGAAGACATGGGTTATTTTGATGTCACCTCTTTACAATCAAACTCGAATTCGTGGAGCTGTAGCGGTGTTACGTGATATGTCAGAAGAGAGAAAGCTAGATAAATTACGTAAAGACTTTATTGCCAATGTATCTCATGAATTACGAACGCCTATTTCGATGTTACAAGGATACAGTGAAGCAATTGTCGATGATATTGCAAGCACAGATGAAGAGAAAAAAGAAATTGCGCAAGTTATTTATGATGAATCGTTAAGAATGGGGCGTCTTGTAAACGAACTATTAGACTTAGCTAGAATGGAAGCAGGTCATGTTCAATTACATGTCGAACAAGTATTCATGATTGAATTTGTCGAAAGAATTGTAAGAAAGTTTCAAGGGTTAGCAAAAGATAAAGACATTAATCTAATGTTTGAATGTGAAGTAGTTGATGAATTCTGTGCCACGATTGATTCAGATCGTATTGAGCAAGTATTGACGAATTTACTTGATAATGCTATTCGCCATACTGACAAAGGTGGAAACGTTACATTAAGAATGAATAGCAATCAAACAGAAATGCACTTATCTGTTGAAGACACAGGCGCAGGCATACCGCAAGAAGATTTACCTTTTGTTTTTGAACGCTTTTATAAAGCTGACAAAGCAAGAACGAGAGGAAAAGCAGGTACAGGGCTTGGTTTAGCGATTGCTAAGAATATCGTAGAGGCCCATCATGGTATAATTGTTGTTCATAGTCAGATAGGAAAGGGAACGACTTTCTTTATTAAACTGCCTAAAAACAATAACCAGGAATAAAGGAACTTTATCAATTAATAACTATTAGTAACAAAAAGTCTGACAAAAATATTTTGTCAGACTTTTTGTGTTTATTGTAGAGTCAAATAAATAGTTACTGTATAGAGAGATGGAAAAGAGTGTCTAGAATAAAAGTAAACTGCATATAGTATATTTATGTGTCAAGAAACATCGCATACATAGGAGGAGCTACATGATTGATATATTAAGACGAATATTGGTTGTGCTTGTAATGGGTTTATGTATTGGATTGCTATTCATTGGCGGAAGCATGGTGAAAGCAGAAGAACGTTCACAATGGCATTGGCCAGTAGCAGTAGGCACGTTAAGTGATGTGTTTGGTTCACGAAATGCAAAACATTTTGGAATAGACATTGCAGCACCTGTGGGAACGCAGGTGTATGCAGTTGAGAGTGGTCGAGTGGTTAAATCTTATGACTCAGATACATATGGAAAAGTTATTTTTATTAAACAAGATAACGGGTATGAAACTGTCTATGCTCATCTTCATTCTAGGAATGTGCATGAAGGTGAGCGCGTTTCTGTCCACCAAAAAATTGGACAAGTTGGTAACACAGGACGTTCTTTTGGTCCGCATTTACATTTTGAAGTTCACAAAGGATCTTGGAATATTGATAAAACAAATGCAATCAACCCTTTGGTGAAGCTAGATGAAAAAAAGCTATTCGCATATGTTACAAGTAAGGTTGAAGCAACTGTATTCAATCAACTACATGTAAAAGAGGACGATGAAATTATTGTGCATAAAGGGGATACATTATTTGAAATTGCAATTGAGTATGAGATGGAAATCGATCATTTAAAATCATTAAATGGATTAGTGACGAATAGTATATACGAAGGTCAACGGCTAAAAGTAGTTAAATGAAAATAACCAGGCAAACGATCGTTTGCCTGGTTATTCTCTAATTTCACTCTTCATGGATAGTAAGGATGATAAAAAATTTACAGCTCAATTTTTTGAATCGTTACAATTTCACTTGCTTGCTTTAAATACTCAACAACAGCATCATCTAATGTTTTATCAAATGTAAGCATCATAATTGCTTCTCCGCCTTTTTGCTTACGCCCTACTTGCATTGTGGCAATGTTAATATCTAAGTCCCCAAGGGCTTTACCAACATTTCCAATTACACCAGGCTGGTCTGTGTGGCGGATATATAGCAGGTGCCCTTCTGGATAAAAATCAATATCAAATGAATCAATGTTAATGACGCGTGGGCCGTAATCGTTAATATATGTACCTGTAATTGTAAAGGTGCGGTTCTCACCTTTAACGACTACGTCAATAATATTTGAATAGCCTTGAGTGTTATCTGAGATTTTTTCACCAAATGTAATTCCACGCTCTTTTGTAATCATTGAAGCATTTACTTCATTAACAGGGCGATCAATACGATGTGTTAAGAAGCCAGACAATAAGCTACGTGTAATATAAGTTGTTTCTAAATCAGCTACTGTTCCTGCATATGTAATAGAGATGTCTTGAACAGGTTCTTTCATGCATTGTGATAGAATAGCACCGAGCTGTTTTGTTAGACTTGTAAACGGCTGAATTTTTTCAAATACTTCTTTTGAAAGCGTAGGTAAGTTAATAGACGAACTTACTGGATTGCCTTCTAAAAATCGTAAAACATCATAGGCAACATCCTCTGCAACATTTAATTGTGCTTCTTTTGTCGAAGCACCTAAGTGAGGTGTTGTAATAACTTGATCAAAGTTTAATAATGGATTGTCAGTAGGTGGCTCAACTTCAAATACATCAATTGCAGCACCTTGTACATGGCCAATTTCTAAATAATGAACAAGGGCAGCCTCATCAATAATTCCACCGCGAGCACAGTTTAATAAATAAACGCCTTTTTTTGTTTTTCCTAACGTTTCGTTATTTAGTAACCCTTTTGTATCTTTTGTTAAAGGGGTATGAACGGTAATGATATCAGCAACCGTTAATAACTCATCTAATGACAGCAATTGAACACCAAGTTTTTCAGCGCGAGAAGCGGTTAAGAATGGATCATATACATGTACAGTCATATTGAATGCTTTTGCTCTTTTGGCAAGCTCAGATCCAATTCGCCCGAAACCAATAATCCCTAAGCTTTTACGATTAAGCTCTGTTCCGACAAAAGCAGAGCGGTTCCATTCACGTGATTTAACAGAAATATTTCCTTGAGGAATGTGGCGAACGAGGCTTGCCATCATTGCAAAAGTATGCTCTGCTGTCGAGATTGTATTTCCATTTGGCGCGTTGATCACGACTACCCCACGCTTTGTGGCAGCTTCAATGTCAATGTTATCAACCCCGACGCCTGCACGAGCTACAATTTTTAAGTTCGTCATTTTAGATAGCAAATCTTCAGTGACTGTTGTTGCACTTCTAACGAGCAATGCATCGTATGTGTGCAGCAAATCTTCTACCTCATTCACTTTTTTACGTGTCAAATTTACGTTTGGTGCTTCAAGTAGTGGAGCAAGACCTTCGTTACTAATTGAATCAGCTACTAACACTTCATACATGTGTGAACATCTCCCTTTGAATACTCAAATATCTGATAATTTATCACGTTAAAAAAATTCTGTCAATTGGAATATAAAAACAACCATAAATGAAAACGTTTTCAAAATACGTTTTTTAAAGAAAGTTCGTTAATTAATTGAAATTAGAAACTTTAAAAGCCGTTAAAATCAAGGTTTTCAATAAAAAAGCGTACTATAAAAAAATTTTTTTATAAAAAGTACGTTTTTTATTGCAAGGTAAAAAATGGATTGAAAGGAATTTAAGAGGAATGACATGAGTCAATCTTGCACATGATGATGCAGGTAGTTCGATAATTGGAATCGAAGGTAAATTAAATGATTTACTTTTAATTCAAGATATCATATAATAACCTACATAAGTAAATATTGATCTATCTTCGGGGCAGGGTGCAATTCCCGACCGGCGGTGATAAACAAGTTGTTTTAAGCCCGCGAGCTCGTATGCAATATAAGAGCAGGATTTGGTGTGATTCCAAAGCCGACAGTACAGTCTGGATGGGAGAAGGTGGAGGTTCAAGCGTTCAAGAAAGCTGTATTGGACGTTTATTGAATATGCCAGCCATTTATCCCTCAACAATTTGTTGAGGTTTTTTAATGGAATGCATAGGAGAGGAACCTTTCTTCTTTGAAGAGTGGATCGCAAAGAAGGAGAGAGGAAAGATGAAACAAAGTAAAAAGACACAAAAGCTTGTAATCTTGGGAATGTTAAGTAGTATTTCATATGTACTGATGATGCTTAATTTTCCTATTCCAGGGATACCGCCTTTTCTGAAAATTGATTTTAGTGAGATTCCTGCATTATTGGCAGCTATTATCTTTGGTCCGGGAGCAGGGGTTATTGTAGAGGCAATTAAAAATTTCCTGCATTATTTAATACAAGGGAGTGCAACAGGAGTTCCGGTAGGACAATTAGCTAACTTTGTAGCAGGATTATTATTTATCTTACCAGTCTCATTTATGTTTCATAAGTTTAAGAATACAAAAGGCGTAACAGCTGGTTTAGTTATTGGTACGATGATCATGTCAATTTTAATGGCTGTGTTAAACTATTATGTATTTTTACCTGCGTATACAATCTTTTTACAAGCGCCAGCATTATCCGGGGAAGAAACAAGACAATTAATTGTACAAGGTATTTTACCGTTTAATTTGATAAAAGGTGCAATTACGGGCATAATCTTTGTTTTAGTTTTTGGCAAAATGAAACAGTGGATTGTAAAACGTGTTGCGATTTAAATACACCCCTTCTCAACTCGTTGAGAAGGGGTTCTTTAGAGAAAAAAGTGTGCAAAAATATTTTTGCACACTTTTTATTGTTTCTTATTCAAATTTATTAGAGTCACCGTCAAATTTTTCGTCAGCTACACGAATTGAATCAGTAGGACAACCTTCAAATGCATCCATCATGTCATCATGTAATTCTTCTGGTACCTCAACAACACCTTGGTTGTCATCTAATGTTACAAATGCAATTCCTTCATCATCATAATCATAAATGTCTGGTGCAGCTGCTCCGCATGCTCCACATGCAATGCATGTATCTTTATCAACAATTGTATATTTTGGCATAACAAGACCTCCTGTTAATTTTTGGAAAATTTCGCATTATATAATCTCTCTTCAAATAAGAGTGAAATTTCTCTTTACCCATTGTAAGCCGATTTTTAAAACTTTTCAATAGAAAAGTCATTGATAATGCTTATCAGATAAGGGTTTGTTATATATTCTTGAACGTTTAATAGCAAAATAAAGATTGATAAAAAACCTAAAATGATACGTTTTATACAACTTTTGATACAATAAAATGTGAAAGGAAGTTGTTGCCCTTGAATTATGTTCAACTGGCTATATTATATAGTATAAAACAATTAAAAGGCGAGCGAACCGTTTTTGGCATTTATCATCTTTTGGCAGGAAAAAGGTCTGCGCAAACAATTCAAGATGGGAAAATTTTCGGCCTGTCTTTTTTATTTCAATCATTTTCTTATTTAAAAAAAGAGACATTTTCCACATATATTATGCAATTAAATGATCAAAGGTACATTGACCCATTAGATGAACAGAAATATGTTCTTACATCTAAAGGCGAACAAGTATTACAAAGGAAACTGCAGCAGTTTCCTTTTCCTAAACCGTTGAATGGATGGCAATTTGCAAGTAGTACACAACTATTTTTATCGAGACTAACGTTATTCATTCAAACGATCTCAAATCTGCAGTATTTTCAAAAGGCTTTTTTACCAATTTCTAAAAATCCTGATACCCTTAAATGGGTAAAAGATTATATTTTCTCTCAACAGTATACGCGCCAAGACTTAGCAAAGGGATTATCTGATGAATTAAAGTTATGTTTGGAAAAATGTCCAAAGCAAGAAGCTGACCTATTTGTTTTACATCTTACTGGCTATGACAGAATAGGCCTTACTAAAAGCCAATTAGCCCATGAATATCAATTGGATGAACATTATGTACACGTACTGCTGTTAGGAGTGACACATTTAATAATAGATGAGGTTAATAAATCTAAAAAAAGTTTTGTAATTCTTCGTGATTTTTTAAGAGATATTCACATGCACGTGCCATTGACCACATCGACAGCAAAAACATATATGTGGTTGAAAAAAAATAAAACAATTGAAGAAATTGCTCATATTCGGCGCTTAAAAGAAAGTACGATTGAAGACCATGTAGCAGAATTAGCTCTGTTTGTCCCAGATTTCAACATTGATCGATATGTATCTGAGACAGATCAGAAATCCATTATTAAAGCTTTTGGCATGTTAAAAACAAATCAGTTAAAAGCTATTAAGCAGCACGTTCAGGAGCATATTACGTACTTTCAAATTCGCCTTGTTTTAGCGAAGTACTTTACTAACTGATTAGTAACAATGAAAAGTGGTGTTTCGATTTGAAAATTGAACAAGTATTGCAAACAAAATTTGGGTTTAATCATTTCAGAGAAGGGCAGCGAGAAATTATTGAAGATTTATTGGCGGGAAATCATGTTCTTGCTGTGCTGCCCACTGGTACTGGAAAATCTCTTTGCTATCAGCTTCCTGCTTATTTTATGAAACGGCCGGTGCTTATCGTTTCTCCTTTGCTTTCATTAATGGAAGACCAGGTACAACAATTAAAAGCTAATGGTGAAAAGAATGTAATTGCCTTAAACAGCTTTTTACGTGAGGAAGAAAAAAAAGAAGCGTTACGCCATTTAGCTGCTTATCGATTTATCTATGCGTCTCCTGAAATTTTGCAGAACGCTTACGTTATCCAAGCGCTACAGTCAGCTAATGTTGGCTTGTTTGTTGTCGATGAAGCACACTGTATTTCACAATGGGGACATGATTTTCGCTTGGACTATTTGCATTTAGGGGATGTTTGGCAGTCATTAGGTAAGCCTATTTGTTTAGCGCTAACTGGAACAGCGACGAATGAAGTGTTAGAAGATATAAAGCATTACTTGCAGTTAAAGGATGCACATGAACATTTGTATTCCATGAATCGCCCTAACATTGCCATGAATGTTGAATATGTAGAAGGTGTAAAAGAAAAAAAAGAAAAGCTGCTAGCTTATGTGAAGCATCTTCAAAACCCTGGTATCATTTATTGTTCTAGCCGAGCATTAACAGAAGAATTAACGGTTTATTTAAAAGAAAATGGTATTGAAAATGTACAATATTATCATGGCGGGATGGAATCAAGCGAGCGAATGCTTATTCAACAACAATTTTTAGAAAATCAATTGGATGTTATTTGCTGTACGAGTGCTTTTGGGATGGGTGTTAATAAAAGAAATGTCCGCTTCGTTATTCACTTTCAGCCTCCTCCTCAGCTAGAATCGTACGTACAAGAAATTGGCCGAAGCGGTCGGGATGGCGAAGATAGCATCGCAATCCTTCTCTATCATGAGGGAGATGATGAGTTGGCTTATTCCTTATTGGAAATGGAATTGCCATCTTCAGATATCGTATTTTATTGCTTATCCACTCTTCGGACAAATAAGCAAGCTATGTCTTTGAAAAAAGTAGAAGATCATTTCTTGTTCACAATTGGAATTCAGGAAACCCATTGGCGTTTTCTTCGATATTATTTACAAAAAGAAGGCGTTATTGTCGGGGATACGGTGTACCCAAGTTTAGTGCAAGAATCGTTACATGAAAAGATTGTAGATGCCGTAAAAGAGCGCCTCCAAAATAAATATAGAAAATATACAGCCATGAAGCAATTTATCCATACTCATGAATGTCGCCGTCAACTGTTAATGCGTTATTTCGAAGAAGAAGGGCTGTCTGAAAAAATAAACTGTTGTGATCAATGCGGTATTTCGCTTGACGATTACAAAAAACGCGAAAATCTAAAGAAAAAAAGGATATTTAAAGACTGGGAATCAGAGTTAAGGATATTGCTTCGTCAAGGAGAAGAATAACTATGGCTAAAAATCAGCAACAGCTCATTCAATCTATGACAGATAGAGAGTTGTTAATCCATCTCTATACTACACAAGCATTTCTTTGTCTAATCGCTCTTGTTTTAGGGCTTTTTCAATATGATTCTTTTTCACAATTTGCATCATATTTTAAACTAGACTTTGTGTCTATTCTGGTCTATGGAGGAGGAACTGGACTAGCGGTCGTCTGTATCGATTTGTTACTGATGAAAGTATTGCCTTCTCATTGGTATGATGATGGCGGGATTAATGAACGCATTTTTGCTAATCGCTCCATTTTGCATCTTTTTATTATTTGTCTCATTGTATCATTTTCAGAGGAAATACTCTTTCGAGGAGTGCTACAAGTTCACTTAGGTCTTATATGGGCAAGTCTTATTTTTGCTCTTGTGCATATCAGATACTTAAAAAAGTGGTTTTTATTTCTGTCTGTTGTTGTGTTAAGCTTTTTTATTGGAATGGTCTTTTGGTGGACAAATAATTTATGGGTAACAATTGTTGCGCACTTTTTGATTGATTTTTTATTGGGATTGCAAATAAGAAAAGTGAAAGAGAAGAAAAAGAAAAACAGGCCTATATGAAAGAGTAGAGGAATCATGTGAAGAAACTTTGGAACATATAGAAAAAATTGCGGCTTAGCAGAGTTCGATATCGAAATGTGCTACATGCTCGAAAGGGGAAAACGCAAATATATCACAAGGACATTATAGCGATGATTGTTTCTATCTTCTTAACATAAAACCCCTTTTCACGACATATGTTGTACTAGCTATATGAGGAGGGGGTTCAATGGATATATCTCAATATAATATGGATGAACCTACACAATATATGTTAGACAATGTAATTAAACGAAAAGAAAAACTATCTTCATTACAAGCAAAGAAACAACAATGGAAATGGGGATTTTTTTGTAGTTTATTAATGGGTGGAGGGTATGGATATATTACTTTTTTAAATGGTTTTTGGTCCTCATTCAGCAGTTTTTTTGATTTTATGCTAGGTCGAACATGGCATTTGCTTCTCATTATTATAGTGATTTCTAGCTATTTTAAAATTGTTCAAGTTCATAAAAAATGTGAGAAAGCGGAAAAAGAGTTTCATGAACTGCGCTGTGAGATCATTAAAAAAAGCAAAGATTTATGGCCAACTTCAGAAGAGTGGAAAGGCAGAAAAGACATTTATCACATGATGAAAAAAGAGTACGATATTAATTTATACTATGAAAATAAATAATCAGATTTTTAATTGAATAAACATGAACAAACCTCCTGCCACATACATGTTTAGTGAAGGAGGTTTGTTGTGTGAAGAGGTGGTTTAATCTATTAATAGGGTGGTCTTCTAGCTATTATTTTTCGATATTACCATTATTTGATGGCGCTTTTACATTTGCCGAGTTTATTGTACGTGCCGTCCTTAATCCAGTGCAGTCTTTCTTGATTATATGCTTATTTGTACTTGCCTTTTCATGTCAATCAGTATGGGTACGTATTGTCATAGAAGAAGGATATAGGCTTTACAAAAAAGTGTCTGTTAACTGGAAAGACATCATGTTTGCAGTGGCAGCGATAGCTGGACTATGTGCTTTGAGCACGTTAGGTTTTTATCAAGTTGTCAGCATTTGTGTGTTTTCAATTATTTACGGCGTGTTTTCAGCAAATATTTATAGATAATCTACCAATACACAAGTTAGGAGGACATATGACTATAGTTAGCTTATTAATAGGACTTTCAATTTTATTTTTATGTCACATGGCGTGGGAAGCCAAAAGAACAAAAGTAGAAGAAACACATATTGAATTGCCTAACTTTCCAAAGGAGTATACATCACTAAGCCTATTTTTTATTTCAGATATTCATAGGCGCAAAATCTCTGATCGATTAATTCAACAAGTGTCTAAATCGGTTGATTTTGTAGTTGTTGGCGGTGATTTATTAGAAGGTGGAGTTCCGATAAGAAAAGCAGTAGCAAATATTCGGCAATTAAAGAAATTAGGCCCTATTTACTTTGTTTGGGGAAATAATGATTATGAGGTCAATCAAGTGGAGCTGACACATGCATTAAAAGAGGAAGGTGTTTATTTATTAAAAAATCAATCAGTGGTTTTGCAAACTGAAGAGGGGCTGACGTGCACCTTAGTGGGTGCTGATGACTTATCTGAAGGCAAGGTAGATTTGCCAAAAGCATTTGAGAAAACAAATCCGGATTTATTCACCATTTTGTTAAGTCATAATCCAGACATCGTCTACGGAGTAAAAGCTAAGTACGGCGTAGATCTGATCTTAAGCGGACATACCCACGGAGGACAAATTCGGTTTTTTAACGTTGGTTTATATGAAAAAGGCGGTTTAAAAGATCGAAACAACATACCATTGTTTGTCAGTAATGGTTATGGAACGACAGCTTTGCCTTTGCGTTTAGGGACCAAAGCTGAAGCGCATTATATTAGGGTGAGTCGAGCAAACTAACTTTCAACACATGTAGCCTGTTTTTAAGAGAGATGAAGGACCGACCTCACGCTTCTAAGAAAGAGAGATGGACAGAGCACAGGCTAAGACAGTCATGCTCTGTGGCAACGCCTATGTGATTTAACTGCTGTAGAGGGCGCAGTATATACATATTTTACACAAGATTAAACTTATCCTATAATTCAAGTATTACCGTATAGTTCACGAAGAGTTGTCAGATGGAGGTTATGCATGGCTTCACAAGAAGGGAAATACAATATAAAAGCCATCTCAAATATGGTCGGGATCCAACCTGGAACGTTACGTGCATGGGAGCGACGTTATCAGATCTTTAACCCTGTTCGAAATGAATCCGGGCACCGTCTTTACACAGAAGAAGATTTTAAGAAGCTTAAATGGTTAACTGAAAAAGTAAGCAGCGGTTTTACAATTAGCCAAGCTGTATCATTATTAGAAACGGAAAGTACAACAGTCAGTCAATATCAGGAAGAAGGTGAAGCTGATTCACCTGAGAACATAAGAAATCAAATATTAACAAAGCTCTTGGTGTTTGAAGAAAGTAAAGCTCAAGATTTAATAAATCATGCTTTTAGTTTATATTCAGTAGAGAAAGTTGTCATGGATATATTAGATTCGTTACTTGTTACGGTTGATGACATGTGGAGAAAAGGCGAGGTTACAAGCGCACAGGAACATTTTGCTACTCATTTAGTAAAAACAAGAATTAGTATGATCTTTTATTCGCTTCCTTCTAATGGTTTATTACCAAAAGCCATTACTGTATGCGGTCCCAATGAAAATCATGAAGTGGGCTTATTAATCTTTGCTTTATTTTTACGCAGAAAGGGATTTGAAGTCATTTATTTAGGAAGCAGCATCGATGAAAAAGATATCAGACTCACCTTAAAAGAAGTAAACCCTACCTTTTTCTTTATGTCGTGCACAATGTTAGAAAATACAACGAAAACACTTGAAATTACGCATCAAGTAGTAGAGGAATTTCCGCACTTGAAAGTAGGAGTGGCTGGTATTGTCGTTGAGATGTTAGAGGGGACAGAACAAGAGAAAGTAATTCCATTTTTAATTGGTAATACAAAAGAAGAATGGAACAATTGGCTCGCCGAAAAATTAGCTGAAATTGATCAGGAATAGCTTGTTTTTCATGTTATAAACCTGTAAACTCATAAGTAAACATCACGAACCGTTTTCCAAAAAATACATATACTGCATTATCGAACCATGTGGTTATGAGTGCAAGCGGGGAGGGACGCGAATGAGGCTTGAGCGATTAAACTATAATAAGGTAAAAGTCTTTTTAACGTATGACGATTTAAAAGAAAGAGGTCTCACAAAAGAAGACTTATGGACAGATACGTTCAAAGTAAAGCAATTATTTCGTGAGATGATTGAACAAGCGTCCAAAGAATTAAATTTTGAACCGACAAATTCTCTTTCTGTAGAAGTCTTTTCACTTCAAGCGCAAGGAATGGTCGTCTTTGTGACGAAGCAGTATGCAGAAAGTGAAGAGTATAACCAAGCAGATGAAGAAGAGCAAGAGCTTTACGAAGATTTTATTGAAATGCAAGTGATGTTAGATGAAAGTGACGATTTGTTTTTTGAATTTCAAACTTTTGAAGATATAATTCAGCTAGCGAATCGTATAGTAGACCATTATAACGTCGACAGTATGCTATATACGTATGACGAACGCTTTTACTTATTACTGGATTATGAACAATTGACTTCGATCGAGATCGGAAATGTGATTGCAGTACTAGCGGAATATGGCAACCCTTCTACTATCACAAAACATCGAGTTCATGAATATGGCAAATTATTAGTTGAAAGAGAAGCAATCTCATACATTGTAAATATTTTTTCGTAGTTTTATGCGGCATCCTCAAAATAAAAGACCTTATTCTTTGAAATAGTCAATTATCGGAGGGTGCTTTTTATTTTTTAAGGAAAAATAAAACAGCTTCCATATGTCCGTATAAAATAAATTTTATCATATTTCCACAATTATTTGGAAGCGTTTTCGTATTTGTGTACAAAAAATGAGAAAACTTTAATATTTCCCTTTGCATTGCAAAAGTAAGGGTGTATACTATGTCATGAAAGAAGCACCAATTTATGAATAAATAATCTTTTGATCCACTCTAGGAGGTTTACAGATGGTAGCCGACAAAACACAAGAAAATAAAAATAATCAAGAAGAAAAGAATGATGTTTTAAAATCTACACAAACAGTCATACATAAAGCTTTAGAGAAGTTGGGCTATCCTGAGGAAGTATATGAATTACTAAAAGAACCACTTCGTATGATGACCGTGAAGATTCCAGTTCGCATGGATGACGGTTCAGTGAAAATCTTTACCGGTTACCGTGCTCAACATAATGATGCTGTAGGTCCAACAAAAGGTGGAATTCGTTTTCACCCAAATGTAACAGAAAAAGAAGTTAAAGCACTTTCGATATGGATGAGTTTAAAATGTGGAATTGTTGATTTGCCTTATGGAGGCGGAAAAGGTGGAATTGTCTGTGACCCGCGCAATATGTCGTTTGGCGAACTAGAAAGACTAAGCCGCGGCTATGTTCGTGCTATTAGTCAAATTGTTGGTCCAACAAAAGATATTCCTGCTCCAGACGTATTTACTAATTCTCAAATTATGGCTTGGATGATGGATGAATATAGCCGAATTGATGAATTTAACTCACCTGGATTCATTACAGGAAAGCCGCTTGTATTAGGTGGATCACATGGTCGTGAAACTGCTACTGCTAAAGGTGTTACCATTTGTATACGAGAAGCTGCTAAAAAACGTGGAATTGAATTAAAAGGTGCAAGAGTGGTCGTGCAAGGCTTTGGGAATGCAGGTAGCTTTTTAGCTAAATTTATGCACGATGCAGGTGCTAAGATTATAGGTATCTCAGACGCCTATGGAGCGCTACACGATGAGAATGGGTTAGATATTGACTATTTATTAGACCGCCGTGATAGTTTTGGCACGGTAACGAAGTTATTTAATAATACAATCAGTAATAAAGAGTTATTAGAATTGGATTGCGACATTTTAGTTCCAGCTGCTATTGAAAATCAAATTACAGAAGAGAATGCTCATAACATTCAAGCTAGTATTGTCGTAGAAGCTGCGAATGGTCCAACTACTTTAGAAGCGACTCGTATTTTATCTGAACGCGGCATTTTGTTAGTGCCAGATGTCTTAGCGAGTGCTGGCGGCGTAACGGTTTCTTACTTTGAATGGGTCCAAAATAATCAAGGCTATTATTGGTCAGAAGAAGAAGTGGAAGAAAAACTAGAAAAAGTAATGGTGAAATCGTTCAATAGCATTTATGAGACATCGGCTACAAGAAAAGTGGATATGCGCTTAGCCGCTTATATGGTTGGTGTTCGGAAAATGGCTGAGGCTTCGCGTTTTAGAGGCTGGATTTAAAAACAGAAACGTTGCGTAAAGAAAGAAAATCTCCTATCATTATTAGTTAGGAGATTTTTTATTTGACTATGAGAAGGGTGTTTACTTTAAAATCAACAGGCTAAAAGCAGGCATTTAAGTACGCCCTATCTACTTTTATGAAAGAAGAACACTTATTTATCAAAAGTGTATTTTAAACTTATAATAGTGATGCTTAGTAATGAAAGCTTTACTTGATTAAGAAAAGGAGTTATTTAGATGAAAAAAGAGAAGGCCATCATTGTTGGAGGAGGTCCTTGTGGGTTATCTGCGGCTATTGAATTAAAGAAAATCGGCATTGATGCGCTTGTGCTAGAAAAAGGGAACATTGTTAATGCCATTTATCATTACCCCACACATCAGACATTTTTTAGTTCAAGCGACAAATTAGAGATTGGAAATGTACCGTTTATTACAGAAAACCGCAAGCCTGTTCGCAATCAGGCACTTGCCTATTATCGAGAAGTAGTAAAACGCAAAAATGTACGTGTTCAATCGTTTGAACACGTTCAGTCTGTCGAGAAAAAAGGAAAAAACCGATTTGTGGTTCATACTTCAAAAGATACGTATGAAGCAGAATATGTCGTCATTGCCACAGGGTATTATGATTCTCCAAATTATATGAATGTACCAGGAGAAGACCTACCTAAAGTGTTTCATTATTTTAAAGAAGCACATCCTTACTTTGACAAAGATGTTGCGGTTATTGGCGGAAAAAACTCTAGTGTAGATGCAGCTTTAGAATTAGTGAAAGCAGACGCACGAGTAACAGTGATTTATCGGGGCTCTGATTATTCAAAGAGTGTGAAACCATGGATTTTACCAGAATTTGAAGCTCTTGTTCGAAATGACACAATTAACATGCACTTCAATTCACATGTTACAAATATTGATGAAAAGAGTGTTACTTATACAGATGGGATTGAAGAGCGGAAAATTGCAAATGATTTTGTATTTGCTATGACTGGATATCATCCAGATCATTCATTCTTAACAAAAATGGGAATTGAAATTGATCAAAGTACAGGCCGTCCATGTTTCGATGAAGAAACGATGGAAACAAATGTTAAGGGGCTGTTTATTGCGGGTGTTATTGCAGCAGGTAATAATGCAAATGAAATCTTTATTGAAAATGGTCGTTTTCACGGCCAGCTTATTGCATCTTGTATAACAAACGAAAAAGCATAAAAGGCGTACCTTTTATGCTTTATTAATTAATGATTAAAAATTTGCTGCAGCTCTTCGTAACTGGAAGAACTTTGCAGGGCAGCGAGTAATTTAATTCTTGCTTTTTGTCCGTTTAATCCATTTGAAAAAATTACTCCAAGCTCTTTTAATTGCTTACCTCCACCATCATATCCATAGACATCTTGCGCAATACCATTAAAACAACGGGAAACAAGTACAATGGGAATATTGCGTTCAAGCAGCGGCTTTATTCCATTTAAAGTGCGAGGTGGAAGGTTGCCTTGTCCAAGTGCTTCAATAACTAAACCATCAATATTCAGTGAAGAAATGGCTTGAAATAATTGTTCATCCATTCCAGCATAGGCTTTTAACAAGAACACCTGTTTTTCAATCTCTTCAACTGGATAAAATTCGTGTTGGGTTGGCATATGGTGAAATGAAATCCCATGCTTCGTTACAATGCCGATAGGACCATATTGCGGACTTTGGAAAGTAGCAACGTTGCTTGTATGTGTCTTCGTTACATTTTTTGCTGTATGAATTTCATCATTCATGACAACTAACACACCTTTTCCTTTTGCTTCATCGCTAGTAGCAACTCGTACTGCCGAGATAAAATTATAAGGTCCATCGGAGCCGATTTCATTACTAGAACGCATAGCGCCGGTTAAGACAATTGGAATATCAGTTTCAATTGTTAAATCGAGAAAGTAAGCTGTTTCTTCTAATGTATCAGTGCCGTGTGTAATAACCACAGCATCAATTTTTTCAGCTTTAATTTTTTTACGTATTTTTTTCGATAAGATTAACATTTCTTTTGGCGTTATATGAGGAGAAGGAAGGTGGAAGGCTTCTTCAACAATCACATTCGCTAGATTTGCAATAGACGGTGTTGAATGACGCAAAGGGTTTTGAATATCAGGTTTAACGGCCCCTGTTTGCGCATCTTCTTTCATAGAAATTGTACCACCTGTATGAATAATATACACTGTTTTCATGATAGTATCCTTTCTTATATGAATTTTACAATAAAATAGGCAGTGGAATTTCAATTAAATAATGTTTCCACATATAAAAGATTTTATTTCTAACAATAACATGTTACGATTGAAAAAAACAGATGAAAAGAGGCGCTTTTTATGTTGGCGATTGTATCTGCAGGCATTGCGCCAGGGTTGGCATTATTGAGTTTTTTTTATTTAAAAGATGAATATGAAACAGAACCAATTACAATGGTTTTAAAAACATTTATTTTCGGAGCCGTGCTTGTCTTGCCTATTATGTTTATTCAATATGTACTTCAGGAAGAGCACTTACTTCAGTCTCCTTTTATCGAAGCGTTTTTCTCAACTAGCTTTTTAGAAGAGTTTTTCAAATGGTTCATTTTATATTTTACAGTATATCAACATATAGAATTTGATGAACATTATGATGGAATTGTATATGGCGCTGCAGTTTCGCTTGGTTTTGCGACAGTTGAAAATATTTTATATTTATTTGCAAATGGTTTAGAAGCAGCAATCGGAAGAGCAATCATGCCAGTATCAAGTCATGCCTTATTTGGCGTTATTATGGGCTACTATTTAGGTAAAGCTAAATTCTCAGAAGGATATGAAAAAAATAAATGGAAACTGTTCTCCGTTTTTGTGCCAATCTTGCTTCATGGTACATATGATTATATCTTAATTACAATTGATTATTGGATTTTCCTTATTATACCTTTCATGGTTTATCTATGGTGGCTTGCCCTACGAAAAGTAAAAAAGGCAAAGCAACTATCCATGACGTAAACTCAAATTGTAAATTCCTTTAAACGACAAGGAATTTATAGTTTGGGTTATTTTTATTTCGGTAAATTTTTCGCTTCTTGTATAAAAAAGCATCCTTTACAAAAAATACTTCTATCATCTTATCACTTACATACGATGTAGGAGGTTATGTAATGTTATCAATTGGACGATTTACGAAGTATGTATGTTCAATCTGCATATGCTCTTTAATTGCAGTATCTATTGTTAGCCCTAAATCTTCTTATGCATTCACAAATCAAGTTATTCAGCATGGTGCAGTGGGCGAGGACGTCATCGAACTACAGTCTCGCTTGCAGTATATAGGATTTTATAACGGGAAGATTGATGGTGTGTTTGGCTGGAGCACTTACTGGGCGTTAAGAAATTTTCAGTACGAATTTGGCTTTAAGAAAATTGATGGACTAGCCGGCCCAAAAACAAAGCAAGTATTAGCAAATGTAACAAAGTATCACGAATACCATGTGAAAACACAAATCAATAAAGGAAACAAATTCACACATTATGGTGGAAAACCATTAGATCAACAAAAGCAAGCAGCTGGTGATCAACCTGCTCAAAAAAGAAATGTTGCTCAACCGAATAAAGCAGCTACGAACAAAAGAGGCGAGCAAGCGAAAGAGGCTGCTCAAAAACCAACTGCGTTGAATGTGCCAAATGGTTTTTCACAAAATGATATTCAATTAATGGCAAATGCAGTGCATGGTGAAGCAAGGGGAGAGCCTTATAATGGTCAAGTAGCGGTAGCCGCTGTTATTTTGAATCGAGTAAATAGCCCAACATTTCCAAATACAGTAGCAGGTGTTATTTTCGAACCACGAGCATTTACAGCTGTGGCTGACGGACAAATTTGGTTAGAGCCGAATGAAACTTCAAAAAAAGCTGTATTAGATGCGATTAATGGCTGGGATCCTACAGGAAATGCAATTTATTATTTTAATCCCGATACAGCAACAAGCGCTTGGATTTGGTCACGTCCACAAATTAAACAAATAGGTAAGCATATTTTCTGTAATTAAAGAGAGGTGATGACAATGATTCGAACAATTTTAATTACTGTGTTAGCGATTGGTGTAGTTGGTGTGGGATATTGGGGCTATACAGAACATCAAGAAAAAGATGCGGTCCTATTGCAAGCGGAAAACACGTATCAGCGTGCGTTCCACGACTTATCATATGAACTAGACTTACTCAATGATAAAATTGGTGGCACGTTAGCTATGAGTTCACGTGATCAGCTGTCTCCTGCGTTAGCTGAAGTATGGCGATTAACCTCTGAGGCGCATAGCAATGTAGGACAACTTCCACTAGCACTCCTCCCATTTAATAAAACGGAAGAGTTCTTATCAGATATTGGAGATTTTGCATATAAGGTAGCAATTCGCGATTTAAATAAATCACCTTTAACGGATGAAGAGTATAAGACATTAACTTCATTATACAAAACATCTTCTGAAATCCAAAATGAGATGCGTACTGTTCAGTATTTAGTCATTGATAATAATTTGCGATGGATGGATGTAGAGCTTGCATTAGCAACAAAAGAAAAGCAGGGCGATAATACAATTATTGATGGGTTGAAAACAGTTGAAAAGAGTATGGATTCTTATGCAGAAGCGGATCTAGGCATTACAAATACATCTAATGCTGAAGAGAAAAAAGCATTTAAACAATTAAAAGGTAGAGAAGTAAGTGAAGAAGTTGCCAAAGAAGTAGCGCGTTCATTTTTAGATTTAAAAGGGAATGAGAAAATCCGAGTTGTTGAAAGCGGTGAAGGCGCCAATTACGATTTTTACAGCTTAACAATTACGGATCCAAAAACGAAGCAAGAAACTTATATGGATATTACTAAAAAAGGCGGCTATCCAATTTGGGTATTGGAAAACCGAGATATACAAAAACAAAATATTAGTTTAAATGCAGCGATGGAAAAAGCAAGTAAATTTTTAAAAGATCATCGTTTTGAAAGTCTAGTAATGGCTGAAAGTGCCCAGTACGATAATATAGGAGTCTTCACATTTGTTGAAGAAACAGAAAGTGGCGTTCGAATTTATCCTGATGCGGTAAAGATGAAAATCTCACTTGATGATGGTACGATTACAGGTTTTTCAGCAAAAGAGTTTTTGCTAAGACATCGTACAAGAGATATTCCAGAACCTAAACTATCGCAAGAAGAAGCAAAAACAAAGCTAAATCCAAATGTGAAAATTATGGAAAATCGTTTAGCCATTATTACGAATGAGTTAAAAGAAGAAGTGTTGTGTTATGAATTTTTAGGAGTCATTAATGATGATACGTATCGTATCTTTGTCAATGCAGAAACAGGTTATGAAGAAAAAGTAGAGAAGCTACAAAATGCTGAGCCTATTTATGATCAGGTTTAGTAACAATACACACACATTTTCAAATGTGTGTGTTTTTTTTTTTTTTTAGAAAATATTTCTTTTTTATTGAGTAAATATAACTAAAAACGTTTACAAAATGAATATATTTTACTATGTTTATTTATAGAGAGATCACGACTTGAAAAAAGGGGGTGGAGAAATGATACGGGTTGGTATACCATTGAGCCTTGAGTATCAATCAATGCACGAAAAAGAATGCGAAACGTATCGGTGTAAAGTAGTCGACTATACTCATAATCAAATTTTTGTTGATTATCCTTTAAATGAAAAAACACAACGTACTACTTTTCTGACGAAAGGAACAAAGTTAAATGTAACATTTATTGGAGAGGATAAAGCGGTTTACACTTTTTTATCCGAAGTCATTGGTCGAACAATTCAAGATATTCCAGTTATTCAGTTGACTTACCCTGGCGATGATGAGCTAGAGGCTGTTCAGCGCCGAAATTTTTTTAGAGTTCCCGCCACATTAGAAGTGCATGTTGCTCATCAAAAAAATCAACAAGAAATATTAAAAACCTTAACTAGTGATATCAGCGCAGGAGGAATGGCAGTTTCTTTTCAGAAACGAGGTCATTTTCAAGTGGGGGATCTTGTAGCTATTTCCATTGAGTTTCCTGTAGAGAATAAGAAGGAACTTATCGAACTACAAGGAGAAGTGATAAGAGTAACGGAACCAATACCTAATAAAGTAGGGAAGTTATCACTTCAATTTATAAACCTTGACAAAAAGGTAAAAGAAAAATTAGTTCGATATACGCTAAAAAGACAGCTAGAATTAAGAAGGAAAGGATTAGTTTAAAAGGTGGGTATAAACCTTTCCTCGTTTTCCTAAACTGTAAAGTGAAAATATAGAATAGGAATGAGGAAAAGAATGAATAGAATCGAGCGATTATTAATAAAGTTGGCAGTTATTCAGTTTGTTTTTCTGCTTATTGCACAAACTATTCTATTATATAGTGATCATACTACGTATTTTTCTAAAGTTATACAGTATGAAGGAGTAGCAAAAAATAATTTTAATAAAATCATTGAAACATTCGACCAGTAAAGAGACGTATGTTAAAATAACAAAGAATGAGAAGCGGAAAGGCAGGGGGCAAAACCTGCTCTTTTTTTCGTCTTAAGATCACTGATATTTTCTTGTTAGTATGTCAAGGAGGACTTATGAAAAAACGAATTTCAATTGCTATCGATGGACCGGCAGCTGCTGGAAAGAGCACTGTTGCAAAAGTCATAGCAGAAAACTTATCATATATTTATGTAGATACAGGTGCGATGTATCGTGCCCTTACGTATCAAGCTCAAAAGCATGGAGTTGATTTACAAAACGAGGATGCGCTTCTTCAATTATTAAATCGTACAACGATTGAATTAAAGCCATCTGAAAGTGGACAAATTGTTTTACTAGATGGACAAGATGTAACAGATGCAATTCGTTCATCGGAAGTAACAAATTCGGTTTCAGTTGTAGCTAAGCATAGAACTGTTCGTGAAGAGATGGTTGCACGCCAGCAATTCCTTGCTCGAGATGGTGGAGTTGTAATGGATGGCCGCGATATCGGTACACATGTACTTCCTCATGCAGAAGTGAAAATCTTCTTATTAGCATCTGTTGATGAACGCGCAAAACGCCGTCATGAAGAAAACATTAGCAAAGGCTTTCCTTCTGATTTAGAACAATTAAAAGAAGAGATTGCACGAAGAGATAAATTAGATTCTGAGCGTGAAGTGGCGCCATTAAGAAAAGCGGAAGATGCAGTTGAGATTGATACAACATCTTTATCCATTGAAGGAGTTGTTCAAAAAATACTTTCGATTACAAGTGAAAGGGTTGGAACACTGTGAGCGTTTATACATTTGCACGGTCTGTTGTACGAGGTATCTTAAAGCCTATCTATCGTTATGAAGTAATCGGTGTAGAGAATATTCCATCTGAGGGTGGAGTATTACTTTGCTCTAATCATATTGATAACTTAGATCCGCCTACAGTTGGGGTAACTTGTCCAAGACCGATCTCCTTTATGGCAAAAGCAGAGTTATTTAATGTACCTGTATTAAAAACAATCTTGCCTAAACTTGAAACATTTCCTGTAAAAAGGGGAATGGGGGATCGGGAGGCGCTTAGAAAAGGTTTAACCATTTTAAAGGAAGGAAAAGTACTAGGGCTTTTTCCAGAAGGAACAAGAAGTAAAGATGGGAAGCTTGGAAAAGGGCTGTCAGGAGTAGGCTTTTTTGCTTTGCGTTCAAAAGCAGATGTTGTTCCATGTGCTATTATTGGCCCGTACAAAGCTTTTTCAAAGGTGAAGGTTGTCTATGGAGCACCTATTCCTATGGATCATTTCCGAGAACGTCGCGCTTCTGCCGATGAAGTAACAGAGGCAATAATGAGTGAAATTGCTAAATTAATTGAAAAATACCAATAGTTCATAAGCTTTTGGCTTGACAAAAGATTCTATTTATTAGAAGTTAGTAATAAAGAGAATTTTTTTCTATACAAAAATATAGAAAGATATGTGTCGGTAATAAATATTTAATGGATCGTCTCTTGAAAGGAATTCTATATTGTTGATAGATATTGAAGGAGGAAAAGACGATGGTAGAGGACATGAATCAAGTAGATGTAAAAGCATTAAAAGTAGGTGAAACTGTAAAAGGTACTGTTACGAAAGTAGAAGAAAAACAGGTATTAGTAGAAGTAGCCAACAGTAAACTAGACGGTATCATTCCTATTAGTGAACTAGCAAATTTACATATTGAAAAAGCAAGTGATGTTATCGAAGTAGGAACGGAAATTGAGGCAAAAGTAACAAAGGTAGAAGATGAAGTTTTAGTGCTCTCAAAGCGAGCTGTGGATGCAGAAAAAGCGTGGGAAGATTTAGAAACTAAATTATCTACAGGTGAAGTGTTTGAGGCGGTCGTAAAAGAGATTGTCAAAGGTGGGCTTGTAGTAGATATTGGTGTGCGCGGCTTTATTCCCGCCTCACTTGTAGAAACACGCTTCGTAGATGATTTTGCAGGTTATCAAGATCAAACCTTAACAGTTAAAGTAGTAGAACTAGACAAAGAGAAAAATCGTGTTATCTTATCTCATCGTGCAGTTATTGAAGCAGAACTAGCGGAAAAGAAAGAAAATGTTCTTAATTCATTAAAAGTAGGTCAAGTGCTAGAAGGATCAATTCAACGTTTAACTGATTTTGGTGCATTTGTGGATGTGGGAGGAGTCGACGGATTAGTTCATATTTCTCAGTTATCACATACACGTGTTGAAAAGCCTTCTGATGTTGTAGAAGAAGGTCAAACTGTTACTGTCAAAGTACTATCTGTTGATAAAGAGAACGGCCGTGTATCACTATCAATTAAGGATACATTAGAGGGACCTTGGGCTCATGTTAGTTCTAAGCTTCGCCAAGGTGATGTAGTAGAAGGAACAGTTAAGCGACTAGTTTCTTTTGGAGCATTCGTTGAAGTTTTGCCTGGTGTAGAAGGGCTTGTTCATATTTCACATATTTCTAATAAGCATATTGGCACTCCGCATGAAGTATTAACTGAAGGAGAAAAGGTTACAGTAAAAGTATTAGATGTAAATGAAGAAGAACGTCGCATTTCCTTAAGCATTCGTGATCTTGAGGAAGAGAAAGAGCAAGAGGACTATGGTGATTACCAGCTGAAAGAAGAATCAAAAGGCTTCCAATTAGGCGATATGATTGGAGACCAACTCAAAAAATTAAAATAATGGTGATGTTTCGTGAGCAGAACAAAGCGTAAAATTGATCACATTCATCATGCAATCCAAACAGGTCAGCACCGTTTACATGGGCTAGATGATATTCGATTTGTTCATAATAGCTTACCAAATAAAGGTGTGCAGGATGTTCATATCGATACGAAAATTGGCGAACTTTTATTGAGTTCGCCAATTTTTATCAATGCTATGACCGGGGGCGGTGGAATAGAGACAGAACGAATTAATCGTTCTTTTGCACGCATTGCAAATGAATGTCAACTAGCAATGGCTGTTGGATCACAGATGGCTGCGATTAAAGATGAAAAAGAAGAACAATCGTATAAAGTAGTGCGTCAAGAAAATCCTAATGGAATTATTTTTGCAAACTTAGGTAGTGAAGCAACTGTTGATCAAGCGAAAAAAGCAGTAGATATGCTCGAAGCGAATGGGCTTCAAATTCATCTAAATGTTATTCAAGAGCTTGTTATGCCAGAAGGAGACCGCGATTTCACCAATGCTTTGCATCGCATTGAGAAAATGGTCCATGAACTGTCCGTTCCTGTCATCGTAAAAGAAGTAGGTTTTGGAATGAGTGCTGATTCAGCTTTGAAACTAAAAGAAGCTGGTGTACAAGTGATTGATATTGGTGGATATGGGGGAACGAATTTTTCTCGGATTGAAAATGAACGAAGAGCTAAACAGTTTCAGTTCTTTAATGATTGGGGGATTCCTACAGCTGCATCACTAGGAGAAGTGTGTCAAAAAACTTCAGATATATCAATTATTAGTTCAGGAGGCATCCAAACATCTATTGATGTAGCTAAATCCATTGCACTAGGTGCTTGCGGAGCAGGAATGGCTGGGTATCTATTGTCTGTATTAATGAAAGCGAATGAAGAAGCAGTTATTCAAGAAATACAGAGTCTGCATGAACAGCTGATGCTTATAATGACTGCGTTAGGTGTAACAACAATTGCAGAACTACAGCGTGTGCCCCTTGTGATTCAAGGTGATACATATAATTGGTTGAAGCAGCGTGGTGTATCGATCGAATTTTATAGTAAACGCTAGTGAAAAACATAAAAAAGCTGACATCTGTCAGCTTTTTTTATTTGTTAATATCACGTGCTTCTTCAGGGCTTTGCAGGTTAGTGGCACCTGGATAATGCAATCCTTGATTGCGATCAGACTCTACGCGTTTAGATTGTTTTAATTTTTTTTCTTGGCGATCTTTTCCCATCGTTTACTACCTCCTTTTTCCTATAGTTTTGCCTAAAAGGGAGCTCATATCCACGTTAGTTGGGTTAATTTTGAGAAGATTGATACATACTGATGACAAGAGGAGGTGAAAGAGTGGAAGGGTTTTTGTTTTATTGGCTATCTTGGATAGGTTGGGTTATTGCAACTTTCTTTATGCCAAAAACGAGTCAAAGGTGGAAGGTTACATGTATTATCCTTGCCAATATGATGTTAGCGACTACACCAATTAAAGTTGCATCATTTCAGTTTAGCTGTACATATTTATTTTTATTTATTATTGCTTGTATGTATATAGCTTTATTCACTAGGTTACAACAACTGTATTACCTAGTAGTATCGCTTATTATTATGTTTGCATATGTAAGCTTTTGCTTGTTAGAATTGTATGATCCTGTATGGATTTTCTTAGACCGCCAATGGCTCATTGTATGCATGATCTTATATATTATCTTTATGCTTGTAAAGGATGCATCTGCTCGATTTGTCGTGTCAATTATGGGTTTACTAGCTGGTGATTTTTTATATGGTATGATCATTAGCCGTATTCCATTTCCTTACTATATAGGGGCATTATCTTTATTGGATATACTTGCGTTGATTATTGGCGCGTTATTTATCTGGGAATTATTTATTCATATTTCAGCTTACATCGATTTAACGCTTTTAAAAAGCCAAAGGCAAAAGCAGGGTCCAATTAAGCAGAATAATTGATTTGTTAAAATTTTATTGTTGTTAAGCATGTTTTTTGATAAAATTATTTGATTGAAAGAGTAAACCTCTTTTTAAATTAATGCACATGAATAAAATAATTTGCTTGTGATCAATTGATCCCGCTTTAACGGGCAATAAGACCCGCACTTCAAGGTGACTAAGTGGGGATGAAGGAATTCTCCGCTGTTTAAAGTTTCACTTTTTTGAGGTCATGCATGTATGTTGCATGACCTCCATTTTTGAAAATGAATGATCTTATGTATTTAAAAATAACGTTCCATGAACAATCAATGTTTTTATGAGCAGGGTTGAGTTAAACTTATACATAGACAAGATCAAGGAAAGGAAAGATTGTTATGCCAAAACCAATTATTGCTATTGTTGGCCGTCCCAACGTAGGGAAATCCACAATTTTTAACCGAATTGTAGGAGAACGAGTATCAATTGTAGAAGACATTCCAGGTGTTACCCGTGATCGAATTTATAGCTCTGGTGAGTGGTTAAACATGGATTTCAATATTATTGATACAGGTGGTATTGATATTGGAGATGAGCCATTTTTAGAGCAAATTAAGCAACAAGCTGAAATTGCGATTGATGAAGCAGATGTAATCATTTTTCTAGTTAATGGCCGTGATGGCATTACTGCTGCGGATGAAGAAGTAGCAAAAATTTTATATAAATCAAAAAAACCAGTTGTTTTAGCTGTGAACAAAATCGACAATCCGGAAATGAAAGAATTAATTTACGATTTTTATGCATTAGGCTATGGAGAACCATTTCCGATTTCAGGAACGCATGGGCTGGGATTAGGTGATTTATTAGATGAAGCAGCGAAGCATTTTCCGAAAGATGAAGATGAAGATTATGGTGATGAAGTAATCAAGTTCTCGTTGATCGGCCGACCAAATGTAGGGAAATCTTCTTTAGTCAATGCGTTATTAGGAGAAGATCGGGTTATTGTAAGTAATATTGCAGGAACAACCCGTGATGCAATTGATACAAAGTTTACAAAAGAAGATCAAGAGTATGTTGTAATCGATACAGCTGGTATGCGTAAACGCGGAAAAGTATATGAAAGTACAGAAAAATATAGTGTATTACGTGCATTAAGAGCCATTGAGCGTTCAGATGTTGTCTTAGTGGTATTAAATGCTGAAGAAGGTATTATCGAACAAGATAAGAAGATTGCTGGCTATGCGCAAGAAGCAGGTAAGGCTGTTGTTATTGTAGTGAACAAATGGGATACGATTGAAAAAGATGAAAAGACAATGAAGAAATTTGAAGAAAACGTCCGTGAGCATTTTCAATTTTTAAGCTATGCTCCAATTGTGTTTTTATCCGCGAAAACGAAAAAGCGCACTCATACATTACTGCCAATGATTAATCTAGCAAATGAAAGTCATTCAATTCGTGTAGAAACAAGTATTTTAAATGATGTCATTATGGATGCAGTAGCAATGAATCCAACACCAACTCATAATGGTAATCGATTAAAAATCTATTATACAACTCAAGTAGCAGTGAAGCCGCCAACATTTGTTGTATTTGTAAATGACCCGGAATTATTACACTTCTCTTATCAACGCTTTTTAGAAAATAAACTGCGCCAAGCCTTTGGTTTTGAAGGAACACCAATCAAAATTATTGCTAGACCAAGAAAATAATAAGGGATGTGAATGACATGGAAAGAATTGCAGTATTAGGTGCAGGAAGTTGGGGGACAGCATTAGGGTTTGTATTAGCTGAGAATGGTCATGATGTTCGAATTTGGGGACATCGTCAAGCGATAATTGATCAAATTAACTCCGTCCATCAAAATGAGAAGTATCTCCCTGGGGTAGAGCTGCCAAGCAGTATCAAAGGTTACACTTCTATACAAGAAGCGATTCAAGGAGTAGAGACGATTATCCTTGCAGTTCCAACGAAAGCTGTTCGAGAAGTATTACAATCTCTTGTTCAAGTAGCTACTCGCCCATTGACAATTGTCCATGTTAGTAAAGGGATAGAGCCTGATACGTTACTTCGGATTTCAGAAATGATTGAACAAGAGGTGGCATCAGACTTATTAAAAGATGTGGTAGTCTTATCAGGACCTAGTCATGCTGAGGAAGTGAGCAGAAGACAACCAACAACGGTTACATCATCTTCTAAAAATATGAAAGCTGCGGAAAAGGTCCAAGATTTATTTAATAACCAACAATATTTCCGCGTATACACGAATCCAGATGTGATTGGTGTAGAAATAGGTGGCGCGCTAAAAAATATTATTGCTCTAGCAGCTGGTATCACAGATGGTCTTGGTTATGGAGACAATGCAAAAGCTGCGCTCATGACGCGTGGGTTAGCTGAAATAGCTCGTTTAGGAAGTGTGCTCGGAGCCAATCCACTCACCTTTTCAGGGCTAACAGGGATTGGCGACTTAATTGTTACATGTACAAGCGTTCATTCTCGGAATTGGCGTGCTGGTCATATGCTTGGAAAAGGACACAATTTAGAAGAAGTGCTAGAGAATATGGGAATGGTGGTAGAAGGTGTCCGAACAACGAAAGCAGCTTATCAATTAGCAAAGAAATACAATGTGAAAATGCCGATTGCTATGGCCTTATATGAAGTGCTTTTTAACAATGTAAGTGCTAAAGATGCTGTAGATTCGTTAATGTCTCGTACGAAGACACATGAAATGGAAGATTTAGCAAATATTTTAGGGGAAAGATTGAACTAATATATAAAGAAATGTTCAAAAAATAGGCAATTGGTGATGCGTAATTGCTTATAGTTGCATAAAATAACGTGTAAATAAAGATGAGTAGAACTGTGTATGGGAATATTTAGTTGGAGCTGAAACAAAGTGCCCCTTTTGTTTCAGCTTTTTTGTCTTTTAATATAAAGCAGCAGTCTATTCTTTTGCTAGAAGAGCTAATTCAATTATTTTCGGTCCTAAAGGTGATACCCTATGGTATAATTAGCTTCAGAAAGGGAGTTGATGGAACATGTCACCGGCGCTGCTGAAAATGTGGATTTCGCTTGGGTCAATCGCATTTATGTTTATTTCTGTGTTTTCTATATACTTTAGTCGTTATAAAATCAAAAATCGATTATTTAAATTTGTACTCGCTTTCATTGCTTACATATTAATGATTTTAGCCGGCTTTATCGTTGTTATGGTAGTGTTTAGTGGGCCTACAACTGGTACTTAACGAAACTCATATAATTGATAGGATGAGATACAGTGAGAAAAATCTTATTATTTTTAACTTTCTGTGTAAATTTAATCTTACTATCCGCATGCTTATATCCAGATGAAAAACTATCTAAAAATCAAGTAGCGTATAAAGATCAAATTGTAGCGGTACAGACAGCGGTAGAAAGTTTTAAAACAGATAATGAAGGATTATTACCCATAAAAACAAAGGAAATGAATACACCAATATATCAAAAGTATCCGGTAGAATTTAATAAATTAATTCCAAAGTATATGCAAGAACCTCCAGGTACATCTTTTGAAAATGGCGGGGTATTCTCTTATATGCTGATTGATGTTGAAACGAAGCCGACAGTGAAATTATTAGATTTACGTATTGCTGAGAAAATCAGGGAAGTCAATATTCATTTGAATCTATATCGTCAAAATCATAAAGGCTATGCACCATTTAAAGATGTAATCGCAGACGGTGTCTTTTCCATTGACTATAAGAAATTAAATATGAAAGAGCCTCCTTCTGTCATTAGCCCTTACACTGGAAACAGTCTTCCTCTTATTTTAAATCACAAAGGAGAGTTGTTTGTTGATTATTCTGCAGACTTATATGCTGCGTTGAAAAAATATAATCATACCTATAAAGAGGGGGATGACATAAGGAGAATTTTAGTAGACAATACGGACTTTGTACCAGCATATTCCCTCCCTTATACTGTTAATGAAAAAAATAATGAACCAATATTTTTAGAAAAATGAGTCATGAACCCTTTCTCTTTGAATAAAATTCAGAGAGAAGGGGTTTTCTCTTTCTTATCTAAAATTAAAGCTTAACATAATGACTAAGTCAGCATGTGTGTGAAAAAAATCATAAATTTTTCGATCGAAAGTCATATTTTAATAGGACAACGTCATAACTATATAGTGTCCTAATTTACTCTCGCAATGGATGTCATATCCTATGAACTCATAGATCGGAGGGGATCTTTTGGAAAAGGTGGATGTGTTTAAAGATATCGCTGAACGTACAGGAGGCGATATATATTTAGGTGTAGTTGGAGCAGTTCGTACAGGGAAATCAACATTTATTAAAAAGTTTATGGAACTAGTGGTGATACCTCATATTGAAAATGAGGCGGAAAGAGCTAGAACACAAGACGAACTGCCGCAAAGTGCTGCAGGGAAAACGATTATGACAACTGAGCCGAAATTCGTTCCAAATCAAGCTGTAAATGTTCAAGTGGACGATGGCCTAGAAGTTAACATAAGATTGGTTGACTGTGTCGGATATACTGTACCTGGTGCAAAAGGATACGAAGATGAAAATGGACCACGTATGATTAACACCCCGTGGTATGAAGAACCTATTCCATTTCATGAAGCAGCTGAAATTGGAACTCGAAAAGTCATTCAAGAGCATTCAACAATTGGCGTAGTCATTACAACAGATGGTTCGATTGGAGATATTCCGCGTCAAGATTATATTGAAGCAGAAGAGAGAGTTATTAACGAATTAAAAGAAGTTGGAAAGCCGTTTATTATGGTGATCAACACGGTGCAGCCATATCATCCAGATACAGATAAATTACGAGCAAAATTAAATGAGCAATATGATATTCCAGTTCTTGCAATGAGTGTTGAAAGCATGCGCGATGGAGATGTTTTAAATGTCCTTCGTGAAGCATTGTATGAGTTCCCTGTATTGGAGGTAAATGTTAACTTACCAAGCTGGGTAATGGTGTTAAAAGATAAGCATTGGCTACGTGAGAGCTATCAAGAAGCAGTGAAAGAAACAGTGAAGGATATAAAAAGGTTAAGAGATGTAGACCGAGTTGTTGAACAGTTTAGTGAGTTTGAATTTATTGATCAAGCACGCTTGACTGGAATTGAAATGGGGCAAGGGATTGCTGAGATTGATTTATATGCACCGGATGATCTATATGATCAAATTTTAAAAGAAGTGGTAGGCGTTGAAATTAGAGGTCGTGATCATTTGTTGCAATTGATGCAAGAATTCGTTCATGCAAAAACAGAATATGATCAAGTATCTGACGCTTTACGTATGGTCAAACAGACAGGATATGGAGTGGCTGCTCCTTCTTTATCAGATATGAGCTTAGATGAGCCGGAAATTATTCGACAAGGGTCTCGTTTCGGAGTTCGATTAAAAGCTGTCGCACCATCAATTCACATGATTAAAGTAGACGTAGAATCAGAATTTGCACCAATTATTGGGACGGAAAAACAAAGTGAAGAGCTTGTTCGCTATTTAATGCAAGACTTTGAAGACGATCCATTATCAATTTGGAATTCTGATATCTTTGGAAGATCTTTAAGTTCGATTGTGCGTGAGGGAATTCAAGCAAAATTATCTCTTATGCCAGAGAATGCACGTTATAAATTGAAAGAGACGCTTGAACGAATTATCAACGAAGGATCAGGTGGCTTAATTGCAATTATTTTATAAAGGCGAGTATCAAATAAGACTATGACTTAGACGATTTCAGGCTCTTTGAAGGAGCCTTTTTCTTTTGCAGGCATGTTCTATAAAATCAAGATTACATCATTTATTTAGGTATAATTATTATTGATCGTAGAAAAAATTGTAAAATAAGGATAGGTAAGGGAATTTAACGAACGTATGTTTTTAAAACAAATAGGAATCGCGCATTTTCTGCTTGCTATGGAGGTAGTGATATGTTAATCTTTTAACAGAAATCGATTGATCATATTTGTTTTATTACATAAATTTGTCAAGTGAAATGAAAAACGTTGAATTCTTGAAGAGAATCGTTTATTATTAGGCTTGTCAATACATAGGCCATGTATAATATCTATTTAGTTTGTTAACAAATGAGATATAATGAATTGCTAGATTCCTTTTACTTAGAGATTCTAGTAATTAGTTATTATATGATCCGATTTTTGGGAGGAGGTGAATAGCATGAACAAGACAGAATTAATCAATGCTGTTGCAGAAGCAAGTGAGCTTTCAAAAAAGGACGCTACAAAAGCAGTTGATGCTGTTTTTGATACAATTTTAGATGCTTTAAAAAATGGTGATAAAGTACAACTGATTGGTTTCGGTAACTTTGAAGTGCGTGAGCGTGCTGCACGTAAAGGTCGTAATCCTCAAACAGGTGAGGAAATCGAAATTGCTGCAAGCAAAGTTCCTGCATTCAAACCAGGTAAAGCTCTTAAAGATGCTGTAAAATAATATCTACATAAAATGGCTTTATTCATAGCCGTTTAGAAAAGAGCTTTGAAAGGTCGCACATTCTGCGGCCTTTCTTTTTTGCCTTTACCACATACATATGCTAGAATTTTTTTAACTAAGTCGTAATGAAACGAATGGGAGGTTAACAACATGTCGTCTATAAACAAAGAACAGATTGAACAAGCGGTAAGACAAATTCTAGAAGCGATTGGTGAAGACCCAGATCGTGAAGGTTTATTAGATACGCCAAAACGTGTTGCTAAAATGTATGCGGAAGTGTTTTCAGGATTAAATGAAGACCCGAAAGAACATTTTAAAACTGTTTTCGGTGAAGATCACGAAGAGCTAGTTCTTGTAAAGGACATTGCCTTTTACTCGATGTGTGAACATCATCTGATCCCCTTTTATGGTAAAGTGCATGTTGCTTACATCCCTAAAGGTGGTCGAGTTACAGGGTTAAGTAAACTAGCAAGAGCCGTTGAAGCGGTAGCAAAACGTCCACAATTGCAAGAACGCATTACGTCTACAGTAGCAGACTCGATTGTTGAATCATTAGATCCACATGGTGTAATGGTTGTTGTTGAAGCGGAGCATATGTGTATGACAATGCGCGGTGTGAGAAAGCCAGGAGCAATGACGGTTACATCAGCGGTTCGAGGTGTCTTGCATGATGATCAGTCTGCACGGGCAGAAGTTTTATCGCTTATCAAATCATAAAGGCCTACATTGGAGGAAAAAACATGACACAAAAGAGTAATCCGGAATATATTGTAATCAAAGCAATAGAAGATGGGGTAAATGTAATCGGGTTAACGAGAGGGGCAGATACTCGCTTTCATCACTCTGAAAAGTTAGATAAAGGGGAAGTCATGATCGCTCAATTTACAGAACATACATCTGCGATTAAAATAAGAGGAAAAGCACAAATTCAAACGATTCACGGTGAAATAGAATCAGATGTAAAAAAATAAGCAGGGTTTTCCTGCTTTTATTTATATAGGCTTTTAGCATATATTTCATATCATCTAAGGTAACGGATCTTCCAGGTAACAGCGGTTGTTCTTAGGTGTCTTATGATTCGTTTTAAGAAAACATGCAAAGCAATAATCAGTTTCTTTTTTAAGAGAGAACGATAAGTTTAATCTGATTGCATTATTCGTAATAGGATTCATAATTTAAGCGTTAATTTAAGCTGTACTTATGTTATAATTGACAGTATCGACTTATAACTGTCAAAAGTAGCAATTGAAAGGGAGACAAGGGTGATGAATGTGCAAAACATCTATGATATCTTGACAAACATGAAAGAACAAATTCATGTTGAATTGAGTCATCCATATGTCAAAAAATTTATTCAACATCCAACAATTGATGAAAATAAATTATTGTATATATGTTCGTTTTTAGCGACTCTTTCACTTGAGAAACAAAAATTAAACCGCTGTGCACTGTCTGTTATGCTTGTTCAAACTGCACTTGATACCCACGACCTCGTCTCCACTCAAAATGTTAGAAGTGATGATGAACAACTGCATGAAAGACAATTGACGGTTTTAGCAGGTGACTATTACAGTGGTCTATACTATTATTACCTAGCTCAAACGGGTCAATTGGATTTAATTAAAGCGATAGCATCTGCTATTAAAGAAATTAATATTGCAAAAATACACATATACAATAAACAATCGAATGATGTTCATGATATCATAACAAACTTTTTAGTAGCTGAAACATCTCTTGTGCGATGTTTATGTAATTATTTCGAACGTGAAGAGTGGAAAGAATTAGTAGAACATGCATCTAATTTGAACGGAATCTTAAAGCAACTAGACGCTTTAAAACTTAATCATTCCTCACTTTTACTAGATTATTTTAAAAAAATAGGGATGAAAGATGAACAGATCAGTGAGTTGCTTTATTCTTATACTCATGATTCAGTAACGGCTATTAAGCGGTATTTAAAAAGTGGTTTAGAGATCAATGAATTGTTGAGAAATCACTTGTTCGAGCTGACAAGCAGTCTAGAGCGACTGGAAAATGTTGTAGGAGAAGGGTAAAAAATATGCAGCAATCAAAAGAAGAACGCGTTCACGGTGTTTTTGAAAAAATTTATAAAAATTATGACCAAATGAATTCAGTCATTAGTTTTCAACGCCATAAAGCATGGCGAAAAGATACAATGAAAAGAATGAATGTCCAGCCTGGTACAACTTCACTTGATGTGTGTTGTGGAACAGCTGATTGGACATTAGCAATGGCTCAAGCGGTTGGAGAGCAAGGAAAAGCAATTGGTCTGGATTTTAGTCAAAACATGCTTAAAATTGGAAATGAAAAGGTGGCTAAATCTCCATTTTTAAATATAGAATTAATTCATGGAAATGCGATGGCACTACCTTTTGAGGATAATTCCTTTGACTATATAACGATCGGTTTTGGGCTAAGAAATGTTCCGGACTACATGAAAGCTTTAAAAGAGATGTACCGAGTTGTGAAGCCTGGGGGAAAAGTAGTCTGCCTTGAAACATCTCAACCGACAATGATTGGCTATCGTCAAGCTTATTTACTCTATTTTAAATATATTATGCCAGCTATCGGAAAACTAATAGCGAAAAGCTATAATGAGTATTCTTGGCTTCAAGAATCAGCTCGTGATTTTCCAGGATCAAAGGAGCTAGCATCTATGTTTAAAGAAGCAGGATTCAAAGATGTAGAAGTAAAAACGTACACAGGCGGAGTTGCAGCTATGCATCTAGGATATAAACGTTAATTAAGTGAAGTGCTGACATTTATCTTAAATCAGGCTAATCTATTTAAAGATAAAATCATCATTTCAGCTTCTTTGTTAATGATGTTATAGTTTGAGTGAACAAAAGAACCATCCATTAACCGTACATTCATACGGTTTGTTCACATAATAGAAAAATGGAAATGAATTTATAATGCTAGGTGAGTCCAATGAAACTAAAAATGATGTATGCTTTTTTGAACACGGATATTGCCCTTGTTGAGAAGGAACTAGAACAAACGATTCAAACGAAAGAAACATTAATTACAGATGCGTCTCTTCACCTTTTACAAGCAGGGGGAAAACGAATTCGCCCTGTCTTTGTATTACTAGCTGGTAAATTTGGCCGCTATAATATTGAACAAGTGAAACATGTTGCAGTAGCGCTTGAACTCATTCATATGGCTTCTCTTGTTCATGATGATGTAATTGATGATGCGGATATGAGAAGAGGAAAACCAACAATCAAGGCCAAATGGGATAACAGAATTGCCATGTACACAGGTGATTACATATTCGCACGTGCTTTAGAAACGATTGGTAAAATCGAAAACGTAGAAGCCCACCAAATTCTATCGAATACAATGGTACAGCTTAGTCTAGGTGAAATTGAGCAGATAAAAGATAAATATGATCTGAATCAACATTTGCGTGTTTACTTAAGAAGAATTAAGCGTAAGACGGCATTGCTAATTGCTGTTAGCTGCCAACTAGGTGCGATTGCAGCTGGAACTTCTGCAGACATACATAAAAAGTTGTTTTGGTTCGGCTACTATGTGGGAATGTCTTTCCAAATCACCGATGATATCTTAGATTTTACGTCATCTGAGGAACAACTTGGGAAACCAGTCGGTAGTGATTTATTACAAGGAAATATTACACTGCCTGTTTTATATGCAATGGAAAACCCTGTTTTTCGTGCAAAGGTTGAGCAATTGTTTGAGGGGAAGAATCAAGAAGTGTTAATTGATGAAATTATCACCTATATCAATTCATCGAATGTAATTGACCGCTCGTTTGAGATGAGTGATCGATACTTACAAAAAGCGATGAACATTTTAGGGGATTTACCAGATAACAAAGCGAGAAAAGCTCTTTATCAAATTGCTAAGTACATAGGGAAACGAAAATTTTAAAAATTTGTCTTGTAAAGTTGTCAACAATCAAAAAGAGTGGTAAGATTTTCTTGAGTGTGATTGCGCTTTCATTTGTTATTTACATATCATGAACTTCAGGGGTGGAGAGAAAATGATGCAAAAAACATTTCTTATGGTTAAACCAGATGGGGTACAAAGAAGCATAGTTGGTGAAATTGTTTCTCGATTTGAAAACAAAGGATTTCAGCTAGTTGGTGCAAAATTGATGCACGTTTCACAAGAACTAGCAGAAACACATTATGGTGAACATCGCGAAAAGCCTTTCTTTAAAGAGCTAGTAGATTTCATTACATCAGGACCGGTATTTGCAATGGTGTGGGAAGGGGAAAATATTATTGCAAGTGCCCGCCAAATGATGGGGAAAACAAATCCTCAGGAAGCGCTTCCAGGAACAATTCGCGGTGATTATGGACTAATTGTTGATAAAAACGTGATTCATGGTTCTGATTCACCAGAAAGTGCAGAACGCGAGATTAGTCTGTTCTTTAAAGAGGAGGAAGTAATCTCTTATACAAAGGACTCTAATAGCTGGCTATATTGATATGACAACAAGACAATAAGCTATTATGACTAAGTAGTGTAGAAAAGCGAATGAATCGTTTCATTCGCTTTTTGTTATGTTATTGTAAAAGATAAACATTTAACCTTCTAATTCCGATATATTTAGTAAATAGTAGATGAACTCTAATTGTAATCATCAGGTATGTATGTTTCAATCTTTAATAATAGTACAGCATGAAAGGTTGTCTGTTCTAACGATCACCATCAAAAGAGCTGAATCTTTAAAAGACAATGTTGGACAGAATAAGGAGAAGTGAAGTATGTCAAATGAGTATGAAGAGTTTATACGAAGAATAAAATTAAAAACAGGAATTGACTTATCTCTGTACAAAGAGGCACAAATGAAAAGAAGGTTGACCTCTTTGTATGAAAAGAGAGGTTTTACTAGCTTCGATACATATTATAAGGAAATAGAACAGCATGATGAATTATTAACTGAACTTTTAGATCGTATCACCATTAATGTATCAGAATTTTATCGAAACAGTAAAAGATGGAGTGTCTTAGAACAAAAGATTTTACCTAAAATAGTAAAAGATAAGCAGACTTTAAAAGTGTGGAGTGCAGCATGCTCAACAGGAGAAGAGCCATATACTCTAGCAATGGTATTATCTGCTTTTTATCCCTTATCTCAAATTAATATCGTAGCAACTGATTTAGATCGTCAAGTTATCGAGAAGGCAAAAATTGGTTTATACTCTGAGCGCTCTTTACAAGAAGTACCGGTATCAATAAAAGAAAAGTATTTTAAAAAAGAAGGGATGTTCTATAAGGTAAACGAAGAAATAAAAAATACGGTTACTTTTAAAGAGCATAATCTATTAGCAGATCCATTCGACCAAAATTTTGATTTGATTGTTTGCCGTAATGTATTAATCTATTTTACAGAAGAAGCCAAACAGCATTTATATCAAAAATTCAGCGAGGCTTTAACTAAAAATGGCATCTTTTTTGTTGGAAGCACTGAACAAGTTTTTAACCCGCAAAGGTACGGACTAGAGGCAGAAGACACATTTTTCTATCGTAAAGTAAAATAAACCAATGTTTAGAACAAGTAGAGCTAACAGTACTGTTAGCTTTTTTAATATGGAGAATTAAGCTATATTGTGATATAGTCATATTTAAAAATAAAAAATTCAGACGATTAACTGAATAATACATAATCGGTGGAGGTAGAATAATGCGATATTTAACAGCAGGTGAATCACACGGTCCACAATTGACAACGATTTTAGAAGGAGTGCCAGCAGGATTACCATTAACAGCTGAAGGTATTAACTTTGATCTAGCAAGAAGGCAAAAAGGACATGGTCGTGGTCGACGCATGCAAATTGAGAAAGATCAAGTGCAAATCTTAAGTGGAGTTCGCCATGGTTACACCCTTGGATCACCTATTACGCTTGTTGTAGAAAATAAAGATTGGACACATTGGACGAAAATTATGGGAATCGAACCAATTTCTAATGAAGACGCAGAGGAAGTAAAGCGTAAAATTTCACGCCCTCGTCCTGGACATGCTGATTTAAATGGTGCAATTAAATATGGACATCGTGATATGCGCAACGTATTAGAACGCTCTTCTGCACGCGAAACAACAGTGCGTGTAGCTGCTGGTGCGGTAGCTAAGCAAATTCTCGCTCAATTTGGAATTCGTGTTGCTGGACATGTCTTGGAAATTGGCGGAATAAAAGCGAATCCACCTCAATATAAAAGGTTAGAAGAATTACAAGAGGTTACCGAACAATCACCAGTTAGATGTTTTGACGCTAGTGTAGAAAAAGAAATGATGCAAGCAATTGATGATGCAAAAAGAGATGGCGACTCAATTGGGGGTGTCGTCGAAGTAATTGTAGAAGGCATGCCGGCAGGTGTAGGCAGTTATGTGCATTATGATCGAAAATTAGATGCAAAAATTGCTGGTGCTATTCTTAGCATTAATGCATTTAAAGGTGTCGAGTTTGGAATTGGCTTTGAAGCAGCTCGTAAACCAGGTAGCGAAGTCCATGATGAAATTATATGGGATAAAGAGAAGGGATATACTCGTAAAACGAATAATTTAGGCGGATTTGAAGGCGGCATGACAACGGGTATGCCAATTGTTGTTCGAGGCGTCATGAAGCCTATTCCAACGCTCTATAAACCATTAAAAAGTGTTGATATCGAAACAAAAGAAGAATTTGAAGCGAGTATTGAACGTTCTGATAGTTGTGCAGTACCTGCAGCAAGTGTTGTAGCAGAATCAGTTGTTGCTTGGGAGCTGGCAACTGCATTAATTGAGCAATTTGGGCAAGATCGAATTGAGTTAATTAAGGAAAATATCGAAAAAATGCACGAGCATGCGAGGGACTTTTAATGCAACAAATTCAAATTGAAACTTTATCAAAAACGTACCCATTATATCTAGGAAATCAAATACTTAGAAATTTAAATGATATTATTGAACAAGTGAAGCCGGATGTATCAAGCATTTTAGTCATTACAGACGAAGCGGTGGATGCACATTACGGCGAACAGCTCATGACATATATTGATGTAAAATACCAAGCGTATAAATACGTAGTGCCAAGTGGTGAAAAGGCCAAGTCATTTGAGCATTATTATGCATGTCAAACTTTTGCTCTTGAACACCAATTAGACCGTCATGCACTGACTATCGCATTCGGTGGCGGTGTGGTTGGTGATTTAGCTGGGTTTGTGGCTGCAACGTACATGCGGGGAATTTCATTTATACAGGTACCAACTACTCTTCTAGCTCATGACAGTGCAGTCGGTGGCAAAGTAGCGATTAATCATGAACTTGGTAAAAATATGATTGGAGCTTTCTTTCAGCCAGAGGCAGTTGTGTATGACATTCATTTACTTGAGACATTACCTGAGAAAGAGTGGCGCTCCGGTTTTGCTGAAGTAATTAAACATGCACTGATTCATGATATCGGCTTTTATAACTGGTTACAAAAAAATATTCATACACTCGAAGATCTACGTGGAGACAAACTAATCTATGCAATTGAAAAAGGGATTTCAGTAAAAGCGTCAGTTGTGAAAGAAGATGAAACTGAGTCAGGCGTGCGAGCACACTTGAATTTTGGTCATACATTAGGTCACGCGATTGAATCAGAGTGCGGTTATGGTAAAATCAGTCACGGTGAAGGCGTAGCAATTGGGATGTTATTTGCTATGAAAGTGAGTAATGCGTTGAAGAAAACGTCATTTCCTGTTGCTGAAATTGCACGTTGGTTCGAGCAGTTTGGCTATGCAACCATGATTCCAAGCGGATTGTCAAAAGAACGATTATTGACTAAAATGCAAGCTGATAAAAAATCGAAGAAAAGCCATGTTTATATGGTCCTTCTTGAAGATATTGGTAAACCTTACGTTCAAAAAATAGATGATGAGTTAATTTTGAATCTTCTAGCTGAAGAGTTGAAAATAAAGCCATGATTATCATCTAAAATGACTTAGCAGTTGACAATATGATTTAAAACGTAATACAATTAACACCAAGTTATGAGAAAGTAATAGTTTAGTTGAGCTTAGGGTAGATGAGAATGAGATAGTTGAGCCGAGATGAGTTGAGATTAAATAGTGCATTCGTTTACCCAAAGGCATGTTTTATTTCCTGTGCCTTTGGGTTTTTATTTGTTATAGCCTCTTAACAACCTCACATATTCTCATTCTCCATATGAAATGGAGGATTGATATTATGACACATACGTATGCTTCCTTTTTGGAAGATTCTGCACAGTTTTTAACCATTCCCATTATCAAAAAATTATTTGTAGACAGCATGACGCCTGTTGATTTGTTTCAGCAAGTAAAAGATGAAGCAGTTTATTTGTTAGAGAGCAATGATGAGACTTCGCCTTGGTCAAATTATTCTTTTATTGGGTTAAATCCTTTTTTATATCTAGAAGAAGAACAAGGCATTTATGTAGCAAAGGATCGATCGCTAACCCCTATCTTACAAGAAAAAAGTTTTAAAGAAGCATTTGAGAACATTCAGCGAGTATTGAAGGTAAAAGTGCCAGATGTTTTGTTGCCGTTCAAAGGCGGAGCAGTTGGATTTATTAGTTATGATGCTGTGTCACAAATTGAAAAAGTGCCAGTACATCCTAAAAATGATTTAAATATGCCTGCTTTTCACTTTATGTATTGTGAAACCATGCTTGCTTACAATCATCAAACGAAAGAATTAATGATTCTCCACTATGTGCAGTTAAATAAAAATGAAACCGAAACGGTAAAAAAACAAAAATATAATGCAGCCATTCAAGCAATCAATCGTTATGTGGAGAAAATTGCACAGCCTTTAAGTGATAAATTGCCGCTCATGTTTGATAGTGAGCAGCGTGATGTTTCATTTGAACACGTTACATCTTCGTATGAAAAGGAAAAGTTCATGTCGGATGTAGAAAAGATTAAAGAATATATTAAAAGCGGTGATGTATTTCAAGCTGTTTTGTCTCAGCGTTTTCAAGTGAATACGAGCGTTGCTGGTTTTAATATTTACAGAGTATTGCGACTAGTTAACCCTTCTCCTTATTTATTCTATGTGAAAGTAAAAGGAGTCGAATTGATTGGAAGTTCGCCTGAGAAGTTAATTCAAATAGAAAACGGCCATTTAGAGATTCATCCCATTGCAGGTACAAGACGCCGGGGAAAGAATGAGGCTGATGATGATCGACTATATAAAGATTTAATTAGTGATGAAAAAGAAAGAGCCGAACATTACATGTTAGTCGATTTAGCTCGAAATGACATTGGGCGAGTAGCTCGTTATGGAACGGTGCAAACTCCTGTATTAATGGAATTAGTTAAATTTTCACATGTCATGCATTTAATTTCTAAGGTGACAGGAAGACTCGATGAAAAAGTGCATCCAATTGATGCTTTGTTATCAGCGTTTCCAGCAGGGACGGTATCGGGTGCTCCTAAGGTAAGAGCCATGCAAATTTTAAATGAAATAGAGCCTGTTGCTCGCAATGTCTATGCTGGCACAGTAGCTTATCTAGGCTTTGATGGGAATATTGATTCATGCATTGCTATTCGTACCATTGTGTTAAAAGACAGGGAAGCGTATATTCAAGCAGGAGCAGGGATTGTAGCTGATTCAAAGCCGGAGCTTGAATGGAAAGAAACACGAAATAAGGCAAGTGCACTTATAAAGACAATTCAAATTGCTCAAGACATCTACGATAAAAAGGAGAATGTATATGTTTAAAGAATTGTTAGTAAAGTGTCTAAACGGTGGCTCGTTCTCTGCTGATGAAGCAGAGAGCATAATGAATGATATTATGAACGGCCAGGTCCCACCCGCACAGATAGCAAGTATTTTAACTGTTCTCACATACCGCGGTGAAACGGTCGAAGAAATTATTGGCTTAGTAAAAGGAATGCGTAACAACATGAATACGATTGAATTGAACATGGAGAATGTTGTTGATACATGTGGTACAGGGGGAGATGGAGCTTCTACCTTTAATATCTCCACTGCAAGTGCAATTGTTGCTTCTGCAGCAGGTGTGAAAGTAGCCAAACATGGAAATCGAGCAGTTTCTTCAAAGAGCGGGAGTGCTGATGTATTGGAAAGTTTAGGTGTAAATATTCAAGGAAATGAAAAAGAAGTAAGAGAAGCGATTGAACGAGTAAATATGTCATTTCTATTTGCACCTTTTTATCATCCAGCGATGAAGCATGTAGCTCAAACCCGAAGAGAATTAGGATTTCGAACAGTTTTTAATGCATTAGGACCATTAGCAAACCCTACCAACTGTACAAAACAAGTGATTGGTGTATATTCAATTGATCTTGCTCGAAAGTTAGCAAAAGCCCTCGTAAGACTAAAAGCCGAACATGTTTTATTGGTATCTGGAAGAGATGGATTAGATGAAATTAGTATAGCAGCTGAAACAGATATTGTAGAAGTGAAAAATGGTGAAATCCATGAATATGCTTTTTCACCTGAAGCGATAGGATTAAAGAAAGGATTATTAACCGAACTGGTCGTAAACAATGCATATGAAAGTGCTCATTTAATTGAATCAGTCTTTCTGAATAATAGCAATGGTAGTGCTAAATATGCAGTAGCATTAAATGCAGCAGCTGCTATGTATGTAAGTGGAAAAACAAATAGTATCGTAGATGGCGTGGAGCTTGCGTTAGAAACGATTACATCAGGAGCAGCTTATGAACAATTACAGCGTTTGAAAGCTAAAGAGGTGGTTAATCATGCTCAATAAAATCATTGAAACGAAAAAAGAAGAGGTAAAGAATTTACAGTTACCTGAACAGCAAGAAGTAAAAAAAGCATCGTTTTTTAATGCACTTTCACATTCTAATAGAATGCTTGCTTTGATTGCAGAAGTGAAAAAGGCTTCTCCTTCAAAAGGCTTAATTCAACCTAATTTTCAACATATAGAGATTGCGAAGTCGTATGAATTAGGAAAAGCAGATGCCTTGTCTGTATTAACAGATGAACAGTATTTTATGGGACATCGTACATTTTTAAGCGATATCAAAAAGCAAGTAAATCTTCCTGTATTAAGGAAAGACTTCATCATTGACCCGCTTCAAGTCGAAGAAAGTGTTCGGATTGGAGCAGATGCTATTTTATTAATTGGTGAAGCGTTAGAACCTGTTCAGTTGCATGAATTGTATGTACAAGCGACCGAATGCGGTTTAGATTGTTTAGTAGAAGTTCATGGACTAAATACGTTAGAGCAATTACTAAAAGTTTTTACTCCGAACATTATTGGGATTAATAATCGGAATCTTCATACATTTGAGACGTCGATTAGTCAAACACAAGAAATTGCTAAATACGTTCCAAGTGAAAGTTTGTTAGTAAGTGAAAGCGGTATTTATCAATCTAGGGATCTTGATTATGTGAAAGAAGCAGGAGCTCATGCCATTTTGGTTGGTGAATCGTTAATGAGGCAAGAAAATCAACAAATGGCCATTCAGAAATTGTTTGGAGAAGGCGAATATGCTCATTAAGTATTGCGGTATTAAAACTATACAAGATCTGCATTTAGCAGAAGAAAGTCTGGCTCATTATATTGGCTTTATTTTTTATAGGAACAGCAAGCGGTATGTAAGCCCAAGCGATGCTCGCCAAATAAGCAATCAACGCTCAAAATCTGCATTAAAGCTTGTTGGAGTGTTTGTGAATGAAGAAGTTGCCACGATATTAAAAGTTGCTGCAAAAGCAAATTTACATGTTATCCAATGTCATGGCCAAGAAACAACCAGTCAGCTTCAACAAATCAAAGCACATGGTTATGAAGTGTGGAAAGCTTTGCCCCACGATGAACATACGATTACTCAAATGAATGCATACGAAGATACAGTCGATGGTTATGTCATTGACAGTAAAGTAAAAGATCAGTTTGGAGGAACGGGTGTTACCTTTAACTGGGGCTTTGTTCCAGCTTATATGAATGTAGCAAAACGATTTAATAAAAAATGTTTTATTGCTGGGGGAATAACAGCGGATAATATTAGCAATCTTTTAAGTTACCAACCAATCGGTATTGACCTTTCTAGTGGGATTGAGCGGAATGGGGTCAAAAATAAACAAAAAATAATAGAAATCGAAAGGAAGATTTTACATGATATACAATCATCCTGATCAATTTGGTAGATTCGGAGAATTTGGCGGGAAATATGTACCAGAGACATTAATGAAGCCATTAGAAGAAGTAGAGTGCGCCTTAAAAGAAGCAATGGATGACCCTGCATTTCGAGAAGAGTACTTATCCCTACTAGTTAATTATTCTGGCAGACCGACCGCATTAACATATGCCGATAATCTTACAGAAACACTTGCTGGAGCGAAGATTTATTTAAAGCGTGAAGATTTAAATCATACAGGTGCTCATAAAATCAACAATGCGATTGGTCAAATCTTACTTGCAAAAAGAATGGGAAAAAAGAAGATTATTGCTGAAACAGGTGCGGGTCAGCATGGTGTGGCTACAGCTACCGTAGCGGCTAAGTTTGGCATGGAATGTAAAGTATTTATGGGAGAAGAAGATATTGAACGCCAAGCTCTTAATGTCTTTCGGATGAAGCTACTTGGCGCAGAAGTTATTCCTGCTACTTCAGGGACTAAAACATTAAAAGATGCCACGAATGAAGCTATTCGTTATTGGGTCCAGCATTGTGAAGATCATTTCTATTTAATTGGATCAGCAATCGGACCTCATCCATACCCAAAAATGGTTCGTGACTTTCAAAAAATTATTGGCGAAGAAGCAAAACAGCAATTTGTGAAAAAAGAAGGTTCACTTCCTCATACAGTCGTTGCATGTGTTGGGGGGGGGAGCAATGCGATCGGAATGTTTTATGACTTTATCAAAGAAGAAAATGTACGATTAGTGGGTGTAGAAGCAGGTGGAAAAGGAATTAATACATCGCTGCATGCAGCTAAAATGGCCAAAGGAACAAAAGGTGTCATTCACGGTACCTTAACGTATTTATTACAAGATGAAAATGGCCAAATTACTGAACCTTATTCAATTTCAGCGGGCCTTGATTATCCTGGCATTGGACCTGAGCATTCTTATTTATCATCAACAGGTCGCGTTCAATATGATAATGTAACAGATGAGGAAGCAATTGAAGCGCTGCAACTATTAGCGAAAACAGAAGGGATTATACCAGCGATTGAATCAGCGCATGCGTTAGCAAAAGCGTTCGAACTTGCAAAACAGATGTCAAAGAATGAAACGATTTTAGTTTGTTTGTCAGGTCGCGGTGATAAGGATGTCCATACGTTAGTCAATTTGCTAGAAGGAAAGGAGCAAGAGCATGAATACGTTTGAAAAGCGATTACCGAAGCATGATACATTATTCATTCCATTTATTACAGCTGGTGACCCGCATGAAGATGTAACGGTTGAACTTGCATTATCTCTTCAAAAAGAAGGTGCCTCTATTTTAGAGTTAGGTGTTCCTTATTCCGATCCGTTAGCAGATGGTCCTATTATTCAGAACGCATCGAAGCGTGCTTTAGCTGGTGGCATGTCGATTTCAAAAGCAATAAAACTCGTTTCGATTATGAGAAAAAAAGGTGTAAAAATCCCTGTTATTCTCTTTACCTATTTCAATCCTGTGTTACAATTAGGATTAGAATCCTTTTTCACTTTAGTGCGAGAAAATGAAATTGATGGTGTGCTTATTCCAGATTTACCTTATGAAGAGAGTGCTGAAATTCGTTCGCTTGCGAATGAGCATGGTGTGGCTTACATTTCCATGGTTGCACCAACATCTAAAGAGCGAATTCGAAAAATTGCCACAGATGCTACAGGGTTTTTATACTGTGTCTCATCATTAGGTGTAACAGGCGTACGTTCAACATTACCTGCTGATATTGATGAATTTTTACAAGAAGTAAAAGCGTCAACATCTATTCCGGTTGCAGTTGGGTTTGGTATCTCAACAAGTGCTCAAGTAAATATGTTAAAAGAACATAGTGATGGCATTGTTATTGGCAGTGCAATTGTGCATAAAATAGGGGAATTGCAGCATGTTCTTTTAAAAGATGAAACAAGAGCGCAAGGAATCAATGAATTTGAGGAGTATGTTGCATCCATCGTTTCACCTATACAAAAATGCGAGGTGTAACACAGTGAAGGTAAAAGAGCAATTATTAACTTTATCCCCATATAAACCAGGGAAACCAATTGAAGAAGTCAAGCGTCAATATAACTTAGACAAAGTTGTAAAGCTTGCGTCTAATGAAAACCCATATGGCTGTTCGGCGCAAGTGAAAGCGGCGATTCATGCTGAAATTGAGAACATGGCTCTTTATCCAGATGGTTATGCAGGGGAGTTGCGTGAAGCTGTAGCGAAACATGTTGGAGTGAAGCAAGAACAGTTGATTTTTGGAAACGGTTCTGATGAAGTTATTCAAATCATTTGTCGAGCGCTATTATCCGAAGAAACCAATACGGTAATGGCTACCCCAACATTTCCTCAATATCGTCATAACGCAGTGATTGAAGGGGCTGAAATTCGTGAGGTCCCATTAAGAAATGGCGATCATGATTTAAATGGTATGCTACAGGCAATTGATGAACAAACAACGATTGTGTGGGTATGCAGCCCAAACAATCCAACAGGTACATATGTAAAGCGAGAAGAGCTTATTGCTTTTATGAAAAAAGTACCTAAAACAACGCTAATTGTCATGGATGAGGCGTATTATGAATATGCAGCTAGTGAAAAAGATTTCCCTGACACTGTCAGCTTTTTAAATGAATATGAAAATTTAATGATCTTACGTACTTTTTCAAAAGCATACGGATTAGCGTCACTTCGTATCGGTTATGGGATTGCAAATGAATCCTTGCTGCAAAAAATTGAGCCTGCACGTGAACCTTTCAATACAAGTCGTATGGCTCAAAAAGCAGCGCTTGTAGCACTTCAGGATCAGGCTTTTATTGCATCTTGCAAAAAACAAAATGAAGACGGATTAAAACAATATTATGCGTTTTGTAAGAAAAATAACTTAAGCTACTATCCTTCGTATACGAACTTCATCCTTATTGATTTTGGTCGTCAAGGCGATGAAGTATTTCAATTTTTACTTGAAAGAGGATTTATTGTACGCTCCGGAAATGCATTAGGTTTCCCTACATCTGTACGTATTACAATCGGGACAAAAGAACAAAATGACGAAATGATTAGCCTGTTACAGCAATATGTAGGAGAAGTAAAAAACAAGTCATTAGTGTGATAAGTTAACAGTCGGATGAGAGTGTGGTTTCACACTCTCATCTTCATATGTACAATATGAGGTGAAGAAAGTGAAAGGAACAGTTTTAGTTATTGGATTGGGATTAATAGGTGGTTCGCTTGCTTTAAACATAAAAAAGACACATCAAGCAGTAAGAATTATTGGCTATGATATTAATAACGAGCAATTAAGATTGGCCAAATCATTAACCGTTATTGATGAGGTTGTCCCATCTTTAAAAGAAGGAGCGGAACAAGCGGATTTCATTATTATTGCAATACCTGTGACACAAGCAGAGTATATTGTGAGAGAACTGGAAACATTTATGCTAAAGAAAAATGTCATTGTCACGGATGTAGGAAGTACGAAAGAACAGCTATTGAAAACAGCATCTATACTCATTGAAAAGGGAGTCCAATTTATCGGTGGTCATCCAATGGCTGGTTCGCACAAAAGTGGTGTAACAGCATCAAAACCTCATTTGTTTGAAAATGCAATGTATGTTCTAACGCCATCACCAGAAACATCTGATCAGTCATTAAAAGAGCTTACTGAGTTGTTACGTGGGACAAAAGCGCATTTTATCGTATTATCTGCTAAAGAGCATGACAAACTAGCAGGTGTGATTAGTCACTTTCCGCATATTATTGCCGCTAGTCTTGTGCATCAAGCCGAACACTACCAAAAAGATAATGAACTTGTTTCGAAATTAGCAGCAGGAGGATTTCGGGATATTACTCGCATCGCATCTAGTAGTCCAGCGATGTGGAGAGATATTTTAATTCATAATCAAGATGCCCTGTTAGAGATGTTTGATCATTGGTTCGATGAGATGAAGGAAGTACGAAAGATGATTGAGCGAAAAGATGCAACTGATATTTATACATATTTTTTACAAGCGAAACAATTTCGAGATCAATTGCCAGTTCGAACAAAGGGAGCAATTCCTTCTTTTTATGATTTATATGTGGATGTCCCTGATTATCCAGGTATTATCTCTGAAGTCACAGGCTATTTAGCGGAGGAAGAGATTAGTATTACGAACATTCGTATTTTAGAAACACGAGAAGATATTTACGGAGTTTTACGCCTAAGTTTTCAAACAGATGAAGATCGTAGGCGTGCTAAAGTTTGCTTAGAACGTCATTCATATCAGACATTTGTTACAGTTTAAGCCATAAAGTTATCACTAAAGAAAGGGTGTAGGGATTGAGTGAACGACAGCTGCAGACAAATATAAAGGGACTAACAGGAGAAATTGAAGTACCAGGTGATAAGTCTATTTCACATCGTGCGGTGATGTTTGGAGCACTAGCAGAAGGGAAAACAACAATTCATCACTTTTTGGCAGGAGAAGATTGCTTAAGTACGATTGCATGTTTTCAGCAACTGGGCGTAGCGATTCGGCGCGAAGGTGACTATGTAGAGGTTGATGGAAAAGGTCTTCACGGATTAAAAGAACCCATTGGCGTTTTGGATGTTGGGAATTCAGGCACAACTACGCGTTTAATGCTAGGCATCTTGGCTGGTGTGCCGATACATACAACGTTAATTGGTGATGATTCGATTGCTAAAAGACCGATGGGACGTGTAACGGTTCCACTCCGCTCAATGGGGGCAAAAATTGATGGTCGTGAACACGGTCAATTCACCCCTCTTTCTGTAAGGGGAGGCGAACTAAAATCAATTCATTACCATTCACCTGTTGCTAGTGCTCAAGTAAAATCAGCTATTATATTAGCGGGATTACAAGCACAAGGCATAACAAAAGTAACTGAGCCCTTTACATCTCGTGATCATACTGAGCGCATGCTACAGGCGTTTGGAGCTACAATTGACATCGATCAAACAACAGTTTCTGTACAAGGTGGCCAAAGATTAAAAGCGACTGCTGTTTATGTACCTGGTGATATTTCTTCAGCGGCTTTCTTTCTTGCTGCCGGTGCCATCGCACCAAATAGTTGTATTGTGCTAAAAAATGTTGGTTTAAATCCAACTCGAACAGGAATTATCGATGTGCTAAAACAGATGGGAGCTCAATTAACCATTACAAATGAGCGGGTACAAAACGGTGAACCAATCGGAGATTTAACGGTTGAAACATCTGAACTAAAAGGAATTGAGATTGGCGGAGATCTAATTCCAAGACTCATTGATGAGATTCCGATTATTTCTTTATTAGCTACGCAAGCTCACGGGAAAACAGTCATTAAAGATGCGGAAGAACTAAAAGTAAAAGAAACAAACCGTATTGACACTGTAGCGATTGAGCTCACAAAGCTAGGAGCAGACATCACAACTACTGCAGACGGGTTAATTATTCAAGGGAGAACATCATTAGTAAGTGAACATGTACAAGTAGATAGTCATGGCGATCATCGAATCGGTATGATGCTTGCAATTGCAGCTCTTGTTACAAGTGGAGATATGAAGTTAAAACGAAGTGAAGCAATTCATGTGTCGTACCCACAATTTTTCGAACACGTAGAAGTATTATCTCAATGAAATAAACAGTAATTATAAAGGTAACATCCTATTACGTTCATAAGCAAAGAGATGGCTACAATGCCATCTCTTTGCTTATGAAGAGTGATATACAACCGGTTTTGTTGAAGAAATAACTAAACTCCTTTATCATAGATATAGGTCTTCCTTTATGAACATGTATTGAAATTGCTAGTAAAAAGGCTGTTATTTTTTGCAAGAAGCTTAGTGAATAAAGGAATATGAATACTTGTTAATAGGTATTTTCAAGAACGAAGTAGTTGAGAAAGGTCATAAAGGAGATGTGCATATGACAGATTTGGATCGTGCTATACGGTATGTAGAATCGAATGAAATTGAAAAAGGCTTAGCGCTTATTAATGAGCTTAAACATAAAGCAACAGATGATGAAAAGTTTTTTATGGCAGAGCAATTGAGGGAGTGGGGACTGATAAATGATGCAGTACCTCTAGTGGATGAATTGATTGCAAAGTACCCAGATGAAGGTGAATTATATTTATTAAAAGCAGAAATGCTTATTGATTTAGAAGAGGAAGAGGAAGCCATTCATATTCTAAATCGAGTGAATCAAGAAGATGCCAATTATGTTCCTGCTTTATTGTTAATGGCGGATTTATATCAGATGCAAGGATTGAGTGAAGTCAGTGAGAAGAAATTGCTAGAAGCTAAAAAGCTTCTTCCTAATGAACCGGTCATTGATTTTGGCTTAGGGGAATTTTACAGCAGCCAAGGCATGTATCAACAGGCGCTTTCATACTATCAACGTTTACTAAAAACCGAGACAGAATTTAACGGCGTTGATTTACGTCAGCGTTTAGCAGAATGTTTAACCGGTGTTGGAAAATTTGAAGATGCACTCCCTTATTTTGACGAAGCATTAAAAAGTAAATTGGAAATTAATACGTTATTTGAGTATGCTTTTTCTGCTTATCAAGCTGGTCATTATCAAACTGCAATTGAGAAGTTTACAGAACTGAAAGAATTAGATCCACAGTATCATTCTCTTTATTTATATTTAGCTAAATCATATGAACAAGAGGAATTGTTAGAAGAAGCATCAATGGCAGCTAATGAAGGAATTGCTCAAGATGAGTTTCAGAAGGAGCTGTATTTCTTTAAAGGAAAAGTTGCGTTAAAGCGCGGGCTCGAAGAAGAAGCGGAGCAAGCATTTCATCAAGCAATTGCTTTAGATCCTGGTTATATTGAAGCAATTTTAACGTTATCCAAGCTCTATATGAGTCAAGAAAGATACGAAGATGTAGTTGATATAATTAACCATGCAATAGAATATAATGAGCATGACCCTCACTTTGACTGGGATTTAGCAAAAGCATTTCAAGAGCTTGAACAATATGAAAAAGCATTAAATCATTATGAAGCAGCATATACTGTGTTTAAAGGTGAATATGCATTTTTAGAAGAGTATGCATATTTCTTATTAGAAGAAGGAAAACGGGCAAAAGCAAAACAGATTTTTGAAACATTATTGTCTATGAACCCGTCTTCTGTTGAAATTCAAGACATATTATTTCAACTAGAAGAATAAATAATAGTTCAAAGGATTTTATTGCTGTCATGTGGAATAGTATTGGGTAAAAGGTGTTTAAGGAGATTGTTTAAACACAGAGGAGGGAAGTGAGAATATGACGACCCCTGTTACTGTCAACGAGAAGAAAGAATTTGTTCGCTGGTTTTTAACGAATTATCAATTAAAACGCCGAGAATGTGTATGGATTCTTAATTATTTAATGAGTCATGATCAATTAATGAAACGCGTTCACTTCGTTGAGCAAGCACAGTTTTGTCCTCGGGGAATGGTGATGTCAACACACTGTGTCGAAGATCCTCCATTCCGCTTCTATAAAGAAAACATTATGACAACCGATGCGGAAAAATCATTCCATGATATCCGTCTGAATCGTGATGAAGATATTTATATTCAATTGAATTTCCGTTCATTATATTCATCTGCTCAATATGTGGCAGTGTTAGAAGAAAACCCGTATATGCCTAAGACTGTTCAAACAAATGAAAAGGATCGTCTATTAGCTGAACAAGTATTAGAGCAATCAATTCAGCGTTTTCAGCGATCTAAAATTATGGAATTGATTGACAAAGCATTAGATGAGAACAATCGAGCAGAATTTGACCGCTTAACGAGTTATTTAAATAAGCATTATCATGTAAAATAATTGAAAGGAGATTGGCTGAAAGATGGTTAAAGTCAATCTCTTTTTTCTATCTAGTTATTCCGGCATATCGAGCAAAAGGTGGGAGAGGCATGAAATGGCAAGTAAAAGAAGTAGATCTGTATATACAATCGAAAGACTACATTGATTCTGTGTTAATACCGCTTATACCAATTGATTTTGCAGCAGAATTAAAAACAACTGCTTCAATGGGAGAGTATGCTACAGCACTTACGGGTGAATTGGAGCGTCAATTTAAGGGACGAGTTATATTAACTCCTAGTTTTACATATTTAAAGAAAAGCGGAGTTCAAGCTGTTTACTCTCTATTAGTTGAATGGAAAGAGCATATGCATGAAAATGGCATGAAGCATGTTTTTTTCTTAACAAGTGACCGAGATTGGCTATCATATGAACAAGTCTTGCAGCCTACGTTGATATGGATTCCATCGCTGTCTTTAGAACATGTAGATGAGTCGTATAAAAGGAACATCATTGGTGATCAAGTGCAGCAGATTATTCCGATTTTTCTTGAAAAATGGAAACGATAAATATTGATATGATAGTAATGGAAGCGCAAACAATTAAAAAAACAAAAAATTTAGAAAAATAATGTCTATTTCCATGTTTTAGGTTGTGATCTTATTGACCTTGATTAAATATTGATATATCATGATTATGTCCTAGTTTAATATAATGGTTCATCATGTTTCCAAACTATGTCAAGGGGCTGAACTTTTAATAGAGGGGGGAAAAGCATGAGTGAGAAAGACCATAGGGTTTCAAGACGTCAGTTTTTAAATTATACACTTACAGGGGTAGGTGGATTTATGGCTGCCGGTATGTTAATGCCAATGGTTCGATTCGCCGTTGATCCGGTGTTGCGCAAAGGGGCAGAACAAGATCTAGTAGCTGTAGCACAAGTCGATGACATCACAAATGAGCCAAAGCGTATTGACTTTAAAATTCAACAAGTCGATGCGTGGTACGAATCGGAAGAACCGCGTTCAGCATGGGTGTACAAAAATGAAAAAGGAGACATTGTTGCTCTATCACCAATTTGTAAGCACTTAGGCTGTACAGTAAACTGGGCTGGTGACAAAGCGCACCCAAATCGCTTTTATTGTCCTTGTCATGGTGGGCTATACGAAAAGAATGGCAAAAATGTTCCAGGTACGCCACCAATGGGACCGTTAGACGGTTATGTCCAGAAAGTGAAAGACGGTACATTATATCTAGGAAAAGCGAAACCACGGGGAGGGGCATAGAAGATGTTAAATAAAATCTATGACTGGGTGGATGAACGGCTAGATATTACTCCTTTATGGCGGGATATCGCAGATCATGAGGTACCGGAGCATGTGAATCCAGCTCATCATTTTTCAGCATTTGTTTACTGTTTTGGAGGTCTTACATTTTTTGTAACAGTCATTCAAATTTTATCTGGAATGTTTTTAACAATGTACTATGTGCCAGATATTAAAAATGCGTGGGAATCTGTTTATTACCTGCAAAATGAAGTTGCATTTGGACAAATTGTTCGAGGTATGCATCATTGGGGAGCAAGTCTAGTTATCGTCATGATGTTTTTACATACACTTCGTGTCTTCTTCCAAGGAGCATACAAAAAGCCGCGTGAGTTAAACTGGATTGTCGGTGTTTTAATTTTCTTTGTTATGTTAGGTTTAGGCTTTACTGGCTATCTATTACCATGGGATATGAAAGCGCTATTTGCTACAAAAGTAGGGCTGCAGATAGCAGAATCCACACCAATAATTGGCCAGCAAGTAAAAATACTGTTATCAGGACATCCAGACATTGTTGGTGCCCAAACACTTACTCGTTTCTTTGCGATTCATGTTTTCTTTCTACCTGGTGCTTTACTAGGATTAATGGGTGCTCACTTCTTAATGATTCGTAAGCAAGGTATTTCAGGTCCACTATAAGAATGAAATGTAGCATTTCAATTTATATGTGAGAAAAGGGAGGGAGAACGAACATGCATCGTGGTAAAGGAATGAAGTTTGTGGGAGATTCACGTGTTCCTGCGGAACGAAAACCGAATATTCCGAAAGATTATTCTGAGTTTCCAGGAAAAACAGAAGCTTTTTGGCCAAACTTCTTATTAAAAGAATGGATGGTAGGCGCTGTATTTTTAATTGGCTATCTTTGTTTAACGATTGCACATCCATCTCCGCTCGAGCGTATCGCAGATCCAACTGATACGGGTTATCTTCCATTACCAGACTGGTATTTCTTGTTTTTATATCAATTGCTTAAATATACTTATGCTTCTGGCCCATATAATATTATTGGTGCCTTCATTATTCCAGGTATTGCATTTGGTGCATTAATGCTAGCGCCGTTTTTAGATCCGGGGCCTGAGCGTCGCCCAGCTAAACGTCCATTTGCAACTGGATTTATGTTACTTGGTATTGCAGCAGTTTTTTATTTAACGTGGGAATCAGCTGTTAGTGTGGATTGGACAGCTCGCGAAGCACAAGGTGAAATTCGTGAAGAAGTTGCGATTGATACTGAAGCAGATGGATATAAAGTTATGCAAGAACAAACATGTTTAACTTGTCATGGTGAAAATTTACAAGGAGGGCCGGCAGCTCCTCCGCTAACGGGATTAGATTTAACTGCAGAAGAAATTTCTAATATTGCAAAAAATGGTCAGGGTAGTATGCCAGCTGGTGTCTTTAAAGGTTCAGATGAAGAGTTGAAAACATTATCTGAGTTCATTGCAAATATTGGTAAGGAATAAAACAAAAAAGAATGCCTATTCAAACCGGTCAATAGCTAGTTTGAATAGGCATTCTTTTTTGATTTTCATTTGTCACGAGAGTAAAATGGGATAATCTTGTTATTCTGCTAAAATTGTCGATAATAAGAAGAGGATATATAAAGGAGGGGTCTATCATTGGATTGGTTATGGTATACATTAAAGGATAAACGGTTTTTGACACTTTTATTAATTATGAACATTTTAGGAACGATATATGGATATATATGGTATGGAAGTCAGTTAGCTGATACACCTGCAAAATTTTTGCTGTTTGTACCAGATAGTCCTACAGCAAGTTTATTTTTTGTCATTGTATTAATAGGTTTTTTATTCAAAAAGCAGTTTCCGTTGTTTGAAGCATTAGCAATAGTTACATTGTTTAAATATGGCATTTGGGCTGTTGTAATGAACCTGCTTGTCTTCGTTATTTCTGGTCACTTAGATTTCGTCATGCTCATGTTAATGAGCTCTCATGCAGCGATGGCTTTCCAAGGTTTGCTTTATTCTCCGTTTTATAAAATTAAGCTATGGCACCTTGCTGTAACCGCTGTATGGACATTACATAATGATATTATTGATTATGTATTTTTTATGATGCCAAGATACAGTATGTTAAAGGATTACATGCCTCAGATTGGTTATTTTACATTTTGGTTGAGTATCTTTTCTATTTTTATCACCTATATGCTCACTATTTATAAGCCTAGAGTAAGGTCTTAGTACATAATAAAGCATTCTTTTTTAAAAATGGGCGAACGAAACAGGCTCTCTTACTCTAAAATATAGTAGGCTATTTATGTATGAGGTGAGTGACTGTGAATGAGACAAAACGAGAACTTCATCCGTCTGTTGTGGAATTTAAGCAATTTGTAAAAGCGCACCCTAAGTTAATTGAAGAAGTTCGGACTCAGCAAAAAACATGGAAAGAGCTATATGAAGACTGGTATTTATTTGGAGCTGAAGATTCTATGTGGGATGCATATCGACAAGAAGAAGCAAAAAGCGAAACGGCAACGGAAGAAAAAAAAGATATTATGTCAACGATTGTGTCATCTTTAAAAAATATGGACCTAAATCAGGTGCAGTACCATATTACAAATGTTAATTCAGCTATTGCGAACATTCAACAAGTCTTACAACAATTTCAATCTACAAAGCCAGCAAACAGAGGGGCTCAATCAAGGCCAGGGAACCCATTTGGCTTTAGGAAAGATTGATGCTATGAGAAAAAACGTATATGAGTATATCCAGTCAAAACCAAAGTTAAACGACTTTATTAGAGAACAGCCCATGTGGTATCGACGTTTGACACGTGATCCTGATCAAGTAGAGAAGTTTGAGCTAGCGTCTATGCAATATTATAAGCAAACCATCCCAGATAAAGTAGAGAAATTTTCAAACTCTATTCAGATGGCGAATATGATGTTTCATATGTTTCAATCAATGAAGAGTCAATGAAAAAGCAACTAATATTTATTAGTTGCTTTTTTTGTGTAAAAAACTTTTGATGGAAAAGACGAGTAAAAAACGGTTGAATGCAAACACTATGTAAAACAAATTTATTGTAAGGGAATGGTTATTTTTGCGCTTTGCCATATTCGTTTTATGTGTTGTTTCTCTCGTAGCATGCCAACAAGCTAAATCAAAATCAGAAATCCAACCAGAGACAAAATCAGCATTATTAATTGAAAATGAATCTCTAGAGACATTTTCCGGTCAGCAAAAAAAATCGGCGCTAACTGTTCATCAGCATGTAAAAGGAAATAACGTATATGTAGAGTGTATTATTGATGGCTTTTCATTTGCAAATGACCAAGGGTTTTTACAAGTGAAAATAGATGGCAAATCAATTGAACAAGTTAAACAAGCTGCTTTTGTATTGAAGAATCTATCTAAAGGTTCTCATGACATCACGATTGAATTAATGAAAACAGAAACCGAGAGTTATCATTTAATGAATGCATTTACAGTGGATATCATTTAATGAATAGTAAAAGAACGTGCTACAAATAGATGTAAGCTATTTTAGCAAGTTCTTTTTCTTTTATATGTAAAACATGATAAGATAAAAAAGGAGGTGTGTTTTACCATGCTCACAACGATGAGAACAGTTGAATTGCTTGATGAATCTGAACATGTAGCTAAAATGGTGCTGCAGTCAGATGTAGCTGAGCATTATCGCCAATGTTTATATAGATTAAAGAAAGATAAAGAGGCGCAGGTGCTGATTGCTCAATTTACTAAAATGAAAGAGCAATATGAAGACGTACAGCGCTTTGGAAAATATCACCCTGATTATAAAGAAACAACAAAAAAGATGCGTGATATTAAGCGGGCTGTTGATTTACAGCACACAATTGCAGCATTTAAGAAAGCAGAAAATGAGCTTCAAAAATTGCTTGATGAAATAAGCGTTATCATTGGTCAAGCTGTTTCAGAGCACATTAAAGTCCCGACAGGCAATCCATTTTTTGATAGCGGCAGTAGCTGTGGCGGCGGTTGCGGTGCCGGTGGTAGCTGCGGTTGTAGTGCTTAAATTCGTTTTTGAAATCTAACGCATTGTATACATGAATTTCCGCAGCAAAACATTTTTTGTTGCGGAACATAAAAACGATGACGATATATATATGTATGAAGTTGTTGGCGAACAAATTCAATTCGCCATGTTATTTTTACATGGGTAGTAGCAAAAATAGATGAGGCTTCAATTAGTTCATCTATTTTCCTACGTTCAATAATGGCTGTTGTAACATAGATAAACGGAATGCGTGTAATTTCTTTTTTTTCTACTTGTTGGATGTTTTTATCCTTAGTAAAATGATTAAAAAAGAGAGTCCAGATAGTATCTAAATTCATACATAAATCACCTGCCTCTAATCATTTAGAACTTGAATTAACGAGATTCTTACTTCTGCCTATGCGGAGGTGGATTTAATCTAACGTATGTAAAAGGGGAACAAGTTATGTTTGTTGAGCGTCAAGGAATCATTGTATATGTCCACTCTGTTAAGCAAGCGAAAGCTCTTAGAAAATACGGGAATGTACATTATGTTTCAAAAGAATTAAAATATGTTGTTTTATATTGCAATCAGGAAGGCCTTGAAAGAATGATGGAGAAAATTAAAAATTTACCATTTGTTAAACGAGTTGTTCCATCGTATAGACCGTTTTTAAAGACAGATTTTGAAAATTCTAGGCCGGATAAAGCGAAAGAATATGATTATAAAATTGGCATTTAGCAGGGTATATGTAACCGGGCCATCAGATCAGTGAACGACGGTCTATAAAAAAGGGAATGTTTACTTTCTATAGTAAACATTCCCTTTTTTATTTAAAAGCAATGATTCATCCCGTTATTGCATCGGTGGTATATAATGATTCATTCGTAAAATGCCAATTAAGTGCTGATAATATAGGGCTGTTTCAGGAAACATAGTAGATGGCTTTACATCTAATGTAAGAATCTCTTTTTGAAGTGACTCAGCTACTTCACTGAATAGTTTAACACGTTTACTGTCTTTATTTTCTAGTAAAGTAATACCTTCTCTACAAATGTAAAGAGGCTGGAAATTACCTTCAGAAGTTGGATGTAAAATGACGACGAACGAAGCCGTAGGTCGGTTTTCTATATTTGTACGCAGCATAATTAAATGTACTAACCGGCTTTTATTGTTTTTGGCAATTTCAAACAATTCATAGATATCTGAATAACCTTGTCCAAGCTCAATGAAACGTTGAATCATAATAACTCCCCTTTTGCATGTTCATGAGTAAAAGCTACTTATGAACGTTTTCCTCTATGGATTAATGTAGCATACGTATTTTAATGTATCATTGAATATTTTGTGAGTAAATAAAAAAATCCCTACAATTACTCATTGTAGGGTCCTTCAAATAAGTATATGTAACCGCAGTGTCGATTACAACTTGACTTATGAAGGTAAAGGGAGAGGAGAAACCGGAGGAAGAACTTATGGGGAAACGTAAGTCTTCTCCGCGGTTGGCAACAACATCGGTTAGATGATGTTGTTACTAGTCATTATGTCCGTTTTAGAAACGCATATACACGTAGTAAAAAAAATCTTAAAAGAAATTAATTTCTTAAATAGTAGCAAAAGACATAAAAATGGTAAATCTGGATTTTCGCTAGTTTTTGCAATTCATTTTATGTTAGGATAATGAAGAATAAGGAAGTTAGAATAAGGTAGTGATATGTATGAGAGTAGTAGCTGGTACGCATAAAGGTCATTCGTTAAAAGCAGTACCTGGTTTTACAACACGTCCGACGACTGATAAAGTGAAAGAAGCCATTTTTAATATGATCGGTCCATTTTTTGAAGGTGGTGTAGCACTTGATTTGTTCGGTGGTAGCGGAGGGCTCGGCATTGAAGCATTGAGTCGAGGAATAGATAAAGTAATTTTTGTAGATCGAGATGGCAAAGCTATTCAAACAATTAAAAGCAACTTACAGTCTTGTAACTTTCAAGACCAAGCAGAAGTCTATCGAAATGATGCGGAGCGTGCGTTAAAAGCGCTAAAAAAACGTGAGCTAATGCTAGATTTAATTTTATTAGATCCGCCGTATAAAGAACAAAAGTTGAAAGCGCTTATAGAAACGATTAGCACTGAGAAACTTTTGTCTGAAAAGGGGATAATTGTAGCTGAACATTCTCATGATGTAAAGCTTGACAATGAAATTGGAGAACTTCAGAAAATAAAGAGCGAAGCCTACGGTATTATAGGTGTATCCATCTATACATATAAGCTAAAACCATCATCAGAATCATAATTTTATTTTACTTTTAACAGGTAGCAAGATTCTTAAGGTTTTAAGGAAGCAAGAAGGAAAAGAACAGCTGCCAGTCAAAGTCTGAAAGAATACAGACTAAGGGGCACCACGTTTTGTGGAAATGTCTGTAAGACACACTGAGCTTTAACTAATCATCGATGGAGGCAAAGCGCTCATTGATGGAAGTTTCGCTTTCATTAAGAAGAAGTTTGTAGTGATGGAAAGGGGATTTATATGGGAAGTGTAGCCGTTTGTCCAGGGAGTTTTGATCCTGTTACCAATGGACATCTTGATATTATAAAGCGAGGAGCAAATGTATTCGATACAATTTATGTGGTTGTATTAAATAACTCGTCAAAAAAACCATTGTTTACAGCTGGAGAGCGAGTTGCTTTATTAAAAGAAGTAACAAAATCAATTCCTAATGTTGTTATTGAATCATATAGTGGATTGTTAATGGAGTATGCAAAATCAAAAGGAGCCAATACCATTTTACGAGGTTTAAGAGCTGTTTCCGATTTTGAATATGAAATGCAAATCACATCGGTTAATCGCGTGTTAGATAAAGAGATTGAAACTTTGTTTATGATGACAAATAATCAATATTCCTTTTTAAGTTCAAGTATCGTAAAAGAAGTAGCGAAATATGGCGGTAACATTTCTGAACTCGTGCCACCGCCTGTAAAAAAAGCACTTGCAGAGAAATTTGAGCATCTATCTGAAAAATAATACAAAATTTTAATTCCTGAAAGATCTTTTAAAAACAAAATACTAATATCTGTATACAACCTAATTGTAAAAAAGGCGTTATATATCGAATCAAAGGAACGGTTTGTAACAAGCTGTTCTCAAGAGAAAAGGATATGGCGTCTTTTTTAGTTCTTTCTTGAAAGTTTTTAATGGTTAGGTGGAACAGAGGAAAAGTTACGCTTCATATATAACAAAGTGTATAAACATAAAAAAGCAATCGTAAGCAACGGTCCATATGTGATACATAGGTCAATGTAGTATTCAATCCATTTATAAGGCTTAGCATTTAAAAAAACTGGCACAGCATGTTCGTAAGGGCTGTGAGTAGCGATATAAGGCTGCAATGGTTTCCAAAGAAGGATGGCAAATATCACAGCGAAAGATCCATGCATAAGCCGAGCGCAAAAAAATGGCCAAAATCGAATATCTGTCTCCGCCAGGATACTTGCTACTTGTGCTTGTACCGAAAATCCACTAAATCCTAAGACAAAACTAACAATAATAATTTGATGAAATAAAGTTGTGTTGGCTGTTTGACTTGTTAGCTGACTTCCCATTGTGATTTCAAATAATCCAGAAATAAAAGGCAAACTTAAATCCGTTGCTAAGTGCAGAAATGAAAAGAGATACGACAAGACACTGCTAATTAAAGTCGTAATATTCATGACAAAAAGTAATTTGTTCAACACAGAAAATAAAATGATAAACCCACCAATCATTAATAACGACTGAACAGATGATAAAACAGCATCTCCTAAAAGTTTTCCGAGCGGTCTATTGTTTTTCACGCGTGTTTCATGCATTTCTTTAAAAGCATTGCGAAGGGACGTTTTTGTTACGGGTGTTGTGCTCTCTTGTGGATGATTTGCTCCATAAAAGCGCATGACAAGACCTACGGAAATATTTCCAATGTAGTGAGATAATGCTAAAATAATACCAATTGTAGCGTTTCCGAAGAACCCTACTGCTACAGCTCCAAAAATAAAAATAGGGTTGGATGAATTAGTAAATGAAACAAGTCGTTCCGCTTCAACCGCTGATAGTTGTTTCTCCTGCCGAAGCCGAGATGTAATTTTTGCGCCTGATGGAAATCCAGAAGCCATTCCCATTGCTAAGGCAAACCCACCAACACCAGGAACACGAAATAAAGGACGCATGAAAGGCTCTAGAAGTACACCTATAAATTTAACAACACCAAACCCAATCAGCATTTCTGAAACGATAAAAAAGGGCAGTAATGATGGAAATACGACTTTCCACCACGTGTTTAAGCCTCGGACAGATGCGTCTAATGCTTCTTTTGGGTAGATGATAAGTGCAAAAGCCAAGCTTGAGACAGCGATTCCTAAAACGAGTGTTTTAAGCATTGATTTATTCAATTGCAATTTCATCTCCTTCTTGTCTAAACGATGTGTACAGGTTCTATATATCAATATACGAGTCTATAGTATACATTTATGCTATGTAATCTAAATGGATGGTGTTTTCTTTAAAGATTTAATTGGTTAGGCTAATGAATAGATAGAACAATTCACAATTCTGGACTTGATAAAAGAGCATGATGTTATCAAACGACTTGAAACATGATTAATGCCTCATGATAAGCCTATTTTTACGAGGCATTCTTTTCACTTTCTTCTTGGAGATGTATATACTGAATAACAAGAATGCTTTATAAGGGGGCGTTAACGTGACAAGCCCAACAATTGGATTAGCGCTTGGTTCAGGTGGAGCGAGAGGGTTTGCCCATCTCGGGGTAATTAAAGTATTAAAAGAACAAAAAATTCCTATTCATTATCTTGCAGGCAGTAGTATGGGAGCATTAGTGGCAGCAATGTATGCTTCAGGCATTGAGATGAGTCAGCTGTATAAAATGGCACTTACGTTTAAACGAAAATATTATCTTGACTTTACAGTGCCTAAAATGGGATTTATTGCAGGTAATCGCATTAAGTCTCTTGTTCAAGCGTTTACGAAAAATAAGACAATTGAGGAATTAAATATTCCTGTAGCAATTGTTGCTACAGATTTAAAAACAGGTGAAAAAGTTGTGTTTAAAACAGGTTCTGTTTCACAAGCTGTAAGAGCTAGCATTTCGATTCCAGGCATTTTTGCTCCAGAAAAAGTAGAGGGGCGTTTGCTTGTGGATGGAGGAGTTGTTGATCGAATCCCTGTATCTGTAGCCAGAGAAATGGGGGCGGATATCGTCATAGCAGTAGATGTATCTAAAGCAAAAAGAAATGCGGAGATTAGTTCTATCTTTGATGTGATTTTACAAAGCTTAGATATTCTTCAAGATGAATTGGTTACAAACCGGGCTGTTGCTTCAGATATTATGATAAGACCGCAAGTAGAAGCGTTTAGTTCAAGAGCATTTACAAACATTCAAGAGATTATCGAAATAGGAGAGCGAGCAGCTTATGAACAATTGCCGAGTATTAAACAGGCAATAGCACAGTGGAAGGAGAACACATAAGGTGAAGTCTAGAGTAAAGTTTTTAGCTTATTTAGGTATGATGGTCATGGTCGCTATGTTATGTTTCTATCCGTTGCCATATTACATTACAAAGCCAGGCATGGCACAAGAGCTATCACCTATTATTCAAGTTGAAGATGGTTATAAAGAGCAAGGAACATTTATGTTAACAACAGTCCAAATGGGGCGGGCTACGCCTCTTTCGTATGTATTAGCTAAAGTCCAAGGTTTTCATTACTTGTATCCTGCAGAACAAATTCTACAACAGGGTGAGAGTGATGAAGAGTATTCGATAAGACAATTACATATGATGGATGCCTCAAAAGAGTCAGCTATATCTGTTGCTTATCAAGCAGCTAATAAACCAATTAAATATGAAAATAAAGGTGTGTATGTCATGGCTGTTGTAGCAGGTATGCCTGCTTTTGAGCAATTAAAAGTTGGAGATATTATAAAGAAAGTGGACAATAAAAAAATTGAAACAGCCCAGCAATTAATTGACTACGTATCTACAAAAAAAGCTGGTGAAACCGTTACATTGATTGTTCAGAGAAATGAAAAGAGCATAGAGAAAAAATTATCTCTTGCGCCTTTTCAAGAAGACGATCGCCGGGTTGGTTTAGGTATTTCTTTAGAAACTGATCGAGACCTGATGGTGAAACCAGCTGTTCATATTGATACAGAGAAAATAGGCGGGCCATCTGCTGGTCTAATGTTCTCCTTAGAGATTTACAATCAGCTTGTAAAAGAAGATATGACAAAAGGCCATCAAATTGCTGGTACAGGTACAATTAATGACGAAGGAATGGTAGGACCCATCGGGGGGATTTCACAAAAAATCGTAGCAGCAGATAAAGAGGGAGCAGATGTTTTCTTTGCACCTAATGAAAATGGAGCAGCTCAATCTAATTACGCAGAAGCAGTCGAAACAGCAGAGAAAATTAATACTAAAATGAAAATCATCCCAATTGATACATTTGATGATGCAATAAATTATTTAGAGAAGCTTAAACCGTTAAAGAAATCTGCGAGTTGATAAAATAAAAAGATCGCCTTGAGCAGGCGATCTTTTCACTTTAGAGGACTACAAATTCTACCCATGTTTGTCGTACCCAATTATACTTGACAAAATGTATATCGTATTTATAAGGTTCATTTCATAATAGGAGGCAAGGTATATTCTTGCTTTAAAAAAGTGGAACGAATAGGCTCATTCAATGCTAAACTGTAGACGTCTGTCGCTTTAACGTCAATAAGAAGATCTTCTAGTTTATATTGTGATACAGTGGAGACAATAGGAACAGAGCTTCTTTTTTTTATGTGGTTTATGTATTTACGGCCTATTGCTGACATACCAAGTAACCGAATATAGGAACAAGAAGATTGATCAGGCTGCATCTGCTCTTTAGAAGTATCGGTCAAGATATGAACACACATTCGCTGCAAGCGGGTTCGCGTATAGCGCTTTGTTTTTACTTTATTTATAAAATCTTCAAAAGAAGTTGCTTCTTTTATTGAAGAGAGAAGTCGGTATTCAATTCCTTCTTCAATTTCATAAATTTCCTGCAAAGAAGCAGGCGACATTGTCATAAGCCGGTACTTTAAAAATGGAAAATAATGTTCCCATGTATGAAAGGTACCAAATGTTTTCTTATAATCCATTAAGGATGTTAATACGTGCTGTGGCATGTAGTTTGCTAACTCATTCACATCTAAAGATGATTGAAATAAAGCATGGCGAATACTCGTTGCACTAGTAATAGATGAAGAAGAAAGTTCCTCATCATGATAATGGGATTGAATTCGAGTAATTGTATGTGGTTTAATAGATGCAAGCTGTTTTTTTATTGCTTTTACATAACTAAGCCCTAGAATATTATTTGGCTGAGTTAAATTAAGAGCGACGGGTTCACTAATAATATGGCTTAAAGCAAGAGAGACAGCTTTTGGATAGCTATTTCCTTTTTTTATTTCATGTTGGATTTGTAAAGAGAGTTCTTGTTCATGAATTTCTAATAATTTAATGATATCTAGAAATGATTCAATGTTTCCGTGTTCACTTCCAAAGCAAAGGGAATGAACTTCCAACTGATCTAAAATTGAAACAGCACCGCTTGCAAAAGTATCCGCTTTTTGAGTTGAAAAGGAATAGGGTAATTCAATGACAAGATCTGCGCCAGCATCTAAAGCCATTTTCGTCCGAGACCATTTCGAAACAAGAGCAGGCTCACCTCTTTGGAGGAAATGTCCACTCATGACAGCGATAACACAGTCAGATTCAGTTTGTTTTTTTGCTTGTTCAAGATGATAAGCATGTCCATTATGAAAAGGGTTATACTCAACAATAATTCCTACTGCTTGCATAATGACTCCTTTTTATTTTATATTTTTTCTATCCCATTGTATTGCGAATGTAGCGTGCTTTAAAGGAAATAAAAATTTAGTTGTAAGTACATTATAGTGTAAAGAAAAAATATTGACAAATAATCTTGTGAAAGCTATAATAACCTTTGTTGCCTTGAGGTGATTAACAATGAAATGGACAATACATCAATTGTACCAGTTGCAAAATAAAGGATTGACATTTGATGAAGTAGTAGATGGTGCTGAGTTTGTAAACAGCGATCCGCAAATTCGTCATATGTCAGAAGTAAACGTAAAAGGAAGAGCAGATATCAGTTCTTCAAAAGTAACGTTTCACTTAAAAATTTCTGGAGAAATGACATTACCTTGTGCTCGCACGTTAGTTGATGTTTTATATCCATTTGAAATTAATGCAACTGAGACGTTTTTATTGAATGTGAATGCTGATTATGAAGAAGATGCTGAAATACGTATTGTTGAAGGAGAAGTGGTGGATTTAAAACCGCTTATCGAAGAATTAATTATCGTCGAAATTCCAATGCAAGTATTTAGCGGAGATCAGCAAACAGCGGGTGCAGCTCCTCAGTCGGGCAAAGATTGGGAAGTTGTAACAGAAGAAGAACAAAACAACAAAGTAGACCCCCGCTTAGCAGTACTAGAAAATTTCTTTAAAAACAAAGAGAAATAACTAATGCGAAGATCCGGCTCTCGGGCCTTCATATGATTTTAAAACTCTTTTAAGGAGGTGGGAATAATGGCTGTACCTTTTAGAAGAACATCTAAAATGAAGAAAAGAACGCGTCGTACGCACTTTAAATTACAAGTTCCTGGTATGGTAGAGTGCCCAAATTGTGGTGAAATGAAACTATCACACCGCGTATGTAAAGCTTGCGGTACTTACAAAGGAAATGACGTAGTAAACAAATAATTACTGCAAAAAATAAAAGACTCCGTTAACGGAGTCTTTTATTTTTTGCATTTTTCTAGGAAACTTGATATCCATATCTTGCTTTACTAAAGTGTAAAAGAGACCCTGATATATGAGCGATCAAGATGTTTCAGGGGATTTTGCAGGATTTTATTTCCTCTTACTCGAAGTCTTTATTTATATGTGTAAACCGTGTTCATGATATAAAGATTAGAAGGGGGAAGTGTAGTGGGGAAAGCTCAGTTTTTTACAACAAATCAAGGGATAGCGACATTTACAATTAACCGTCCTGAAAAAAGAAACGCAATCGATTATGATGTAATGGATGAATTAGAAAAAGCCATTACATACGCGAAAGAAGCAGATAACGTCAAGGCATTTGTTATTACTGGAGCAGGAATCGAAGCATTTTGTAGCGGCGGAGACGTACGTGTATTTCATGAATTGAAAACAGCAAAAGAAGCTGAAGGTATGTTGAAAAAAATGGGACGTATCTTATATGAACTATTAACTCTCCCTAAACCAACAGTAGCGCTCTTAAATGGCATTTCTGTGGGCGGTGGATGTGAAATTGCGATTGCATGCGACTTTCGTATTGGAGCAACTCATAGTGAAATGGGGTTTATTCAAGGTAATCTTGGTATTACTACGGGATGGGGAGGTGGCACGATTTTACTTGAAAAACTTCGTCATTCAGAAGCAATGGAAATGCTTTATAGTGCCCAGTTGTATAGCGTAGAGCGTGCGAAACAAATTGGTTTTTTATCCTATGTGACAACTTATCAAGAGTTAACGATGAGATGTGAAGAATGGCTGCTTCCACTCATTAATAAGCCTATAGATGTATTAAAGGCATATAAGCAAACCTCCATTGAAAAATGGGAGCAAAGCGGTTTGTGGAATCGAATGGAGAATGAAATTAACCGTTGCTCTGTCTTGTGGGAGACAGAGCAACATATGGAAGCAGTAGAGCAAGTCATCAACAAAAAATCACAGGCATAATAAGATGGTTATTTGCATTTTGTAAAGACTAAATGAAAGATTTTCTTAAGTGAGAAGTTGAACAATAGTCTATCTTATCTAGTAGTTGCATACTTATTTAATAAGTACGTATAAGGAGGGATAGAAAAATGACTTCTTCTCGTCAAGATGCATGGACTCAAGATGAAGATTTATTACTAGCAGAAATTGTATTGCGTCATATACGTGAAGGTGGCACACAACTCGCTGCATTTGAAGAAGTGGGGAAGAAATTATCACGGACATCAGCAGCTTGTGGCTTCCGCTGGAATTCTTTTGTACGCAAACAATATAAAACTGGTATTGACATAGCTAAAACACAGCGAAAACAATTAAAATCACGTATTGTATCAAAAGATGACGAGCAGCCAACGCGCTTATCATATATAGATGGGCAATCCATTGTTTCACTAAGTGAAGTAATCAAATACTTAGAAGCGATTGAAAAAGCACAGAAGCATTCTAGCGGCCTAGTGCAAGCCAATGAGGAATTACAACAAAAACTTGAGCGGTTACAGGAAAAAGTTACTGTGCTTGAAAAAGAAAAAAAGATGCTGCAAAACAATTTGCTGATGGTTGAAGATGACTATAAGGCGCTCATTGAAATCATGGAACGTGCAAGGAAAATGGTTGTATTAAAAGAAGATGAAAAAAGCCGAAAAGTTAAGTTTCATATGGAGAAAAACGGTAATTTAGAACGAGTCGAAAAATAGAGCATCTATGTTTAAAAAATAAGGTAATGGCTTAAATAATGAATAGAAGCATATGTTTGATGAAAAAACAAACAGCTGAATTAATCAGCTGTTTGTTTTTGTTCAGTTACCCCTTTTGGAAACCAGACAATTGGGTTTTCACCTAAGTCTCGATCGATATCGTATGTGACAGGAACAAACCCCATTTTTGTCCAAAATTCACTAGATTTAACTCGTGGACTCGTCTTAATAGGAAGATTAAAAGTTTTAGCAAATTCTACTAGTGCTTTACCTAGCCCTTTTCGTTGATATTCTGCTAGTACTTCGAGTTTCCACACTTCAATATAGGATTGTGGAGGTTGAAAATATTGATCATATTTTTTGTCTCTTTTATATAAACTCATGCGGGCAACGAGACTATCTCCGAGGTATATACCATAAAACGGAGAGGTGATTTCATTTTCTGATATTTTAGCATTCAAATCTTCTAGCATTGATAATTCTTGAAGTCCATATTCTCTAAATTTTTTAAATTCCTCTAGTGTTTTATAATTTATTCTTAAGTGTTTTACTTCATACATCATGTGAAACTCCTCCTTGTTATCAGGTGATATTATTATTATATAACAAAAAGAGTAAATATTCTGTCTCTATAGCTTATGAGAAAAGGTGGCATGTTAAGCTAAGTAATTTATATATATTTATCTAGAAATTTTTCATTTTAAAATAGTAAGCGTTTACAAAAGGTGGAGGAATTTTAATATTATTGTAGAAATATACGTTTTGAGAGAGAAATTTTAATTTTCCTTGAAGGGATAAAGACCAATTTGCCATTGTTTAAGTCGTTATTAAATCATAATTAATATACAAATGGCTTATATAATACAAGTTTACTAACGAAGATGTTTAAATTTTAGAGGAGGATTTGATGATGAAAGAAGTAACAGCAGCCATGGCAGGTATGATCTTAAATATTCACGTATCCAAAGGAGAGGCTGTAGCGAAAGGACAAGTACTAGTTATGCTTGAATCAATGAAGATGGAAATTCCTGTGGAAAGCGATCAAGAAGGAATAATCAGTTCTATTCATGTAGCCAATGGTGATTTTGTCAATGAAGGCGATGTATTAATAACTATTTCATAAAGGGAGCGATTAGATGATACATACAAATGATTTACAAAAACGTTATCAAGAGAAACGCCAAGAGATTGAAGCCGGTGGTCATCAGAAATATCATCAAAAACTAAAAGCTCAAAACAAATTATTTGTACGAGAGCGACTTTCCCTTTTATTCGATAATGGTCAATATGAAGAAGATGCTGTATTCGCTAATAATAAAGCAGAAGGATTGCCTGCCGATGGTGTAGTTACGGCTATTGGTAAAGTAAATGGAGAGACAGTTTGCGTAATGGCTAATGACTCTACGATTAAAGCAGGATCGTGGGGAGCAAGAACGGTTGAAAAAATCATTCGTATTCAAGAAACAGCTGAAAAGTTAAAAGTTCCATTACTTTATTTAGTAGATTCAGCAGGAGCCAGAATCACAGACCAATTAGATATGTTTCCAAATAGACGCGGCGCAGGCCGTATCTTTCATAATCAAGTCAAATTATCAGGCATGATTCCACAAGTATGTATTTTGTTTGGGCCATCGGCAGCAGGAGGAGCTTATATTCCAGCATTTTGTGATATTGTTATCATGGTAGATGGGAATGCGTCTATGTACTTAGGATCTCCAAGGATGGCTGAAAAAGTAATTGGAGAAAAAGTGACATTAGAAGAGATGGGCGGCGCAAAGATGCATTGCAGTGTAAGCGGGTGCGGTGATGTATTGGCCTATTCTGAAGAAGAAGCTATTACCTATGCTAAGTCATATTTAACTTACTTTCCTCAAAATTTTGAACATAAACCAAAAGTTGCAGAAGCAAAAAATCGAAAAAGCGGGAAAGAGTTAGTAGAACTTATTCCTGAAAATCAAAATGTGCCATTTGACATGTATGAAGCGATTGATACGTTAATTGATGAGGGAAGCTTTTTTGAGATTAAAAAGCTATTTGCTTCTGAATTAGTGACAGGTTTGGCACGAATTGATGGAAAAGTAGTCGGTATTGTTGCGAACCAGCCAAAAGTCAAGGGCGGCGTTTTGTTTGTGGATTCTGCTGATAAAGGTGCCAAATTTATTCAATTATGTGATGCGTTTCATATTCCGCTTTTATTCCTAGCGGATGTTCCTGGATTTATGATTGGAACAAAAGTAGAAAGGGCAGGAATCATTAGGCATGGAGCAAAATTAATTGCTGCTATGAGCTCTGCTACAGTGCCTAAGATTTCAGTCATAGTGCGTAAAGCATATGGGGCAGGACTCTACGCAATGGCCGGTCCGGCTTTTGAGCCAGATTGCTGCATTGCTTTACCGACAGCACAAATTGCCGTGATGGGACCAGAAGCAGCAGTAAATGCAGTTTATTCAAATAAAATTAATGAGATTGACGATCCAAAAGAGAGAATAGCATATGTGAAGCAAAAGCAACAAGAATATAAAGAACATATTGATATTTACAAACTTGCTTCAGAGTTAATTGTCGATGATATTGTGCCAGCGAATGAATTGCGTCAAACACTCATTAATCGTTTTGCTTACTATGCAACAAAAGATGTAACATTTAGTTATCGCAAACATCCGGTTTACCCTGTGTGAAATAGTAATCGCTAATCACGTTTGGATGGCTAAAAGCTATCATTTATAATGATCATAATATACCCCGATGAAGACGGTTATCGGGGTCTTTTTGTTTGTAGCTTTAAAACGCCTCTTTTAAAGTCGATCGATTCTTTGTTAAAATAAAACTGGTTATTGAAAAGCAGACAAACACAATAATAGCAATACATATTATCCACATTGCATAAGGAAGAGTAAACTAAAATATAAAAGAGGACTTACAATGAAGAATATAGCAGTAATAGGAGGAGGAGCAATTGGTTTATTATTTGGTTCATATATGGCCAATACTTCTCGTGTTACCCTTTATACCCGAACGGATGAGCAGGCGCAAGAGATAATGAAGAAAGGTATTACGCTTAAACGAGAGGGTGAACAGCAAAATATAAGTGTATATGCTGAGTCTATGCAACTTAAAAATCAGGAAGTTCCATTTGATTTGGTAGTGGTAGCAGTTAAACAATATCATTTAGTCGATATTATCCCACATCTTCTAACCATTTCTGCCCATACTCCGCTTTTATTTATTCAAAATGGTATGGGGCATCTGCCTGTTATTGATCAACTTCCCCATGAGAATATTTATTTAGGTATTGTAGAGCATGGGGCAATGAGAGAAGGAAACAGTACCGTTCATCATTCTGGTGTGGGCGTTACTCGAATTGCCACATACCGAGGAACAAACGATTTCATAAATGTGTCTCCTACAAGTTTTTTTTCATTTGTAAAAGAAGCAGAATGGTACCCGATGGTTGTACAAAAACTAGTTGTGAATGCAGTCATTAATCCGCTAACGGCCATGTATCAAGCTGAAAATGGTAGTTTACTTGAAAATCCTTTTTTTTATAAAACGATGAAAGCTCTTTTTAGCGAATTAAATGCTGTGTTACGATTAGAAGACTCTCTTCTTTATTGGAATCGTGTTGTCGACGTTTGTAAGAAAACGAGCCATAATCAATCATCTATGTGGAAAGACTTGCAAAATCATCGGCAGACTGAGGTTGATTCAATATTAGGATATGTGGTAACTGAAGCAGAAAAACGGCAACTAACTATACCGGTCATACAGTTTATCTATGATTCAATAAAAGGAATTGAGAGAAGGAGAAAAGGGTGAGTATTTATGGGGAATATAGTAGCTGGCATTTTCGCAACATTTGTAACTCTACCAATCGTTGGCTTTTTTATTTTATACATTGTTTTAGGGAGAGTAACAAAAAATAAACGAAAAGCAGTTCATGTGTCTACATATGTAACAACGGTGTTTCTTATTATATCGGCTTATTATTTTACAAATGAAATGTTTAATCAATCCTTCCTATGGTTGATTGTACTCATATTGATTATTGTAGCAATGATCGTAATGACTGTTCATTGGAAAGTAAAGAAAGATTTAGAAATGAAAAGAATAGCCAAGGGTTTTTTTCGTATGAATTTTATTCTGTTTTTAATTGGCCATGTCGTGCTAGTAGTAAGCCAATTAATTAGGCAAGTATATTCGCTGTGAAGCATGTTACTAGACGGATAGAGAGACAATATGGATAATGAAGCTAGGTAGAGTGAATGACTATTAGCTATAGAAAGGAAGTTCTTTCATGGAGATTACAGATGTCTCTTTAAAGGCAACGAATAAATTAACGAGTGATTACATAAATGGAGAGCAGCAAGCACTGTCCTTTTTTCACTATAATATACACGATAAGGATGTATACCAGAAGCGTTTACTTGATTTAGATAATCAAGAATATCCTCGTGAAGAACTAGTACACTATCTGCTTGCATTTAATAAGCAGTACGGTGCTTCAGATCAAACATTAGCAAATATTGAAAAGTTAAAAGATGAGAAAAGTGTGGTTGTTGTTGGCGGCCAGCAAGCGGGTTTATTAACAGGACCGTTATATACAATTCATAAAGTTATTTCAATTATTTTGTTAGCTAAGCAACAAGAGCGTGCATTAGGCGTTCCGGTACTTCCTGTATTTTGGATTGCTGGAGAAGATCATGATTTTGCTGAGATAAACCATGTGTATATTGAGGATAAAGGAAATTTGTTAAAGAAGACACTAAAACACTCAATGAGAACAAAAGAGATGGTTTCAAATATGGAAATTAATAAAGAAGCCTGTAGTGAGTGGATTGATACAATTTTTCAAACATTTGGTGAAACGCAGCATACAAACGAAGTGTTAGTTTTTATTAAAGATGCATTAAATAAATCTCGTACATTTGTTGATTTTTTTGCTCATTTAGTCACTACATTATTTAAGAACTATGGCTTAATTTTAATGGATGCGGCATCTAGTGGTGTTCGTCAAATTGAGTCTTCGTTTTTTGTGCAATTAATTGAGCAAAGTAAGCAACTAGCTGAAGCGGTCATAACGCAGCAACAGAAAGTATCTCGTACATACAAAAAAATGATTGATGTCTCAGAAGAGTCTGCTCACATTTTTTATTCGCATGAAGGAAATCGCGTGCTTTTAGAGAGAAATGCCGAAGAGAATGTCTTTATCGGAAAGCAAAGTGAAGTGTCTCTTTCAAAAAAAGAATTGGTGCAAATAGCAAAGCAAAACCCGGAAATGCTGAGTAACAATGTGGTCACACGACCGCTTATGCAAGAGCACTTACTTCCGACACTGGCATTCATTGCAGGACCTGGAGAAGTAGCTTATTGGGCTGAGTTAGAAAAAGCATTTTCGCTTTTTGGTTTCAAAATGCCGCCGGTCGTTCCAAGGTTATCCTATTTGCTTGTAGAAAGAACCGTTGCAAAATATCTTGATGAACTTCAATTGTCAATTGCAGAAGTGATCAATGAGGGTGTACAAAAGCAGCGCGAGCATTGGCTGATGACTGAGGTTAAAAATCCTTATGAAACATATTTTGAAAATGCGAAAAAAGAATTTGAAAAAATTCACAAAACTCTTCGTGAAAATATTCAAAAAGAAGACAAAACTTTTGATGAAGTGCTATTAAAAAATCGAGCAATTATCCAAAAACAATTTGATGTCGCTAAAAAAATTGTCGAATCTAAACAGCTAATTAAGCATGAAGTTAAGCATGTAAAGTATAATCAAATTGAAGCTGCACTGTGTCCTCATAACTCTCCGCAAGAGCGTATTTGGAATATTAGCTATTACTTAAATAAGTATGGGATGCAATTTGTGTCAGAATTACTAAATGAAGAAGTCGAATTTAATCATCACTTAAAAGTTTGTTATCTATAAGAAAATCCTGCTACGAAGCAGGATTTTTGTTTTTATAAAGAGAAACACTTTACATGTGGATAAACCAATGAAATCCTACTCAGTTACTCATTTCCAAAAAACTCCAATGAATAAATATAACAAAAATCATTCTAATTTTTCATGCTAAGAATATGTCTTTTAGTTAACAAAATATCATATTTTATGACAAAAAGACAAAATTCTACTTAATTCTTGTATAAATAGCTGAAAAAATGTTGAAATTTGATATATAATAAAATGGTGTATAAAGCTATCGGCTATTTCAAAGTATTTATACATAATTAAGTAGTTTCGAAAGAAGTAGGTGTCATGATGTTTAATCACACAACTGTTTTGCTAAGAGAAGCAGCAGAAGGCTTGAATATTCAGCCAGATGGCGTATATGTAGACTGCACGCTTGGCGGAGCAGGACATAGTGAATATATTGTAAAACAATTATCAAAAGACGGTCAATTAATAGCGTTCGATCAAGATGACATAGCTATTGCTAATGCAGAAAAGAAATTAGCCCCTTATCTAGATCGTGTTACATTGATTAAGAGCAACTTTCGGTATTTAAAAGAGAAATTACACGAGCATGGAATTAGGGAAGTAGACGGTGTGTTGTTTGACTTAGGTGTATCATCACCACAATTAGATACACCAGAAAGAGGATTTAGTTACCACCACGATGCGCCCCTAGATATGCGGATGGATACAGAGTCTAGCCTTTCTGCCTACCATATTGTAAATGAATGGCCTTATGAAAAGTTAGTCAAGATATTCTTTCAGTATGGAGAAGAAAAATTTTCAAAGCAAATTGCTCGTAAAATTGAGGCTTATCGAGAGAAAAAAACAATTGAAACAACATTAGAACTTGTTGATATCATTAAAGATGGGATTCCAGCAGCTGCTCGAAGAACAGGAGGACATCCAGCTAAACGTGTATTTCAAGCGATTCGAATTGCTGTTAATGATGAACTGCAAGTGTTTGAAGATGCGGTAGAACAAGCCATGGATGTAATTAAAGAAGGCGGAAGAGTAAGTGTCATTACGTTCCATTCATTAGAAGATCGGATTTGTAAAGTAGCATTTAAAAACGCTAGCACTGTGCCGCCACTGCCACCAGGGTTACCTATTATCCCAGATGAGCTAAAACCAAAAATGAAGCTGATTACAAGAAAGCCGATTTTGCCATCAGAACAAGAATTAGAAGAAAACAAACGTGCGCGCTCAGCGAAATTACGAATTGCCGAAAAGTTAAAATAGAGATTAGATAATTCGTATCAACAACGAAGTGATAAAAAGGGAGGGGAATATGTTGAGTAATGTGGCATATCAAGTAAAAGAAAAACAGCAACCACAAAGACAACAAGTACGTCAAGTAGTAAAGAAAACAAAACGAAAAGTAACGATTGGTGAAAAAGTTGTGTATTCAAGCTTTTTAGCATTAATGTTAGTGGGATCTGTTCAAATTATCTCAAATCAATCTGCTTTGTATAGTGTCAATGCAGAAGTTCAATCCTTAGAGACGAAGGTTGAAAAGCAAGAAACTAAGAATAATGAGCTGAAGTTACAGGTAACGGAATTAAGCGCGTATGAACGAATTTGGGCTAAAGCAAAAGAACTAGGATTAAGCTTAAACGAAAATAATGTAAAAGTAGTTCAAAAACAATAAAATGAGTATGCCAAGAAAAAATAGCAATATTAGTACAGGAGCAGCAATATTAATTTTAATATTTGCATTGCTCTTTTTTGTATTAGCAGCACGGTTCTTTTATATTCAGGCTTCAGGAAAAGCTGAGGGGCAGGCTTTAGCGGAAATTGCACAAAGAAAATATACGCGAGAAACAACAATTGAAGGGCAACGTGGTACGATTTATGATCGTAATAGTGAAGCTGTTGCTCATGACACAGGGGCTTATACAGTTGTGGCGATTTTAGACCCTACACAAACTAAGAATAAAAAAAATCCACAGCATGTTGTAGATCCTGAAAAAACAGCTGAAAAGTTAGCTCCTCTGTTAGACATGAAAAAAACAAAGCTAGAAGAGCTATTGACAAAAAATTCATTTCAAGTGGAGTTAGGCCCAGGTGGGCGTGACATTAACAATGCGTTAAAGCAAAAAATTGAAAAATTAAAGCTTCCAGGTATTACATTTTTACGGGATTCAAAGCGTTTTTATCCTAATGGTGTGTTTGCGTCTCATATTCTAGGATATGCACAAAAAAACGATGAAGGCAAGATTATTGGTAAGATGGGAATTGAACAAGTTTATAATAAACAAATGTCTGAAGAAGATGGAAAAGTATATTACCAGGCAGGTCAAAATGGTATAAAGCTTCCAGATCCTAAAGAATCAATTGACCCTCCTAAAAACGGGGATAATATTTACTTAACAATCGATGAAAAAATTCAAACGTTCGTAGAAGATGCGATGACAAATGCGCAAAAAGAATATAATCCTGATAAAATGATGGCTGTCGTTGTTAATCCAAAGACGGGTGAAATTTTAGGGATGTCAAGCCGTCCTACTTTTAATCCAAATGTACGTAAAATTACTGATTTTCAAAACCCTATTGTGGAGAATAGCTTTGAATTAGGATCTACAATGAAGATTTTCACTTTAGCTGCTGCAATTGAAGAAGGAGTATACAATGGGAATGATATGTATCAATCAGGCTCCTATAAGGTCAGTGATAAAGATGTGCCAATTCGAGATCACAATAGCGGCAATGGATGGGGACCCATTACATTCGATGAAGGAATTCGCCGTTCATCAAACGTAGCAATTGCTATTTTAGCTAATGAAAAGCTAGGTACGGATAAGCTGTTTAAGTACCTTGATAAGTTTGGATTTATGGAGAAAACAGGGATTGATTTACCTGGAGAAGTATCGAGCAAGCTTATTTCAAAGTATCCAAGAGATCGGGTTACAACTGCTTTTGGTCAAGGCTCAGCATTTACGCCGATTCAGCAGATTCAAGCTGCTACTGCGATTGCAAATGATGGGAAAATGATGAAGCCGTATGTTATTCAAAAGATTGTAGACGGTACAACAAATAAAGTGAAAAAAGAAACAAAGCCAAAAGTTGTAAGAAAACCAATTTCAAAAGAAACATCTCAACAAGTATTAAAGATTCTTGAAACCGTTGTTTCTGAAGATGATGGTACAGGAAAGACGTATGCAATCGATGGATATGATGTGGCTGGCAAAACAGGAACTGCACAAATACCAAATCCAAATGGTGGATACTTACATGGACATGGAAAAAACTTATTCTCATTTATGGGGTTTGCACCTGCTAACAATCCATCGCTTATTGTGTATGTGGCTGTTCAAAATCCAAAGCTCACTGCTCAAGAAACGGGTTCAGCACCTCTATCGATGATTTTTAACTCAGTTATGAAAAATAGCTTGCAGTCGCTTGGTATTGAACCAACACAGAAAACAAGTGATAAACAAGGCGCAAAGAAAACAAAATCTGAAGTTAAATTGGATAATTATCGTAATGAGAAAGTTAACGATGTCGTAACAGAACTGAAAGAAAAAGGACTTACACCAGTCGTTATCGGTGAAGGAAATAAAATCGACAGTCAATCACCAAAAGCTGATGAAACGGTTATTTCTGGAGAAAAAGTGTTGCTAAAGACAACTGGTAAAGCAACCATGCCGGATGTCACAGGTTGGTCCCATCGCGATATCATTCGCTTTACAGAATTTACGAAATTGAGACCAAGTGCCTTAGAAAAAGGGTTTGTTGTCAAACAGAGCATCAAACCAGGAACAGAATTAAAAGAAAATGGCTATTTAGTTGTAGAACTAGAAGTGCCTAAATCGTTAGATGAAACCATTGAAAAAGTAAAAGGAGAAGAAAAAGAGAAAGAAAAGCTTGCTAAAGAAGGCCAAGAAAAGAAACCAATTGAATAGAAAAGCGTTCTATTAGAAAGGGTACAAGCATATATTGGAACGAGCCGATTCAGAGGAGGTTCTAATATATGCGTGTTTCAGGTGTCACAGTTCGTAAAAGGCTAGCAGCTGTTCTAGTAGTAGGCATTCTTATCTTTTTTGTGATTGATGTGCGGCTTGGATATGTACAGCTATTAATGGGGGACATGCTTACGGAGCGAGCGAAAGACCTATGGAGTCGAAATATTCCTTTTGAACCTGAAAGAGGAAAGATTTTAGACAGAAATGATGTTCCGTTGGCTACGAATAAAAGCGCACCAACTGTTTTGGTGATGCCAAGACAAGTAGAAGATCCTGTGAAAACTGCTGAACAGCTTGCTGCAGTTTTAAATACGACAAAAGAGAAGGTGTATGAACAGATTACTAAAGCCTCATCAAGTGTTTATTTGCGTCCAGAAGGTCGAAAAATTTCACATGAAAAAGCAAATGAAGTCCGCAACTTAAACTTAAAGGGTGTTTATATTGCCGAAGATTCAAAACGTCATTATCCATATGGAAGCTATTTATCTCACGTATTGGGATTTGCAGGTGTTGACAACCAAGGCCTAATGGGATTAGAACTGTATTATGACAAAGAGCTAAAGGGGCAAAAAGGTTCTGTTAAGTTGTACTCCGATGCAAAAGGCAAAAAAATGCCTAATATTGCAGATGATTACACAGAACCTGTTGATGGACTTGATTTACGCTTAACAATTGATTCTAGAGTGGAAACGATTATGGAACGGGAGCTTGATAATGCCCAAACAACATATAATCCTGATGGAATGATTGCTATTGCAATGAACCCTAAGAATGGTGAGATTTTAGGGATGTCAAGCCGCCCTACATTTGATCCTGCTGACTTTCAGCATGTCAAGCCTGAAGTCTACAATCGCAATTTACCAATTTGGAGTGCTTACGAACCAGGCTCTACATTTAAAATTATTACGCTGGCTGCATCTTTAGAGGAGAAGAAAGTTGATTTATTAAAAGATCAATTTTATGATGATGGAGCTGCGGAAGTAGGTGGAGCAAAACTTCGTTGTTGGAAACGAGGAGGACACGGTCAGCAAAGCTTCCTAGAAGTTGTTCAAAATTCTTGTAACCCAGGGTTTGTTGAGTTAGGAGATCGATTAGGAAAAGATACGCTTTTTAAATACATTCGCAATTTTGGGTTTGGTGAGAAAACAGGAATTGACTTGCAAGGAGAAGCGAAAGGAATATTGTTTCCTCTTGAACGAGTTGGACCAGTGGAACAGGCAACTACTGCATTTGGCCAAGGGGTCTCTGTTACACCGATTCAACAAGTAGCGGCAGTAGCAGCTGCTGTTAATGGTGGCACTTTATATGAGCCTTATATTGCGAAAGAATGGGTGGATCCGACAACAGGGAAAGTCGTTAGTCGCAATGAACCAAAAACTAAACGTAAAGTTATTTCCGAAGAAACGTCTAAGCAAGTTCGCTTTGTACTTGAGAGTGTTGTAGCGCAAGGGACTGGTAAAAATGCATTTGTTGAAGGTTATCGTGTCGGAGGAAAAACAGGAACAGCTCAAAAAGCGCAGAACGGTAAATATTTAGAAAATAACCACATTGTTTCATTTATTGGGTTTGCGCCTGCTGATGATCCTCAAATTGTTGTCTATGTTGCAGTAGATAATCCGAAAGGCACTACGCAGTTTGGTGGTGTAGTAGCAGCGCCAATCGTAGGTAAGATGATTGAAGATAGCTTGCGTACAATGGGTGTAAAACCTCGTACAGAGCAAATCGAAAAAGAATTAACATGGTTAGATACACCAATGATAAAAGTACCAAATATCGTTGGTTTATCAAAAAAAGAGTTACAAGAGCAACTAGTTAATTTAAAATTAGATGTGAGTGGTGAAGGAGAAAAAGTAATTAAACAGTCACCGGAACCAGGCACTAAAGTTAAAGAAGGCGAAACAATTCGAATATATATGGGAGACTAATTCATATAATTGGTTTGTCTTTTCCACTTCAATGGACAATAAGCCCCTCGCTTTATAGCTTTAAGTAGGGCGTAACTGTCCGGAAAAGCTCGGATATCAAAACGTAGATAAAAAGCTGTGTAACCCGTAAATCTAATGGGCCTTAAAACAATCAGTCGAGAAGGAAGAAGGCTTCTGCTGATTGAAGTTTCATTTTATTCATTATAAGTGGAGATGTCTACTTTTATGATTGGGACAATTAAGCCTTGAGGGAATTCCCTCGTGGCTTCTTTTTCTGTAAAATGTAGAGGATGATCTCGTAAATGTTTCACTTCACAAATAGAGAGGACATGGTAGCAATGGATTTAAAAAAACTACTAACAAACTTGCATGGCTTTGTACAAATGCCAAAAGAGACAGTAAATATCAGTTCAATTGAAATGGACTCACGAGAAGTAAAGCCAGGTGCTTTATTTATTTGTGTTAACGGTTATACTGTAGATGGCCATGACTTTGCAAAAATGGCTGTCGAAAAAGGAGCTGTAGCCATTCTGACAGAGAAGCCCGTTGATGTTGGGGTGCCTGTTATTATCGTAAAAAACACAAAGCGAGCAATGGCTGTTCTAGCAGATGCTTTTTATAGCCAGCCAACGCAGAAGTTACATCTAATTGGTGTGACAGGTACAAATGGAAAAACAACGATTACACATTTAATTGAGCATATGTTTAAAGCGCAGAAAAAGAAAACAGGATTAATCGGAACAATTGAAATTCGCATTGGCGATCAATCATACGAGGTGAAAAACACTACTCCTGAATCATTAACATTGCAAAAAACATTCCATCAAATGGTTGAAGAAAACGTAGAAGTAGCAATGATGGAGGTTTCTTCTCATGCATTAGATTTAGGACGTGTGCATGGCTGTGACTTTGATGTAGCGATTTTTACAAATTTAACACAAGATCATTTGGATTATCATCAAACAATGGAAGATTATCGTCGTGCTAAAGGACTGCTCTTTGCGCAATTAGGAAATGCTTATAATCATAATCATCCTAAGTTTGCTATTTTAAATGCTGATGACAGTGCAACAGAAGAATACATTAAAAGCACAGCAGCAACTGTTATTACATATGGAATTGATAATGACAGTGATATTCGTGCGACAAATATTCAAATGAACAACGGTGGAACAACATTTCAATTGAGCACTCCAACTGAAACTGTACAGGTGCAAATGAAACTTGTAGGGAAATTCAGTGTTTATAATGTGTTAGCAGCTACAGCAGCTTGTCTTGTTTCTAATATGCCGCTGTCTATTATTGTCGAGGAAATAAATAAGATTGAAGGTGTATCTGGACGATTCGAAGTAGTGGACGCTGAACAAGATTTTACGGTTATTGTAGATTATGCACATACGCCAGATAGCTTGGAAAATGTATTAAAAACAGTAAAGCAATTCGCAAAGCAAAATATATATGTTATTGTTGGATGTGGCGGAGACCGCGATCGAACTAAGCGTCCGATCATGGCTAACATTGCATCGACCTATAGCACAGAAGCAATTTTAACGTCAGATAATCCTAGAAGTGAAGACCCAAAAGCCATTCTACAAGATATGGAAGAAGGCGTTAAACAAGAAAATTGCGTAACGATAATAGATCGTGAAGAGGCAATCAAATATGCAATAACAAAAGCAAAAAAAGATGATGTTATAGTGATTGCTGGAAAAGGTCATGAAACATATCAAATTATTGGAGACCAAGTGCTTGATTTTGACGATCGCGAAGTAGCACGTAAAATGATTAGGGAGCGAAACTTGTAATGAAATGTTTGAAACAACAAAACAATTGTAAGGATATGGTGAGCAAGGAGGAAGTAGCATGCTAGAACAATCGATTTTATTTACCATCGGTTTGGCTTTTTTAATTACGGTTATCTTGTCACCAATCTTTATTCCTTTTTTGAGAAGATTGAAATTTGGTCAAAGCATTCGTGATGAAGGGCCAAAATCCCATCAAAAGAAATCAGGAACGCCTACAATGGGGGGCATCATGATTTTACTATCTGTCATTGTAGCAACGCTTATTATGGCAAACCAGTATGCAGAAGTTACATATAAAACGTTTTTATTACTATTTGTTACAATTGGATTCGGATTATTAGGATTCTTAGATGATTTTATTAAAGTAGTACTAAAGCGAAACTTAGGGTTAACATCAAAGCAGAAGTTTTTAGGTCAAGTCGTTATTGCAATTATCTTTTACTTTATTGCAAGACAATTTGAATTTTCAACAGAAATAACAATTCCTGGTATTGCTAACCCTGTTGATTTAGGCTGGTTCTACGTCGTATTTCTTGTTATTTGGTTAGTTGGTTTTTCAAATGCTGTGAACTTAACAGACGGGTTAGATGGATTGGTTTCAGGTACGAGTGCAATTGCATTCGGTGCCTTTGCAGTCCTTGCTTGGAATGCTGAGCAGTTTGAACTTTCTATTTTTTCAGTTGCTGTTGTAGGTGCAGTATTAGGATTTTTAGTATTTAACGCACATCCTGCAAAAGTGTTCATGGGAGATACAGGATCGTTAGCTTTAGGTGGTGCAATTGCAACGGTTGCTATTTTAATGAAGATGGAATTTTTGCTAGTCGTTATTGGTGGAATTTTTGTTATTGAGACTTTATCCGTTATGATTCAAGTAGCATCGTTTAAAACAACGGGGAAGCGAGTATTTAAAATGAGTCCGCTTCATCATCACTATGAATTAAGCGGTTGGTCAGAATGGCGTGTTGTTATGACATTTTGGGCTGTAGGCTTATTATTTGCAATGCTTGGAATTTATATCGAGGTGTGGATTTAAGTGAAAACAATTAACTTTTATAAAAATAAACATGTACTCATTTTAGGTTTAGCCAAAAGTGGTTTAGCGGCTGCAAAGCTAGTCAAGCAATTAGGAGCAACTGTGGTTGTTAATGACCAAAAGCCTTACGAAGAAAACGAAGCAGCACAACAATTAGAGAAGATAGGTATTGAAGTTGTATGTGGGCATCATCCATTAGAGCTATTAACAGGGGTTGACATGATTGTAAAAAATCCTGGAATTCCCTATTCAAATCCGTTGCTTCAAGCAGCAATGGAAAAACAAATCTCCATTGTGACTGAAGTAGAGCTAGCATATGACATTAGTGAAGCGCCATTTATTGGCATTACAGGTAGTAACGGAAAAACAACAACAACAACACTGATCTATAACATGTTAAAAGAAGATAACAAGCAACCATTAATTGCAGGAAATATTGGAACAGTTGCTTGTGAAGTCGCACAAGAAGCTACTTCTGATCATGTAATTGTGACAGAGTTGTCCTCTTTTCAATTAATGGGCATTGAAAAGTTTCGTCCGAGGATTTCTTTGTTGCTGAATTTATTTGAAGCACATTTAGATTATCATGGTACAAAAGAAGAATACATCCAAGCAAAAGCTAATTTGTTTAAAAATCAAACGCAAGAAGATTTTGCTGTAGTCAATGCAGATGACGAAATAGTTATGAATGTGAGCCAGCAAATTCATGCTCAAATCATTCCTTTTTCTGTAACGAAGCAACTAATACAAGGCGCTTATATTAAAGAAGACACTTTATTTTTTAAAGACGAAGCGGTAATCTCAATTAAAGATATTGTGCTTCCGGGTAAACATAACCTTGAAAATATATTAGCGGCTATTTCAGTTGTAAAAACCTATGGTTGTTCAAATGAAGCGATTCAACAAGTATTAACCACGTTTGCAGGCGTAAAGCATCGTGTTCAATATGTAACAACAATTAATGGTCGTAAGTTTTACAATGATTCAAAGGCAACGAATATCTTGGCAACAAAAGTAGCTCTTTCTGCATTTACACAACCAACAATTTTGTTAGCGGGCGGATTAGATCGCGGAAATGAATTCGATGAATTGAAAGAATCATTTGATCATGTAAAAGCTATTGTGACATTTGGAGAAACAGCGCCAAAAATTGAGCGAGTAGCAAAAGAAGCAGGAATACAAATCGTTAAACGTGTCGATAATGTTAAACAAGCAGTGGAAGAAGCGTATTCCTGCTCAGATGAAGGAGATGTTATTTTACTCTCACCTGCCTGTGCAAGTTGGGATCAATTTAAAACTTTTGAAGAACGCGGTGACATCTTTATCGAGTCTGTGCATAAACTGAAATAAGGGCTTGTCTAAACACCTAGAACACATAATGGCCCTAATATATTGTTTCGAGGTGCATGACATTGTCGACGAAAAGGTCTACTCCGGATTTTTTTCTTATAATCGTTACATTATCTCTATTAACGATTGGGCTTATTATGGTGTACAGTGCGAGTGCAATATGGGCAACCTATAAGTTTGACGATTCGTTCTTTTTTGCGAAACGTCAACTTTTATTTGCAGGGCTAGGTGTATGTGCAATGTTTGTTATTATGAACATCGATTACTGGACGTGGCGCACTTGGTCAAAAGCGTTAATTATTGTGTGTTTTATTATGCTCGTTCTAGTACTGATTCCTGGTGTTGGTCTTGTACGTAACGGCTCGCAAAGTTGGATTGGAGTGGGAGCATTTTCGATTCAGCCTTCTGAGTTTATGAAGTTTGCGATGATTACATTTCTAGCAAAATTTTTAGCAGAAAACCAAAAGAGCATTACATCGTTTAAAAAAGGAATGGTTCCAGCGTTATCACTCGTTTTTTTAGTGTTTGGGATTATCATGCTACAACCTGATTTAGGAACGGGGACAGTATTGGTTGGTACCTGTATTGTCATGATTTTCGTGTCAGGCGCTAAAATTAGTCATTTCATAGGTCTTGGGTTAGTAGGAGTTGCAGGCTTTGTTGTCCTTGTCTTGTCTGCTCCGTACCGAATTAAGCGGATTACTTCTTTCCTGGATCCTTGGGAGGACCCATTAGGGAGCGGCTTTCAAATCATTCAGTCTCTTTATGCAATTGGTCCTGGTGGTTTGCTAGGGTTAGGTTTGGGGCAAAGTCGACAAAAATTCTTCTATTTACCTGAACCGCAAACGGATTTTATTTTCGCTATTTTAGCTGAGGAACTAGGGTTTATCGGTGGCTCACTCGTTTTAATTTTATTTAGTTTGCTGTTATGGAGAGGGATTCGAATCGCTTTGGGGGCCCCTGATTTATATGGAAGTTTTTTAGCGCTAGGTATTATTTCGATGGTTGCTATTCAAGTTATGATTAATATTAGCGTAGTCACAGGGCTAATGCCTGTAACGGGAATTACCTTACCGTTCCTCAGCTACGGGGGCTCGTCTTTGACTTTGATGTTAGCCGCAGTAGGTGTTTTGTTAAATGTTAGCAGATATTCTCGCTACTAACGGTAAGAATGTGTATAATAAAGACGTACAAGAATTTTTTATCATGAACCGTCAGCTTAAATCCAGTTATTAAACGGATTTTGTTGGCGGTTTATTGCGCTTTTTCTTTACAGATCTATGATATTTTTGAATGAAATGTTTTTAAAATGTAATGTTGTCATAACCAAATATATCTATAACTGTGATATGATGTGTAAAGTTAACTATTTTTTGTGAATGGCTAGCAGAATAGCTAGTCGTGGCTTGCTTCGTGTTGTTTGAGAGTAGTTCTAATTAAATTGATGAAAAGTAACTAAGCAGTTGATAAAATGATTATGAAAATTTAGCTTTCTGTAACAGATAAACGTACATTCTCTAGGTGAATGTCATACGATAAATAAAAGCAATTATAGATGACAACGGAAAAAAGCAAAGATGGTTTTTAGGAGGTTCTTATGGAAGCATTAGCAAAAGAGTTAGTAGAAGCGAAGATTGGAAAGGTTCGTGAAAATGAGCCATTGGCGAAACATACGACTATGAAAATTGGTGGTCCAGCGGACATCCTTGTAGAGCCTAGCTCTGTTGAAGATTTAAAACTTACAATGGATATTATTCGTAAGCATGGTGTGAAGTGGCGAGCAATTGGCCGAGGATCAAATTTATTAGTATCGGACAAAGGAATTGAAGGCGTAGTTATTAAATTGGGAGCCGGATTGGATGAATTAAAGATCGATGGAGAAATGGTCACTGTTGGTGGAGGATATCCAAGTATTAAATTAGCTACTGTGATCACGAAGCAAGGACTATCAGGACTTGAATTTTCAAGTGGTATTCCAGGCTCAGTAGGTGGAGCGGTCTACATGAATGCTGGAGCACACGGTTCTGATATGTCTCAAGTTGTTGAAAAAGCATATGTGTTATTTGAAGATGGTACGTTAGAGTGGTTAACAAATGAGCAGCTACAGTTTTCATATCGTCATTCTATCTTACAAAATGAGCGCCCAGGGGTTTGTGTAGAAGTTGTTCTTCGTTTAAAGAAAGGGACGCGAGATGACATTGTAGCGGTTATGCAGAAAAATAAAGATTATCGCCGTGAAACTCAGCCATGGAACTACCCATGTGCAGGAAGTATTTTCCGCAACCCGTTACCAAATTATGCTGGAGATTTAATTGAAAAATCAGGATTAAAAGGTTATTCTATTGGCGGTGCCCAGATTAGTGAGCAGCATGCAAACTTTATTGTGAATACAGGCACGGCAACAGCTTCGGATGTTCTACAATTAATTGAACATGTGAAAAAAACAATTAAAGAGAAGTTCGGAGTCGACATTCATACAGAAGTAGAAATTGTTGGACGATAACATTGTTTAAGATATGGCAAAAATGTGTAAAAACTAAAGTGTTGTACATTTATTCTGTGCTATAATGATGGTATTCTCATGAAGCAAAGAGAGAAAATAAATGGGCAGAAAAATCTTATTTATGTTCTCAGGTGGATAAGGGTGAACAAAATGGATAAAGGAAAGTTAATTGTTCTTGAGGATAGAGTACCAAAGTTGAAGGAACAGCGTAAGCATAAGGCAAATAAAAGGCTTATTTTTTATTTATCACTCTTTTTCATCCTTATTTTACTGATTGTTTATTCACAATCCTCACTTAGTAATATTTCTAAGATTGAGGTTACAGGTAATGAATATGTAGATAGTAAGGATGTTGTAAAAGCAAGTGGGCTTTCAACAAAGACAAGCTATTGGGAAGTAGATAAGGCTAAGGTTAGTGAAGCTGTTGAAAAGCACCCCGAGATAAAAGAAGCCACAATTGATAAAGGTTTTCCAAACAAAGTAATAATCCGAGTTAAAGAATATAATCGGATTGCATATGTTTTTTCAAAAGGTACATATTTTCCTGTAAATGAAAATGGCAAAGTGTTAAAAGCCGTTAAGAGTAGTGAAATCTCTTCAAGTGCTCCTTTGCTTGTAGAATGGGACGACCCAGAAGCAATTCAAGAAATGGTACAAGAATTGTCTAAAGCACCTACTAGTGTTACAACTGCAATTTCTGAGATTTATTATGTACCGAAGAAATCAGAGCCTCTTCATATTGAACTGTTTATGAATGATGGAAGAGAAGTAAGTGCTAAAATCAGTAATTTCTCTGAAAAAATTGTTTATTATCCAGCAATTATAAAGCAGTTAACACCGGATCAAGAGGGAGTGATTGATTTAGAAGGCAATTCATTCACTCCTTATAAGAAAAAAGATAAATAGTTGTGCATTGAAGATGTGACATTGACATGTAGGTATTATAACAGATTCGATTCGAAATAATGATTATGAACATGGATAATCACATGCAGGCAATATGAAGACATCTGTAAAGAATCCTATTTAGAAAAAAATAAGAGAGTATTCATTTTCTAGGCAGAAGTTTCGCTTTTCTCACTGTGAATCTTAGTGTAGACTTATATTTAGCAATATTTTTCAAAGAAAAGCTGTATTTTTAAGGCGATATAGTTGTTATCCGAAAGTTTTGACGGATAAAATAAGTGAATGAACGTGAAAAAGTCGAAAAAAATTGATTTTACAAAAGGGAAACAGATGTATGTGTTGAATATTTTCATATACTAGAAATTTAGCATGCAAGATTGTTGTTCTTCTTAAGTAAATTAAGATGATATGTGGAGAAGTTAAAGGAGGTGCCAAAGAATGAACAGCAATGAAATATACGTTAGTTTAGACATCGGTACATCCAGTGTGAAAGTAATCATCGGAGAGATGAGTAACGATTCATTGAATATCATTGGTGTAGGGAATGTTAAATCACACGGACTAAAAAAAGGTTCTATCGTTGATATAGATGCAACAGTTCAATCTATAAGAAAAGCAGTAGAACAAGCTGAACGAATGGTTGGCATTACAATTAAAAAGGTAGTAGTAGGGATTAGTGGAAATCATGTCTTTTTACAAGACTGTCATGGTGTTGTAGCTGTATCAAGTGAAAATCGTGAAATTGCAAATGAAGATATTCATCGAGTAATCGATGCTGCTCAAGTCATGTCTATTCCGCCAGATCGTGAAATCATTGATGTTATTCCAAAGCAATTTATAGTAGATGGATTAGAAGGGATTAATGACCCTCGTGGCATGATTGGTGTTCGCTTAGAAATGGAAGGTACTATCATTACAGGATCTAGAACGGTTTTACATAACTTATTACGCTGTGTAGAAAGAGCCGGTTTAGAAATAAGTGATATATGTTTACAGCCTCTTGCTGCAGGTTCTATCGCGTTATCTCGTGATGAAAAAAACTTGGGAGTCGCGCTGGTCGATATCGGTGGAGGTTCAACAACTATTGCTATTTTTGATCAAGGTCATCTAAAAGCAACCAGCGTAGTGGCAGTAGGTGGAGAGCACATAACGAAAGATTTATCAATTGGTCTTCGCACTTCAACAGAAGATGCAGAAGCAATTAAAATTAAACATGGACATGCTTTTTATGATCATGCTTCTGAAGAAGAAGTATTTAGCGTGCCGATTATAGGCAGTGATCAACACCAGCAATTTAATCAGCTAGAAATCTCTGATATTATTGAAGCTAGATTAGAAGAGATTTTAGAGATGATTACACAGGAAGTCAATCGCTTAGGTTTTAAAGATATTCCAGGCGGTTTCGTCTTAACTGGTGGTGTTGTTGCAATGCCTGGTATTTTAGAGCTAGCACAAGTTATCTTGAAAAACAATGTACGCATTGCAGTTCCGGATTATATTGGAGTTCGTGAGCCTCAGTATACAACTGGAGTTGGCTTAATTAAGTTTGCGTACAAGAATGCAAAAATACAAGGGCGAGATATTGGAGCGCCAATTGTTGAAGAACAGGCGGTAGAAGAAATAGTCAAGACAAAACCACAACCACCACAACAATCGCAACAATCAATTGAAAAGCCGAAAAAGAAAAATGACCAAAATTTAATGAAGAAGTTTTTTGGATACTTCTTTGATTAACGTTACGGATTGGGAATTTCGATGAATTAGGAGGAACTATCATGTTGGAGTTTGATACAAGTGTAGACCAATTAGCGACGATTAAAGTAATCGGTGTGGGAGGTGGCGGTAACAATGCCGTTAACCGAATGATTGAACACGGTGTTCAAGGCGTGGAATTCATTGCTGTTAATACAGATGCACAAGCATTAAATTTATCAAAGGCTGAAATAAAAATGCAAATCGGCGCTAAGTTAACAAGAGGTCTTGGTGCTGGAGCAAATCCAGAAGTAGGGAAAAAAGCTGCTGAAGAAAGCAAAGAGCAAATCCAGGAAGCACTAAAAGGTGCTGATATGGTATTTGTAACTGCTGGTATGGGGGGAGGAACTGGAACAGGAGCAGCACCTGTTATTGCACAAATCGCGAGAGAGTTAGGTGCACTGACTGTAGGTGTTGTGACTCGTCCATTTACATTTGAAGGCCGCAAGCGTTCGACACAAGCTGCAGGCGGTATTGCTTCAATGAAAGAAGCGGTAGATACGTTAATTGTAATTCCAAATGACCGTTTACTTGAAATCGTTGACAAAAACACACCGATGCTTGAAGCATTCCGTGAAGCAGATAACGTGTTACGTCAAGGTGTTCAGGGTATTTCAGATTTAATCGCTGTACCTGGTTTAATTAACTTAGACTTTGCTGACGTGAAAACAATCATGTCAAACAAAGGTTCAGCATTAATGGGTATTGGTATTGCAACAGGTGAAAACCGTGCTGCTGAAGCGGCAAAAAAAGCTATTTCAAGTCCATTGCTTGAAACGTCTATTGATGGAGCTCAAGGCGTTCTTATGAATATTACAGGCGGTACAAACTTAAGCCTTTACGAAGTACAAGAAGCTGCTGATATTGTTGCTTCTGCGTCAGATCAAGAAGTAAATATGATTTTTGGTTCTGTTATCAACGAAAATTTAAAAGATGAAATTGTTGTTACAGTGATTGCGACTGGCTTTAGTGACCAGGACTTATCGCAAGTGAAAACAGGCCGTCCATCATTATCAGCTAATCGTGTGCAACAACAACAACAACCTGTTGCACCGCCAAAACGTGAAGTAAAGCGTGAAGAGCCTGTTCAACAAGACTATTCTCGTCCATCGCAACCTCAGTCAGAGGATGCGTTAGACATCCCAACATTTTTACGAAATCGCAATCGTAGACGATAAGTAAAGTCTTGAACTTTATTGTATATCCTAACTAAAAATTAAAAGCGCATTTGTCTCATTAGTGAGGGAAATGTGCTTTTTTATTTTTAGAAGTTATAATTGAAAGCCATTTGACAAACAACATGATTGCTGTTGCGACTGTTTTTAACTGCTTGAATCCGTCTTAATAGGAAAGTGACAAATATCGGATTATTTCCTCAAAAATACTACTCGTTTATCGGCATGAACTGACAGACTTTCTAATAAGATGTACTATATACTAATTTTTAACAGAAGAGATTAAGAGAGAATGGAGAGGTTTAGTACATTGCCAATCTATTTAGATTTAATATGGCTGCTTAATTTCGGGTTGGATGCCATTTTACTAATGTTATGTGCAACTGTATTAAAACGAAAGTACAAATGGTGGAGACTTTGTATAGGTGCATTTATTGGATCATTAATTGTGTTACTCATGTTTACACCTTTTTCAAATGTAATGCTGCATCCAGTTATTAAAATTCTATTTTCAATTTTTATGGTTTTAGTAACGTTTGGTTATAAACGTTTGCGCTTCTTTTTAGAAAACGTATTAACATTCTATTTTGCGACATTTGTTGTAGGTGGAGGACTATTAGGTGTTCATTTTTTATTCGATGATCAGTATTTAGTAGTAAATCAAATGGTTGACACACAGTCTCCTCAGTTTGGAGATCCAATTAGTTGGTTATTTGTATGTATCGGTTTTCCGCTTTTAGTATACTTCTCTAAGGCACGCGTAGACGATTTGAGAATGAAAAATATTACGTTTGATCAGCTAGTTGATGTCACCATTCTAATTAACAATCAAACAATTGAAGTGAGAGGATTAATCGATAGTGGCAATCAGCTAGTTGATCCGTTAACTAAAACACCTGTTATGATTGTAACGGCCCAGTCAGTAGAACAGATTCTTCCTTCATCTTTATTAGAGCTAAGTAAAAATGTACAGTCATTCTCTCATAATGAAGAGATTGAACATGAATGGTATTCGCGCGTTCGTTTTGTTCCTTATCGAAGTGTTGGCCAAGCTAATCAATTGCTTCTTGCTTTAAAGCCGGACAGTGTAAAAATTGTTCACCAATCACAAGTAATTGAAGTGAGTAAAGTGCTAGTAGGGATTAGTCACACAACATTATCTGTTGAACAACAATATGAATCTATTGTTCATCCGAAGCTATTAGTCGTTGGTGAAGTTAGTTCTGCTTCTTAATCAACCATTCATGGTGATCATTTCATTATAAAAGGAGGAAATAGCGATGGCTACATATCGTATTCGTTTACAGCTATGGTGGTATAAGTTGTTAATTAAACTAAAAATAAAAACAGATGAGGTATACTACATTGGAGGAAGTGAAGCTTTGCCACCTCCATTAACAAAAGACGAAGAAGAAGTGTTATTACAAAAGTTACCTTCAGGTGATGAAGCCGCTCGTTCATTATTAATTGAGCGTAATTTGCGATTAGTTGTCTATATCGCGCGCAAGTTTGAAAACACCGGTATTAACATTGAGGATTTAATCAGCATTGGAACAATTGGCTTAATTAAGGCTGTCAATACTTTTAATCCAGAGAAAAAGATTAAGTTAGCAACTTATGCGTCGAGATGTATAGAAAATGAAATTTTAATGTATTTGCGCCGCAACAATAAAATTCGCTCGGAAGTATCATTTGATGAACCATTGAATATTGATTGGGATGGAAATGAATTGCTATTATCAGATGTAATGGGTACAGAAGAAGATATTATAACAAAAGACTTAGAAGCAAATGTTGATCGGAAATTATTGTTAAAAGCCTTACATCAATTAAACGACCGTGAAAAGCAAATCATGGAACTTCGCTTTGGTTTAACAGGTGGAGAAGAGAAAACGCAAAAAGATGTAGCGGATATGCTCGGGATTTCTCAATCATATATTTCACGATTAGAAAAGAGAATTATTAAACGGTTACGAAAAGAATTTAACAAAATGGTTTAACATGCAGAAGCTGTTACAGAAAGGGGTATGACGACTCTTTTGTAACAGCTTTTTGCGTTGGGAAATTGTCAGAATTTTGAATGTGCATATTTTTTCCTTCCAAGGAGATACTGAACTCAGAACATCATCTCCTGTTAGGAGGGAAAGAGTTGACAAGAAATAAAGTAGAAATCTGTGGAGTAGATACTTCAAAACTTCCTGTATTAAAAAATGATGAAATGCGCCGTTTATTTAAGCAGATGCAAGCTGGAGATGAAACAGCACGTGAAAAATTAGTAAGTGGAAACTTACGTCTCGTGTTGAGTGTCATTCAACGATTTAACAATCGTGGAGAATTTGTTGATGACTTGTTTCAAGTTGGCTGCATTGGATTAATGAAGTCCATCGATAATTTTGATTTGAGCCAAAATGTAAAATTTTCGACATACGCGGTTCCAATGATTATTGGTGAAATTCGTCGTTATTTGCGAGATAATAATCCAATACGTGTATCTAGATCTTTACGAGACATCGCATATAAAGCTTTGCAAGTAAGAGAGCGTCTCATGAGTGAAACATCTAAAGAGCCAACAGCAGAAGAAATTTCAAAAGTATTAGAAGTTCCACATGAAGAAATTGTCTTTGCATTAGACGCAATTCAAGATCCTGTTTCGCTATTTGAACCTATTTATAATGATGGCGGAGATCCTATCTATGTCATGGATCAACTTAGCGACGAACGCAATCGAGATTCAAATTGGATTGAGGAAATTGCTTTGCAAGAAGGAATGCGTAGATTAAACGAGCGTGAAAAGCTCATTTTACGTAAGCGGTTCTTTCAAGGGAAAACGCAAATGGAAGTTGCTGAAGAGATTGGTATTTCTCAAGCACAAGTATCACGCTTGGAAAAAGCTGCTATTAAGCAAATGAATAAAAATATTCAAAGCTAATGGATTACTTTACTATCTTGGTTATAGACTCACAAGCACCGTTTTTACATAGATCATGTAAAAGCGGTGTTTTATTTTTTAGAAAATCAGGTTTTCCTTCATGAAAATGAAAAAGAAAAACTATATATAATATATCGGTAGGTTAAAAAGCATAAAGTAAAGCGGATGGAAATCTTGGATAGATAAGAAATAGTTGGTGGCAGAAAATAACTAGAATGAATGTTTAATCATTAAGAATGGGGGAATAACATATGTTGAAAATTTCTGAGTTTCAAATGAAAGATGTAGTTAATGTATCTGACGGGAAGCGATTAGGAAATGTAGGAGACATTGATATTGACCTTAATACAGGGAAAATTCAAGCTGTCATTATTGGAGGAGCTAGAATGCTCGGTTTTTTTGGGAAAGAAGAGGAAATTGTCATTCCATGGCGAAATATCGTAAAGATAGGGTCAGACGTTATTTTAGTTCGTTATAAAGATGCATATGAACCTGAAGAGAATTAATGTATTTTTTGTCAACAGCTATTATTAATCTGTGGTACAATATGTGAGAACAATTGATTAAACGAAGGATGTGTCACATACATGAATTCTGAACCTTTTAAAAAGAGTCATCATGAATCGTTTATGTGGCTTAGTTCATGGATGGATGACAGCGAAAAGCTTGTTGCGGGATTTACGACAAAAAATGGTGGCGTGAGTACGTCTCCTTTTTCTTCATTTAACCTTGGGCTACATGTAAATGATGATGCAAAAACTGTAATTACTAATAGAGAACACTTAGCAGAAAAATTAAACATGCCGCTCTCTAACTGGGTATGTGCTGAACAGGTACATGGCAACACTATACAAAAGGTAACAAAAACAGAGCGTGGAAAAGGAATTTATGAGTACGCAGATGGTATTTCAGGTACAGATGGCCTTTACACAAATGAAAGTGATGTTTTGCTAGCACTTTGTTATGCTGATTGTGTTCCGCTATACTTTTATGCTCCTAGTCACAATATGATTGGACTTGCTCATGCAGGATGGAAAGGAACGGTAAAGAATATTGGAGGTCGAATGATTGATTGCTGGGTTAATCAGGAACAGATTCCGGTAGAGGATATTTACGTCACCATTGGTCCTTCAATTGAAGCATGCTGCTATACTGTAGACAAGCGAGTCATCTCATTTGTCGATGCAATAGCAAAAGATGCGAATGTATATACAGAAGTCAGTACAGGTCAATATGCACTTGATTTAAAACAATTAAACGCTTACTTATTAAAAAATGCAGGCGTTTTAGACAAACAAATTATCGTTTCATCGTATTGTACAAGCTGTCAGGATGAACTTTTCTTTTCACATCGTCGGGATCAAGGGAAAACAGGACGAATGTTTAGCTTTATTGGCTTTAAGGAGGACTGAATACATAGTGACAGCTAGCGTATTAGAAAATTTAGAAAAAATTGAGCAAACCATTTTAGAAACATGTCAAAAAGAAAAGCGCAATCGTGAAGATATTCAAATTATTGCTGTAACGAAGTACGTTTCTATTAATCGTGCTAAGGAAGCAATTGGGGCTGGAGTGACGCAATTAGGTGAAAATCGTGATGAAGGATTGCTCCAAAAGTATGATATCATTGGAAACGAAGCAACGTGGCATTTTATTGGTACGCTACAAACGCGAAAAGTAAAAAATATCATTGATAAAGTAGACTATATCCATTCACTCGATCGTTTATCTTTGGCCAAAGAAATTGATAAACGAGCTAAACATCGCATAAAATGTTTTATACAAGTAAATGTAGCAGAGGAAGAATCAAAACATGGGCTTTCTGTAGAAGAAGTATTGCCGTTTGTTGAAGCCGTAAAAGATTTTAGTAATATCGAAATTGTCGGGCTAATGACGATGGCTCCTCATACAGACAATGAACAAGTACTACGAAACTGTTTTAGAACATTAAAACAATTACAGGTGCATGTACAAGAACTGTCGCTTTCATATGCGCCATGTACAGAATTATCAATGGGTATGTCAAATGATTATGCAATTGCTATTGAAGAAGGAGCAACTTTTATTCGATTAGGAACTACATTAGTAGGTTCTGAGTGTTAAGGAGGTGTAAATAAATGAGTATAAAAAATCGTTTTAAAAGTTTTTTTGCTCTTGATGACGATACAGAATATGTTGAAGAACGATACGAGCCAGAAGAGTCAGTAACAGAGCCAATCCCCCAACAGCAAAAAGTGCAAAAGCAAGTCAGTCATCAGCAACAGCAGCAAAACGTAATTAGCTTACAAAGTGTGCAAAAATCTTCAAAAATGGTGTTATGTGAACCACGTGTTTATGCTGAAGCACAAGAGATTACTGACCATTTAAAAAACCGTAAAGTAGTCGTTGTAAACCTGCAACGTATTCAACGAGACCAAGCAATGAGAATCGTCGACTTTTTAAGTGGTACCGTTTATGCTTTAGGCGGCGATATTCAAAAAATTGGAACCGACATCTTTTTATGTACACCTGACAACGTAGATGTAAGCGGAAGTATTTCTGATATGCTTACAGAGCATGAAGCAACGAATGTGAAGAGGTGGTAACCTTTTATGGAAACAGTATTAAGTATTCTATTACAGCTTATTCAAATTTACACGTGGGCGCTCATTATTTATATTTTTATGTCATGGGTCCCAGATATCCGTGCATCACGATTTGGCCAAGCACTTGGACGGATTTGTGAGCCATATCTTGAGCCGTTCCGACGGATTATTCCACCAATTGGAATGCTTGATCTTTCACCTCTTGTAGCAATTTTAGTTTTGAATTTTGCCCGTGGAGGTTTAATTTCATTGTTTCGAATGCTGGGGTTCATTTAAAAGGAATCAGCTGATTCCTTTTTTACATATCAATGGTAGAGTGGAGATAAAAAATGTCTATTTATCAACATTTTAGGCAGGATGAGCATGCGCTTATTGACAACGTACTAGAGTGGAAAGAAGAAGTGTTGAGTCAATACAGTCCGAAATTAACGGATTTTTTAGATCCAAGAGAGCAGCAAATTATAGCTGCCATTATAGGTACAGAAGGGGATGTGCAAGTTTCGTTTGAAGGTGGACAGTCGTTTGCTGAACGGAAGCGGGCTCTTTTGTATCCTGACTATTATAGACCTGAACCTTCAGATTTTCAGCTTAAGATGTATGAGGTCAAATACCCAACGAAATTTGTCAAGATTGAGCACCCTCAAGTACTTGGCGCTATGATGTCGCTTGGAATTCGCCGCTCAAAATTTGGTGATATTTTAATTCAAAGTGATGTTGTTCAATTAATTATTGCTCAAGAAATTTCTGCTTATATTGAAGCGAACTTGCAATCAATAGGAAAAGCAAAAGTAACATTAGCAGAGATTGCTGAAACAGAGTTAATTGAAGTAAAAGAAGAACTCATTGAGCAAGTATATACGGTGTCATCCATGCGGCTAGATGTCCTGCTATCGACTATTTATAACTTGTCTCGTCAAAAGATACAGCCATTTATTGCTAATGGTGCAGCAAAAGTAAACTTTAAAACGGTAGAGCAACCTGCTTTTGAGTGTAAAGAAGGTGATGTATTGTCACTTAGAGGTTATGGAAGAAGTAGAATTGTCTCTATGGATGGTAAAACAAAGAAAGAAAAATGGCGAATCGTTGTTGGAAAACAGAAATAACAAAATTTTCAAGCAGGATAAACACAAAACGTGTCGAATAATCCATTACTAATGATGTAATGAGACAACATGGAGGTGGCTTAGATGCCTTTAACCCCTTTGGATATCCACAATAAAGAATTTAACCGTGGTTTCCGCGGATATGATGAAGATGAAGTAAATGAATTTCTTGATCAAGTGATTAAAGACTATGAGTTGTTAATTCGCGAGAAAAAAGAGTTGGAGTCAAGAGTGGCTGAGTTAACAGATCGCGTTGGACATTTCACTAATATTGAAGAGACGCTTAATAAATCAATTTTAATTGCTCAAGAAGCTGCTGAAGATGTCAAACGAAATGCAGAAAAGGAAGCAAAGTTGATTATAAAAGAAGCAGAAAAAAATGCTGATCGCATTATTAACGAAGCGTTATCAAAATCCCGTAAAATTGCAATGGACATTGAGGAAACGAAAAAGCAATCGAAAGTATTCCGAACACGTTTTAAAATGTTAATTGAAGCGCAGCTTGAGATGCTAAATAGTGATGATTGGGACCAATTAATGGACTATGAAATGCCAGCTTTAGAAGAAAAGCTTGACTAGTCAAGACAGTATCTTGACTTCTATTGTTTTGTTGTCATATAATTTGGTAACAGATGAAATTTCATACGTATAGTACGGAGAAAGGGACAGTAATTTCTTTAACGTTTAGCTTAGCGAGTCGAGGATGGTGTAAGCTCGATCTAAACAAAAGAAATGAAGATCACCCTGGAGTACCATTGTTGAAAACAGTAAACAATGGCGATTTATTCACGTTACGAATATCAAGAGGACTTATATGAATACAAATATGAGTCTACAAGGGTGGTACCGCGGGAGACCTTCTCGTCCCTTTTTGGGATGAGAAGGTCTCTTTTTGTTGTTTAACAAAAGAATTTACGTTATGAAATTTACGATTTTATGGAGGTTAGAACTTTGGACTATAAAGATACGTTATTAATGCCAAAAACAGAATTCCCAATGCGTGGAAATTTACCAAATCGTGAGCCGAAAATGCAAGAGCAGTGGGCTGAGATGAATATTTATGAGAAAGTACAAAAACGTACAGCAGGTCGTCCGTTATTTGTTTTACACGATGGCCCACCATATGCAAATGGTGATATTCATATGGGTCACGCTCTTAATAAAATCTTAAAAGACTTTATCGTTCGCTACAAATCAATGGCAGGTTTTTGTGCACCGTATGTTCCTGGTTGGGATACACACGGTTTGCCAATTGAAACAGCGTTAACTAAAAATAAAAAAGTAAACCGTAAAGAAATGAGTATTGCCGAATTCCGCAAGCTTTGTGAACAATATGCATGGGAGCAAGTAAACGGACAACGTGAGCAATTTAAGCGTCTCGGAGTACGCGGAGATTGGGATAATCCATATGTGACGTTACAGCCAGAATATGAAGCGCAACAAATTAAAGTATTTGGTGATATGGCGAAAAAAGGCTATATTTATAAAGGTTTAAAGCCAGTTTATTGGTCTCCTTCAAGCGAATCTGCTTTAGCAGAAGCAGAAATTGAATATTATGACAAGCGTTCAGCATCTATTTACGTAGCATTTGCTGTTAAAGATGGAAAAGGTGTGTTAGAAAAAGGCGAAAAATTCATCATTTGGACAACAACACCGTGGACGATGCCAGCAAACTTAGGAATTGCTGTAAACCCTGAACTGCAATATAGCGTAGTTTCTGTTGAAGATGAGAAATATGTAGTCGCAACAGAACTTGTGGAAACGGTAGCCAAAGAAATTGAATGGGCTGAGTATGAAACTGTTCGCACATTAAAAGGTTCAGAACTTGAACGCGTTGTAGCAGAACATCCAATCTATAAACGTGACTCACTCGTTGTGCTTGGAGATCATGTGACAACTGATGCAGGTACTGGTTGTGTTCATACAGCTCCTGGACACGGGGAAGATGACTTCATTGTTGGTCAAAAATATGATTTGGGCGTTCTTTGTCCAGTGGATAGCAAAGGTTATATGACGGACGAAGCCCCTGGTTTTGAAGGTTTATTCTATGATCAGGCAAATAAGCCAATCACTGAAAAGTTAGAAGAAGAAGGCGCACTGTTAAAATTAAGCTTTATCACGCATTCATATCCACATGACTGGCGTACGAAGAAACCAACAATTTTCCGTGCGACAGCACAGTGGTTTGCATCAATTAAAGATTTCCGTCAAGACTTATTAAAAGCAGTGGAAGAAACAAAATGGGTACCAACTTGGGGTGAAACACGTCTTTACAATATGGTACGTGATCGCGGAGATTGGTGTATTTCACGTCAGCGTGCATGGGGTGTTCCAATTCCGGTCTTTTATGCTGAAAATGATGAGCCAATTATTACCGATGAAACAATCGAGCATGTATCAAACTTATTTAGAGAACACGGTTCAAACGTATGGTTTGAGCGGGAAGCAAAAGACTTGCTTCCAGAAGGATTTACACATGAAGGAAGCCCAAATGGCCATTTTACAAAAGAAACAGACATTATGGATGTATGGTTTGATTCTGGCTCTTCACACCAAGCGGTTCTTGAAGAACGCGAGGATCTCCAACGCCCAGCAGACCTGTATTTAGAAGGTTCTGACCAATATCGCGGATGGTTTAACTCCAGTCTTTCAACAAGCGTAGCCGTAACAGGTAAAGCGCCATATAAAGCTGTACTTAGCCACGGATTTGCACTAGATGGTGAAGGACGCAAAATGAGTAAATCATTAGGGAATGTTGTAATTCCTGAAAAAGTAATGAAACAATTAGGTGCTGATATTTTACGCTTATGGGTTGCATCAGTTGATTATCAAGCAGATGTACGTGTGTCAGATAATATCTTAAAACAAGTAGCTGAAGTGTATCGTAAAATCCGCAATACATTCCGCTTCTTACTTGGAAACTTAGCTGATTTCAATCCAGCAACAGATGCAGTAGCTGTAGAAAAGTTACGTGAAGTAGATCGATACATGCTTGTGAAATTAAACAAATTAATTGATAAAGTGAAAAAATCATATGATGCGTATGAGTTCTCAAGCATTTATCATGCCATTCACAATTTCTGTACAATTGATATGAGTTCATTCTATTTAGATTTTGCGAAAGATGTTTTATACATCGAAGCTGAAAATAATGTAGAACGTCGCAGTATTCAAACTGTTCTTTATGAAACATTATTATCTTTAACAAAGCTTGTATCACCAATTCTTTCTCATACAGCAGATGAAGTGTGGGTAAATATTCCAAATGTGAAAGAAGAGAGTGTTCAACTTGTTGACATGCCGGAAGTGCAAGAAATTGAAGGGGCAGATGTGTTGGAGAAAAAATGGGATGCGTTTATGGAACTTCGTGATGAAGTATTAAAAGCGCTTGAACATGCACGTAACGAAAAAGTGATTGGAAAATCGCTTGAAGCGAAACTAACATTATATCCGAATGCTGACACAAAAGAGCTATTAACGTCGATTTCAGAAAACGTAGGTCAGTTATTTATTGTTTCAGACCTTGAAGTAGCTGACGATCTGAGCGCTGCACCTGCAAATGCTCAAAAATTTGAACATGCAGCAATCGTAGTTACCGCAGCAGAAGGTGAAAAATGTGAACGTTGTTGGGTTGTATCGCCAACGGTTGGTTCAGATGCAGATCATCCAACATTATGTACACGATGCGCAGATGTAGTGAAAAATCATTATATTCAACAGTAAGCAAGAAAACACGCTCGTTATGAGCGTGTTTTTTTATGTGAAATCGATTAGTCAGCTTGCACGAAATTCCCAATCCTTATGACCATTGTATTTTGAAGCGTAGGAAAAACTTGTCGTGTCGCATTCTTTTCAATATCGGTAAAGATAAAATCAACACAATATCTTTCATCTTATTGATAAGGAGGCGGTTACATGTATGAGCATTATCTTTCAATTGGTCAAGAGTTAGCGATTATAAAGGAAGAACTACAAGAACGCCTAATGAAATATTACAACAAAGATCAATCAAGCTATATAGATGAAAAAGAACGTTATTTAATTGAAATTATTAAAGCTGATTTAAAAGATGTTGAACATGCGCTTTCGAAATTAGATGTTGGCTTGTTTGGTATTGATGAAATTACAGGCAAACAAATGTCTATCCATAAACTAAAAGTTATTCCAACCGCCCGCACCGAAGAAGATTTATTTGTTTTATGGTGAGAAACGAGAAAAAAAACTAATTTTATGCTAAAATGCTTTAGTATGGATTCGTTTGACTTTATGGTGGGAGGAAACGATTGTGTTTTATTATATTATCGCATTAGCGGTCATTTTTATTGATCAGCTAACAAAGTGGACGGTAGTTAAGGAAATGGAGCTAGGTGAAAGTATTACAGTAATTGAAAACTTTCTTTACATCACTTCACATCGGAATAGAGGAGCAGCATGGGGGATCTTACAGGGCCAAATGTGGTTTTTCTATGCAATTACCATCGTCGTTGTCATTGGATTAATTATTTATATTCAAAAGCTTAAAAAAGAAGATAAATGGTTTGGAATTGCTCTTGGTTTAATGCTTGGCGGAGCGATTGGTAATTTTATTGATCGAGTTGCACGTAAAGAAGTAGTTGATTTTATTAATACATACATCTTCTCATACGATTTTCCGATTTTTAACGTGGCAGATTCTGCCCTTGTCATCGGAGTAGCGATCATGTTTATTTTGACGCTGTTTGAAGGGAAAACAAAGAAGGAGAGCACTGAATGAACGTAATTGAAACGGTTATACAAGAAGAGCAAAAAAATGAACGTATTGATAAAGTATTATCAGCCATTAATGAAGAATGGTCTCGTTCGCAAGTTCAGCAATGGATAAAAGAAGGACATGCAAAAGTAAACGGCAATACGGTAAAAGGAAACTATAAATGTAAACTGGGGGACACAATAACAATTGAAATACCAGAACCTCAGGAGCTAGATGTTGTAGCAGAAGAAATGGATTTAGATATTTATTATGAAGACCAAGATGTACTTGTTGTTAATAAACCTCGTGGTATGGTTGTGCATCCTGCTCCAGGCCATTACAGCGGGACGCTGGTTAATGGTTTGATGGCTCATTGCAATGACTTATCAGGAATTAATGGGGTGCTAAGACCAGGAATCGTACATCGTATCGATAAAGACACATCAGGATTACTAATGGTAGCTAAGAATGATTTGGCTCATGAATCATTAGTAAAGCAGCTTGTAGATAAAACAGTGACGCGTCGCTATAAAGCAATCGTGCACGGGGTGATCCAGCATGATCACGGGACAATTGATGCTCCGATTGGTCGTGACAAACAAGATCGTCAAAGCATGACTGTAACGGATGAAAATGCTCGTGACGCAGTTACCCATTTTACAGTGTTACAGCGATTTAAAGATTTTTCATTAGTCGAATGTAGATTAGAAACAGGCAGAACTCATCAAATTCGCGTTCATATGAAGTATATTGGTTATCCACTTGCCGGAGATCCGAAGTATGGACCGAAAAAAACATTGCCGATTGAAGGGCAAGCATTGCATGCAGGAATTTTAGGGTTCGTCCATCCGCGCACAAATGAATACATGGAGTTTGAAGCACCAGCACCAAAGGAATTTACAGATTTGCTTGATTTACTGGAAAAAAGAAGTTGACAAACGCTTAGTCAACTGCCATACTGTAAATAACTTAATAAGAACCTTTAAGGACAGTCCCGTGAGGCTGAGAAGGAAACGGTTGAATACTTAGGGATTTTTATACCCTTTTGTAAACATACAATCAGATTACCAAATCCTCTCACCTTATGGTTAGAGGATTTTTTTATGGTATAAAATTGAGGTGATAGCGATGAATGTAAAAGCTACTGTACTTGATGAACAAGCAATTCGTCGTGCGCTAACAAGGATTGCGCATGAAATTATTGAGAAAAACAAAGGAATTGAAAACTGTGTGTTAGTTGGTATTAAGACACGCGGGATTTATATAGCAAAGCGATTAGCAGAGCGCATTGAACAAATTGAAAGAAAAACACTGCCTGTTGGTGAATTAGATATTACGCTTTATCGAGATGATTTATCAAAAGTAACAAACAATGATGAGCCTCTTGTAAAAGGTTCAGATATTCCAACAGATATTGTAAGTAAAAATGTCATCTTAGTGGATGATGTATTATACACAGGACGTACAGTCCGTGCAGCATTAGATGCACTAATTGATATCGGTCGACCAGAGCATATTCAATTAGCAGTTCTTGTCGATCGAGGTCACCGTGAACTTCCAATTCGTGCTGACTATGTTGGCAAAAACGTACCGACAGCAAAAAGCGAGAAAATTGCTGTTCAATTAAAAGAAGTTGATCAACAAGATCAAGTGACTATTTACGAAAAATAAATATACACCCTTTTAAATCGTAGTCCCGTGAGGCTGCAAAAGGGGGATCATTATGTAAGGAACACTACCCGTAGTGTATTCTTATATACTGAAAACCTCTTTGCATACACGTGTAAAGAGGTTTTTTTATGGTGATAGGAGGAAAAAGACATGAGTCAACAACAGATTGTTCTTGATATACATGAAAGACCGCATCCAGTTAAGTGGTTAACATTAAGTATCCAACACTTATTTGCAATGTTTGGAGCAACAATTTTAGTACCTTTCTTAGTTGGATTAAGCCCAGCAGTTGCATTGATTTCAAGTGGAGTCGGAACGCTAGCATTTTTATTAATTACAAGAGGGCAAATACCAGCATACTTAGGTTCGTCCTTTGCCTTCATTGCACCGATTATCTCAGCAAAAGGGTCGCTTGGTCCAGAACAGGCGATGGTTGGATGTTTCTTAGCTGGATTAGTGTATGGGATTGTCGCTCTCATTATTAAAGGGACTGGCATTCAATGGGTAATGAAGCTTTTACCACCGATTGTAGTAGGACCAGTCATTATGGTAATCGGGTTAGGATTAGCCAATACGGCGGTTAACATGGCAATGAATGATGCAAACGGTCAATATAGTTCAAAATATTTAGCAGTTGCCTTTGTCACACTAGCAATTACAGTAATTTGCTCAGTGTTTTTTAAAAACATTATCAGTTTAATACCTATTTTTATAGGAATTATCGGAGGCTACATTTTTGCCTATACACAAGGTTTAGTAGACTTAACAGCAGTGAAAAAAGCAGATTGGATTTCAAGCCCAGACTTTTATATTCCATTTGTTACGTATACACCTTCGATTTCACTGGGAATTGTTCTAGTAATGGTACCAGTCGCCGTTGTTACCTTGTCAGAACATATTGGCCATTTGCTAGTGTTGAATAAGATTGTGGATCGTAACTATATTGAAAAACCAGGTTTGCATCGAACGGTTCTTGGTGATGGAGTTGCAACCATGATTGCTGCTCTAATAGGGGGGCCACCGAATACAACATACGGTGAAAATATCGGTGTGCTTGCTATCACAAGAGTGTTTAGCGTATTTGTTATCGGAGGGGCGGCAGTCGTTGCCATTATGTTCGGCTTTAGCGGGAAAGTGACAGCGTTAATTTCAAGTGTGCCTACACCCGTGATGGGTGGCGTGTCCATTCTCTTATTCGGAATTATTGCTTCATCAGGCTTGCGCATGATGGTTGATGGAAAAGTAGACTTAGGAGACAAACGAAATTTAGTAATTGCTTCAATCATCCTAGTGCTTGGAGTTGGCGGTGCACATCTCCAATTGTCAGAGCAAGTGAAGATTGATGCGATGGCTTTGTCAGCAATTGCTGGCGTCATCTTAAACTTAGTATTACCAAAAACAAAAGGTAAATTTGAGAAGCAAGTACAACAAATCCAAGGTCAAAAAATTTCATAAACGCCTTTTAACTGAAATCCAGAGAGGTTTCCAAGGGTGTGTGAAAGCGCGTCATAGACGAAGCTTATTTTCTTACACCCTTTCTAAGCATAGAAAGGGTGTTTTTCATAAAAACAAATGAGATGAGACGAAAACGGAGGGAATCGATATGAAACATTTGGTGACAGTCTCCACATTAGAAATGAACGAAATTCTACAAATTTTAGATGATGCAGAAAGCTATCGTGTGCAGAAGGATGGATGGAAGCCAAAGGACAAAATGTTTGTAGCGAATTTGTTTTTTGAAGCAAGTACAAGAACGCGATGCAGTTTTGAGATGGCAGAGCAGCAATTAGGTCTAACTACTATTCCATTTGAAGTAACAACATCAAGTGTTCAAAAAGGGGAAACGCTGTATGACACGATTGAAACATTGGCTGCTATTGGTGTCCAATCGGTTGTGATTCGTCATCCGAAAGACCGATATTACGAAGAACTTCAAGACAAAGTATCGATTCCAATCATTAACGCAGGAGACGGATGCGGACAGCATCCAACGCAGTGTTTGCTCGATTTGCTAACGATTCGCCAAGAATTTGGCTCCTTTCAAGGATTGAAAGTGGCGATTATTGGTGACTTAAGGCATAGCAGAGTAGCAAGGTCAAATGCAGAGATGCTTACAAAACTAGGTGCAACGGTTTATTTTGCTGGCCCGGAAGAATGGAAAGATGAAACAAACACATATGGTACATATCTAGACATTGACGAAGCAATTGAAACGGCTGATGTAGTCATGTTACTGCGGATTCAATTTGAACGGCATGAACAAAATCATTCAAATCTTGAGCAGCAATATCACAAGCGTTATGGCTTAACAATTGAACGTGAAAAGAAAATGAAGCCAAATAGTATTATCCTTCATCCTGCACCAGTTAATAGAGGAGTAGAAATTGCAGATGAATTAGTAGAATGCAGCCGATCACGGATTTTTAAGCAAATGCAAAATGGTGTATATATTCGAATGGCCGTATTAGCAAGAGCACTACAACCAATTGAAAGGGGACTTCATCATGACGACAGTTATCAAAAATGCTACATGGTTAACTAATGGGAAATTAGAAAAGGTGGAACTGAAAATTGAAAATGGTGTGATTGCAGAGATTGCATCAGATATTACTGCAACAGATGAAGAAGTAATAGACGCAAAAGGCCATTTTATCTCGCCAGGATTTATTGATGTACATGTTCATTTGCGAGAGCCAGGCGGAGAAAAGAAAGAAACAATCGAAACTGGAACATTAGCAGCAGCGAGAGGCGGATTTACAGCCATTGCTGCGATGCCAAATACGCGTCCAGTACCTGATACGGTTGAACAATTGGAATGGGTTAATAAACGAATTAAAGAGAAAGCTCATGCGCGTGTTCTACCATATGCTTCCATTACAACGCGTCAGTTAGGAAAAGAGCTAACAGATTTTGAAGGGCTGAAAAATGCAGGAGCTTTTGCTTTTACAGATGATGGTGTAGGTGTCCAGTCAACTGGAATGATGTTTGAAGCCATGAAAAAAGCTGCTTCATTAAATAAAGCAATTGTTGCTCACTGTGAAGATAATGACTTAATCAATAAAGGCTGTGTACATGATGGGCACTTTGCGAAAGAAAATGGATTAAACGGTATTCCTTCGATCTGTGAGGCTGTACAAATTGCAAGAGATGTTTTATTAGCAGAAGCAGCAGGTTGTCATTATCATGTATGCCATGTGAGTACAAAAGAATCAATTCGTGCAATTCGAGATGCAAAAAGAGCTGGAATTCATGTAACAGCAGAAGTCACACCACATCACTTATTATTATGTGAAAATGATATTCCATCACTGGATGCTAATTTTAAAATGAACCCACCGCTTAGAGGTAAAGATGATCAACAGGCATTAATTGAAGCTTTGCTTGACGGCACGCTTGATTTCATTGCCACTGATCATGCTCCACACACAGCAGAAGAAAAAGCAGAAGGAATGGAGCTTGCACCATTTGGAATTGTGGGGCTAGAAACAGCGTTTCCACTTTTATATACAAATTTAGTGCTAAAGGGCGTTATGACACTAGATCAATTAATAGCATATCTGACGAACAAACCAGCAGAAACATTTAACTTACCTTACGGAACCATTGAAGTAGGGAAACCGGCAGATTTAACGATTATCGATTTAGAAACAGAGCGGGTAATTAGTCCAGATGAATTTGTTTCAAAAGGTAAAAATACACCATTTGCAAACTGGACGTGCAAAGGATGGCCAGTGATGACATTTGTAGAAGGTAAACGAGTATGGGAGGATGTTAAAGCATGCAACGTCAACTAATTTTAGAAGATGGTACAGTATTTATTGGCAAAGGGTTTGGCAGTGAACGAGAAATGACTGGAGAAGTTGTTTTCAATACAGGGATGACAGGCTATCAAGAAATTTTATCAGATCCTTCATACTGTGCACAAATTGTTACTTTGACATATCCTTTAATTGGAAATTATGGAATTAACCGTGATGATTTTGAATCAATTGAGCCTGCTGTTCACGGATTGATTGTAAAGGAAATTTGTGAGGTGCCTTCGAACTTCCGAAGCAAATTATCAGTCGATGAGTTTTTAAAACAAAAAAATATACCAGGGCTAGCAGGTATCGATACAAGAAAATTAACACGCAAAATTCGTCAGCATGGGACATTGCGCGGCCGTATGTGCAACATGGAAGTAGATGTAAAGCAAGTAGTGGCGGAATTACAAGCACATAGCTTACCGACGGATTCAGTTAAAAGAGTATCAACTGTTAAACCGTACCCAAGTCCAGGCAGAGGCAAAAAAGTAGTGCTTGTTGATTTCGGGATGAAACATGGTATTTTACGTGAATTGACGACAAGACACTGCGACGTAATTGTTGTGCCTTACAACGTAACGGCAGAAGAGATTCTTCAGTTAAATCCAGACGGTATTATGCTGAGTAACGGACCTGGAGACCCGAAAGATGTACCAGAAGCTATTGAAATGATTCAAGGTGTTCTTGGCAAGGTTCCACTGTTTGGGATCTGCTTAGGGCACCAGCTGTTTGCATTAGCGTGCGGGGCGGATACAGAAAAAATGAAATTTGGCCATCGTGGATCTAATCATCCTGTGAAAGACTTACGTACAAATAAAGTGGCGCTTACTTCACAAAACCATGGTTATACAGTATGTGAGCCATCTCTAGCTGGAACGGAATTAGAAGTCACGCATGTAGCATTAAATGATGGAACGATTGAAGGAGTTAAACATACACAATATCCAGCATTTACAGTCCAATATCATCCAGAAGCTTCACCTGGGCCAGAAGATGCAAATGGATTATTTGATCAGTTTATGGAACTTATGAAAAACAATCAGAAAGTAGGGAATTGCTAATGCCAAAACGTCAAGATATTAATACAATTTTAGTAATCGGATCAGGACCAATTGTAATTGGGCAAGCAGCAGAGTTTGACTATGCGGGAGCACAAGCCTGTATCGCTTTAAAAGAAGAAGGATACAGAGTCATTCTTGTTAACTCCAACCCAGCAACAATTATGACAGATTCAGAAATGGCAGATAAAGTATACATTGAACCGCTGACTGTTGAATTTGTAAGCTCCATTATTCGAAAAGAACGCCCAGATGCACTACTGCCAACACTTGGCGGTCAAACAGGATTAAATTTAGCAGTTGAATTACATCAAACAGGTATTTTAGAGGAGTTTGGTGTTGAAATTTTAGGAACAAAACTATCGGCAATTGAACAAGCAGAAGATCGTGAGCAATTCCGTTCATTAATGAATGAATTAAATCAACCGGTACCAGCGAGTGAAATTATTCACAAGTTAGAAGAAGCATATACGTTTGTTAAGAAAGTCAACTATCCAGTTATCGTTCGCCCAGCTTACACACTTGGCGGTACTGGAGGCGGGATTTGCCATAACGAAGAAGAATTAGTTGAAATCGTGACTAGTGGATTAAAGCATAGTCCTGTTACACAATGTCTATTGGAAAAAAGCATCGCCGGCTTTAAAGAAATTGAATATGAAGTAATGCGTGATGCAAATGATAATGCAATTGTTGTATGCAACATGGAAAACTTTGATCCAGTCGGTATCCATACAGGTGATTCCATTGTTGTTGCACCAAGCCAAACATTAAGCGATCGTGAATATCAGCTTCTTCGAAATGCATCCTTAACGATTATTCGCGCCTTACAAATCGAGGGTGGATGTAACGTTCAGTTAGCTTTGGATCCTGAAAGCTTTCAATATTATGTCATTGAAGTGAATCCGCGTGTAAGCCGTTCATCAGCATTAGCATCAAAAGCAACTGGTTATCCAATTGCAAAATTAGCAGCAAAAATTGCAGTTGGGTTAACATTAGATGAAATGATGAATCCTGTTACTGGTAAAACGTATGCATGCTTTGAACCAGCGCTTGATTACATTGTATCAAAAATTCCAAGATGGCCATTTGACAAATTCGAATCAGCTAATCGTAAGTTAGGTACTCAAATGAAAGCGACGGGAGAAGTCATGGCGATTGGCCGTACGTTTGAAGAATCATTATTAAAAGCGGTTCGTTCATTGGAAGCAAATGTCCATCATTTAGAGCTGAAAGATGCGGAGCAATTTGATGATGCACTTATCGAAAAGCGTATTCGTAAAGCTGGCGATGAGCGCTTATTCTACATTGCAGAAGCGATTCGCCGCGGTATAACAATTGAACAGATTCATGACTGGAGCAAAATTGATCTTTTCTTCCTCGTAAAACTTGAAAAAATCATTGCTTTTGAGCGTGTATTAAAACAAGAAGTTCATAATATCGAAGTTTTACAAGAAGCAAAAGCAATGGGGTTTGCAGATAGCAAAATTGCGTCATTATGGAATCAAACGGAGCGGGAAGTATACGAGTTCCGCAAACAGAATGGCGTGACGCCAGTTTATAAAACGGTTGATACATGTGCAGCGGAGTTTGAATCAACAACACCATACTTCTATGGTACGTTTGAAGAAGAAAACGAATCGATCGTAACAGAGCGTAAAAGTGTTGTTGTTCTAGGTTCAGGTCCAATCCGTATTGGTCAAGGAATTGAGTTTGATTACGCAACAGTGCATTCCGTTTGGGCGATTAAAGAAGCGGGTTATGAAGCAATCATTATTAATAATAATCCAGAAACGGTCTCAACAGACTTCAGTATTTCAGATAAATTATACTTCGAGCCGTTAACAATTGAAGATGTAATGCATGTTATTGATTTAGAAAAACCAGAAGGGGTAGTAGTGCAATTCGGTGGTCAAACAGCTATTAATCTCGCAGAAGAATTGGAAGCGCGCGGTGTGAAAATTTTAGGAACATCGCTTGAAAGTTTAGATGCAGCAGAGGACCGCAAAAAGTTTGAAGCAACGTTAGCAAGGTTAGAAGTGCCACAACCACTTGGTAAAACTGTGACATCTGTGGAAGAAGCGTTAGTAGTAGCAGAAGAAATTGGCTATCCCGTACTAGTGAGACCTTCATACGTATTAGGTGGACGTGCGATGGAAATTGTCTACAAACAAGAAGAACTGCTTCATTACATGAAGCATGCAGTAAAAGTGCATGCTGATCACCCAGTGTTAATTGATCGTTACTTAACAGGGAAAGAAATTGAAGTGGATGCCATTTCAGATGGAGAAACGGTTGTGATTCCAGGGATTATGGAACACATTGAGCGCGCCGGTGTTCACTCTGGTGACTCAATTGCTGTATATCCGCCGCAAACTTTATCACAGGAAGTAAAGGATACCATTATTGATTATACAACTCGCATTGCAAAAGGATTAAAAATTATTGGTTTATTAAACATCCAGTTTGTCTTATCCAAAGGTGAAGTGTATGTACTTGAAGTCAATCCACGTTCAAGCCGTACAGTACCATTTTTAAGTAAAATCACACGTATTCCAATGGCGAATGTGGCAACTAAAGTCATCTTAGGAACTAGCTTAAAAGAGCTTGGCTATGAGTCGGGGCTTCATCCAGAAGAAGAAGGCGTGTTTGTTAAAGTGCCCGTTTTCTCTTTTGCGAAATTACGTCGTGTAGATATTACGCTTGGTCCTGAAATGAAGTCAACAGGGGAAGTTATGGGGCAGGATTCAACTTATGAAAAAGCGTTATATAAAGGCTTAATTGCATCAGGCATGTCGATTAAACCATACGGATCGGTATTAATGACAGTTGCAAACAAAGACAAAGCAGAAGCAATTGCACTGGCAAAGCGTTTTGCCAATATCGGTTATCAAATCATTGCAACAGAAGGAACAGCAGCTACGTTTACGGAAGAAGGAATTCGCGTGAAGGTGGTAAATAAAATTCACGATGAAGACCATAACCTGCTTGATGTAATTAGAAAAGGTGAAGCACAGCTTGTTATCAACACATTGACGAAAGGAAAACAACCGGCTCGTGACGGCTTTAAAATCCGCCGCGAAGCAGTGGAAAATGGTGTACCTTGCTTAACGTCACTTGATACAGCAGAGGCAATTTTACGAGTGCTTGAAACAATTAGCTTTCATACAATTCCAATGAAAGAGGCTTTTCCTACTTGTGAGGTGACAACGGTATGAAAAAACATGAAATGATGCAAGTCGTCCGTCAGCGATCTTTAACACATAATGTATATGAATTAACACTTCAAGGCGAGCTTGTTCGTTTCATGAATGAGCCGGGGCAATTTGTGCATCTGCGTGTTAATAACCATTACTTGCCGGTGCTTCGAAGACCAATTAGTATTGCGGAAATTAACAAAGAGCGGGAACAATTCACGATGATTTATCGAGCTGAAGGTGCTGGTACATCGATGCTGGCACAGAAACAAGTGGGAGAAAGAATCGATGTCCTAGGGCCGCTAGGACATGGGTTTCCTGTTGAAGCGGTGGAACAGGGAGAAACAGCTATACTTGTAGGAGGGGGCATTGGGGTGCCTCCGCTCTATGAGTTATCTAAGCGGTTAAAAGAAAAGGGTGTTCAAGTCATTCACGTACTTGGTTTTCAATCAGCAGAAGATGTGTTTTATGAAAAAGAATTTTTATCATTAGGGGAAACATATGTTGCAACGGTTGATGGAACTTATGGAACAAAAGGTTTTGTGACAAACGTAATTGAACGGAATAAATTTATGTATAATAGCATGTTCGCATGTGGCCCAACACCGATGTTAAAAGCAGTAGAGCTAAATTATGCAAATAAACCGCTCTATATTTCACTAGAAGAGCGTATGGGATGCGGGATTGGTGCTTGTTTTGCATGTGTGTGTAAGAAAGATCAACAATCAACTGCATATCGGAAAATCTGTAGCGACGGTCCAGTTTTTCAAGCAGGGGAGGTGCTTCTATGAATATGCTTCAAACGAAATTACCAGGGTTAGATTTAAAAAATCCGATTATGCCGGCTTCAGGCTGTTTTGGCTTCGGCAGAGAGTATGCTGAATTTTATTCATTAGATACGCTTGGAGCAATCATGATTAAAGCAACAACTGCAGAAAGCCGATTTGGAAATCCTACACCTCGTGTAGCAGAAACATCAGCAGGGATGTTAAATGCAATTGGATTGCAAAATCCCGGGTTAGAACGTGTAATGAACGAAGAATTAGTTTGGTTGCAAAAATATGATGTGCCTATTATTGCAAATGTCGCTGGCGCTTCTGTAGAAGAGTATGTTCATGTAGCCGAACAAATTTCCACGGTGGAAAATGTAAAAGCGCTTGAATTGAATATTTCATGTCCGAATGTCAAAAAAGGCGGAATTGCCTTCGGCGTGGATCCGCAAATTGCAGCACATTTAACAAAACGAGTAAAAGAAGTAGCGAGTGTCCCGGTATATGTCAAGTTATCTCCAAATGTATCCAACATCGTTGAAATGGCAACAGCAGTAGAAAAGGCTGGTGCAGACGGCTTAACTATGATTAATACATTGCTTGGTATGCGGCTGGATTTAAAAACAGCGCAGCCAGTTTTAGCAAATGGAACTGGCGGTTTGTCAGGTCCTTCTATTAAACCAGTAGCCATTCGCATGGTGTATGAAGTGAGTCAAAAAGTCGATATTCCAATTATTGGAATGGGTGGTGTAACGAATGCTGAAGATGCACTCGAGTTTTTATATGCCGGAGCGAGTGCAGTGGCAGTTGGCACGGCGAATTTTGTTGATCCGTACGTTTGCCCAACGATTATTGAAGAATTGCCTAGGCTTTTAGCGTCACTAGGTTATGAGCATGTATCAGAATGTGTCGGAAGGAGTTGGAAGAAATATGAAGCAACCGCTCATCATTGCTCTTGATTTTTCATCAATGAATGAAGTCAATCAGTTTTTAATGCCGTTTGAAAATGAACAGTTATTTTTAAAAGTTGGGATGGAACTGTTTTACAAAGAAGGCTTATCGATTATTTCAACTTTAAAAGAACAAAATCATCAAATCTTTTTGGATTTAAAGCTTCATGATATTCCCAATACAGTAAAGCAAGGAATGAAATCACTTGCATCGCTTGAAGTAGATCTTGTCAATGTTCATGCAGCAGGGGGAACGGCAATGATGCAAGCAGCAATTGAAGGGCTAGAAGCAGGTACGGCTGAAGGGAAAACACGTCCTGCGTGCCTTGCTGTTACACAGCTAACGAGTACCTCTAGTGAGATGTTAAAAGATCAGCAATTAATTACACATTCGATGGAAGAAGTAGTCACTCATTACGCATCACTTGCTCATAAAAGTGGCTTGGACGGTGTTGTTTGTTCTGTACATGAAGTACCTTCTATTCGTGAGACAGTGGGAAATGATTTTTTAACTGTAACTCCGGGTATACGGATGTCATCTGATTCGACTGATGATCAAGTGCGTGTCGCTACCCCAGAGGTTGCGAGAGAATATGGTTCAAGTGCAATCGTTGTCGGCCGTTCAATCACAAAAGCAAAAGATCCAGTACAAGCCTACTATACAATGCTTCAACAATGGAAAGGAGAGCGTGTGGCACCATGAAAAATTTCAGAAAAGAAATCGCAACACAATTAATTGATATTGAGGCTGTAAGCTTACGACCTAATGAACCTTTTACTTGGGCATCGGGTATTAAATCACCTATTTATTGTGATAATCGCTTAACATTATCTTATCCGAAAGTACGTAAAGAAATTGCCAAAGGGTTGCAAAATTTAATTAAAATGTATTTTGCAAGTGTCGAAGTAGTAGCTGGTACAGCAACGGCTGGTATTCCACATGCTGCGTGGGTAAGTGAGGCATTAGAATTGCCAATGTGCTACGTTCGAAGTAAAGCCAAAGGACACGGCCGAGGAAATCAAATTGAAGGAAAAGTAGAAAAAGGTCACAAAGTGGTTGTCATTGAAGATTTAATTTCAACAGGCGGAAGTGTGCTGACGGCAGTGAAAGCTTTAAAAGAACAAGGCTGTGAAGTATTAGGGGTTGTATCCATCTTTACATATGAGCTTGAAAAAGCGCGCCAATTGTTTAAAGAAGAAAATCTGCAAGTATACTCTTTGACGGATTATTCTACGTTAGTCGAAGCTGCTAATGAAGCAGGATATATTCAGGAAGAAGCACTTAATAAATTGTTTAAGTGGAGAGAAAACCCAGCTGACCCTGCTTGGATGACATCTGAAGAATCTGTATAAAAAATCCCTTTCGCTATGAAAGGGATTTTCTCTATAATACGTCAATTACTCATAACTTAGGATTGACGCAGCTTTAAAACTAGTTCTTCGTTTGGTGTTACATAGACTGTCTGTTGCTGATCGTATGTAACGAACCCAGGTTTTGCTCCGCTTGGTTTTTTGACATGTCGAATCTTTGTAAAGTCGACTGGCACAGAACTTGAGTTCTTCGCTTTACTAAAGTAAGCAGCAAGATGTGCTGCTTCTAGGATGGTTTGCTCTGTCGGCTCTTGAGCGCGAATGACAACATGTGAGCCCGGAATATCTTTTGTATGTAACCATACATCGTCTCTAGCAGCTAATCGATTCGTTAAATACTCATTCTGTTTATTGTTTTTACCAACTAAAATAGTAGTTCCATCGCTTGCTTTGTATTGTTCAAGTGTTGGTGTTGAATTTTTTAGTTTTTTAGTTTTTTTACTTTGGCGATTACGCAAATATCCTTCTTCTACAAGTTCCTCTCGGATTTCAGCAATGTCTTTATGAGAAGCAGTTTCCATTTGCTGAATAAGCGAATCAAAATATTGTACTTCGTCATTTGCTTTTTCAATTTGTTCCATGACAACCGCAACGGAATTTTTTGCTTTTTGGTACTTTGTAAAATAACTCTGAGCATTTTGGGAAGGTGTTTTCTGTGGGTCTAATTGAATTGTTATCATCCCGCCATTTTCATCATAATAATTTAAAACTTCAATTTGTGAATCACCTTTTTTCACCATGTGCAAGTGAGAGGTAAGCAATTCTCCGGCTAGCTGATACTCGGATGCTTTTTCAGCATTTTGAAGAGTTTTTTCTAGCTTTTTAATTTTCTTTTCATTTTTCTTTTTTTCATTTGCAACAAATTGTACGAGATCATTTGCTTGCTGTTTAACACGGTCTCGTTCTGCTTTTCCATAATAATAGCGGTCTAACAGTTCACTAATGGTATGAAATGTTTTTTCTTCCCCGTGTAAATGAGTTAAACGTGTTAAGTAAAAATAATCCTTCTCTTTGGCAGTTGTTAGAGTTGGTTTAAAGTGTCCGTTTTGAATATCACTCATCATTTCGACGAACGCAATTGGAAGCGTTGTGCGATTAGCTAACCCAGCACGGTGAACAATTTCATTAGCAATTAAAGGTGATAAGCCGGCAAACGTTTGAACAAGCTGGTTTGCTAATTTACCACTGTTAAAGTCTAGTTTTTTTGCAACGGTTTCTTGATCTGCTTCAAATGGGTGAAGTTTTTCTTGACTTGGCGGCAATACATAAGCTGCACCTGGTAACAAGGTGCGATGTCGATTTAACGACATTGGAATATGCTTAATGCTGTCAATAATGATTTGTTTCTCTTTATCAACGAGTACAATATTGCTATGTCGCCCCATGACTTCAATAATGAGCTGTTTATATGTAACATCCCCAATTTCATTGCGTCCTTTTGCTTCAATCACGAGTATGCGATCTAATCCGAGCTGATACACTTGTTCAATGATGCTGCCTTCTAGATGTTTGCGTAACAACATACAGAACATCGGCGGTTCAGCAGGGTTTTCATAAGGTTCATTGGTGAAATGAACACGTGCATAATTAGGGTGGGCTGAAATCAGCAATTTTCGGTTTTCACCTTTGGCACGAATCTGTAAAATAAGTTCATTTGGAAATGGTTGATATATTTTAGAGATCCGACTAGATTTTAGTTCATCGGTTAATTCATGTAAGATTCCATATGTAAAAATTCCATCAAATGACATATTGTTCACATCCTTCAGTCTTTGGAGATTGTCCTGCATAAAAGTATAGCATTTTTTAGGACGAGTCTGAATAAGCATACGATATAAGATTGTAACAATCTATGCGATCTATTTACAAATAAAAGGGTGTGAAGAGATGCAATGAAATGGTATGAACTAAGTGAAAGAGCGGCACTAGAAGTAACAAAAACAGATAAAACACAAGGCTTAAGTGAAAAAGAAATAAAAATAAGGCAAAAAAAAGAAGGGTTTAATGAGCTAGCAGAAGGTGAGAAAAAGTCTGCTTTCCTTTTGTTTTTAGAACAATTTAAAGATTTTATGGTGCTTGTATTGCTAGCTGCTACACTAATTTCAGGATTACTCGGAGAATATATTGATGCAATTGCTATCATTGCAATTGTCATTATAAATGGATTTTTAGGTTTCTTTCAGGAAAGACGTGCAGAGAAATCATTGCATGCTTTAAAAGAGTTATCTGCTCCTCAAGTAATGGTATTACGAGAAGGAGAATGGTCAAAAATTGCTTCTAAAGATTTAGTAGTAGGCGATATTGTCAAGTTTGGAAGCGGAGACCGTATCGGCGCAGATATCCGTATTATTGATGCAAAAAGTCTAGAAATCGAAGAATCAGCTTTGACAGGTGAATCCGTCCCTGTTCCCAAACATACAGAAGCTTTACGCGGTGAAGAAATCCCTCTTGGTGATCAAGACAATATGGCATTTATGGGTACCCTTGTGACACGTGGAAGTGGGATAGGGGTTGTTGTTGGAATTGGTATGAAAACCGCAATGGGGCAAATCGCGGACCTATTACAAAATGCAGAGACGATGATTACACCATTGCAGCGAAAGCTAGAACAATTAGGGAAGATTTTAATTATTGTAGCACTGGCGCTGACTGTGCTTGTTGTCGCAGTTGGTGTTTTGCAAGGCCATGATTTATACAGCATGTTTTTAGCTGGAGTATCATTAGCAGTTGCTGCGATTCCCGAAGGTTTACCTGCCATTGTGACTGTTGCCTTATCACTTGGTGTTCAGCGGATGATTAAACAAAAATCCATCGTTAGAAAATTGCCAGCAGTAGAGACACTTGGATGTGCGTCTGTTATTTGTTCAGACAAAACAGGTACACTCACGCAAAATAAAATGACTGTTACACATTTATGGTCAGGTGGAACAACATGGCATGTTTCGGGTACAGGATATGAACCAAATGGACTGTTCTCTCTTCAAGGTCAAGAAGTAAGGGTAAATAACGAAAAGCCTTTACAGCAGCTGTTATTGTTCGGGCTGCTTTGTAATCAAACAACCATTACAAAAAGAGATGATGATTATGTCATTGATGGTGATCCAACAGAGGCTGCGTTACTTGTATCAGCCATGAAAGCAGGTTTTACAAAAGAAAATATAAAAGGCCAATTTAAAGTCATTGAAGAATTTCCATTTGATTCCACGCGAAAAATGATGAGCGTCATTATTGAAGATCCTAACAAAAAAAGATACGTTGTAACAAAAGGAGCTCCAGATGTTTTATTGGAGAAAAGTAAAAGCATTCTATGGGAAAATCGTCAACAATCGTTATCTGTTACGATTCATAGCGGAGTAAAACATGCTATTGATACACTAGCAGGGCAAGCATTACGTACAATTGCTATTGCGTATCGGTCAATCGAGTCTTACGAAACAATTAGATTTGAACAGGAAGCAGAAAAAGAATTAACATTTCTTGGTTTACAGGGCATGATTGATCCGCCTAGGCCTGAAGTGAAGCAAGCTGTGAAAGAGTGCCGGGATGCGGGGATTAAAACGGTTATGATAACAGGTGACCATGTAATAACAGCCAAAGCTATTGCCAAGCAGCTCGGTATTTTACCACCAAGAGGGCAAGTACTGGATGGTTATACGCTGTCTAAAATGTCCCAGGAAGAACTTGAAGAGGTTGTAGATGATGTATATGTATATGCACGTGTATCGCCAGAACATAAGCTGAAGATTGTAAAAGCTCTTCAAGCTAAAGATCATATTGTAGCGATGACAGGAGATGGGGTAAATGATGCTCCAGCCATTAAAGCGGCAGACATAGGAATTGCCATGGGCATTACGGGAACAGATGTTGCAAAAGAAGCTTCATCACTTATACTGTTAGATGATAACTTTGCTACAATTAAATCAGCTATTAAAGAAGGAAGGAATATATACGAAAATATTCGTAAGTTTATTCGGTACTTGCTTGCTTCAAATGTTGGAGAGATTTTAGTTATGTTATTTGCTATGCTGCTAGCGCTCCCATTGCCATTAGTTCCTATTCAAATTTTATGGGTTAATTTAGTAACGGATGGCCTCCCTGCAATGGCTTTAGGATTAGATCAGCCTGAGGAGAATGTGATGAAAAGAAAGCCAAGGCATCCAAAAGAAGGAGTATTTGCAAGGGGATTAGGATGGAAGGTCATCAGCCGAGGATTTTTAATTGGCATAGCAACGTTAGCAGCGTTTATGATTGTCTATGACAATACGCCGGCAAATTTACAGTATGCACAGACGATTGCATTTGCAACACTCGTCATGGCTCAATTAATTCATGTCTTCGATTGTCGCAGTGAGAAATCGGTATTTGATCGAAATCCTTTTGGAAATCTATATCTAGTTGGAGCGGTCATTTCGTCGATTTTACTTATGCTTATTGTAATTTATTATCCGCCTTTACAACCTATTTTCCATACAATGGAAATTGCTCCGAGAGAGTGGTTAATTATTCTAGGTCTTGCAAGTATTCCGACTTTTTTGCTAGCAGGTTCACTTTTAACAAGAAAAACTGGTTAAACTGTGATATAATTTGTTAAAGAAGCTGTCCTGATTGAGCCTCTGCTCGCAAAGGACAGCTTTTACCGTGTGAAAAAGAAGGTTTCTTTTCTTTTACTAATACTTTCTTTTATAATACTTTTTATGTAAGATGTACATAGTGGATGTGATAACAATGATAAGAAGCATGACAGGATTTGGCCGAGGACGAGCAGAGTCAGAAAAGCGCTCGGTAACAGTAGAGATGAAATCGGTAAACCATCGCTTTTGTGAAATTATCGTTCGAATGCCAAGACAATTGATTGAAATTGAAGATAAAATCAAAAAAATAATTCAAACATACATAAAACGTGGTAGAGTAGAAGTATTTGTTACTATTTCAGGTGAAGAAATTGCAAAAACAAAATTACAAACAGATTGGCAATTGCTTGATGAATATATGAGTGCGTTTGAGCAAATTCAAAATCGATATCAACTTTCTCATTCTGTTCAAATGCAAGATGTTTTGCATATGCCCGAAGTAATGACAACATATGAAGAAGAAATTAACCATGCACCAATTCATAAGCTTGTGTTTGAAGCAGTAGAAACAGCAGTTAATCAGCTTTTTGAAATGCGTGAACAAGAAGGAACTGAGCTCTATCGCGATTTAGTAAAGTATCTACAAGATATTCAACGTTTACGTGATGAAGTCGTAACATTAGCTCCAACAGTTGCGGAACAATATCAAGAAAAGATTAAAAAGAAGCTAACAGATTATTTAGAAGGAGCGTTTGACGAGCAACGAGTATTAACTGAAGTAGCTCTATTTGCAGAAAAAGCAGACATTAATGAAGAATTAACAAGAATTCAAAGTCATATTACTCAGTTCAGTCAAACCCTTGAGACAAATGATTCAGTAGGCAGAAAATTAGATTTTCTTGTTCAAGAGCTAAATCGGGAGATGAATACAATCGGTGCGAAGGCAAATAACGGTAAAATTGCTCAATCTGTCATTAATATGAAAACGCAATTAGAGCGCATTAAAGAACAAGTTCAAAATATTGAATAGTTTATAGTAGCCTTCATAATAGACGGACACAATATATTGTACAATAGGGGGCTTTTTTATGAGCGGTAAATTAGTTAATGTTGGGTTTGGAAACTTCATTTCTTCTAATCGTATTATTTCTGTCGTTCATCCAGAATCTGCTCCAATTAAACGTATTGTCCAAGACGCAAAAGATCGTGGCTGTTTAATTGATGTTACGCAGGGGCGGAAAACAAGGTCTGTTATTATTATGGATAGTCATCATGTCATTTTAGCACCTGTTCAGCCAGAAACTGTTTCACAAAGACTTATGAATAAAGAAGAACTAGTAGAAGGGTAGGGCGTATAAAGCAATGATAGAAAGAGGTTTATTAATTGTTCTTTCAGGACCATCAGGTGTTGGGAAAGGAACAGTAAGAAAAGCATTATTTGAGCAAGACGATATTAAATTACAATATTCCATTTCGGCGACAACAAGGAAACCGCGTGAAGGAGAAGTAGATGGCGTCGATTACTTCTTCAAGGAACGCGAAGAATTTGAAGATATGATCAAGAATAACAAATTATTAGAATGGGCAGAGTACGTAGGCAATTACTATGGGACGCCTGTCGATTACGTAGAACAAACATTATCTGAAGGAAAAGATGTCTTCTTAGAAATTGAAGTGCAAGGTGCGCTACAAGTAAAAGAAGCATTTCCAGAAGGACTATTTATCTTCTTAGCACCACCAAGTTTATCTGAGTTAAAGAGCCGAATTGTCAATCGCGGTACTGAAACAGAAGACTTAATTAACAATCGTATGCGTGTGGCAAAAGAAGAAATTGAACTTATGGATGCATATGATTACGTAGTTGAGAATGACAAAGTTGAAAATGCTTGTGCACGTATTCGCTCTATTGTGACTGCAGAACATTGCCGTCGTGACCGCGTATCTGCACGTTATAAAAGAATGCTGGAGGTAGAATAAACAATGCTTTATCCATCAATTGATTCATTAATGCAAAAATTAGATTCTAAATACACATTGGTAACAGTAGCTGCCAAACGTGCACGCCAACTGCAGCTTCATAATGATACGCCAATTGAAAAGCCGGTTTCTCATAAATTTGTAGGCTGTGCTTTAGAAGAAATTAACTCAGAACAATTAGGATACACACACGTTGTGAAAAAAGAAGATTCTGAGTAAGAGTCATTGTGTTCAAAATAACAACCTATCAAGTAGGTTGTTATTTTTTTCTGTTTTAAAGAGCAGTCATCTTAATCAACTTCTATCTGTGAACATGTTATAATATTGAAATTAAATAGCTAGCGTAGCTAAGTAAATGTATACAAAACAGAAAACGAAGTGATCCTGTTTAGCCCGCTTTTAACGAACAGCATTTCACATCAGGATGATGAGAAAACAGGTGGGATAATAAAGGCCAAAGCGATAAGAGTCCGATGGGTCTTAACGAATCATCAACGGAGATGAACATCCCTCTTGATTCAAGTATCACTTTATTTCAGCAGATAATAGATGGGGGCATAGTGATGAAAGGAAAACGAATTTTGGTATGCGTAAGCGGTGGAATTGCTGTGTATAAAGCCGCTGCTTTAACAAGTAAATTAGTACAAGCAGGAGCAGAAGTTAAGGTAATGATGACGTCTTCAGCGTGTGAATTTGTCACACCGCTTACTTTTCAGGCGCTGTCGCGTAATCCCGTTTATACGGATACATTCGATGAGAAAGACCCGTCTGTTATTGCTCATATTGATTTAGCAGACTGGCCGGATTTGATTCTTGTAGCGCCTGCAACAGCTAATATGATTGGCAAACTAGCAAATGGAATCGCAGATGAGATGATTTCAACTACGTTATTAGCTGCTACTGCACCTGTTTTTATAGCACCGGCTATGAACGTTCATATGTATGATCATCCAGCAGTGCAGAAAAATATGCAAATATTAGCTTCATTCGGCTATTCGTTTGTCGAACCGGGTGAGGGGTATTTGGCTTGCGGATATGTAGGAAAAGGCAGACTTGAAGAGCCGGAAACAATTGTGGAATTGCTTCGTTCTTATTTTGAAAATGCACAAGTGAAATCTAAATTTTTAAAAGGAACTAACATGCTTGTAACTGCAGGTCCCACTGTCGAGAAGGTAGATCCAGTTCGATTTTTTACTAACCGTTCAACAGGTAAAATGGGATATGCCATTGCTGAAGAAGCAGCAAAAGCAGGTGCGAATGTGACACTTGTAACAGGGCCAACCAACTTATCATATCCTTCAAATGTCACTGTTGTTCAAGTAGAAAGTGCCCAGCAGATGTTTGAAGAAGTAATGAAACGTTATCATGACATGCATGTTGTTATTAAAGCAGCAGCAGTAGCCGATTATCGTCCTAAATTTGTTCACGGACAAAAAATGAAAAAACAGCCTGGCGAAGCAGCTATTGAGCTTGAGCGCACGGTAGATATTCTTAAAACTTTAGGCGAACAAAAAGAACATCAGCTGTTAATTGGGTTTGCAGCAGAAACAGAACAAGTAGATATGTATGCACAAAAAAAACTAGTCAATAAAAATTTAGATATGATTGTAGCTAATAATGTAGCTTCTGCAGGTGCCGGGTTTGGAACTGATACAAATATTGTTACATTTTATAAACGGAATGGAGACAGTAAAATGCTTCCTATCATGTCAAAGGCAGCGGTAGCAAACGAGTTGTTACTAGAAGTTAAAAGCTTGTTAGAAGGGTTATCTGAATGAGCTTTGCCAGTGTTATTGTCGACGTAGCAGCGAAGCAGACAGATCGTGCATTTGACTATTTAATCCCTGATGAATGGAAGGGTATTGTTGCTCCAGGTATGCGTGTCATTGTTCCCTTTGGTCCTCGGAAAGTACAGGGATTTGTCATTCAGCTAAAGGAAACGACGGATGTAAAGAGAGTGAAACCTATTGCAGAACTGTTGGATTTAACACCGGTCCTAACTCCGGAACTGTTGCAATTAGGGCACTGGTTAACAGAGAAAACACTTTGCTTTACGATCTCTGCATTTCAAGTAATGTTACCTGCTGCCATGAAAGCTAAGTATGATAAGAAACTTTTTTTATCAAGGCGAGATGACTTTGAACAGTTAAATGAAAAAGTAAAGCCATATTTTCACGCTCAAACCGAGATTAGCTGGAATGAAATTGAAAAAACAGATGTTTCCGCTGCCTTTTATCGAGATATTCAAAAAGGATTAATCGAAGTTGTGTATGTTGTGAAAAATAAAGGCAACAAGAAGACAGTTAAAGGTGTAAAACTAGGGGAATCGTCTGAACATACAGCCGTATTTTTAAACAGTTTATCGAAGCAAGCTGATAAGCAAAAGCGAGTGCTTGAGTTTATGTTAACCTGTCATAATGAGATTTCAATGAAAGAATTAATGGAGAAACTAAACGTCACTTCTGCTCCAATTAAAGCACTTATAGCAAAAGGACTGCTTATCCAAACAGATATTGAAGTTTATCGAGATCCTTATCAGGACCGAAAGTTTGAACCGTCTAAGCCATTTCCGCTTACACCTGAACAAGGTGCAGCCATTAAGCCGATTTTAAAGGGAATAGAACAAAATGAGCACAATGTATTTTTAATGTACGGAGTAACTGGAAGTGGCAAGACCGAAGTGTATTTACAATCCATTGATCAAGTTTTGAAAAAAGGGAAAGAAGCGATTATGCTTGTACCGGAAATTTCACTTACCCCTCAGATGGTAAAACGCTTTAAAGAACGTTTTGGTTCAAAAGTAGCCGTGATGCACAGCGGATTATCGACAGGTGAAAAATATGATGAGTGGCGCAAAATTCAACGTAAAGAAGTATCGGTTGTGGTGGGAGCACGTTCAGCCATTTTTGCGCCATTTCAAAACCTAGGCATCATTATTATTGATGAAGAACATGAAACAAGTTATAAACAGGAAGAAAATCCTCGTTACCATGCACGGGATGTAGCCATTTATCGCGGAGAGTATCATCAATGTCCAGTTATATTAGGGAGTGCAACACCTACACTAGAGTCTTTTGCTCGTGCAAAAAAAGGCGTTTATGAGCTACTAACATTACAAAAGCGCATGAATAATTCAGTTTTACCCACTGTCGATATTGTCGATATGCGTGAGGAATTAAGAAGTGGCAATCGTTCTATGTTCTCAACTTTATTATTTGAAAAAGTACAAGACCGCCTTCAAAAAGGGGAGCAAATTGTTCTCTTCTTGAATAAACGCGGACACTCTTCCTTTGTCATGTGCCGTGATTGCGGCTATGTTCCTGCTTGTCCTCATTGTGAGATTTCATTAACATATCACCGGTATCACAATCGTTTGAAGTGTCATTATTGCGGCTATGAAGAGTCGATTCATTCCACTTGTCCTGAATGTCATAGTGAACACATTCGCTTCTTTGGTTCAGGTACTCAAAAAGTAGAAGAAGAACTAACAAAAATTTTGCCTCAAGCATCCGTTGTTCGAATGGATGTCGATACAACGAGTCGCAAAGGGGCACATGAAAAATTGCTAACAAAATTTGCAAATGGGGAAGCGCAAATATTGCTCGGGACACAAATGATTGCAAAAGGGCTCGATTTTCCTAATGTTACATTAGTGGGGGTTTTATCAGCAGATACGATGCTAAATTTACCCGATTTTCGGGCATCGGAAAAAACATTTCAATTGCTCACTCAAGTAAGTGGACGAGCAGGAAGGCATCAGCTACCCGGAGAGGTAGTTATTCAAACGTACGCCCCTGAGCATTATAGTATCCAGTTAGCAAGTCAGCATGATTATGATACATTTTATAATGAAGAGATGAAAATTCGGAAGTTGCATCGTTATCCGCCGTTCTTTTATTTAGCTCTTGTGACAGTTTCTCATGAGAATATTGCCAAAGTTGTCTCTGTGACCGATAAAATCTCACAATATTTACGTCAAAAATTGTCATCGCAAACGGTGATACTAGGTCCTGTCACCTCGCCGATTGCTAAGATAAAAGATAGATATCGTTATCAATGCATGATAAAATACAAGCTGGAACCAAGCCTGATACCGTCACTAAAGTATGTGCTAGAGAGGTATCAAGATGAGATGCAGCAAGAACATTTAACCATCACCGTCGATCTGCACCCCTATTCAATGATGTAGGCTAAGAGCTTACTTTCTGTAAGAGAAGAAGGGTGTTGGGGAATTAGTGCACGGAACTTAGGACTTTATACGTTAGAGTAGAAACGTTTTGGACATAAATAGAACTAACAAAAGGAGGTGACGGTTTGTCTAAATTAAAACTTGTTTATCATCCAAATGATGTATTAGAAACAGAATGTGAACCGGTCACACAGTTTGATAATAAATTAGCAAAGCTGCTCAATGGAATGTATGATCTCATGCTCGATGCGGACGGAGTAGGGCTAGCAGCTCCTCAAGTCGGAGTTTTAAAGCAAATAGCCGTTGTCGATGTAGGAGACCGAAATGGGAAAATTGAATTAATTAATCCGGTTATTATTGAAAAACGTGGTGAACAAATCGGTCCCGAAGGCTGCCTGAGTTTTCCGGACCTTTTTGGTGAAGTAGCTCGAGCGGATTATGTGAAAGTGCGAGCACAAAACCGTCGGGGAAAACCGTTTTTTATAGAAGCCAAAGGATTTTTAGCACGGGCAATTCAGCATGAAATCGATCACTTGCACGGGGTATTATTTACAGAAAAAGTATTACGCTATTATGAAGAGGGCGAATTAGAAGGGTAGGTTTTATACGATGAAAATCGTTTTTATGGGAACGCCGGATTTTTCAGTTCCAGTGTTGCAAACATTAATAAAGGATGGATATGACGTAGTGGCTGTTGTTACACAGCCAGATCGTCCAAAAGGGCGCAAGCGTGTACTTACGCCTCCGCCGGTAAAAGTAGAAGCTGAAAAACATGGTATTCCAGTTTTACAACCAGAAAAAATCAGAGTGGAGGAGGAATACAAAAAAGTTCTGGCTTACAAACCGGATTTAATTGTGACCGCTGCATTTGGACAAATTTTACCAACCCCTATTTTAGAAGCGCCGCCGTATGGTTGCATTAATGTGCATGCATCGCTATTACCAGAATTGCGCGGAGGAGCGCCGATTCATTATTCAATCTTACAAGGCAAGCCTAAAACTGGCGTAACTATTATGTATATGGTTGAAAAGTTAGATGCAGGTGACATTTTAACAAAAGTAGAAGTGCCAATTGAAGAAGAGGATCATGTTGGTACATTACATGATAAATTAAGTATTGCAGGTGCTGCTTTACTGTCTGAAACCATCCCAGCACTTGTTAACGGGGAATTAGTACCAGTAAAGCAAAATGATGATGAGGCAACTTTTGCTTATAATATTAAACGTGAACAAGAGAAAATTGATTGGACAAGAAGCGGTGAAGAAATCTATAACCATATTCGCGGCCTACACCCTTGGCCTGTAGCATATACAACATTAGACGGCCAAGTTATGAAAGTATGGTGGGGAGAAAAAGTGCATGCGACCGGAGAACCCGGTAAGATTGTATCTCTTGAAAAAGATGGCTTTATTGTAGCGACTGGAAATGATACCGGAATTAAAATTACAGACTTACAGCCATCAGGGAAAAAACGTATGAATGCATTGCAATTTTTACGGGGCACAGCCGTTGAAGTAGGGGCGGTTTTAGGAGATCAAAATGAATAAGTATAATATTCGCGATCTTGCACTCGACATTCTGTTATCGATCGAGAAGAATCAGGCGTTTAGCAATTTATTGCTAAATAAAAGCATTCAAAAGTATGGTGTTCAAAGAAAAGATGCCGGTTTGCTGACTGAAATTGTCTATGGAACAATTCAGCGAAGAGATACATTAGACTACGGATTAAAGCCTTTTTTAAAAAATGCAAAAAAACTACAAGTATGGGTGAAGGTTTTATTGCGATTATCCCTCTATCAAATGATGTATTTAGATCGTGTGCCAGATCGAGCTGTTATTCATGAAGCAGTTGAAATTGCTAAAAAAAGAGGGCATAAAGGGATCGCTTCAATGGTAAATGGTGTATTACGAAACATTCAACGCAATGGTACACCTTCTATTGATGATATTAAAGATCCTATTGAACGGTTATCGGTTGAAACAAGTCATCCATTGTGGCTTGTAAAACGCTGGGTGGAACAATATGGATTGGACAAAACACGCGAAATTTGTTTAGCTAATCTAATGGCTCCTAAACAAACGCTTCGAGTAAATACAGCTAGATTTACGGTTGATGAAGTGAAAAAACAGTTAGAACAAGAGGGGATTGCCGTACACCCAGGTGCTTTTGTATCTGAAGCAATAGAAGTGCAAAGAGGAAACGCAGCTTATACAGATGCTTTTAAAAAAGGAATGTTTACTGTTCAAGATGAAAGTTCTATGCTTGTTGCACATGCTTTAGGGGTAAAAGAAAATGAGCGCATTTTAGACAGCTGTGCTGCACCAGGTGGTAAATCTACGCATATTGGGGAGAAACTAAAAAATAGTGGAGAAGTAGTTTCGCTTGATATTCATAATCATAAAGTGCAGCTTATTTCTGAACAGGCTGAGCGTCTGCAGTTAACGAATATTCATCCTACTGTCCAGGATAGCCGAAAAGTAGGTGAAAGGTTTAAACCTGAAACGTTCGATCGTATTCTTGTGGATGCGCCGTGTTCTGGTTTTGGCGTTATGAGACGAAAACCAGATTTAAAATACGTAAAAACAGAACAAGATGTGAAACAGCTAGCCCGTATTCAGCAAGATATATTAAAGGCGGTTGCTCCTTTGCTAAAAAAAGGCGGAACCATTGTTTACAGTACATGTACAATTGACCGAGATGAAAATGCTGATGTGGTTGAAGCGTTTTTAAACAGTCATCCCGAATTTGTAGAAGACCCAACATTAGTTGAACGTATGCCACAACAAATTAAACAAAATGTAAAACATGGACAAATTCAATTGCTGCCGAACGATAAAAGTGATGGATTTTATATTGCATGTTTACAGAAGAAGGTGTAAAAATGGAAGAAACAGCAATGAACAAAAAAAAGGAAACCAAAGACGAGAATAAAAAGCCATCCATTTACTCATTACAAATGCATGAGCTTGAAGATTGGTTAGTTGAACATGGAGATAAAAAGTTCCGTGCTAAACAAATCTTTGATTGGTTATATGTAAAACGCGTTGCAGAGTTTGATGGAATGTCAAACCTTTCAAAAGAATTACGTCATAAGTTAAGTGAGAATTTTGTTTTAACGACGTTAAAAACCGTGGTTCAACAAACTTCATCTGATGGCACAATGAAATTTTTATTTGAGCTGCATGATGGATACACAATTGAAACAGTATTAATGCGTCATGAATACGGAAACTCTATTTGTGTTACAACGCAAGTGGGCTGTCGAATCGGCTGTACGTTTTGTGCATCGACATTAGGTGGACTAAAACGTAATTTAGAAGCTGGAGAGATTGTAGCTCAAGTTGTAAAAGTACAAAAAGCAATTGACGAACAAGGAGAACGCGTTAGTCATGTCGTAATAATGGGTATCGGGGAACCATTTGACAATTACGATGAAATGATGGACTTCTTGAAGATTATTAATAGTGATAATGGATTAAATATCGGTGCTCGACACATTACCGTATCAACAAGTGGAATCATCCCTAAGATTTATAAATTTGCCGATGAACAAATGCAAATTAACTTTGCCATTTCATTACATGCACCTAACAATGAAATTCGTTCGCGCTTAATGCCGATTAACCGTGCATATAAATTACCTGACTTAATGGAGGCAATTAAATATTATACGGATAAAACAGGTCGACGCATCAGTTTTGAATACGGCTTGTTCGGCGGAGTGAATGATCAAGTAGAACATGCTGAAGAACTGGCGGCACTGATTAAAAACATTAAATGCCATGTAAATTTAATTCCAGTAAACTATGTACCTGAGCGTGATTATGTTCGTACACCGCGTGAACAAATTTTTGCATTTGAAAAAACGCTGAAAAAACATGGTGTAAATGTTACAATTCGACGTGAACAAGGGCACGATATTGATGCTGCTTGTGGACAACTACGTGCGAAGGAGCGTAAAGAAGAGACGAGGTGATTGTATGGCAACTGTCTTTATGACAGACCGGGGGAGAATACGTCAACACAATGAAGATAGCGGAGGGGTATTTTTGAACGATCATGGCCAAGTGCTTGCAATTGTAGCAGATGGCATGGGAGGTCATCGCGCTGGTGATATAGCTAGTGCGATGGCAGTTCAAAAACTGCAAGATAAGTGGAAAGAAAGTGAATGTCTCAACAACCCAGAAGATGCTGCACAGTGGATTCGTGAACATGTAAAAAAAATTAATGAAGATATACATAAATATGCGAATGAACATGAAGAGTGTAAAGGGATGGGGACAACAATCGTATTAGCTATTTGTGCAGAAGACTTTTGTACCATTGGCAACATTGGAGATAGTCGCTGTTATTTATTTAATAATCATGGATTTAAGCAAGTAACAGAAGATCATTCACTTGTTAATGAACTGGTGAAAAACGGTCAAATTACAAAAGAAGATGCAGAGCATCATCCTCGAAAAAATATTTTATTACGTGCTTTAGGCACGGAAGAAAATGTTAGTTTAGATGTTAAGACGATTGAAGTTGAAAAAGAAGATGTCTTATTGTTATGTTCAGATGGACTGTCAAACAAAGTCAATGATGATAAATTAAAAGAGTTACTGCAATCAAGTTCCTCTTTACAAGAAACGGGTACACGTCTAATTACATTAGCAAATGAACTAGGTGGAGAAGACAATATTACACTAGCAATTGTGGACTTTACATCTGAAAGTAGGTGAGATCGTTGCTAATCGGTAGACGGCTAAACGACCGTTATAAAATACTACATGTAATTGGTGGAGGGGGAATGGCAAACGTCTATTTAGCACGTGATATGATCTTGGATCGAGACGTGGCGATAAAAGTGTTACGTTTAGACTTTGCTAATGACGAGGCCTTTATTAAGCGTTTCCACCGTGAAGCTCAATCAGCAACAAGTATTGCTCATCCAAATATTGTAAGTATTTATGATGTTGGAGAAGAGGAAGATATTTATTACATTGTAATGGAATATGTTCCGGGTATGACATTAAAGCAATATATTTTACAGGAGTCACCACTATCACTTGAAAAAGCTATACATATTATGACTCAAATTACATCTGCTATTGCTCATGCCCATCAATTTGGTATTATACATCGAGACATTAAACCGCAAAATATATTAATTGATCATGATGATACTGTTAAAGTGACAGACTTTGGGATAGCGGTAGCGCTAAGCTCGACAACTATTACTCACACGAACTCTGTCTTAGGATCTGTTCATTATTTATCTCCTGAACAAGCCAGAGGCGGATTAGCAAATAAAAAGTCCGATATTTATTCATTAGGAGTTGTATTATTTGAACTGTTAACGGGCCGGGTGCCATTTTCAGGTGAGTCAGCTGTTTCAATTGCTTTAAAGCATTTGCAAACCGAAACTCCATCACCTAAAAAATGGAATGTAGCTATTCCACAAAGTGTTGAAAACGTCGTATTAAAAGCAACAACAAAAGACCCTTTTTATCGTTATAATTCTGTCGAAGAGCTTGAAGAAGATTTACGATCAGCTGTTCATCCAAATCGTCATAATGAGCAAAAATTTATCGTGCCAGATGATGATGAAGTAACAAAAGCGATACCAGTTATTAAAGACAATCATGTAGATAATGAAACACAGACACTTGTACGAAAGCCTCCGCACCTTCAACAAGAAGAGGAAGGGGAAGAGAAAAAGCCTAAGAAAAAGAAAAAAAGTAAACTAATCTTCACATTAATCGTTGTATTTTTGCTTTTAGCAGCTGCAAGTGTAGCAGCGGTTACTTTTATACCGTCATTATTATTGCCAAAAGATATAACAGTTCCGGACTTACATAATCAAGATTATGAAGTGGCGGTAACAGAGTTGGTTTCCTTAGGCTTTAATGTGGAAAATCCGAAAGAAATAGCTGATAATGAAGTATCAGAAGGGAACGTAATTCGTACTGTTCCAAAAGCAGGAAATGTGGTTAAAGAAGGATCCGATATTGTGATTTATCGTAGTACAGGAAAAGCAAAAGTAGCATTTGATCGTTTAATCGGTCGTAATACTAATGAAGTAGAAAAATTGCTAGAGAATCGAAACTACAGAGAAATACGAACAATTGAGATTGAAAGCGATGAAGTAAAAGGGACGATTTTAGATCAAAATCCTAAAGAAGGAGAAGAAGTGGTCCCTGAAAGCACGACGGTTACACTATGGGTCAGCAAAGGTCCTCCTGCAATTACAGTAAAAGATTTTTTAGGATGGACTGAAAAGAGTGTACGAGATTACTCCTCAGACCAAGATCTAAAAGTAGTAGTGGAAAATGAATATTCTGATACTGTTGAAAAAGGCTTAGTTATCTCGCAAACACCAAATGCTAATTCGGTCGTTCAAAAGGGAGATACACTGACCATTAAAGTTTCATTAGGAAAAAAAGAAAAGCCGCCACAAACAGTCGGGGTTCAAGTGACGATTCCTTATGAGGTTTCAGATAATGGAACTGTTGAAGGGGACGATGGACAACCTAAACCAAAGCCACAGAAAGTACAAATATATGTAGAAGATGCAAATACGACAATGTCTGTGCCGATTAAAGAATTAACAATTACTGAGACGGTTACTGAATCATTTGATGTTCTCATTAAAGACGGAGAGCAAGCTATCTATAAAATTGTACGTGATGGACAAGTAATTGAAGAAAAAACGGTTGAGTATCCAGAAGAATGATAGGAGTGAGGTTATGCCAGAAGGAAGAATTATTAAATCCTTAAGTGGATTTTATTATGTTCTTCATGATGGACAAGTGACTCAGTGTCGCGGACGAGGTGTTTTTCGCAAGCAAAAAATTACACCTTTAGTTGGTGATGAAGTAGTCTTTCAAGCTGATAACGAGCTTGAAGGATATATACTTGAAATTAAAGAACGTAAAAATGAATTAGTGCGCCCACCTATTTCAAATGTTGATCAAACATTGCTTGTTTTTTCAGCAATTGAACCTGATTTTAGTACGATACTGCTAGATCGATTTTTAGTTTTAGTTGAATCAAATGATATTAAACCAATCATTTGTATTTCAAAAACTGACCTTTTATCTGACGAAAAAAAGCAAGTTATTGAGCAATATGCCGAAGATTATCGTAAAATAGGATACGAGGTTATTTTGACATCTACTGTAACGGAAAGTGGAATTGAACAAATAGAGCCCATCTTTGAAAACCGTGTTACAGTCATTGCCGGACAATCAGGAGTTGGCAAATCGTCATTGCTTAATGCGTTAAAACCTGAATTAGCATTAAAAACGGATGATATTTCTACCTCTCTAGGAAGAGGAAAGCACACAACTCGACATGTGGAGCTTATTTCATTTGGGGAAGGACTAGTGGCTGATACCCCTGGGTTTAGCTCTCTAGAGTTCTTAACACTTGAGGTAGAAGAGTTATCTCACTGTTTTCTAGAAATGTCACGCTTAAGTGAACAGTGTAAGTTTAGAGGATGTTTGCATGTAAAAGAACCAAAATGTGCAGTAAAAGACGCGTTTGAACAAAAACAGATTCCAGAATATCGCTATGAGCATTATTTACAATTCATTGAGGAAATAAAGCAAAGAAAGCCGAGGTACTAAACATGACAAAAATTGCACCTTCCATTTTATCTGCCAACTTTTCTAAGCTTGGTGAAGAAATTCGTGAAGTAGAAGCTGCTGGAGCTGATTATATCCATGTGGATGTAATGGATGGACATTTCGTGCCAAACATTACAATAGGGCCTTTAGTTGTTGAGGCAATCCGTCCCATTACATCTTTGCCTTTAGATGTTCATTTAATGATTGAAAATCCAGATCAATATATTCCTACGTTTGCTAAAGCAGGAGCTGATATTTTAACTATTCATGCAGAAGCTTGCACACATCTGCATCGTACAATTCAACTAATTAAAGAACATGGAATGAAAGTAGGGGTGGCGTTAAACCCTGCCACACCAATTGATGTCGTAAAACATGTACTAGAAGATATTGATTTAATTTTGTTAATGACAGTGAACCCTGGATTTGGAGGTCAAACGTTTATTGATAGTGTACTGCCAAAGATTGAACAAATCTCTCAATTAATTGAGATTCGTCAGCTATCTATTGAAGTAGAAGTAGATGGAGGAGTGAATGAAGAGACGGCAAAAAGATGTGTAGAAGCAGGAGCGAACGTATTAGTGGCTGGATCAGCTATTTATAATCAAGAGGACCGTTCTAGTGCGATTGAACGTATTCGAACAAACCTTTAAAAAGTAAAGAAAGTTAAAAGTTGTCAGGAACGTGGACGAATCATTCGTCTTGTTAATGACAGCTTTTTCTTTTATTATTACATGAATAGCGATGAAGTTAAAAAGCATAGGAAAATAAAGGAGAAATTAATGATTATTCATATCTTAGCTGGGGGACCAGATGAACAAGTTCCAACTTTAGTAAATCAATGGAAAGATGCTGAATGGATTGGTGTAGATCGAGGTGTTTTTTCCTTGCTTCAGCAAAACATTACGCCGCGAAAAGCCTTTGGTGATTTTGATTCTATTACAGAAGAACAGTTGGAATATGTACGAAAACAATTAGGTGACATTGAATTATATCCTGCTGAAAAAGATGCAACAGATTTAGAGCTAGCTTTTCAATGGGCTATCAAGCAAAACCCGCAGATGATTCGTCTCTTTGGGGCAACAGGTGGTCGGTTGGATCACATGTTTGGCACTCTCCAGCTGCTTTATCGCGGATTAAGTGCAGAAATTGAGGTCCAGATGATTGATAAGCAGAATAGTATTCAATTATTCTCAGCAGGTGCATATACTGTTGAAGCGAGTAAATATCGCTATGTTTCATTTATTCCTTATTCGCAAGATGTGGAAGGACTGACTTTAGAAGGATTTAAATATCCTCTGACAAATCATCAAGTAGAATTAGGATCAACCTTATGTATTAGTAATGAACTTATTCAACAAAGAGGTACTTTTTCATTTAACAAAGGCATATTAATGATGGTAAGAAGCAATGATGAAGGTTGCTTGTAGCAGAGAAGTGATGTAGATAGAAGGAAAATGGAGAAAGGAAACTTGACTCCGTTAAAAGTAGATGAATGGTGGAGACGGTTAGGAGGGACAGTATGAAATTTTATACGATTAAACTTCCAAAGTTCTTAGGTGGCATCGTAAAAGTCATGCTAAATTCATTTAAAAAAGATTAAAAAAGCTGAAATAATAAAAGAAGCACCATATATATGGTGCTTTTTCATTATCGAAAATTAAACGCGTTCAACTTTCCCAGATTTAAGGGCTCTAGCTGATACGTATACACGTTTTGGTTTACCGTCCACTAAGATACGTACTTTTTGAACGTTAGCACCCCATTTACGCTTTGTAGCGTTCATAGCGTGAGAACGTGCGTTACCTGAACGAGCTTTTCTGCCAGTTACTACACATTTGCGTGCCATAGTTTTCCCTCCTAACACAAAAAAACTACTCAATTCTGCTTTGAGAAATACTATATTAATTTATCACAGCATGCATGAGATTGCAATAGTTCTGATAAAAAGCTTTCAAGAAATTTTCCTTGACATATAAATTGAATGTATGTTCAATAATAAGTAGAGTGGAAATTGGGCAATTAGGGAATATTCTTTTAAAAAGAGATTGATTATAGTAAAATATTTATAGTCTATGAACTAGAAAGGGGAAAAAAGTATGTCCATCGAAATGAAAACTAAGTACGGTCAAATTGATATCTCTACAGATGTGATTGCAACAATCGCTGGAGGAGCAGCTATCGACTGCTATGGGATCATCGGCATGGCTTCAAAAAATCAAATTAAAGATGGTCTTACTGACATTCTTCGTAAAGAAAATTTTACACGTGGTATTATTGTAAGACAGCAAAATGATGAAATACATATTGACATGTATATCATTGTAAGCTACGGAACGAAAATATCAGAAATTGCTCATAATGTACAGACAAAAGTTAAATACACACTCGAACAAACAGTTGGTTTAACTGTTGACTCAGTAAATATTTATGTGCAGGGTGTTCGTGTAACGAACGTGTAATAAGGAGGAAGATTCGTGTCAATGACAACATTGGACGGAAAGCGTTTTGCTGAAATGGTGCTTCAAGGAGCTCAGCATCTATCAAATAATGCGGATTACGTAGATGCACTAAACGTCTTTCCTGTGCCAGATGGTGATACAGGAACAAATATGAATTTGTCTATTACATCTGGTGCTAAAGAAGTGAAAAATAATGTATCAAATCATATTGGTCAAGTAGGACAAGCTTTATCGAAAGGCCTTTTAATGGGTGCTCGTGGAAATTCTGGTGTTATTTTATCTCAATTGTTCCGCGGGTTCGCAAAATCGGTTGAGCAAAAGTCATCTATTACGACAATAGAATTTGCCGAAGCGCTTGAATTAGGCGTTGAAACGGCTTACAAGGCAGTCATGAAGCCAATTGAAGGTACAATTTTAACGGTTGCGAAAGATACAGCTAAAAAAGCAACAGAATTAGCTAAAAAGCAAACTGACATGGTGTTATTTATGGAAGGAGTACTAAAAGCCTCGAAAGCTTCGTTAGATCGGACTCCAGACCTCTTGCCTGTATTAAAAGAAGTAGGAGTAGTAGATAGCGGCGGACAAGGTCTTGTTCTGATTTATGAAGGGTTTTTAGCAGAATTAAAAGGTGAAAAGCTGCCAGGTATTCCAATGGCTGCTCCTTCAATGAACGAACTAGTGAGCGCAGAGCATCATAAACATGCACAAAGTCATATGAATACAGAGGATATTGAATTTGGATATTGTACAGAATTTATGGTGCGCTTAGAAGATGAGAAAGCAGCGACGCATGCTTTTTCTGAAGAGAAGTTCCGCCAAGATTTAAGTCAATGGGGCGATTCATTACTAGTCGTATCAGATGATGAAGTAGTGAAAGTTCATATTCATGCGGAACATCCGGGTGAAGTGTTAAACTACGGCCAAAAATACGGTAGTTTAATTAAGATGAAAATTGAAAACATGCGTGAACAACATAGCAATATCGTCTCTCAAGAAAGTTCACCTGCTGTTTCTGAAAAAGTTGAAAAACAGCCATATGGAATTGTAACCGTGTCAATGGGTTCAGGAATTGCAGAATTATTCAAAAGCATCGGAGCCACCGTTGTCATTGAAGGCGGACAAACAATGAATCCTAGCACGGAAGACATTGTGAAAGCAATTGAAGAAACTAATGCTGAAAAAGTCATTGTGTTGCCTAATAATGGTAATATTGTGATGGCGGCTAATCAAGCTGCATCCGTTGTAGGTGAGAATGTAGTTGTTATTCCGTCAAAGACGGTTCCACAAGGGATGACAGCTCTTTTATCTTTTAATCCACAAGCTGGATTAAAAGATAATGAAATTTCGATGACAGAAGCTTTGAGTCATGTGAAAACAGGGCAGCTTACGTATGCTGTTCGTGATACAACGATTGATGGTCTTGAATTATCAAAAGGTGATTTTATGGGGATTGCTGAAAAGCAAATTGTCGTAAAAGATACTGATAAAATGGAAGCAGCGAAAAAGTTACTGCATTACATGATTGATGAAGATGCAGAAATTGTCACGATTTTACAAGGTGAAGATGTAACAGATGAAGAGGTAAAATCGCTAGAGGCATTTGTAGAAGAACAATTTGAAGAGGTAGAAGTAGAAGTTCACAAGGGAAATCAACCTTTATATTCATATATTTTTGCTGTTGAGTAAAAAAAAGACAGTCTCTCTTTTTATGAGAGGGCTGTCTTTTTTTGTCTATTTAGACAGATGGATATACTTTAAAATACGAACAAAAAAACACTGGATTATATTTTCGTTCGTATAAATCTTTATTTCTATTGAAAAAGCCGTTATATTATGATAACTTTTTTATGATATATTAAACTAGGGAAAAGAAATACTTAAAATGAATGCAACATAGGGGGAGATTACACAATGGAGATTCTAAAAGGCACAACACTACTTTTACTGGTTTTATTTTTATTTTGGTTATTTAGTAACAAAGCACCTTATGGAATGAAAGCAATGGGAGCTTTAGCAAGTGGGGCTGTAGCAGCATTTCTTGTTGAAGCATTTCAATTGTACGTTGGTGGGGATTTATTTGGAATTTCATTTTTGGGTGAAGTTGGAAAAGCTGCAGGAGGTATGGGGGGCGTAGCGGCAGCTGCTTTAGTTGCCTTAGCATTAGGAGTTTCACCTGTTTATGCCTTAATGATGGGAGTAGTTTGTTCGGGATTAGGACTTCTTCCAGGCTTTTTTGCTGGATACATGATGGCATTTGTTATGAAAGTGGTTGAAAAGAAAGCGCCTGCTGGCTTAGATTTACTCGGTGCCATTTTGATTGTCGCACCTTTAACTCGCTTGATTGCTACATGGATTACACCTTTAGTAGATGCGACATTATTAAACATTGGTGGCATTATCAAAGAAACAACAAGTGCTAACCCGATTTTAATGGGGATTATATTGGGTGGAGTGATTACAGTTGTTGCAACAGCACCGTTAAGTTCAATGGCATTAACAGCTATGCTAGGTTTAACGGGCTTGCCGATGGCAATTGGTGCATTGGCAGTTTTCGGTTCATCATTTATGAATTATGTATTATTTGATCGTTTAAAGTTCGGAAATCGTCGTACAACAATTTCAGTGGCAGTCGAACCGTTAACACAAGCAAATATTATCTCTGCTAATCCAATTCCGATTTATGTGACGAACTTTTTTGGGGGAGCTTTAGCAGGAGTTATTGTAGCGATGTTTAACTTGGTTAACGATGCAACAGGCACAGCAACACCAATTGCAGGACTGGCGGTAATGTATGGATTTAATGATCCGGTAAAAGTAACAATCTGTGCGGTGCTATGCGCGGTTTCAGGTGCATTAATTGGCTTTTTAGGCTCAATTGTTTTTAAAAACTTCCGTATTAAAACAGTTGCAGATATTGAGCGTCAGGATCAACAAGTAGCATAAGCGTAATAGAGTCGCTTATATTAATTCAAAGGTTATTTCGTTTAGTGTCATTTAATAACGAGATAGCCTTTTTTAATAGTTAAATAAAGTGTATTATTTTGAATTTTAAAACTTTGTTAGAGCTCATTTCAAGGGTTCCAAAAACGTAAAACGTCAAGTAACATATAAAGTGATAGCGATATCATTAGATGATATAATCCTTTTTAATAAGGGGGAAACTAAGATGAAGTACAAATCCGTATTTGATATTATTGGTCCAATTATGATTGGGCCTTCAAGTTCACATACAGCAGGTGCAGCTCGTATCGGAAGAGTGGCAAGAACACTTTTTGGAAAGCAGCCGACAAAGGTGATTGTCTCTTTATATGGTTCATTTGCTCAAACATATAAAGGACATGGAACTGACGTGGCAATTATCGGTGGGATATTAGATTTTGATACATTTGATCCGCGTATTCCTGAATCATTAAATTTAGCTAAACAAGCAGGCATGGAAGTAACGTTTGTAGAAGAAACGGCAGTGACTGACCATCCAAATACAGCTCGTGTTCGAATGAGTGATGGAAATAAAGAAATTGAAGTTGTTGGTATTTCCATTGGAGGAGGAAAAATTCAAATTACAGAACTGAATGGATTTGAATTGAATTTATCTGGGATGAATCCAGCTATCTTAGTTGTTCATAATGATCGATTCGGTGCCATTGCGACAGTAACCAATATTTTAATGAAACATTCTATTAACATTGGGCATATGGAGGTATCGCGTAAAGAGCGGGGACAAGTGGCTTTAATGGCAATTGAAATGGATTCGAATATTGACGATGTCGTAATTGAAGAATTACAAGGTTTACCAAATATTATTCAAGTTACGCGAATGGTTGAATAAAAAAGATCATTGGCGACGTAATGAACGCAAATAGAGTCAATATTTCCTACTTAATATGAAAAGAATAGATAATAAGAAAGATGACATCATGGTGTTTAATTAGGAGGATACTATGTTTCGAAATGTTGCTGAACTTGTAGAGTTAGCTGAAAGTAAAAAAGTAAAGATTGCGGAAGTTATGATTGAACAAGAAATCGAGATAACAGGCCTCACCCGAGAGGCAATTATGAACAAAATGGATCAAAACTTAACCGTGATGGAAGAAGCTGTTGAGCGCGGGTTAAAGGGTGTGCAATCAGTAACAGGATTAACAGGTGGAGATGCAGTCTTGTTGCAAAAGTATATCCAAAGTGGAAAAGCTTTATCGGGGAATCTCATTTTAGATGCAGTTAGTAAAGCCGTGGCTACAAACGAAGTGAATGCAGCGATGGGGACAATTTGTGCAACGCCTACAGCTGGTTCAGCAGGCGTTGTGCCGGGAACATTGTTTGCTGTGAAGAATAAGTTAAACCCGACACGCCAAGAAATGATTGAGTTTTTATTTACATCAGGCGCCTTTGGGTTTGTCGTAGCCAATAATGCATCGATTTCAGGAGCGGCAGGAGGCTGTCAAGCAGAAGTGGGGTCGGCATCTGGTATGGCAGCAGCAGCTATTGTAGAAATGGCAGGAGGAAGTCCAAGTCAAGCAGCTGAAGCAATGGCAATTACGCTTAAAAATATGCTAGGATTAGTATGTGACCCTGTTGCTGGACTTGTGGAAGTTCCATGTGTAAAACGAAATGCAATGGGTGCAGCAAATGCAATGATTGCAGCAGATATGGCATTAGCAGGTGTTACGAGTCGTATTCCATGTGATGAAGTAATAGATGCGATGTACCGAATCGGCCAAACAATGCCTGTAGCGTTACGAGAAACTGCACAAGGAGGCTTAGCGGCAACACCAACAGGTCGCGAGCTTGAAGCAAAGATCTTTGGTATTGCACTTAATAAAAGTGAGTGAATTAACTAATCTTTCAATAAAAACAATCAAAGGTATTGGTGACGAAACTGCACAAGTATTAGAAGAAATGCATATTCATAGTGTGCAAGATTTGTTAGAGCATTTTCCATATCGCTATGAAGATTATGAACTAAAAGATTTAGCGAATGCTAAACAGGATGAAAAAGTAACAGTAGAGGGAAAGGTTCATAGCGTTCCCTCTCTTACTTACTACGGAAAAAAACGTTCTCGCCTTACATTTCGGTTGCTAGTAGGACGTTATTTAATAACGGTTACTTGTTTCAATCGCCCTTATTACAAGTCGAAATTAGAAATTGACCAAACTGTAACTGTAACAGGAAAATGGGACCAGCATCGCCAGACAATCACTCTTCAAGAATTACAATTCTCACCATTTAAAAAAAATCAAAGTATTGAGCCTGTCTACTCCACAAAGGCAAATCTTACTGTAAAAGCAATGAGAAAATTCATTGCGCTTGCTTTGAATCAATATGGAAACCAAATTGAAGATATGCTTCCTCAATCGATTCGAAACCGTTATAAATTATTATCTCGAGAAACTGCATTAAAATCTATTCACTTGCCCCGTGACCATGGCGATTTAAAACAAGCTCGTCGTCGCTTTGTGTATGAGGAGTTTTTATTATTCCAGTTGAAAATGCAAGCACTTAGAAAGCGTGAACGAGAAGAAACGCCTGGCATGCAGCAGCTATTTGACTTAAATCAGTTGGTCGAATTTACAAATTTGCTTCCGTTTCCATTAACAGGTGCTCAAAAAAGAGTGGTCAATGAAATTACAATGGATATGAAGTCGCCGTATCGAATGAATCGTCTTTTACAGGGGGATGTAGGATCAGGGAAAACGGTTGTTGCCGCGGTAGCTTTATATGCGACAGTACTGGCTGGGCATCAGGGTGCATTAATGGTTCCAACTGAAATTTTAGCTGAACAGCACGCAGAGTCACTTATTCATATGCTAAGCAAAGTAAATGTTAACGTAGGGTTATTAACAGGATCTGTAAAAGGAAAAGCTAGAAAAGAGCTGCTTCAAAGTGTGAAAGAAGGTAATATTCATGTTCTGATAGGAACCCATGCTCTTATTCAAGATGAGGTCATATATAAGAGTTTAGGGTTAGTTATTACAGATGAGCAACATCGGTTTGGTGTTGGGCAGCGGCGGATCTTGCGTGAAAAAGGTGAAAATCCTGATGTGCTATTTATGACAGCAACACCAATTCCAAGAACGTTAGCGATTACTGTGTTCGGTGAAATGGATGTATCAATCATTGATGAGATGCCTGCTGGAAGAAAGATCATTGAAACGTATTGGGTTAAACATGACATGCTTGAACGTATTTTACAGTTTGTTCATAAAGAACTCAGCGCAGGCCGGCAAGCTTATGTTATTTGTCCACTTATAGAAGAGTCCGATAAGTTAGATGTACAGAATGCAATTGATGTTCATAGTACCCTAGTTCATTATTTTGCGGGAAAATGGAAGGTCGGTCTCATGCATGGACGTTTATCATCTGATGAAAAAGAAGATGTAATGAAGCAATTTAGTGTAAATGAGGTTCAAATACTTGTATCTACTACCGTGGTTGAAGTTGGTGTGAACGTACCAAACGCTACCGTAATGGTTATTTATGATGCAGAAAGGTTTGGATTATCGCAGTTACACCAATTAAGAGGGCGTGTAGGCCGTGGTGATGCACAGTCGTATTGTATTTTAATCGCTGACCCAAAATCAGAAGTAGGAAAAGAGCGCATGAATATTATGACAGAAACAAATGATGGCTTTGTACTCTCAGAAAGAGATTTAGAGCTTCGTGGTCCAGGAGATTTCTTTGGGAAGAAGCAGAGTGGGATGCCTGAATTTAAAGTAGCGGACATGGTTCATGATTACCGTGCACTTGAAGTTGCTAGAACAGATGCAGCACAGTTGGTGAATTCAGAAGCTTTTTGGCAAGATGAACAGTTTGCCAAGTTACGGTCTTATTTAGACGCGACAGGAGTATTAAAAGGTGATAAATTTGATTAACCGAGTCACGATATTTTAAAAATCTAAGCATACTGTCTATCTGAAAGAGAAAGGTTTGTCCAGTGCTTAAACAGACTCACCTCAAGAAGTTGAGGAAGTCAGTAAAAGAGGTAGGGAAAACCTCCTGTAAAAGTCTGGTTTGTCCAATTAATAATCAGCATGGAACGAAGAAAAATCTGTTGTTTGAAAGTTTATTCTTTCTCTTTTCTTAGGCGTATGCTTTCATTTTTTCATCAATTCAAGGTTGACACAATAGTGAAATTCTATTATTAGGGAGCGGCAGCATGAAAATTGTTGCATTTCTAAGGCAATGATTATATACTGCTATTAGTACCTAGTATTAAAAGTTCGGATGGTGTATATGAAGCGTAATAAGAAAGATAGACAGCAGCTATTAAAAATAACAATTGAGGAAAATCCATTTATTACGGATGAAGAACTTGCAGATCGTTTTTCAGTCAGTGTACAAACAATTCGTTTAGACCGCCTAGAATTGTCCATTCCTGAATTACGTGAACGCATTAAGCACGTGGCTTCAAAACAATTAGAAGATGAGGTGCGCTCTCTTCCGATTGAAGAGGTCATTGGAGAAGTGATAGATATTGAATTAGATCAGTCAGCTATTTCAATTTTTGATGTGAAACAAGAGCACGTGTTTCAGCGTAATCAGATTGCGCGAGGACATCACTTGTTCGCGCAAGCTAATTCTCTAGCTGTTGCGGTTATAGATGATGAGCTAGCTTTAACTGTAGACGCCGCAATTCGTTACCATCGCGCTGTTAAGCTTCGTGAACGCGTTATAGCAAAAGCGAAGGTCGTTTCAACCAGTGAAGGACGAACAACAGTAGAAGTGAACAGCTTCGTCGGACAAGAGCAAGTGTTCTCTGGTACATTTAATATGTACCGCTCAACAACTGATAAATAAAATAAAGGATGAGACACAACATGAAAATAGCAATTGATGCAATGGGCGGGGACAACGCACCTAAAGCCATTGTTGAAGGTGTAGAACAAGCGATTCAACATTTTAAAGAATTACATATCACTCTTGTTGGAAATGAACAAGAAATCAATAAATATTTAACTTCATCAGAACGGATTACCATCCTTCATACTGAGGAAATGATAGAAGCAACAGACGAGCCAGTGCGAGCTGTTCGTCGCAAGAAGAATGCATCGATGGTTTTGATGGCACAGGAAGTAGCAGAAGGAAGAGCGGATGCCTGTATTTCAGCTGGCAATACAGGAGCGCTTATGACGGCAGGGCTATTCATTGTTGGTCGAATTAAAGGAATTGAAAGACCGGCTTTATCACCGACTTTACCTACATTAGATGGACAAGGATTTCTTATGTTAGATGTAGGGGCAAATGTTGATGCAAAGCCTGAACATCTTCTTCAATATGCCATTATGGGATCTATCTATGCTGAGAAAGTACGAGGCATCTCTTCACCGAAAATTGGTCTTTTAAATGTCGGAACCGAAGATAAAAAAGGAAATGAATTAACGAAGCAAACATTTCAATTATTAAAAGAAGCGAATATTAATTTTGTTGGAAATGTTGAATCACGCGAGTTGTTAAATGGCGTAGCAGATGTAGTAGTTACAGATGGTTTTACGGGGAATATAACACTTAAGACAATCGAAGGAACAGCGCTATCACTATTTTTAATGTTAAAAACAGAATTGATGAGTAGCTTTAAGAGTAAAATAGCAGCTTCGGTATTAAAGCCTCAATTAAAAGGCCTTAAATCAAAGATGGATTATAGTGAATACGGAGGAGCGGGGTTATTTGGGTTAAATGCTCCTGTTATAAAAGCACATGGATCATCAGATGCAAGAGCTCTTTTCAGTGCTGTTAAACAAGCTGTAAATATGGTGGAAAATAATGTGTCATCTACAATTCAGCAAGCAATTGAAAATGGGCAATCAACTCATTGAAAAAGGAGAGAATTCTAATGGGGAAAATCGCTTTTATGTTTCCAGGCCAAGGATCGCAAGTAGTTGGCATGGGGAAAGATTTATATGATCAATTAGATGAAGCGAAGCAATTCGTTTCAAAAGCTGACGAAGCACTAGGTTTTGAATTATCATCAATTATGTTTGATGGGCCGCAAGAAGACCTTACACTAACATATCATGCACAGCCAGCGCTATTAACAACAAGTACAATGCTGTTGAATGAATTTGTTAAAAGCGGTATTAAAGCAGATTATGTAGCGGGTCATAGCTTAGGGGAGTATAGCGCATTGGTGGCTTCAGGTGTGTTATCGTTTGAAGATGCAGTAGTAGCTGTGAATAAGCGTGGCCGCTATATGGACGAAGCAGTGCCTGCGGGGCAGGGAACAATGGCCGCTATACTAGGGATGAATGCAATAGAATTAAAAGAAGTAACCGATGAAATTACAGCTCAAGGTGATGCTGTACAGCTAGCGAATATTAACTGTCCGGGTCAAATTGTCATTTCAGGAACAGTAGCAGGTGTGGGAAAAGCAAGTGAATTAGCTAAAGAAAAAGGGGCAAAGCGAGCGATTCCTCTTGTCGTAAGCGGCCCGTTCCATTCAAGTTTAATGAAGCCGGCAGCTGAGAAGTTAAGCGAGACATTAAGTACAATGACGTTTCATGATGCAACAATTCCGGTCATTGCCAATGTAACAGCTGAAGCGGTAATGGAAAAAGAAGATATTCAAACGAAACTAATTGAACAGCTGTATTCTCCTGTACGTTGGGAAGAAACAGTAGAGACGTTATTAGCAGAAGGTGTCGATACATTCATCGAAATTGGACCAGGAAAAGTGTTATCCGGATTGGTAAAGAAAGTACACCGTCGTGCAACTGTTTATGCTGTAAATGATTTAGAAACATTGCAAGCAACGATTGAAGCGATTCAAGGAGGGGAATAATATGTTACAAGGAAAAGTAGCTGTTGTGACAGGAGCGTCACGTGGAATTGGACGTGCTGTTGCGCTTGAGTTAGGTAGACTTGGTGCGAAAGTAGTTGTTAACTATGCTGGCAGTGAAGCAAAGGCACTTGAAGTTGTAGATGAAATTAAAGGATACGGAACAGATGCAATTGCGATTCAAGCAAACGTTGCAGATGCAGATTCTGTTCAAGCCATGATCAAAGAAACGATTTCTTCCTTTGGATCATTAGATATCCTTGTCAATAATGCGGGGATCACAAGAGATAACCTACTTATGCGCATGAAAGAAGATGAGTGGGATGATGTTATTTCAATAAACTTAAAAGGTGTCTTCCTTTGCACTAAAGCAGTGACACGTCAAATGATGAAGCAGCGTCAAGGTCGAATCATTAACATTTCATCAATTGTAGGTGTGAGCGGAAACGCTGGGCAAGCCAACTATGTCGCGGCTAAATCTGGTGTGATTGGTTTAACGAAGACAACAGCTAAAGAATTAGCAAGTCGCAATATCACTGTAAATGCTGTCGCGCCTGGATTTATTGCAACAGATATGACCGATAAGCTTACAGATGATGTAAAAGCAGAAATGTTAAAGCAAATTCCGCTTGCTGAATTTGGAGCACCAGAAGATATTGCGAATGTCGTAGCATTTTTAGCTTCTGATGCAAGCCGATATATTACAGGTCAAACAATTCATGTAGACGGTGGAATGGTAATGTAAGAAACTTCTTCGTAAAGCCATCTTTTGCGAACAGATGCATAATGTTATCCTGTCTGTAACGGATAGGGATAGTAAAAAATCTGTTTCAAGATTCGGAAGAAACAAAGAAGGTGGGCAGGGAGTGAAATCTCTGTACCTTACATTTTACGGGATTCAGCAAATGATCAGTGAAGAGGGAGAGAACCTCGACTGATGGAAGCTTCACTTATTATTTAACCATAGTATTTTAGGTGAAAATCAACTATAATGACTTGAGGGGAGGTGAAGAACAATGGCAGAAGTATTAGAGCGCGTAACAAAAATCATTGTTGATCGTCTTGGCGTAGATGAAAGCGAAGTGAAATTAGAATCTAATTTCAAAGAAGATTTAGGTGCTGACTCTCTTGATGTAGTAGAGCTTGTAATGGAGCTTGAAGATGAGTTTGATATGGAAATTTCTGATGAGCAAGCAGAAAAAATCGCAACTGTTGGAGATGCGGTAAATTACATACAGAGCCAAATCTAATCTGTAGTATCTATACATGAAATGCCCCGTTATATAGCGGGGCTTTCTGTGCTTTCTAAGCGAATTTCTAAAAAAGTTTAAAATTTTTTAAAAAGGTAGTGTATCTTTTAGGATACCTCGTTTTATAATGGGTTATGTTATGAAAAAACTACGAAACAATTGTGGCAGGTAAGCGGAGGTATTTTATGCCTAAACATTATTCAAATCGAGATCGTAAAATGAATGTACAATTTAAACAAAACTTCAAAGAGTTCCAGCAGGAAATTAATGTGCATTTTTCAAACGAAGCCCTACTTTTTCAAGCATTTACACATTCATCCTATGTGAATGAGCATCGCAGAAGACCTCATGAAGACAACGAGCGTTTAGAATTTTTAGGAGATGCTGTATTAGAATTAACAGTTTCACAATTTCTATTTAAAAAATATCCTACGATGAGCGAAGGGGAATTAACAAAGTTACGTGCAGCAATTGTATGCGAGCCTTCACTTGTCACTTTTGCAAATGAACTAGAGTTTGGTAAACTAGTATTGCTCGGTAAAGGAGAAGAGATGACAGGCGGTCGAACACGTCCGGCTTTACTTGCTGATGTGTTTGAAGCATTTATTGGTGCATTGTATTTAGACCAAGGAATAGATACTGTTAACGAATTCTTAACAAAAGTTGTTTTTCCGAAAATTAATGAAGGTGCTTTTTCTCATGTGATGGATTTTAAAAGTCAGCTACAGGAAATTATTCAGCGTGATGGCGTGGGGCAACTTGAGTATAAAGTATTGCAAGAAAAAGGACCAGCTCATAACCGGGAATTTATGTCACGTGTATCTTTAAATGGTGAAGAGCTTGGTATTGGTATTGGGAGATCGAAAAAGGAAGCAGAGCAAAAAGCAGCGCAAGAGGCTATTGCAAAGATAAAAGCTAGTGAAGCGAGATAATAAAGTGAAGCTACGATAAGGAAAGAATGTCTATTCTTTATAGGTAGTTGAACCAGTCCCCCCAAGTAACTTTAAGATTACAAAGGGGGATTTGCTATGAAAAAGAATAAGTGTAAGGGGGAATTACCTATGTTCCTCAAACGATTAGATATAGCAGGTTTTAAATCGTTTGCAGAAAAAGTATCCATTGACTTTGTTCCGGGTGTAACAGCGGTTGTTGGACCAAATGGAAGTGGAAAAAGTAATATTACAGATGCAATTCGCTGGGTGCTTGGTGAACAATCTGCTAAATCATTACGTGGTGGAAAAATGGAAGATGTTATTTTTGCAGGAAGTGAATCTAGGCGACCTGTTAACATAGCAGATGTAACAATAACACTTGAAAATGATGATCAATTTTTACCATTAGATTATCATGAAGTAAGCATTACAAGAAGGGTATATCGTTCAGGTGACAGCGAATTTTTTATTAATAATCAATCATGCCGCTTAAAAGATATTATTGATTTATTTATGGACTCTGGTTTAGGAAGAGAAGCATTTTCAATTATAAGTCAAGGGAAAGTAGAAGAAGTGCTAAGCAGTAAATCAGATGAACGACGTAAAATTTTTGAAGAAGCTGCTGGAGTTTTAAAATATAAAACGAGAAAGAGAAAAGCGGAACTGCGTCTTCTAGAAACGCAAGAAAACTTAAATCGAGTTGTTGATATTTTACACGAAATAGAAGGTCAATTAGAACCTCTTCAAATTCAGTCTTCGATTGCAAAAGACTATTTACAGAAAAAAGAAGAGCTAGAACAAGTTGATGTAGCTGTAACAGTATTTGAAATTGAAGAGCTACATGAAAAATGGGAGAAATTAAAAGTCGAGATTGCCAACCATCAAGAGCTAGAAGCTTCTTTATCGAAGAATATTCGTGAAAGAGAGCAAGAGATTGAACAATTACGTTTGCAAATTCAACAAGTAGATGAACAGTTAGACTCACTACATAAAAAGCTTTTGTTAGTCAGCGAAGAAGTAGAGAAGCTGGAAGGAAAAAAGGAGGTATTAAAAGAGCGGAAAAAAAATGCTTTTCAAAATAAGGAGCAGTTAGAACGTCTTGTTAAAGAATACAACCAAAAACAAAAAGAATTAACGTCCTTAAAAGAAAATGAAGAAAAAGAGTTAATCCAACATGAAAAAGATGTTGTGCAAATGCGTGCGCAAGTTCATGAACAGGAAAAACTATTTGCTCAGTACAGCGAAAATTTAGATGAGACGCTTGAACAGTTAAAAAGTGAATATTTTGAACTGGCAAATGCCCAAACGTCTTCTCGAAATGAGATCGCTTTTTTAGAGCAACAAAAAATGCAAACATTTGAAAAAGAGCAACGCCTTACAAAAGCAAATCAGCAGTATGTTGAACAAAGACGTGAACTAGAGCAGCGAAAAGAGAGGCTTGTCATCAAATTAACTGAATTCCGCTCCGAATTAGATAAAGCGGTCGCAGCAGGAAAGAAACAAGCAGCGGAGTTAGAATCATTACGGCAGGCATACCGCAAACAAGAATCAACTCTTTATCAAGCTTATCAATATGTACAGCAAACAAAAGCACGCAAGCAAATGCTAGAGGAAATGCAAGAAGACTATGAAGGCTATTTTCATGGTGTAAAAGAGGTGCTAAAAGCTCGAGAACACAAGCTAAGTGGAATTGAAGGAGCGATTGCCGAGCTTATTAACGTACCGAAAGAATACGAAACTGCTATTGAAATAGCCTTAGGCGGAGCGACGCAGCATGTTGTTGTCCAAGATGAACAAAGCGCAAGAAAAGCCATTAGCTTTCTGAAGCAAAATGGTTATGGCCGGGCGACGTTTTTACCTTTAACAACTGTAAAAGAGCGCTCCATTCCTTCGCAAACGGTTGCTGCTATTCAAAGGCATGAAACATTTGTAGGCGTAGCCGCTGCACTCTTGAAATATGAAGCTAAGTATAGCCAAGTTGTACATAATCTTTTAGGTACAGTAATTATTGTAAAAGACTTAAAAGGCGCGAATGAATTAGCGAGAGTAGTTCAACATCGTTATCGTTTTGTCACATTGACAGGAGACGTTGTAAATCCTGGTGGATCCATGACTGGAGGTTCAGTTAAGCAAAAGACAAATTCTTTGCTCGGCCGTCAGCGTGAAGTGGAAGCTATTACAGCAAAACTTAATGAAATGGAACAAAAGACTGTTCAACTAGAGCGCGATGTGAAAAATAAAAAACAAGCAATTGAAGAGTTAGAGAAAGAAGTTGTCAAACAACAAACCTTTATAGAACGTTTAAGAGAAAAAGAGCAGCAAGTAGATCGTGATGTAAAGCAAGTTGAAATTGAACAAGCAGCCGTAAATGACCGTCTGACAATGTATGATCATGATATTGTAAGTTTTAAAGATGACCAAGAAAATCTAGGTTCTCGAATTAGTGAACTTAAGGGAATCCTTGAGGAAGCGACAAAGCAAATCGTTAAATTTGAAACCGAAATCGCTGAAGTAACAGCCCGTAAGCAAATGCAGCAGAACTCGAAAGAAACGGTTCAGCAACAATTAACAGAAGTAAAAATAGTGTTAGCAGGCAAAGAGCAATCGCTTGCGAATAAACGTGAAAAACATGATCGTGTTTGCTTTGAACTCAATCAAACAATCAAAAGATTAGAAGAAGTGACAGAGGACTTGTCTCTTTTAACGAGCGAAATGACAACAAACGATTCGGGTGAATCTCATCTTGAAGAGGTCGCTGTTGCTAAAATAAAAGAAAAGACAGAAACGTTAAAAATGATGGATGACTGCAGAGCTGAAAGGTTAAAAGCGCAAAATAAATTAGAAGACGCTGAACGGTTTGTCAAAGAATTGCATCGTCAATATAAACAGATTACAGAAGCACTAAAAGACGAGGAAGTAAGGATTAATCGTATTGATGTAGAGCTTGATAGTCGATTATATCAGTTAAATGAAGAGTATGAAACCAGTTTTGAAGCTGCAAGAGAAAAATATCCATTAGAGCTTCCTATTCAAGAAGCGCGTAAAAAGATTAAGCTGATTAAATTAGCAATTGAAGAACTGGGTACAGTAAATCTAGGTTCTATTGAGCAGTACGAGCGAATCTCTGAACGCTATGAGTTCCTAAGCAATCAAAAAAAGGATTTAGATGAAGCAAAAACGACACTTTATCAAGTCATTGACGAAATGGATGAAGAAATGAAAAAGCGGTTTGCAGATACTTTTTACCGCATTCGAGAAGAATTTAATACCGTGTTTCAAGCATTGTTTGGAGGAGGTAAAGCTGAGCTTAAGCTGACAGATCCGAATGATTTATTGAATACAGGTGTTGAGATTGTGGCTCAACCACCAGGTAAAAAGCTTCAAAATTTAGGGCTTCTTTCAGGTGGTGAACGCTCGCTAACAGCAATTGCGCTTTTATTTTCAATTTTAAAAGTTCGGCCAGTGCCATTTTGTGTATTAGATGAAGTAGAAGCAGCCTTAGATGAAGCAAATGTGCACCGATTTGCAACGTATCTTCGCCGATACAGCCATGATACACAGTTTATTGTCATTACGCACCGAAAAGGTACAATGGAAGAAGCAGATGTACTTTATGGCGTAACCATGCAAGAATCTGGTGTTTCTAAATTGGTGTCCGTTCGACTAGAAGATTCCAAACAATATGTATAAAGGAAAGGATGTCATAAATGAGCTTTTTTAAACGTTTAAAAGAAAAAATTACGCAGCAGACCGATTCCGTTACACAAAAATTTAAAGACGGGTTATCGAAAACACGCGACTCATTTTCAGAGCGCGTAAACGATTTAGTCTCACGTTATCGAAAAGTAGATGAAGAGTTTTTTGAAGAACTAGAAGAAATTCTCATCAGCGCGGATGTTGGCGTGGCTACAGTAATGGATTTAATTGATGAATTAAAAGATGAAGTAAAGCGCCGAAACATTCAAGATCCTCAAGACGTACAAGCTGTTATTTCTGAAAAGCTAATTGATATTTATGAATCAGGTGAAACACAGCTTGCAGATTTAAATATGCAAACTGATGCATTGACAGTCATTTTATTTGTAGGAGTAAATGGTGTAGGGAAAACAACAACAATCGGTAAAATTGCTCATAAATTTAAACAAGAAGGAAAGCAAGTAGTGATGGCAGCAGGTGATACATTCCGTGCCGGAGCAATTGAACAGTTAGAAGTATGGGGCGAGCGTGTCGGTGTAGATGTAATTAAGCAATCGGCAGGATCAGATCCCGCAGCTGTTATGTATGATGCCATTCAATCAGCAAAAGCCCGTAAAGCAGATGTATTGTTATGTGATACGGCAGGACGCTTACAAAATAAAGTAAATTTAATGAAAGAACTTGAAAAAGTAAAACGAGTGATTGAACGTGAAATCCCAGGTGCGCCTCATGAAGTATTGCTGGTGTTAGACGCTACAACAGGCCAGAATGCACTGAGCCAGGCAAAGACATTCTCCGAAGCAACAAATGTAACTGGAATTGTGTTAACAAAGCTAGATGGTACAGCCAAGGGTGGAATTGTCTTAGCAATTCGCAATGAGTTAAAGCTTCCGGTTAAGTTCGTTGGATTAGGTGAGAAAATGGATGATTTACAGCCATTTGATACAGAGCAATATATTTACGGGTTATTTGCAAATGCAGTTGAAGAAGAAGTAGAAAAAGAACAATAAAGCAAAGCTTCAATCAGCGGGGAGTTACTGTCTGTTGAAACAGGGTAAATCCATAGGCGATGTTCGAGAGAGCATCGCTTTTTATATAATAAAGGTGTGTTAAGTAAAAAACTTGACATTCAATCTTTCTCTATGTAGACTAAGGGTATGTAAAGGCTTTTCACTTAACAAGGGGGGCGGTCGTGTGTTAGAAAAAACGACAAGAATGAACTATTTATACGACTTCTATCAAGCATTGCTTACACCAAAGCAAAGAAGTTATATGTCACTCTATTACTTAGATGACTATTCCCTCGGTGAAATAGCAGAAGAATTTGATGTGAGTCGTCAAGCAGTTTATGATAATATAAAACGTACAGAGCAAATGCTTGAACAATATGAGGAAAAGCTGTTGTTATTTCAAAGGTTTCAAGAGCGTCAATCAATTGTTCAACAAATGAAAGATGAACTTGCAGACGAATTGAAAAATAATAATAAGCTTTCTTCTCTTCTTGATTCGCTCGAGAAATTAGATTAGGGGGCGGCGCGTATGGCATTCGAAGGATTAGCTGACCGTTTACAAAGCACGCTGCAAAAGTTAAAAGGAAAAGGGAAAGTAAATGAAGCTGACGTAAAAGAAATGATGCGTGAAGTAAGACTAGCCCTTTTAGAAGCGGATGTAAACTTTAAGGTCGTAAAAGGCTTTGTTAAGCGTGTGAGTGAACGTGCAGTAGGCCAAGACGTTCTTAAGAGCTTAACTCCTGGGCAGCAAGTTGTTAAAGTTGTACAAGAAGAACTCACTGCATTAATGGGTGGGGAACAAAGTAAAATCGCTGTAGCACCTAAAGCACCGACTGTTATTATGATGGTTGGTTTGCAAGGTGCAGGTAAAACAACGACAACTGGAAAGCTTGCTAATTTGTTACGAAAAAAATACAATCGCAATCCGTTGCTTGTTGCAGCAGATATTTATCGACCTGCGGCCATTAAACAGCTTGAAACTCTTGGGAAACAACTAAATATGTCAGTTTTTTCTCTTGGTGATCAAGTAAGTCCGGTTGAAATCACAAAGCAAGCAATTGCTCATGCAAAACAAGAGCATCATGATTATGTATTAATTGATACAGCGGGCCGCTTGCATGTTGATGAAAATTTAATGGAAGAGTTGGAGCAAATTAAGGAGCTTTCAAATCCAAATGAAATTTTCCTTGTTGTTGATGCAATGACAGGACAAGATGCTGTTAATGTTGCGGATAGCTTTAATAAGCAACTAGGATTAACAGGGGTCGTACTGACGAAGTTAGATGGAGATACGCGCGGTGGTGCAGCATTGTCCATTCGTGCAGTAACAAATACGCCAATCAAGTTTGTTGGTCTTGGAGAAAAGATGGATGCGATTGAAGCGTTCCATCCTGAGCGTATGGCTTCTCGTATTTTAGGTATGGGAGATGTGCTAACGCTTATTGAAAAGGCTCAAGCTAATGTAGATGAAGAGAAAGCAAAAGAGCTTGAAGCAAAGCTTCGTACTCAATCGTTTACATTTGATGACTTTTTAGATCAGCTTGCTCAAGTGCGTCAAATGGGACCGCTTGATGAGTTAATTGGTATGCTTCCGGGCGCCAATAAAGTAAAGGGACTCAAAAACTTACAAGTGGATGAAAAGCAAATTAATCATGTGGAAGCTATTATTCGTTCAATGACGAAAGCAGAGAAGACAAACCCTGAAATCATTAATGCAAGTCGGAGAAAAAGAATTGCAAAAGGAAGCGGACGTTCTGTGCAGGAAGTAAACCGTTTATTAAAGCAATTTGAAGACATGAAAAAAATGATGAAACAAATGACAAATATGTCAAAAGGCAAGAAAAAAGGGCTGAAACTTCCATTCTTTTCGTGATAACAGATGTGTTTTTTCATAAAAAATGAAAAGGCAATAAAATATTTTTCCACTGTTAAGAAAAAAACCTTTACAAACATTTTATTTCTTTGATATTATATTATCTTGTTGAAACATATTCGGAGGTGCTTTATAAAATGGCAGTAAAAATTCGTTTAAAACGTATGGGAGCTAAAAAATCTCCTTTCTATCGTATCGTAGCAGCAGATTCTCGTTCACCACGTGATGGACGTTACATTGAAGTGGTTGGAACTTACAACCCTGTAGCTCAACCAGCTGAAGTGAAAATCGATGAAGAGTTAGCTCTTAAATGGTTACAAAATGGTGCAAAACCATCTGATACAGTTCGTAACCTTTTCTCTAAAGAAGGCATCATGGAGAAATTCCATAACGCTAAATTAGGAAAATAATTTAACTCAAGATGACATCACTAATCGAAACAATTGTAAAACCGCTCGTTGATTATCCAGAGGAAGTCAGAGTGAAACAAGTAGAAGAAGAACATCAAGTTATTTATTTTATCTCTGTTCACAATGAAGATATCGGTAAGGTAATTGGCAAACATGGGCGAGTTGCAAAAGCGATTCGAACAGTTGTGTATGCAGCTGCATCACAGCTTGATAAGAAAGTGTATGTAAAAATTCAAGAGTAATTAAAAGGGAGAGGGATAACCTCCCCTTTTTTTATTGTAAATGTGCACTCTGGTTGGGGAATAGTAGCGATGCTCTTTGTTCAGCGTACATAACAGGTATTGAAATCGGCATTTTTATAAAAATAGCGATAATAGAAGCGAGAACCTTCTCAAAATTATATAAACAATGGTTTAATAGTAAATGTAGAATGAACAGGAGGGTTTTGATGCAAATTATTCAAAAGGTAGTTGTGAAGCAAATTGTGACGGAAGCTAGTAAGCAGACTTTGTATACACGTTTTTTAAATCGAAAGCAGGATTTGCAAAAGGAAATTGAACAGCTGCGGTTTCAAATGAAACAAATGGAAAAGACAAAAAAAGCTCAAACTTCTTTGCTTTACACTCAGTTTGAAAAGGAGCGTTCATCAAGACTCGAGAAAATAGAAGTTATTGACTTTCAAATTGAGCAGTTAAATAAGCTTGCGTTAGGAAGCGAACTAGTTGAATCAGAAATGGACGCTCTTATAGAAGTGCGTGTGGGAGATAATTGGCATCAACTAAAAAAGAAAAAAGAGATTGTGATTAAAGACGGCATAGTCGTTGAGATTCGATAGAGGTGAATATATGCAAAAGTGGTTTAATGTTGGAAAAATTGTTAATACACATGGTATAAAAGGTGAAGTTCGCATCATTTCAACAACTGACTTTGTAGATGAACGTTACCAAGTAGGAAATAAGCTTTATATATTTAAAGATAAGCAAACGGAGCCAATTGAAGTAGTTGTCTCCAATCACCGTCAGCATAAGAATTTTGATTTATTGACGTTTGAAGGGTATCATAATGTAAATGATGTGGAGCCTTTTAAAAATGGCGTAGTAAAAGTCCCAGAGGATCAGCTGACCGATCTTGGAGAGGGAGAATTCTATTTTCATGAAATTGTTGGCTGTACCGTAAAAACAGACAAGGGTGAAGAAATTGGGACTGTTAAAGAAATTTTGACACCAGGTGCTAATGATGTATGGGTTGTCAAAGGCAAAAAAGAGGTTCTTATTCCATATATTGATGACATTGTTCAAAGTATTAATGTTGAAGACAAAGAGATTATCATTTCTGTGATGGAAGGATTATTAGATTAATGAAAATTGATGTACTTTCTTTATTCCCAGCGATGTTTCAAGGTGTATTCGGTGAATCGATTTTAAAGAAGGCGCAAGAGAAAGATGCTGTTCAATTAAATGTTATTAATTTTCGCGAGTATTCAACAAATAAGCATCAAAATGTAGATGATTATCCTTACGGTGGAGGAGCTGGCATGGTGTTGACTCCTCAGCCTATTTTTGATGCAGTTGAAGAGTTATCGAATCAAGACACAAAGCCTCGTGTCGTATTGCTTTGCCCGCAAGGTGAGCGCTACACGCAGAAAAAAGCAGAAGAACTTGCAAAAGAAGACCACTTAATCTTTATTTGCGGGCATTATGAAGGCTATGATGAGCGAATTCGTGAGCATGTTGTGACGGATGAAATCTCAATCGGTGATTACGTATTAACTGGTGGTGAACTAGGGGCTATGGTAGTTATTGACAGTGTCGTACGCCTGCTGCCGGGAGTGCTGGGAAATTATGAATCAGCTGCTAAAGACTCACACAGTACAGGGTTGCTAGAACACCCGCATTATACACGCCCTGCCGATTTCAGAGGTTTTAAGGTTCCGGAAGTACTAATGTCAGGTGATCATCAAAAAATCGAAAGATGGCGTGAAAAAGAGTCTTTAAAACGAACGCTTCTCCGAAGACCTGATATGCTAGAAAGCATGGAGCTTACGAAAGAACAGCAAAAAATTCTTCAAGAATTAGAGAAAGAGATTTAAGTTATAATGCAGGGAAAGAAAAAGCTGAAAAATGCACGGCTAAATTATGTATAAAAAATAATTTACTCTGTTGCATACAGCAATAGAGTGTGCTAAGATAAATCTTGTGGCTTGAGCAGTTAGCTTGTGTCACTTATAACGATGTTCCGCTGCAATGATTGAAAAGCATTGATATGAGCGTCTGTTGGAAGGAGTTGAAACACGCGATGCAAAAATTAATCGAAGAAATTACAAAAGAACAATTAAAAACAGATCTTCCTGCGTTCCGTCCTGGTGATACTGTACGTGTACACGTAAATATCGTTGAGGGTAGCCGTGAACGTGTTCAAGTATTTGAAGGTGTTGTTATTAAGCGTCGTGGCGGTGGTATCAGTGAAACATTTACAGTACGTAAGATCTCTTACGGTGTAGGTGTTGAGCGTACATTCCCACTTCATACGCCAAAAATTGCAAAAATCGAAGTAATGCGCCGTGGTAAAGTACGCCGTGCGAAACTTTATTACTTACGTGAACTACGTGGTAAAGCTGCGCGTATTAAAGAAATTCGATAATCGTAAGGGGGAGCTTGGTAAACAAGCTCCTTTTTCAAATTTTTTTCATTTTATTATGAGTTTCAATAACTTTCGTTTACAATAAAAATAAAGATGTAGTATATAAAGGTTGGGGGACTGAGAATGGCCCGAGGTAAAAGTGAATTTTTAGAGTGGGTTAAAGCCATAGCGATCGCTGTATTGTTAGCTGTAGTTATTCGCTACTTTTTATTTGCACCAATTGTAGTAGATGGATTGTCGATGATGCCAACGCTTCATGATCAGAATCGCATGATTGTGAATAAATTCTCTTACAAAATTGGTGATCCCGATCGATTTGACATTATTGTTTTCCACGCGGATGAACAAAAAGACTACATAAAGCGAATTATTGGTCTGCCTGGCGACCATATCGAATATCGAGATGATGTTTTATATGTGAATGATAAACCATATGATGAACCTTATTTAGATGAATATAAAAAGGAAGTCATTGATGGTAACTTAACAGAAGATTTTAAATTAGAAGATATTACAGGTCAAACAACAGTTCCAGAAGGACATTTGTTTGTAATGGGTGACAACCGTCGCTATAGCAAAGATAGTCGACAAATTGGATTTGTTAGTATGGACGAGGTGTTAGGAAAAACCAGCGTTGTGTACTGGCCAATTTCTGAAGCACGCATGTCAGAATAATATAATGATCGTTGAAAAGGTGAGTAAAATATGACGATTCAATGGTTTCCGGGGCATATGGCCAAAGCAAGAAGGCAAGTAACGGAAAAACTAAAATTGATTGATATTGTATATGAGCTAGTAGATGCTCGTATTCCGCAATCATCACGTAACCCAATGATTGACGAAATCATTGTAAATAAGCCAAGACTAGTTCTTTTAAATAAAGTTGACAAAGCTGATCCGCGTGTAACGGAACAGTGGCTTGCTTATTATCGTGAGCAAGGCATTTATGCATTAGCAATTGATGCTCAAGCAGGTAAGGGTATGAAACAAATTGTTTCTGCATCGAAAGAAATACTGCAAGAGAAATTTGACCGCATGAAAGCAAAAGGGATAAAAAAACCTCGAGCTATTCGAGCGATGATTGTTGGAATACCGAATGTTGGTAAATCAACATTAATTAACAGATTAGCCAGTAAAAAAATTGCTAAAACTGGTGACCGTCCAGGCGTAACACAAGCACAGCAATGGATTAAGGTAGGTAATGAACTAGAACTTCTAGATACACCGGGGATTTTATGGCCTAAATTTGAGGATGAGGTCGTAGGCTATAAGCTAGCGACTACAGGAGCGATTAAAGACACGATTTTGAATATGCAAGATGTGGCTGTCTATGCTCTTCGTTTTCTATCCTCACATTATCCAGAGCAATTAACAAAGCGCTATAACCTTGATGAGATTCCAGAGGATATCGTTGAGCTATTTGATGCAATTGCGATGCGCCGCGGATGTATTATGAGCGGCGGAATTGTTGATTATGACAAAACAGCTGAACTTGTTTTACGTGAAATTAGAACAGATAAATTGGGAACGTTAACTTTTGATTACCCAAATAAATCAGGAGAAGCTGAATAACTGAAGGTTCAATTAGCAGAAGGAAATCCATTGTAAGAAAACAGAGTGATACGGAGAGAGTTTTAATAGCAATTACGATGAAAAAATCGCCTCTTGCCAGGAAAAAGGCACGGGGCGATTTTTTCATATCCATCGCCGTTTCAACTAAACTAATGCTTGCCTATTTTAGGTAGTGCAAAAAGGAAATGAAAAGTCGATATAAACTAGTAAGAAGAGGATGAATAAAGTGAAACAAAGCATTAAAGAGATTAAAGGCATTCTTCAAGATGTTCAATCAGCTGAAGATACGTTATTTCAGCGTTATAAGCAGGATGAACGTAAAGGTGTACAACAAATTATTAAGCAAAAGTTGAAGCAATTTGAAGCCGATGAGAGGCTTAAACAGCAGTTTAATCAAATGATGGCGTATGAAAATGATTTATATGCTCAAGGTATTACTTATGTCGCAGGTGTGGATGAGGTCGGAAGAGGGCCATTAGCAGGTCCAGTTGTAGCAGCCGCAGTTATTTTGCCGCCTAACTTCTTTTTACCTGGATTAACAGATTCAAAAAAATTATCTGAAGCTAAAAGAGAACAATTCTATGAGGTTATTTGTGAGCAAGCAGTAGGAATTGGCTTAGGGATAATGGATGCAACAGTAATTGATGAAATCAATATTTATGAAGCAACAAAAAAAGCGATGATTGAAGCAATTGAGCAGTTGCCAATAGAACCGGAGTCGCTTTTAATTGATGCTATGAATCTGCCAATTTCAATTCTGCAACAATCAATTATTAAAGGAGACGCAACAAGTATTTCAATTGCAGCTAGTTCCGTAGTAGCAAAAGTTACACGTGACCGAATGATGAAAGAGCTTGGCAGAAAATATCCTGAATATGGATTTGAAAAGCATATGGGGTATGGTACAAAACAACACTTAGAGGCAATTGAATTACATGGGATCTTAAAGGAGCATCGCCGCTCATTTGCACCTATCAAACAAAAGGTATAAGAAGCAGAGGAGATCAACCTTCTGCTTCTAAGGAATAAAACAAAGTCAAATAAACGGAGTTGATGATTGATGATTATTTCAGCGTTTCAACATGCCTTTCATCCTGAAATCGTTAAAAACGGAAAAACAGTGACTTTTTCGCAAGGCGATTTGATGGAAGGGAAGGTAATAAAGCTATTTCCAAACCAAATGGCGTTACTTTCAATCAATGGGTTGTCGCTCATGGCGAAATTAGAAGCGCCTTTAACTGCCCAAACGAACTATTGGTTTCAAGTTGAAAGCAAAAATGACACAATTCCTTATTTGAAAGTACTACCTGGCATTAGCGCGGAAAATGCTAGCAGTGATGGGGATGATAAGCAAATCCAAGCAAATCTTTTAAAAGAGTTAGATGTTCCGATTACAAAGCGAAGCCAACATGTGCTTTCTTATTTTCTAGATAAAAAGTTTGTGCTTTCGCAACAAAAACTAATAACAGCATCAAATATGATTGCTGCTGAAAAATTAACAACGCTGGAAAAGCGCACCATTGAACAAATGATCCAACTGCAGCTGCCCTTTACGGAAACGACGTTTAAGTCAATGCTTGCCATTCAAAATGATACACCTCTATCGGATGATTTAGCTGCATTAAAACAGCATCTCCCACCTTCACGCTTATCGAGCTTTATCAGTCATTTATTATCTAATGAGCCATCTAACCCAAAACGTGAGGCGCTGATTAATATTGTCAACCAGTGGTTAGTTAAACATTCAACCGAATCATTTGCTAAGTTGCAGGCGTTAAATATAGTGCCTAAAGATATAGATGAACAAGAAACCCTTGCCCTTGTGACACGTTACTTGTCTCTTCCTGAGAGCCGGGTAAATGAAGCAAAAGAGGAGTTAATGAATCGTTTAATGACGGATTCAAAACAAGGCGCAAAAACAATCAATCAGTTGATGCATCTTTCAAAATTTCTACACTCACAAAGCTGCTCACCTGTTGAAGCTGAGTCAGTGTGGAAAGCGATTCATGAAAATCTTAATAATACTAGCAATGAACAGCCTTTAACGGGAACAGCCATTAAAAATATTTTATGTTCCTTAGGGTTGCAGCATGAAGCTGATATATGCGCTCAATTAAAAAGCCAAGGGGAAATTAAGTATAGTGAGACGTTAAAAGCACTGCTTTTAGAAGAGGGACAACGTGTAGCAGACCCGTTGTTAAAAGAAAAAGTAGAGACACTCATTAATAAATTAACAGGATTTCAATTGTTATCTCAAGAAAATGGACCCATGACAAACGTGTACATGCAACTTCCTATCGTTATAGGAGATAAGTGGACAGATCTTACATTTCAATGGAGTGGACGCAAGAAGCATGATGGAACAATTGACCCTAATTACTGCCATATTCTATTTTATGTGACATTAAACACATTAGATGAAACGCTCATAGATGTAACCGTACAAAATAGAATTGTCCATGTTCATGTTATTAATGATTACGCTAAGCAATTAATCGGTTTCAGTCAGAAATTAAAAGCATCTTTACAACAGAATTTAGAAAAATTAGCTTATCATCTTTCTGACGTAAAAATTAGTGCTCGTGAAGAGAAAGGAGATCATAGAAGCCCTGCATCATACATGATGCCACAAAATCGACAATATGAGGGAGGAGTGGATTTCCTTATATGAATAATGAGTTTAAACCTGAACAAGCCGTTGCTTTATCCTATGATTCAAGTATACATGAAGCGCCTAAAATTGTTGCAAAAGGGAAGGGGATTGTTGCAAACAACATCATTGAAGAAGCGATAAAGCATGACATACCTATTCAAGAAGATTCTTCATTAGTGGAGTTATTAGGAGAGCTAAATATTAATGAAAAAATTCCTAATGAATTATATCAAGCAGTAGCGGAAATATTTGCTTTCGTTTATCGAATGGATCAAGAAATGAAAAATGTTAAAAAATAAAGCGGAGCTTCAACCAGTAGAGGGAGCCTCATTTTTTTTGATTGTTATTTGCTGTAAGAGGTAAGTAGTATTAAGAATGCAAAGAGTTCGACAAGAAATAGTAATTTTCGCATTATTTTAATATTTTTTACTAGAATAGTAGACAATTAGACAATTATTTTTATACAATGAAAGCGCAGTCTATTTTTAATTGGTTGATTATGTTAGGAGGATGGGAAATGAATATCCATGAGTATCAAGGGAAAGAACTCCTAAGAAAGTATGGAGTAGCAGTACCAAATGGTCGAGTTGCATATACGGTAGAAGAAGCAGTGGAAGCTGCAAAAGAACTAGGTTCTCAAGTATCAGTTGTAAAAGCTCAAATTCACGCAGGGGGACGCGGTAAAGCGGGCGGTGTCAAGGTTGCAAAAAACTTGGATGAAGTTCGTACATATGCACAGGATATTTTAGGAAAAACGCTTGTAACACATCAAACAGGTCCAGAGGGGAAAGAAGTAAAACGTTTATTGATTGAAGAAGGTTGTGACATCAAAAAAGAATACTATATTGGTTTAGTATTAGATCGTGCAACTTCACAGGTAGTATTAATGGGATCTGAAGAAGGCGGAACAGAAATTGAAGAAGTAGCTGAAAAGACGCCTGAAAAGATTTTTAAAGAATATATTGATCCTGCAATTGGCTTGCAAGGATTCCAAGCTCGCAGATTAGCTTTTAATATTAATATTCCAAAAGAGTTAGTAGGAAAAGCAGTTAAGTTTATGACAGGCTTATACACAGTTTTCATTGAGAAAGATTGCTCAATTGCTGAAATTAACCCGCTTGTTGTTACTGGTGACGGCAATGTTATGGCACTTGATGCCAAACTAAATTTTGATTCTAATGCGCTATACCGTCAAAAAGATATTCTTGAATACCGTGATTTAGATGAAGAAGATAAAAAAGAAATTGAAGCTTCTAAATATGATTTAAGCTACATTTCACTAGATGGCAATATCGGTTGTATGGTAAATGGTGCTGGTTTAGCAATGGCTACAATGGATATTATTAAACATTACGGTGGAGATCCGGCAAACTTCCTTGATGTTGGAGGCGGTGCTACTGCTGAAAAAGTAACAGAAGCATTCAAAATTATTTTATCTGACCAAAATGTAAAAGGTATCTTTGTTAATATCTTTGGTGGAATTATGAAATGTGATGTTATCGCAACGGGTGTTGTAGAAGCAACAAAACAAGTAGGATTAAGTTTACCTTTAGTCGTGCGTTTAGAAGGTACAAACGTAGATTTAGGCAAGAAAATTTTACAAGAATCAGGCTTAAATATCACAGCTGCTGAATCAATGGCAGACGGCGCACAAAAAATTGTTTCACTAGTGAAATAGAAAGGCAGGGGGATAGGAATGAGCGTATTTATTAATAAAGACACAAAAGTAATTGTACAAGGTATTACAGGTGGAGTTGGCCTGTTCCATACACAACAAATGTTAGAATATGGTACGCAAATCGTTGGTGGTGTAACACCAGGTAAAGGCGGAATGGAAGTTGAAGGTGTTCCTGTATTCAACACAGTTGTTGAAGCAAAAGAAAAAACAGGTGCAACCGCTTCTGTTGTGTATGTTCCACCTGCGTTTGCAGCAGATTCAATTATTGAAGCAGTTGATGCTGAATTAGATTTTGTTATTTGTATCACAGAAGGTATTCCTGTATTAGATATGGTAAAAGTTAAACGTTACATGGAAGGGAAACATACGCGACTTGTTGGTCCAAACTGCCCAGGCGTGATTACACCAGAAGAATGTAAAATTGGTATTATGCCAGGATACATTCATAAAAAAGGTCATGTAGGCGTTGTTTCTCGTTCGGGAACACTGACGTATGAAGCAGTTCACCAATTATCTGAAGCTGGTATTGGTCAATCTACAGCTGTTGGTATTGGTGGAGACCCAGTTAATGGAACAAACTTCATCGATGTGTTAAAAGCATTTAATGAAGATGAAGATACGTATGCAGTCATCATGATTGGTGAAATTGGTGGAACGGCAGAAGAAGAAGCAGCTGAATGGGTCAAAGCGAATATGACAAAACCAGTTGTTGGATTTATTGGAGGCCAAACAGCACCTCCAGGAAAACGAATGGGTCATGCTGGGGCAATTATTTCAGGTGGTAAAGGAACAGCTTCTGAAAAAATTAAAATTATGAATGAATGCGGTATTAAAGTGGCAGATACACCATCTGTGATGGGAGAAACATTAATTGAAGTACTAAAAGAGCAAGGGTTATTGGAAAAGTGTAAAACTCACTAATAGCTATTGGCAAAATAGTCTCCAAGTTTGGAGACTATTTTGCACGCTTAAAAAGGGGATTTGAGCATGTGTGATTTACGTGAAAAGTTAATTCATTTAGCGCATTGTCCACCTGTTACTTGGAAACAGATTTTCACTCTACTTCAACAAGATTCTTCGTTACAAAATCTCTACGATTATTCTCCACAGCACCTTCAAAAACTACTTACTCTTTCCTTTGAGCGTGCCTGTCAAGTGAAAAAATATTTGCAAACTATTCCAATACAAGCTATTCTAGATAAATATGAAGATGAGAAAATTAGTTGTGTCACTATCATGGATGAGCAGTACCCGTTATTATTAAAACACATTTATGATCCGCCTTGGGTTCTCTTTGCTAAAGGAGATTTATCTTTTCTAAGAAATAAAGATAATCTAAGTGTTGTTGGAACAAGAACCCCTACAGCATATGGCTATCAGTCATTAAAGCAAATCTTAACACCACTCTTACATGAGCAGTTTGTCATTGTAAGCGGATTAGCAGAGGGAATTGATACGGCAGCGCACGAGTTGGCGTTGACTGAAAATGCAAAAACTATTGCAGTTTTAGGTGGAGGATTTTATAATATCTATCCAAAGAAGAATGAACGTTTAGCACAGCTTATAGCCAAGGATCATTTGTTAGTATCTGAATATCCACCCGGAGTAAAACCAATGAAGTGGCATTTCCCGCGTCGCAATCGCATCATTAGCGGTTTAACAGCGGGAACCGTCGTCATTCAGGCTAAAGAGCGAAGTGGTTCGTTTATTACAGCAGATCAAGCGCTGCAGCAAGGAAGAGAAGTATTTGCGATACCAGGTCCTATTTTCGATGAAGCATCTCGTGGCACAAATAAACTCATTCAATTAGGAGCTAAACTCGTACAGCATGCGTCTGATATAGAAGCTGAGTTAAAATATGTAAGATCATAATTAAGATTAATAATTAATGTCATTCATGGAATTTTTATTTTAGAAATATGTATGTTTTTTTAGTTGAAAGAGTATTACTGAAACATAAACAAAAATAAAATCGAAAATTTTGGATGTTTGACAAGTTGGAGATGAATATTTAATAATGAAGGTTTTATTCTACCTCTTGAGGAGGAACAAATAGATGTCTGACTACCTAGTAATTGTAGAGTCGCCAGCAAAGGCAAAAACAATTGAACGCTATTTAGGAAAAAAATATAAAGTAAAAGCATCAATGGGACATGTTCGAGACTTGCCGAAAAGTCAAATGGGCATTGACACTGAAAAAAATTACAGTCCGAAATATATTACCATTCGTGGTAAAGGTCCCGTTTTAAAAGAGTTAAAAGCAGCAGCCAAAAAAGCTAAAAAAATCTATCTAGCAGCCGATCCGGATCGTGAAGGAGAGGCAATTGCGTGGCATCTGGCTCATAGTCTAGATGTGGATGTTACATCAGATTGCCGAGTCGTGTTTAATGAAATTACAAAAGAAGCAATTAAAGAATCATTTAAACATCCACGTGCTATTAACATGGATTTAGTAGATGCGCAGCAAGCAAGACGGATATTAGATCGATTAGTTGGATACAACATCAGCCCGCTTTTATGGAAAAAAGTAAAAAAAGGATTAAGTGCAGGACGTGTCCAGTCAATTGCTGTTCGATTAATTATTGATCGTGAAAAAGAAATTTCTGAGTTTGAACCGCAGGAATATTGGACGGTTCAAGCTAGCTTTCAAAAAGGAAATGATCAGTTTGAAGGGCAGTTAACGGAATATAAAGGTAAGAAAGTCGAACTTCATCAGGAAGATGACGTACAAGCAATTTTAAAGCAGCTAGAAGGTAACGAGTTTACGATTTCGAAAGTGACTAAAAAAGAGCGTAAACGCAATCCAGCACCTTCATTTACCACGTCATCATTACAACAAGAGGCAGCTCGAAAGTTAAACTTCAGAGCAAAGAAAACAATGATGATCGCTCAGCAATTATATGAAGGAATTGATTTAGGGAAAGAAGGAACAGTAGGGTTAATTACGTATATGCGTACAGACTCAACCCGTATTTCTGAAACTGCTCAAATTGAAGCAAAAGAGTATATTATTAACGCATACGGTGAGCAATATGTTGCTACGGAAAAGAAGAAGGAAAAGAAAAGCTCAAATGCCCAAGATGCTCATGAAGCAATTCGTCCGACTTCAACTTTGCGCAGACCTACGGATGTCAAAGAGTTTCTGTCTCGTGACCAGTTCCGCTTATATAAACTAGTATGGGAGCGATTTGTAGCGAGTCAGATGTCATCAGCAGTTATGGACACGATGTCTGTTGATTTAAAAAATGGTGACGTAACGTTTCGCTCAAATGGGTCAAAGGTGAAGTTTCCTGGTTTTATGAAAGTATATGTTGAAGGAAATGACGATCAAGTTGAAGAAAAAGAGAATTTGCTGCCTGACTTAGCAGAGGGAGAAACGGCTTATTCAAAAGACATTGAACCAAAGCAACATTATACTCAACCACCTCCGCGTTATACGGAAGCTAGATTGGTTAAGACGTTAGAAGAATTGGGGATTGGCCGTCCTTCAACATATGCGCCAACACTTGATACGATTCAAAAGCGTGGATATGTTGCGCTTGATAATAAACGCTTCATTCCAACTGAACTGGGAGAAATTGTACTAGAGTTAATTTTAGAGTTTTTCCCCGAAATTTTAGATGTAGAATTTACAGCAAAAATGGAGACGGACCTAGATGATGTAGAAGAAGGAAAAGTTCAGTGGGTCCATGTCATTGATGAATTTTATGGAGACTTCGAAAAACGACTTGAAAAAGCTGAAAAAGAAATGAGAGAAGTTGAAATAAAAGATGAACCAGCTGGTGAAGATTGTGAAGCATGTGGATCACCGATGGTATTTAAAATGGGGAGATATGGGAAGTTTATGGCTTGTTCAAACTTTCCTGACTGCCGTAATACAAAGCCAATTGTTAAAGATATAGGTGTAACTTGTCCGAAGTGTGAAGAAGGAAATATTGTAGAGCGGAAGTCTAAAAAGAAACGAACTTTTTATGGGTGTGATCGATTCCCAAGCTGTGATTTTGTCTCATGGGATAAACCAATTGCAAGAAAGTGTCCAAAATGTGAGAGTTTACTCGTTGAGAAAAAGCAGAAAAAAGGAACACAGGTTGTATGTACAAGTTGTGACTATAAAGAAGAAACACAGCAATAATGTTGATTTACGAAAAGGAAATTGTTACGAAAGAAATGAATGACAAAATAAGTGAAAAGCCGATGTGAATCGGCTTAACTTCACGATAATATAAGTGTGGCGGCATTCCCCAGTTTGCGAAAACGACAACGTTATTAGCAATAAGGGAAATGTCGCATTTTCTTTGTCTTCAATGGAATCGAAAGAAAAGGTAATGATTGACTTTGCTTCTATGGGCAATAAAGCACTCTATTTAAGGTGACGAAGTGGAGATGAAGAACATCTCTGTTGATTGAAGGTTCATTTTATGAATAACGAATGAATTTTATAGTTAAAATATACATCTCAAGTAATTGAACGTTAGGTATGCTATAATATTTTTTTGGTCTTGATTTCTATTTAGTTGGAGGATTGAATATGACAGAACAAACAATTAATGTAATTGGAGCAGGTCTTGCTGGAAGTGAAGCAGCATGGCAAATTGTAAAACGTGGTCTAAAAGTTCGACTTTACGAAATGCGTCCAGTTAAGCAAACTCCTGCTCATCATACAGATAAATTTGCCGAACTTGTATGCAGTAATTCATTGCGTGCAAACAACTTAACAAATGCTGTTGGGGTATTAAAGGAAGAAATGCGCCAATTAGACTCAATTATTATCCGTTCAGCAGATGAGTGTGCTGTGCCGGCTGGAGGAGCATTGGCTGTTGATCGTCATGAATTTGCAGCACGAGTAACTGAAAGTGTAAAGAATCATCCAAATGTAACTGTTATTCATGAAGAAATTACTGACATTCCTGAAGGTCCAACTGTTATTGCAACAGGGCCCTTAACATCAAAAGATTTATCAGATAAACTTCGTGCGCTAACAGGCGAAGACTATTTATATTTCTACGATGCAGCGGCGCCAATTATTGAAAAAGATAGCATTGATATGAATAAAGTCTATTTAAAATCTCGCTATGATAAAGGGGAAGCAGCGTATTTAAATTGCCCAATGAATGAAGAAGAATTTACGAGATTTCACGAAGCACTTATTAATGCTGAAACGGTTCCTTTAAAAGAGTTTGAAAAAGAGATTTATTTTGAAGGATGTATGCCTATTGAAGTAATGGCTGCTCGCGGAAAAAAGACGATGCTATTCGGACCGATGAAGCCAGTAGGATTAGAGGATCCAAAAACAGGTAAGCGTCCTTATGCAGTTGTACAGTTGCGTCAAGATGATGCAGCAGGAACGCTTTATAACATTGTTGGTTTCCAAACGCATCTGAAGTGGGGAGCGCAAAAAGAAGTATTAAGTTTAATTCCGGGTCTAGAGAATGCAGAAATTGTTCGTTATGGTGTCATGCACCGCAATACATTTATTAATTCGCCTAAATTGTTGCATCCTACGTATCAGTACCGTGAGCGTGAAGATCTATTCTTTGCAGGTCAAATGACAGGAGTAGAAGGCTATGTAGAGTCAGCTGCTAGCGGTTTAATGGCTGGAATGAATGCTGCGCGTCTTGTATTAGGAGAAGAATTAGTCGTCTTGCCTCAAGAAACAGCAATTGGCAGTATGGCACATTATATTACACATACAAATGCGAAAACCTTCCAACCGATGAATGCAAACTTTGGCTTATTTAAAGAGTTAGAAGTACGCATTAAAAACAAGCAAGAGAGAAACGAAGCTCTTGCAAACCGAGCATTGGAAACTATTCAGAATTTTACAACAAAATAATGAAAATTGTTTGCAAGGGCTACTGAATTGTGATAATATTTAGTAGCCCTTGTGAGGTGATAAGAATGGATTTTGTTAAAGTTTTTTTAAATTCTTTCCTAGAATATTTACAAATTGAAAAAAATTATTCAAAATATACAGTTGATTGCTATGAAAAAGATATTGAATCATTTATCTCTTTCATGCAAGAAGAACAAATAGAAAATCTACAACAAGTTACATATGCCGATGCAAGATTGTTTTTAACAAAACTATATGAAAAACAATATTCTAAAAAGTCAATGTCCCGAAAGATTTCTTGTTTACGCAGTTTTTATCGCTATTTACATCGAGAAGAAGCTGTGAATGAAAATCCATTCGCACTTGTTTCGTTGCCGAAAAAAGATCAATACACTCCTAGATTTTTGTATGCTGAAGAGATGGCTAAGCTTTTTGAACTAAGTGATACCACGACACCGCTAGGCCAACGAAATCAGGCAATTCTAGAGCTAATGTATGCAACAGGAATCCGAGTGACTGAATGTGCCTCTATTCAGCTCAAAGACATTGATTTCTCGCTTCAAACATTATTGGTACACGGAAAAGGGCAAAAGCAGCGCTATGTTCCGTTTGGACACTATGCAAAGGAAGCGATGTATTTTTATGTGAATAACGGAAGGCGAGAGCTTAAAGAGAAGAGCTCTACTAGCACTAATGCTTTATTTTTAAACAATAGAGGAACAGCATTGACAGCGAGAGGTATACGTTTAGTAATTGAACAACTAGTGAAAAAAACATCTATGAACATACATATCAGTCCGCACGTTTTACGGCATACATTTGCTACACATATGTTAAATGAAGGAGCGGACTTGCGTACAGTTCAAGAGATGCTTGGGCATGAACATTTGTCTACAACTCAAATTTATACTCATGTAACGAAGGATCGGTTAAAAGCAGTGTATATGAATCATCATCCTCGTGCATAAAAGGAGGAGTTATTATGTCTACTTTCCATGCTACAACGATTTTTGCAGTTCAACATAACGGACAGTGTGCTATGGCAGGTGATGGCCAAGTTACGTTTGGGAATGCGGTTGTGATGAAGCATACTGCTAAAAAAGTCCGACGTTTGTTTCAAGGGCAAGTACTTGCTGGATTTGCAGGCTCAGTAGCTGATGCATTTACATTATTTGAAATGTTTGAAGGGAAATTAGAAGAGTATAATGGAAACCTTCAGCGCGCTTCTGTTGAGTTAGCAAAACAATGGAGAAGCGATAAAGTGTTACGAAAGTTAGAAGCGATGTTAATTGTGATGAATAGAGACAATTTGCTATTAGTATCTGGAACTGGTGAAGTAATTGAGCCGGATGATGGAATTTTAGCTATTGGTTCTGGCGGCAACTATGCATTATCAGCGGGACGTGCATTAAAGCAGCATGCGGGTGAACATTTAACAGCTAAGCAGATTGCTAAAGCAGCTTTGGATGTAGCCAGTGAAATTTGTGTGTATACAAATGATCAAATTATTGTAGAAGAACTGTAGGAAAGGGGATTTTTTATGAATTCTCACTTAACACCTCGACAGATTGTTGAAAAGCTTGATCAATATATTGTAGGACAAACGAAAGCGAAAAAAGCAGTAGCTATTGCACTGCGTAATCGTTATCGCCGTGGTTTATTAAATGAATCATTACGTGATGAAGTTGTACCAAAAAATATTTTGATGATCGGTCCTACAGGCGTTGGGAAAACAGAAATAGCTCGCAGATTAGCTAAGCTTGTCGGTGCACCTTTCATTAAAGTGGAAGCAACAAAGTTTACAGAAGTAGGTTATGTTGGCCGTGATGTAGAATCAATGGTTCGAGACTTGGTTGAAACATCAGTGCGTCTTGTCAAAGAAGAAAAAATAAATGCTGTGTCTGAACGAGCGGAAGAAAATGCGAATAAGCGAATTGTAGAGCTAATTGTTCCAAGTAAGAAAAAGCAACAAGCATTTAAAAACCCATTTGAAATGATATTTTCAAATAATTCACAGGCTGATCATACACAGATAGATCAGGAAGAAGAAACAGACATAGCAACCAAACGTAAACAAATTGCTCATCAGTTAGCCTTAGGCGAACTTGAAGATCATTATGTCACAATTGAAGTAGAAGAACAACAGCCTTCTATGTTTGATATGCTACAAGGATCGGGTATGGAACAAATGGGCATGAACATGCAGGATGTATTAAGTAATTTTATGCCTAAAAAACAGAAAAAGCGTAAGCTGACAATAAAAGAAGCTCGAAAAGTGTTAATAAACGAAGAAGCGCAAAAGTTAATTGACATGGATGAAGTGACACAAGAGGCTATCTACCGTGCTGAGCAATATGGTATTATTTTTATTGATGAAATTGATAAAATTGCACAGAAAAATGGAAATTCATCATCTGCTGACGTATCACGCGAAGGTGTTCAACGTGATATTTTGCCAATTGTTGAAGGATCAACGATTGTAACCAAATACGGTGCAGTTAAAACAGACCATGTGCTATTTATTGCAGCTGGGGCATTTCATGTGTCAAAGCCATCAGATTTAATTCCCGAGCTACAAGGGCGCTTCCCAATTCGTGTCGAGCTGACAAAACTAACAGTGGAAGATTTTATGAGCATTTTAGTTGAGCCAGATAATGCATTATTAAAGCAATATGCGGCATTGTTGGAAACTGAAGGTATACAAATTGAATTTTCTGACGATGCTATACGTAAGATTGCAGAAATTGCATTTCATGTTAATCAAGATACAGATAACATCGGTGCTAGAAGGCTTCATACAATTCTCGAAAGGCTGTTAGAAGATTTATCTTTTGAAGCACCTGATGTAACTTTAGAAAAAATTGTAATTACACCACAGTATGTGGAAGAAAAACTAGCGCAAATTGCTAAAAATAAAGATTTAAGTCAATTTATCTTATAGAATGGATATCTCAGGAGGAACAGTGATGGATTTATTAGGAAAAACTAGAAAAATTAATGCGATGCTACAGAAAGCAGCTGGTAAACCAGTAAACTTTAAAGAAATGGCTGAAACATTATGTGAAGTCATTGAATCAAACGTATTTGTTGTAAGTCGTCGTGGAAAGCTACTAGGAATTGCTGTAAAGCAACAAATTGAAAATGATCGAATGAAAAGCATGTTAGAAGCACGTCAATTTCCAGAAGAATATACGCAAAACCTTTTCAATATTCAAGAAACATCTTCAAATTTAAATATTGAAAGTGAATACACAGCATTCCCAGTTGAAAATAAAGCATTATTCCAAGCGGGATTAACAACGATTGTACCTATTATAGGCGGCGGTGAACGCTTAGGTACCCTGGTATTAGCTCGTTTAGATCGTCAGTTTGAGGATGATGATTTAATTCTTGCTGAGTATGGTGCAACAGTAGTAGGAATGGAAATCCTTCGCGAAAAAGCGGAAGAAATTGAAGAAGAAGCTCGTAGTAAAGCAGTTGTTCAAATGGCAATTAGTTCTCTATCATATAGTGAATTAGAAGCAATCGAGCATATTTTTGAAGAGTTAAATGGCAATGAAGGTTTGTTAGTAGCAAGTAAAATTGCAGACCGAGTTGGGATTACCCGTTCAGTTATTGTAAATGCACTTCGCAAATTAGAAAGTGCAGGTGTAATTGAATCTAGATCACTAGGTATGAAGGGTACGTATATTAAAGTGCTAAACGGAAAATTCTTAGTAGAGCTGGCTAAATTGAAATCAAATTAATGATGTAAAAGCGTTAAACACTAGTTGTTTAACGCTTTTTTTATTGGGTTAAAAGTAATGGACTTATAGGAGAACAGCAATATATGTTTGATTTATAATACCCATAATATGACAAATTGAACGGAAGATCTTATATGCTGATGGAACTATTTTTTTTTGATGCTTTATTTAATAAACAATTTACCGATTGTTAAGAACTAGTTAATTTGAAGAAATATGTGAAAAAAGACTCATTTTATTATTATTATTATATTCAGGAAAATAATTCTTTAGGTAGTATAATATTACTTTTTTTTACTTTTTTGAGGTCTAAATAATGAAATTTTGTCGTTTTTTAAAGAAAAATGACACTTTAACAATAACTGGGTGTTAGAATAGATTTGTAAATTAAATGATAAATTTATGTGACATAGTGCAAAAGTTCTTAAAAAAACATAGACATTAAACAAACTTTTTTTTACAATAAGTTCTATGGTACTATAGTCGAAATTTGTCAGAAATATCTTAATTAGTAAGTGGGTGTAATAGTAGGTGAGTTTATTTTCAGGAACGATACAGTCTTTAGAGAGAGGCTTGGATTATGCGACACTTAAGCAGCAAACCATTGCACAGAATATTGCAAACGTCGATACTCCTAATTATAAGGCAAAAGACGTATCTCGAAAGAATCAATTTGGCACAGCCTTGCAAAGTGAGTTAAAAGCATATCGAACAAATGAAAAGCATATCGAATTTTCAAGGTCGTCTGAAAAAGCGGCTGTTATCTCGACGATGAATCATACATATCAAGAAAACGGAAATGGTGTTGATATAGATCAGGAAATGTCGAAAATGGCTCAAAATCAAATCTATTATGAAGCGTTAATTGAACGGTTAAATGGGAAGTATAGCTCATTAGAAACAGTCATAAGAGGAGGCAAATAAGTTTGAGTGTTTTTCAAAATATGAATATTACAGCATCGGCGCTGACAGCAAACCGTTTGCGCATGGACGTTATTTCTTCGAATATGGCAAATGTGGAAACAACAAGGGGGACATATGTTGATGGTCAATGGCAGCCTTACCGTCGGAAAATGGTAGTTATGCAGTCAGCTAGCGGACCTTCATTTTCTTCGGTATTAAATTCAGAAATGCAAAAAAGCAACCAAAGTGGTGTAAAAATCAAAAAAATTATTGAAGATCAATCACCATTTAAATTAGCTTATAATCCTTCTCATCCTGATGCAAATGATCAGGGGTACGTTCAGTTGCCGAATGTAGATCCTTTGAAAGAAATGGCAGATTTAATTAGCACCACAAGATCTTATGAAGCGAATGTTACCGTATTAAACGCAAATAAAAGCTTACTGACAAAAGCGTTAGAAATAGGGAAGTAGGGTGAAGATAAGTGATTAATGCAATTAAAGGCCAGATGCCAATTAGTAGCCAGACAGCTCAGCAGTCAACAGTGCACCAAGCACATAATCAATTTTCGACGGTTTTAAAAGAATCTTTAAATGAATTGAATAATGCACAAAAAGCATCTGATTTAGCTACAGAGAAATTGGCTCATGGTGAGAATATAGATTTACATAATGTAATGATTACATCACAAAAAGCAAGCATTACAATGCAAACTGCAATTGAATTACGTAATAAAGCTGTTGAAGCCTATCAAGAGATTATGAGAATGCAAATGTAGCAATCCAATTAGCCTCAGTGGATTAGCAGCGGTTATTTTAAACAGATAGAAAACAAGCAATAACCGGAGGAATACAATGAAGGAAAAAGTAGCACTCTATAAAGAGAAATTGGGAACATTTTGGGCAAAACGTACTAAAGGACAAAGGGTAGCCCTTATTGGTGGTCCCCTTGCCCTTATTGCAGTCATTATATTAGCAACTGTTCTATTAACAAATGAAAAGTTTGTTCCTCTATATAGCAATCTATCAGCTCAAGAAACTGGTCAAATTAAAGCAGAGCTTGATGCTAGAAAGATTCCATCGGAAATCTCCGAAAATGGAACGACCATCTCTGTACCTATGCAACATGTAGATTCTCTAAAAGTTGATTTAGCAGCACAGGGAATACCGAATAGTGGAAGCATTGATTACTCATTTTTTGGCCAAAACGCTGGATTTGGTATGACTGATAATGAATTTAATGTACTAAAATTAGATGCAATGCAAACAGAATTAGCGAATTTAATGAAAAATATTCAAGGTGTAAACGATGCTAATGTCATGATTACATTGCCGCAAGAAAGTGTATGGGTAAAAGACAAACAAGAAGAAGCCTCTGCTTCAATTGTATTAAATACAGAAGCTGGATATAAATTTGACGATCAACAAATAAAATCTCTTTATCATCTAGTTTCAAAAAGTGTCCCTAACCTACCTACTGATAATATCGTCATTATGAATCAGTATTTTGAGTATTTTGATCTTAAAAATAGCGGTAATTCATCTAATTCAAATTCATTTGCAGCTCAACATGACATGAAAAAAGAAATTGAACGTGATATACAACGTCAAGTTCAACAAATGTTAGGGAGATTAGTAGGTCAAGATAAAGTTATGGTATCTGTGACAGCTGATGTAGATTTCACCCAAGAAAATCGCGAAGAAAACTTAGTTGAACCTGTAAATGAAGAGAATATGGAAGGGATCGCCGTAAGTGTAGAGCGCATTAATGAAACATTTACCGGAAATAATCCTGAAAACGGCGGGGTTCCTGGATCTGGAGAAGAAGACACAGCGAACTACGTAGAGGGAACGGAAACAGAGAACGGTGATTACGAAAAAACAGAAGAACGGATCAATAATGAAGTTAATCGCATTCGCAAAGAAATTGTTGAGAGTCCGTATAAAGTAAGAGATTTAGGAATTCAAGTTATGATCGACCCTTCTAATGCAAAGGGCGAAGAAGAGCTAGCGGACAATCTAGAACAAGATGTTCAGCAAGTGTTAAGTACAATTGTCAGAACATCGATTGCTAAAGATGATGATACTCCAGAACTGACTGATAATGAGATTGAAAATAAGATTGTTGTGTCCGTTCAACCTTTCCAAGAACAAGCTAATGAAGCTAATCAACAAAACAGCAGCATCCCTCTATGGATGTATATTGTAGGTGGAGGATTGCTTCTTATCATTGGTGCTTTATTGTTCTTATTGTTTAAAAAGAAGCGACAGTCAGAAGATGAATTTTATGAAGGTGAAGAAGAATATGAAGAAATTGATCAATACCATTCAGTTAATGAACGTCCGACCTTAACTGAAGAACAAAAGGCAAGAAAAAATCTAGAGAAGATAGCTAGTGATCAGCCAGATGAGTTTGCCAAACTATTACGTACATGGATTAGTGAAGACTAGGAGGGAAAAGGTTGGTAAAACCTATGCAAAAAAGCGAGTTAACAGGAAAACAAAAAGCAGCTATTTTATTAATCTCGCTTGGACCTGATGTATCAGCTTCGGTTTATAGGCATTTAAATGAAGAAGAAATTGAACAGCTTACGTTTGAGATTTCTTCAATGAGAAAAGTCGATCCAGCAGTAAAGGAATCTGTCTTAAAAGAATTTGAACAAATGACTATTGTGCAGAATTACATTGAAAAAGGAGGAATTAGCTATGCTAAAGAGGTGTTAGAAAAAGCATTAGGGTCAGAACAGGCCGTTATGATTATTAATCGTCTAACATCTTCTTTACAAGTCCGGCCATTTGATTTTGCGCGTAAAGCAGAGCCGATGCAATTACTGAATTTTATTCAGCATGAGCATCCTCAAACAATAGCACTCATATTGTCGTATCTTGAACCAGTGCAGGCGGGACAAATTTTATCTTCTTTACCTCAGGAAAGGCAGGCTGACATTGCGAGAAGGATCGCGACAATGGACAGTACATCTCCAGAAGTGATTAATGAGGTTGAACAAATACTTGAAAGAAAATTATCAGCTACTGTTACACAAGATTACACACAAACAGGTGGAATTGAAACAGTAGTAGAGGTACTCAATGGTGTAGACCGTGCTACAGAGAAAATCATTATTGATACACTTGAAATTCAAGATCCAGAACTGGCTGAAGAAATTAAGCAGCGCATGTTTGTATTTGAAGATGTCGTTACTTTAGATAACAGATCGATTCAGCGTGTCATCCGCGATGTGGCAAATGAAGATTTATTATTGAGCTTGAAAGTAGCAAGCGAAGAAGTGAAAGCTATTATCTTTAGAAATATGTCGAAGCGAATGGTCGAAACCTTTACAGAAGAGATGGAGTATATGGGACCTGTACGCTTAAAAGATGTAGAGGAAGCCCAATCAAGAATTGTAGCGACAATTAGACGTCTAGAAGATGCTGGAGAAATTGTGATCGCAAGAGGCGGAGGAGACGATATTATTGTCTAGTATTATTAAGTCTATCTATGCTAACGAATTAAAAGATTCCATGAAACAGATTGAAGTCAAAACATTTGTACATGAAGTAGTAGATAAGCCTCTAACAGAAACGCTAAGCAGTGAGCAAGCAAAGCAAATTATTTCAGCAGCTCAAGAAACGTCGCGTCAGTTGAAAAAGCAAGCTGATGAATACATGGAGAGTGCAAGAGCTCAAATCCAACATGAACAGCAACAATGGGAGCAAGAAAAACAGCGCTTATATGAAGCGGAAAGTAGAAAAGGCTATCAGTCCGGATACGAGCAGGGAAGGGCTGATGGTTATGAAGAGTACCAAGGCGTATTAGATAAGGCCAATCAAATTGTTGAAGAGGCAAGACAAAAATATTATGACTATATGAATCAAGCAGAAGAAGTCATTTTAGAATTAGGTTTTACACTTGCTGAAAAGATCATTCATGAGGAATTGCAAGTTAATAATAATTTTTTATCCTTAGTAAAAGGTGCATTAAAAGAAGTTCGAGAAAATAAAGAAATTCAATTGTTTGTTTCTCCTCATTACTATTCATATGTTTGTGAAAAGAAATATGAATTATTTGAACTGTTAAACGGAGAAGCAAGTTTGTTTATTTATGTAGATGAACATTTGGAAGAAACAGACTGTATTATTGAATCGTCATTTGGACGAATCGATGCTTCAATTGACAGTCAATTAGTTGAACTAAAAAAGAAATTAAAGGAACGTTTATTGGAGGGGAGCAAAAGTGAAAGTCGAGCAGTTAATTTCTGAGATTTCACAAATATCTCCGCTTAAACGTTATGGAAAGGTAACTCGTGTTGTTGGGCTGATGATTGAATCGAGAGGTCCGCAAACATCAATCGGAGATGTTTGCTACATTCATTTGAAGGAAAAGGAGCAAAAGATTCAAGCAGAGGTCGTTGGATTTAAAGATGAACACGTTATTTTGATGCCTTATACATCAGTGCGAGAAATTGCACCAGGATGTCTAGTTGAAACATCTGAAAAGCCACTGCAAGTGAAAGTTGGAAATGAGTTAATTGGACAAGTGTTAGATTCGTTAGGTCATCCTTTAGATGGATCGGAGTTGCCCGGTTATCTGTCATCTGTCTTAACAGACCAAAATCCACCAAACCCGCTTCAAAGGCCACCTATTAAAGAACCAATTGAAGTAGGGGTTAGAGCAATTGATAGTTTATTAACAGTCGGCAGAGGACAGCGGATTGGCATATTTGCAGGAAGCGGTGTCGGAAAAAGTACGCTGATGGGAATGATTGCTAGAAATACAAATGCGGATGTAAATGTCATTGCGTTAGTTGGAGAGCGCGGCCGTGAAGTAAGAGAATTTATTGAAAGAGATTTAGGGGAAGAAGGCTTAAGAAATTCAGTTGTTATTGTTGCTACTTCTGATCAACCGGCCTTAATTCGAATTAAAGCGGCCTATACGGCAACGTCTATAGCGGAATATTTCAGAGACCAAGGGTTAAATGTCATGATGATGATGGATTCGGTAACTCGTGTAGCGATGGCTCAGCGTGAAATAGGTTTGGCGGTTGGAGAACCTCCTACAACTAAAGGATATACGCCTTCTGTTTTTGCAACACTTCCGCGATTATTAGAGCGCACTGGTACAAATCAAATGGGATCCATTACAGCTTTTTATACAGTTTTAGTAGACGGCGATGACATGAATGAACCGATTGCTGATACAGTACGCGGGATTGTAGATGGCCATATCGTGCTAGATCGGACGTTGGCGAATAAAGGGCAGTATCCAGCTATTAATGTCTTAAAAAGTGTTAGTCGTGTTATGAATCACATTGTAACAGAAAAGCATAAAAGAGATGCTGAGAAGCTTCGTCTATTAATGTCAACTTATATAGATTCTGAAGATTTAATTAACATTGGAGCATATAAGCGCGGTTCGTCATCAGAAATTGATGAAGCTATTCATTATTACCCTCAGCTCATCTCATTTTTGAAGCAACGAACAAATGAAAAAGTAACCATTCAAGAAAGTATAGACATGCTACATCGTTTGTTTGAGAAAGGTGAATGAAAGTGACATATGAATTTAAGCTTGCCAAACTTATGACAATCAAAGAAAACGAAAAAGATCGAATGCTTTCACAATACAATGATTCAGTACAAAAGTTTGAAGTGCTTGGGCAACGATTATATGAAAAACTGAAACAAAAAGAAGAAATGATTGAGTCGCACACGCTACAAATGCAGAAGGGGCTTTCAATATTGGATATTAAGTATTTCCAACAATTTCTTGGAAGTATTGAAAAAGGTATTGAACAGTTACAACGTGATGTCATGTTAGCGAGACAACAAATGAATATGAAGAAAGTTAAACTGCAAGAGAAAAATATTGAATGCAAAAAATATGAAAAAATCCGCGCAAAAGATTACCAACAATATATAAAAACTCAAAATGAAATAGAGTTAAAACAAATGGATGAAGTGTCTCTTCAGCAGTTTATGCTGCATAGAAATTAGGTGACAGTATGGCCAAAAGAAAAACAAATATTGAAGAACTTGAAGAAGTAGAATCAAAGTCATATAGTAAATGGCAAATTTTCTTGTTTCTTATCTTAATCCCGCTTTTATTTATTGTTACAGTCATTTATGTTGTTTTACCGATGGTTGGGTTCGATGTAAATGAGAAGATTAACTCACTTCCATTTGTCTCTTCAAATGAGGAAGAGATGCAAGCAGAAAATCAGAAGCGAAGTAACGAAGAGATTCAAAAACAAGTAGAAAGCTTGCAAGAAAAAATAAAGTCAAAAGACGATGAGATTTCTAATTATGAAAGCCAGCTCGTTACAAAAGATAAGAAGATTGATGAGCTGAATATTGAAATACGTAATTTAGAAGAACAGATGGATGATTTAGATAAAAAACAAAATGAGCAAAAATTAGAACAAAAAGAAATCATTTCAACTTATGAGAACATGGCACCGAAGAGAGCTGCACTTATATTTGCAGAACTAAAGGAAGATCAGGCTATGGTATTGCTCAAGCAATTAAAAGCTAATACAAGAACGGCTATTTTAGAAAAAATGGAGCCGGCTGTTGCAGCTCGTTATACAACATTGCTGACAGAGCAGCTAGAACAGTAATACAGGATCAGAATAAATACTACAGGAGGTGATACAGTGAAGATTTCAACACTTTCTTCACAGCCTGCCACTACAGCGGTTCCTATAAAAGGGATAAGCGAAGGTAGTATGGGGGTGCTTTTTCAAAAATTCATGCAAGGCGCAGCGAGTGCAATTGATGAAAAGGCAATCGAACAGATGGAGATACAACAAGAAGATGCAGATAAAGAGATATTAGATTTGTTGGCTTTCTTTGAACTTCATTTACAAGAACAAGAAGAAGGAGAGGGGGAAGGACATAGTGCATTATATGGAACGATAGCAAGAATGATAGATAGTGTTCCTTCGCAAAGACAACATACAGAAAACTTGTTCACACTGATTTCTGCTTTTTCTAGCATGCAAAATAACCAACTTGTTGAGACAGATGCTGAAAATTACACACGTCATTTGTACAAAATATTGCAAACATTAAAGCAAGCATCTCCTATATTTGAAAAGCAAGTGTGCGAAATGCAAGCCATTGTACAACAGCCGAATGTACAGTATCTCCAATTTTCAAACGGTGAGTTACAATCGTTTGTTAAAGCGTTAGATGAAAAGGTGCAGCAAGTAGATAACAGGCTGAATACGCTGGCATTGAAGCTATCGTCGCCCGCTATCAGCGTACAGAATGAAAGTCGGTTAAACTCATTGTCATTCAAATTGACATCGAGATTAACTGAAGCACAAGAAGAAGAGCATAGCGCATTGCATGACAAGATTGCAGATATGATCGAAATGATTCCTGTGCAAGCGCAATCGAAAGAACATGTGCTTTCATTAATTTCTTCTTTTGCCAATATGCAAAATGCACAATTCGCCGAGACAGATGCTGAAAGTTACATACAGAACTTAAATAAAATATTCGAGACATTAACGCAAATATCGCCTATGTCGGCTAGCCAAATAAGAGAGTTTCAAGGAATGATGCAGCAGTTGACTGTAAAGAACATCAAGCTCTCAAATGGCGAATTACAATCGCTTATTAAAGCATTAGATGGAAAAGTACAGGAACTAGACGATAGACTGAATAGTTTGGCAGTGAAGTCATCATCGTCGCCATCTACCGAAGTACAGAAGGAGAGTCGATTAAATTCATTATCATTCAAATTGACCTCGAACTTAACTGAAGCACAAGAAGAGCATAGCGCATTGCATGACAAGATTGTAGATATGATCGAAATGATTCCTGTGCAAGCGCAATCGAAAGAACATGTGCTTTCATTAATTTCTTCTTTTGCCAACATGCAAAATGCACAATTCGCCGAGGCAGATGCTGAAAGTTACATACAGAACTTAAATAAAATATTCGAGACATTAACGCAAATATCGCCTACGCTGGCTAACCAAGCAAGAGAACTTCAAGGAGTGATACAGCAATCGACTGTAAAGAACATCCAGTTTTCAAACGGCGAGTTACAATCGTTTATTCAAGCGTTACAAGTAAAAGCGCAAGAACTAGATAGCAAACCGAATTTATTGTCGTCCGCATTGTCGCCACTTTTGGCTAAAGGGCAGAACAAAGAGCAACCAATTACAAGTAATTTGAATTCACTGCTATCAAATAGATTACAGGTATCGCCACAAGTTCAAAAAATAGATAACAGAGTCTTTAAAACGCCGCTGTTATCAATTGAAGGGCAGGAGAACGGTTATGCAATTGAAAAAGCAATTCCGTTTGTTTCTGGCGAGATGAGTAAAGTTCAGCAATTTTCGCTTCACTTAGGCACCGGCCAGTCGAGTGAACTTCAGTCGTCAAAGTTCATACAAGAGGTACAACAGCTTATTTCAAAAGCTTCGTTTCAACAAAACGGCGTGCAGTCTAAATTAGTGATTAAGCTTTTTCCAGAACATTTAGGTTCAATTCAAATTGAACTTGTTCAGGATAGTAAAGAAACGGTTGCTCGGATTATTGCTACATCCACACAAACAAAAGAATTACTAGACAAGCATATGGCATCATTAAAACAAGCATTTACAAGTCAACAATTAAATATTGATAAAGTGGATATTATGAATGCGCCAGAACAGTCATTAGCGAATAATCAAGAGCGCCGCGATGAAAAGAAAGAACAGCAGCATATGCTTCAAGAAGAAAGACAAGAAGATGAAAAATCGTCATCTTTCAATGATTCTTTTGAAGAAGCATTAATTAACTACAATGTATAGGTGAGACGAATGACTAATCCAATTGATTCAAGTTTGTATTTAAGCAATAACCCACCTCAGCAAAAGCAAACAGGTACTAACATATTAGGAAAAGATGATTTTTTGCGGATTTTAATTACCCAGCTACAAAATCAAGATCCTATGAACCCGATGGAAGATAAAGATTTTATTGCGCAAATGGCTCAATTTTCAACACTTGAACAAATGACTAACATGAGTAAATCGATAGAGTCATTTTTGCAAGAAATCCAAAATGAATCTCCAATTTTAAAGGGGAGTGAATTGATTGGAAAAAAGGTAGCCTGGCTAGATGAGAAAGGAAATCAACATCAAGCGGTTGTTGAAACAGTTTCAATCAAAGATGGAACGATGACGTTTACGCTTAATGATGAACAAAAAACGTCGCTTTTATTAAACGACATCATTCAAGTAAGCAACTAAATCAGGAGCAATAACAAGGAGGAGTTATTATGTTACGTTCAATGTACTCAGGAATTAGTGGAATGAAAAACTTTCAAACAAAATTAGATGTAATTGGTAACAATGTTGCCAACGTCAATACATTTGGATTTAAAAAAGGCCGTACGACATTTAAAGATTTAGTAAGTCAGCAAGTTGCTGGAGCAAGTGCACCTACTGCTAACCAAGGTGGAGTGAATGCGAAGCAAGTAGGTCTTGGCTCACAATTGGCATCTATTGATACTATCCAAACATCCGGCAGTATTCAACCAACAGGGCGCCCGCTAGATTTAGCCATTTCAGGAGATGGTTATTTCATTGTTAATGATGGAACGGGTAACAAGTATACGAGAGCTGGAAACTTCTATTTGGATCAAACTGGAAGAATTGTTACTGGAGACGGATTTCGTTTACAAGGTACCGGAACGATGACAATACCTCCTAATGCTAAAAGTTATAGCATTGGTGAAACGGGCGTGATTAATTATGTTGATAGCCTAGGAAACTTACAAACAGCAGGAACGATTCAACTTGCAAAATTTGCGAATAACGAAGGGCTTGAAAAATCTGGCGGTAATTTATTTAGCGTAACAGCTAACTCCGGTGCAGCTACTACAGTAAATCCTGGTGTTGGTGGAGCAGGAAAGTTAGTATCTAGCGCACTAGAAATGTCCAATGTTGATTTATCGGAAGAGTTTACAGAGATGATCGTAGCGCAGCGTGGATTCCAAGCGAATACTCGTATGATTACAACATCAGACCAAATTTTAGAAGAACTTGTAAACTTAAAACGATAAGCCTATAAGGTAGGAGGGGAGGAGCTGAAACAGTTGTTTTAGCTCCGATGATTCATGATTACACTGACGAGATTAAATGGAAAGACGTTTACGTTAAATGCATTGTACATAGAACAGCTTGAATCATTTCCAGATACAACCATTACGCTGACAAATAACAAAAAGCTTGTCGTAAAAGAATCTGTTGAAGAAGTAAATGAAAAAGTGTCTAGCTATTATAAATCAATTAATGTGTTAGGGTTGCAGCGTGATACGGAGGGGTAACGATTGTTTAAAAATAAGTTAATCAGTGTCATGATAATTATTCTATTATCTTTGACGCTCATTGGTAGTATAGCTGTTATCATCACGTTAAAGTTAACGAGTGAACCAGCAGCTGAGACAGGACCTTCAATTGATGAAGTAGTTGAATCATCGGTTGATATTGTTGATATAAAAACAAACTTAAAAAGCAATAACTATATAAGTATTTCTTTTAAAATCCAAATGAACAGCAAAGATGCTGCAAAAGAGCTCCAAAAAAGAGAATTTCAGGTGAAAGACATTATTATAAAAGAGTTATCTGAAATGAGCACCAAAGATTTTGAAGGAAAAGAAGGCTTATCAAGGCTAGAAGAAAATATAGCTAAACAAGTCGATGGTTTAATGGAAGAGGGAAACGTTGTGCACATTTATACGACCTCCAAAGTATTGCAATAATAGAAAAGCTTTTGTATAGGAGGTGACATTGTTGGCTGGTGATGTACTATCACAAAATGAAATTGATGCTCTGTTATCAGCTTTATCAACAGGTGAGATGGATGCAGATCAATTAAAAAGTGAAGATACGAAAAAGAGAATTCGTGCTTACGATTTTAAAAGAGCACTTCGATTTTCAAAAGATCAAATTCGCAGTTTAACAAGAATTCATGAAAACTATGCCCGATTATTGACAACTGTATTTTCAGCACAACTGCGAACGATTACTCAAATATCTGTTGTATCTGTTGATCAAATTCCATATGAGGAATTTATTCGATCTGTACCAAAAATGACGATCTTAAATGTTATTTCTGTAGAACCTTTGGAAGGCCGCATTATTATGGAAGTAAACCCAAACATTGCATATGCCATGTTGGATCGCCTATTAGGCGGAAAAGGCGAAGCTGGAAATAAAAAGATTGAAGATTTAACAGAAATTGAGACGAAATTGTTGCGCAATTTATTTGATACAACACTTGATGGTATGCAAGAAGCCTGGAGCTCAGTAGCTGAGATTTTTCCGGAAAATGATGAATTCGAAGTGAATCCGCAATTTTTACAAGTAATATCACCTAATGAAATTGTCGTTGTTATTTCATTGAATGTTCAAGTAGGAGACGAGACAGGAATGATTAACTTATGTATTCCCCACGTCACCCTCGAGCCAATTATTTCAAAATTATCTGTTCACTATTGGATGCAATCATCTAAGAAAGAGCCAAATGATTTTGAAATTGAACATTTGAAAAAACGAATTCATATCGCCGAAGTGCCGGTTATTGCAAAACTAGGAAGTACAGAGATATCGATTCAAGACTTTCTTGCTTTAGGTGCAGGAGACATAATTCGCCTAAACACAAGTGTAGATGAACCACTAACTGTTCATGTCGGTGAATTGCCTAAATTTATTGCTCAACCAGGAAAAGCAAAGAAAAAGTTAGCGATTCAAATTTTAGATGAATATCAGAGGGGGGACCAGAATTATGACAGATGAGATGCTTTCGCAAGATGAGATTGATGCTTTGTTAAAAGGGACGTCCTCATTAGATGATTCAAATCCAGTAGATAACATAAGTGATGGAATAGATAATCATTTTACTCCAATGGAGAAAGATGCTCTTGGAGAAATCGGTAATATTTCTTTTGGAAGTTCAGCTACTGCCTTATCAGCACTATTGAATCAAAAAGTAGATATTACAACACCTTATGTATCGCTTATTCATACAAATGAACTTCGTGAAGAGTTTCCTAATCCTCATGTGGCAGTAGAAGTTCATTATACAGAAGGAATTGCAGGGCGGAATTTACTCGTTATTAAACAAAGCGATGCAGCGATTATTTCGGACCTTATGCTAGGAGGAAATGGAGAAAATCCTGCGGATGTACTAGATGAAATTAAATTAAGTGCTGTTCAAGAAGCGATGAACCAAATGATGGGTTCAGCGGCCACTTCCATGTCAACAATCTTTCAAAAGAAAGTAGATATTTCACCGCCTAGCTTGGATATTTTAAACATCGGAGACGGGGAAGGAACGAAATTAATTGCTGAAGATGGTATTTTAGTAAAAATATCATTTAATTTAAAAGTAGGTACACTTATTGATTCGAATATTATGCAATTGCTTTCCTTACCTTTTGCTAAAAGGCTGGTAGATGAATTATTAAATCCAACGATGCCAGCTGAAGAGAGCAGTCAACAACCAGAGGTTTCTCCGGTCATGCATAATGAATTAGAGCCTGAGTTGTCTCAAGTGTCAGCTCAAACTGTAGAACCTGCATACATGGAACAAACGCCAAGTAAGCAAGAAACAACAGTTCCCGTTGATGTTCAGCCTGTTGCGTTTTCGAATTTTGACCAGAATAGGCCGGTACATCAAGATGCAAGGAATTTAGATATGTTACTCGATATTCCACTTCAAGTAACTGTAGAACTTGGCAGAACTAAGCGTACTGTAAAAGAAATTCTCGAGTTGTCTTCAGGTTCCATTGTAGAGTTAGACAAATTAGCTGGAGAACCAGTCGATATTTTGATTAATAGCAAATTAATTGCAAAAGGTGAAGTTGTTGTAATAGATGAGAACTTTGGGGTGCGTGTGACAGATATTATCAGTCAGCGTGATCGCATTGATAAATTAAGATAAGAGTAATATTAGGAGGAGAAGGTCATGAGTAAACGTATTTTAATTGTAGATGATGCAGCATTTATGCGTATGATGGTTAAGGACATTCTATTGAAAAATGGATATGAGGTAGTTGGAGAAGCAGCAGATGGTATGCAAGCCATCGAATTATACAAAGAGCATCAACCTGATTTAGTAACGATGGATATTACGATGCCGGAAATGGATGGTCTTACAGCGTTAAAAGAGATTAAAAAGCTTAATGCTAATGCAAAAGTTATTATGTGCTCTGCGATGGGGCAACAAGCAATGGTTATTGATGCCATTCAAGCAGGGGCAAAAGATTTTATTGTTAAGCCATTTCAAGCTGACCGTGTGTTAGAAGCGATTTCAAAAGCTGTAGGTTAATGATGAAAGGGAAGGGGAAGCTGAAATCTTCCTTTTCCCAACTTTAATAGATTATAAGTAACACTCAAGCAATCAAAAATGACTTATGAAAAAAACAGGTGTTTAACATTAAATAGATAGAACAGATGAAACCAATCTGTTTATAAAGGTTCTTTTCATTTAGTAATAGAGTAAGAGGTGGCAAGCTTTGCTACGGCATATCATAATGATCAGTTTCGTTTTTATGGCTATATGGTTACCTTCTGAAGCAATGGTAGCTGCAGAAAGCGACACAAATTCTGTGAAAGCATGTATTGATAACCCTGATACATGTGCAGATAGCCAAGAGAAAGAGTCTCAGCAAGAACAAGTAGAAGGTCAAAGTTCAGCAATCACTGCTGGAGATGTAGTAAAAATGATTTTTGCATTCTTATTTGTTATTGGTTTACTAGTTGTCGTGCTTAAGATCGTCAATGGAAAAGGAAAGTTGCTCCAAAGGAATAAAATTGTCCAAAACCTTGGTGGTACAAGTGTTGGCAGCAATAAATCCATACAAGTAGTAAAAGTAGGAAATCAACTGTTTGTCGTTGGGGTAGGCGAGAATGTACAGCTATTATCGGAAGTAGTGGGAGATGAAAAGCAGCAGTTACTTGTCCAATATGAGCAAGAACAAAACACTGATGCAGAATATCAAGCGTTTCTTCCAGCATTATTCGATAAGTGGAAACAACCAAAATCAGAGGAAGCATCTCGTCAGTTTCAGCATGTTTTCAGAAGTGAATTGAAAAATATTATAAAGAAGCGCAAAGCAAAGTTAGAAGAGTTAGAAAGGAACAAGCAGCACGATGAATGAAGTTATGGAACTCTTTAATACTAGTGATCCAACGAATGTATCAACATCGGTACAGTTATTATTATTGCTGACCATTCTATCAATTGCCCCAGGCATTCTTATTTTAATGACATGCTTTACGCGAATTGTTATTGTGTTGTCATTTGTTCGAACATCGTTAGGAACACAACAAATGCCTCCTAACCAAGTCCTGTTGGGATTAGCGTTATTTTTAACCTTTTTTATTATGGCACCAACATTTTCACAAATTAATGATCAAGCTCTTCAACCTCTTTTTAAAGAAGAGATTAAACTTGACGAAGCATATAAGCGTGCGTCGCTGCCAATGAAAGAATTTATGAGCGCACATACAAGACAGAAAGATTTGACCTTGTTTTTAGAGTATGCAGATATGGAGAGGCCTGACTCAATTGAGAAAATTCCTTTGACTGCACTTGTTCCAGCATTTGCAATTAGTGAGTTAAAAACAGCCTTTCAAATTGGATTTATGATTTTTATTCCGTTTTTAATCATTGACATGATTATTGCCAGTGTACTGATGTCAATGGGGATGATGATGTTGCCCCCTGTCATGATTTCACTGCCTTTTAAAATTTTGCTGTTTGTGTTAGTTGATGGATGGAATTTAGTCGTTAAATCGTTACTAATAAGTTTTCAATAGGTGAGAGAAGATGGATGGAGAATTTGTAATTTCGTTAGCAGAAAAAGGTGTCTACACAATTTTAATTGTATGCGGACCTTTACTATTATTAGCACTTGTCGTTGGTTTACTAGTGAGTATTTTTCAAGCAACTACACAAATTCAAGAGCAAACACTTGCGTTTGTCCCCAAAATTGTTGCTGTATTAGTAGGTATTGTTTTCTTTGGACCATGGATGTTGTCAAAAATGGTTTCATTCACATATGACATTTTTGCAAATCTTTATCGGTATGTAGGGTGAAAATGGAACAGCTATTAACTATGTATCCTGCTTTTCTATTAATTTTAGTACGTGTCGCTTCATTTTTTATCACGGTACCATTCTTTTCACATCGAACAATTCCTGCTATGCATAAAGTTGGTTTAGCGGCAGTTCTATCAATTGTCATTGTGACAACCATTGATATTCCAGCGGTGGAATTAGATGATCAGTTTATTTTACTTGTTGTAAAAGAATGTTTAGTGGGATTGGTTATGGGGTTAATCGCGTATATTGTCATTATGGCTATTCAAATTGCTGGTGGATTAATAGATTTTCAGATTGGATTTGCCATCGCCAATGTCATTGATCCTCAGACTGGAGCACAAAGCCCAATTACGGGGCAATACTTATATACAGTTGCGCTTCTACTCTTACTATCGACCAATGGCCATCATTTATTAATAGATGGAATTTATAACAGTTACGATGTTATTCCGATGAATCAATTAATCTTTCCGGTAGGAGAGGAAACTTTTGTTACTCATGCGTTAACGACATTTGCAACAATGTTTCTGCTTGCCGTTCAAATGTCTTTGCCGCTTGTTGGTGCTCTCTTTCTTGTAGATGTAGCCCTTGGTATTGTGGCACGAACGGTTCCGCAGCTTAATATCTTTGTTGTTGGGTTCCCATTAAAAATTATAGTTGCGTTTATCCTTTTAATTGTTGTAATGGGGAGTATGTTTTATATGATGCAATTAATCTTTGAATATATGTTAGAAGCAATGCGAACGATGATTAGGATACTAGGGGGAGTGTAGCGTTGTTTCTTGTCCGATTGGATTTACAGTTTTTTGCAGGTGAAAAAACAGAAAAGGCAACGCCTAAGAAGAAACAAGACTCAAGAAAAAAAGGACAAGTTGCTAAAAGTCAAGACGTGACAACAGCTGTCGTCTTATTACTTGTTTTCTTATACTTTATATTTGGAGCAAAGCAGGCTTTACAGCACATTATTCTCATTATGAAAGAAACGTTTCAAACGTATTTGCTACTTGATGTAACAGAAGAAAGTGTATTTACTATCTTAATGGATTTATTGCCTCAAGTGGCACTTGCAGTTGGACCTATTATGCTCGTTGCCTTGGTAGGTGCGGTTGCAGCAAATTATATGCAAGTAGGTGTGCTTTTTTCAACAGAGCCATTACAGCCTAAATTAGAGAAAATTGATCCGATAAAGGGTGCCAAAAGAATTTTTTCGATGAGGGCGCTTGTTGAATTACTGAAATCAACGTTAAAAATTGTATTTATTGGAGTTGTTACCTTTGCAGTGTTGTGGCTCAATGTTGAAGAAGTACTAATGCTGTCTCAAAAAAGCATTGCAGATGCTCTAATCTCTTTATCAAAACTTGTTTTTCAAATGGGACTAGCAGCTTCACTTGTGCTACTACTATTATCTATTCTTGATTATATGTACCAGAGGTTTGATTTTGAAAAAAATATTCGTATGTCAAAACAAGATATAAAGGATGAAAATAAAAACATTGAAGGTGATCCATTAATCAAATCTAAAATAAAGCAAAAACAGCGGGAGATGGCGATGTCACGCATGATGCAAGAAGTACCGAAAGCAGATGTAGTCATTACAAATCCAACTCACTATGCAATTGCTTTAAAGTATGATGAAGAAAAAATGGATGCTCCGTATGTTGTGGCAAGTGGTGTAGATTTTATTGCCCAAAAAATAAAGTCAGTTGCCAAGAATCATGACATTATCATGATTGAAAATCGACCGCTAGCAAGAGGTCTTTATGAACAAACAAATGTAGGTGATGCTGTACCAGAAGAGTTTTTTAAAGCAGTAGCTGAAATACTAGCTTACGTCTATCGCCTTCAAAACAAAGTGTAACATTTGGTTCAAATAAGCGAATCAACAGTAGAAGTTTTACGTTATTAAAAGGTTTAAGGAGAGAATTTATTCATGTCTGCAAGAGAGTTGCCAGTTGTTATTGGTGTTGTACTTATTATTGTCATGCTTGTAATCCCATTACCGTCTTGGTTATTAAGTGTATTAATTATGGTGAATATTTCTCTTGCCTTACTCGTGTTACTTGTTTCAATGAACATGAAAGAGCCATTAGAATTGTCTGTATTTCCATCTTTATTGCTTGTTTTAACATTGTTTCGTCTTGGATTAAATGTTTCAACAACTCGATCGATTTTAAGTGCGGGAGATGCGGGTGGAGTTGTTGAGACGTTCGGAAATTTTGTTATTGGAGGAAATCCACTCGTTGGTTTCGTTGTTTTTATCATCTTAATCGTGATTCAGTTTTTGGTTATTACGAAAGGAGCAGAGCGTGTGTCTGAAGTAGCTGCGCGTTTTACACTTGATGCGATGCCAGGAAAGCAAATGAGTATTGATGCAGATTTGAATGCGGGAATGATTTCAGAAAAGCAAGCGATTCAAAGGCGTGAAAAAATTCAACGAGAAGCCGATTTTTACGGGGCTATGGATGGAGCAAGTAAATTTGTAAAAGGCGATGCAATAGCAGGAATTGTCATTACCTTAATTAATATTTTATTTGGAATAATTATTGGGATGATGCAAATGGGAATGACAATAAGCGAATCTTCCCAAACGTTTACCCTGTTAACTGTTGGAGACGGATTAGTTAGTCAAATTCCAGCTTTAATGATTTCAACAGCAACAGGAATTATTGTCACGAGAGCGGCGTCAACAGGGAATTTAAGTGAAGATATTACCCAACAGTTATTTGCTTTTCCAACAATGCTATATGTTACAGCTGGAACGATTGCTGCACTTGGCTTAATTACACCTATTAACGATATCTTAACGTTACCACTGGCACTTTTACTTGCAGTGGGCGGGTATTATTTAGCTCGTGAAAAAGTTCAAAGCGCCAATGAAGAAGTAGCTTTATCGGAAGAAGAGTTACAAACTGATGAGATGAAAAGCCCAGAGAGTGTTGTTAATTTGCTGAGTGTAGATCCAATTGAGTTTGAGTTTGGCTATGGGTTGATACCACTTGCAGATACAAATCAAGGCGGAGATTTGTTAGACCGTATTATTATGATTCGGCGACAATTAGCATTAGAGCTTGGCCTTGTCATTCCAGTTGTGCGAATTCGTGATAACATTCAGCTTCAACCTAACGAATATCGCTTAAAGATTAAAGGAAATGAAATGGCCCGAGGCGATATTTTATTAGATCATTACTTAGCCATTAGCCCTGGAGTGGATGACGATTTAATTGAAGGAATTGATACAATTGAACCAGCTTTTCAAATGCCTGCTAAATGGATTAGCGAAACGACAAAAGAGCAAGCAGAAATGTTTGGTTATACAGTTGTAGACCCGCCGTCTGTTGTGTCTACTCACATTACAGAAGTCATCAAATCACACGCGCATGAATTAATTGGCCGTCAAGAGACAAAGCAATTAATTGATCATATAAAAGAGGCATATCCGATCTTGATTGAAGAAGTAACGCCTACTCCTTTGTCAGTCGGAGATGTGCAGCGAGTATTAGCAAAATTACTAAAAGAGCGTGTGTCCATTCGAAATTTGCCCATTATTTTTGAAGTGCTAGCCGATTATGGAAAGATGACATCTGATATTGATCTATTAACAGAATATGTTCGTCAAGGTCTGTCAAGACAAATTACGAATCAGTACGCTGGTGGAAATAACTTACTTCGTGTCATTACGTTATCTGGAAAAGTAGAGAAAACGATGGCAGAAGGTGTTCAGCAAACGGAGCATGGCAATTATTTATCGCTTGATCCGTATGTATCACAGACGATTGTTGAAAACATTGCACAGCAGGTGGAATCATTGTCATTTCAAGAACAAGCACCGGTTATTTTATGCTCCCCAGCAGTTCGAATGTACGTGCGTCAAATGACAGAGCGTTATTTACCGCATGTTGCAATCCTGTCTTACAATGAGTTAGAAGCAAATGTAGAAGTTCAAAGTGTTGGAGTGGTGGATCTTTCATGAAGGTAAAAAAGTATATAGCAGCCTCAATGCCTGAAGCAATGAAACTGATTCGAGCAGAATTAGGAGAAAAAGCTGTCATTCTTAAATCAAAACCTGTTCAAACCGGTGGTTTTATGGGGTTATTTTCAAAACAGAAAATGGAGGTTATTGCAGCTGTTGATACAGTCAATGATCGAAAACCAAAACAAAAATTACCGAACAGAAAAGAAAAAGAACAGGTTTCAAGGCAAGTAGATGAACAGCAAATTACGAAGCAGCTTAACGAACTTAAACAACTAGTAGCAAGCATGAATCAACCATCTCAAAGTCATGCACATCCTAAAATCGTTAATGACATTTTAACCTTTTTACGGGAACAAGACATAGAAGAAACGATTCTGAAACAGCTAACAACAGACTTACTAGCGTATTATTACGTTAACCAATCCATTGCGGAAGAAGAGTTTATTCCCTGGGGAAAAGAATGGTTTTTAACAAAGTTTTCATCAATAAAAAATAGCGGCATCTCTAAAAAATATGTAAATGTTGTCGGGCCTACAGGGGTAGGGAAAACAACAACATTAGCCAAATTAGCAGGAAAGTGTGTCATTGAAAAAAAACAAAAAGTAGCTTTTATTACAACAGATACATACCGGATTTCTGCTATTGATCAATTAAAAACCTATGCTTCTATTTTGAATGCTCCTATTGAAGTTTGTTACAACAATGAAGATTTTAAAAAAGCGGTTGACGCTTTCGAACAGTACGATGTGGTGTTCATTGATACAGCAGGCCGAAATTTCTTGAAAAGTAAATATGTTCAAGATTTGCAAAATGTGATTTCGTTTCAAGCTAACATGCAGACGTTTCTTGTGTTGTCTATGACATCAAAGCTGTCAGATATGGAGAAAATTTATCAACAATTTTCACTGCTTCCAATTGATTCATTCATTTTTACAAAATTAGATGAAACGATGACATTTGGTTCGATGATCAACATGTTTGATAAATATAATAAACAAGTTTCGTTTGTAACAACTGGACAAAACGTTCCGGATGATATTCAAGATTTTACAATAGAAACAGCGGTTGATTATTTATTTGGAGAATGGAGACATGAATGATCAAGCAGAAATATTAAGGAAACAAGTAGGGGCATTAAATGAAGGGGATCATGCGCATGAAGCAAAAGCATTAGCTGTTTTAAGTGGTAAAGGCGGCGTAGGAAAATCTAATTTCTCACTAAATTTCTCTTTAGCGCTGCAAAAAAAAGGGTACCGAGTTTTGCTGTTTGATATGGACATCGGCATGGGAAATATCGATATTTTAATGGGGATGACGGCCACTTACACAATTGTTGATTTGTTTGAAGCATCACTGTCTGTCCAGCAAATCATTAAAAAAGGTCCTGAGGGTCTTTCATATATTGCTGGTGGTTCAGGGATTTCTTCTATATTTGAATTATCTAATCATCATTTAACATACTTGATTGAACAGCTGTCCTCTCTTGCATCAGATTATGATTATATTATTTTCGACATGGGTGCTGGAATGACAGAGAATGTCTTAACCTTTTTGAAATCAATGAACGACATTATTGTTATTACAACACCCGAACCGACGTCGATTACAGATGCCTATGCTGCTGTGAAGTTTATGAGCTTATATGATATTAATGCGCCCTTTCATATCGTAATAAACAAAGCGTTGTCTAAAAAAGAAGGGTTGTTAACATATAATCGATTTGAAAAAGCAGTTCAGCAATTTTTACATCGCTCTGTTTATTTACTTGGAGCGATTCCAAATGACCAAAGTGTAATCAGAGCTGTCAATAGTCAAACTCCATTTTTTCTCTATGATGTTAAATCAAAAGCGAGTGAAGAGCTAAGAGAGATTGTCAAAACGTATACATCCGTTAATGATCAACAAAAAAATTGGCAGGTCGAAAAGCAAACTAGCTTTGTTAAGAAGTTAAAGAAATTCTTTTTAGAAAGGTAGGATTGTTGTTGAGTGAAATTAAAGTATTAATTGTTGATGATTCTGCTTTTATGCGAAAAGTCATTACAGATTTTTTAGACAAAGACCATCGGTTTAAAGTCGTTGGAACAGCTCGTGATGGAGAAGAAGCATTAAAAAAGGTCACGCTTTTAGCTCCGGATGTCATTACACTTGATGTAGAAATGCCTGTTATGGATGGTCTTGAAACTTTACAGCATCTCATGAAAATAAAACCAACACCAGTTGTTATGTTATCTAGTACAACGTTTGAAGGGGCAAATAATACATTTTTAGCCATGCAATATGGTGCTATTGATTTTGTAGCTAAACCATCCGGGGCAATATCGCTAGATTTACACAAGGTTAAGGATGAGCTGATTTCTAAATTACTTATTGCAAGTAAAGCAAACATTCCTAAGGTTAAAGCAAGCATCAGTCCGATTAAACAGAATGTTGCAGAGGTGCCTGTTGTTGTCAGTAAGAAAAATAAAATTGTTTGCATTGGAACGTCAACAGGAGGTCCAAGAGCACTGCAAGAAGTATTAACAGCGATACCGGCATCCATTCAAGCACCTATTCTGATTGTACAACATATGCCGCCAGGCTTTACCCAATCGTTAGCGGCTCGCTTAAATCAATTGTCAGCTATTGAAGTAAAAGAGGCAAAAAATAAAGAAAAGCTAAAATGCGGATGTGCATATATCGCACCTGGAGGCTACCACTTAACAGTTAGGAAAGAAGGTGGAGATTTGTTCGCTTATTTAGATGAATCTCCACCTGTAAAAGGTCACCGGCCATCAGTAGATAGACTATTTACCTCAATATCAAATTTATCTGAATATGAAAAAGTGGCAATTATTTTAACAGGAATGGGTTCTGATGGTACAGAAGGTATGATTCAACTAAAGAAAAGCGGAAGGACAGTTGCCATCGCTGAATCTCAAGAAACATCCATTATTTATGGAATGCCAAAATCAGCTATTGCTACCAAGCTAATTGATCATGTGGAACGATTAGATAATGTATCTAAGGTGATTTCACACTATGTACAGAAATAGGAGGAACCTTTGATGGACATGAGTCAATATCTAGAAGTGTTTATAGAAGAAAGTAAGGAACATTTACAGAATATTAATCATCAATTACTAGAATTTGAGAAAGATGTGAAAAACCTTGCTTTTGTGAGTGAAATATTTCGCTCTGCTCATACGCTAAAAGGTATGTCAGCTACGATGGGATTTGAAGATTTGGCTAACTTAACACACAAAATGGAAAATGTGTTAGATAGTATTCGCAATAATCAAGTCGCTGTTACAACTAGTGTAGTAGACTCTATTTTTGAGTCTGTAGATGCACTAGAGATTATGGTTGAATCAATTGCCAATGGTGGAGATGGAAAGCATGATGTATCGTCTATTGTGCGAAAATTACAAGTAATTGAAAAGGGAGAAGAAGCACTAGACGTACAAGCCCAAGCACCTGTATCGACAGCTTCTGTCGGAACATACGATGAATTCGAACGCTCTATTTTAAATCAGTCCGTAGATCAGGGATTTAATGCGTATGAAATAACGGTATGTCTACAAGCGACTTGTTTATTGAAAGCGGCTCGTGTCTACATGGTGTTCGAGGTGTTAGAACAAGCGGGTGAAGTAATTAAATCCCTGCCTAGTGTACAGGATTTAGAAGAAGAAAAGTTTGATCAGCAATTTACAGTTGTAATCGTAACAAAGAATGAACAAGAAGAAATTCAGCAACAAATTATGCAAGTGTCAGAAGTAGAGCATGTGCATATCAACGATATAACAGCTAAAGCCGCATCTATGGAAGAGCAATTGAGTGAAACGCAAGTCCATCAAAAAGCGCAGAAAGATACGACTCTTCCTGTTGCAAACGAAGAAACCGCTGTTGCTACAGAACAACAACCAGCAAATGTAAAGCAGCAAAAAGCGCAACAAGGAAATAAAACGATACGGGTAAACATCGATCGACTAGACAGCTTAATGAATTTATTTGAAGAGCTTGTTATTGATCGAGGGCGTCTTGAGCAAATTTCCAAAGAGTTGAATAACAGCGAATTAGATGAAACAGTCGAAAGAATGTCCCGTATTTCTGGAGATTTGCAAACAATCATTTTAAACATGCGAATGGTGCCAGTAGAAACGGTATTTAATCGTTTTCCACGAATGGTGAGACAATTAGCAAAAGATTTAGGTAAGCAAATTGATTTGCAAATTATCGGGACCGAAACAGAGCTAGATCGTACGGTCATTGATGAAATCGGAGACCCTTTACTTCATTTGCTAAGAAATGCAATTGATCATGGAATTGAAATGCCGGATGTTCGTGAAAAGAATGGAAAAAAACGTGAAGGAACAGTAAGGTTAAAAGCATATCACAGTGGCAACCACGTATTTATTGATTTAGAAGACGATGGAGCTGGTATTAATCGAGATAAAGTATTAGAAAAAGCTTTGAATAAAGGGATTGTTTCTGAGAAGATTGCTAAAACTCTTACTGATAAGCAGGTTTATGAATTAATATTTGCTTCCGGTTTTTCAACAGCTGAACAAATATCAGACATTTCAGGCCGTGGAGTTGGATTAGACGTCGTTAAAAATACAATTGAATCATTAGGAGGATCGGTCACAATCGATTCCACACCAGGCTACGGTTCAATATTTTCTATCCAACTGCCACTCACTTTATCTATTATCTCAGCGTTGCTGATCGAAATGGGTGAAGAAAGATATGCATTACCATTATCATCAATTATTGAAACAGCCATTGTAAAAAAAGAAGATGTCCTACATGCTCACGGGCAGAAAGTAATTGATTTTAGAGGCAGCATTATCCCATTGTTAAATTTAAAGCAATTATTTGATGTTCCTAGTTTAAAAGAAGAAAATGACTTCTATTCTGTTGTCATTGTTCGAAAAGGAGATAAGACAGCGGGTTTAATTGTCGATTCATTTATTGGACAGCAAGAAATCGTGTTAAAGTCGCTTGGTAACTATTTAACATCAGCTTTTGCTATATCGGGTGCAACAATTTTAGGCGATGGACAAGTAGCGCTGATTATCGATTGCAATGCTCTTATTCAATAATATGAAACTTCAAGCTTTATTCAGTTCAGAGTGATAGTGGAGGAGTATAAAATGGAAACAAAATATATTGTATTTCAATTAAGTGATGAAGAATATGGAATTTCAGTCAATCAAGTACGTTCAATTGAAAAAATTCAACATATTACACGCGTCCCGCGCACAAGTCCCTATGTAAAAGGTGTTATTAACCTGCGAGGAGTTGTCACACCTATTATTGATTTAAGAGCCCGCTTTGGTTTAGAAGAATTACCATATAATGATCATACAAGAATAATTATTGTATCCATTGATGACGTGGAAGTCGGTTTAATTGTAGATGCTGCGAATGATGTGCTTGACATTGCGAACGACCAGATTGAACCTTCTCCTGAGGTAATTGAGGGTGTACAAGTGGACTATCTCAGCGGAGTTGTAAAAAAAAATAATAGACTAATTATTTTAGTGAATTTAAAGAAAATTTTAACGGCTAATGATGAAGAAGAGTCAAAAATCGATGCATAATCAAAATTCATTACATGAGTTCCATTTTGATGTTTTAAAAGAGGTAGGAAATATTGGTGCAGCTAATTCGGCAACAGCTTTATCTCATTTACTACATAGACGAATTGAGATGGAAGTCCCGCGTGTCAATGTTGTAGAGATTAATCAAGCTATTGATGAAATTGGCGGTCCTGAGCGTCTAGTTGTCCAAATTTTTCTTCGAGTAGATGGAGAGGTACCAGGCAGTGTTTTCTTTATCTTATCATTACAAGAAGCATATATTTTTTTAGAGGAACTATTGGGTGAAAGAGTAATGAATCTCGATAGAATGCTGGAGTCAGACATTGCGTTATCTGCTTTAAAAGAGGTAGGAAACATTTTATGTGGATCATATGTAACGGCATTGTCAAATTTCACTCGTTTAAATATGTATCCATCTGTACCTAATGTATGCATTGATATGCTTGGAGCAACTATGACTAGCGGTCTAATTGAAGCGTCCGTTGAAAATGAGCATGTACTTATGATTGATACAGTTTTAGCTGAGAAGCAGCAATGCTCACTAGTAAAAGGAAACTTTTTGCTCGTTCCGGATAATGGAGCACTAGATGCTATTTTTAAAGCACTTGGAGTACAAATAGATGAATAATGTAGAACAGATAGTGAGAGTAGGCATTGCAGATTTAAATATTGTAAAACAGCCAAACCTTATCAGAACTGCTGGATTAGGTTCGTGTGTAGGAGTCATTATTTATGACTCCATTCATTCAATAGCAGGATTAGCACATATTATGCTGCCGGATTCTTCGGTAGCAAAAAGTCCTTTTAATCGTGCAAAGTATGCAGATACTGCAATTGAAGATCTACTAGAAACCCTGGGCGGTTTTGGTATATACAAAAGGTCGCTAAAAGCAAAGATTGCGGGTGGAGCCCAAATGTTTCAGTTTCACTCTACAAATGATTTTATGAGAATTGGTGCCCGGAATGTGGAAGCTGTCGAAAAAGAACTAGACAAATATGGTATTGAGTTAGTGGCTAAAGACGTTGGAGGCCACAGTGGACGTACAATTGAATTCAACCCTCAAACATCTATGTTAACGATTCGAACAGTTAATAAGGGAATCAAAGAAATTTAGCTTTCAGTGTACGCTTTAAATAGATCTTTACTTTTTGTAAGCTGCAGGAAAATGCATGTACAATTCTAAAAGGAGGGGTGAATCAGTTCGTGACAAGTGTACAAAGCAAAGAAGAAAAAAACTATTGGGAGAAATGGATTAAAACTCGTGATTCTCAAGCAGGAAATATGCTTGTAAAAAAGTACATGCCTCTTGTAAATTACCATGTGCAACGAATTGGGGTGGGCTTGCCAAGAAACATTCATAAAGAAGAATTGAAAAGTTTAGGATTAATAGGTCTTTATGATGCGCTTGAAAAGTTTGATTACGGTCGAGATTTAAAGTTTGATACATATGCTTCTTTTCGAATTAGAGGAGCTATATTAGATGGATTGAGAAAAGAAGATTGGCTATCTCGTAGTGCAAGAGAACGAGCAAAGAAAATTGAGCAAACGGTAGAAAGACTTGAACAGCACTATTTACGAAATGTATCTGCTCGTGAAGTTGCATCAGAAATAGGCATGACAGAAGAAGAAGTCGTTCAAACAATGAATGAAGGCTTTTTTGCAAACATTTTGTCCATTGAGGAACAACCTAAAGAATATGAAGATGGTGAACAGCATTCTTATACAATCAAGGATGAGAAAACATTGTCACCAGAAGAACAACTATTAAAGGAAGAATACTATAAAGAACTCATTCAAGTGATTGAACATTTAAATGAAAAAGAGCAGCTGGTTATTTCTCTATTCTATAAAGAAGAACTAACGTTTACGGAGATTGGTTATATATTAGGTTTATCGACATCGCGTATTTCGCAAATTCATTCAAAAGCCTTATTTAAATTACGAAAAATATTAGATAAGATGGTTTGATTATCAATAAAGAGGTACAAAAATGACATTTTTACTTATAGTTAGCTTTTTAATACATGGTGTAACATTATTTTGTATCATTTTATTATATATGCAGCTAACACGTGTAAGAGAGTTAGAGCAATTGCAAAAGAAAGTCATTGAAGAGATGAAGCAGACAATGAATACTTATTTATCTGAAGTAGATCATCAAAACGAGGAATTTCTGTTGCAGCTACAACAAACGTCTCGAAATAAATCTAGCAATCCTTCAAAAGCCAACGTTGAACCTGGACAAGAAGTTCAGTCAGTGCCGTCATTTGATATGAAAAGCGAGCCTACTGAATCATTTGCAGAACTGTTTAATAGTGAATTAGCAGAGCAGAACGTTAAAGCATCTTACTATTCTCCGTCAGAAAAAAACAGCAAAAAAGAAGCTGAAAGTATGTTAATGACTACTGAAGACTTGAACGAACTGACAACGGATGAACTGAGAGAAATTTCTATTTCTTTACAAAAAAGAGGTTTAACAATTGAAGAAATTGCGAAACATTTACATAGAGGGAAAACTGAAATTGAATTATTGTTGAAATTTCAACAATAAACTTCATTTTAGGCTTGCTTGTAAAAAGTGAGTGTGCTATATTTGTTTTTGGTGTTAATACACACGCTTGTTGATTTAGTTAATGGTGCTACGCTTTGTAGTTTTGACTAAAGATGAAACGAGCGGAGGATAATCAAAACCATTTAGGAGGAAAAACACATGTCAGTAATTTCAATGAAACAATTACTAGAAGCTGGTGTACATTTCGGTCACCAAACTCGCCGTTGGAACCCAAAAATGAAGAAATATATCTTCACTGAGCGTAACGGTATCTACATCATCGATCTTCAAAAAACAGTTAAAAAGGTAGAAGAAGCTTACCGCTTCGTTAAAGAATTAGCTGCTGATGGCGGTACAATGTTATTCGTTGGTACTAAAAAGCAAGCTCAAGATTCTGTTAAAGAAGAAGCAGCTCGCGCTGGTATGTACTTTGTTAACCAACGTTGGTTAGGTGGTACATTAACTAACTTCTCTACTATCCAAAAACGTATTAAACGTTTAAAAGATATCGAGAAAATGCAAGAAGATGGTACGTTTGAAGTATTACCTAAGAAAGAAGTAGTTCAACTTAAAAAAGAGTTAGAGCGTCTTGAGAAATTCTTAGGCGGTATTAAAGATATGAAACAACTTCCTGATGCATTATTCATCATCGACCCTCGTAAAGAGCGTATTGCAGTAGCGGAAGCTAAAAAATTAAACATTCCAATCGTTGGTATCGTTGACACTAACTGCGACCCTGACGAAATTGATTATGTTATCCCTGCAAACGATGATGCAATTCGTGCTGTTAAACTTTTAACTTCTAAAATTGCTGATGCGATCTTAGAAGCTAAACAAGGTGAAGAAACAGCAGTTGAAACTGAAACAACTACTGCTTAATTCCGTGAAAGGTGATAAGAGGGAATAGCCTTTTATCACCTTTTTTTAAAAAAAGATTTCATCAATTTATATACAATTACATACTCAAATAAGGAGGCTACTTATTATGGCAATTACTGCTCAAATGGTAAAAGAATTACGTGAAAAAACTGGTGCAGGTATGATGGATTGTAAAAAAGCATTAACTGAAACTGATGGTGATATGGAAAAAGCAATCGATTACCTACGTGAAAAAGGTATTGCGAAAGCTGCTAAAAAATCAGATCGCATCGCTGCTGAAGGTTTAACGTACATTGAAACAAACGGTAACGAAGCTGTCATTTTAGAAGTTAACTCTGAAACAGACTTCGTAGCAAAAAACGAGGGCTTCCAAAAATTAACAAAAGAATTAGCTGCTCACATTTTAGCTAACAAACCAGCAAACGTTGAAGAAGCAGCTGCTCAAAAAATGGAAAATGGTGCAACAGTTGAAGAGCACATCAACTCTGCAATTGCTACAATCGGTGAAAAATTATCTCTACGCCGTTTTGTTGTTGTAAGCAAAACTGATGCTGATGCATTCGGTGCTTACTTACACATGGGCGGACGTATTGGTGTATTAACGGTATTAGCAGGTACAACTGATGAGCAAGCTGCTAAAGATGTAGCAATGCATATCGCTGCAATCAACCCTAAATATGTATCTCGTGACCAGGTTTCTGCTGAAGAAACTGAGCGTGAGCGTGAAGTATTAACTCAACAAGCATTAAACGAAGGTAAACCAGAAAACATCGTTGCAAAAATGGTTGAAGGCCGTCTTGGTAAATTCTTCGAAGATGTTTGCTTATTAGATCAAACTTTTGTAAAAAATCCTGATCAAAAAGTTCGTCAATTTGTTGAAAGCAAAGGTGCAACTGTTCAAAGTTTCGTACGTTTTGAAGTAGGAGAAGGTATTGAGAAACGTCAAGATAACTTTGCTGAAGAAGTAATGAGCCAAGTTAAAAAGTAAGAATGTGGTTAAATAGGGAACACAGTGTGTTCCCTTTTTAAAAAAATAGGTCTCACCGTTGACGATGGAGGTTAGGCATGAGTCAAGCAAAATATAATCGTATTGTATTAAAGTTAAGTGGGGAAGCATTAGCTGGAGAAGATGGTTTTGGTATTAACCCAGCTATTATAAAATCAATTGCCGAACAAGTAAAAGCTGTATATGAGCTAGGCGTTGAAATAGCAGTAGTCGTTGGTGGTGGAAACATTTGGCGTGGTAAGATCGGTAGCGAAATGGGTATGGATCGTGCTGCAGCTGACTATATGGGAATGCTTGCAACAGTAATGAATTCGTTAGCACTTCAAGATAGCTTAGAGAACTTAGGTGTTCAAACGCGTGTGCAAACATCGATTGAAATGAGACAAGTAGCAGAGCCATACATAAGAAGAAAAGCCGTTCGTCATTTGGAGAAAAAACGTGTTGTAATCTTTGCAGCAGGTACAGGTAACCCTTACTTCTCTACAGATACAACAGCAGCGTTACGTGCAGCTGAAATTGAGGCAGATGTTATTTTAATGGCTAAAAACAATGTGGATGGTGTTTATAGCGCTGATCCTAAACTTGTACCAGATGCTGTTAAATATGAAACATTAACGTATATTGATGTTCTAAAAGACGGACTAGCAGTTATGGATTCAACTGCTTCATCTTTATGTATGGATAATGATATTCCGTTAATTGTCTTCTCGATTACGGAAGAAGGAAACATTAAACGTGCCGTAACGGGCGAAAACATTGGAACAATTGTAAAGGGGAAATAAACATGCCAAAACAAGTGTTGCAAAATGCAAAAGAAAAAATGGAAAAAGCACTTCAAGCATATAGCCGCGAGTTAGCATCTATTCGTGCTGGGCGTGCCAGTGCTTCTCTGTTAGATCGTATTACAGTAGAGTATTATGGTGTACCAACACCTATTAATCAATTAGCACAAGTAAGTGTACCTGAAGCTCGCATGTTAGTTATTCAACCGTATGATAAATCACAAATTGGTGAAGTTGAAAAAGCGATTATGAAATCTGATTTAGGCTTAACACCAACAAGTGACGGTTCAATTATTCGTTTATCAATTCCAGCTTTAACAGAAGAGCGACGCAAAGAGCTTGTAAAAACAGTGAAAAAGTATTCTGAAGATGCAAAAGTAGCTATTCGCAATATTCGTCGTGATGCAAATGAGGATCTTAAAAAGTTAGAAAAAAATGGAGAAATCACTGAAGATGATTTACGCGGCTACAGTGATGACATTCAAAAATTAACAGATGATCACATTGTAAAAGTAGATAAAGTTACAAAAGATAAAGAAGAAGAAATTATGGCAGTATAAGCCATTTCAAGGTAAAATATAGTGTAAAAGACCCTCTATTGTTTACAGGGGGTTTTTTTGTTAATAATGTGTAGTAAGATAAAACCTCATACGGCAATATGGTCTTATGAGAACATACAACGGGGGACCTTTGCATGTTAAGAAAACTTCAAGCATGGAAAAAAAGTCAAGATCCAAAGAGATTGTCTCTTTCAGAGAGAAAAGAACAATTGAAACAGCAACCGGTTCCGGAACACATTGCAATTATCATGGATGGGAATGGGCGCTGGGCACAAAAAAGAGCACTTCCTCGCATGATGGGCCATCATGAAGGAATGAAAGTTGTTCGTCAAATTACAAAGGCTGCAAACGAATTAGGCGTAAAAGCATTAACTCTCTATGCTTTTTCAACTGAAAACTGGAAGCGTCCAAAAGTAGAAGTAGAGTTTTTGATGAAACTGCCAGAAGAATTTTTAACTACCTTTTTACCAGAATTAATCGAGGAAAATGTTCAAGTCCGGATTATGGGAGAAAAGAGTGAATTGCCTGCTCACACGCTGCGTGCTGTTGAAAAAGCAATCAATGAAACAAAAGAAAATACTGGCCTTATTCTCAATTTTGCATTGAATTATGGTAGCAGGCATGAAATTATTAGAGCCGTTCAATCATTAATAAAAGATGCTGAAGCTGGTAAGGTAGACTCTTCAGTTATTTCAGAGGAGATGTTTTCTTCATATTTAATGAGCAGCGGTCTTCAAGATCCAGATTTACTTATTCGCACAAGTGGTGAACTGCGTTTAAGCAACTTTATGCTGTGGCAGCTGGCATATACAGAGTTTTGGTTTACTGATGTATTATGGCCGGATTTTAGAGAAATTCATTTAATCGAAGCAATTGAGGCGTTTCAAACGCGTGGACGCCGCTTTGGTGGAGTATAAGAAGGTGTTGAAAACAAGATGAAGCAACGCATTATTACCGCAATTATTGCACTTGCGGTGTTCGTGCCAATTGTCATCATTGGCGGGTTGCCGTTTACGATTATTATGTATGCACTCGCAACAATTGGTGTTATTGAACTTTTAAAAATGAAACATATGAAAGCAATCTCTTTTCCTAGTATTATTAGTTTATTGTTAACTTGGGTATTTTTATTGCCAAACAATAAAGATATTGCATTTCAATTATTGAGTGAACATAAAATAGAAGTAGCACTTATGGCAGTGCTGATGTTATTAACATATACAGTTGTTATTAAAAATGCATTTACATTTGATGATGTAGGATTTGTTTTATTAACGAGCATGTATGTCGGTTTAGGATTTCATTACTTTATTCAAGTGCGCTCAGAGCATGGACTAGCTTATTTGTTTTTTGCATTCCTTATTATTTGGGCGACTGATTCAGGTGCTTATTTTATCGGACGAGCGATGGGGAAGAGAAAGCTATGGCCAGAAATTAGTCCAAACAAGACCATTGAAGGCTTTTTTGGCGGAGTAGCTTGCGCTATTGTTGTGGCGACTGTATTTAAATTATTTTCAGAAATTGATCAGTCAACGATCCAACTGTTAATTATTGGGGTCGTTATATCCTTATTTGGTCAAATGGGAGACCTTGTGCAGTCAGCATTTAAACGTCATTACGGTGTAAAAGATTCAGGTAAAATCTTACCTGGTCATGGTGGAGTTTTAGATCGATTTGATAGCTTGTTATTTATCATGCCAATCTTAGCCTTTTTACTATTGTTATAAAAAAGATGTCTTTGTGTTAATAGGAGTGAATATACTTGAAGAAAATTTCTTTATTAGGTGCTACAGGATCAATCGGTTTGCAAACAGTCGATGTTGTGCAGGCCCATCCTGATCATTTTCAGTTCGTGGCTATTTCACTTGGGCGAAATATTAATGAAGCACGAAAAATCATTAATGCATGTAGCCCTAAATTAGTGTCAGTCATGAGCAAAGAAGATAGTGAAATGTTAAAGGCAGAGTTTCCATCCATTAGATTTTTGTATGGTGAAGAAGGGTTAGTGGAAGTAGCTACACATCCAGACGCAGATATTCTTGTTAATGCTGTTCTTGGAAGTGTAGGACTTGTTCCTACATTAGAAGCAATTAAAATAAAAAAAACGATTGCGATTGCAAATAAAGAAACACTTGTTACAGCAGGTCATATCGTAATGGAAGCGGCAAAAGAACATGAAGTTGATATTTTGCCAGTTGATAGCGAACATTCCGCTATTTTCCAAAGTATTCAAGGGCAAGATGAGAGCGCAATTGATCGGCTTATTTTAACAGCTTCTGGTGGAAGTTTCCGTGATCGAACAAGAGAAGAACTAAAAGATGTAACGGTTCAAGAAGCGTTACATCATCCAAACTGGTCCATGGGAGCAAAGATTACAATTGATTCTGCTACAATGATGAACAAAGGTTTAGAGGTAATTGAAGCTCATTGGCTATTTGGTCTTCCTTATGAGAAAATTGAGGTATTGCTACATAAAGAAAGTATCATCCACTCAATGGTTGAGTTTTCTGATACAAGTGTGATCGCACAGTTAGGTACTCCTGATATGCGTATACCAATTCAATATGCGCTTACATATCCAAAGCGCATGAATTTGCCTCACACACCTCGTCTAAGCTTAGCAGATGTTGGCCAGCTTCATTTTACAAAAATGGATATGCAGCGCTTTCGCTGCTTAGCATTTGCTTTTGAAGCAGGTAAAAAGGGTGGAACGATGCCAACTGTATTAAATGCTGCAAATGAAGAAGCTGTGCAGGCATTCTTAAATGGCCATATTACCTTTTTAGAAATTGAAGATGTGATTGAAAAAGCAATGATGGAGCATAATGTAATACAAAATCCTTGTTTATCTACAATCAAAGAAGTAGATTTAGAAGCAAGAAAATTTGTTAAGATATTATCTCGCGTTAATTAATAGTAAAAACTAGCTTAAAGCAGTATACTAGTTTTTACTGAAGATCGTTAACTCTTGCTTATAACGAGCAGTAGGCAGGAGGAGAGAATCAAGAAGGAAAACAGCTCGTAAAAGCCCGATTGGTTCAACTAACAATCTGGAAACCACAGATTGAAGTTTCACCTTATCACAAGAAGGGGGTAATACCCATTGAACACAGTCATTGCGTTTATTGTTATCTTTGGAGCTCTCGTTTTCTTCCATGAGCTTGGACATTTAATATTCGCCAAGCGTGCAGGTATTTTGTGCCGGGAGTTCGCTATTGGGTTTGGACCTAAAATCTTTTCTTTTAAACGAGATGAAACTGTTTATACTATTCGTTTATTGCCATTAGGTGGGTTTGTTCGAATGGCTGGAGAAGATCCAGAGATGATCGATGTGAAGCCTGGTCAAGTAATTGGATTGATGTTTAATGATGAAGGCAAAGTAAACAAAGTAATTATCAACAACAAAGAGCAGCATCCTGAGGCCAAAGTCATTGAAGTGGAGTATGCGGATTTAGAACATAGTCTCATTATCAAAGGATATGAAACTGAAGAGGATGAGCGCTTGCAAACGTTTGAAGTAGCTAATGAATCATACTTTGTAATAGATGGAGAAGAAGTTCAAATTGCTCCATATGATCGTCAGTTTGCATCTAAAACGCTTGGTCAACGGGCAATGGCAATTTTTGCTGGACCATTAATGAACTTCATCTTGGCTTTTGTTATTTTTGTCATTCTTGGCATTTCACAAGGTTATGCTGTTGATAAGCCTATTTTAGGGGAGCTAACAAATGATGGAGTCGCCTTGGATGCAGGCTTAAAGCAAGGTGATGAAGTACAAGCAATTGATGGCATCAGTGTTTCAACATGGGAAGATGTTGTTAAAATCATCCGTGAAAATCCTGAACAATCTATTACGTTTACGATTAAACGTGATGGAGAAGTAGTAGATATAAATGTAACACCTGATAGCCGTAAAGTAGGAGACGAAACCATAGGCTTAATTGGAGTATACGCACCAGTTGAGAAATCTGTAATAGGATCTGTTACAAATGGCTTCACTGAAACGGTTACTTGGATGAAAGAGATTGTAACCGGACTAGGAAAACTTGTAACAGGACAGTTCTCGCTTGACATGCTGTCTGGTCCAGTTGGTATTTATGCGGCAACGGATCAAGTCGCGCAATCAGGCATTTATTATTTAATGAAATGGGCAGCTGTATTAAGTATCAATTTAGGAATTGTCAACTTGTTGCCGATTCCAGCACTTGATGGAGGGCGATTAGTGTTCTTTGCTGTTGAAGCAGTTCGAGGAAAACCAATTGATCGTCAAAAAGAAGGTGTTGTTCATTTTATTGGATTTGCTCTACTTATGTTGCTTATGCTAGTGGTAACATGGAATGACATCCAAAGTTTCTTTTTGTAAAAATATGCAGCCAGTGAGGAGTTCTCTGCTGGTTGCTAATTTAATAAATGATAAGCTGTTACCCCCTTTAAAATGGGGGCTTACTGTGCTTATTAAAGCATGATAAACTATGAAGATAGAGAAGTAATTAAAGAGGTGCGAGGTTATGAGACAAAGTTCAACGTTAATTCCTACATTGAGAGAAGTACCGGCTGATGCTGAAGTGACGAGCCATCAGCTTTTATTACGGGCAGGTTTTATGCGCCAAAATGCAAGCGGTGTTTACAGCTTTCTACCACTTGGTAAACGAGTTTTACAAAAAGTAGAGCAGATTGTACGTGAAGAAATGGATCGCGCTGGTTCGGTGGAACTGTTAATGCCAGCTTTACAACAAGCAGAGTTATGGCAAGAATCAGGCAGATGGTATTCCTATGGGCCTGAATTAATGCGTATGAAAGATCGTCACAGTCGAGAATTTGCTTTAGGAGCTACTCATGAAGAAGTTATTACAAGCTTGCTGCGTGATGAAGTAAAATCATATAAGCGCTTGCCATTGAATTTATATCAAATTCAAGCGAAATTTCGTGACGAAAAACGCCCGCGATTTGGTCTGTTGCGCGGCCGAGAATTTATTATGAAGGATGCTTATTCATTCCATGCTTCTCAAGAAAGTTTAGACCAAGTATACGATCAAATGTATGCAGCGTATAGCCGTATTTTTGAACGTTGTGGTCTAAACTTCCGCGCAGTTATTGCTGATTCAGGTGCGATGGGTGGGAAGGACACACATGAGTTTATGGTGCTGTCTGAGATTGGTGAAGATACAATTGCATACTCAGATACATCTTCATATGCAGCCAATATTGAAATGGCGCCAGTAATCAATACGTATGAAAAATCTGATGTAGCAGAAGAAGAACTTGTAAAAGTTGAAACACCAGCCCAACATACAATTGATGAGGTAGCAGCATTTTTAAATGTTGAAGCAGCTGCATGCATCAAGTCCCTTTTATTTAAAGTAGATGATCGCTTCGTTTTAGTATTAGTGCGTGGAGATCATGAAGTTAATGATATTAAAGTGAAAAACTACTTTGAAGCATCCGTAGTAGAATTAGCAACACCGCAAGAAACAAAAGAAATAATGGCTTGTGCAGTGGGGTCACTTGGACCCATTGGTGTATCCGAGTCAGTCGAAGTTGTTGCAGACCATGCTGTAAAAGCAATGGTTAACGGTGTATGCGGTGCAAACGAAGAGGGATATCACTACACAAATGTAAATCCAGAAAGAGATTTTAAAGCAACTTATGAAGATTTCCGCTTTATCGAAGAAGGAGATCTTTCTCCAGATGGACAAGGTGTTATTAAGTTTGCTAAAGGAATCGAAGTTGGTCATGTGTTCAAGCTAGGGACACGATACAGTGAAGCAATGGGAGCGACGTATTTAGATGAAAACGGCCGTACACAGCCAATGATTATGGGATGTTACGGAATTGGCGTATCTCGTACATTAGCAGCGATTGCTGAACAGTATAACGATGAAAAAGGACTTGTATGGCCAGCAAATGTATCTCCTTATCAAGTTCATTTAATTACTGTAAATACCAAAAATGATGAACAACGTGAATTAGGTGAAAAGCTTTACAACTCGTTATTAGATCGTCGTTTTGAAGTTTTATTAGACGATCGTCAAGAACGTGCAGGTGTTAAATTTGCTGATTCTGATCTAATTGGTATTCCATTGCGTGTAACGGTTGGAAAGCGTGCATCCGAAGGGATCGTTGAAGTGAAGGTGCGTAAGTCTGGTGAGTCATTTGAAGTATCTGTTGACCAATTAGAAGCAACACTTACAGAGTTGCTTTCGAAATAAACATGAAGAATGCATTTTTTATGTTGAAAATTTATTCATAAAATTGAAATCGCTCAATGAAATAATGAACAGATGTGTTCATTTTTCCCATTGAGCGATTTTGTGTTCTCTCACTTCTCATAAGCAATAACAAATGGTTGAACGTCTAACTCTTCATAAGTTTAGTCCGTTAACAATTAGGCCAAACAACAGGAAGATTCAAGGCCAAAAATATAGCAGACTGATTAAACTCGTACTTTATGTTAAAATGAAGTGCATCTATTTTTAAAGGAGGCAGGAAGCTTGGAAGCACAAACGCCACATAAAAAAGAGCGTTTTAAGTTGCTGCTACAACAGTTGGAATTGACCAGTGATCAAATTGTTCCATATTTTGATCAAGGTTCAATTGAAAAGCTTGTCATTCAAAAAGAGCAAAAGAAATGGCATTTTTATTTTTCACTTGAGAAGATACTGCCGTTTGAAATATACGAATTGTTCTTTGCTCGTATTCAATCAACATTTTCTCATATTGCGAATGTTTCTTTTTCTATTCATACAGAAACTAAAGAATGTACGCAGGAAAATGTACAAGCTTATTGGAGGCATTGTATTAGTGAAATGCAAGGGATTTCACCGTTGTTAATGTCATTACTGCAAGATCAAATGCCAACTTTAAATGGAATGAAACTGGTTCTAAATGTAAGGCATGATGCAGAAGGAACGGCCTTGCGTAAAAAGTATGGCCAGCTTATTTGTGATCAATATGCTTCGTATGGATTTCCTAATTTACAATTAACAACGGAAGTAGTTCATTCAGAAGAAGCATTTCAACAATTTGTAGAGCAACGAAAACAAGAAGATACAGAAAAAGTATTGCAGGCTATTACTGAGATGCAAAACAAAGAAAACGACAAAGATGAAGGGGCAGAACTTCCAAAAGGCCCACTCACAATTGGATATACAATTAAAGACGAGATTGTACCCATTGATGCAATCATGGATGAAGAAAAACGCATTGCAGTACAAGGTTACGTCTTTGATGCAGAAACACGCGAACTCCGTAGCGGACGGACTTTGTTGATTTTTAAAATTACTGATTATACGAATTCGATTATGGTTAAGATGTTCTCACGTGATAAAGAAGATATTCCATTATTACAGGCGATTAAAAAAGGAATGTGGGTTAAAGTTCGTGGAAGTGTTCAAAATGACACCTTTGTTAGAGACCTTGTAATGATTGGGAATGATGTAAACGAGATTACAGCACCTGCTCGACAAGATAGCGCTCCTGAAGGAGAAAAACGTGTTGAGTTGCATTTACACACACCAATGAGCCAAATGGATGCTGTAACATCTGTTAGTGCATTAGTTAGTCAAGCGAAAAAGTGGGGACATGAGGCAGTAGCTATTACTGACCATGCTGTCGCTCAATCGTTTCCAGAAGCATACGGCGCTGGTAAGAAAAACGGTATTAAAATATTATACGGTGTAGAAGCAAACCTTGTTGATGATGGCGTTCCAATTGCTTATAATCCACAATCTATTTCTTTACCAGATGCAACCTATGTTGTATTTGACGTTGAAACGACTGGTCTATCAGCGGTGTATGACACAATCATTGAATTGGCTGCTGTAAAAATGAAGGATGGCGAAATTATTGATCGCTTTGAACGATTTGCCAACCCTCATCATCCTTTATCTGCTACCACAATTGAATTAACAGGTATTACAGACGATATGGTTCAAAACGCACCGGAAGTATCAGACGTATTACGTGATTTTCATGAATGGATGGAAGATAGTATATTAGTTGCGCATAACGCAAGCTTTGATATGGGGTTTTTAAACGTCGGGCTACAAAAGATTGGGTTTGATAAAGCTGCTAACGGTGTCATCGATACACTTGAATTAGCAAGATTTTTGTATCCTCATATGAAAAACCACCGCTTAAATACACTTGCTAAAAAGTTTGATATTGAATTAGTCCAGCATCACCGAGCTATTTATGATGCTGAAACAACCGGCTATTTGCTTGTTAAAATGCTAAAAGATGCATTTGAGCGTGACATTACGAACCATAATCAACTAAACGATTACATGGGGGAAGGAAATGCCTATCAGCGTGCGCGTCCTTACCATGTGACGCTGCTTGCACAAAACGATATTGGCCTGAAAAATTTATTTCAACTCGTATCCATTTCACATCTACATTACTTCTATCGTGTGCCTCGCATTCCAAGGTCTAAATTAGAAAAATTCCGCGAAGGTATTTTAATTGGAACAGCTTGCGATCGCGGTGAAGTATTTGAAGGAATGATGCAAAAAGGAATAGATGAAGTAGAGTCTGTTGCAGCGTCTTATGATTATATTGAAGTGCAGCCTCCTGACAATTATAAACATTTAATTGAATTAGAGTTAGTAAGGGATGAGCGAGCGCTTAAGGATATTATTTCCAATATCGTCAAACTTGGTGAAAAATTGGATAAGCCAGTTGTTGCGACAGGAAATGTTCATTATTTAAATCCAGAAGATAAAATTTATCGTAAAATTTTAATTGGTTCGCAAGGAGGAGCTAATCCGCTGAATCGTCATCAATTACCGGACGTTCATTTCCGTACAACGAACGAGATGCTTGATTGTTTCTCTTTTTTAGGAAGTGAAAAAGCAAAAGAAATTGTCGTAGATAATACGCAAAAAATAGCTGGTATGATTGATGAAGTTAAACCCATTAAAGATGATTTATACACGCCAAAAATTGAAGGTGCAGATGACGAAATGCGCGCAATGAGCTATGCAATGGCGCGCAAAATTTATGGGGATGACTTGCCGGAAGTAGTAGAAGCGCGGCTTGAAAAAGAGTTAAAGAGTATTATCGGACACGGTTTTGCAGTTATTTATTTGATTTCACATAAACTTGTTAAAAAGTCATTAGACGATGGCTATCTTGTTGGGTCTCGTGGGTCCGTTGGTTCTTCTTTTGTTGCGACTATGACCGAAATTACAGAGGTTAATCCGCTTCCGCCGCATTATGTTTGTCCAAGCTGTAAACATTCAGAGTTCTTTGATGATGGGTCGGTCGGCTCAGGATTTGATTTACCAGATAAGGACTGTGAGAAATGCGGGACTGCGTACAAAAAAGATGGACATGATATTCCGTTTGAAACATTCTTAGGATTTAAAGGAGATAAAGTACCAGATATCGACCTTAACTTCTCAGGGGAGTACCAGCCAAGAGCACATAATTACACGAAAGTTCTATTTGGTGAAGATAACGTGTATCGAGCAGGGACAATCGGTACGGTCGCTGAGAAAACAGCATACGGATATGTAAAAGGATATGCAAATGATAGAGATCTACACCTTCGCAATGCAGAAGTAGATCGTCTTGTTGCAGGGTGTACAGGTGTTAAGCGAACAACTGGACAGCATCCAGGGGGGATTATCGTAGTACCTGACTACATGGATATTTATGATTTTTCTCCGATTCAGTTTCCAGCAGATGATCGAAATTCAGAGTGGCGAACAACCCACTTTGATTTCCATTCGATTCATGATAACTTGTTGAAACTAGATATACTCGGTCATGATGATCCGACCGTAATTCGTATGTTACAAGATTTGAGTGGAATCGATCCTAAAACGATTCCGACTGATGATCCTGAAGTGATGAAGATTTTTAGCGGAACAGAGTCACTTGGTGTGACGGAAGATCAAATCATGTGTAAAACAGGTACACTCGGTATTCCGGAGTTTGGAACACGATTTGTTCGTCAAATGTTAGAAGATACAAAGCCGACAACATTCTCAGAACTTGTACAAATTTCAGGACTATCTCATGGAACGGACGTATGGCTTGGAAATGCACAAGAATTAATTCGAAATGATATTTGCAATTTAAGTGAAGTAATTGGCTGCCGCGATGATATTATGGTTTATTTAATTTATCAGGGGCTAGAACCGTCACTTGCTTTTAAAATTATGGAGTCTGTTCGTAAAGGTAAAGGATTGACACCTGAATTTGAAGAAGAAATGATTAAAAATGGCGTGCCAGATTGGTATATTGATTCATGTAAAAAGATTAAGTACATGTTCCCTAAAGCCCACGCAGCTGCATATGTGTTAATGGCTGTGCGAATTGCATATTTTAAAGTGCATCATCCGCTTTTATACTATGCAGCATATTTTACTGTACGTGCAGATGACTTTGATATTGATACAATGATTAAAGGATCTACTGCTATTCGAGCTAAAATGGAAGAGATTAACGCCAAAGGATTAGATGCTTCACCAAAAGAGAAAAACTTGCTAACGGTGCTAGAGCTATCACTTGAAATGTGTGAACGAGGCTACTCATTTAAAAAAGTAGACTTGTATCAGTCAAGCGCAGATGAATTTTTAATTGATGGAACGTCTTTAGTCCCGCCGTTTAATTCAATCCCTGGCCTTGGCACAAATGCAGCTTTAAATATTGTAAAAGCGCGCAAAACAGGTGAATTTTTATCGAAGGAAGATTTGCAGCAGCGAGGGAAAGTTTCGAAGACGATTTTAGAGTACTTAGATAATCACGGCTGCTTAGAATCGTTACCAGATCAAAATCAACTTTCACTTTTCTAACATTTGCATAAAATAAGTGGTTATGATATAGTAAATGTGGAGATGCTAAGGATACGGACGAGAAAGAGTGGGGAAACCCGCTCTTTCTTATTGATATGAACTTACTGTTTCGTAAGTAGTATGAAGAACGAATCGGCTGTCAGCATGATTCGTTTTTTCTGTACGTTGAGTCATGCTTTTAGTAACTAGTGAAATCTTAGTTTTCCTGTTAGGAAAGATCACTTGTGTGGTTTGAAGATTAGATGTTGCATAAGTAGGTAAATTCAACGTACGATGGCTAACGGTAAAAAAAGTCCTTTAGCTGTTATTGTGTGATTTAAGCTATTATAATAATTATCTTTTAAATAATATCACGTATCATCTAAAACGTATGACATTTCCACTCTAGTAGGTAAGGCCTCTTATAGAGTGCACGATAAAGGTAGAAAAGAACCACTCTTTTTGATATAAGAGACATGAAAATCGCATAACCTAACCGTATGAAAATGAAGTGTCTCGAAAGGAGGACTAGAATGAGTAAAAATGTAAAAGAAACAGTAGAAGAAATGGTTACACCTATCCTAGAAGAGATGAATTTAGAACTTGTAGAAATTGAGTATGTAAAAGAAGGAAAAGATTGGTTTTTACGGGTGTTTATTGATTCCGAAACAGGTGTTGACATTGAAGACTGCGGTGCTGTCAGTGAAAAGCTAAGTGAAAAAATGGATGAAGTTGATCCAATTACACATAATTACTTCCTTGAAGTATCATCACCAGGCGCTGAGCGTCCTTTGAAAAAAGACAAAGACTTTGAGCGTGCGATTGGTAAACATGTATACATAAAGACATATGAGCCAATTGAAGGTGCAAAGGAATTTGAAGGTGAATTACAAGCATTTGACGGAGCAACCGTTACATTATCTATTCGCATTAAGACACGTACAAAGACAGTCGTTTTACCTTATGACAAAGTTGCATTCGCTCGACTAGCAATTGTCTTTTAAAGTGTAACGGCCATTATAAAAGGGGGATTATCCACAATGAGCAGTGAATTATTAGATGCCTTAGTGATTCTTGAGAAGGAAAAAGGCATTAGCAAAGATGTAATTATTGAAGCAATTGAAGCAGCATTAATTTCTGCTTATAAACGCAACTTTAATCAAGCGCAAAATGTACGCGTTGATTTAAATTTAGAAAAAGGAACAATGCGTGTATTTGCTCGTAAAGATGTTGTAGACGAAGTATACGATCCTCGTTTAGAAATCTCTGTAGAAGAAGCGCAAACGATTAATCCAAACTTCCAATTAGATGACGTAGTGGAAATTGAAGTAACACCAAAAGACTTTGGGCGTATTGCTGCTCAAACTGCTAAACAAGTTGTAACACAACGTGTACGTGAAGCAGAGCGAGGTGTTATTTACTCTGAGTTCAGTGATCGTGAAGAAGATATTATGACTGGTATTGTCCAGCGTCAAGACTCTCGTTTTATCTATGTAAGCCTTGGCAAGATTGAAGCATTGCTTCCGCAAAGCGAACAGATGCCAAACGAGCAATACAAACCCCACGATCGCATTAAAGTGTACATTACAAAAGTGGAAAAAACGACAAAAGGTCCGCAAATCTATGTATCACGCACTCATCCAGGGCTATTGAAGCGTTTATTTGAAAAAGAAGTACCTGAAATTTATGATGGTACAGTTGAATTAAAATCAGTTGCACGTGAAGCAGGAGACCGCTCAAAGATTTCTGTTCACTCTGATTATGCAGAAGTAGATCCAGTTGGATCTTGTGTAGGTCCAAAAGGCCAGCGTGTTCAAGCAGTTGTGAATGAATTAAAAGGCGAAAAAATTGATATTGTTCGCTGGTCAAATGATCCTGTTGAGTTTGTAGCAAATGCATTAAGCCCATCGAAAGTATTAGAAGTGATGGTAGATGAAAACGAAAAAGCGACAACGGTCATTGTACCTGATTATCAGCTTTCTCTTGCGATTGGTAAACGTGGTCAAAATGCTCGTTTAGCTGCAAAGCTTACTGGTTGGAAAATTGATATTAAGAGTCAGTCAGAAGCTGAACAAGAAGGTATCTTCGTTCAAAAAAGTGAAGATATGCTAGTAAGTCAGCATGCATTTGATTCAGATGATGACGATATGGAATAAGAGGTGAGCCAAAGTGAACAATCGTAAAAAAGTCCCGATGCGAAAATGTGTGGCCACTGGCGAAATGAAGCCTAAAAAAGAACTTGTACGTATCGTACGTTCGAAAGAAGGCGAAGTTTCCGTTGATTTGACGGGTAAAAAGTCCGGGCGCGGTGCTTATTTGAGCAAAGATAGAGAAGCCATTCTGTTGGCAAGAAAGAAAAATGTATTATCTAGTCATTTAAGCGCATCAATTGAAGAGTCAGTTTATGATGAACTATTAGCGCTTGTGGAAAAGGAGAAAAAATCACATTGATGAATGAACAATGGAGCTCTTTTCTAGGACTAGCAAATCGAGCACGTAAATTAATTTCTGGTGAAGAACTTGTGGTTGGAGAGGTTCGGAAACAAAAAGCCAAATTAGTACTTTTAGCAAGTGATGCATCCGACAACACAAAGAAGAAAGTAACAGATAAATGTGCATATTATAACGTTCCTGTTCGGATCGTTGCTGACCGCTATGCTTTAGGACAAGCGATTGGAAAAGACGCACGTGTTGTCGTTGCAGTGATTGACAATGGCTTTGCAAAAAAACTAATAACGATGCTCGATTAATCTTTTTGGGGGTGAAAATATTGAGTAAAGTTCGCGTACATGAATATGCAAAACAATACAATATTTCAAGCAAAGATGTAATAGAAAAATTAAAAGAAATGAATGTTGAAGTGTCTAACCACATGACAACGTTAGAGGATGAGCATGTGAAAAAATTAGATGCAGCGTTAAATCATACACAATCAAACGATAAAAAGAACCCAGCAAATAAAAAAACAAAAAATGCAAAACCTGGAAATAAAGGTGCTAAAGGAAACAAAAAGCCGCAAGCACAAAAAGGTAAACCAGCACCGGTTCAACAGAAAGAATTACCTGAAAAAATTATGTTTGCAGGTAGCTTAACAGTAGCTGAGTTGGCAAAAGAGCTAGGAAAAGAACCGTCAGAACTTATTAAGAAATTATTTATGCTTGGCGTAATGGCAACAATCAATCAGGAGCTTGAAAAAGATGCGATTGAACTAGTAGCAAGTGAGTACGGTGTAGAAGTAGAAGAAGAAGTAATCGTTGATGCAACTGATTTTGACGCAATGGAAATCATTGATGATGAAAAAGATCTACAAGTTCGCCCACCAGTTGTGACGATTATGGGTCACGTAGACCACGGTAAAACAACATTGCTAGATTCGATTCGTAACACAAAAGTAACAGCTGGCGAAGCTGGTGGAATCACTCAGCATATTGGTGCATACCAAGTTGTAGTGGATGATAAAAAAATTACATTCCTGGATACACCAGGGCATGCTGCGTTTACAACAATGCGTGCCCGTGGTGCTCAAGTAACAGATATCACAATTCTTGTTGTGGCAGCTGATGATGGTGTTATGCCACAAACAATCGAAGCGATTAACCATGCAAAAGCAGCTGAAGTACCAATTATTGTAGCTGTGAATAAAATGGATAAAGAAGCGGCAAACCCAGATCGCGTTATGCAAGAATTAATGGAACATGGTCTTGTAGCAGAAGAATGGGGCGGAGATACTATCTTCTGTAAATTATCTGCTTTATCTGGAGAAGGGATTGACCAACTGCTTGAAATGATTTTACTTGTAAGTGAAGTAGAAGAATTAAAAGCAAACCCTAACCGTCGTGCTCTTGGTACAGTCGTTGAGGCACAATTAGACAAAGGCCGTGGATCTGTTGCGACATTGCTTGTTCAAAATGGTACATTAAGAGTGGGTGACCCAATCGTTGTTGGTAACACATTTGGTCGCGTACGCGCAATGGTAAATGATATTGGTCGTCGTGTAAAAGAAGTTGGACCATCTACACCAGTTGAGATTACAGGATTAAACGAAGTACCATTAGCTGGTGATCGCTTTATGGTATTTGAAGATGAGAAAACAGCTCGTCAAATTGGTGAATTACGTGCTCAAAAACAATTAGAACAGCAGCGTGGCGAGAAAACACGCGTTAGCTTAGATGATTTATTTGAGCAAATTAAGCAAGGTGAAATGAAAGATTTAAATATCATCGTTAAAGCAGATGTACAAGGTTCAGTAGAAGCATTAGTAGCATCACTCCAAAAAATTGATGTTGAAGGTGTAAACGTTCGTATCATCCATACGGGTGTAGGAGCGATTACAGAATCTGATATTATTCTTGCTACAGCTTCTAACGCAATTGTTATTGGCTTTAATGTACGTCCTGACGTAGGTGCAAAACGTACAGCTGATGCTGAAAAAGTAGATATTCGTTTACACCGCATTATTTACAAAGTAATTGAAGAAATCGAATCAGCAATGAAAGGGATGCTTGACCCTGAGTTTGAAGAAAAAATTATCGGTCAAGTTGAAGTCCGTCAAACATTTAAAGTATCTAAAATTGGTACAATTGCAGGAAGTTATGTAACAGAAGGTAAAATTACACGTAATAGTAGCATCCGCTTAATCCGTGATGGAATTGTTATTTTTGAAGGTGAAGTAGACGCGCTTAAACGCTTCAAAGATGACGCAAAAGAAGTGGCTCAAGGTTACGAGTGTGGGGTTACAATTAAAAACTTCAATGACATTAAAGAAGGAGATATCATTGAAGCATATGTAATGGAGCAAATTGATCGTAAATGATTGGACTAGTAGAGTGTGAGTGCTTAATTTATAATGCTGCCTCATTGAAAGATAAACGAGCTGTTTTGCAACGTATTATAATGCGTTTAAAACAAAAATATAATGTATCGGTTTCAGAAACTGATTTTCAAGATGTTTGGCAACGAACAAAAATTAGCATTGTCGCAGTCTCCTCTAGTCGTGTCACAACGGAACAAGAATTGCAAAAAGCATTAAGCCTCATTGATTCTTTTCCGGAGATTGAACGAACAATTACGACTTTTGATTGGTTATAAAAGGGGTGACACAGATGAAGATAAGAGCAACGAGAATCGGTGAACAAATGAAAAAAGAGCTTGGGGAAATTTTAAACAGAAAGATTAAAGATCCTCGCATTGGGTTTGTAACCGTAACGGATGTTCAAGTTTCAGGCGATTTACAGCAAGCAAAAGTGTATATCTCTGTATTAGGAGACGCTACGCAGCGTGAAAATACGTTAAAAGGACTAGCGAAAGCGAAAGGGTTTATTCGCTCTGAAATTGGTCAGCGTATTCGCCTGCGCAAAACACCTGAAATCACATTTGAATTTGATGAGTCAATCGATTACGGTAATCGAATTGAGTCATTGCTTCATGAAATTAAAAAGGAAAGCAATGATCATCAAGAAAACGAGTAAGAACTAGCTTGTCTTAAAGTGAAAACAATGGCTCATGATGAGCGTTATAAGGGTGTCTCAAAAGTTGTATTCGCTTCTGAGACACCCTTTTTTAAATAAAAGGGAGTTGAAATAGAATTGGATGGTGTTTTAGTTTTACATAAACCAGCGGGCATGACATCACATGACTGTGTATTTAAAGTCCGAAAATTACTTCGAACAAAAAAAGTTGGCCATACAGGCACATTAGACCCGGATGTAACGGGTGTATTACCCATTTGTATCGGACGGGCCACTAAAATTGTTGAATATTTAACTGGAGCAACAAAGACATATGAAGGAGAAGTCACAATCGGCTTTTCTACTACAACAGAAGACGCATCTGGAGAAATTGTTGATCAGAAAAAGGTAGTTGATACATTTACACGTACTCAAATTGAAAAAGTTTTAGCATCTCTAACTGGAGAGATTGAACAGGTTCCACCGATGTATTCTGCAGTGAAAATTAACGGGAAAAAGCTATATGAGTATGCTCGTCAAGGTATTGAAGTAGAACGGCCGATACGTAAAATTAAGATTCATACATTTGAACTGTTAGATGAACGGCAGTTGTTTGAAGGAGAGCAAGTATCTTTTCGTTTTCGAGTGGTGTGCAGCAAAGGAACCTACGTACGCACATTAGCGGTGATGATTGGAGAAGCGTTAGGATATCCGTCTCATATGTCATATTTGCAGCGTACTGGTTCTGGTCAATTTTCGTTAGCAGATTGTATGACATTTGAAGACATTGAGGAAGCAGTGAAAGACGGAACGATCGAAGAATGTCTTCATTCAATTGAACGCGCATTATTTCATTTGCCGAAATTAGAAATTAATGATACATTAGCAGAGAAAGTGAAAAATGGTGCAGTCTTACCATGTCCAGAGGACGAAAACCTGTTAACAGGACAATTTTTAATGATGGATTCCCAAGGGAAATGCATGGCGATTTATGCGCAGCATCCAACAAAAAAACATTTAATTAAGCCGGTTAAAGTCTTAGCAATCGACTAAAGCGGTGAAGGAAAAGGTGAACTGTGTTTTGGAAATGATAGAAATTCAACATCCACACCATTTTCAACGAGAAGCGATACAAAAATCAGTGCTGGCGCTTGGTTATTTTGATGGTGTGCATTTAGGTCATCAACAAGTAATAAAAACAGCTAAACAACTAGCTGAAGAAAAGAAGATCGCTAGTGCTGTTATGACATTTACACCCCATCCATCTGTTGTACTTGGACGCAATATTCAACATATTGACATGATTACCCCGCTAGAAGAAAAAAAGAGACTCATTGAACAGATGGGCATCGATCTTCTGTATGTTGTTCATTTTAATAAATCATTTGCATCTTTGTTGCCGCAAGAGTTTGTTGATCAATATATCATTGGGTTAAATGTCCAGCATGTTGTAGCAGGTTTTGACTATACGTATGGAAAGTTAGGTAAAGGAACGATGGAAACATTGCCTTTCCATGCTCGCTCAGCATTTACTCAAACAATAGTCGACAAGTTGACGAATGATAAAGAAAAAATTAGTTCCACCTTGACTCGTGAAAATCTTGCCAGTGGAAATATGCAACGTGTAACGGATTTGCTTGGCCGTCATTATGAAGTGTCGGGAACGGTTGTTCATGGTGAGAAAAGAGGAAGGCAAATCGGTTTTCCAACAGCTAATATTTCATTAGATGGCGATTATTTATTGCCGCGTACTGGGGTTTACGCAGTGGAATTAAAAGTCCGTGATACATGGCATGAAGCTGTCTGCAACGTGGGATATAAACCAACCTTTCATGACGATTTAAAAAAACCAACGGTTGAAGTTCATTTGTTAGCATTTAATGAGCAGATTTATGGTCAAAAAGTGAGAATAAAATGGCATAAACTCATTCGCAGTGAAAAGAAATTTTCAAGTGTTGAAGACCTTGTGAAGCAAATTTCTCTTGATAAGGAAGAAACTCAGCGTTACTTTTCACACTTTAGTAAAATTGTTGAATGAAAAAACAGCTAGCTACTTGCTTTTTTTCAAGGAAAGTAGTAACATAACAATTGTATGTAAAACAACCATTGCTTGGCATTACGATTCACCAACGTTTTGCTCGGTAACTGGGGTTTATTAATAAGGAGGTGAATAGGATGGCTATCACACAAGAGCGTAAAAATGAAATCATCAATGAGTACAAAACTCATGCGAACGATACTGGATCTCCAGAAGTTCAAATCGCTGTCCTAACAGAGCAAATTAACAATCTAAACGGTCATTTACGTACTCATAAGAAAGATCACCACTCTCGTCGTGGTCTTCTAAAAATGGTAGGTAGACGTCGTAACTTACTTAACTATCTTCGTAACAAAGACGTTACTCGTTATCGTGAGTTAATCAACAAGCTTGGTTTACGTCGATAATAAGAAGAAAGCGGGAGCATTCCCGCTTTTTTAGTATGTACATTTACCAATATTGAAAGATGTTACATAATGTGAAAAAAGCTATTGTTTTTTAATATTTCGTTTATAATAAAACTATCACATTTATTTACATACATATTTTATATGTAGAGAGGGGTACTCGTCGATATGGAACAAGAAAAACGAGTGTTCTCCATGGACCTAGCTGGTCGAAAGCTAGAAGTTGAAGTTGGTCAATTGGCAAAGCAAGCTAACGGAGCAGCATTAATTCGTTATGGAGACACAGTTGTATTAAGTACGTCAACGGCTTCGAAAGAGGCTAAAAATGTAGATTTCTTTCCGTTAACGGTAAACTATGAAGAGCGTTTATACGCCGTAGGTAAAATTCCAGGCGGATTTATTAAACGTGAAGGACGCCCTAGCGAAAAAGCGATTTTAGCAAGTCGTTTAATCGATCGTCCAATTCGTCCTTTATTTGCGGATGGTTTCCGTAACGAAGTACAAGTTGTTAGTGTTGTAATGAGTGTCGATCAAGATTGTTCATCTGAAATTGCAGCAATGTTCGGTTCATCATTATCATTATCGATTTCGGATATTCCGTTTGAAGGTCCAATTGCAGGTGTTATTGTTGGCCGTGTGAACAATGAATTCGTAGTAAATCCAGTTGTTGAAGAATTAGAAAACAGTGATATCCACTTAACAGTTGCCGGTACAAAAGATGCAATTAACATGGTAGAAGCGGGCGCTAATGAAGTTCCTGAAGAAGTGATGTTAGAGGCAATTATGTTTGGACACGAGCAAATTAAGAAATTAATTGCATTCCAAGAAGAAATTGTAGCAGCAGTTGGAAAAGAAAAAATGGAAGTTGAACTTTACACAGTAGATGCCGATCTAGAGCGTCAAGTACGTGAAATTGCTGAGGCAGATATGAACCGTGCCGTTCAAGTTCAAGAAAAGCATGCTCGCGAAGATGCGATTAAAGAAGTGAAAAACGCAGTACTTGCAAAGTTTGAAGAGCAAGAAGTTGAAGAAGAGGTTTTAAATCAAGTAAACGAAATCTTATCGAAACTTGTAAAAAGTGAAGTGCGTCGTCTGATTACAGAAGAAAAAGTACGTCCAGACGGTCGCAGCATTGATGAAATTCGTCCACTTTCTTCTGAAATTGGTTTATTGCCGCGCACTCACGGTTCAGGATTATTTACACGTGGTCAGACACAAGCGCTTAGCGTTTGTACGTTAGGAGCGTTAGGTGATGTTCAGATCTTAGACGGTTTAAGTGTAGAAGAATCAAAACGATTCATGCATCACTATAATTTCCCTTCATTTAGTGTAGGTGAAACAAGACCAATGCGTGGTCCTGGACGCCGTGAAATTGGACATGGTGCACTAGGTGAGCGTGCCCTTGAGCCTGTTATTCCAACTGAAAAGGATTTCCCCTACACAATTCGTCTTGTATCTGAAGTGTTGGAATCAAATGGTTCCACTTCACAAGCAAGTATTTGTGCAAGCACATTGGCGATGATGGATGCTGGTGTACCAATTAAGGCACCAGTAGCAGGAATCGCTATGGGTCTTATCAAATCTGGAGACCATTACTCAATTCTAACAGATATCCAAGGAATGGAAGACCATTTAGGAGATATGGACTTCAAAGTAGCTGGTACGGCAAACGGTGTTACAGCCCTACAGATGGATATTAAAATTGAGGGATTATCACGTGAAATTTTAGAAGAAGCACTGCAGCAAGCCCAAAAAGGACGTATGCAAATTCTAAATCATATGATGTCAACAATTCAAACGCCTCGTCAAGAACTGTCTCAATATGCACCAAAGATTTTAACAATGGCGATTAACCCAGATAAAATCCGTGATGTTATTGGGCCAAGCGGTAAACAAATTAATAAAATTATTGAAGAAACAGGGGTTAAGATTGATATTGAACAAGACGGTACAATCTTTATTGCTTCAACCGATCAATCGATGAATGAGAAAGCGAAGAAAATTATTGAAGATCTCGTTCGCGAAGTTGAAGTTGGTCAAATGTATTTAGGGAAAGTTAAGCGAATTGAGAAATTCGGTGCATTTGTTGAAATTTTCAGCGGAAAAGATGGACTTGTTCATATTTCAGAGCTTGCTGAAGAGCGCATTGGCAAAGTAGAAGATGTGGTTGCAATTGGTGATGAAATCCTTGTAAAAGTAATGGAAATCGATAAACAAGGACGCGTGAACTTATCGCGTAAAGCAATCTTAAAAGAGCAAAAAGAAAAAGAAGAAAAGGCAAAAGAAACAAAATAAGCTTATTAAAGCTGAATGATCTGTATATGCAGAGCAGTTCGTAACATCATTCAGTAGGCTTTTACCAAATGGTATCCCCCACTCAGCAAAGGTGCAGTGGGGGTTTTGTTGCCTTTTGTCATCTAAATCGAGCATAAAGTGAAGTTTTAATACGGAGACGTTGTTCTACCTTGTCCTTTTTTTACATACTTTGTATGGTAAAGGGGGAAGGATAAGTGAAACGCTCAATCATTCAATTTACTGCATTTTTATTTTTACTTGCAATTACATATAAGTCTATTTATAATCCATTTGCTACGACCTATATTGAGGCTTTGAAAGCAGATGCAGAACTAGTTAGCGCCCAAGTAAATGAACTATATCAGGAAATTAAAAAGCAAGCAAAACATTTTGAAATTCCTGCTGAAAATGCGAAGATAGATAAGGTGTGGAAGCGAGTCCCTGGCTATAATGGTTTAGCAGTTGATATTGATGCATCATATAAAAATATGAAGAAAAGCGGGAAGTTTGACGAGGATAAACTTGTTTACAAGCAAGTCAGACCAACTGTTCACTTGAATGACTTACCTCCTGAACCAATCTATCGTGGACACAGCGATAAGCCTATGGTATCGTTTACCATAAATGTAGCATGGGGGAATGAATATCTTCCGCAAATGCTGGATGCATTAAAAAAGCATAAAGCAAAAGCAACGTTCTTTTTAGAGGGCAGATGGGTTAAGAATAATCCAGAATTGGCAAAAATGATTGTAGATGCAGGGCATGAAGTAGGAAATCATTCTTATTCACACCCCGATATGGCAACATTGTCTTCAGGACAAATCGTAGAGCAGCTGAAAAAAACAAACGACATCATTACGTCTACTACGGGTCAGGAAATCGAGTGGTTTGCTCCACCGAGCGGCAGCTTTCGTCCAGAGGTTGTGACAGTAGCTTCAAAATTAAAAATGAATACCGTCATGTGGACTGTGGATACGATTGATTGGCAAAAGCCTACACCGGAAGTATTAATTAATCGCGTAATGACAAAAATTCATCCTGGTGCAATAGTTCTCATGCATCCTACAAAATCAACAGCTCATTCATTGGATCAATTATTAACAAATATTGAAGATAAGGGTTTGACGGTTACAGATGTTTCAACTCTTGTTAGTGAAGAAAGAGTCATGAAGTAATCCTGTTAAACTACCTTCAATCCTTAGGCTTTAAATGGTTAGTAGATTTAATCGTGCTTCAACAGCTAAGAAGTATAATTAAAAGCAAGTTATAGATAAAAGGGAGGCACTAGCTTGATAAAACGTTATACATGTAAAAATGGTGTAAGAATTGTATTAGAAAACATCCCAACAGTTCGTTCTGTAGCAATCGGTGTATGGATTGGGACTGGCTCTCGAAGTGAATATCCTGAGATTAATGGTGTATCCCACTTTCTTGAACATATGTTTTTTAAAGGAACAAAGACGCGTTCAGCACGTGAGATTGCTGAAAGCTTTGACCGAATTGGCGGTCAAGTTAATGCTTTTACATCGAAAGAATATACTTGCTATTATGCAAAAGTATTAGATGAGCATGCAGGCCAAGCTTTAGATGTATTAGCAGATATGTTCTTTCATTCTTCTTTCGATGAAGAAGAGTTAAAACGTGAAAAAAATGTTGTTTATGAAGAAATTAAAATGTATGAAGATACACCGGATGATATTGTTCATGATTTATTAGGTAAAGCGGTTTACGGTGACCATCCGCTTGGTTATCCGATCCTAGGAACAGAAGATACGCTAAAGACATTTAATGGTGATTCTCTTCGTCAATATATGGAACAAATGTATATTCCAGAAAACGTTGTTATTTCAGTAGCTGGCAATATTGATGACACATTTATTCAGGAAATTGAAAAGTATTTCGGTACATATACATCCACTCATTCAGCTCATGAATATGTAAAACCAACATTCCATTCCAATCATATTGCTCGTAAAAAAGAAACAGAGCAAGCACACCTTTGTCTTGGATTTGAAGGTTTACCGATTGGTGGGAACGATGTGTATAGCTTAATTGTATTAAACAACGTTTTAGGTGGAAGTATGAGCAGCCGCTTATTTCAAGAAGTGCGTGAACAGCGTGGTCTAGCATATTCTGTTTTTTCTTATCATTCTTCTTATCGTGATAGTGGTCTTGTAACAGTGTATGGAGGTACGGGAAGCCATCAGCTTGATTTACTCTATGATACGATTCAAGATACGCTATATGACTTAAAAGATAAAGGAATTACCGAGAAAGAATTAATAAACAGCAAGGAGCAGTTAAAGGGGAACTTAATGCTGAGCTTAGAAAGCACAAATAGCCGTATGAGCCGCAATGGTAAAAACGAATTAATGTTAGGTTATCATCGTTCCTTAGATGAGATTCTTGAATTAGTAAATGGCGTCACAATTGAAAGCGTGAATTCTTTAGCTAGAAACATATTTAAAGACGAATTTGCACTGTCTTTAGTTAGTCCGAGCGGTGATTTACCAAAAGGGTTCAAGCGAAAATAGCAAATGAGAGAGTAAGGTTGATAAAAAGAGGTCAACCTTACTTTTTTTTGGCATTTTTTCACTATGTCCTTTTATAAACTAAATATAAAGGGGGAGTATCTATGAGGTTAAGTGAGTTAAGCGGTAAAGAAATTGTGGATGTGAAGCGCGCGGAGCGGCTTGGCATATTAGGGCAAACAGATTTAGAAATTAATGAGCATACTGGTCAGATAAAAGCATTGATTATTCCGTCAGTGAAATGGTTTGGGTTTCGACGGCAAGGAGATGACATTCGTGTGCCTTGGAATCATATTGAGAAAATTGGAGCTGATATGGTGATTGTTAATATCAAAGAGTATGAAAGTACACAAATAGAATAAGAAGTACAAGGGTAAATAAAGACATAGCATTTGCTATGTCTTTATTTATATAGAAAACGTTAGCCTTATGTAGTTTAATCTAGAACATTACATATAAAGATTCACCGATTGTCGTTTATTTACATACTATGTTGAAGAAAAAGCAATAGGTATTCAAGAGCGATATCGTAGCTCATTATATCCATACTTTTAAGCAATAGTGTCCATTTAATGTTAAAGAAGGTGAAAAAGAAACATGTTAACGGATCTGCACATAGCTGTTATTGGTGGTGATGCGAGACAGCTTGAAGTCATTCGAAAATTAATTCAATTAGATGCAAAAACATCTCTTATTGGTTTCGATCAACTAGATCACGGTTTTACAGGGGCAACCAAATATCAAATAAACGAGCTAGATTTCTCCGATGTAGATGCCATCATATTACCCGTTCCAGGAACTAATCATGAAGGGCAAGTTGATACGATTTTTTCAAATGAAAAAGTAATTTTAACAGAAGAAATGATTAAACAAACGCCTGAACATTGCACAATTTATTCAGGTATTAGTAATGATTATTTAAATGAATTAGTAAAGAACACAAATCGTTCACTTGTGCAATTATTCGAACGAGATGATGTTGCCATTTACAATTCGATTCCAACCGTAGAAGGCACAATCATGCTAGTCATTCAGCATACTGATTTCACTATACATGGGGCTAATATTTCTGTTTTAGGCTTAGGAAGAGTCGGAATGAGTGTGGCAAGATCTTTTGCTGCGCTTGGAGCAAATGTAAAAGTAGGAGCTAGAAAGTCAGAGCATTTAGCCCGTATTACTGAAATGGGACTTGAACCTTTTCACTTATCGGATTTAGATAAAGCTATTTCTGACAGCGATATTTGTATTAACACCATTCCTTATCCCATTTTAAATGCAGGTGTTTTAGCGAATATACCCACGCATGCGCTCATTATTGATTTAGCATCTAAGCCTGGAGGAACTGATTTCCGATATGCAGAAAAAAGAGGCATTAAAGCTATCTTAGCACCAGGGTTGCCGGGGATTGTAGCACCTAAAACAGCAGGCAAAATTGTAGCAAATGTAATTGTGACATTGCTGCAGGAAGCTGCTGAAGAAAGGGAGGAGAAGAAATAATGTCTTTAAAGGGAAAAAGAATTGGGTTTGGATTAACTGGTTCTCATTGTACGTATGATGCTGTTATGCCAGAGATTGAAAATCTGGTCAATTTAGGGGCGGAAGTGTTGCCGGTTGTTTCATATACAGTTCAGTCGACAAATACCCGTTTTGGAGACGGAGAAGACTGGGTTAAAAAAGTTGAAGAACTAACAGGTAATGCTGTTATTAATACAATTGTCAAAGCAGAACCCCTAGGGCCAAAAATACCATTAGATTGTATGGTGGTAGCTCCAATCACGGGAAATACAATGAGCAAATTCGCTAATGCTATGACTGAATCTCCAGTCTTAATGGCTGCTAAAGCAACCCTACGTAATAATAAGCCAGTTGTACTAGGAATTTCAACTAATGACGCATTAGGGTTAAATGGTGTAAACTTAATGAGGTTAATGGCTACGAAAAACATTTATTTCATTCCATTTGGTCAAGATGATCCCATTTCTAAACCGAATTCAATGGTGGCACGTATGACGATGCTACCTGATACAGTGTATGCGGCTCTAGAAGGAAAACAGATTCAGCCAGTAATTGTAGAAAGATTTCGCGATCATGAAAAAGAGTAGATCAGAAATCTCCCATTCATTTCTAAGCAGTGAGGGATTACTTTATGCACTCTAAATAATCAGTTTTGATGTATGTGTGTGAGTATAAAAAAGAAGAGAAGATTTTTTTAAATCTTCTCTTCTTTAGCGCAATAAAATAAGATAATATGTTAAAATAGTCATTACGTGAAACGAAATGTTGAGTAGTTGAAAATTGTTGGAGGCGGTATTAAAATGACAAGAGAATTACATGTAGCAGTAGTAGGAGCAACAGGCGCAGTAGGTCAACAAATGATTAAAACACTACAAGAGCGTAATTTTCCAGTGGGTAAATTAACGTTATTATCTTCAGCTCGTTCAGCTGGTAAAAAACTATTATTCAATGGCCAGGAAGTGGTTGTACAAGAAGCAACTCCAGACAGCTTTGAAGGTGTTGATATTGCTCTATTCAGTGCAGGCGGAAGCATTTCAAAAGCATTAGCACCAGAAGCAGTAAAGAGCGGAGCAATTGTCGTTGATAACACAAGCGCATATCGCATGGATGAAAATGTACCTTTAGTTGTGCCGGAAGTAAATGAAGAGGCGTTAAAAACACATAACGGTATTATTGCAAATCCAAACTGTTCAACGATCCAAATGGTTGCAGCTCTACAACCGCTGCGTGAAGCATATGGTTTATCAAAAGTGCTTGTATCCACATACCAAGCGGTGTCAGGAGCAGGTGCTGCAGCGATTAATGAATTAAAAGAACAAGCAAAAGCGATTTTAGAAGATAAAGAGTTTACTCCAGAAATTTTACCAGTTGGTGGAGATAAAAAGCACTATCAAATTGCATTTAATGCAATTCCACAAATTGATAAGTTCCAAGATAATGGTTTTACATTTGAAGAAATGAAAATGATTAACGAAACGAAAAAGATTATGAACATGCCTGAATTACCAGTAGCTGCTACTTGTGTTCGACTACCGGTCGTAACAGGGCATTCAGAATCAGTTTATATTGAAATTGAAAAAGATGGTGTGACGGTAGCTGATGTAAAAAAACTATTAGCTGATGCACCTGGTATCGTTTTACAAGATGATCCAGAAAATCAAGTATATCCAATGCCAGCAGATTGTGTAGGCAAACGTGATGTGTTTGTTGGTCGTATTCGTAAAGATTTAGATCGCGATAATGGCTTCCATATGTGGATCGTTTCTGATAACTTGTTAAAAGGTGCAGCTTGGAATTCTGTACAGATTGCAGAATCACTTATTAAGCTTGGCTTAGTAAAATAAGCGCAACTAGAGTGTCTTAGAACATAATGAGGTGTAAGTATGAAAATTATCGTCCAAAAATTTGGAGGAACTTCCGTTCGTAATGAAGAAGGAAGAGAGCGTGCTATTTATCATTTAAATAATGCACTAAAAGACGGATATAAAGTAGTAGTTGTCGTATCAGCAATGGGACGTAAAGGTGAGCCATACGCGACAGACACACTATTATCACTTGTTAATGGAAACAAAGCATCGCTTAATAAGCGTGAATTAGATATGCTCATGTCATGCGGTGAGTTAATTTCTGCTGTTGTGTTTACAAATCTATTAAATGAAAGTGGGATTAATGCAACTGCTCTAAATGGTGCACAAGCTGGCTTTGTAACAAATAGTGATTTTACAAATGCTAAAATTTTAGAAATGAAATGTGACCGTTTGTTACAAGAGTTAGAAAACTATGATGTCGTTGTTGTAACTGGCTTTCAAGGAGCTGACGAATCAGGCAATACTACGACTTTAGGTCGCGGTGGCAGCGATACGTCTGCTTCGGCACTAGGTGCAGCTCTACAAGCCGAATACATTGATATTTTCACAGATGTAGAAGGGGTAATGACGGCTGATCCGCGCATTGTTGAGGATGCAAGGCCATTGTCTGTTGTGACATATAATGAAATTTGCAACATGGCTTACCAAGGAGCGAAAGTGATTCATCCACGTGCCGTTGAAATTGCCATGCAAGCAAAAGTGCCAATGCGTGTTCGTTCAACATATACTGACTCAGAAGGTACTCTAGTAACGTCGCAGGGAGAAGCTCAAAAAAGGGGCAGTGATGTCCAAGAACGATTAGTAACAGGCATCGCACATGTATCGAATGTTACACAAATTAAAGTGTTTAGCAAAGAAGGGCATTATGACACACAGGCAGAAGTATTCAAAGCGATGGCACAAGAAAAAATTAGCGTCGATTTTATTAATATCTCGCCTAAAGGTGTTGTATACACCGTCACAGATGAAGTAACAGATTTAGCAATTGAAGTGCTACATTCACTTGGATACGAACCGGCTATTATTCGAAATTGCGCCAAGGTATCGACAGTAGGAGCTGGAATTGCTGGTGTACCAGGAGTAACAGCTAAAATTGTCACAGCACTTTCAAGTGAGGGAATTCAAATCTTACAATCTGCTGATAGCCATACAACAATTTGGGTACTTGTAAAAGAAGAGGACTTAAAGAAATCTGTAAATGCTCTTCATCGCGCTTTTGATTTATCAAAAGACACGAGATAAAGAAGTAAACTTTCATTGGCAAAGGGTTCAATTTTGCTGATGAAAGTTTACTAATGGAGATAATGGAAGAGTCAAGGAGTGAAAACATGATTGATTTTGGGAAAGTCGCAACAGCGATGGTAACGCCTTTTGATCATAAAGGAAATATTGATTTTGAAAAGACGACAAAACTTATTAATTACTTAATTGATAACGGTTCGGATTCACTAGTTATTGCAGGTACAACAGGTGAATCGCCAACTTTATCAACAGAAGAGAAATTTGCATTGTTTCGTCATGCGGTAAAAGTGGCGGATGGCCGTGTGCCGATTGTTGCTGGAACAGGAAGTAATAATACGTATGCTTCTATTGAATTAACAAAAAAAGCACAAGAAATTGGTGTCGATGCTATTATGATCGTAGCACCTTATTACAACAAACCAAACCAAGAAGGATTATATCAACATTTTAGAGCAATTGCTGAAAGCACAAAACTACCAGTGATGCTGTATAATATTCCAGGACGTTCGGTTGTTAACATGTCTGTCGATACCGTTGTACGTTTATCAAAACTTTCAAACGTTGTAGCGATTAAAGATGCAAGTGGAGATTTAGATGCAATGACAGCTATTATTGTAAATACAAGTGATGAATTTGCTCTGTATAGCGGTGACGACGGCTTAACATTACCTGTACTGTCTATTGGAGGAAATGGAATTATCTCTGTTGCTTCACACGTACTCGGTAATGAAATGCAACAAATGGTTGCCGCATTTGAATCGGGGCAAGTTAAAGAAGCAGCAAAGATTCATGGTAAATTGTTACCTGTTATGAAATCTTTATTTGCAGCTCCAAGTCCTACTCCTGTTAAAACTGCTTTACAATTAAAAGGATTGGATGTTGGTTCTGTACGTTTACCGCTCGTACCTTTAACAGAGGAAGAACGCGAAACGTTGATTCGTACATTAAATACGTTAGCTTAAGGTAGTCATCTATCATTGCTTTATCAATAAAGTGATGATAGATGGCTTTTTTGTTGAACTTTATATACTAGACAACATGAAATTGCTTGTGTTCCATTTCTTACATCAGTTATAATGGAAACAAATGAAATTGTGAGCGGGTTTTAGACTGTAGGAGGAAACGGCATTGGAAAAAAAGACAGAAAATATTAAAATTTCAGCCTTGGGCGGTGTAGGAGAAATAGGTAAAAATATGTATATTGTTGAAATTAATGATGATATATATATTTTAGACGCAGGATCTAAAATTCCTGGAGGAGAAATGTTAGGAATCGACATTGTTATTCCCGACTTTTCATATTTAGTTGAAAACAAAGATCGAGTGAAAGCGGTTTTATTGACACATGGTCATGAGGAACAGATTGGTGCAATACCTTTTATTTTAAAAAAGTTAGAGGCTCCTGTTTATGGGACAGAATTAACCATTTCATTAGTAAAAGAAAAATTAAAGGAACATGGCTTTACAAATTTTTCACTTTTGCAATCTATTAATCCATCAACTATATTGACATTGGGAGAGATAAGTGTTTCATTTTTTAGAACACATCATAGCATTCCAGACTCGGTAGGGATTTGCCTTCATACAAATCAAGGTATTATCGTCCATACTGGTGATTTCAAATTTGATCAAAATCCCGTAGGCTTGTATAAACCTGAAATTGGCAAGATGGCAGCGATTGGTGAAAAAGATGTGCTATGTTTGCTTTCAGATAGTACAAATGCTGAAAGGCCTGGCTATACTGTCTCAGAGGCAGTTATCGGCCAAGAAATTTCAGATGCATTTTATAATACGAAAGGTCGGATTATTGTAGCAACATATAGTGCTAATATTAATCGGATTCAGCAGGTTATTAATGCTGCGCATGAGCATAACCGTAAGCTTGCCATTGTTGGTCGAAGCATGATGAAGACAATTGAAATTGCTATTGAGCTCGGACATCTATACGTGCCTGAAGAAACAATTATTCAAGTACAGAAATTACGCGATATTCTAGACCAAGAAGTAGCGATATTAACAACTGGCCATCAAGGAGAACCGATGGCTGCATTAAGCCGCATGGCGAAGCAATCTCATAAATTAGTGAACATTAAAAAAGATGATACAATATTAATTGCTGCAACACCAATTCCAGGTCATGAAACCATATTTTCTAAAGTCATTGATTTAGTTAGCCGAATTGGAGCGAATGTTGTGTACGGTCAGAAACAAATACATGCTTCTGGTCACGGTAGTCAAGAAGAATTAAAATTTATGATTAATTTAATGAAACCACGATATGTTATTCCTGTTAATGGGGAATACCGTATGCAAAAAGCGCATGCAAAGCTTGCTAAGCAAGTAGGAGTTGAAGAGGATCATATCTTTATTCTTGATAAAGGGGACGTTATTGAATTTAAAGATGGTTGTATGCGACCAAACGGACGTATTTTCGCAGGTAACACATTAATTGATGGATTAGGTGTAGGAGATATTGGCAACATTGTTCTGCGGGATCGTCGACTTCTATCGCAGGATGGAATTGTAACTGTTGTTGTCACGATTAATAAAAAACAACGAACGGTCGTAGCTGGACCAGAAATTATTTCTCGTGGATTTGTTTACGTAAGAGAGTCAGAGGCGTTACTAGATGAAGCTGTCAAACTAGTCGACGAAATTTTAGCAAAATGTATGGAAGAAAAAGTGATTGAATGGTCATCTTTAAAGCTGAAGATGCGCGAAACACTTAATCAGTTCTTGTTTGAGAAGACAAGACGAAAGCCAATGATTTTACCAATCATTATGGAGATTTAAAAAGCCTTCTACATAGAAGGCTTTTTTATTTATGCGCAAAAACAGCCGCCGCTCACTAATTTGCGAATAAGATCAATAAGTAAAAGAGGTGTAAGACTAGTTCAAAAAAGTTTGGGATTTAATAAGCAAGAAACGTTCATACTAACAGTACTACTGTGTGAAAGGAGTTAGAGTATGTTTCATAAAAATGAAGAACAGTCATCTGAAACAGCACCACAACAACCTGATAAAAATGAAGAAAATAAAGGTGGTATTATTGATAAAATTCAACAGCTTGGGCAGACCAATGTTGCTCAACTTCCTCAGGATTCAAAAATTCACTGTTTAACAATTGTGGGACAGGTAGAGGGCCATATGCAACTTCCGCCTCAAAATAAAACAACAAAATATGAACATGTAATCCCTCAGATTGTAGCAATTGAACAAAATCCTCAAATAGAAGGATTATTAATTATTTTAAATACAGTTGGTGGGGATGTGGAAGCAGGACTAGCTATTGCTGAAATGATTGCGTCTTTATCAAAGCCGTCGGTATCTATTGTATTAGGCGGGGGACATTCAATTGGTGTGCCAATTGCTGTTTCAACTGACTATTCATTTATCGCTGGTACAGCAACAATGACCATTCATCCGATTCGCTTAACTGGGCTTGTTATTGGTGTTCCTCAAACATTCGAATACTTAGATAAAATGCAAGAGCGCGTTGTTAATTTTGTAACAGAACACTCACATGTGACGGAAGAAAAGTTTAAAGAACTCATGTTTTCAAAAGGTAACTTAACAAGGGACATTGGAACAAATGTAGTAGGAGCAGATGCTGTAGAATATGGATTAATTGACGAAGTAGGTGGAGTGGGTCAAGCCATTCAAAAGCTAAATGAATTAATTGAACAAAAAGGCCAATATAAGGAGGGGAGTCAATTATTGCAATGATACTTTATACAATGATGCCACAAGAACTTATTTATCCCGACGAGAACACTGAGAAGCAATTCGCCAAGCAAAAAATGATAGAATGCGAAGGCATACCCGTTATTGTGGAAGAGAACGCACAGGGACAAAAACAAATTATCAGGATTTTAAGTACAGATCCTCAGCATTATCTGCACGATAAATATTATCCTGGTCAAATTTTGTCGCAATGATTTCAGTATAATTATAAACAGCTTTTATGGTATAATGAAGAGTGAGAATGTTGCAGCCTTTATTTGGCTGCTTTTTTATTCAATCTATGAAATAAGAAAATCAACACAGTGACACGTTGATTGGAGTGGAAAAATGGCAAAGAAAAAGAAAAGAGGACAATTTAAAAAAGAAGAGTGGAAACGTATTTTAAGGTTTGAACTTATTGGTTTATTTTTATTAGCCTTAACGTTAATTGCAATGGCTGAATTAGGGGCAGTAGGTCAAGCGCTTGTCCTACTTGTAAGATTGTTTATTGGCGAGTGGTACATGTTAAGTCTACTCGGAATTTTAGTGCTTTCAGGTTATATTATTTGGAAGAGATCTTTACCTCCGTTTTTAACGAGACAGTTAGTCGGTACATATTTAATTATTTTAGCAATCTTGTTATTCAGTCATGTCACATTATTTCAAAATTTATCAAAAAATGGGACATTTACAGACCCCTCTGTTATTTTAAATACCTGGGATTTGTATATGTTAGAAGCTACTGGTGAAACCGACCGAAGCGATCTCGGTGGCGGAATGATTGGGGCTGTCATGTTCGCGATGTTCTATTACTTATTTGATAGTCTAGGAACCGAGTTAATCGCTTCCTTGCTGATCGTAATTGGTGTTTTATTAATTACAGGGCGTTCGCTTCATGAAACATTGAGGAAAGTATTATCACCGCTTGTTCGATTTTTAGTTACAGAAGTAAAAGAAGGCTGGGAGGATATTACGAATTGGCTACAAAAAAAGAAGCAAGTGCCGAAGACAAAACAAAAACGAAAACGAGAAAGTTTGCCTCAAGACGAAGGGGATTCGGATACAGATTCTGAAGCTGAACCGTTAATTTCACAGCCGCCAATTATTGAGCATTTTAATTACGAGGAACAAGAGCCAGCGGTGCCTCCGGCTAAGCCGATACAGAAAGAAAACATAGAACAACAAGCAGTAAAAGCACAGCCAGTAAAAAAGGAAGTACAACCACAAGAACAAGAAGAGAAAGCGCCTATTATTTCATTTGTGGAAACAGAGAATACCGATTATGAATTACCACCTATCCATCTGCTGACAATGCCTAAAAAAAGTAATCAGGCTAAAGAACGTAAAAATATTTACAAAAATGCTGAAAAACTTGAAAAAACATTTCAAAGTTTTGGTGTAAAGGCTAAAGTAGCGAAAGTGCATTTAGGCCCAGCGGTCACAAAATATGAAGTATATCCTGATGTTGGGGTGAAAGTAAGTAAAATTGTCAATTTAAGTGATGATTTAGCCCTCGCATTAGCAGCAAAAGATATTCGAATTGAAGCTCCGATTCCAGGGAAATCAGCTGTAGGAATTGAAGTGCCGAATGAGGAAGTAGCGATGGTGTCACTTCGTGAAGTCCTCGAAGCAAAAGAAAATATGCAGCCTAACAAAAAATTACTTGTGGGCTTAGGCAGAGATATTTCTGGTGAGGCGGTATTAGCAGAATTGAATAAAATGCCGCATATGCTTGTGGCTGGAGCAACAGGAAGTGGAAAAAGTGTATGTATTAACGGAATTATTATTAGCATTCTTATGAGAACAAAACCTCATGAAGTGAAATTAATGATGATTGATCCAAAAATGGTTGAATTAAATATGTATAATGGTATTCCTCATTTATTAGCACCTGTTGTCACAGATCCAAAAAAAGCGTCACAAGCACTGAAGAAAGTTGTTAGTGAAATGGAACGCCGCTATGAATTATTTTCACATAGCGGTACACGAAACATTGAAGGATACAATGAATTAGTAAAAAGGCAAAATGATGAATCAGATGCAAAACAGCCATCATTGCCTTATATTGTTGTCATTGTCGATGAGTTAGCAGACTTAATGATGGTGGCATCTTCAGATGTAGAAGATTCAATCACGCGTCTTGCACAGATGGCACGCGCAGCAGGCATTCATTTAATTATTGCAACGCAGCGTCCTTCTGTTGACGTCATTACCGGTGTTATTAAAGCCAATATTCCTTCTCGTATTGCATTCAGTGTTTCCTCTCAAACTGATTCACGTACAATATTAGACATGGGTGGAGCAGAGAAGCTGCTTGGACGAGGTGACATGCTCTTTATGCCAGTTGGTGCATCGAAACCAGTTCGTGTACAAGGCGCATTTTTATCAGATGAAGAGGTAGAAGAGATTGTAAATTTTGTGATTGGACAGCAAAAAGCACAGTATCAAGAAAACATGATTCCAACTGATGCACCTGAGCAAGTAGAAGATTTTGCTGACGACTTATACGATGAGGCCGTACAGCTTGTCGCAGAAATGCAAACAGCATCTGTTTCGATGCTTCAGCGCCGCTTTCGTATAGGCTATAATCGAGCAGCCCGATTAATCGATGCAATGGAAGAACGTGGTGTTGTAGGTCCGTATGAAGGAAGCAAACCAAGATCTGTTCTTGTTGCTCAGCAAAATGAAGATGTAGGGTCGTAGCCTTATAGAAAAGAGAATAAAAGTACAGGTAGTTATCTTCATAACGAACATGAAAAAGAGACTTAAACAACAAGTTTAAGTCTCTTTTTCGTTATCTTGCTTTTTACCTCGGCTGCTAAACGGCTGAGTGTATTACAGCATCAACCATATTTAGGTATAGATTTGTAATGCTTGGGTGATTTAAATAAAAATAATAAAATAGAAAATGTGTTACCACAAATAGCTAAGATAAAAACGAATAATTTTATTATTTTAAAATGAAACATACGTCTTTTTTTGTTTTGTAAGCTCTTTCTATCGTTATTAGACATGATGATATAAAAAAATACTTATTGTCAATGTTTTTTAAAAAGAATTAAAATTTTTTACATAAAATTAATATAACCTATTTATTTATTTATCGAAAAATGATATATTATTTTCGATTAAAGAGTCGAACATCAGAGGTCTGATGACTAGTTTAGGGTATGGAGGAAGCGCAATGTCTATTCGAACGGATAATCGGCACTTGTATTTACAAGTAATTGATAAAATTAAACAAAATATTGAACAAGGAATTTTTAAAGAAAAAGAAAGACTTCCATCTGAGTTTGATTTATCAAAACAGTTAGGTGTAAGCCGAGCAACGTTGCGTGAGGCACTTCGCATTTTAGAGGAAGAAAGTGTCATTGTTCGTCGGCATGGTGTCGGAACATTTGTAAATACAAAGCCGACTTTTCTTTCAGGTATCGAGCAGTTAAATAGTATAACACATATGATTGAACAAGCTGGCATGAAAGCTGGAACGATTTTTTTGTCCTCTCAAGTACAAGTTGCATCAGAGAACGACGTTACCCGCTTTAATTGTTCAATTGATGATCAAATCCTGTTTGTAGAACGTGTGAGAACAGCGGACGGTGAGCCGGTAGTTTATTGTATGGACAAAGTGCCGCAAGAATTTTTGCCAGATAACTTTGAATATAAGCAAGAATCTCTACTAGAAATTCTAGAGAAACAAGCTGGAAAGCATATTTCATATGCAGTCGCTCATATTGAGCCTGTCGGCTATCATGAAAAAGTGTCACCTATTTTACAATGCAATCCTGAAACAGCTTTGCTTGTGTTAAAACAAATGCACTATGATCAGCATGATGAACCAATTTTATATTCAATCAATTACTTCAAAGCAGATCAGTTTAGTTTCCAAGTTCTTCGGAAGCGGGTTTAAAAATTTTTAGTTTTGTTGTCAGAAAGTTATTAACAATTAAAAAGCAGGCTTTTAAGGAGGTGTATGGCGGTTAAGCATAATTAGAATTGAACTGATTTATACTTTTAAATTATTCAGGGGGTTAAAAAAATGACAAAACGTAAATATGGATTAGCATTATCACTTGTATTAGCAGCAGGGACACTCTTGAGTGCCTGTGGATCTAGTGATTCAGGAAGTGGAGATAGCGGTGATAAAAAAGCAACTGATTTTAAAGTAGGGATGGTTACTGATACTGGCGGTGTGGATGATAAATCATTTAACCAATCAGCATGGGAAGGTCTTACGAAATTTGGTAAAGATAATGGATTAGAAGAAGGGACAGGCTATAAATATCTTCAGTCTACAGAACAAGCTGAATACCAAAGCAACTTATCAACATTTGCGGAAGCGGGCTATGATCTTACTTACGGTATTGGTTTCTTATTAAAAGAAGACATTAAGAAAGTGGCTGAACAATATCCAGATTCACATTTTGCATTAGTAGACGATACGTTAAAGGCTGAGAAGCTAGATAATGTAGCAAGCATTTTATTTAAAGAAGAACAAGGTTCTTTCTTAGTTGGGGTAGTAGCAGCAAAGCAAACAAAAACAAACAAGATTGGTTTCATAGGCGGAGTGGAATCTCCATTAATTAAGAAGTTTGAAAATGGATTTAAAGCTGGTGTGAAATCTGTAAAGCCAGATGCTGAAATAGTTGTGCAATATGCAGAAGATTTTAATGCGCCAGAAAAAGGATCAGCAATTGCATCAACGATGTACAGTCAAGGTGCTGACATTATCTACCATGCAGCAGGTGGAACTGGAAATGGTGTGTTCACTGATGCGAAAAACCGCAAGAAAAAAGGTGAAGACGTTTGGGTAATCGGTGTTGACCGTGACCAACATCAAGAAGGTATGCCAGAGAACGTTACGTTAACATCAATGGTTAAGCGTGTAGATGTTGCTGTTGAAGAAGTAGCAAAACAATCAAAAGATGGCCAGTTCCCGGGTGGAGAAGAAGTTGTATTTGGTCTTGAAGAAGACGGAGTTGGCATCGCACCTACAATGGATAACGTAAGTGAAGAGTCTAAACAAGCAGTAGAAGACTACAAACAAAAAATTCTAGATGGTGAAATTACAGTACCAGCTACGGATGATGAATACAAAGAGTTTGAAAAAACAATTAAAAAATAATTAAAAGTCACGCTGTTTTACAGCTAGATAAGGTAGAAAAGGCTAGTGATACACTAGCCTTTTTCATAGCCTTTAAGAGAGTTGAAGACTATATAACTATAACGTTACAAAACTTTCAACAGCAACATTTATATACAAATGGGGAGTGAATAGAGTGGAATATGTTATTGAAATGCTAGGTATTCGCAAAGAGTTTCCCGGTATTGTCGCCAACGACAATATTACACTCCAAGTGAAAAAGGGAGAGATTCACGCTTTATTAGGTGAAAACGGTGCAGGTAAGTCAACATTAATGAACGTGCTCTTCGGCCTTTATCAGCCAGAGAAAGGTCAAATAAAAGTGAATGGCAAAGAAGTGAAAATCACCAATCCAAATATTGCTAACGATTTGGGAATCGGGATGGTTCACCAACATTTTATGTTAGTCCAAAACTTTACTGTTACTGAGAATATCATTCTAGGAAATGAGCCGACAAAAGTTGGGAAAATCAATATAAAAGAGGCCGCTCAGGAGATTCAAAAGCTGTCAAATCAATATGGTTTATCAGTTGATCCTTATGCGAAGATTGAAGATATTTCTGTTGGCATGCAGCAGCGCGTAGAAATCTTAAAAACTTTATACAGAGGTGCAGAAATCTTAATCTTTGATGAACCGACGGCAGCTCTTACACCGCAAGAAATTACAGAATTGATTGAAATTATGAAGCGGTTAATTCAAGAAGGCAAGTCCATTATTTTAATTACTCATAAACTAAAAGAAATTATGGCTGTATGTGACCGCTGTACCATTATTCGTAAAGGAGTAGGAATTGGGACTGTTAACATTTCTGAGACGAACCCAGACGAGTTAGCGTCATTAATGGTTGGACGAGAAGTCCATTTTAAAACTGAGAAGAAAACAGCAACCCCAAAAGAAGCTGTGTTAACGATAGATCAATTAGTTGTAGAAGATGGACGAGGTGTCTCGGCGGTAAATAATTTAAATTTAAATGTGCGAGCAGGTGAGATCTTAGGAATTGCAGGGGTAGACGGGAACGGTCAAACAGAACTCATAGAAGCGATCACTGGATTACGTAAAATAAAATTAGGTTCTATTCATTTAAAAGGAAAAGATTTAACAGCGCTCTCAACGAGAAAAATTACAGAAGCTGGAGTGGGACATATTCCACAAGACCGCCATAAGCATGGATTAGTACTAGATTATACAATTGGCGAAAATATTGCTTTGCAAACCTATTATCAGCCACCTCTGTCCAAGTCTGGAATTTTAAACTATAAAGAAATTTATAAAAAGGCAAAAGCCTTAATTACAGAGTATGATGTCCGGACTCCAAACGAGTATACGCAAGCGCGTGCATTGTCTGGTGGTAATCAGCAAAAAGCCATTATTGCACGTGAAGTTGATCGCAGTCCAGAATTGTTAATTGCAGCTCAGCCGACAAGAGGACTTGATGTAGGGGCAATTGAATTCATTCACCGAAAGTTAATCGAAGAGCGTGACAAAGGCAGGGCTGTGTTATTGGTTTCTTTAGAGTTAGATGAAGTTATGAATTTAAGCGACCGTATTGCGGTTATTTATGAAGGGCGAATTGTAGATGTTGTGGATCCTAAAGAAACGAATGAACAAGAGCTAGGGCTATTGATGGCTGGCGGTAAGCGTGAGAAAGTAGGTGGGACATCATGAAGTGGTTAAGAAATGAGCGAATTATTAATATTATTATACCTGTCGTTTCAGCTGTTCTCGGATTGATTGCTGGAGCCATTATTATGGTGCTTGGCGGCTATGATGCAGCATACGGATATGAATCGTTATTTAATGGAATGTTTGGTAGCCCAAAAGCAGTCGGTGAAGCGATCCGGGCGATGACACCTTTAGCTTTAGCTGGTATTGCCGTTGCGTTTGCTTATAAAACAGGTTTGTTTAATATCGGAGTAGAAGGACAGCTATTAGTGGGCTGGTTAGCTGCTGTATGGGTAGGATATGCGTTTGATTTGCCTTCTGTTATCCACATTCCATTATCGATTGGCGCAGCAGCGGTTGCTGGAGCAATCTGGGCATTTATTCCTGGGTTTTTAAAAGCTCGGTTTCACGTTCATGAAGTAATTGTATCGATTATGATGAACTACATCGCTCTTTATACAACAAGCAGCATTATTCGAGAATTTTTATATGCAGGTAATGAAAAATCACACAACATAAAAGAGTCTGCTTCTTTAGCCTCTAGTTTTCTAGCAGAAGCAACGAATAACTCTCGTCTTCATTATGGAATCATTATTGTATTTATTGCTGCTTTTATTATGTGGTTTTTATTAAATAAAACGTCAAAAGGATTCGAACTCCGAGCGGTGGGTTTTAACCAACACGCGTCTCAATATGCAGGGATTAACGTCTCGCGTAATATTATTTTATCGATGTCTATTTCAGGTGCATTCGCGGGTTTAGCAGGTGCGATGGAGGGATTGGGCACATTCCAGTACATGAATACGTTCACTTCGTTTACAGGAACGGGGTTTGATGGAATCGCGGTTGCGTTATTAGGTGCAAACAGTGCAATTGGCATTTTACTTGCTTCTTTTTTATTTGGAGGTATGCAGACAGCTGCTCCGCAAATGAACTTTATGGCCGGTGTTCCTTCTGAATTAATTGAGATTGTCATCGCGCTCATTATTTTCTTTGTAGCATCAAGCTACCTCATTCGCTGGTTAATTGCTCGTTTGAGTAAGGAGGGAACGAAATGAGTTTTTTAGACATCTTAGTAATTATTATTCCTGCTGCATTATATTCTGCTGCTCCACTTATTTTTACAGCATTAGGTGGTGTATTTAGTGAAAAATCTGGTGTTGTTAATATTGGATTAGAAGGGCTTATGATGTTTGGAGCCTTTACAGGAATCGTCTCTACATTATTGCTTCAAGATTCGCTTGGTGCTTGGGCTCCGTGGGTGTCGATTTTAATTGCTGCTGGTGTATGTGCTGTATTCTCTTTAATTCACGCTGTGGCAAGTATTACATTAAAAGCAGATCAAGTTGTTAGCGGAGTGGCACTCAACTTTTTAGCAGCAGGTTTATCAATTTTTCTAATTAAAAAGATTTTTGGAAAAGGACAAACTGATTTTATTCAAGTTCGTATTGATAAAATAAGCATTCCTGTATTATCGGATATTCCAGTGCTTGGAAAGCTGTTGTTCTCAAACGTTCCGTTAACGTCATATCTTGCTGTTGCTCTAGCGTTTCTTGTATGGTATATCATTTATAAAACACCGTTTGGCTTACGTTTGCGTTCAGTCGGTGAGCATCCAATGGCAGCTGATACAATGGGGATTAAAGTAGCAAGAATGCGTTATATTAGCGTGATGCTTTCAGGTGTATTAGCTGGGATTGGCGGAGCAGTTTATGCCACATCAATTGCAACAAACTTTTCAGCAGGGACCATTTCAGGGCAAGGATTTCTGGCGATTGCTGCCATGATTTTTGGAAAATGGCACCCAATTGGAGCGATGGGAGCTGCATTATTTTTTGGATTGGCACAATCATTAAGCATTACAGGAGCGCAAATACCTGTGATTCAAGATATTCCATCTGTTCTTTTGACGATTGCTCCGTATGTGTTAACAATTTTAGCTTTAGCTGGTTTTGTGGGTCGGGCGGAAGCACCTAAAGCATTAGGTGCACCTTATGAAAAAGGCAAGCGATAAACGAGCTTGGCAACTACGTTAGCATTGTAAGATATATGAATGAGTCGAGTTGTCAATAGGTCTATATGTACAAAAAATGGATAAATATAAAAGGCAGGGAAAAATTTTTCCCTGCCTTTTTTTAACCTTTTCCCTATTAGTGGAGATGGATGATTAAGCAGAAGTGGAATAGAGGAAGAGAAGGAACGACAAAGTGAAGATCGTAGTGATGAATAAGTCTTTGGCAAGTTGCTTGAAAAAGTTTCCGTATATTCGATATAGTGATGATAAGACTAAAAATAGCGTTAACGACTAAAAATAAAGGTATTGTGTTATTTTTAGCAAACTTACTATTAAAAGGAGGGTTAAATATGAAATTATTAACTGAACAAAAACATGAGTTAGAAGGTTTGACGCTTCATACGATACCAACGACAAAGTATAAAACAAATACATTTATTTTGAAACTAAGCGCTCCGCTAGAGGAAAAAACGGTGACGATGCGTGCATTATTGCCTTATGTGCTCCAAAGTGCAACCCAGTCCTTCCCGACTACTACGAAGCTTCGTACATACTTAGATGAATTATACGGTGCAACCTTGCAAGTTGACTTAACGAAAAAAGGTGACCATCATGACGTAACGATTCGGATTGACGTAGCTAATGAGAAGTATTTGAAAGATTCGACGCCATTGCTGCAAAAAGCGCTCACCTTGCTCGGTGAAATTTTATTGAAGCCGGCCACAGAAGGCGGAGTGTTTTTAGCTGATATTGTAACAAAAGAGAAGCGCTCACTTCGCCAACGGATTCAAGCGGTATTTGATGATAAAATGCGCTATGCTAACTTACGTTTAGTCGAGGAAATGTGCAAGGGTGAACCTTATTCCCTTCATGTAAATGGACGGATTGATGATATTGAGGCGATTACTAGTGAAAGTTTGTATGCGTACTATGAGCGCGTGCTAAAAGAAAATGCGATTCATTTATATGCAATAGGTGATATACAGGTAGAAGAAGTGATGCAAACGGTAAAAGATACATTTTTATTACCGAAACGAGAAACAAAAGAAATCGAGCGTTCTATTACAAAAAAAGAAATTCCAAAAGTAAATGAAGTAATCGAAAAGCAGGAAGTGAAACAAGGGAAGTTAAATATTGGCTACCGGACAAATATTGTTTATGGCGATCGCCAATATTTTTCTTTGCAAGTCTTTAATGGGATTTTTGGAGGTTTTTCTCATTCGAAGCTTTTTATTAACGTTCGTGAAAAAGCAAGCTTAGCTTATTATGCGGCGTCTCGCGTGGAAAGCCATAAAGGGTTATTAATGGTCATGTCAGGTATTGATGCAAAGAATTATGATCAAGCTGTGAAGATTATTAAAGAACAAATGGAAGAAATGAGAAAAGGTTCATTTACAGACAGTGAAATTGCTCAAACAAAAGCTGTCATTCATAATCAATTACTTGAAACTGTTGACACACCTCGAGGATTAGTAGAAGTGATGTATCATAATGAATTAACAGGAAAGCAAATTACGGTAGATGAGTATTTAAAGAAAATTGATGCAGTATCTAAGCAAGATATTATCAAGGTCGCTGAAACTATTGAAATGGATACCATTTATTTTTTAACAGGAACGGGTGGTGAATAAGATGGGAAAAATCGAGTTTTCACAACTGCAAGAACAGCTGTATCATGAAAAAATGGACAATGGATTAGAAGTTTACATTTTGCCGAAACCAGAATTTAATAAAACATTTGCGACGTTTACAACAAAGTATGGTTCGATTGATAATCAATTTATTCCATTAGCTCAGCAGGAAATGGCAAAGGTTCCAGACGGCATTGCGCATTTTTTAGAGCATAAATTATTTGAAAAAGAAGACGGTGATGTATTTCAGCAGTTTAGTAAGCAAGGAGCATCAGCTAATGCGTTCACATCATTTACACGCACTGCTTATTTATTTAGTTGCACGTCTAACTTTCAAGAAAATTTAGAAACACTAATTGATTTTGTCCAAGATCCGTATTTCTCAGAGAAAACAGTAGAAAAAGAAAAAGGGATTATTGGCCAGGAAATTACGATGTATGATGATAATCCAGATTGGCGTTTATACTTTGGTACTATTCAAAATATGTATAAAAACCATCCAGTAAAAATCGATATTGCCGGTACCATTGAATCAATCTCCCATATTACAAAAGATTTGCTTTATACGTGTTACGAAACGTTTTATCATCCAAGTAATATGCTTTTATTTGTTGTCGGTCCAGTAGATGCTGAACAAGTCATGACGCAAATCCGTGATAATCAAGCTCAAAAAGATTATCAAGAAATGCCTGAAATTACTCGCCATTTTGATCAAGAGCCTGACACAGTTGCGGAGAAAAAGCAAGTATTGAAGATGCCTGTTCAATCTTCTAAGTGTATGATTGGTTTAAAAGCAAAAAATCCGCAGCGTTCAGGAAATGAAATGTTGCGCCATGAGCTAGCGATGAATGTCATTTTAGACCATGCCTTCGGGAAAAGTTCCTCCTATTACGAAGAATTGTATACCGATGAACTGATTGATGAGACATTTTCATATGACTATACAGAAGAACAGGGCTTTGGTTTTGCGCTAATTGGCGGCGACACGGAGCAGCCAGAAAAGTTATATGAGCGGGTCAAACAAATTTTATTAGAGCTAAAAACAAAACCGCTGTCTGAAGAAGAGCTTGAGCGAGTTCGCAAAAAGAAAATCGGTGCATTTTTACGCTCATTAAACTCTCCTGAATTTATTGCCAATCAGTTTACAAGATATGCGTTTAATGATATGAATTTATTTGATGTTGTAGAAACGCTAGAAAAACTAACAGTAGCTGATATTCAACAAGTGATGGATGATACGATTAATGAAGAAAGCTTTACTGTTTGCGAAGTCGTTCCGAAATAAAGGGAAGCTTCAAATTACAGAACATAGAGGGATCTGTGTTTTGAGGTCCGTACCTTTACGAGATAAATAAGATGGTTTTCTTGTAAATGAATGTAAGAAGAAAGCTGGCTTTATGTCAGCTTTTTTTGTGCTAAAGGGAGAGATAAACATGGAAAGATTTGCATTAGTTACGGGAGCAAGCGGAGGGATTGGAAGTGCGATAGCAAAGCAGCTAGGAGAAGAGGGATACTCGCTTATCCTCCACTATTATCAAAATAAAGAAAGCGTAACGAAACTAGCACGAGAGTTAGAAGGACATGTTCAAACTGTGCTGCTTTTACAAGGAGACTTGTCTTGTAAAAGTGGAGTTGCTGCTTTTTTAACAAAAATAGCTGTTTCAGTAGATGTCATTGTTCATAATAGCGGACAAAGTGTAACCGGATTGATGACCGATATTAGTGACGATGAACTTGAAAGGATGATTTATTTACATATTACGGCTCCTTACCGCATTACAAAAGCACTTCTTCCTAAAATGATTCAACGTAAAAGCGGACAAATTATTTTAATTTCTTCGATATGGGGAATTACAGGCGCTTCATATGAAGTGTTATATTCTACTGTAAAAGGTGCGCAAAATACTTTTGTAAAAGCTTTAGCTAAAGAAGTAGCACGAAGTGGCATTCGAGTAAATGGAGTGGCTCCAGGAGCGATTCAGACAAATATGTTAACGGATTATTCGGAAGAAGATTTAATGATCATAAAAGACGAAATTCCTCTAGGAAGAATTGGTGTTCCAGAAGAAGTAGCACATGCCGTGTCATATTTAATATCAGAAAAATCTTCTTATATAACAGGACAAATTTTATCGGTCAATGGCGGGTGGTATACGTAATTAATTGCGCATAAAAAAAATAACAGTGTACAGACTATGATATGAATAAACCTTAAGGAGGGCTACTCATGTCAGTTTTAGACAATTGGGGTAACTGGAAAGATTTTTTAGGCGATCGTTTACATCATGCACAAAATGAAGGAATGAACAACGAAGTCATTAATGATCTTGCTTATCAAATTGGTGGATACTTAGCAAACCAAGTTGAAGCGAAAAATGATCAAGAAAAAGTGTTAGCAGATCTATGGAGTGTTGCATCTAAAGAAGAGCAACATGCTATTGCTAATATGATGATTAAGCTTGTCCAAAACAACGGAAGTGCGCAATAAGGCGATCCTTCAATCAGGGAACTTCTGATTGTTAGTAGAGCCAATCGGGCTTATACGGACAGTGCAGTAGAATTTACTGTGCGTTAAAGCGGGATAAGGCGATCCTTCAATCAGGGAACTTCTGATTGTTAGTAGAGCCAATTGGAAAAAGAGTCGACTCAGTTATTGAGCAGCGGCTCTTTTTTATCTAATTCTCATGGATGTGGCAACATATTTCTATAAGGAACAGTTCTAAAAATTACATGCAAACAGACTTGGATTTTTGTACATAAGACAGCTTAAATATTGAATGACATAAATTTATAAAAATACGTATTAGCTCATTCTTTAAATTAATTTTCAGAAATAAACGCTTACATACATAACATTTACATAACAAATCAGTTTTAGGGTTTATAATTTAAATAAAATCATTTATATTTAAATTATGTGAAAAAAAGGGGATACCTCTCAAAGAAACGAATGAGATGGGGAGGGGTTTTTATGAGTAAAATTGAGTGGTACTTAGAATATCAAATACAAAAGAACCGTCCTGGACTTTTAGGTGACATTTCGTCTCTTTTAGGGATGCTTGCTATTAACATTGTAACGATTAATGGGGTCGATGATAAACGTCGCGGGCTATTATTGCGATGTGATTCAAATGAGCAGATTGACAGGCTTGAATCTATTTTAAAGACAATGGATAATATAGTCGTGACAAAGATGCGGCCTCCGAAACTAAGAGATCGTTTGGCAGTGCGTCACGGCCGTTACATTCAAAGAGATGCAGATGATAAAAAGACATTTCGTTTTGTCAGGGATGAGCTTGGGTTATTAGTTGATTTTATGGCGGAATTGTTTAAACAAGATGGTCACAAATTAATCGGAATAAGAGGGATGCCTAGAGTAGGTAAAACAGAGTCAATTGTTGCAGCAAGTGTTTGTGCAAATAAGAGATGGTTGTTTGTTTCATCCACATTATTAAAACAAACAATACGCAGTCAGCTCATTGAAGATGAATACAATTCTAATAATATTTTTATTATTGATGGCATTGTTTCAACAAGGCGAGCAAACGAAAAGCATTGGCAATTAGTACGTGAAATTATGAGTGTACCTGCAACAAAGATTATTGAGCATCCAGATGTTTTTGTGCAAAATACAGAGTACTCGTTAGATGATTTTGCATACATTATTGAATTGCGAAATGACCCCAATGAGGAAATTACATACGAGGTTATTGAAGGCGCTCAAATGTTCCCAGACGGTGGATTATCTATGTTTGATTTTTAGCATAATTGGTAGGTGTTAGTATTGACAGAGTTAGGACAAAGATTAAGACAAGAAAGAGAAAACAAAAATCTTTCGCTCGAAGATCTGCAAAAGTTAACGAAAATTCAAAAGCGTTATTTAATGGGGATTGAAGAAGGAAATTATGATGTAATGCCTGGAAAGTTTTATGTGCGTGCATTTATTAAGCAATACTGTGAAGCTGTGGGTTTAAATGCAGACGATATTTTTGAACAATATAAAGCGGACATTCCGACTACTCAAACTGAAGACATCCCTCAGCAGTTATCACGTGTTCGCAGTCGTAAAGAAATCCCGCAAAATGCAGCAAGTTCAAAAGCAGCTGATTATTTGCCAACTATTTTAGTTGTAGCAGGCGTGCTTGTCGTAGGGATTATTATTTGGGTTATTGCTCAAAATATTGTATCTGACCGCAACAAAGAGCAAGCTGTAGAAAGTCAGCAGACAACTAATGAAGTACAGCAATCAGAAAAGCAAAAAACGGCAGATGATGCTGAAAAAGAATCTAAAGTTAAAGAAGAAGCTTCTAATAAAAATGAAGAAAATGATAAAGCGAAAGATGATAAGAAAGAAAAAGAAGAAGTAGAAGCAGAACAGGTTTACAAAGAAGTGCAAAAATCTGGTCATACAGCAACTTATACGTTATCAGGAACGGATGCATTTAAATTAGAGGTATCCTCTACACAATCCGATACATGGTTAGATGTAAAAAATGGAAAAGGGAACTCTTTCTATAATGCTATGTTGAAAAAGAACGAAACAAAAGAATTTGATTTGGCGAAAGAAACTGAAGTACGTGTAAATATTGGCTTTTCACCGGGTGTAAAACTAAAGGTTAATGGACAAGATGTTAATCTTCCATTTGATTCAAAACAGCAAGTAAGACAAGTGGTCATGATTCAATATCAGCCGAGTAAAGCGCAGTAATTAGTAATTTTATAGTAAAACATGTTTAAACAAACAACCTAAATGGAAAAACAAAGGTAATGGATGAATTAACCATTCGTTCAGTGTATAATAACAGTAAAGACGTGCAAACAATTGGTTTGCACGCTTTCGGTTTGTTTAAGCTATTGGAGGAAAGAAAAGTGAATTTACCAAATAAGATTACCATTTCACGTATTTTTTTAATTCCGATTTTTCTTATTTTAATGATGGCTCCCTTGCCATTTGGAACAGTAGAGATAGCGGAAACAAGCATTCCAGTTGCACATTTATTAGGAGCGGCCCTTTTTATTATCGCATCCACAACAGATTGGATCGATGGATATTATGCGCGAAAATATAATATGGTCACTAATTTAGGGAAGTTTCTAGACCCGCTTGCCGATAAGTTACTTGTGTCGGCTGCTCTTGTTGCCATTGTCGATTTAGATTTAATCGCAGGCGCGGGCTGGGCAGCAATTATTATTATTAGCCGTGAGTTTGCCGTGACTGGTTTGCGATTGGTGCTAGCAGGTGAAGGAGAAGTTGTAGCAGCTAATATGCTCGGGAAAATTAAGACATGGACACAAATTATTGCCATTTCTGCTATTTTACTTTACAACTTTCCTTTTGAATTTGTTTCCATTCCGTTTACAGCAATTGCGCTTTGGATTTCAGTAATCTTTACTGTCATTTCAGGCTGGGATTACTTTGCTAAAAACAAACAAGCTTTCGTCAATTCAAAATAAATGGAGATGATTGGATGAACGCTGAAATTATCGGAGTGGGCTCTGAGCTTTTACTTGGACAAATTGCAAATACAAATGCTCAATATTTGTCTAAAAAATTTGCAGAGCTGGGGATTAATGTTTATTACCATACAGTTGTGGGTGATAATGCAAGCCGCTTGAAAGCTGCTATTGAAACGGCTCAAAAACGTGCAGACTTAATCGTTTTTACAGGAGGCCTCGGGCCGACGAAAGATGATTTGACCAAAGAGACAATTGCTTCTGTTTTAGGGGTGTCACTAACAACAAACGAGCAGGCGCTTGAAAGCATTGAAGCGTACTTTACACAAACAAACCGAGTAATGACACCGAATAATAAAAAGCAGGCCATTGTACTAGAAGGTTCAACGGTGTTACCAAATGACTTTGGGATGGCTCCAGGTATGGGGATTACCGTTGATAACATTAGCTATATGTTATTCCCAGGTCCTCCTAAAGAGTTATATCCAATGTATGAATCTTATGGTCAAGCGTATTTATTAAATAAGCTTGAAGTGAAAGAAAGCATTGAATCTCGTGTACTGCGATTTTTCGGCATTGGTGAGTCACAGCTGGAAACGGAAATTGAAGATTTACTAGATGCTCAAACGAATCCGACGATCGCACCGCTGGCTGCTGATGGGGAGGTCACACTACGATTAACAGCGAAACACACGGATTCCAATGTCGCGCATCAATTGCTTGACCAGATGGAGCAATCCATTTTAAAACGAGTTGGAGATTATTTTTATGGTTATGATACAACTTCTTTACATAACGAGCTAATTAATGAATTAATGAACCAAGAGCTTACCATTGCTTCAGCTGAAAGTTTGACTGGTGGTTTGTTTAGTGAAAGGCTAACAAGCATCCCTGGAGCTGGTAGTATCGTTAATGGAGCGATTGTTGCTTATCAAAATGAGATTAAACAACAAGTGCTTGGTGTTCAGCAACAAACCTTACGTAATGAAGGTGCTGTAAGTGAACAATGTGCAATTGAGATGGCTTTAGGTGTTAAAAACTTATTAAAAACCGATATTGGAATAAGTTTTACAGGAGTTGCTGGCCCTTCAAAACAAGAAGGGAAGGCTGTTGGAACAGTTTATATAGGCATTGCGTATAAAGAAAATAAAACGCATGTTTACCAGCTGCAGCTGTCAGGAAGCCGCCAAGGAATTCGAGCAAGGACTGTTAATTACGGTTGCCATTATGCGTTAAATTTATTGAAAAATAACTAATACAAAGGCCGTTTTCTTTTAAGAAAACGGCCTTTTCTTGTATGCAATGCTTAAAAATAAAAAAATCGAACATTTATTCGCTTTTTGCTTGTCAAACACGTAAAAAACTAGTATAGTTAGTTATAGAAAGTTATTAATAATGTCATTGCTACAACATCGTAGTAATCTTAAGCATAGAGATAAACAGTAAGTGATAATAGAGGAGGAAATTAAGTGAACGATCGTCAAGCAGCTCTTGATATGGCTTTAAAACAAATTGAAAAGCAATTTGGTAAAGGTTCAATTATGAAACTAGGAGAGCAAACAGAACGTAAAATTTCTACAATTCCAAGTGGCTCTTTAGCATTAGATATAGCACTAGGTGTAGGTGGTTATCCACGTGGACGTATTATTGAAGTATATGGTCCAGAAAGTTCAGGTAAAACAACAGTTGCGTTGCATGCTATTGCAGAAGTACAGCAGCAAGGTGGCCAAGCAGCGTTTATAGACGCTGAACACGCATTAGATCCAGTGTATGCACAAAAATTAGGTGTTAACATTGATGAATTATTACTTTCTCAACCTGATACAGGAGAACAAGCGCTTGAGATTGCTGAAGCGTTAGTTCGTAGTGGAGCAGTTGATATCATTGTTATTGACTCTGTAGCAGCACTAGTGCCAAAAGCAGAGATTGAAGGTGAGATGGGTGATTCTCACGTTGGTTTGCAAGCACGTTTAATGTCACAAGCGCTTCGCAAACTATCAGGTGCGATTAATAAGTCAAAAACGATTGCGATTTTCATCAACCAAATTCGTGAAAAAGTCGGAGTTATGTTTGGGAACCCAGAAACAACTCCAGGTGGTCGTGCGCTTAAATTCTATTCGTCTGTCCGCTTAGAAGTTCGTCGTGCTGAACAATTGAAGCAAGGCAATGATATTGTTGGTAATAAAACAAAAATTAAAGTTGTGAAAAACAAAGTAGCGCCACCTTTCCGTGCTGCAGAAGTAGATATTATGTACGGAGAAGGTATTTCAAAAGAAGGTGAAATCTTAGATATCGCTTCTGAATTAGATATTGTACAAAAGAGTGGTTCTTGGTACTCTTATAATGAAGAACGTCTAGGTCAAGGTCGTGAAAATGCGAAGCAGTTCTTAAAAGAAAATATTGATATTCGTCAAGAAATCTCAGCGCAAATTCGTGAATATCATGGATTAGATGACGATGAGGAGCAAATGGTAGAAGAAGACGACCAAGGTGAATTAAACATCTAAATCATGTTGGAAGATAAAAAGACTCTTTTTTAAAAGGGTCTTTTTTTTGAAAAATTTGTTAATAATAGAAATAGTGACGTGTGTTTTTCAAAAGATACCTTTTTAGTAGGCTTGACAATAAAAATGCACAGATTTACAATTAAGATGTATATTTTCCCTTTTTAAAACATTTTAGCGTTTAAAAGCCTTTGTATGTATATTGAAAGGTGAATACGATATACATGCCGACATGAAAATTAAAACTTACAAGTTTATAGCAAGGGGAGGTGAAATGATGGATGTAATTACAATCATCTTCGCTTTGCTTGGCCTAATCGTCGGTGCAGTTGTTGGCTTTTTTGTTTGTAAATCGATTGCTGAAGCTAAAATTGCGGGGGCAAAATCAAGTGCAGAACAAATTATCGATGAAGGAACCCGTGAGGCTGAAGCTTTGAAAAAAGAAGCTTTATTGGAAGCGAAGGATGAAATCCATCAGCTTCGTACAGAGGCAGAACTAGAAATTCGTGATCGTCGAGCAGAACTTCAAAAACAAGAAAATCGATTAATGCAAAAAGAGGAAAATCTTGATCGTAAAGACGAATCACTTGATAAACGTGAAGCGTTACTTGAAAAGAAAGAGGATTCTCTTACTGTTAAACAACAGCATATTGAAGAGATGGAAAGCAAAGTAGAAGAACTAGTACGTGCTGGACAAACAGAGCTAGAGCGCATCTCAAGTTTAACAAGAGAAGACGCAAGAGCGATTATATTAGACCGTGTTGAAAATGAACTTTCACACGATGTTGCACTAATGGTAAAAGAAACAGAAAACCGTGCGAAAGAAGAAGCTGATAAAAAAGCAAAAGAGATTTTATCACTTGCGATTCAACGTTGTGCGGCAGATCATGTAGCAGAAACAACGGTTTCAGTTGTTAATTTACCAAATGACGAAATGAAAGGCCGAATTATTGGTCGAGAAGGCCGAAATATCCGTACATTAGAAACATTAACAGGGATTGATCTTATTATTGATGATACACCAGAAGCGGTTATTTTATCAGGTTTTGATCCAATTCGTCGTGAAACTGCAAGAATCGCCCTTGATAAACTCGTTCAAGATGGCCGTATTCACCCAGCACGTATTGAGGAAATGGTTGAGAAGTCTCGCCGTGAAGTAGATGAGTATATTCGTGAAGTCGGTGAACAAACAACATTTGAAGTTGGTGTTCATGGATTACATCCGGACTTAATGAAAATACTAGGCCGATTAAAGTTCAGAACAAGCTATGGCCAAAATGTCCTTAAACATTCAATGGAAGTAGCTCATTTAGCTGGATTAATGGCTTCTGAATTAGGTGAAGACGTAACGTTAGCCAAACGAGCTGGTTTATTACATGATATAGGTAAAGCAATTGATCATGAGGTAGAAGGAAGCCACGTCGAAATTGGCGTAGAATTAGCGACAAAATATAAAGAACATCCAGTTGTTGTGAATTCAATTGCTTCTCATCATGGTGATACAGAGCCTACATCTATTATTGCTGTTTTGGTGGCCGCAGCAGATGCTTTATCAGCTGCAAGACCAGGAGCCCGCAGTGAGACATTAGAAAATTATATTCGTCGCCTTGAAAAACTAGAAGAAATTTCTGAGTCTTACGAAGGTGTTGAAAAGTCATTTGCAATCCAAGCAGGACGCGAAGTTCGTATTATGGTCAAACCAGATACAATTGGCGACCTTGAGGCTCATCGTTTAGCTCGTGATATTCGCAAACGAATTGAAGATGAACTTGACTACCCAGGTCATATAAAAGTTACTGTTATTCGTGAAACGAGAGCAGTTGAGTATGCAAAATAAGAAGAATAAAGTGGCTTATCGCCACTTTATTTTTTTTCAAATGTAAATGAGCCATATTAACTGTAATATAATCGTCGGTTTTATAATAAAGCAACATGAATAAAGAAATAAGAGGAGCAATGAGATGAGAATTTTATTTGTAGGAGATGTTGTAGGTTCTCCGGGACGAGAGATGGTTGAAATGTATTTACCAAAGTTAAAGCGTAAATACTCTCCAGGTTTAACAATTGTAAATGGTGAAAATGCTGCATCCGGCAAAGGAATCACGGAAAAAATTTATCGTCAATTGCTACAAGCAGGTGCAGATATTATTACACTAGGTAATCATGCCTGGGACAAACGGGATATTTTTGAGTTTATTGATGATGCTAAAAACTTAATTCGTCCAGCAAACTTTCCGAAAGGTACACCTGGTAAAGGAATCACTTATTTTACATACAATCAATATGAAGTAGCTGTTATTAACTTACAGGGCCGTACATTTATGGCTCCGCTTGATTGCCCATTTCAAAAAGTAGATGAATTAATTGAAGAAGCAAAAAAACGAACATCGATTATCTTTATCGACTTTCATGCCGAAACGACAAGTGAGAAACAAGCAATAGGTTGGTATGTTGATGGGCGGGCAAGTGCAGTAGTTGGAACTCATACACATGTACAAACAGCTGATAACCGTATTTTATCTAAAGGAACAGCTTATATCTCTGATGTGGGGATGACAGGTCCTTATGATGGTATTTTAGGGATGGAAAGAGAAGCTGTTATCAGACGTTTTTTAACGTCGCTCCCAGTTCGGTTTGAAGTACCGAAAGAAGGCCGTACTCAATTAAGTGCCGTTATAATTGATGTTGACGAGAAGACAGGTACTGCGAAAAAAATCGATCGTATATTAATTAATGAAGACCATCCTTTCTTTGAGTAAAGATTGTCATTAATTGCTAAGAATGAGAAAAACGATATGTCAAAATAGTGACATATCGTTTTTATTTTGTTTATTTTTCGAAGCGAAACACTAGAAAAATGTTGGATCAGCACGATTTATAAGTTTTTGAAGAATTAGGAAAAACAAGCAGGAATACCTTTGCCATATCGTGAATATAGTATCATTGAAATCAATTAAGTCATTGGTCTAATGATCTCGCATCATACATTGTAAAGAATAAGGAGGAACTAGATATGGAAATATTAAAAGTTTCAGCAAAATCTAATCCAAATTCAGTTGCTGGTGCACTAGCAGGTGTATTGCGTGAACGCGGCGCGGCTGAAATTCAAGCAATTGGTGCAGGGGCACTTAACCAAGCTGTAAAAGCAGTGGCGATTGCACGAGGGTTTGTTGCACCGAGTGGCGTTGATTTAATCTGTATACCGGCATTTACTGACATTCAAATTGACGGGGAAGAACGAACGGCTATTAAATTGATTGTTGAGCCTCGATAATAATAAAAATGGACGGGACCTGTTTGGCGATCAGCTAGCAGGTCCTTTTTTAGGTGTGATATCTACCTTCCTGTTAAACATGTACTAGTAACATAGTGAGGAGGAATTGCATGATTTTTGATGCACATTGTGATGTTCTAATGAAATTATGGTTGAACAAGCATTTATCAGTAAAAGACAGTTCAGCACTTCATGTAACACTTAAGGGGTTAGAAAAGGCAGGGGGAAAGGTCCAGTTATTTGCTATTTATATTCCAGAAGCCGTACCTTCTGAGCATCAATTTGATGTTGCTCTTGAGATGGTTCAGCTTTTTCATACACATATCTTAACATTGCCAAATGTAAAATGGGTAAAGTCAAGAAGGGATGTTGCTAACTTAGAAGAGGATGAAATAGGAGCGATGTTAACGCTAGAAGGCTGTGATGCAATTGGTGATAATCTTGTTCGATTGCAAACATTGCTTTCCCTAGGTGTTCGGTCCGTAGGTTTAACCTGGAACTATAGTAATGCTTTATGTGATGGGATTTTAGAACCTCGTGGTGCGGGACTTTCGACCTTTGGACGTACTGTAGTAAAGGAAAATAATAAAAGATTAGTATGGACCGATGTCTCTCACTTATCAGTAAAAGGTTTTTGGGACACTATAGAAGAAGCAGAATTTGTAGTAGCAACGCATTCAAATGCTTACAAGTTATGTTCAAATCCTCGGAATTTAAATGACGAACAAATAGAGGCACTGATTAAAAAAAATGGTGTAATAGGGATTACATTTGTTCCGCAGTTTTTATCTGATCATAACCGTGCAACAATAGGGGATGTATTAAAGCATCTTGATTATATTTGTGGGAAAGGTGGGGAATACGCTGTTGGTTTTGGCTCAGATTTTGACGGTATTGAGCAAACGGTTCAAGGGTTAGGATCTTACAAAGAATACGAGAACCTTATTAATGAGCTAGTAAAACATTATTCAGCGGCTCAAGTAGACCGGTTTTTATTTCATAATTTTGTTAATCGTTTACATTAATTTTTTTGATAATTTCTATTAAATATAAGTATAGAAAAACAAGCTGTTAATTATATGGAAAGGGTTGCATTTTATCTTCGATGGGACTAGAATTGAAAACGAATTATTAAATATACACAAGTGTCTATTATTATATATAATTTTACTTTGTCAGAGTGATAGACGGATATGATTCATAAATAAAAGAAATTTTTAAATGGGGAGTGTCATGGATGGTAAAGCAGCTTTCATGGAAAGTTGGCGGACAGCAAGGTGAAGGAATCGAAAGTACAGGTGAGATTTTCTCAACTGCATTGAATCGATTAGGCTACTACTTATACGGATACCGTCATTTTTCATCACGTATTAAAGGTGGACATACGAATAATAAAATTCGTGTAAGCACAACACAAGTTCGTTCAGTATCAGACGATCTTGATATTTTAGTTGCGTTCGATCAAGAAACAATTGATGTAAATGCGCATGAGTTACGTTCTGGCGGGATTGTGATTGGAGATGCAAAGTTTAAACCGACACTTCCAGCAGACTGTACAACAGCTACATTATATTCTGTTCCTTTTACTGAAATTGCAACTGAATTAGGCACTTCTTTAATGAAAAATATGGTGGCTGTAGGTGCGTCAAGTGCAGTTTTACATATTGATACAAATGTCTTTGAAGAAGTAGTACTTGAAATTTTTGGACGCAAAGGACAGCAAGTTGTTCAGAAGAATATGGAAGCAATTAAGCGTGGTGCAGACTACATTCGTGAGCAGCTCGGCGATAACTTGGAAACGATGCGTCTTGAAGAAGCAGATGGTCAAAAGCGCATGTTCATGATTGGAAACGATGCGATTGCGCTAGGTGCAGTAGCGGGAGGAGCACGATTTATGCCGGCTTACCCAATTACACCAGCTTCTGAAATCATGGAATATTTAATTAAGAAACTTCCAGAATTCGGAGGTACTGTCATTCAAACAGAAGATGAAATTGCTGCATGTACGATGGCTATTGGTGCTAACTATACAGGTGTTCGCTCGCTTACAGCATCAGCAGGACCAGGCCTTTCATTAATGATGGAATCAATTGGTTTAGCGGGTATTACAGAACAACCGGTTGTGATTATTGATACACAGCGCGGCGGACCAAGTACAGGTTTACCTACAAAACAAGAGCAGTCCGACTTGATGGCGATGATTTATGGTACACACGGTGAAATTCCTAAAATCGTTATGGCACCAAGTACAGTAGAAGAAGCATTTTATGATACCATTGAAGCTTTTAACTTAGCAGAAGAATACCAGTGTCCAGTTATTATGTTAACTGATTTGCAATTGTCATTAGGAAAACAAACTGTAGAGCCGCTACAATATAGCCGAATTCAGATTCGCCGTGGTAAATTACAAGAAGGCGAGTTAGATGAACTAGAAAACAAAGAATACTATAAGCGTTATGCTGTAACAGAAGATGGTGTTTCACCGCGTGTTATTCCAGGAATGAAAAATGGAATCCATCACGTAACGGGTGTTGAACATGATGAAACAGGTAAACCATCTGAATCACCAGTTAATCGCAATAATCAAATGGATAAGCGGATGCGTAAGTTAAATCGTATTCAATTTAACAAACCAATTCATTTCCATTCTGAAGAGATTCAATCAGATCTATTATTTGTAGGATTTAATTCAACGCGTGGTGCAATTGAAGAAACGGTGTCACGCTTAGAAAAAGACGGTGTTAAAGTAAATCATGCTCATATCCGTCTAATCCACCCGTTCCCTACTGATGAAATTCTTCCATACATTAATGGAGCGAAAAGAATCATTGTTGTTGAAAATAATGCAACTGGTCAACTGGCAAACATTTTGAAAATGAATGTAGGAAACCATCATAAAATTCAAAGCGTATTAAAATACGATGGAAACCCATTTTTACCACAAGAAGTGTACGCGAAAAGTAAGGAGATGTGCTTAATAAATGGCAACGTTTAAGGATTTTCGTAATAGTGTAAAACCAAACTGGTGTCCTGGATGTGGAGATTTCTCTGTTCAAGCAGCAATTCAGCGTGCATCAGCAAATGTGGGATTAGAGCCTCATGAACTTGCAGTTGTGTCTGGGATTGGCTGTTCGGGCCGTATTTCAGGGTACATTAATTCGTACGGTTTTCATGGTATTCACGGGCGTGCATTGCCGATTGCACAAGGAGTTAAAATGGCTAATCGTGATTTAACGGTTATCGCTTCTGGTGGAGATGGAGATGGGTTTGCAATTGGTATGGGGCATACTGTTCATGCAATTCGCCGTAATATAGATGTAACCTATATTGTAATGGATAATCAGATTTATGGGTTAACAAAAGGCCAAACATCCCCGCGCAGTGAGGTTGGCTTTAAGACGAAAAGTACGCCAGAAGGTTCAATTGAATCAGCTTTATCTGTTATGGAATTAGCGTTAACAGCTGGAGCTACATTTGTTGCTCAAAGCTTCTCTACTGATTTAAAAGAGTTAACAAGTTTAATTGAGCAAGGAATTCAACATAAAGGGTTCTCATTAATTAATGTGTTTAGTCCTTGTGTAACGTATAATAAAGTAAACACATATGATTGGTTTAAAGAAAACCTGACAAGCTTAAGTACAATTGAAAACTATGATGCAACAAATCGTATGCAGGCGATGCAAACATTAATGGAACATAACGGCCTTGTAACAGGATTGATTTATCAAAATCCGCATCAACCTTCTTATCAGCAACTTGTACATGGTTATAGTGAAAAGCCGCTTTCTGAAGCAGATCTTACAATGACTGAAGATAAATTTAACGAATTAGTAGCTGAATTTATGTAAGTAGAAAACCTTCTCTAATATAGAGAAGGTTTTTCAGGCTGTTGAGAAACTTTGTTCTCAACAGCTTTTTTGATGTCTGCGTTTTTTTATCAGTGGCAACACTGTTAAAAAACAGACAGGAGTTGATGAAAGTGATGGGAGCACTTAAAAACCATCGAGATGAACAAGTAATGGTTTCAGTAGAGGCATTGGTTCCTCAAGATCATTTTTTGCGAGCCATTGAAGCGACCATTGATTTTACGTTTATTGAAGAGAAGTTAACACCTTATTACTGTGAGGATAATGGTCGGCCATCGATTCACCCGATTNTTTTTCAGGCTGTTGAGAAACTTTGTTCTCAACAGCTTTTTTGATGTCTGCGTTTTTTTATCAGTGGCAACACTGTTAAAAAACAGACAGGAGTTGATGAAAGTGATGGGAGCACTTAAAAACCATCGAGATGAACAAGTAATGGTTTCAGTAGAGGCATTGGTTCCTCAAGATCATTTTTTGCGAGCCATTGAAGCGACCATTGATTTTACGTTTATTGAAGAGAAGTTAACACCTTATTACTGTGAGGATAATGGTCGGCCATCGATTCACCCGATTACCCTCTTTAAAATGATGTTTATCGGTTATTTTTACGGCATTCGTTCCGAACGCCAACTCGCAAAAGACATTCAGACCAATGTGGCCTACCGTTGGTTTTTAGGATTATCTCTAACCGATAAAGTACCTCACCATTCAACAATTAGTTTTAATCGCCGTACACGTTTTCTTCATACGACGATTTTTGAAGAAATCTTTGATGAAATTGTGCGTCAAGCCATTGAACACCGTATGGTTGGAGGCCGTGCTTTAATGACGGATTCGACTCATATTAAAGCGAATGCCAATAAACACAAGTATGAAAAGCAACCGAAGAAGCCACGTCCGCAAGCTTACCTAGATGAATTGGAAGCAGCCGTTAATGAAGATCGCTTAGCACACGGAAAAAAGAACTAACCCCTCGAAAGGAAGGCGTTGCCGAAACCAAACAAACGAGAGTCAGTACAACGGATCCAGATAGTGGATTTATGATGAGAGATGGAAAGCCTGATGGCTTTCACTATTTGGATCACCGGACGGTTGATGCGAAATACAATATTATAACGGATACCTTCATTACAGCTGGAAACGTGGCGGACTCTGTTCCTTACCTCGGACGCCTTGATACACAAGTAAAGAAGTTTGGTTTTTCGGTTGAAGCAGTCGCCTTAGATGCGGGTTACTTTACGAGTTATATTTGTAAGAAGCTGAAGGAACAACAGATTTTTATGGTCATGGGTTATCGACGTTTTGGTTCTTCGAAAAMAGACGTACCAAAACGTCTGTTTCACTATGTACAAGAAAAAGATGTCTTTGCCTGTCCGATGGGATGTATCTTACCGTATGCCACCACGAGCCGAGAAGGAGAACGTACGTATAAATCAAACCCAGCTGATTGTGTGGTTTGTCCAATGAGAGACGGCTGCTTTTCAGCGAAACAAAAACAACGAACCATTACGCGGCATATTTGGGAACATTTTAAAGAACAAGCGCGAATGAACAAACGCACAAAATCAGGTCAACAACTGTATCGAATGCGTTGCACGACAATTGAGCGAAGCTTTGCGGATGCGAAAGAACTCAATGGATATCGCTATGCCCGTTATC
>VTEF01000010.1 GCA_008180335.1 Priestia megaterium
AAAAAGCAAACAAGGAAATAGGGCGCTACACGCTTTATTTTACAACCTAGCAGTCCAACAAGTACAAGTAGCAAAAGGAAGTAAGCTACCAAGAAACCCAGTATTCCACGCTTATTACCAAAGAAAACTGAAAGAAGGTAAAACAAAGGGACAAGCATTGGTTTGCATCATGAGAAGGCTTGTGAACATTGTTTATGGCATGATGAAGCACAAAACTGCCTATAAGTTACCGATAGTACAAGAGAAAGAAGTAGTTTAATAAGGTGGTAAAATGGCTGACTTTTTTATTTTTAGCTTTTAAGATTACAACATAGGGTACAGGTAAAAGTAATTTAGAAGTCCGATTTACAAAAGAACAACTTGCCACTAAACCATCATATTCTCCTGCACCGGATAAATGGACAAAGAAAGGTGGTACAGTGAAAATTGATGAAGATGGTACTTGGGTATATACAAATAAGAAGGGGCAGACGGTAAGATATCCTGATGGTTATCCAGACTTCACTGAATATGCACATCCAACTGTTAAGCCGGTAGAAATTGAAATTGCAAGTCCAACCAATCGTCCATTGGATAACAAAAACGCAAATAAAAAGGCGGGATTGAACAAAGATTCTGACCCACCGGTTGCTTCTTTAAATGAAGCGCCTGAAGGTTATACTTGGCATCATCATCAAGATGGCAAAACAATGATTCTTGTTGATAAAAAGGTTCATAGAGAATTTACTCATGCAGGTGGAGTAAGTATCGTTAATGGAAATTAGTTAGGAGGATATATATGGCGGAAATTTATGGTTCACATGACAATCTTTCGTTAGAACAAATAGAAATATTTGAAAATGAAAATAATATTAAACTAACTGAACATTATATTAATTTTTTATTAAAATGGAATGGGGGAAAAGTGATACCTAATTTATTTATGATATCTAATGAGCAAGGACCAAGTGTTTTGAATGTTTTTTATGGTATTGGCGATATGTATGATAATTTGACAGATTTTATTGAAATAATGGATGAGAGGTTACCAGTAGGATTTATTCCAATAGGAGATGACCCTTCAGGAAATGTTATATGTTTAGGGACAAAGGAACCTTATTATGACAAGATTTATTTTTGGGATCATGAACAAGAACCGGAAGACCCTGATGATATGAGTAACATGTATTTTTTAGCAAACGGTATTGATGAATTCTTAGATAATTTATATGAGGACAATGAAGAATAAAAAGAAGTATTAACAATGAAGAACATTATACAGCTGATTACAAAGCACTTGATTGTCTAATAGGCAACAGGTGCTTTTTGTTTTTCATGAGAAATTTATGCTTTGGTCGATATAAAAAAATGCTAATGAAAATTCATAACTCATGATGGTTATACCATCAAGATATTATGTTTTAATACTTACTTTGCAAGAGAAGTACGATAAATAGGCGAGATGACATTTCACATGCCAAGAGTACTTATGATACTGCCACCTCCAAAAACAAACGAGAATGACAAAGCTCGTGGCGATAAACAAGAGGTAACGTTAAGGGTTACTAGTTTAGCGACAGGGCAGATAAAAATTGTGTTGTAATTTAACTAAAGACGGTCGTATAATACTCGCTATTCGTTAAAAAAGCGTTACATAAATTTTAATTTTCGTAACGGGAGGGTGAAAAATTGAACGTTGTCGGGTATATACGAGTCTCGACTCAGGGGCAAGCCAAAGAAGGGTATAGTTTGAAATATCAAGAAGATGAAATTAAAGCATATTGTAAAGAGCATGGATTGAAGTTGATACATATTTTTAGAGATGAAGGAATTAGTGGCGCAAAACTAAATGAAGAAGCATTAGAAATAGACAGGGTGGGCTTACAGGAGATGTTGGCTCACCTGTCGTCTGTCCAAATTGNGAGGGTGAAAAATTGAACGTTGTCGGGTATATACGAGTCTCGACTCAGGGGCAAGCCAAAGAAGGGTATAGTTTGAAATATCAAGAAGATGAAATTAAAGCATATTGTAAAGAGCATGGATTGAAGTTGATACATATTTTTAGAGATGAAGGAATTAGTGGCGCAAAACTAAATGAAGAAGCATTAGAAATAGACAGGGTGGGCTTACAGGAGATGTTGGCTCACCTGTCGTCTGTCCAAATTGATTATGTGGTGGTGCTCAATACAAGCCGATTATGGCGGTCAGATATTGTGAAGGTACTGATACAACGAGAGCTGAAGAAATATGGTTGTGACATTAAAAGCATTGAACAGCCATTTTACAGTATCCATAAGAAAGACCCCAACGATTTTTTGGTCAATGGCTTAATGGAGTTATTAGACCAATATCAACGTCTTGAAATTGCCCTCAAACTAACGAAAGGGAGAAATAAGAAAGCGAAGGAAGGTGGTTATGCAGGAGGAAGGGCAACATTTGGTTATACAAAACAAAAGGGTGAAAAGGAATTAAAGATACATAACGGTCATGCAGAAGCAGTAAAACGGTTGTTTGAGCTTAAACAGCTACATAGGAAATGGTCATTGTCTAGGTTGGCAGAAGCATTGAATGAAGAAGGGTATCAAACTACGCAAGGGAAAGCATTTACGAAAGTACAAGTGAAGCGAATATTAGACCGAGAAAGTTTTTATCAAGGGATATATACATACGGACAAATACAGGCAAATGGAAAACATGAAGCAATAATTTAAGAGGTTACTTAAAAAAGGAACTCATTTTCTTATATATCCCTATGTAACGATGAAAATGGATAGGCTTTCGTACCAATGCGCACCTGACGGTGAACGCTCGAACTAAGGTTGCCGGCATTTTCATTCAATAATTGACAACTGAATAGGAGGATGAGCCATNCAAGGGAAAGCATTTACGAAAGTACAAGTGAAGCGAATATTAGACCGAGAAAGTTTTTATCAAGGGATATATACATACGGACAAATACAGGCAAATGGAAAACATGAAGCAATAATTTAAGAGGTTACTTAAAAAAGGAACTCATTTTCTTATATATCCCTATGTAACGATGAAAATGGATAGGCTTTCGTACCAATGCGCACCTGACGGTGAACGCTCGAACTAAGGTTGCCGGCATTTTCATTCAATAATTGACAACTGAATAGGAGGATGAGCCATGCATGAAAAGCAGAAACACATTTATGTGGGTGTGGACTTGCATAAACAACACCATGTGGCGGTTATTATCAATTGTTGGCAAGAGAAACTAGGTGAAATAAAGGTTGAAAATAAACCGTCAGCTTTCCCAACATTTTTATTAGATATTGATAAACTGATAGAAGAAGGATTGACACCTGTATTTGGCTTAGAGGATGTTGGAGGCTATGGAAGAGCGTTGGCACAGTTTTTAACGGACCATGGACAAGTTGTAAAAGAGGTTAACCCAGCTCTTTCTTATGCTGAACGAAAAAGCCATGTGACCGTACAAAAAAGTGATAGCTGGGATGCGGAATGTGTGGCTAGAATATTGGTAAGACAACTTAGCCATTTGCCAGATGCTAAGCCACATGATTTATATTGGTCCATACAACAATTGGTTACTAGAAGAAATGCATTGGTAAAGGCGCAAGGTGCTTTAAAAAACCAACTGCACATTCAATTGAGTCACCATTACCCTAGCTATAAGAAGTTTTTCTCCGAGGTGGATGGGAAAACAGCTTTAGCATTTTGGGAACGATACCCGTCACCGTCTTGTTTAGAAGGTGTGAGTATAAAACAATTGACCACCTTTTTACTAGAAGTAAGCAACAATACTTGTTCGGTGAAAAAAGCGAATGAAATATTGAAGCTAGTGAAAGAGGATGGGAATACAACAAAAGAACATCAAGAAACGCGAGACTTTTTGGTAGAAAGCATTGTGCGCCATATTTTATTTGGAAAGCAGGAAATAGGCAAGGTGGAAAGAGAATTAAAACAGTTAATGAGTTTACTAGACTTTCAGCTAGACTCTATGCCAGGCATTGACCTTGTGTCAGCTTCCGCTTTAATTGCAGAGATTGGGGATGTAAGACGGTTTCCAAATGCCAACAAATTAGCACGATTTGCAGGTATTGCGCCTGTTTACTTTGGCTCTGGTGGGAAAGGTAAGGAACATAAAAGCAAACAGGGAAATCGGGCGCTACACGCTTTATTTTACAATCTAGCTGTACAGCAAGTACAAGTAGCAAAAGGAAGTAAATTGCCTAGGAATCCAGTTTTCCATGCTTATTACCAACGGAAGCTTAAAGAAGGTAAAACAAAGGGACAAGCATTGGTTTGCATTATGAGAAGGCTTGTGAACATTGTTTATGGCATGATGAAACATAAAACAGCCTATAAATTGCCGATAGTGCAAGAAAAAGAAGTAGTTTAATAGGGTGGTAAAATGGCTGATTTTTTTATTTTTAGCTTTTAAGATTACAACATAGGGTACGGGTGATGGTAAGCATTTAGGTGATGTACCTAAAATAAAAGAAATTAAAGTTAATTTTAAAAGAAACGTTAAACATGACTCAGAAGAGTTTGCAAGGCAATTAAAAGACCAAGAAAAAGGTATGAATGAGTTAACGGTTGACGAGTACCTTAAAAATAGAGAAAGATATATTTCTGAAGGGCGAGCATTAGAAGGAAATGCTGCTCAACAAACAGCTCGAGAAGAAGCATTTTCTGATAAGATTGCAGAACTTATGGCCAATGGAAAATCATTTGATGAAGCAGAAAAAGAAGCGAAAGAATGGCTAAATACCCAAGCGGCACTTCATAATCCAGATCAGATTGCAGGTGGAAAGCCTGATAAGATTGGTGGAATGGGGCATAAAGAAATAAACTCTTCGATTGGGTCCCAATGGAGATATAGAATTGATGTTGTTGATGAACAAATAAGGGAAATGACAAAAAATATGACAACTGAGCAATTAAAAAATACCTATTTGAATGTAAAATTGACACACTAAGGAGATTTTAAAATGGAAAAATTATTAAGCGATTTTAAAATGAATAGTAAGGTTCCTAGTGAAATAATAGAAAGATATAAAAATATAGTGCCAAAAGAAATAATAGACTTTTGGCAGAATTATGGATTTGGAACATTTATGCAGGGATATTTTAAAAGTGTCAATCCAGAAGAGTATATTGACATTTTACAAGAAAGTAGTCAAAGATATAAGGATTCTGTAGTGTTATTTGCTACCGGAATGGGAGATTTGGTTATATGGGCTGAAGGTTATGTAAGATTGCTTAATTTTAGATATGGAGTGCTTAAAACAGTTATGCCGAACTTTTTATACTTTTTTAAGAGTCTAGATTCAGAAAAATTTCGAGAAGAGTATTTAAAGTGGCAACCATATCCCAAAGCTGTTGAAAATTGGGGAGGAATATCTTATGAAGAGTGCTTCGGCTATACACCCCTACTAGGTTTAGGTGGAGCAGAAAAAGTAGAGAATCTAAAAAAAGTCAAACTGAAGGAACATATTCTTATTATTACTGAATTTATGGGGCCAGTTCAGTAATATTCGGGAGTATGTTACAGAATTAACTATAAGCACTTGATTGCCTTATTAGGCAACAGGTGTTTTTGTTTTTTTGTAGAAATTTTAACTTTGGACGACATTGGATGATACTTTAATGAAATTCATAGCTCATGAAGGTAGTACCATAATGGAGTATTGATTTTATATTTGGATTTTGTGAGGAGTACGATAGCCAGGCGAGATGACATTTTACATAGGAGGGGTAGTATTGCATGGCATAGCTAACAAACTAACGAGAATGACAAAGCTCGTGGCAATAAACAATAGGTAACGTAAAAAGGTATTATTATTTTGTATTAGCTAAAAAGTTTTGGGTTGTATTTTTACTAGAGACGATCGTATAATACTCGCTATTCGTTTAAAAAACGTTACGAAAATTACAATTTATGTCATGGGAGGGTGAAAAGTGAACGGCATCGCCGGAGCCGGTGCGCTTTTATCGAAGTACGCCGCTAAAACCGTGCAAGCCGGTGCAAATGCCGTGTCAAAAGGAACACAAAAGCTGAGTCAAATGCGGAATACGCTTCATACAGGCGTCGTCACTAACTGGTCAAAGGGCGTCTATCAAAGTGTAGGCAACCGCTCAGCATCTTGGACACAGTCGCTTAAGCAAACGTATAATAATGTACTAGATGCCAAGATGCCAATTTTTGTTATGATATATCAGTGGATCGACAAAAAGCAGTTGTGAAAATAATTAATGAAAATATTAAAGAAATGATTAAATTATGTAAAAAATATGATCGTGAAATGCCCACAGAAATTAAGATCGTTTATGATGTGAAAGCAAATAAACTAACGGCAGATTATAAATATGAGCTTGTACATACAAATGATTATAATAAAACTGCAAGTTCTATTGCTAGATTATGGTTTGAACAAATTAAGAAGGAAAATAATTAATTTAATGATAAAATGTCCAAACTAATTACTAATGATCCTTGATTGAGTGTTCGTTACTCGGTCAAGGTTTTCTTTTTACATAAATAATCGGTCCCTACGCATTAAACTAGATTGGTTGTTGGGGATAGATACCCTTCTATCATAATTAGAAGGGGTATGCAAACAACAATTAATGTGGCTTTGAAATAAAGTCGTACCGTTTTACCCTCTTGGTTATTTGCTTAGAAGGTGTTCTGTGGATAGATATTCACCCTAAATGGATAACATCTTTTTAGGGTGAATATTGATTATAATTAAAATTTTCTAAAAAAATAACTTGATGAACAATACTGTTTTAATTTATGATAGATATGTAACATACCAACCGGTTAGTAAGTTTGAGAAAGCGAGGTATGATGATGAATTTTTCTTATTCTGATAAAGTGATGAAGTTGCAGCGTGAAGTGACGGAGTTTATGGAAGCGTATGTGTATCCGAATGAAGCGCTGTATGAACAGCAATTAAATGAGCAGAAAACAAGGTGGTCAGCAATTCCGCCGATTATGGAGGAATTAAAAGAGAAGGCAAAGCAGGCTGGCTTATGGAATTTGTTTTTACCAGAAAGTGAATACGGAGCCGGGTTAACGAATGTTGAGTATGCGCCTCTATGTGAAATTATGGGGCGTTCGATGATCGGGCCGGAAGTATTCAATTGCAGCGCGCCTGATACAGGAAATATGGAAGTGCTCGTTCGTTATGGGACAAAGGAGCAAAAAGACAAGTGGCTAACGCCGCTTTTAAATGGCGAAATCCGCTCTTGTTTTTCAATGACAGAGCCTGATGTGGCGTCATCAGATGCAACCAATATTCAAGTAAGCATTGCACGCGATGGCGATGAGTATGTCATTAACGGCCGAAAATGGTGGTCTTCAGGCGCTGGGGATCCGCGCTGCGAGATTGCGATTGTGATGGGAAAAAATGATCCGAATGCTCCTAAATATGAGCAGCAGTCCATGATTTTAGTTCCTCTTCGTACACCTGGTGTTAAAGTAGAACGAATGCTTCCTGTTTTTGGCTATGATCATGCGCCGCACGGTCATGCGGAAATTCATTATGACAATGTGCGCGTTCCTGCTTCTAATATGATTTGGGGAGAAGGAAAAGGATTTGCGATTGCACAAGGACGGCTTGGCCCAGGACGGATTCATCACTGCATGCGGTTAATCGGTGCAGCAGAGCGAGCGCTTGAAGAATTATGTAAGCGTGTTCAAAACAGAAAAGCATTTGGGGAAAATTTATCTCAGCAAGGCGTCATTCAAGACTGGATTGCCGAGTCGCGTATTGACATTGAACAAGCGCGTTTATTAACGTTAAAAGCCGCATATATGATGGATACAGTCGGTAATAAAGAAGCGAAGAAAGAAATTGCAATGATTAAAGTGGTTGCGCCGAATATGGCATTAAAAGTACTTGATCGAGCAATTCAAGCATTTGGCGCAGCGGGAGTAAGCGAAGATACACCGCTTGCGGCGCTTTGGGCAAATGCAAGAACGCTGCGGTTAGCTGACGGACCAGATGAAGTGCATAAGGCTCAGCTTGCACGGCTTGAATTAAAGCCGTATGAACAAAAGGAGGAAAAGGTATGCACATAAAAGAATTATTTGATTTAACGGGAAAAGTTGCGATTGTCACCGGCGGAGGCAGAGGGCTTGGCGAACAGCTGGCAGAAGCTCTTGCAGAGTCAGGTGCACATGTGGTACTTTGTTCGCGCAAAGTTGAAGCATGCCAGCAAGTAGCAGACCGGCTGGAAACACTCGGTGTGAAAACTCTCGCGCTTTCATGTGACATTAACAACCCTGAAGATGTTAAAGCAGTCGTAACGAAAACAATTGACGTGTTTGGCCATATTGACATTCTCATCAATAATAGCGGGGCAACTTGGGGAGCACCGGTTGAAGAAATGCCGCTTGAAGCGTGGCAAAAAGTGATCAACACAAATGTGACCGGCACGTTTTTAATGTCGCAAGAAGTTGGGAAGCAGATGATTAAACAGCAGTCAGGAAAAATCATTAATATTGCTTCAATTGCCGGACTAGGCGGAACCGATCCGCAATATATGGACACGATTGGCTATAACACGAGTAAAGGAGCGGTTATTACCTTTACGAAAGATTTGGCAGTAAAATGGGGCCAGCATAATATTCAAGTCAACGCGATTGCACCAGGGTTTTTCCCGACGAAAATGTCGAGTGAAATTATGGTAGGAGGAAAAGATTACTTTTTAGGGCAAACACCGCTTAAGAGATTTGGTTCTGAAGCAGATTTAAAAGGGGCCGCTGTGTTTCTTGCTTCTAAAGCATCCGATTATGTCACAGGCGATATTCTGACAGTTGATGGCGGCGTTCATGCAATGTAAATAAGAAAGGGGAAACAGAATGGAAGATGTAAAGCAATGGTTGGCGTCTTATCCAGAAGGCTATACTCATGATGTTGAAATTCCAAATAACTCGCTTTTCGATATGCTAAAGGACACTGCAGCTCGTTATCCTGCCTGCACGGCAACAAGGTTTTATGATCATGCATTAACTTATCGCGAGCTTTACCATTCAGCACTTGCTTTTGCTGGAGCATTACAAGAGCAAGGCATTCAAAAAGGCGACCGGGTAGCGATTATGCTGCCGAATTGTCCGCAATATGTAATCGGTTATTTTGGAATTGTCGCAGCAGGAGCCATTGTGACTCAAGTAAATCCAATGCTGGTTGAATGGGAACTTAAGCATATTTTAAAAGATTCAGAAGCGAAAGCCATTTTGATGCTGGATGCTTTTTATCCGAAACTTCAAGCCATTCGGAACCGGACGGATATTGAGTTTGCTGTAACCGTTAATTTGGAAAAGCCGTTTGTGCCTCAAGCACCAGATACAGCTTTCCAACATTTCATCGCCCGCCAGCATCAGCTGCAGCCTGTTGAGATTGACCCGCAGCATGACATTGCGGTTCTCCAATATACAGGAGGAACAACCGGACCTTCTAAAGGAGCAATGCTTACTCATTCTAATATTTACACAAATGCCGTTCAATCATATGAATTGTTCAAAAATGAGATTGAACTTGGCAAAGAAAAATGCTTAACCGTCATTCCTCTTTTTCACGTGTTTGGCATGACGTCTTGCATGCACTTATCCGTCTTATGCGGGAACGAAATTTTGCTGCTTCCTCGCTTTGATTTAACAGAAGTGCTTGAGACGATTAAAAGAGAACAGCCAAGTATTTTTCCAGGTGTTCCAACGATGTATGTCGCAATAACCAATCATCCAAATGCCAAAGACTATCAGATTGACTGCATTCGCATCTGCAATAGCGGCAGTGCGCCTATGCCTGTCGAGTTGCTGAGGGAATTTGAACGTAAAACAGGTGCGAAAGTGCTAGAAGGCTACGGACTGTCAGAAGCGTCTCCTGTTACAAACTGCAACCCGCCTTTTGCACAAAGAAAGCCAGGCACAGTCGGTCTTGGCTTACCGAATACTGCTTACAAGGTTGTCGATGTTGCGACAGGAACGAAAGAAATGCCTGCAGGTGAACTTGGTGAAGTAGTCATTAAGGGTCCGCAAGTTATGAAAGGCTATTGGAATCAGCCGGAGGAAACAGCAAATGCCATTCGCAACGGCTGGCTATACACAGGAGATATCGGTGCAATTGATGAAGAAGGGTATTTATCAATCGTAGACCGAAAGAAAGATATGATTATTGCCAGCGGCTTTAACGTCTATCCAAGAGATATTGAAGAGGTATTATATGAACATCCAGATGTCAAAGAAGCGGTTGTAATCGGTGTGCCCGATCAGTACCGAGGTGAAAATATTAAAGCAATTCTCGTGTTAAAAGAAGACAAGGCACTGTCAGAAGACGAGATCATTTCGTATTGCCGCAATCACCTTGCTGCTTATAAAATTCCAAGAATCGTCGAGTTCCGCTCGGAGCTTCCAAAAACAAACGTAGGGAAAATCTTACGCAGGGCTTTACGAGAAGAAGTGTTGAAATCAAGCAAATAGCAAGAAATGTTTAAAAGGTCTCTCTCAACCATGGTATAATTTTGGAAAACTAGAAAAGACAGAGAGGGTTAGCAAATGAAGGATAGCATCATGGAACAAAGCATTCAGCTTTTTGCGCAAAAAGGGTTTAAGGAAACATCGATTCAAGACATCGTAGGTGAGCTGAACGTAACGAAGGGGACATTTTATTATTATTATAAAAGCAAAGAAGAGCTGCTTATGGACATACATCTTCAATATATCGAAAGGCTGCTTGAAAACCAGGAAGCGATTTTGGCAGATGAGTCAAAGTCTTGTCAGCAAAAGCTTCATGATATTATTTTTAAGCTCATTCATGATATTGAAAAAGAAGGGCTTCGTGCCAAAGTATTCTTTCGGGAGATACGGCATCTAAGCCCACAGCATCTAGAGCATATTATTCCAAAGCGTGACCGTTTCAAAGAGAATGTGCAGCAAGTGGTTGAGGAGGGAATGCGAAACGGGCAATTTCGTTCTGACTTGCCACCCGATATTGTCACTCTTGGCATACTTGGCGTGACAAATTGGAGTTATTTTTGGTTTCAGCCGAATGGAGAGAAATCTGACCGGGAAGTAGCTGCTATTTTTTATGAAATGCTTATTAATGGAATAAAAGCTGAGTAATTTTTAACAAAGTAAGAGCCAAGTCTAGTGCAGCGATTTTGACTGGACTTGTGCTCTTGCTACATAAAAGGAGGAAAAAGGAATGAATGTTAAAGATGTTCAAAAGATTACGGTTATTGGTGCAGGTCAAATGGGTCATCAAATTGGAATGTTATGTGCGCTAGGCGGATATGAAACTGTGATTCAAGATATGAATGAACAATCACTCACAAACGCAAAAAGCAAGCTTGAAGCTATTATGAACAAGTGGGTTCAAAAAGGAAAAATCACAGCAGAAGCAAAAGAAGCTGCGTTTCGTCGTTTATCCTTCACACCGAATTTAAAAGCTGCCGTTTCAAATACGGATTTTGTGATTGAAGCAGTTGTGGAAAAGCTTGATGTAAAGCGCATCGTGTTTCAAGAACTTAATCAATATGCTCCGGAGCATGCCATTTTAGCATCAAACAGCTCGACAATTGTCAATTCTCTTATTGCAAGTGCCACGACGCGTCCTGAGAAAGTTGTGAACATGCATTTCTTTTTCCCACCTCTTGTAATGGACTGCGTTGAAGTTGTGACAAGTGAAAAAACAAGTGAAGAAACTGCTCAAATCACGATGGATGTGTGCAAGCAAATCAATCGTACAGCGGTGCTGTTAAAGAAAGAAATTTCAGGATTTATTGCCAATCGCATTTTAGGTGCGTTGCAAAAAGAAGCAATTTTTCTATATGAGAACGGCTATGCCGACTTCAAAGACATTGACATCATTTGCAAAAAAGCGCTGAGTCATCCGATTGGGCCATTTGAACTGATGGATTTATCAGGAATTGATGTCGGTTATTTTGTCATGGAGCAACGGTACAATGAAACGGGAGATCCGACAGATAAGCCAGCTGCCTGCATGGAAGAAAAAGTGAAAAAAGGCGAGCTCGGGCGCAAAACAGGAAAAGGCTTTTACACATATGAAAAACAAGGAGTGAACTAATCATGAGCCAATTTGTTTTTGTAGAAAAAGAAGGAAGAACAGCAATCGTTACCATTGATAATCCACCATTAAATGTGATGAGTCAGCTTGTCGTGCAACAGCTAGAAACGGCTTATGACGAATTAAGAGCAGATCAAGAGGTAACGACGATTATTTTAACCGGAGCTGGTGACCGTGCGTTTATGGCCGGTGCGGATATTAAAGAATTTCCAAAGTTAATCGGAAAACAAGGGATCAAATCAGAAATTATGAAAACGCATTCTGCACTTCAGAAGCTTGAGAATATCGGTAAGCCAACAATTGCCGTGCTAAACGGGCTTACACTTGGCGGCGGATGTGAATTAGCGCTGACTGCCGATATTCGAATTGCAGAAGAACATGTGCAGATTGGCCTGCCGGAAGTTAAGCTCGGTCTGTTTCCGGGCGGTGGTGGTACGCAGCGCTTGCCAAGGCTTGTCGGAGCAGCGAAAGCAAAAGAATGGATGTTTGCAGGCAACCCTGTATCCGCTCAGGAAGCGCTGCAAGCAGGACTTGTGAATCATGTCATGCCAAAAGGAGAAGGGCTTGAAAAAGCAAAGCAATTAGCAAAACAATTCAATCGCCATTCACTTCCAGCGCTGTCTCGCATTAAGACTGCGGTGAATGAAGGGCTTGATGAGACGCTAACAGATGGGCTAGAGCTTGAAGCAGAATTATTTGAGGAAGTATTCCAAACAGAAGACATTAAAGAAGGTGTATCAGCGTTTATTGAAAAGCGTCAAGCTGTATTTGTACACAAGTAAAAGGAGAGATTTAGGCATGTATGAAACGCAAGTAAAAGTGCGCTTTTGCGAAACAGATGCTTTAGGCCACATTAATAATACGAGCTATTTCATTTATTTTGAGGAGGCGCGTATTCAATTTTTTGAAAAAATGGGCTCTCCTATGAACATAAAGAAATGGGAATACATTGTGGCATCAACCAAATGTGATTTTTTAGCTCAAGCTTATTTTAATCAAGTGTTAAACATTAAAACGTTTATTGAAAAAGTAGGCAACAAAAGCTTTACAATCAGCCATGAAATTACAGACAGTCAAACAGGAACCCTGATCGCCAAAGGCGAAGCCGTCATTGTGTATTTTAATTTTGATACACAAAAAAGCGAACTGCTTCCAGACGCTGTTAAACAATTTTTACAGAGTCATATTGCATCAGTTTGATTCTGAATTTTTAAAAAAGTAGGTGAGAGTATGTCACAAATTATTCCTGTACGAAAAGGAGAAGAGCTTGATGTAGCAAAGCTAGAACAATTTCTCCGCATTCATTTTCCTGACTTGCCAAGCTCTCCTCTTGTTATTGAGCAGTTTGGAACTGGGGCGTCTAATTTGACATATGCTCTTTCAATTGGCGACTGGGAGGCGGTGCTTAGAAGACCGCCTTTTGGCCCAGTCGCTCCGAAAGCGCATGATATGCAAAGGGAATACCGCATTCTATCCGTTTTATCAGAAGCGTTTCCACTTGCACCGAAGCCGTATGTTTTTTGTGAAGATGAAAATGTTGTCGGCAAACCGTTCTTTTTAATGGAGCGAAAGCATGGGGTTCTTGTCGATACAAGTTTTCCAGAAGAAACGAAGGCTACACCGGAAATTTGCCGCCATCTTTCAGATCAAATGGTTGATACGCTTGTTCAGCTACATTCCATTCCTTATGAAAATACAGTTCTTGAAAAAATGAGCAAGCCGCACGGGTTTATAGAACGTCAAGTTCATGGCTGGCTTAACCGCTATGAAAAAGCAAAAACTGAAACGATTCCAGAGGTAGAAGCGCTGAAAAAATGGCTTGTTTCACATGTTCCGATTTCACAAGCTCCAGCTATTATTCATTATGATTACAAGCTGAACAATGCCTTGTTTTCGCCAGATTTAAGTAAGGCAGTCGGCCTTTTTGACTGGGAGATGACAACGGTTGGTGATCCGCTTGCAGACCTTGGCGTAGCAATGGGCTATTGGATTGAAGAAACGGACCCTGAACTGTTAAAAACGGGGCTTGGCAAACCGCCGGTTACTGTCCAAGAAGGTTTTTATACAAGAAGAGAGTTTATTGAAGCATACGCAGCAAAAAGCGGACGCGATGTTTCAAACATCCAGTTCTATGTGAAATTTGCGTACTTTAAGCTTGCTGTGATTTGTCAGCAAATTTATTACCGCTACAAAAAAGGGCAAACAAATGATGAACGTTTTGCTCGCTTCGGTGATTATGCAAGAACGCTAATTATTCAATCTCTTCATGCTGATGATGTGAAGAACTGAGGTGTGAGATGATAAATAAAGTGCATGTTGTCCTGAAAAAAGAAGAGCTTCAAGAAGAGAAGCTTGATGGAAAAACTGCTGTCGTATTTGATATTTTACTAGCAACCTCTACGATTACCGCCGTTTTACAAGAAGGGGCAAAGGCTGTTATTCCAGTGATGGATGAAGCGGAAGCAAGGGAGCTAGCAAAGCAGTTTTCCCCGGAAGAAATTGCGTTAGTCGGTGAGTATGGAGGTAAAACGATTGAGGGATTTTTAGACCCTAACCCTAGTTCGTTAAAAGAATTCATTCAAAACAAAACCGTTATTTTATCGACAACGAATGGAACGGTGGCTATCCGAAAAGCGAGTGAAGCCAAAAAGGTATATGCTGCTTCTTTGCTTAATAGTGAAGTCGTTGCGGAAATGATTCTCAGAAACAATGAAAATGAAACAATCTTATTAGTTTGTTCTGGATCATCTGGGCAGTTTTGTTTGGAAGATTTATATGGAGCAGGCTATTTTCTTCAATGCTTATTAAATAGAGCAGCATTTACACTCACAGATGCTGCAAGAGCTGCGCTTCTTTTTTATCAGTCATATAAAGATGAAGCGGTTCAAATTTTAGGCCAATCTGCTGTTGGTCAAATGTTAATGCAGTACGGTTTTGATGAAGAAGTGGGGTTTGTCAGCCGAAAAAGCGTCTACTCTATTGTACCTCAGGTGGTTGACGGAACCATTATAAATGAGGAGGAAAATACATGTCTGAAATGAAAGTCAATCAAAAAGGCGGCGCATTTTTACTAGAAGAAGCCAATGCCCTTCATGTATACACACCGGAGGATTTAACAAATGAGCATCGCATGATTGCTCAAACAGCTAAACAATTCATTGAAAAAGAAGTTTCTCCTTACCGAGTTGACATTGAAAATCAAGACTTTAATAAAGTAGTAGAGCTTTTGCATAAAGCAGGTGAACTGGGTCTATTAGCGCACAGTATACCTGAAGCGTATGGCGGCCTGGGGCTTGATAAAATCAGCAAAGGGCTAGTAGGAGAAGTGATTGGCGGCACGAGCGGCTACGGTGTTGCTCATTCAAATCATACGTGTATTGCTACGCTGCCTATAACGTATTTTGGAACGAAGGAACAAAAGGAAAAGTATTTACCTAAGCTTGCAAGCGGGGAATATTTAGGAGCCTATTGCTTAACAGAACCAGAAGCCGGATCTGATGCGCTTTCAGCTCAAACAACGGCTGTGTTAAATGAAGCCGGTACACATTATATCTTAAATGGAACAAAGCAATATATTACAAATGCCGCCTTTTCCGATACCTTCATTACCTATGCGAAAGTAGATGGAAAACATTTTACGGCGTTTATCGTTGAAAAAGATTTTGAAGGGCTGTCTCTTGGACCAGAGGAAAAGAAAATGGGGATTAAAGGATCATCGACGCGCCCGGTCATTTATGAAGACTGCCTTGTTCCAAAAGAAAATCTGTTAGGCGAAATTGGCAAAGGCCATGTCATCGCTTTAAATGTGTTAAATCTTGGCCGCTTTAATTTAGGCTCTGCATGCATGGGTGCTTCAAAATACGCGTTTGAGCTTGCCCTCAACTATACAAAGGAGCGTAAGCAATTCAAAACAGCTATTGCTGAGTTTAACGCGTCAAAAGAAAAGCTTGCTAAAATGGCGGCGCGAATTTATGCAGCAGAGTCGGTTCAATATCGCACCGCTGGGCTGCTTGAAGATGCACTAGGCGATTTATCCAACAGCGAAGATTTTGATTTAATTGCGAAGCAGCTCGCTGAATATGCGATGGAGTGTTCAGTTTGCAAAGTATATGGATCAGAAACACTTGATCAAGTAGCGGATGAATCGCTGCAGCTGCACGGTGGCGCTGGTTTTATTCATGAATACAAAATTGAACAAGTGTACCGCGACTCTCGAATTAACCGGATTTTCGAAGGGACGAATGAAATTAATCGCTTATTGCTTCCAACGCAGCTGCTCAGAAAAGCAAATAAAGGGGAAGTGGAGCTTAAAAACTATATTGAGAAAGCAGTAGGTGAATTAACAAGTCTCACGTGGAAAGGACAAAAAGAGGGACTATTAGCAAAGGAAAAACAAGCAATCGTAACAGTTAGAAATATGTTTTTAACGCTGCTAGGAGCGTCAGTTGAATTGTTTGGAAAAGAGCTTGTTCATGAACAGGAAGCACTGATGAAAATAGCGGAAATCGCAATTGGCTTGTTTGCAATGGAATCAGCTGTGTTGCGGGCAGAAAAAGCAGTTGAACGAAATGGCGAGGTACAAGAACAGTTAAAAATCAATATGACCAAAACGGTTGTAGACGAGACGCTGCTTGATGTAGAAAAACAGGCTCGCCAGTTGCTGAACGGCATCTTTACAGGTGAAAAACGCCAGCAGTATGAAGCAATTCTATTAAAATGGACGTCATCTTTACAAAGTGAAGGCATGTTTGCGAGAAATCGAATGATTGCTGATTCATTGATTGAAGCTGGCCGTTACACATGCTAAAAGGAGGGATTTGATGCGTTTTGAAAATCAAACAGCGGTCATCACTGGTGCAGGAAGCGGAATTGGTGAAGCAGCTGCAAAACGGTTTGCAAAAGAAGGAGCAAATGTCATTCTAGCCGGACGTACGAAAGAAAAACTAGAAAAAGCAGCTCGCAAGATTAATGCTGAATGCGAACGGGAATGCGCTCATATCTTTCCGGCGGATGTGACAGATGAAGAAGATGTAAAACGGTTAGCTCAATTTATAGAAGACAAGTATGGCGAGCTTCATATTTTAGTTAATAATGCCGGCGGTTCAGTTCATTCTAAAATTCTTGAAACAACCGTTCAACAATGGAAAGATGTCCAGGACGTTAATTTAACAAGTGTGTTTCTCGTGTCGAAAGAACTTGCTCGACTGTTAATGAAAGCTGAAAACGGAACAAACCGTTCGATCGTCAATGTCGCTTCGCTTTCAGGTCATAAAGCAGGTGCTCATATTCCTCATTATAGCGCAGCGAAAGCAGCTGTAATCAATTTTACAAAAGCGCTGGCGTTTGAGCTTGCTCCCTATCAAGTTCGCGTTAACTCTGTATCGCCTGGATTTGTAGAAACGCCGCTTACGAAACCGGGACTTAAGAATGAACGTTTTGCCCAGTCAATTGAGCGTAATACAGCACTTAGACGTGTCGGAACCCCTGATGAAATTGCCAATGTCATTGCATTTGTTGCTTCAAGTGAAGCTTCATATATGACAGGAAGTGATGTGTTAGTAGATGGAGGATGGCTAATCGTTTAATTTAATAGAGAAAAAAATTCAGGATAAAAAGAGGAGGAACATAGATAATGAGCGATCTTTTAGTAGAAAAGCAAGGGCCTATTTTAGGGTTAACGTTAAACCGTCCAGACAGCCTAAATGCTTTTAGCGGAGAAATGATTGAAGGGTTAATTAAGCAAATAAAGGCAGCAGAGCAAGATGATTCGATTAAAGTCATTGTATTAAGCGGAGCAGGCCGCTCGTTTTCAGCTGGTGGCGACGTTAAAACAATGGGAAAAGCAACAGGTCCTGATGTATACGAACATGTCGGCCGATTAAATGAATGTATTGTCGCGATGCAAAACCTGGAAAAGCCAATTGTCGCAGCAGTTCATGGATTTGCTGCTGGAGCTGCTTTTAATTTGGCTTTGGCATCTGACTTTATTATTACTTCTGAAGAAAGCCGTTTTGTGTTAAGTTTCTCTCAAGTCGGCCTTATTTCAGATGGAGGCGGTCTTTACTTTTTAACAAGAGTGGTCGGTCCGCACCGTGCGAAGGAACTTTTATTTTTAGCTGAGCCGATGGACGCTAAAACCGCGTATCAAGCAGGCTTTTTAAATCGAGTTGTACCGCTTGACCAATTAAAAGATGAAGTAACTTCCTTTGCAGTCCGGCTGGCACAGGGACCTACCAAAGCATACGGGAAAATGAAAAAAATTGTCAATGACTCTTATCACTTAACATTAGAGCAAGTCCTTGAGCAAGAGCGGTTAACACAAATGCTTATGGTAGAAACACATGATCATAAAGAAGGTGTAGCCGCATTTAAAGAAAAGCGCAAGCCTGTATTTCAAGGGAACTAAAGGAGGGCTTCATATGAAAGCGGTTCAGTTTAAAAAATACGGCAGTCCAGATGTATTAGAAGTGATTGATCTTGCACGTCCCATTCCACAAAAGAAAGATGTTTTAATTAAAATTGAAGCGATTGGTGTTAATTACGCGGATGCAGCTCGCCGTGAAGGCGCGTATGTTGTGGAAACGCCGCTTCCATTTGTTCCTGGTTCTGAAGTTGCAGGTGAAGTCGTTGAAATTGGTGAAGACGTTCAAGGAATTGAAGTTGGAACTAAAGTCGTGACACTTCTTGGCTCTCGCCGTTCGACAGGTTATGCTGAGTATACATTGGCCGATTCAAGAGGGTTGATTCAGCTTCCAGACGGTGTGGACTTAAAACAAGCAGCTGCGTTACCTCTCCAAGGGTTAACGGCGTATCACATTTTAAAAACAATGGGACAAATTGAAAAAGGAGAAACGGTAATCGTTCATGCAGCAGCTGGCGGTGTCGGCACGTTAGCAGTACAACTGGCAAAGTTATTTGGAGCGGGAAAAGTCATCGCAACGGCAAGCTCTGCTGAAAAGCTCGCCATCGCGAAAGAATTAGGTGCAGATGAATTAGTGAACTATACAGAGGAAGGCTGGGAACAGCGCATATTAGAACTGACAAATGGGAATGGAGCCGATATCATTCTAGAAATGGTTGGAGGAAACATTTTCTATGAATCATTACAGTGTCTAGCTCCATTTGGACGTCTCGTCTTTTATGGCATGGCAAGCGGAGTCCCTGTCAAACTGAATCCGGCGCGGTTAATGGAAAAAAATCAAGCTGTTTTAGGGTTTTTCTTGCCGCAAATGATGGCAAAACCAAAATTATATCAGCAAAGCTTGCATGAATTACTGCAGTACGTCGATTCCGGACAATTAAAGCTCACAATTGGCGGAACATATTCACTAGATCAAGCAGCGGACGTTCATCGCCTGCTGCAAGGAAGGAAAACGACAGGGAAATTAATTCTTGTTCCATAACCGGATAAAATATTTAATTAAGTAGTTTAGCAGAGATGTTAATAATAAGGTCAGCTGAAAAAGGCTGGATCAAGCAGTGAACTGTTTCGATCTAGCCTTTTTGCTATTTATTGTTCATGAACCAAAAGATGTAGGCCTACGCATTTCTGCTAGCTAAAACGCTATTTAACTCTCATGCTACTAGCCAGTCTCAATAAAATAGGCGCTTACATTAGTAACAAAAACCCAAAAAAGCTCATAGTTTGTTGATGAGAATAACCGAAGGATTCGCTGGGGGCATTTTAAGATACTTTCATCTTTCTAATTAGCTTCGTATCATTCTCCCGCTGTTTTTGTCACTTGTTTATCCCTCTCATAACAGGTAGTAAAACCTCTCCTCAAGACGTTAAAGGAGTAAGGAAGATAAGTAGGAGCACCCCGCTGATGAAAGGTTTACTTTATCTAAAAACTAGGAGGCTTTAAAGATGTATAATTTTCAAAATGATATTCAAACGTTAGGTATGGATGATTTTCAAACAGAGCAAATGCTAATTTGGGATCCTCAAACTCAAAGCTATTACACAGCTGACAATCGTCAGGATATCGCTGGAGGGCGATGTGGCGGAGGACGATGCGGCGGAGGACGTTGTGGAGGCGACGGACGCTGTGGGCGATGCGGGAACTGTGGAAGTTGTTTTAGCTGTTTCAATTGTTTTAGATGCTTTAACTGCTTTAACTGTTTTAGATGTTTTAACTGTTTCAATTGTTTTAGATGTTTTGGGGGAAGATAAATTCCACCGTTTAAAAAATAACGATCTGAGAACGAGTAACTGCCCCTGCATCATCTGTTACAGGGGCCCTTTATTAGAAAGAAGCTTAATTATCATAAAGGACAAACAAAAATACATAACATGATAGTGCTTAGGAATGATTCACCGATAAGGAGGAGTAGAATGACAACTGTGAATGCCTCTACACGGTTAAAGGTGAAAAGAGACACGTTTTTTCTCCCAGATCCAGCTGGGGGTGTATATTTCAGAAATAACTCAAGTTCATTTCGGTTAAAAGGCAATACAATTTATCAATGGATTGAAAAATTAATCCCAATGTTCAATGGGGAACACTCATTAGGAGAGCTGACATATGGATTACCTGCGCCATACCAAAACCGAGTGTATGAAATTGGAGAGTTATTGTATCAAAACGATTTTGCTCATGATGTCAGTCAAGACCGTCCACATCAATTAGAAAGTAGCATTGTTCAAAAGTATGCTTCACAAATTGAATTTTTGGAGAATTTTATCGGGTCGCCAGCATTTCAATTTCAAAGATATCGTCAAGCAAACGTATTAGCGGTTGGTTCTGGGCCTTTTTTTATCTCATTGGTTTCAGCACTGCTTGAATCGGGTCTGCCGAAGTTTCATATTGTCATAACTAATTCAATGCCTACCAATCAGCTCCGCCTAAAGGAACTAATAGAGAATGCATCTAAAACGGATTTAGAAGTGAACGTAGCGAAGATAATCATACAAAAAGAAGATGATTGGGAAGAAGTTGTGCAGCCGTTTGAGTCAGTTTTGTATGTCTCAGAGGAAGAAAACACCGAAGAATTGCGCGCTCTTCATGCGGTTTGCAGGAAAGAAAAGAAGACATTTATTCCAGCTGTAATGTTACAGACAGTAGGCCTTGCAGGGCCAATTGTACATCCGGATTCCGAGGAATGCTGGGAGTCTGCTTGGCGCCGTATCCACTCATCTGTGATTCATAAAGAGGGAGGTTTGCAAAAGTTTTCTTCAACAGCAGGAGCGATGCTTGCAAATGTCATTGTATTTGAATTATTTAAAAACGTAACAGGCGTGAATAAATCAAAAAAAAGCAATGAGTTCTTTCTTCTCGACTTGGAATTATTAGAGGGTGACTGGCATTCGTTTTTAAAACACCCATTCGCAGGAACACCTGGGCATGCAGCTGCTGAACTAGTAGAAAATCTTGACCGAAAAGTGAACCAGCAATCTGTCAGAGATCATTCAAGTGGTTTGTTTGGCTACTTCAATCAGCTAACATCTCCAGTATCAGGAATTTTTCATAAGTGGGAAGAAGGAGATTTAAAGCAGCTTCCATTGTCTCAGTGCGGTGTCCAAGTGGCTAACCCTCTGTCAGATGAATCAGCTGAACTTCTCCCTCAGATTGTATGTTCAGGTTTGACACATGAAGAAGCAAGAAGAGAAGCGGGTCTTACCGGCATTGAACAATATGTATCGCAAATGAAAGATGTTCTTTTTATGGATGTAAATGAAGAAAAGAATAATGCCATCGCATTACAGCAGTTTATCGGTGTTGGCGCTGGAGAAACAGCGGTGGAAGCAGTTTGCCGAGGATTGCAAAAGTGCTTAGACGACGAACTGAACAAACGTACAGTTCATCAAAAAGAATCAATTTTTCGCGTGCAGCTAGATACGATAGAAGATGAAAAATGCAGCTTTTACTTACAAGCACTCGCTACATTACAAGAAACACCGATAATTGGTTTAGGACAAAAAGTGCTAGGGTTCCCAGTAGTGTGGATAGGCATAAATAAACATTGGTATAAAAGCGCGGGTTTAACTGTAACAGCGGCACTGCAAAGAGCGTTGCAACAAGCTATTATGGACATACAAAATCAAATGAGCTCTTCTCAAATAACAGCGTTCAATCTTCCGTCGGACTCTCTAATAGAAGCGGAGTCTACAAGGCTCGCACTACGTAATGAAGAGCGGACAGACTTGGAGATATTTCAGTCTGCAACGCAGATTTTAAAACGAAATAACAGGAAGCTTGTAGTCTTTGATTTAGCGGCAGAAGCGTTTTTAAAAGAAGGCTTGGCAGGAGTGTATGGTGTACTGTTAAGAGAGGAGAAATCTTAATGGGGGCTCGGGTGTTAATTGTCGGAGAAGGTTTAGTAGCAGATTGTGTATATGAAAAAGTGCACATGCACTATCCAGTAGTTCGTCAAGCTGACTTTGAGAAAGGAATTCCAAAAGATATCAATTTTGCTGTAGTGTTGCACGATGCATGGAACCCTTCTATTCATTACCAAGCAGAAGAGATAATGCGGTCGTGCGGCACTCCTTGGATTAGAGGTTTTATTTCGTTTGGCGAGGGCGTGATTGGTCCGTTCGTTCAGCCTGACAAACCAGGATGTTCTCAATGTGCAGATGTTCGTCGGCTTATAGCCGGATATGACCGCAAAGAAATGTGGACGCTGCAGCAAAGGTTTGCCTCACAAGAAGAAATACAGTGCGATGCATGGGCATCTCGAACGGGAATTTTGCAGATGTCTGCTTTCATTGAAAAAGAGATACAACTTGTACTAGAAGGAGATCGCAGCAGCTTAGACGAAAAGCTGTTTCTGCTTAACTTGAAAACGTTAAAGAGTTCTTCTCATATCATTTTGCCGGACCCGTTGTGCAGTTTATGCAGCCAGCTGCCTGAAGATTCAGCAAAAGCAGCTGAAATCACGCTGCAATCAAGTCCGAAAATCAGTGAAGATAATTACCGCTGCAGACCGATAAGTGAATTAAAAACATTTTTAGTTAAAGACTATCTCGATTACCGAACTGGGCTGATGAATGGCAAAAGACATGATTATGTTTTGCCGTTTGCAGATGTAGTTGTAAATATGCCGCTGTTTGCAGGCGATGAAGGAGTAGCAGGTCGTACCCACTCATATGAGGCCAGTGAGTTAACTTCGATTTTGGAAGGTTTGGAGCGATATTGCGGCATACAGCCTCATGGCAAGCGAACCGCCGTTCATGACAGTTACCAAAACCTGAAAGATAAAGCACTTAACCCTATTGAAGTAGGAATCCATGCAGAAAAACAGTATAGCCAGCCTGATTGTCCATTTAAGCCGTTAAGTCCGAATCGTCCTATAAATTGGGTATGGGGCTATTCATTTTTACAGAAGCAATCCATTCTAGTTCCAGAGTTACTTGCTTATTACAGCTTAGGCTGCGGGGATGGCTTTGTCTATGAAACGTCTAATGGGTGTGCATTAGGAGGAAGTTTAGAAGAAGCCATTTTTCACGGTATTTTAGAAGTGGTTGAGCGCGATTCATTCTTAATCACTTGGTATGCGCAGTTATCGCTTCCGCGTCTTGACATTCGTTCTGCTTGCGATAAAGAATTACAGCTCATGGTTGACCGTGTCCGCTCAGTTGCGGGCTATGATTTACATTTTTTCAACTCAACGATGGAACATGGTATTCCAAGCATTTGGGCAATTGCGAAAAACAGGAAAGAAACAGGAATGAATCTAATTTGTGCCGCTGGAGCTCATCCAGATCCGATAAAGGCTGTAAAAAGTGCAATTCACGAACTGGCAGGCATGATGCCTTCATTTGACGGGAATTTTGAAGCAAATCGAAAAAATTATGAGAAATTGCTTCATGATTCATCGCTGGTGAAATATATGGAGCATCACGGAATGCTTTATGGTTTGCCGCAAGCAGAAGAGCGTTTGCAATTTTTGTTAGATGAAAATGGTTCGTCCCAAACATTTGAAGAGGCATTTACACCGCAAAAGCAGAGTGCTGATTTGACTAATGACCTTCATGATATTCTAGAGAAGTTTCGTGAGTTGAATCTTGAGGTAATTGTCGTAGATCAAACTGCTCCGGCAATTAAACGAAACGGATTATATTGTGTAAAAGTATTAATTCCAGGAATGCTGCCTATGACATTTGGCCATCACCTTACCCGTTTAGAAGGGCTAGAAAGGGTTTTAAGAGTGCCGGTGGAACTAGGATATAAAAAACAGCTGCTTACTCTTGAGGAACTTAATCCGCATCCTCATCCGTTTCCATAATCAATTATGAGGAGGCAGGAGGATGGAAATAGAGACGTTTCTGCATAACTTACATTTTGATATCGATAAGGTCATACCTGAAAATTGGACTGTAGATTGGGAAGATGCGCCGCTTGTCTATAAGCTTTATCGCCATTTACCTGTCGTTCCGCTTTCTTCTGACATACCTTTAACACTAGAAAGACAAGAAACTCCTGTAAAGCCTAATCTAGAAAAAATCAGCCATTTTCTTTGGTATGTATTCGGTCTGACGCAATATTGTAACTCGGTTTCTTCTTTTGGCTGGAAAGAACATACTTCAGTGCAATTGTTTCGGAGATTTGTTCCTTCTGGAGGGGCGCTGTATCCAAATGAATTATACATCTATTTAAAATTGAAAGATTTGCCTGAGGGAGTCTATCACTACGATGTCGCCCACCATCGTTTAGTATTAGTGCGTCAAGGTAATTTCGATTCCTATCTGGCTCGAGCGCTAGGCAATCAGTGCGATGTTTCAGATTGTTTTGGTGTTATATTTATTTCGACAATGTTTTGGAAAAACTTTTTTAAATACAATAATTTATCTTACCGCCTGCAAGGATTAGATGCCGGAGTACTGATTGGTCAGTTGCTTGAAATCGCGAAAAAGTTCAATTTTGCATCAGGAGTGTATTTTCAGTTTATTGACCGAGCTGTCAACCATCTGCTTGGGCTGTCTGATGAAGAAGAAAGTGTGTATGCAGTTATTCCTTTATCTACAGAACATGCAATCAGGTGGTTTAGTCAGCATGATTCAAAAGAGAATATGCTTAATAGTCAATTATGCGGGGAATTGCCAAAAGTTCAGCATGATTATTATATCGGTTCAAAAAGAATAACCGATTATCCAATGCTGAGAAAAATGAATGAAGCATCTGTGACAGAAACCTTTGTCTCTTTCCCGAACCTTAAGGAAAAGAGAAGTTTCGTAAATGAGCTGAAAAGCGTCATTTTGCCGAACGTTAAGAGATTACAGTATGATATCGCGTCAGTCTGTCAAAAACGGCTTTCACCAGACAGAGACTTTGTTTTGAAAGAGATAAGCCAGATAAAATTAGCCGCTTTATTACAAGAGGCCATGCTTTCCTTTTCATATCGCAATGATTTAGATGGAGAGCAGCAGAACCCAAAGCCGCGTGTCTCACTTTATGGCTCCTTTTATAATGTTGAAGGTGTTCCGAGCGGAGCTTATTATTATGACAGTGCTGCTCATGCATTAAGACAGATACGTTCCGGAGATTACCGGCTGTTCCTGCAAACTGGAATGGCGATGGACAATGTGAACTTATTGCAAGTGCCGATTTGCTTACATATAGTGGGCGACAGGCATCATCTCACCGAGACGCTGGGATATAGAGGATATCGCATTCAACAGATGGAAGCGGGGATGCTTGTGCAGCGGCTGCTCTTGACAGCAACGGCTATGAATATGGGCGGTCATCCGCTCTTAGGATTTGATGCAAATGCATGTGATGACCTTTATGAAATAAATCAAAAAGGAAAGACCAGCTTAATTCAACTGCCAATCGGCCCACATCGTCCTCGTGATTGGCTGAAGGGAAGTCTGCGCAGTTAACAAAGATCTATATTACTGATTTGTAAACTAATATAGAAGAAGCTTTCAATTATTAACGTTCATTCACCTGTTTTCAAATAATTAACTATCATGGAAATAAAAATACATTTATTTTATCTCATCGGTAAGATAGAATAAATTGAATACAGGTTTTTATGGTCTTTCAAGACATTTGTGTTGATTAATATCGTTATATATTAAAACTTTTTGAGCATCTGATTTGGAGGATGCTCTTTTTTATAGTAATATGTAACAGGTTATTTGTTCTTGAAAGCTATATCAATGCCATATAACCAGCCTAGATGCATTATATCTTGCAAATATAAAAAGATAGGTGGAAAACAACATGAAAGAAACAAAACCATATAGAGTTTTATTGTATTATATGTACGTACCAATTGAGAATCCGGAGGAATTTGCTGCTGAGCATTTAGAGTTTTGTAAAGAACTTGAGCTAAAAGGGCGGATTCTAGTTGCGGCAGAAGGAATTAATGGAACAGTATCAGGAACGGTAGAACAAACAAACCAATACATGGAAACGATGAAAAGTGATGCTCGTTTCGCAGATATGGTGTTTAAAATAGATGAAGCAGATGAACATGCATTTAAAAAAATGCGCGTTCGTCATCGACCAGAACTTGTGACGCTACGCTTAGAAGACGATGTGAACCCGTTAGAAACAACAGGTAACTACTTAAGTCCAAAGCAATTCTTTGAAGCTATGCAGCAAGAAGATACAGTGGTAATCGATGCTAGAAATGATTATGAATACGATTTAGGCCACTTTAGAGGCGCCGTTCGCCCTGACATTAGAAACTTCCGCGAACTTCCTGAGTGGATTCGGGAAAACAAAGAAATATTTGAAGACAAAAAAGTGCTTACGTATTGCACAGGCGGCATCCGTTGTGAAAAGTTTTCAGGATGGTTACTGCAAGAAGGATTTAAAGATGTTAGTCAACTTCACGGCGGTATTGTCACATATGGAAAAGACCCTGAAGTGCAAGGAGAATTATGGGACGGGCAGTGCTATGTGTTTGATGAACGCATCAGTGTTCCTGTTAATCAAAAAGAGCATGTCGTTGTCGGGAAAGATCATTTCACCGGTGAACCATGCGAACGCTATGTAAACTGCGCAAATCCGGAATGTAATCGAAAAATTCTATGCTCAGAAGAGAATGAACACAAATATTTACGCAGCTGCTCACACGAGTGCAGAGTAAACCCGCGCAATCGTTATGTAACAGAACACGGTTTAACAGAGGAAGAATTTGCATTAAGAGTGCAGCAAGTAGAAAATGAACACGTAACACAATAATAAAAAAGTTGTCTAAATTGGAAATAAATCAAAAAAGCTAAGCGTTTTTTACGCTTAGCTTTTTTGATGCTAAAGGATTGTACGCCTATTTTAGAAAAGGAATCATGAATCCTCAAGGGATTAAGCATTATGTTATTGAATAGGATAAGAAGAATTCATTTTCTTATCAATTTAATAAAGAACAACTGCCGTTAAAAAGATCGAAACACAATAGTTTTTGATTGGAGGAGTTTTATGGCCAAAGTAACTGCAGGAATGATAACTGTTGCTTTAATGCTGATTTTAAGCGGCTGTATCGCAAAACAAGTCGCTATTGATGAAGACAGAAATCAAGATCACCCGAGTGTAATGGCAGAAAAGACAGCACAAGAAAATGACTGGGCAGCTGCTAAAGAAGTAAAAACAGCTAATCAAGAGGAGCCGCCAAAAGATACGCCCAAAACCGATAGCCCTATAAAACCTCCTAAAAAAGAAGAGCCGCCAGGTGTGCAAAAGGTGGACGACAATATTTATGTACGAATGAATGCCTACTTGCACGCATGGGTAAGTGCGATTAATACAAACTCTTTTCATGAAGTAGCACCATATTTACAGCCAAATAGTTCCTTATATTATGAGCAAAAAGCATTGATTAACAATTTATTTCAGAAGAGAATTACGAAAGAATTAGTGGATTTTAAAGTGATGGCTATATATGAAGATGACACGACTGCAAAGCCGGATGATTACAAAATTCAAACCGCTGAAACGATGAAAGTTTATCAAGCAGATGGCAGCGCGAGCACAACGAATGATAGCTGGCTTTACTCAGCAGAGTATTCGAATGGAGCGCTCTTGTTAACAAAGATTGAAAGAGTGAAAGAATGAATGACTGATCCAAGCAACCGCAGAAAGCACAGCTGATACAGATTATCCAAAAAGATAGAAGAGGCTGTGCTCTTCTATCTCTTATAAAAAAGAAATGAGAAAAACATAAAAACGATTGCTGAAGAATCTTTTATGAATTTTTAGTTTCAGATGTTGGGAGATGGACACTTAGTCCAAATAAAAACAGTCCATTCGGCATGCGATCAGTTTGTACAAGTTCAGACATATCTTTGATTAATCCAACTAAAATCTCTAATACAGTTAACAAATCGACCATTGTATTAGCCTCCTTATTTTGAAGGAAAAGATAGCTGAAAAATACCTTCTGTCTGCACACACAAATAGTATATGATAAGAACCGGACAAGATTACATATAATCTTTTGGAATAGCAGTCATCATTTCATTAAGATATGTTAGCGGCTTTTTCTGCTGTTAGTGAGATTTATATGAAAAATTCTGATAGAAGTATGTTCTAAATAATTATTCCTTAAAGTAAAAAGCTTAATAGAGTTGTCAATCATTATTATCAAAATTGATAATAATGATTGACAACTCTATTAAAGTCGGTTTATTATTATCACAAGTGATAATAATCAAGAATAACTTATGGAAAGTGGTGAATAACGAGGTGAGCAGCTCAAAAGCTGATGTTATTTTGCATCCAATACGCATGCGGATTATTCAAGCGCTCGCAGGAAATTCCTATACCGTGCAAGAGTTATTAGAAAGAATAGAAGATGTACCGCAAGCAACGCTATACCGGCATTTGAATGTATTAAAAAAAGCGCAAGTAATCCGTGTAGAAAAAGAACAAAAAATTAGAGGCACGGTTGAAAAAACATATGCATTAGAAGATGGGAAAGCTTTTATAAATGCACAAGAGGCAAAAGAGATTACGCCTGAAGATCACTTACGCTATTTTATAAGTTTTTATACGAATCTTGTAGGACTTGCTGAAGACTATCTTAAAGGCGATGTTGACTATGCAAAAGATGGCTTTGGTTATCATCAACTGGAGTTGCATTTAACGGATGAAGAGCATCAGAATTTTTTGAATGACTATAAAGAACTACTAATGAAATATCACTTGAAAGCTCGTTCTGACCGCCGTGTAAGAACAATGGCAACAGCTTTTATACCAGAGAAAACAAAAAAGAAGGGTGATCAAAGTGAAGACAAGTAACACAGAAATAATCGAAAAAGAACTTCAAGTTCCATCTAGTATTGCAATTCAAGGGACTTTTAGTCTGCCGAGCCAGCTTTCTGAAAAAACACCTGCTATCTTAATCATTAGCGGAAGCGGCCCTGTTGACCGAGACGGTAATGCGAAGCGGTTAAAAAGTAATATTTATAAAGACTTGTCTGGATTATTTTGTTCAATCGGTTATGCAACCTTCCGATATGATAAACGAAACATAAAGGAGTTTTATAAAACAAGCTTATCAGATTTAGTCGAGGATGCACGGGAGGCATTCAAGACGTTAAGTGAGCAACCGGAAATAGATTCAGACAGCATTTATTTAGCAGGGCATAGCGAAGGCTGTATGATTGCAAGTATTTTAGCAGCAGAACTCAATGTTAAGGGAGTCATTTTACTTTCTGGAGCAGGACAGAATCTAATAGAAGCAATTGAGTATCAACGAGAAGCGGCTTATCAAGAACTCGAGCAGTTAAAAGGGTTTAAAGGCTTTATGATTCGAAAGCTTGATGTCATTAAAAAAGACCGTAAAAAAGCTGAAAAAATGTTTCATACATTTAAAAATTCAGAAAAGGATATCATTCGTTTTCAATTCATGAGAATGAATGCGAAATGGTGGCGCGAGCATATGGAAATAGATATTCAAGAATTGTACGAAAATATATCCGTTCCCGTTCTTGCAGTAACAGGGTCAAAAGATGTGCAAGCAGATCCGAAAGCTCTTGCGTTACTTCCGGCAAGCCTACATGCAGAGACAAGAGTGATTGAAAACATGAATCATTTATTAAAGATTCAAGATGAGGACACTTCAATGCTGAAGTTAATGAAAACGTATAAAAAAGGATTTTCATTGCCAATCGCCCCCGAATTAAAGGATGTCTTAAACACATGGCTAGCCATGCATGCTAGAGGTCAACAGGAATGTGTTCACTGAAACATTTTTAGGAGGTGGTTATGATTGACAAGCTTAAACTCATTATTTTTACATTGACCGCGCTTGCTCAGCTTAGCGGTTTGATTTTATTGTTTATTAATATGGATTGGGCGCTTCAAGTTTTCATATACTATTCAATTGGTTTAGCTGTGCTCATCCTATTATTAATTATAAGCAAAATTACAACAAAAGAGGAGAATCCAAATGATTATCGTGACTATTGAACATGTACCAGGCAGTGAAGTTTCTGAAGTGATTGGATATGTAAAAGGAAGCACAGTGCAATCTAAAAATATCGGAAGAGATATTCTAGCAGCACTGAAAAATGTTGTAGGCGGAGAAATTAAAGAGTATACAGAAATGATGGATGCAGCAAGAAAAATTGCGATAGCAAGAATGGTTAAAGATGCTGAAAACCAAGGTGCTGATGCAATTGTCGGCTTTCGAATTACTAGCTCAGCAATCATGAGCAGTGCTTCAGAAATTGTGGCATATGGAACAGCTGTCAAACTGAAACAATCTAATTAATCAATAGACATTATGTAATAGATTAAGTGCAGACAGTTCTTATAAAAATATGTGCTAAATAATCAATATAAAATACCATTCGCGCTTAAACGAAATTAAAAACAACTTATTGCGATACAGTTGCATGGCGATAAGTTGTTTTTTTATAGGACTACTAACCAGCATCAATTGTAAAAACACGGTTGAATTCAGGAAAATATTCTTGAAAGTCATACTATTTTTCCAAATAATGCTGTATATTTAAGTCTGAAGTCTCATTTTCTTAGTTTGGAGGAAAGGATATGTCGATTTTAACGAAGTTTTCATTAAAAAACCGGGCAGCAATCATTATTATGATTTTTCTAATCAGTGTATTAGGAATTTACTCTGGCTCAAGGCTGCCGATGGAGTTGCTGCCAAGCGTTGATTCTCCGATGATTACCATTACAACATTTGGAGAAGGAATGGACGCTGAAACAGTAACAGAGGAAATAACCAACCCCCTGGAAAGTCAATTAAAAAGTGTTACTTATCTTGATACTATGACATCATCGACGAGTGAAGGGATATCAACGATTTCTCTTACATATACGTCTGAAGCCGACATGAAAGAAGCAGCTACGGAAGCGGAAAAATTAATTAATCAAGTTCAGCTTCCGCAAAATGCGGGAAAACCAATTGTTTCTCAACTTAACTTCTCGATGATTCCATTAGCGCAAGTGGCACTCGAATCAGAAAACGGTTTTACAAAAGCAGATGAAGAAAAAATCGAAGAAGAAATCAAACCAAAATTTGAAGATATTGACGGCGTTTCAAGTGTCACGTTTTATGGAAAATCTATTACCGAACTTTCCATTAAGGTTGATCCTGAAAAGCTGAAAGAAAAGAAAATTTCATCTCAACAGCTGATGACGGCACTTCAATCACAAAGTGCATCAGTTCCAGCAGGTGAAATATCTGTTGATGGAGCTGCGAATGCAGTCAGAGTTTTAGGAGAAGTAAAAGACGAAAATCAAATTAAAGATGTAACCATTTCACCAAACGTAAAAATAAAAGACGTGGCAGATGTGTCAATCAATCAATACTATGAAGCAGAGTCACGATTAAATGGCAAGGAAGCATTAGTATTAGTTGTTTTTAAAGAAGCAAGTAAGAATGCGGTTGAAATTGGTAAAGAGGTTGATAAGAAAGCAGAAGAATTAAATAAGCTGTATAAAGAAGATTTTTCTATTCGAACAGTTATGAATACAGCAGAAGATGTTGAAGGCGCTGTTCTTGGAATGGCAAGAGAAGTTGGAATTGGAGCAATTGCAGCTACAATTATCATTCTATTATTCTTACGGAATATTAAAACAACATTTATTGCTGTAGTCAGTATTCCACTCTCGATTTTAATTACATTGTTTTTACTCGATCAATCTGATGTAACATTAAATATCCTGACACTTGGCGGAATCGCTGTTGCGGTTGGACGATTAGTAGATGATAGTATCGTTGTAATCGAAAATCTGTACCGGCGGATTCAAATGGAAGGATTGTCGAAAGAAGTCATTTTAAATGGAACAAAAGAAGTTTCAATGGCCATTACAGCGTCTACATTGACAACAGTTGCTGTATTCTTGCCAATTGGCTTAGTAGGCGGATCGATTGGCGAGATTATGACACCGTTAATTTTAGCAGTTGTCTATTCAATTTTAGCTTCATTATTAGTTGCTCTAACTGTGGTTCCATTATTAAGCTTTGTGTTATTAAAGAATGTTAAGCAAAAAGAAGCTAAACCGTCTAAGCGTTATCTTTCAATCCTAAGCTGGTCGTTAAATCATAAAATAATTGTTTTACTTTCAGCCTTCGTTATTTTTATTGGTTCAATCTTTACGTTTAATGCCATTCCGCAAGCAAGTGTGAAGAGCGAATCAGAATCATTTGTGAATATTAGCTTAACCTATCCAGGCGATTATGATTTAACAAAAGCAAAAGAAAAAGCCAAAGAGCTTGAAAAAGAATTATTAAAAGAAGATAAATTAAAAGATTTATATTTCCAAATGGGATCTTCAGCAGAAGATGCAAAATATGGTCAATCATCTTCAGAAAAAGAAGCGATATACTCAGTTATTTTCCATAAAGGAAAAGATGTTGAAGGGTTTTTAGAAGAATTAAAAGAAAAGAGTAAAAAATACGAACCTGGTAAGATTGAAGGATCTCAATTTTCTTTCGGCAGCTTTGGTGGCGGCAATGGTATTCAGCTGAATGTAACAGCTTTAAATGAAGAAGATCTTGCAAAAGTAGGCAAACTTGTCGCGGAAGAACTGAAAGATATTGATGGAATTGAAAAAGTAAAAAGTAATTATGAAGAATTGAAAAATGAATGGATTGTGAATGTTGACCAGGAAAAAGCACAGGCTCTTGGATTACATCCAGCGCAAGTGGGCCAAGAGGTTCGCGGGATGTTAAATAAAACACCTGTCGGTCAAATGAAAATCGGTGATGAACAGCTTGTTACATCTATCGAATATAAAGACTTTGAGTTTGCTTCTAAAGATAAGGTGCTAGATACGTATGTATTCTCGCCTGTAGCAGGACCAGTTCAGTTAAAAGAACTTGCAAAAATTGAAGAAAAAGAGATTAAGACACAAGTATATCATCAAGATGGAAGAGAAACGATTCAAGTCACAGGGGAAATTAGCGCAGAAGATTTGCGAGCTTCTGGAAAGAAAATTGATGAAATAATTCATAAAATAGACTTACCTAAAGGGGCTTCTGTAGCAGTAGCAGGTGCAACGGAATCAATGCAGGAGGATTTCGCAGATCTCTTTAAAATGATGGGAATTGCCGTCTTAATTGTCTATTTGATTATGGTCATTACGTTCGGGCAGGCAAGAGCACCATTTGCGATTTTATTCTCACTGCCACTTGCGGCAGTAGGAGGTATTCTCGGCCTTGTTATTTCACAAACACCGGTTGATATTAATGCGTTATTAGGAGCATTAATGTTAATTGGAATTGTTGTAACAAATGCGATTGTCTTAATTGAGCGCGTCCAGCAAAATCGTGAAAAAGGATTGGAAACAAGAGAAGCGCTGTTAGAGGCTGGAGCAACTCGTTTGCGTCCGATCATTATGACAGCTGTTACAACAATCGTTGCGCTAACACCGCTTTTATTTAGCACAGCGGAAGCGGCAAGCATGGTTTCAAAAAGTCTAGCAGTTGTTGTTATTGGAGGACTGATTGTTTCCACAGCGCTGACACTTGTGGTGGTTCCAGTTATGTATGAACTACTAACAAGAGGCCGCAAAAAGAAAAAAGCAAAAAAGAAAGACAAAATGATTCAAACTGAAAATCCATCTTTATAAAAGAATATCGCAGCAACGCCGGCTTTTAATGAAAGAAGCCGGCGTTTTTTTGAATATGATTATAATGATAGCGTTGATAATTTAACAAAAACAAAAAGAACTGATTTTGATCTAAACTTGAAAAGTTAAACACGAATAGCAGGAGCTTCCTGGGCATGAGTCTCGTTCAATACCGGATTCATGCCTTTTAATTTTGCCTTCATTCATTTTGCTGTTTGACATGCTCATTGGTGTAGAGTTTAGAGAAATTTAGATTAAAAAAGGTTATTCATAGAGCTTGTAGAAATTAATAAGTGCACTAAAACATCGAGGAGGGAAGTGAATGATTAATAAAGTTGGTCAAATTATGTTGTATGTAAATAACCAGGACGAGGCAGTAAATTTTTGGACAGAAGAAGTAGGGTTTAGCGTAATTTCTGATGAAGATAACGGTCAAGGAATGCGATGGATTGAAGTAGCTCCAACAAAGGAAGCTGAAACAAGTATTATACTTCACAATAAGGAATTAGTTGCGAAAATGGATCCTGGATTAAATCTTGGCACACCTTCGTTAATGTTTTTCTCGGAAAATCTTGATAAGTTACATAACGATTTATCAAGTAAAAATATCACAGTCGGAGAAATTGTAAATATGCCTTCTGGCAGAGTATTTAACTTTGCCGATTATGAAAAAAATTATTTTGCGGTTATGGAAAAGAGTAAATAACGATTATCTTTTTATTGAAATGACACGAGTGTAGAGCAATAAAGGTAGATAATAATGAACCTTTTTTACAAAACAGAAACTTAAAATTGATAGATAAGAATCCATTTTGATTATTTTTTCAAAATGGATTCTTTGCATTTACCGTAAAACCCTGGTTTTTAAAGTATTTTTAATGAAACTTTATGTCAAAATTACAGCTGAACAAGCTCGCCGCGTTGCTAGTTTAATAAGAAATCAATAATAAACAACACAACATTCTTTTTAAAATATGTTCTAAATAATCAAAAATAATTAAATCATCCGCCTATAAGAGGATTTCACAGCTGTCCATTTACATTTCTCTCTCCTTTATTCATAGCTATTACACTAAAATTTTCTATAAAATTAGGTTGCATTTCTCCCTTATAAAGCTTAAACTGATAAAGCACATAAAAAGGACGGTGTTGTATGGAAAAGAGAGATAATGTTATTCCTTTCGTTTCAAAACGGAAAATTTCAAATTATGTACCTGCTTCAATCACATTAGATAAAAAAGTTGTTGAGTTCCTAGAAATGATGGATTTTGAAGATCGTAATGATTTTTTAAATGAAATGATAGATTCTTTCTTTAAATACGTTAAGGGTGAAGAAGACGAAGTAAGATAATAATTCTTATCAAACATCTGCCTATGGATGTTTTTTTATTTGATTAGATGTAGATATTTGCGTATTAAAAATTGTTTTGGGCAAGCTAAGATGAGCAGTGGATCTCAATATTCATAACACATATGTGTCACTTGGAGGAGCAGTTATATGAATGGCTTCAGAAAAGACATGATGCCGCATGTTAAAGACAAACAATCACAAGATCAGCTTAGGTATTTCATGGAACAAAGCCTGTGGAACTTAAAAAAAGAGTTAAGAAGGACAGCGCATTCCAAAACAGAATTTGAAATGATGAAAATATCTACACTTTCGTTAGTAGAAAGTCAGGAAGCGTATTTGAATGACTTGAACTTAACCGACTACTTTACAGATTATAAAGCAAGAATTGAAGCGTTATTTAATAATCATCTGAAGTAAAAAAGCATCCAATGAACAGGATGCTTTTTTCGTCCTTTATATATTACATATGCGCTGTAATCAGCTTCGTTTGTATTTAAATCTGTTTGATTGTGTTTACCGTAACAATTCCTTTATGATAAATGCAAACAATAGATAATGAAAAGAGGGAAAAAGATGAAAGCGTTAGTTTTTGAAGAGTTTGGCGGTCCTGAAGTACTTGAGTATAAAGACATTGAGAACCCTTGTATTAAAGCAGATGAAGTATTGGTCAGCACAAAAGCAATCGGTTTAAATTTTGCGGATGTATATAGAAGAAAAGGTAACTACCACTTATCAGGAAATCCTCCTTATATATTGGGTTATGAAGGAGCTGGAGTTGTAGAGCAAGTAGGAGCGAATATAAGTAATATAAAAGTTGGCGACCAGATTGCTTTTGCAGATGTTCCATTTGCTAATGCTGAGCTTGTTGCAGTTCCTGCGGAAAAAGCAGTTCCAGTACCAAGCAATATTTCATTTGAAATCGCTTCTTCCGTTTTACTGCAAGGTCTAACAGCGCATTATTTAACACAAGACAGCTACCAAGTAAAACCAGGGGATATGATTCTTGTTCATGCAGCAGCTGGGGGTGTTGGACAAATTCTTGTTCAAATTGTAAAAATGTTAGGCGGAAATGTAATTGGACTTACTTCTTCAAAAGCAAAAGCGGAAGTTGCATATAAAGCTGGTGCAGACTTTGTATTATTATATGAAGAAAATTGGCCTAAAAAAGTAAAAGATATCACAAATGGTAAAGGTGCAGATGCCGTTTATGAGTCAGTCGGTTCTACACTAGAAGACAGCTTTGCAGCAACAAGAATCGGCGGCACTGTCGTGTTTTACGGGATGGTAGGAGGAGACCCAGCTCCAGTCGATCCGCGTATGCTGATGGACACTTCTAAAACGTTAACAGGCGGAGATTTATGGAATGTACTTGTTTCTCATGAAGAAAGATTCACACGTTCAAAACAATTATTTGATTGGATTTCTCAAGGAAAATTAGCCATTGCAGCTCCTGTTACATTTCCATTAAGAGATGGAGCAGAAGCACATAAACTGCTTGAAAGCCGCAAAAGTACAGGGAAGATTTTATTACTCCCATAAACAGAATACAGCCCCAAAACGACTAAACTTTCTAAGTTTAGTCGTTTTTCATTCTCCTAATTAACTAAAAATCATACAATCTATGCAATTCCAATGACACATAAAGGCAGAAAAAAATAAATTATTTTACTTAATTTTCATGGTTAAACAGCATAAAGCTCTGGTTAATTTGTAACAAAAGGCTAAAAAAAGGCAGGTTGTAACTAAACTAACAAATTAATGAAATATAGATGAAACATTTCTGTAATATTCATGTGGTATTTTTAGTTATCGATAGATAAAGGGGTCTAAAAGATGAAAAAATTAATAATTACGTCAAGTTTAGTTCTATTTTCACTCTTCGGAATGACTACAGGAGCATCAGCGACGTCAAATACATATACAGTTAAAAGCGGAGATACACTCTATCGTATTGCGAATACATACAAAGTATCAATGAAAGACTTACAAAAGTGGAACAATCTTAAATCTACTCAAATTCGTCCAAAACAAGTATTAAAAGTATCACAAACAAAAGCTAACACATCAACTCCAGCTAAAAAACCATCAAATGTTGTAAAAGAGCTAACAGTTACAGCAACAGCTTATACAGGTAACTGCAAAGGGTGCAGCGGTATTACAGCAACTGGTATTAACCTAAAGAAAAATCCAAAACTAAAAGTAATTTCAGTTGATCCAAAAGTAATTAAACTGGGATCAAAAGTATACGTTGAAGGATACGGAACAGCAATTGCTGGCGATAAAGGCAGCGCAATTAAAGGAAATAAAATCGACGTTTTCATCCCATCTCAAAAAGAAGCAATTAAATGGGGAAGAAAGACTGTTAAAATTAAAATATTAAAATAAGAAATAAAAAGGATAGTAAATACATATTTTATATGACTAATATGTATTTACTATCTTTTATTCAATTAAAGCGTAATTTAGCTGAGTTAGAGCTTTTGTTTACGCAGTAGGTTTATACTGTGCAATACATAAGAAATCAGAATACTGATTGACGATTTTCATTGACAAAAAAATTATATGTGCTATAATTTAAATTCCTGTATATAATAAGATTCTCCTGGCCGGGGGAATCTTATTTTTGTTTATACGGGAGGATCATTATATGAAGCAAAATCAGTTCAGTGTAACTTCCTTAATATCAGCTTTTGGTCGAGCATATCACAGTAAATATGACACGCTGAAAATTTTCGATGATTTTATTGCAAAAGATCTAATATCCTAAAAAGAGTTTTCAGACATCAGTGAGAATATGATTCGAGGAATCCAATTTTTCAACAAAGATATTGCTCAAAGATTTCAAGATGATCCAGAAGAAATTTTAAAATGGGTTACCCAAGTCCAGCTGTCTCCAACACCCTTAGCACGTGCTGCATATTGTGAAAAAGTATTACTTAATGAAGTTATGTTAGGATTAAAACAGTATGTCATACTTGGAGCTGGATTAGATACTTTTTGTTTCCGACATCCAGAATTGAAAAACCGCTTAGAAATATTTGAAATTGATCATCCTGCTACACAGGAATTTAAAAAGAAAAAGCTGGATCATGCCAAATTTAAAATCCCGAGTAATCTTCATTTTGTTTCTATGGACTTCACCAATAAGTTTTCGTATCAACATCTGATAGATGAAGGGTTTGTTAACAAAAAAACGTTCTTTAGCCTTTTAGGCATTTCTTATTATTTAACTAAAGAGGAAAACTCAAACTTGATAAATGATTTATTTGCCAAAGTCCCATCAGGAAGCTCGATAGTTTTTGACTATGCAGACGAAAATCTCTTTGAAGAAAAAGGAATGTCTAACAGAGTTGAAAATATGGTAAAAATGGCTTCAGCAAGTGGCGAACAAATGAAATCATGTTTTAATTATTATGAAATCGAGCATATGTTAGAGAAATCAGGTTTACTAATTTATGAACATTTATCACCAGCTGCGATAAATGATCTTTTCTTTAGAAATCGGACGGATTATTTGTCTGCATTTGAAACCATTCATTATATTCATGCTGTAAAAAAATAATATTCTATTAAACTTGCCGCTCAATTATCTTAAGTATTGAGCGGCTTTTAATTAGCAGAATAAGACATATCAGGTAGTATCTCTTATTGAACTATCTTGCTTCGTTTTTTATAAGGACAATTTTTATCATTTAAAAACTCAAAAAGCTGTTTAATTAAAGGGAGCTTGATGACTTATAGTTAAAATATTTGTTTTTTTAGCATTAAAAAACTTTTATGAGGGAATATATGTTACTGAATAGATATTTTGAATTTTAAGGGAGGGAATGAAATGGAAAAGATTGAAGTTGGTGAAGTTTTTACGATTGCAGATGAGAATGATCAAGAACAGGATGTTGAAGTGCTTGGAAAAATGAAGCTTGAAGGAACAGAGTACATCGCTGTAGTCTTTGTAGAGGAATTACTCATCGAAACAGAAGAAGAAATTGATATTTTCTTTTTCAAAATCGAGCCGAATGGTGAATGGTCATCCATTGAAGATGATGAAGAATTTGAAAAAGTATCAGCTGCGTTTGAAGAATCAAGAGAACTAAATATCTAAATAACTAAGTCAAAAAGCTGCTCACGATATCGAGCAGCTTTTTACTTTCACTGTAACTATTGCGATCTCCTTTCAAACAGGTAAGTTTTTATTGATCTCCCACTAGCTTGGTATTAAACTAAACATAAAAATAGTAATAAATGGAGATCTTATGGAGAATTTTATTCAAAACTTAGAAACATCTCTACATAAAGGATTTATTAATCAAGATTATAGTAAATCAGGAAGCTACAAACCGAAGCTTCTTGTTAATAATTCAAAGAAAAATGAAAATGTCTTGAATTCAATTGTAGAAGAACTAGAAACTAGTGAATCTTTTCTTTTTTCAGTTGCTTTTATTACAGAAAGTGGCCTTGCTACTCTTAAATCTCATTTTCTCGACCTTAAACGAAAAGGAATTAAAGGACGAATACTAACATCGACATTTTTAAATTTTAATCAGCCTAAGGTATTTAGAGAATTATTAAAGATTAAAAATGTTGAAGTAAGATTAACTAATGTAGAAGGGTTTCATTCAAAAGGGTATATTTTCAAACAAAACACTCATTACTCATTAATTGTTGGAAGCTCCAATTTAACAGCACATGCCTTGAAAGTAAATTATGAATGGAATGTCAAACTGACCTCGCATGAAAATGGAGAAATCGTCCATCACTTTAAAAATCAATTTGAAGATGTGTGGAAAAGTTCTCAAACACTGGATGAAAACTGGATTGAACAATATGAAAAGACATATACACAAATTGTAGATCACAAAGTTATTAACCAAGTCATTGAATTACCGACTCAATACCAAACCAATTCTATAGAAGAGGCATTGAAAATTGTTCCAAATAAAATGCAGCAAGCAGCGCTGCAAGAAATTCAAGCGGTTCGAGCAGCTGGTAAAGATAAAGGACTTGTTATTTCAGCAACCGGAACAGGTAAAACCTATCTTTCTGCTTTTGATGTAAGGCGTTTTGCTCCTAAACGCATGCTATTTATTGTTCATCGGGAACAAATCTTACAAAAAGCAAAATTAGATTTTCAAAAAGTACTTGGAGGACTTAATGAGGATTTTGGTATTCTATCAGGTTCAACAAAACAAACAAATACTAAGTATTTATTTGCAACGATTCAAACCATTTCAAAAGAAGAAAATTTGCTTCAGTTTGACCCAGAAGCATTTGATTATATTTTAATCGATGAAGTTCATAAAGCAGGTGCAAAGTCTTATTATACAGTCATTGACTATTTTAAACCAAAATTTTTAATGGGAATGACTGCGACTCCCGAACGTACAGATGATTACAATATTTATCAGCTGTTTGACTACAACATTGCTTATGAAATTCGTCTACAAGAAGCGCTTGAAGAAGACATGCTGTGTCCTTTTCATTATTTTGGAGTAACCGATTTTGAATATAATGGAGAACTCATTGACGATGCGACCGTTTTATCAACTCTCGTGACCGAAGAGCGTGTTGACCATATGATTGAAAAGATACAATACTACGGTTTTTCAGGTGACAAAGTAAAGGGATTGATCTTTTGTAGCCGTAGAGAGGAAGCCGAAAAATTATCTCTTGCGTTAAATGAAAAAGGTTTTAATACGGTTGCTTTAACAGGTGATCACTCTCAAGAAGAAAGAGCACGCCAAGTAACCCAATTAGAAAATGGAATGCTTGATTATATTTTAACTGTAGATATTTTTAATGAAGGAATTGACATCCCAAGCATTAACCAAGTGATTATGCTAAGACAAACTCAATCAAGTATCATCTTTATTCAGCAACTGGGGCGGGGACTACGCAAACATGATTCCAAAGATTTTGTGACGATCATTGATTTTATCGGTAACTATAAAAATAACTATCTCATTCCAATGGCGCTTTCAGGAGATAAATCACAAAATAAAGACAACATACGTCGACGTGTAAAAGATACAAGTTATATAAAAGGAATTTCAACTGTTAACTTTGAAGAAATCGCTAAAAAACAAATCTTTAAAGCGATTGATAAAAGTAAGTTAACCGCTCTGAAAATTTTAAAAGAAGCTTTTGTTGAACTTAAAAATCGAATTGGTCGAGTACCCTATTTATATGACTTTATATTAAATCATTCAATTGACCCTGTAGTTCTTGTAGATAGTCATTCAAACTATCATCAGTTTTTATTAAAAATGAAAGAAGACACCCCTACACTCACAGATTACGAAAACAAAACCTTAACCATGCTTTCATTAGAAATCTTAAATGGAAAACGAAAACATGAAATTATTTTATTGGACTTGTTACTAACTAATGGAAAAGTTCAATATAATGAATATATTCAACACTTAACACATTCTAATTGTCTAGTAACTAACGAGATAATAGCGTCAGTTCAACGTATTTTTGATTTGTCATTTTTCACGCAAAATAACCAAAAAAAATATGGGGAAATGCCAATTATCACTTTAAATGAAAAGAACGAGTTCACATTTAATGACTTAATAAGCACTAGCCTTAATTCAAATGTATACTTTAAGGAGATGGTGACGGATGTTATTCAAAGTGCAAAAGCAAAAAATAAATCGTACAAGTGCAATGAACCGCTTACGCTCTATGAAAAATATTCAAGAAAAGATGTCTGTAAACTCTTGAATTGGCATAATGATGAAAGCTCAACGATGTATGGTTATAAAACAAAACACAAGACTTGTCCGATCTTTATTACATATCATAAAAATGATGACATTGAGTCCAGTGTCAATTATGGTGACGAGTTTCTTAATCAAGATGTCCTCAAGTGGTATACAAGAAGTAATCGGACACTAAAATCACAAGAAGTGCAAACAATTATTAAAGCACAAGAAAACAACGTTGACATCCATGTGTTTGTTAAAAAGGATGATGATGAAGGAAGCGACTTCTACTATTTAGGTAAAGCAACTCCTGATCAAAACACTGTTCAGGAAGCGAAAATGAAAAAACTTCCAGTTGTTCATATGAACATGATTATGGAACAATCTATTGATCATACTCTGTACCATTATATTAAAGATGGAACAAATAGTTAACGATCTGAAAAAACATCAGTTAAAGAAAATAGCTGATGTTTTTTCTATTGTTTGAAATTCTTGAGAAGGGGAAATGCAGTTTACTAAGATCAGATAAAGGAGGAATTAGAAATGCCTTACCATTCGCTAAATGCTCTTCCTGATGGAGTGAAGAACAATCTGTCTCATCATGCTCAAGAAATTTACAAGGAGGCCTTTAATTCAGCTAGCGAAGAATACAAAGAAGAAGAAACCGCTCATAAAGTAGCTTGGCGTGCAGTAAAACAGAAATATAAAAAAGACAGCAATGATAATTGGGTTAAAAAATAATTTAATTACATGAGATTGTGATAGCGGAAGATAGTATCATTCATTTTTAAGTTTCTTTCGATAGGTTCTTCAGTTACTCTTAAACACAGGTAGCAATCCTGTGTTTTTTTATAATTCATTTCTATTTTTATGAACATGAAAATACACTAGGAGTTATAAATTGTATAAAGCTAACAGCAGGATATACAGCCAGTGGTATTGAAACATAACTAGATTAGGTCATAAACAAATAAAAAAGGGCGTGTAAAAGTTGAAACCCACAACTGCACAAATAATAGAAATTGCAAAGAAACACGGTATAGATGTAAAAGAAGACTCATTAACATTTAATGAGTCTGGGCTTGATTTTCTTGTAGTATTTGCAACAGATACAGAGGGAGAAAAATGGATATTGCGCTTTCCAAGACGCGAAGACGTTTTACCTTCAACCGAAAAAGAGAAACGTACGCTTGATTTAATAGAGCCTCATCTATCTGTACAAGTACCTAAATGGATCGTTTTTACAAATGAATTAATTGCTTATAAACAATTAAAAGGAGTACCTGCGGGAACTATTGATCCAGTCGCAAAAGCTTATATCTGGGAGCTTGATGAAAAAAATGTGCCTGATCTGTTCAACAAGTCACTGGCTGAAGCATTAGTTTCATTGCATCAAATACACCTCAATGAAGCTGAATTGGCAGGTTTGACAATTGAAAGTGCAGAAGAAGCAAGAACACGCATGAAAGCTCGAATGAAGAAGGTAAAAACAGAATTTAACGTAAATGAGCTCCTTTGGAAACGATGGCAGGCCTGGATAGTAGATGATGCACTTTGGCCGAAGCAGTCAGGGTTGATTCACGGAGATTTACACGCAGGCCATATCCTTATTGATGAGAACTCTCGTGTAACAGGGTTTATTGATTGGACAGAGGCTTCTGTTACAGACATTTCCAGTGATTTTGTCGCCCATTATCGTACATTTGGCGAAAAAGCACTAGAAAAGATAATCTCGTATTATGAAGCAGCAGGCGGTTATGTATGGACCAATATGAAAAAACATGTTATTGAACTTGCAGCTGCTTACCCAGTTGCCATTGCTGAATTTGCGTTAAAGTCAGGAATTGAAGAATATAAGCAAATGGCGAGAGATGTGCTAGAGGAAAAACAACAACCTCTTTCAAAATGAAAGAGGTTGTTGTTTTTCTATAGTTAGGGGAGAAAGGGATTGATCAAACATGTTTTAGAGACGTGCAAACAAAAGGTGGATTGACAATAAAGTTATTTAAAAACGCCCATTAGATTATTCCAGAAAAGGGCCAATTAATGGAATAAGGATTATTAAACAAAAGTAAATTTTCCAATATTCCTTGACAGGAATATTCTTTATGAGTTATATTTAGTGCGAAAGGAGAAGGTAATATGGGCATTAAAATCACAACAACTTTGAACGCACTTGCTGAGCCCAACCGAATACGCATTGTTGAACTTTTGCGTGATGGCCCCCTCACTGTAGGGGAAATTGCTGAACGACTTGGTCTTCTCCAGCCACAAACTTCTAAACATCTCCGTGCACTTAATGAATCTGGGCTCGTCGAGGTGCAAGCAATTGCTAATCGGCGAATTTACAAGCTACGGGAGCAGCCGTTCCAAGATCTAGATGATTGGCTGAAGTCTTTCCAGCATGTCTGGCATGAAAGGTTCGACCGCTTGGATGACTATTTGCGTGAATTGCAAAGAAAAGACTGATATTGTGCCGAAAAAGATTACTACGAAAAAAGTGACGTCTTAATCCAAAAATTTATTGGGAGGAATGGAAATGTCCAACAACACAATGATTTCGAGGGTGGAGAACGATCGGGTACTAGTGCTGGAGCGTATTTTCGACGCGCCGCGCGACCTCGTGTTCAAGATGTTTAAAGATCCCGAGCATCTCAAACGCTGGTGGGGGCCAAAAGGCTGGGAGCTTCCTGTCTGCAACATCGATTTTCGGCCGGATGGCGTTTGGCACTACTGCATGAAATGCGTAGATCAAAACCAAGGTGAATTTTACGGTATGGAATCTTGGGGCAAAGGTGTTTATAAGAAGATCATCGAGCCGGAGAAAATCGTTTACGTCGATTTCTTCTCGGATGCCGAAGGTAATATGAATGACGCCATGCCATCGACTGATGTTACATTGGAATTCATCGATTTGGGCAGTAAGACGAAGCTGATTAACCGTGCTGAATATACGTCGGCGGAGAGTCTCAAGACCGTCATGGACATGGGCATGCTACAAGGAATCACCGAAACTTGGGACCGCCTGGAAGAGGCTCTTCAGCTAGTGAAATAAGGAAATATTAAGTAATTCAATAAAGAAACCTGTACCTATAGTAAGATTAGAAGCATCGAATGACTTTATTGTAATATTTTGAGTACAGCGTAAGTTTTTACATCTAAAATAAACCCGTATACCCCCGTTCTGAGTAAGAACGGGGGTATACGGATTTAAGGCTTTAAAATTAAATAACTTTATTGTCACTTTACACCAAAACTTTTTTCATTATCGTTGTACTGTCTGCGAAGAATTTCCATTTTATCATGGTCAATATTGTCTTCACTAGAAATGATTAATTCATCTAGCCGTTGACGTCTCTCTATTTCTTCTATCGTTAGCTGGAAAAATAAGTTTATATCTTGTTCAGTGACTTCTTTTGGTTCTTCTGCTTTTGCACCTTTTTTCCCTCTAATACGATAGATAGCACGGTTCAATAATATCCAAAGGAAGGCAATCATGAATAAGATGATCGACACAACAAACAAAATAAGAACGGCTAAAAATTCAATTTTAAGAAATATGTCGGCAATTTCTGATGGTAAAAGCTGAACTCCTTTCAATTCATAAAGGGGTAGTACCAGCGAAGCTGTCACTACCCGCAATAAGAATATGAATTAAAAATGCACTGATTCCTTTAGATATGATCTCTCTTCAATTTGAATTCGTTCCATCATATCCAATTTAAAGGTCCCGTAAGGATTTACATGGCTATAGATGAGAGGACTTAATGCTCTTAAGTCTTCAGGTGTCATCATATTCAACCATTTCCCTTCTGATAAAACGGTTTGAATCATAAGTGTATTAATATAAACGAGGCAATTTTGTAATAGATGTAAGGAAAGGACTGCAACCTCTTGGTCTTCGAGTCTATTTGTTGCAATTTCTCCACCTTTTCCATAAAAGATGAAGCTATTTGCGGAGTTCCAATTCTCTACAACATTGAGACCTTCATTAATTTCTCTTCGTATATCTTCAGAATCTAAATAATCACATAAGAAAATAGTTTTAATGACTTTTCCTAGCTCAGATAAAGCTTGGTAAGTAGGGTGTTTTAAGTTATTTCTTGTAAATCGTTTTAAGATAGCATCTGTTTCAGCTGTTCCAAGGCGTAAAGCAGTAGCATACTTGATCATCTGATCATATTGCTGACGAATCAATTCCCAGTTAATAGGCCTTGTAAGATTGGAATCGGAAGCACAGGATGTTGTTCCTTCTCCCCATATATCGGTCATTTTATTTCGTAAAATAGCATTTACAATCTCAGCAATAGCATTGCGTAGATTATCTTTATCTATATATTTTCGCCGTATATATAACAGATCTTTATACTTTTCTCCATGCTCTCCATTTGAAATTCGCTTTAACCCTGCATTTGTTCCCAATCCATACAAACATAGGATAAGCCTCTTTTGTAAAATATCCTTACTAATGACTTCTCTAGAAGCAGCTGTTTTAAAATGCTTCGTAAAGTTTACTCGTAAATCAGCTTCTTTAAGGATATCCAACAGGTTAGTCATTGGCCAGCGTTTCATAATTTCAGCTTTTAGCCGTGACAAGTTAACAGGTTCTGAAACTGGGTCAAAAGGAGAAACAGATATTCGTCTGTTTCCTTGTGTTAAAATGCGAACCTTACTATTTTTAGGTATACTTTGATCTAATTTATTTAATGCCTTTGTCATTCTCTCCTTTAGATTTGCGATAAACTCGTCAGAGTTGATCGGTTGTTTTAATGATTTGTAGTTCTCTTCGCGACGCATCTCAAAGTCCTGTGGCAGATCTTCATCTGGATTTCGATACCTCTCAGAACCTGCCACCCATATTTCTTTGCATCGCAACTTATCACGTAATACTTGTAAAGTACTAATCTCATAATTTATACGATTTATTCTCTCTTCTCCTGAAACATCATGTTCTATGACGAGATGTCTCCAACTAGGTCGAATAACACCATCTAATGGAATATGTTCGAATTTTGGAAAGAAGTGAGCACCCGAAGTTGTATATTTTTGAATAAGTTTCAAGGCTTTGATCACTGGACGGTAACTTTCATTATTCGAACAAAACTCCAATTTATCCAAAATATGGGGAACCATTCTACGATAATGAGAACTGTAAGATGAACGAATAATGGTATGTACTTTTTCTTTGTAAGCAGGTCCTGTGTGTTTAAATTCCTTTACCAAGTCTTTAAGTGTTTCTTCACTGACGATAGGATAAAGTACATCGCGAATAACCCCGTCGGGGTTAAGTAATGCTTGTTCTGCCATGTAAAACAATATGTTATTTTTTCCATTAACCTTTCTTAAATTATGTAGCAATTCTTTATTAACTCGGCGTTCAGCTCTTACATTAATGCGGTGTATAATTTGTATTAGGAGCTCAATTAAACCGTCTGTAATTTCTGCTCTACGAAGCCAAAAGAAGCAAGATAAAAGTGTATAGCGAACTTGGGGTGGATGCCGACGTAATTCACGGATATCCTCTGTTGCAGTACGTTTTTTATATTTCCTTAAAATTTTAGGTGACGTATCATTAAATAAATCATAGGGTAATTGCAGTTCTTTTATAGTTTGAAGCTTATGTAGTTCTTTGAAAATTGTTTCTAATCCAATACATCCAGGATCAGACTTTAATTCATGGAAGGTTAATGCTTCATCTGTTTCTGAAGAGTCATCAATATTCTCCAAGTTATTAATTAATCTATCCAGCCCCTCACATGTTTGGCTAGATAATCTCTTATATACAGTAGTGAAAAATTGATCTTCATAGGAGTGGATAGCAGAGCGAATAAGACGCTCTACTCGATCTGTGGTGGGGGGTACAATTTTTAAATCCCTATATTGTTGATATACCTTTTCTTCAACATAGTTAAATTCATGGTTATGATAAAGCACATTCTTACACAACCAGTCTTTTATAAAATCTGTATCTTGCAGGGAGGCTTCTCGAAATCCAAAATAAGCACGTATTTCTGAACGGTGATAAGTAATAGTACGTCCGGCCCAATCATATTCAGAAAAGGTATCGGGATTAACATCCAGCTGCTTAGCTATGTAATCTACCACTGTTTTAGGTATCTCACTCTTGGTATGAGGGAACCTGGCTTCGTATTGGAAATACTTAAACATAACTGCAAAACCGAGCTTTGAGTTTCCTCTTTTTAGTTGTATTAACTCTTGTTCATCAGGCATCAGTATAAAGTGTTCAATTAATTCATCTAATTCCCAATTCCTTTTCAATTTTTTCCTCCTTTTGTATCTTACGATATAGAGTCATACGAGAGATACCAGCCTTTTCAGCTGCATCTGTCCGGCTCATCCCTTGTTCTATAAGATATAGAGCATATTTGATCTTTTCCTCATCAGCTTTTGGTCTTCCAGGAAGTTTTCCTCGTTTCTTTGCAGCTAAAATTCCTTCTTTTGTTCGTTCAGAGGTAAGATCTCGCTCAAACTGTGCAATCCCAGCAAAAATGGTAAACAACATTTTTCCATGTGCTGTTGTTGTATCTAGCCAAGACTCCTTTAAACTTTTTAGATGCGCTCCTTTTTGTGAAATTATCTCTGTAATTTCAATCAGGTCTTTCGTAGATCGGGATAGACGAGTTAAATCCGTTACGACAACCGTATCTTCAGCTCGAAGAAATTCCAACATACGGTTTAATTCTGGACGATCCCGTTTGGTACCAGTCATTTTTTCAAAAAAGATACGTTCACAACCGAAATCCTGAAGCTGCTTCTTTTGGCGATCTAAATTCTGGTCGATTGTGAAAACACGCATGTAACCAAATTTCATTTGCATCATCCCCTTCCTAAAATATTGTACCAAAAACATCAAATGATTAATATTGTTACAAAATATTTTGTTACATATTTTTGTTACGCAATTTATGCGAGATTGATAGACAGAATATTTGTTTGTACATCATGTAACGGAAACGACCGTTTTTGTTACGGTAATTTAGTGATAAACTTTTGATATTAACTGTTTTATGATAATAAAGTTAAAAACTCCAATCATCCTATTCCACAATCGGGCCATTTTGTGGAATAAGAGTTTGTAGGAAAATTTTTATAATTTTATTTTTTGTTATTTCCAAAAAGATTGACTTAATATTAGGTAAGTTTTATAATTTGGTTGGTTGACCAAACAGTAGAGGTGAAATATGAGTAAGGAAGATAAGAGACAACGTATAATTGATGCTTCTTACAAGGTATTCGCAAGTAAAGGTTATACAAATGCTTCAATTAAAGATATTGCAAAAGAAGCTGACGTAACGCCTGGACTTATTCACTATTATTTTAAAAATAAAGAAGAATTGTTATTTTCCGTTCAGAATCATGTTCAAGTGCGATATCATAACAAGTATGAAGGGAAAGATGAGAAATTTTCATCTCCATTGGAGACTTTACAGGAGATAAAAACGCGGGCAGAAAAAGATCCCGAATGGTATCGTTGGCGCTATGAAATTTACTCACTCGGATTGAAGAGTGGAGAATTACAAAAAGATGTAGCTAAGATTCTAAAGGATGGAAGAGATAGTTTATCTCTTCCATTAAGAAATCTTGATTTGAATAATAGTGATGCCGAAATAATAGCAAGTATACTATTAGCTTGCTTTGATGGTTTGGCACTACAAAAGATTATGGATCCTGCATTTGAATTAGATAAAGCATATCAATTATTAGAAGGTTTATTTGAAGTCTATTTGAAAAAATAGACTTTAAATTTAAAAACAAATTGGTTGGTTGACCAAACAAAAGGTTGTAGATGAGAGGAGAAGTACAATGAAAAAATTGTCTATATTTCTATATGCATGTTTAACTCTTGTTTTTCCATTACATGTGACTGCTGGCAGTCATGATCAAACAGAATTAATTGAGAAATATATGGGTCAAGCTTTAGATGAGTATCAAATTCCAGGTGCTTCTCTGACAATTGTTCAAAAAGGGAAACTATTGCTCCAAAAAAATTGGGGGATACAGAGTAATGGTGAGCCTGTAACGAAAGATACGTTGTTTACAATAGGTTCAGTCAGTAAACCTTTAACCAGTCTTGCTATTATGAAGTTAGTGGAACAAAGAAAAATTGAACTTGATCATGAGATCGATAGCTATATCCCATCTTTTCAATACAATCAAAATGGTTTTGAAAAGAAAATCACCATCAGACACCTACTTACCCATACAAGTGGTATTAGCTCTTATGAAGGCTTAAAAATTGCAGATCAAAATTCAAGAGGTGAAAACGCAATAAACGATGCTGTTAATAAACTAAATAAAGTAAAACTTAATCATGAACCAGGTTTAGTACATCAATATAGTCCAGCAAACTATTTACTTTTGGGGAGTATTATAGAAAATGTAACAGGTGAGCCGTTCTCTAAATTTATGAATGACGAGATCTATACTCAGCTTGGTATGAATCGTACTGTATCAACTTTTAAGGATGCTTCTAAACTAGGATATCAACCAGGGTATAAGTCATTCTTTGGAAAACCGATAAAAAGTAAAGTTTCTTATGATGACAGTGGTGCTCCTTATGGATATACAGCTTCCACAGCTGATGATATGTCTAAGTATATACAATTATTGTTAAATAAGGATAAATTATTATCTAGTGATCTATTTAACCAATACATTTCTCCTCAAGTACATAGAAAAGATAAGATGTATTATGGTTTAGGGTGGAGAATTTCTAAAGATGAAAATAATCCTTATTTCTTTCACGGGGGAGAAACACCTGATTCAAGAACTGAATTATTCATTAATCCTAAAAAGAATTATGGATTTATTTTGTTAATAAATAAGAATGATTTTTCTGAAGCTATGTCTACTATCTCAATGAGGGAAGGAATTAAAAGAATTATTGAAAATGAACAGTTGCCTAATATACTTAAGATGGATTATAAAATGCAATGGATTCCTTTATTATTAACGTTCATGTTGACCCTATGGGGAAGTTGGATTTTGTATCGATTAAAGAGAAAGAAAAGTTTTCATTATATGGTTTGGAATATAGTTGGTTTTTTACTTATTTTATCCTCAATCGTTTTAATACCAGCAATGATTTATTTATTTGGTTCTCCTTGGCATTCGATCTATCATTATTCACCCGTTACTGCCATTTTCATTAAGTGTTTAGTAGGGATTCTTGCTATAAACGGTATATTAATAATAGTAATGTCTTATATGAAGAAAACACGTATCAACAATTCAGCTATGTTACCAAATGATATTTAGTCAGATAACTAAAACCTATTTAATCTCCTATAAATACTATTAAAAATAAATTGTGATCTTCCACAATCGGGCGCGATTGTGGAATAAAACTTAGATTTTCAAACGACTTTATTGCTAATGCATACTTTATAAAAAAATTTAACAACTTTATTTTACCTCCATCCAAAACAGGATGGGGGTATGCATGTTAGAAGTATTAAACTTAAATAACTTATTGTAATCTTGACATTTCCTTATTGCGGGTGGTGACAGCTTCGCTGGTACTACCCCATAAAGGAAAGAGTCTGTTGAAAAAACTATAATGAATACAATTACTGCCCAAAAGAATGTCGAATTATGTCAAACTTCACTTAATGTTCATAAATTCAGTTTTTCAGTGAATGCTGGATCTTTTTATGTATTTAGCCGATACATAGTCGATAATGATGTACGAATTAGCACAAATTATCAAAAAAATTTTTTGTTTAAATTATAAAATATGAATATACAGAGGTGTTGAGGAATGGATTACTTTGAAAGAATACAAAACTCAATTGAATACATTGAAAAGAACTTAGAAGATGGTTTTGTAAATCTTGAAATTCCAGAGGGTAAATATGCTAAATTCAAAGTCAACGGGACCACTGAATTAGTTCAAAACACAAGAAGATACATCTATGGAACATGGCTACCTAATTTTAATTACGAAAGAAAAGATGGACTGGATTTTGAAGTTGCCGATGTCTTAAATTCAACATTTCCAATTGAAATGAAAATGAAGATCTACATACCCATTGAGGAATAACTTTAGGAGGCAATAACATGAATTTAGAAATGGTTTTTGGAGATTTCCCAGTATTGGAATCTGCGGATCTAGTATTAAGAAAAATCGAAGAGATACATTTACAGGAAGTATATGCAATCTACGATAACGAAAATGTATTTGAATATTGTGGTATCATTCCTAAACATAACATACAAACGGTAAGTAAGATGATAGGCCATTTTGATAGGGATTACCATAAAAAAAGCAGAGTTAAGTGGGGTATCTTTCAGAAGAATCAAAGTAATAAATTGGTGGGAATTATAGAAGCTATGGATTTTAACCAAAAAGTGAATATGGTATCTATTGGTTACTTTTTGGCAGAGGACAACTGGGGCAAGGGAATTGCAACTCAATCCGTTTGTATACTAGTAAAATTTTTATTTGAAGAAGTTAATGTAAACAGAATTCAAGCAGAGGTCATGCCTGCAAACGAGGTTTCAAAGAAAGTCCTCTTAAAAAACGGTTTTATGAAAGAAGGATTGTTAAGACAAGCCTCTTTATGGTCTGGTAAAGGCGTAATCGATTTAGAAATATACAGCATCCTTAAAGATGACTACATGCATAATTTAAATTATATGCGATTTTATCGTTAGCAATTTGTTTAATATGGTTTGATTCTCCTTTTGCTGAAGCAAAAGACGGTACCCTTAAACATAACAGGGGTATGGAATTTAATGCTAAAATGTAAATAGAATTAACGTTGTTCTGTTAAAGGGCATAGTGTTATAAGAAGATTTTTGTTATTGCTAGAACAATATTTTTATAGAAACAGGGAACAAAGATTAATTACTGATCGCCCTTAACCTTAAAGAGCAACGGCATGTCCAATTTACTTTACCATGTAATTCAGTCAAGAAATGAAAGGATGAGTATAGTGAAGATTGAACGCTTAGATCATTTGGTGTTAACGGTGACAAACCTTGATAAAACTTGTGATTTTTATCGTACAGTCTTGGGGATGAAGGTTATTACTTTTGGTACAGGAAGAAAAGCGTTACAATTTGGTGACCAAAAAATAAACTTACATAAATCCGGAAAAGAATTTGAGCCAAAAGCTAAAAGACCAATATCCGGTTCTGCAGATCTTTGTTTTATCACAAATGTGGCGTTAACTGATGTTATCACTCATCTAACTAACTGTAAAGTTACAATAGAAGAAGGACCCGTAAGTCGGACTGGTGCTATGGGCCCTATTACATCTGTGTATATTAGAGATCCTGATGGGAACCTAATTGAAATTTCAAACTACTGAGTAATTAAATAAGTGGCGCTAACTTTGTGTGGAAAGGGTATAATAAATTGGAAGAAGTAGACATTAAAAAATGGCTGCTTTGTGTTGATACAGAAAGCAGATACGAAAAAGCTCATAAGAACGCTTGCGATTTTTGGTTTATGTAAAAAACTTAAATGCAGAAAGCCAAAAGAAGGAAAGGAGATACAATGACAAAAGAAATGATGGAAACAGGATGGAGCTTTGATAATAGTTATGCCCGTCTGCCACAAAAATTTTTTTCAAGCCTTAACCTAAACCCTGTACGCTCACCGAAGTTAATTATTCTCAATCATTCCCTAGCAACATCCCTAGGCTTGAACGTCGAGACGCTGCAAAGCGAAGATAATGTATCAGTGTTTGCCGGCAACCAGATTCCAGAAGGTGCTTTTCCTCTTGCTCAAGCTTATGCAGGGCATCAATTTGGACATTTTACGATGCTAGGGGACGGCCGGGCGATGCTGCTTGGTGAACAGATCACTCCCCAAGGTGAACGGATTGATATTCAGCTAAAGGGTTCAGGGAGAACACCATACTCCCGCGGAGGAGATGGTCGTGCAGCACTTGGACCGATGCTGCGCGAATACATTATCAGTGAAGCGATGCATGCGCTTGGTATTCCTACTACCCGTAGTCTCGCGGTGGTGACAACAGGTGAGTCAATAATCCGAGAAACCGAGCTTCCAGGTTCAGTTCTGACCCGTACGGCTTCGAGTCATCTGCGCGTTGGTACCTTTCAATTCGCTGCAAAATGGGGCACAGTTGACGAACTACGAGCGCTGGCTGACTATACGATAAAGCGGCATTTTCCAGAAGTTGAAGCTGACGGGAATCAATATCTTTCGCTCCTTCAAGAAGTAATTAAACGTCAGGCACTGCTGATTGCCAAATGGCAACTGGTTGGCTTTATCCACGGAGTGATGAACACCGATAACATGACGATTAGCGGTGAAACCATCGATTATGGTCCTTGTGCTTTTATGGATGAATATGACCCAGCAACGGTATTCAGTTCCATTGACATTCAAGGTCGCTATGCCTATGGCAATCAACCGTATATTGGCGGTTGGAATCTTGCACGATTTGCAGAAACCTTATTACCGCTGCTGCATGAAGATGAGGAAAAGGCTGTAAAACTTGCTCAAGATGTGATTTCAGATTTTACGAAATTGTATCAAAGCAACTGGCTTGCGGGTATGAGAGCAAAACTCGGCATATTTAACGAAGAGGAACAGGATGAATCCCTTATTGAAGAACTCCTCAGTATGATGCAGAAGCACCGTGCGGACTATACAAATACTTTCCGCGCCTTAACTTTTGATACAAAAGAGGATACGGCTTTGTTTGAAAGCAAAGAATTCGCTAAGTGGCATGAGCTGTGGCAGGCGAGACTAGGCAGGCAGCAGGAATCAAAAGCCTCCGCCTATCAGTTAATGCAGAACAGCAATCCTGCGGTTATTCCTCGGAACCACCGAGTGGAAGCCGCACTAGAAGCCGCAGTGCAACAAGGAGACTTCAGCGTGATGAAGCAGCTTCTTGAGGTTCTTTCAAAGCCTTACGCACATTCTCCTGAACAGGCTGATTACTGCACACCGCCGGCGCCATCAAGCCGTCCTTACCGAACTTTTTGCGGTACCTGATCTAGTGCAAAACATAGGGCGGACTGATGAAGACCTGGACAGCTTGAAGGAACAGATCATTTGATTAAAAGGTTAAGCATTTGTTAATAGAATGCTTAACCTTTTTTTATGTATACGACTCAAATACGCTTTAGCTGCTTCTTTCTTGATAGACTTTTCGGTTTAGCACTTGTGAAGTTTATGTTTAGATTCTTGAAACTAACATAAAAACCACTCCTTATTCTTTTATACAGAATAGAAGAAGTGGTTAGTTTGACACGTAATCAAGGATGGAGCTAGCGAGAATCGAACTCGCATTACTTGACTGCCAGTCAAGCGTAATCCCATTATACCATAGCCCCATGAACTCATATCCCAATATGTAGTTAAGCCCTTTCATGTTAACGACTTAAATGTATTTTACTATAGAGGTATTCAATTGACAATATCTATTTTAATCACATTATAATTTTTATTGTTTGAAAAAAATAATGGTGAATTTATAATAGTTGGAAAGAGAATACAAACTTATCCAAAGTAAAAGGAGTTTACATTCGAAAAATGATTTTTATATACAATAAAGCGATGAAAGTGTTATGAATAGTTTATCTTCTGATTGCAGAATCAGATACCAGGATAAACGCAAGGAGTTCGTATAGCTCCACAAGGAAAGTAATGTCAGTTAAGAACCAGAGTTCAATAGCTAGAAAGTTTAAAATAGTTGCTAACTTTGAAAATATTAAAGACAAAAATTATATAACTCCAGTAAATAATAACCTTTTGGTTTTAGGAGATTTATCTGCTAAGTATAACATTTATAAAGAATTTGGGGTACGGCAACTAAAACGACTTCCAACCCCCACATCAAAAAATTTTCCCAATAAAATAAAAGGCTACTATTCTGACGAGCCATTTAATGGAGTAACGAATAAAGCCCAATTTCTTAAGATTAATACTAAGAAATTGGGCTTTTTAATATCGGAATTTCCTTAACGTTGTAAATATGCGGTTTCTGACGCTACCACTAAATAATCGTATATTTAGATATCATTTTTTGTGAGTCATTTGTTTTATAAAATAAGGGTTTTCTTTTTTAATTTGTAACAATTATAATCCATCATATCGGCGGTCGTATAAATACATTGATAAAAATGAGAAACTGTGATAAATTTAGATAGATGTACTGTAAATTGTTTTTGTATAGTTTACCCTATTTTAATTATACATCATAAAATCCTTTTCAGTCAACCCCTATTTTTATTTTTTTAAAGGAGTGTTTGATATGAACATGGAACTTCCCCAGGAGCAAGAACGAGTGAGCAGCGTAATGGAGACAATTACAGAGCAAATCAATAAACTGGAGGGCGAAACTTTCAGGCGTCGGATGGAAGTTGTGAATATCCGCAAACACTTTTGGGATGAAGTAAAGGTTAATATTGATACCTTCGACGATTATCTTGAGACGATCATAGGCTTGAGACAAGAGGCGCAAGCTCTGTCTGTAAGCCAAAGCACCCATAGACACGCATCAAAGAGATTATCTGCGCTGCGGCGTATGCAAGAGGCGCCCTATTTTGGCCGAATCGATTTCATTGAAGAAGGAACTTCAAGCGCTGAACGAATCTATATCGGCATCTCTACGCTCACGGATACAAGCGGAGAAAATTTCCTTATTTACGACTGGAGGGCTCCAGTTTCGAGTGTCTACTACGACTACCAGCCTGGTTCCGCCAAGTATGTTACCCCTGGAGGCGTCATCCATGGCATACTGGAGAAAAAGTGGCAATATCTCATCCGCGGCGGCATTATCCAATCTATGTTCGATACCAGTCTTACCATTGGTGACGAGATTTTACAGCAGGTGCTTGGTAAAGGTACAGACAAACATATGCACAATATAGTGGCCACCATTCAACAAGAGCAAAACCGGATCATCCGGCACGATCACGGGCGGATGCTAATTGTACACGGTGCTGCTGGCAGCGGCAAAACATCGGCTGCCCTGCAGCGGATTGCTTATTTACTCTATAAATATCGAGATATTCTGAATGCTGATCAAATCATTCTTTTTTCGCCTAATTCGTTGTTTAATAGTTACGTTTCCAATGTGTTGCCAGAACTCGGCGAAGAGAATATGCAGCAGGTCACATTCCAGGAATACTTGGATCATCGGCTGAAAAGTGAGTTTCAAGTTGAGAATCCTTACGATCAATTGGAATATGTTTTAACTGCAATGGATAACCCATTATACGAAACAAGGATTGCGAGCATCCGATTCAAAGCTACCACCCGTTTTTTTGAAGCGATCAAATCATACAGAGAGTCGCTGGAATTATCCGGAATGGTATTCAAAGGGATTATCTTCAGAGGAAAGACAATTGTTACTGCTAAACAAATCGCAGAAAAGTTTTATAGCAGCGACACCTCACTTCGCTTTCATAGCAGACTTGAGAAATTGAAGGATTGGCTGCTTAAGCAAATAGATGAAGCCGAGAAGCTCGAATGGACTAAGCCATGGGTACAGGAGGAAATCGAACTGCTTAGCAATGAGGATTACCATAAGGCATATACCTATTTAGCAGAAAAACGCGGCTTTAAAGGTGAGTCGATTCATGATTATGAAATCGAGCCTGAAGCGTTAGCCCGCTTGATTGTTCGCCAGAAGTTAAAGCCGTTGCGAAAACGGATCAAGGCGTTTCGTTTCGTCAACATTAAGGGAATATACAAGCAGTTTTTCACCGATCCCATCCAGATCAAACAGTGGATGGACGGGGAAGCACCCGAGGAGTGGCCGGATATTTGCCTATCGACTGTGAAAATGCTGGATGAAGGAAAACTATTTTACGAAGATGCTACTCCGTTTTTACTTATGAAAGAGCTGATTCAAGGCTTTCAGACGAACAGCTCGATCAAACATGTACTTGTAGACGAGGCTCAAGACTATTCTCCGTTTCAATTCGAGTTTTTGAAACGTTTGTTTCCTTCGGCAAGAATGACCGTGCTCGGTGACTTTAACCAGGCAATATTCGCCCATGCCAGCGAAATGGTCGATTTCCACACGCTTACTGGCTTATACGGTCCGGATAAAACAGTTGCGATTAACTTGACCCGCAGCTACAGATCCACAAAACCGATTGTCGAATTTACACGCGGACTCGTACCCGACGGCGAACGGATTACCGCTTTTGAACGCGATGGTGAGAGGCCTGTGCTGACACAATTGTCCAATCGCGCCGAACTGCACCGCTGCATTGCTTCCAAAGTCGCAGACTTGCGGAAGCGGCGGTATAATACGATCGCGATTATATGCAAATCCGCTACGGAGAGCACTGCCGCATACGAGGGCCTGAACAGCGTGGAAGAAATTAAGCTCGTGAAGAGCGGATCGATTGAATACAAGCAAGGCGTTGTCGTCATACCGGCGTATTTGGCCAAAGGTATCGAATTCGACGCGGTTATTATTTATGACGCATCAGCGGAAGTATACGGAGATGAGAGCCTGCGCAGATTGTTTTACACTGCCTGCACCCGGGCTATGCATCACTTGCAGCTTTACAGCATAGGTGAACCGAGCTCCTTTTTGCGCAACGTTGCGCCGGAGAGTTTAATTCTGAGCTGACTTAACAAGGGACTGAAGTGCGGTTTTGTCATTATTAAATGGAATCCTGTTTTGAAAGCAAATAAGAGGAAATCCTGTCATCAACATAATAACCTTCCTGAAGGGTGAAATTTTAGAAAAGGAGATGACATTCGTATGTCAGCAAAAACAGAAAATAACAATGAAGCATTTTCCCTTAAAACGATCATAGGACCACTACTGGCTGTCATTGTTGGTATGGTAATGGTAATTCTTGATAGTACAGCGATGAATGTTGCGCTTCCTGGAATAGTGGAAGATTTTAAGTCTGATGTTTCGACCATGCAATGGTCCATAACAGGTTATACGCTTGCATTAGCAGCTGTCATTCCTTTAGCTGGTTGGATGACGGACCGGTTTGGGGCAAAAAAGATATTTTTAATTACGATCGCCTTGTTTACACTTGGTTCCATTCTATGTGCTGTTGCACAAAATCCTGAACAGTTAATCATCTATCGGGTTATTCAAGGGCTGGGCGGAGGAATGGTTGCTCCAATAGGAATGGCCATGATTTTCCGACTTGCTCCTCCGGATAAAATCGGGTCTGTAATGGGGACAATTGGGATTCCGATGCTATTAGCACCTGCACTAGGGCCTGTTTTAGCAGGCTATCTTGTAGAATACGTTACTTGGCACTGGATTTTCCTTATTAATTTACCAATCGGTATCATTGCACTATTAGTTGGAATGAAATTTTTGCCGAAAGTTGAACGTAAGACCGTTCCATCACTTGATTTTTTAGGAATCATATTAGCACCTGTCGCATTCGCAATGCTAGCCTATGGAGTGAGTGAAGGAGGCAAAAGCTGGTCTTCACCAGAAACTCTTACCGGATTAATTGTAGGTGGAATTACGCTCCTTATTTTCATTTTCGTCGAACTTCGTCAAAAGCAACCTTTATTGGAGCTGAGAGTTTTTGGATCATCTGACTTTAGAAAAGGGATTGTGATTGCATGGATTTCTCAAATCGCTTTATTTGGGGTTATGATTATTGTCCCGTTATTTTTACAAACAGTTAGAGGTTACGGTGCTTTAGATACTGGTTTAATTCTACTTCCACAAGCTCTAGCGTCAGGTGTTATGATGCCAATCGGAGGGCGTTTATTTGATAAAATAGGTGCTCGTCCTTTAGCCATAACAGGCTTGTCAATTATTACTGGAGCGCTATTTATGCTTTCACGAATTTCTATGGATACAACCAACGGATTTATCATTACATGTTTAGTGATGATGGGAGCAGGAATGGGTTTATCCATGATGGCGATTAATACTCATGTTCTTCAATCCGCTCCAAGACATCTTGTTAGTCGTGTGACACCATTAACAACAGCGGCTCAACAAGTAATGGTTTCATTTGCGGTAGCAGGTATGACTGGGTCCCTAACGTCAAGAATTACTGATCATATGACAGAAACAGCTAACCAAATTGAAGCAGCCGTTGCTGCCTATGGTAACACGTTCCTTCTAGCTGCAGGGATTGCATTTGCTGGGGCACTTCTAGGAACAATCCTTAGTAGACCAAAACAACAGCCGGAACATGCACCAGATGAAGAAACAAAAGAGAATGCCGCAATGATGGCAGGACATTAAAAAGAAAAATGAAGGATCTTTTCTATATAACATGTTAATCTTCCGCAATCGGGCGCGATTGTTGAGTAACACAGGTAGGAAATGATCAAACATTTTTATACAATCGAAACTTAAATCTGCCAGATAAGAATCCATTTTGATCATTCTTTTTTCAAAATGGATTCTTTGTATTTATCGAAAAATACTGGTTTTTGAGGATATTTTGATCAAACTTTATTTCAAAGTTACATCTGAAGTCACCTTGGTTGTGACAAGATTGTATCGTTTAGGTCGAAATACAGTTCAGCTGTTGCAGTTAGTGAGCAACTTAGACTTATTTCTATGCTATATAAAATGATAAAATTAGTTTAAATAGATTAGATTTTCACAAAAAATGGAGGATTAAAATGAAAATTCGTTCAGTGAAAGGCTCAGACTACTATATAATTTCTCCTCTAATCAATGAGTGGTGGGGCGGAAGGAATATGTCTGATATGTTACCAAAATTATTCTTCGACCATTTTAAAAATACAAGTTTCATTGCCGAAAAGGAAGGAAAACTTGTGGGTTTTCTAATAGGATTCCTTTCTCAATCTTATTCAAATGAGGCATATATTCATTTCGTTGGAGTTCATCCTGATTACAGAAAGCATAATATCGGAAAACATTTATACAATAATTTTTTTAATATGGTTAAACAAAATGACCGAGATATTGTCCGCTGTGTAACGTCCCCTGTCAATAAAGTTTCAATTGCCTATCACACCAAAATGGGATTTGAAATTGAAGAGGGAGATAAAAAAATTGATGATATTTCAGTGAACTCTGGCTATGACGGACCAAATCAAGACAGAATTTTATTTGTTAAACATTTAGTTTAATTAATAGTTCCTCAAGTTAAAGATGCTTTTCTTCAATAATGCTTAGTAATAATCTTCTACGAGCGCTATTCTCTAAAAAACTTTGCTTCTAAAAAATAGTAATGAAAGGAAAATCATTATGCAAATCATTAACGTTAGAGAGCATCCTGAGTATAAAGAAAAAGCAGGATTCAATAAAGTGTTTCTTTGTACTGACCACATTGGATACTATGAGAAATATGGATTCACTTATATAGATGACGGATATCATCCTTGGGGAAGTAGTTCAAGAATTTATGAGAGCAATAACCAAAATAATCATTTTTCAGTTTAGCAATTCTCCATTCAAAAAAAGCGCGTTATTATGTAATAAAACCTAGGTACAAAACAACTTTATTTTAACCTTGTTCTAAAATCAGGACAGGGTTATATATATTTGAGGTTTTAAAATTAAATACTTTATTGTCATCCTACAGATAATGAAAAAGGAATGCCATGAATAAATAGCATTCCTTTCCGCTTACTTTAATTATTGCTTTTTTCATCTTCTGGTCTCTTTATCAATGCATATGCAAGATATCCTATTAAACCTATAAACAGTCCAGAACCGGCAAAAATATAAATGATAGTAAACACTTTTCCTAATGTGGTTTGAGGTACAAAACTAGGATGTCCAACCGTGCTCAATGTGGTAACACAAAAATAAAGAGCATCAATCACTGTTAGTCCTTCTTGCTTCGTGTAAAAAATTATGCCGGATATTAGCATAGCCAATACCAATGAAAAAAGAACTTGGAAATTCTTTAATTTAAAAGCAGCTGCCAATCCTTTTAACAGACGTTTCAGCGTGAGAATAAATGAAATCATTGCTGTATGTAATTCCTTTCGCTTTTAATAGCTTTTCAAGTAATAATGAGTAGTAATGTAACTTTCTTTTTTGATGTCAGTTAATGGTTATACTACACTATAGTATAACAGGTTTAAGAAATTCTGTATCTATTAAGCAAGAAATAAATAACAATTATAGTAGAGTTTACAAAAAAATCACCCAAAAAGTGTTAAAATCTGTGATTGTTGGATGTTTAATATGATCATTCTAAAAAACAAATGAAAGCCTGCAATTGAACTAAGGAAAAAGAGGAGTTGCTTATTATGTATTTATCTAAAGAGGAAACACTATGACGGTACATCATTTTATTGCAGCAAGTAAAGAGCTTCCGGCTGGCAGTTTTGGAACAAGAGTGACAATGATACCTCTGCAAGAGTTGAAATGGTCAAAAAAAGGAAGCGAAAAAATGTGAATAATGCTCAATTAAAAGAACAATATGTAAAGGTAACTAAATAGAGCTTACTACTTGAAACATGTAAAAGAAACAGGAACGTCCGATGCGAGATGAACAAGTTATCTTACTTCAAAAACATGAAAAGTATAGAAATGGTACTAGTAGCCTTGATGAACTGAAAGAGTACTTAATTAAGTTTTTGAAGTCAACGGGTGTATAAAACATGTAGATAAGAACGGCTTGTATAGATGAACATAACAATTAGTTGACGTTAAAAGCACCGTATTAACAGTAACGGTGCTTTTTGTTGTCTTCATTCCTTGATCTGAAAGAATCCTCAGCTGCTGTAAGTTGAAAATAAATAAATCAACCAAAGCTAAAAAGAATCTGCCAGTGAATAAGTGTTTATTTGTGCAATTTTTTAAGCCAAAAAACTACTTTATTAGGTGAGTATCAGTTACATTTTAAGATGAATTTTATAAATTCAACCAGGAGATACTTTATATAGTATTGCCAAAAAATACAACATCACTGTCCAACAATTACAAGAAGCGAATCCTGGAATTGACCCGGCTAAACTGCAGATTGATCAAGAGATTATAATTCCCGCTTTTTAAACAACTATATCGAGTGTGTAAAGTTACTGTTTATCCAGTAGCTTTTTTCTATGTTTGCCATTGTAGAATAGGAATTCGAATTGCAACTGGCTTTACTTAGCCGAAGTACTTGATTCAAAGTACATACCCCATTCCTGCAAATGTTGGACAATTGGTCTCAATCCTTCTCCGAGCTCTGTCAGCGTGTATTCAACCTTCGGCGGTGTAACAGGATACACTTGTCGATGAATAATCCCTGCTTCCTCCAGTTCCCGCAATTGCTGGGCAAGCATTTTATGGGTGATTCCTACAATGTTTCTCTTTAGTTCACCATACCGCTTTTTTTCTTCAAGAAGCTCACAAATAATCGTTGTTTTCCATTTACCAGCAAATATCGAAACAGAAAGCTCAATTGGACATTGAAATTGTTTTCCGTTCATTTCATACATTTTTTGGTGCATCACGATCGCATTACTTCCTTTCTGGTAAGTATTGAACAAAAAAGTGCGTACTTCTTTTTTCTGAGTGTATTATGTATGATTCAGTTTGTAAACAATATAGCATTTCAAGGAGGCTAATATGGATAAAATCGTTCGAGTGGGTAATGTCGATGTTGCATATGCTGTTGAAGGAAACGGAACAGGGTTGCTTTTAATACACGGAACAGGCGGCATGTATGAAAACACTTGGGGAGACATGATTAAATCTCTTTCTGGTCACTACAGAATTGTTTCTCCTAATTACAGCGGTTCGGGTAACACAATGGACAATGGAGAGAAGCTGCAATTAGATGATTTGGTTGAACAGAATATGCAAGCTATGCTCCAAGAGGGTATTGGCCAATTCCATGTAGTTGGGTATTCACTTGGTGCAGAAATTGCAGCAGCTCTTGCAGCCAAGTATCCAGAGCGCGTGAAATCAGCTACTTTAATTGCAGGATGGGTAGAAAGTAACTTAGCTTCAGCCTTTCAATTTGAACTTTGGCAAAAACTTTTCCGCACGGATCGGGTGCTTTTTGCGCAATTTTTGATTCATACCGGATTTAGCTCAGATTTTTATAATCATTTCAATAGCTTAGAAGAATTGAATCAAATGGCACATCAATTTGCAGGAACTTTAGCTGAGGGTACAGATCGCCAATCTGAATTGGATAGCCGGATTACTATTCGCCCTTTACTGAGTAGCATTGTCGCACCTGTATTGGTAATCGGTTTAACCTACGATCAAATGGTTCCGATTGAACATGCTAGAGAACTCGCTTCGTTGATAAAAGGAGCCCAATATCGAGAAATCGCATCAGGTCATTTAGTCCCTTGGGAGAAAAGTGAAACTCTTATCGATGAAGTAACCCGCTTTGTGAATGTGAATTCATAATTATTATATGCATGAAATCAAGACATCTTGACTTTGTAAAGGGAAAGGGAGAAAAAAGAAGATGAAAAAGGAAACAATAATAAAAGCATTTAAATATAGACACGCATGCAAAGAATTTGATATAGAAAGAAAAATTGCTAAGGAAGAATTTGATTTTATTCTAGAAACAGCACGGCTATCTCCTAGCTCTTTTGGATTTGAACCTTGGAAATTTATTGTTCTGCAGGATTTAGAATTACGTGAAAAGCTAATTCCAGTCACCTGGGGCGGGCAAAAGCAGCTTAAAACTGCAAGTCATTTCATTGTCACATTAGCACGTACAAAAAAAGAAATGTCTCCTGAATCAGATTATTTAGTAAATATTATGAACAACACGCATAAATTGCCTGAAGATGTAATATTGCAAAGACATTCGGCTTATGAAAAATTCCTTCATACTGACTTTAATTTATTTGAAAATGAAAGAGCAATGTTTGAGTGGGCATGCAGACAAACTTACCTTGCAGTAGGCAACATGATGACATCAGCTGCTCATATTGGCATTGATTCTTGTCCTATAGAGGGTTTCAATAAAGAGAAGGTAGAAGACATTTTAGTAAGCGAAGGACTCTTGAATAAGAGCAGTTTTGGAGTATCATGTATGGTTGCCTTTGGATATCGTTTAAATCAACCCCGTGAAAAAACAAGGCAGACTATGAAGGAAATTGTACAGTGGGTATAATCAAGGCTTTTTGAGTTAAATACAGAAGCAGTATGCCTATAGGAAAGAATAAGTAAATGAAGAATATTCACCAATTTGAAGCGGCTAAAGCTTAATTTCCCACATAAAACACTGAGAAATTAGGCTTTTTTATTTAGATATCCTTAATTATGAAGGGATATATTTCCTGATAGTTACCTAATGGAAATGAGGGTGCGTATCATCTAAATATAAAAAGACTTCATTAACATTGATTGATACAGATTTCGAAAGAAAAAGACGATTTATATGAAAAAAATTCTATTTCAAATTTATTATAAATCAGCTAAACTATCTTTATAAATAGTTATTTTGGTCAATATAAAAGTCAATACATATAGTAATTTTTTACTATTAAACTTATGAAAAAATGAGCAATGAATCATTATCTGTATCTGGGCACTTAGATAATGGGGAGCGAGTAGTGCAACCAACCATTTTTTAATGGTTGGTTTTTGTTTCGTTCGAAAGAAACAGGAGAAAGTACATTAGATAATATAACGAAATCATTTGCTGGTAAGATAAATATTTTCATTTTTGTATTAATAAAAGTGTTAAGGAGGGCACATCTATGAAATCATACTTTCTATCATTGTCAACTCTATTGGTATTTTTACTATGCAGTCTTGCTGTATTACTTTATCATGCATCTAAATTCCTATTAGTAGTAGATCTAATCATTCTAAGTGTATCTGTTTTACTTATGAGTCTGTTTACTAGTTCTCGGAATTATTTATATGTACTAGCAATTAGCTTGCTGCTAGGTTTTAGCTTTTTATTTTATGCTTTTTTTCAAAAATCTGAATCACATATTCAAGTGAATTTGATGATCCAGCATCTTTTAATTACAACATCTTTAGTTCTGATATGGCTGCTTTTTGCTCATATTCGCCGTATATATGAAGAGAATGTCACGTTAAAGCAGCAAGTAAATGAGCTGAAAAAATTTGAGCATCTTCCTCATTTACTATCCTATTCAGAATTTATCAATCGCGCCTCGGTTATTATGACAGGTGTTAAAAGAAGGGGCGAAGAAAGTTATTTTATTAGAGTTCATGCATCTGCCTCTGACGAAGTCAAAGGTTCTGTTATTCATGTCGTAACGGAAGCTATCTTACAAACCGTTCGTGCTGATTTCGATTTAGTAACGTTAATACATGATCAGGAAATCCTCATTTTTTTGCAAAATACAAATGAAGAAGGCTGTCATATTGTCTTAAATCGGTTGTCAAAGACACTGCGAAGCCAGTTTAACGTAATCGAACTCCCTATCAGCTATGAATTCTTGAAAGCTGGAGAAGATGTAGTTGAAACGCTCCATGAATTAGTTTCCTCTATCAGGGAGGTAGGTTAATAATGAAGATTATTTTAATAGCCGTTATCTTTTTCTTTTGGTCTTTATTAATTTACTATTCTATATTAACTGTAATGGGAGTTATTCAGCGCTTACAAAAACAAAACATTAAATGGCTGGAGAATTATCCTTCAGTGGCAGTTCTTATACCTGCTCATAATGAAGGAGTTGTCATCAAAGACACCCTAAATGCTATGTTAAAGTTAGAGTATCCAGGGAAACTGGACATCTATGTATTGGATGATGCGTCAACAGATGAGACAGCTGCCATTATACAAGCCTTTAGCTGTATATTTTCTAGAATCCATTATGTAAAAGTGCCTCCAGGGTATCCAAAAGGAAAGTCTCGAGTGCTAAATTATGGTCTATCAATCACTTCTTCTGATTATTTTTTAGTGTATGATGCCGACAATCAGCCTGAGAAGAAGGCTGTCATCGAATTAGTTCATGCCGCAGAAACTACAGCAGGTGCGGCAGGAGCTGTAGGGTATGTTAAGACAATTAATGCAAACCGCAATCTTTTGACACGTATGATCGCGATTGAATTTCAAGTTTTTCAGCTATTGATGCAAAGCGGCAGGTGGAAAGCATTTAAAACCGGTTCACTAGCCGGAACCAATATGCTGCTTCGCCGAGACGTCATTGAGGAATTAGGCGGGTATGATCCATATGCTTTAGCTGAGGATGCGGAGTTAACGATCCGTATAACAGCTATGAAGAAAACGTTGCCTGTCGTTCACCAGTCCCGCACATGGGAACAGGAGCCTGAAAAGATGAATATTTTTATTCGTCAACGAACACGCTGGCTGACAGGCAACCTTTATTTATTAGAAAAGTCTTTTCGAGAGATTTCATATTGGAGAGGGAGAACTTTAGTTCATAGCCTTCAGCATATATTAACCTATTTTCTTTTTGTACTCTTGCTCCTTTTTTCAGATATATGGTTTATATTAGGACTAACAGGTTATTATTTACCCAATTTTGAGTCACCGTTGCTGCTGTTTTGGTTTATGAGCTATATCGTATATACGGCACAAGTTATTAGCGCTATGGTGCTAGAACGCACAATCACTCCTATGAATGTACTTGTCGGAACCGTTATGTATTTTACCTATGCACAATTATTTATAATCCTATTGCTTAAAAGTGCCAGCGCTTATCTATGGAGCCGCATACGAAAGAAGACCATTCAATGGGATAAAACGAAACGGTTTAAAGGAGAACCTATGTGAGGAAAAGTAACTATTTAATCATTCTATTCATCTTAGTAACTGGTATTTGTATAACTTTAAACTACTGGGCTTCCAGCAAAAAACAAGCTGTTGTAAACACCGTTCATCACCACTATAAAAATACTGAAGGTTTAATCCGGACTTACGGCAGAGAAAACGACGTTCACTATTTGTCTGAGAGCATCGGTCTTTACATGGAATACTTGCTTTTAACTCAAAACAAAGAAGAGTTTGAAGAGCAATTTACATTGCTGCAGCGCGACTTTCTTATTCATCAAAACAAAGAGACTTTTGTAAAATGGGAGCTGTCTGAGAAGACATCAACCAATGCACTGATTGATGATCTGCGTTTAATGAATGTTTTGACAGAAGCTGGTCACGTATTTAAAGAAAAAAGGTATAAAGTAGCTGCAAATAAGGTTCAATCGACATTACTTCATACGCATCTAAAAAACAAGCAACTCATTGATTTTTATGATTGGTCGTCAAATACGCAAGCAAATACGCTGCATTTAAGCTATATTAACTATTCAGCTCTTAAACATATGAACAATCTCTCTGCATCTTCATATGAGGAAATCTTAGAAAAAGGGGAAGATCCCGCTTCTCCTTTCTTTTTAGAAGTGTTCAATATCGATAAGCAAGCTTATGAAAAAGCTGATTCTAAACAAATTAACATGATCGACCAATTACTTATTGCTTGTCAGTATGAAGAAATAACAGGGGAGCCGCCAGCAAAGTTTGATGCATGGCTGCGGCAAGAATGGGCAAATAAAGGAAAAATTTATGGCAACTATAACCGTACAGAGCTTTCACCTTCTGAAGCTTATGAATCTAGTGCTGTTTATGCTTTAGCCACTTTATATTTCTTACAGCAAAAAGATGACACAGCAGCAAGGGAGTTGCATGGAAAACTATTAGAACAGCCGCCATTCTCTGCTGAAGCAAATTATGCTGACATTCATTTTTTTGATTATATGTATTCAATGATTGCTGATTATTCCTATACTAATCGTAAATGACTCTGAGCCATTAGTTAAAATTATCATTTATTATTATAAGATACAGGTGTTAAATAAATACACGGATGAGCTGGTCAATATCTTTAAAAGAGAATGGAAATTTCTCTTTATATTCTATTCTAAATATACAGTGACAATAAAGTCATTTAACAATAGTAATGAACTGCACCTCAATTGTTAGACACAATCAAACAATTGAAGGTGCTTTTCTTTATGGCTACATTTAGTTGGACAGTTAATTTAAGGTCAAGTAGACTACAGTTAATATAATCGAGGAGAATCTACAATGACCAAAAGAGAGCGAAGAACATTTACCCAAGAATTCAAAGAACAAATGGTTCAGCTATATATGAATGGCAAACCGAGGAAAGATCTAATTCAAGAGTACAGTCTGACCCCATCGTCTTTAGATAAGTGGATAAGCCAATATAAAACCTCCGGTTCTTTCAAAGAATCTGATAATCGGACACCAGAAGAATCAGAACTCGCCGAGCTCCGAAAG
>VTEF01000011.1 GCA_008180335.1 Priestia megaterium
AAGCCCCCCTCAAGATGAGATTTCCCATAGCGCAAGCTAGTAAGATCCCTGAAAGATGATCAGGTTGATAGGTCAGAGGTGGAAGCACGGCGACGTGTGTAGCTGACTGATACTAATCGATCGAGGACTTAACCAAAATAGAAAAGCGAAGGCGACTGTTTAATTGTGAAAGACGTTGGATCTTCTGGCAGGGAAACCGTTCTTTGGTTTCACAGGCAGAAGTGAAACGGCCGAACAATTAGGAGCCGTAGCTGGACAACGAAAAGTGTAGCAAGCTCGCTTATATTCATAGGGCATTGGAGCTCCTGAGAAGAAACCGCTCTTTGGTTTCGTAGGAAGGAGTGAAATGACCGTAGAATATAGCTTGCGAAACTGGACAATGAAAAGCGCAACAAACTCAGCAGCTGTTATCTAGTTTTGAAAGAATAAAACTTTTATAAAAAAGTCTTGCTTTCTTCTTTACAACATGTATAATATAATATGTCTGGTGGCGATAGCAGAGAGGTCACACCCGTTCCCATGCCGAACACGGAAGTTAAGCTCTCTAGCGCCGATGGTAGTTGGGACTTTGTCCTTGTGAGAGTAGGACGTTGCCAGGCTTCTTTTAAAAGGATTAGCTAATTAGCTAATCCTTTTTTGTTTACATTCTACATAGAAAAATGCAGTTGGAGGGCCAAATTGATTTTTTCTTATTTTATAAAAAAATGTTTTGAAACATTTTTTAGTGGCAACGATAAAAGTAAAGAATAAACTTTAGTAGTACATAGTTGAAATTTCTTTCAATTCCTTTTATATTTAACATAAGGTCAAATATAGTCAAAGTCAGAAGGAGGGGGCAATGTGCCAAATATCTCTGACATTATCGAACAGTATCTAAAGAAAGTACTTGAATTAAGTGACAGAGAAATTGTAGAAATTAAACGAAGTGAAATTGCTGATAAGTTTCAATGTGTACCGTCACAAATTAATTATGTCATTAATACTCGTTTCACAGTTGAAAGAGGATATATTGTGGAAAGTAAGCGAGGTGGAGGAGGCTTCATCCGAATTGCAAAAGTTCAGTCGCATGATTCTTCTCATTTATTTCAACAAGTGATTGAATTGATTGAGAATCAAATTTCACAAGCGCATGCTGAAAATGTCATTATCAGATTGCTTGAAGAGAAGGTTATTACTGAACGAGAAGCAAAAATTATGTTAAGTGTAATTGATCGTTCAGTTATTAAGGTTGAGCTTCCATACCGTGATGAATTAAGAGCAAACTTATTGAAAGCAATGCTAAATGCATTACGTTATCGCTAAATTCAATTATTTATTTCAAAATTTAACAGGGAGAGATGATTGCATGATTTGTCAGCAATGTGAGGTTCGACCTGCTACTTTACATTTTACCAAGGTTGTTAATGGTGAAAAATCTGAAGTTCATATATGTGAACATTGTGCAAAAGAAAGTGGAGATATTTTCTCTATGTCTAATCAACAAGGTTTTTCAGTTAATAGCCTATTGGCAGGTTTGTTAAATATCGATCTTTCTACAACAGAGACAAAAGCCAATAAAGTCAAAACAGAGATTCCAAAGTGTTCTACATGTGGAATGACCTATCAACAATTTGCTCAAATTGGGCGGTTTGGTTGTGCAGACTGCTATCGTACATTTGAAAAGCCTTTACTTCCAGTTTTAAAAAGATTACATGGAGGCAATTATCTGCATCATGGAAAAGTCCCAAATAGAATTGGAAGTAATCTTCATTTAAAAAAGGAATTAGAAGCATTGAGATTGAATTTAAAAGAGTATATCGAAAAAGAAGAATTTGAAAAGGCTGCTGAACTCCGAGACCAAATTCGGTTATTAGAAAAACAAATAATTGAATCTAAGGGAGAGGAGACTTAATCTTATGCCGCAACAGTTATTTTTTACAAAACCAGTGAGCTCTTGGATGAGTCAAGAAGCTCCAGATTCAGACATCGTTTTAAGCAGTCGAATTCGTTTAGCTAGAAATTTAACAAATTATCTTTTTCCTACGCTTTTTTCTCAACAACAAGCAGTCGAAGTAGTGAAACAGTTTGAAAAAGTATTTCAAACTGTTGGCAAAGAGAATAAGAGATATTTACATTTATTAAAAATGAATGAATTAAAATCTCTTGAAAAGCGTGTATTAGTAGAAAAACATTTGATTAGCCCTAACTTAGCGGAAGCTGAAAATGAAGCAGCATGCTTTTTATCCGAACAAGAAGATTTTAGTATTATGATTAATGAAGAAGACCACTTACGTATACAGTGTTTATTTCCAGGTTTACAATTATCAGAAGCCTTAAACAGTGCTAATGAAGTAGATAACTGGATTGAGAAACAAGTTGATTATGCATTTGAAGAAAATCGAGGATATCTAACGAGCTGCCCCACTAATGTTGGAACAGGGCTTCGTGCTTCGGTTATGATGCATTTGCCAGCTCTCGTTATTACACGTCAAATTCACCGTATTATTCCGGCCATTAACCAACTGGGATTAGTCGTAAGAGGAATTTATGGAGAAGGTAGCGAAGCGTTAGGAAATATTTTTCAAGTTTCTAATCAAATGACGTTAGGAAAATCTGAAGAAGACATTGTAGCAGATTTAAACAGTGTGGTTAGACAATTAATTACTCAAGAACGATCTGCAAGAGATGCGTTATTTAAAACCTCTCACATTGAATTAGAAAATCGGGTTTATCGCTCTTATGGTACATTAGCACATAGCCGGATCATTGAGTCTAAAGAGGCTTCCCAATGTTTATCGGATGTTCGTTTAGGAATTGATCTAGGTTATATTCCCAACCTTTCTAAGAATATCTTGAATGAATTAATTATCATGATACAGCCAGGATTTTTACAGCAGTATTCTGGAGAGATATTAAAACCAGATGAACGCGATATAAAAAGAGCTACTTTGATTCGGGACCGTCTCAATATAAGTAAAAATATAGATTAAACGTGGAGGGTGACGATTATATGATGTTTGGTAGATTTACAGAGCGCGCACAGAAAGTATTAGCATTAGCACAAGAAGAAGCATTACGATTAGGCCATAATAATATTGGAACAGAACATATTTTGCTTGGCATTGTACGTGAGGGAGAAGGAATAGCAGCTAAAGCTCTTGCTGCTTTAGGCTTAAGTACTGATAAAATCCAAAAAGAAGTAGAAGCTCTAATTGGAAGAGGTCAAGAGCTAACACAAACCATTCACTATACGCCACGTGCAAAAAAGGTTATTGAACTCTCAATGGATGAAGCAAGAAAGCTAGGTCATTCTTATGTAGGAACAGAACACATTCTACTTGGTTTAATCCGTGAAGGAGAAGGTGTTGCAGCACGAGTTCTTAATAATTTAGGCGTTAGTTTAAATAAAGCACGTCAACAAGTCTTACACTTACTTGGTAGTAATGAAGCTGCATCGAGTCATCAAGGTGGAGGTTCATCTAATGTAAATACACCAACTTTAGATAGCTTAGCACGTGATTTAACGGTGGTTGCAAGAGAAGGAAGCCTAGATCCTGTTATCGGCCGTGGAAAAGAGATTCAGCGTGTGATTGAAGTGCTAAGCCGACGCACAAAAAATAACCCTGTATTAATTGGGGAGCCTGGGGTTGGTAAAACAGCCATTGCTGAAGGATTAGCCCAACAGATTGTGAATAATGAAGTGCCAGAAATTTTGCGCGATAAACGTGTAATGACACTAGATATGGGAACTGTAGTAGCAGGTACGAAATACCGTGGTGAATTTGAAGATCGTTTGAAGAAAGTAATGGATGAAATCCGTCAAGCTGGAAATATTATCTTGTTTATTGATGAGCTCCATACATTGATTGGAGCAGGTGGAGCAGAAGGTGCAATTGATGCATCAAATATTCTCAAACCGTCTTTAGCTCGTGGTGAACTGCAATGCATAGGCGCTACTACGCTAGATGAATATCGAAAGTATATTGAAAAAGATGCAGCTTTAGAGCGTCGCTTTCAGCCAATTCAGGTAGATGAGCCAACACTAGAAGAATCTATTCAAATTTTAAAAGGTTTACGAGATCGTTATGAAGCTCATCACCGTGTATCTATTTCCGATGAAGCTATTGAGCAGGCAGTTAAATTATCTGATCGTTATATTTCTGATCGTTTCTTACCAGATAAAGCAATTGATTTGATTGATGAAGCAGGTTCAAAAGTAAGATTGCGTTCATTTACAACGCCACCTAATCTAAAAGAACTTGAACAAAAATTAGAATCAGTTCGCAATGAAAAAGATGCATCTGTTCAAAGTCAAGAATTTGAAAAAGCAGCTTCTTTAAGAGATACAGAACAACGCCTTCGTGAAGAATTAGAAGAAACAAAAAAGGTATGGAAAGAAGAACAAGGAAAAGAAAACTCTGCTGTTACTGTAGAAGATGTTGCAATGGTCGTTTCTAGTTGGACTGGTGTACCGGTTTCGAAACTTGCCCAAGAAGAGACAGAACGATTATTAAACATGGAAGAGATCTTACATTCAAGAGTAATTGGTCAAGAAGAAGCGGTAAAAGCTGTTGCTAAAGCTGTACGTCGTGCAAGAGCTGGATTAAAAGATCCGAAACGTCCAATTGGCTCTTTCATCTTCTTAGGTCCTACAGGGGTTGGTAAAACCGAGCTTGCTCGCGCCTTAGCTGAATCTATTTTTGGTGATGAAGATGCCATGATTCGAATTGACATGTCAGAGTATATGGAGAAACATTCTACGTCTAGATTAGTTGGTTCACCTCCAGGATATGTAGGTTACGATGAAGGAGGTCAGTTAACAGAAAAAGTTCGTAGAAAGCCTTACTCAGTCGTTCTATTAGACGAGATTGAAAAAGCGCATCCTGATGTGTTTAATATTTTATTACAAGTGTTAGAAGATGGACGTTTAACTGATTCAAAAGGCCGTACAGTAGACTTTAGAAATACTATTTTAATTATGACTTCAAATGTCGGAGCAGATACGTTAAAGCGCAGTAAGCATTTAGGCTTTACAGTTGAAGCAGAAGGGCAAGACTACAAAGATATGAAGGGTAAAGTCATGAATGAAATGAAACGTGCCTTCCGTCCTGAATTCCTAAATCGTATTGATGAAATTATTGTCTTCCATTCACTTGAAAAACAACACTTAGCTGAAATTGTTAAATTAATGGCAGATCAGCTAACAAAACGTTTAAAAGAACAAGACATTGAATTAGAATTAACACAAGGTGCGATTGATAAAATTGCTGAAGAAGGCTTCGATCCGGAATATGGTGCACGTCCATTGCGTCGAGCAATTCAGAAGCACGTTGAAGATCGCCTATCAGAAGAGCTGCTAAAAGGAGTTATTCAAAAAGGGCAGAAAGTTACATTGGATGTCGATGGTGAAAACTTTGTTGTGAAATCATCAGCTCCAAGTAGTATAAGTTAAAACAGCATGAACCAAGATGAGGCATACGCATGAATACGTATGCCTCCCTTTTTATTTTCATGTCTATAATAGTGTACAATAGAAAATAAAGTTATCTTTTATAAGAACGGGGAGATTTAAAATATAATGAGTAAGCGAAAAACAAAGTTTGCCTGTCAGCATTGTGGCTATGAATCTGCTAAATGGATGGGACGCTGTCCGGGTTGTGGCAGTTGGAACTCTATGGTTGAAGAACTAGAAGAAACAAAATCTTCTAGACGCGGAGCGTTTTCTGGAGCCACTTCGACAAAAGTTCAAAAGCCTCAATCAATCACAATGATTGAATCAACCACTGAACCTAGAATTTATACAACATCACCGGAATTAAACCGTGTGTTAGGCGGAGGGATTGTAAGAGGTTCACTCGTTTTAATTGGTGGGGATCCGGGTATCGGGAAGTCAACATTACTTTTGCAAACATCAGCCCAATTAGCGATAAACGAGCATAAAGTGCTTTATATATCGGGTGAAGAATCAACTAAACAAACAAAACTTAGAGCAGATCGTTTAGGCATTAAAGCAGAAGAACTGTATGTACATGCTGAAACAAATCTGGAGTCTATTACTGAAGCGATATCGAGTATGCAGCCAGATTTAGTTGTGATTGACTCTATTCAAACAATTTATCATGGCGATGTGACATCAGCTCCAGGCAGTGTATCACAGGTACGCGAATGTACAGCTGAATTGATGCGTATTGCAAAAACAAATGGCATTGCTATTTTCATTGTAGGTCATGTTACGAAAGAAGGAGCAATTGCAGGTCCAAGGCTGCTTGAGCATATGGTTGACACTGTATTGTATTTTGAGGGAGAACGTCATCATACGTATCGTATTTTACGTGCTGTTAAAAATCGTTTTGGATCTACAAACGAGATGGGCATATTTGAAATGAAAGAAAGCGGATTAGAGGAAGTTTTAAATCCCTCTGAAATCTTTCTAGAAGAGCGCTCTCAAGGCGCGGCTGGTTCAGTCGTTGTGGCCTCGATGGAAGGAACAAGGCCTGTACTAGTTGAATTACAGGCACTGATTAGTCCTACTAGTTTTGGGAATCCTAGAAGAATGTCTACGGGTATTGATCATAACCGAGTATCACTGATTATGGCCGTTTTAGAAAAGCGTGTAGGCTTATTGTTACAAAATCAAGATGCTTACTTAAAAGTAGCGGGTGGAGTTAAGTTAGATGAACCGGCAATTGATTTAGCTGTGGCAGTTAGTATTGCTTCAAGCTTTAAAGATGTAGCGTCAAATGCAATGGATGTTGTTGTAGGTGAAGTAGGATTAACAGGAGAGGTACGTCGAGTGTCACGAATTGAACAACGAGTTCAGGAAGCAGTGAAACTTGGATTTAAGAGGATTATTGTACCAGAAAAAAATCTTGGAGGTTGGAAAGTACCTGAAGGAATTGATGTAATTGGGGTTTCAACTGTAGCAGAGGCATTACAATATACGTTAGGAGGCTAAGGCGTGGAAGGAGAAAAAACGACGGACCAAAAGCAAATTTCAGATATTCTACAATTCGTAGCACCAGGAACCCCTGTTCGTGAAGGAATAGATAATGTATTAAGAGCAAAAACCGGAGGCCTTATTGTAATGGGCTATAATGATCAGGTGAAAAAAATGGTAGATGGCGGTTTTTCGATTAACTGTGCTTTTACACCCGCTCATTTATATGAATTGGCTAAAATGGATGGTGCTCTTATTTTAAATGACAGTGGTAGTAAGATTTTATTTGCAAATGCTCAGCTTATGCCTGATCCATCTACGCCTTCTTCTCAAACAGGTATGCGTCATCGTACAGCTGAACGTGTAGCTAAACAATCAGGTGTATTAGTTATTGCTATTTCTCAAAGGCGCAATGTCATTACGCTGTATAAAGGTTCACTTCAATATGTATTAAAGGATATTAGTGTGATATTAGCTAAAGCTAATCAAGCATTGGGCACATTAGAAAAGTATAAAGCTGTATTAGATGAGTCAATTAATAGTTTAAGTGCTCTCGAATTTGAAGAACAAGTGACACATACAGATGTCTTACAATCATTGCATCGCATTGAAATGGTATTGCGCATAAAAAATGAAATTTTAAGTTATATTAGCGAACTTGGAACTGAGGGTCGTTTAATTCGCCTTCAGATGAATGAATTACTTTCACACTTAGAAGAGGAAGCAATCTTGTTAATCAAAGACTACATGTATGATTTAACTGCTGATCCACATAAAGTGATTGAAAGAATGCAACAGCCTGATAACAATGTGTTACTAGATGATCAAACCTTACTTCGTTTAATGGGGTATCCGATTTATACAAGCTTTGAAGATAATGTGGTACCACGCGGCTATCGAATGCTGCATAAAATTCCGCGACTGCCTTCAATTATTATTGAAAATCTTATTGATGAATTAGGAGATTTAAAAGAAATTGGTGATGCGTCAGTTGAAGAGCTAGATGAAGTAGATGGAATTGGAGAAATCAGAGCACGCAAAATCAAAGAGGGGTTGAAGCGGTTAAAGCAACAGCATTTACTGAACCGTCAGCTGTAGCGCTTGATTTACTTTTATAAGATTCATTAAGATATTGTGAAAATACTAAAAAATTGACAGTTTGTTTACAAATTCTGTTTTTAGTTAAATAAAAGGTTTCAATCATTGTAAACTGTTTATAATGATAAAGGGAGGTGAAGGTGTGTTAAAACGTTTTGTTCAATTGTTTTTTATTATTACAGGTGGTACATTAGGCATCTTTTTTATACCTGAACTTATTGGATTATTAAGTCTTGAAAATGTAGCGCTTTTAGACAAATCGTATATTCATGCCCTACTAGGTGCCATTCTTTTCTTTGTCGTGACATTTTGGCTAGTAGACTATGTTGTAGGTTTTATTCGTCGCGTAGAAGAATCATTAGTAAAGGCACCTGTAACAGATGTACTGTTCGGTAGTTTAGGATTAATTTTAGGATTAATTGTAGCGTATTTAGTCGGAACATTTCTTGGTAGAATTCAGATTCAAGTGGTCAGCACTATATTACCAATCTTTTTAAGTATCTTGTTAGGCTATTTGGGCTTTCAGGTGGGATTTAAAAAACGAGATGAATTATTAAATGTTTTTTCCATGCCTGCTCGAATTGGGAAAAAGAAAGGTCAAGAAGAAGAACCGGAAAGCGACCAATCATTAAAATCATTAAAAATCTTAGATACCAGTGTTATTATCGATGGGCGTATTGCAGATATCTGTCAGACTGGATTTTTAGATGGAACAATTGTCATTCCACGATTTGTATTAGAGGAATTGCAACACATTGCAGATTCATCCGATGTTTTAAAACGTAATCGGGGGCGACGTGGATTAGATATTCTAAACCGCATTCAAAAAGAGTTAGCGATGAAGGTAGAAATTTATGAAGGTGATTTTGAAGACATACAAGAAGTAGACAGCAAGCTTGTAAAACTGGCCAAAATTACTTCGGGCTTAGTCGTAACGAATGATTTTAATCTTAATAAAGTGTGTGAACTTCAAAATGTTGGCGTTCTGAATATTAATGATTTAGCGAACGCAGTCAAGCCAATTGTGCTACCCGGTGAGGAAATGAATGTATTAGTAATTAAGGATGGAAAAGAACATAATCAGGGAATTGCATATCTTGATGATGGAACCATGATTGTAGTGGAAGAAGGTCGCAACTACATCGGAAAGCAAATCGATGTTCTTGTGACAAGTGTTCTTCAGACTTCCGCAGGTCGAATGATTTTTGCTAAGCCTAAATTGTTAGAAAAAGCATTGTAATAGAGATAAAAAGGGAGAGCATGGCATGCAATATGAGGTGATTGTTTTAGCAGCAGGAAAAGGTGAACGTATGAAAGCGGGGCATAATAAGCAATTTTTAACGATTCGTAATGTTCCTCTTATCATTCATACGCTCAGAGTTTTTGAAGAAGATGAACAGTGCAAGCAGATTATTCTTGTCGTGAATGAAAAAGAAACAGACTATATCTATCAGCTGTTAAGAGAGTACCCAATAAATAAGGTGAAATCGATTGTAACAGGGGGAAAAGAGCGTCAAGATAGTGTATACAATGGATTGCAAGCCGTTAAAGAATCGAATGTATTACTCATTCATGACGGAGCGAGACCATTTGTAAAACACAAAGATATTCATCATTTAGTTCAAAAAGCAATTCAACAAAAAGCAGCTGTACTAGCTGTTCCCGTGAAAGATACAATTAAGAAGGTAGAAAATGGTTCAGTTATTGAAACGGTAGAACGCTCCAGCTTGTGGGCTATTCAAACCCCACAAGCTTTTCTGCTGTCTACAATTAAAGAGGCTCATGAAAAAGCTATACATGATCAGTATACAGGCACAGATGATGCGAGTTTAGTAGAACGTTTAGGAAAAAAAGTAGCCATTGTAGAGGGAAATTACGATAATATAAAGTTAACAACACCAGAAGATTTGATATATGCAGAAGCAATCTTATCAAAATTTGAACAAAACAACTAAGAGGTGAAGAAATGAATATTCGTGTAGGACAAGGCTTTGATGTTCATGAGTTTATAGAAGGCAGACCGCTTATTATTGGAGGAATTGAAATTCCTTATGAGAAAGGCTTATTAGGTCATTCAGATGCAGATGTGCTTTTACATACTATTGCAGATGCATTATTAGGAGCGGTTGCTAAAGGAGATATCGGGAAGCATTTTCCCGATACAGACGAGGCATTTAAAGATGCCGATTCGGCAAAATTGTTAGAACACGTATGGAGATTAGTAAAAGAGGACGGGTACATGCTAAGTAACGTAGATTGTACAATTATTGCTCAAAAGCCTAAAATGGCACCATATATTCAACCTATGAGAGAACGTATTGCTCAATTATTAGAAGTTGATGTATCACAAGTGAATGTAAAGGCTACAACAACTGAAAAATTAGGCTTTACAGGCCGTGAAGAAGGCATTGCTGCTCAAGCATCTGTATTAGTGTATCAAAAATAAATCAGAGCCTTTGACAGAACCACATTTGGTGATAGAATTAATCATATCTAAAAAACAACTACATAATTACGTAAGTTAAAATTGGAGGGTATCCTAGTTATGTCAAACGAAGTACGTGTTCGTTATGCACCAAGTCCAACTGGACATCTTCATATTGGAAATGCAAGAACGGCATTATTTAATTATTTGTTCGCAAAAAATCAAAATGGTAAATTTATTATTCGTATTGAAGATACAGATCAAAAACGAAATATTGAAGGCGGAGAAGAAAGCCAATTACGTTATTTAAAATGGCTTGGTATGGAATGGGATGAGAGCATTGACGTGGGTGGAGAGCACGGTCCTTATCGTCAATCTGAACGTACAGAAATTTATCAAAAATATACACAAGAGCTGTTAGAAAAAGGCTTAGCGTATCACTGTTACTGTACAGAAGAAGAGCTTGAGAAAGAGCGTGAAGAACAATCAGCAAATGGACAAATGCCTCGTTATTCGGGGAAATGTCGTAATCTAACAGAAGAGCAGCGTTTAGCTTTTGAAGCGGAAGGCCGTCAACCAAGTGTGCGTTTTCGAGTACCAAGTGATACTGTTATTAAGTTTGATGATATCGTAAAAGGCGAAGTATCATTTGAATCAGATGGTATCGGTGATTTTGTTATTGTGAAAAAAGATGGAACGCCGACATATAACTATGCAGTAGCCATTGATGATTATTTAATGAAAATGACGCATGTTTTACGCGGTGATGATCATATTTCTAATACACCAAAACAATTGATGATTTATCAGGCATTGGGATGGACACCTCCAACATTTGGTCATATGACCCTAATTGTAAATGAAAGCCGTCGCAAGTTGAGCAAACGTGATGAGTCGATTATTCAATTCATTGAACAGTATAAAGACTTAGGTTACTTACCAGAAGCATTGTTTAATTTTATCGCAATGTTAGGATGGTCACCAGTTGGAGAGGAAGAGATTTTCTCAAAAGAACAATTTATTGAATTATTTGATCCAGCACGACTTTCAAAATCACCAGCTTTATTTGATACAAACAAATTGCGCTGGATGAATAACCAATATATGAAGCAGCTAGAATTAGATCAAGTTGTTGAACTATCACTCCCTCATTTAGTGAAGGCAGGAAAAGTGGAAGAACAAATGGATGATGAAACGGCTAAATGGGTGCGAGAGTTAATTTCACTTTATCAAGAACAAATGAGTTATGGTGCTGAAATTGTAGAGTTAACAGAAATGTTCTTTAAGCAAGAAATTGAATATAATCGTGAAGCAAAACAAGTCCTCGATGAAGAGCAAGTATCAGAAGTGTTAAAAGCTTTTTCAGAAGAAATTAAGGCTCTTGATGCATTCAGTCCAGAAGAAATTAAAGCGGCAACGAAAGCAGTTCAAAAAGTGACAGGCCATAAAGGGAAAAAGCTATTTATGCCAATTCGTGTAGCAACAACAGGCCAAACGCATGGTCCTGAGCTGCCAAAAGCTATTTCTCTTCTTGGTAAGGAAACGGTGTTAGCGCGTTTAGAACGTATTTTTAGTTAACATATTGAAAATTAGGCCATATATTAAGTATAATCATTAAAGCATTGATAAGGAAAAGTAAACAAGAATGTGACATATGAGAGAGGGTTATCATTGGCTGTAAGTAACCTATGTTTACACTTGTTGAAGTGCGCCTTGGAGTCTTTTACTGAACGTATTTATCAGTAAGTAAAAGCGGGTACTCTCCCGTTATTAGAGTCGAGTTGGGATTATGAATCCAAACAGAGTGGAACCGCGTACTTTATACGTCTCTGTGTCAATTGACACAGAGACGTTTTTTTATACCTAAACAAAAAAGTAGAAATAAGAGACTTAGGGGGTGAGAGGATGCTAAAGGTGTTAAAAGAGGATATTGAAGTGATTTTTGAACAAGATCCGGCTGCGAGAAGTTACATTGAAGTTATTTTAACTTATTCAGGATTACATGCCATTTGGCTACATCGTTTAGCACATGCTCTATTTCAGCGAAAATGGTTCTTCCTTGCACGTGCAATTTCACAGGTGAGTCGATTCTTTACAGGAATTGAAATTCATCCAGGGGCAAAAATTGGCCGGCGCTTTTTTATTGACCATGGGATGGGAATTGTCATCGGTGAAACGTGCGAAATTGGAGACAATGTGACTGTCTATCAAGGAGTAACGCTTGGAGGAACAGGGAAAGAAAAAGGTAAACGCCATCCGACGATTAAAGATCATGTTCTCATTGCTACAGGAGCCAAAGTACTAGGGTCTATTACAATCCATGAACATTCCAAAATTGGGGCAGGTTCAGTGGTATTGCATGATGTACCTGAAAACTCAACGGTCGTAGGGATACCGGGACGCGTCGTCATTCAAAATGGTATTCGGATTTCAAAAGATTTAAATCATCAAGACCTACCTGATCCAGATGCAGAACGATTTAAACAACTTGAGCTTGAGATTGTAAAATTACAAGAACAACTGAAGGAATTAAAAGAAGGGAAGATTCATCATGGCAATTAAGCTGTATAATACATTAACTCGTCAAAAAGAAACATTTGTACCGCTAGAAGAAAATAAGGTGAAAATGTATGTATGTGGTCCTACTGTATATAACTATATCCATATAGGAAATGCGCGACCGGCTATCGTATTTGATACCGTGCGACGTTACTTGCAGTTCCGTGGATATCAAGTCGACTATGTATCTAACTTTACAGACGTAGATGATAAATTAATCCGTGCGGCAAAAGAACTTGGAGAAGATGTTCCGACTATTGCCAACCGCTTTATTGATGCATACTTTGAAGACACAAACGCACTAGGGTGCAAACAAGCAGATGTTCACCCGCGAGTAACAGAAAATATGGATATCATCATTGAATTCATTAATGAATTAACGAAAAAAGGCTATGCATATGAGTCTAATGGAGATGTGTATTATCGTACTCGTAAGTTTAAAGGGTATGGGAAATTATCTCATCAGTCAATTGATGAATTGCAGTCAGGTGCTCGTATTGAAGTAGGAGAGAAAAAAGAAGATCCATTAGATTTCACCTTGTGGAAAGCAGCAAAAGAAGGGGAAATTGCATGGGATAGCCCTTGGGGGGAAGGAAGACCAGGGTGGCACATTGAATGCTCTGCTATGGCGCGCAAGTATCTTGGAGACACAATTGACATCCATGCAGGTGGTCAAGACTTAGCGTTCCCGCATCATGAAAATGAAATTGCCCAATCAGAAGCATTAACAGGAAAACCTTTTGCTAAATATTGGTTGCATAATGGGTATATTAATATTGATAATGAGAAAATGTCAAAATCACTTGGTAACTTTATTCTCGTTCATGACATTATTAAGAAGCACGACCCTTCGTTATTAAGATTTTTTATTTTATCTGTTCATTATCGCCATCCAATTAACTACAACGAAGAAATTTTAGAGAGCACGAAAAAAGGTTTTGAGCGTCTACAAACAGCCTATATTAACCTCGGCCATCGTTTAGATGCTGCTACAGATTTACCTCAAAATAATGCTGAATGGTTGACGAAAATTGCTGAATTACGTGATGCATTTATTCGTGAAATGGATGATGACTTTAATACGGCAAATGCTATTTCCGTTTTGTTTGAGTTAGCAAAGCAAGCAAATGTCTATTTATTGGAAAATACAACATCTAAACAAGTGATTGAAGCTTTTATACGTGAGTTTGATGAGCTTGGTGGGGCATTGGGGTTAACATTTGGTGTTCAAGAGTTGTTAGATGAAGAAGTAGAGCAGCTTATTCAAGCTCGTATTGAAGCGCGTAAAAATCGTGATTTTCAACTAGCAGATCAAATTCGCGATGAATTAAAAGCGAAAAATATTATTTTAGAAGATACAGCTCAAGGAACACGTTGGAAACGAGGATAATGAATTCATGAATGGTAATAAACTAGATGTAAAGCAGCTAAACAGTTTAGCTTTAGCTTATATGGGAGATGCTGTGTTTGATTTGCATGTTCGTCATCATTTGCTGATGTTAGGAACTGTTCGTCCTAACCAGCTTCATAATAAAGCAAAAAAATATGTTTCTGCTAAAGCGCAAGCACAAATTGTTCATCACTTCAAAGAAACGGACTTCTTTACAGAAGAAGAACTAGGTGTATTAAGAAGAGGCCGTAACGCAAAGTCGGGTACAGTACCTAAAAACACGGATGTGCAAACATATCGATACAGTACAGCTTTTGAAGCAGTTATAGGCTATCATTATTTATTAGAAAATCAAGACAGAATGCATGAAATGATTACAAGAGCAATCTCTTTCGTTGATGAAGGAGTGGGAGGAATATAATTATGCAACATGAATATATCGTTGGCCGCAACCCAGTGCTTGAGGCATTAAAGTCAGGGCGAGATATTAATAAATTATGGATTGCTGAAGGGTCTCAAGGAGGCTCTATGGGTCAAATTATACAATTGGCAAAACGTAATGGCGTATTAGTCCAATATGTCCCGAAAAAGAAAATTGAACAGATGATAGAAGGCATTCACCAAGGGGTAGCTGCTCAAGTAGCAGCATATGAGTATGCCGAAATTGATGATTTATTTGAAAAAGCTACTCAGCGAAACGAAAATCCTTTCTTTCTCATTTTGGATGAATTAGAAGATCCGCACAACTTAGGTTCTATTATGCGTACAGCAGATGCAGTCGGTGCACACGGAATCATTATTCCGAAAAGGCGTGCTGTTGGCTTAACTGCCACTGTTGCAAAAGCTTCGACTGGTGCAATTGAACATATTCCTGTAACGCGTGTTACAAATTTGGCTCGCACCATTGATGAATTAAAAGATCGAGGGGTATGGATAATTGGTACAGATGCGAAGGAAAGTGATGATTATCGAAATCTAGACGGCAAAATGTCATTAGCGTTAGTGATTGGCAGTGAAGGTAAAGGAATGAGTCGGTTAATTCGCGAAAAATGTGATTTCCTTGTACAGCTCCCAATGATTGGGCACGTTACATCCCTAAATGCGTCTGTAGCAGCAAGTTTATTAATGTATGAAGTGTATCGTAAACGTCATCCATTAGGGAGATAACAATGGATATTTTATTGGTGGATGGCTATAACATGATTGGTGCATGGCCGAACTTACGGAAACTTCGCGATAATGATTTAGCAAGTGCACGAGATGTGCTGATTGAAAAAATGGCTGAATATCAAGCTTATACAGGGTACCGTGTTATTATCGTCTTTGATGCTCATATGGTTGAAGGGATTGAGAAAAAAGCACGCAATCATAAAGTAGAAGTAGTATTCACTCGAGAGAACGAGACAGCAGATGAATATATTGAAAAGCTGGCGCAAGCGTTAAATAACGTTAAGACGCAAATTCATGTAGCAACATCAGATTTTACAGAACAGTGGGCCATATTCGGACAAGGGGCATTACGGAAATCAGCACGTGAATTATACAATGAAATTGAAGAGATTGAAAAATTTATTAATCTTGATGTGAAATCCATCCAAAATCAAAAGCCTGCTGCTCGTATACAACTACCTGATAAAGTTGCCGAAATTTTCGAAAAATGGAGACGAGGTCAGCGGTGAGGTTGTTGACGTTACAGAATTAGCTACTGTATAATATTTCTATCTACTGTACGGTCAGGGGGATCGATATGGGCGATAACTATGGGAGAAAACTGAATGCTCATTTCGAACAACACGAGGATGAAGAAGTTGTCGAGCTTGTGCATAAAGGTGACATTGATGCGTTGGAATATTTAATTCACAAGTATAAGAATTTTGTACGAGCAAAGGCGCGATCTTATTTTTTAATTGGAGCAGATCGAGAAGACATCGTACAAGAAGGCATGATAGGACTATATAAAGCAATTCGTGATTTTAAAGAAGATAAACTTACTTCATTTAAGGCATTTGCTGAACTGTGTATTACCAGGCAAATTATCACAGCGATTAAAACTGCTACAAGGCAAAAGCACATTCCGTTAAATTCATATGTGTCATTGGACAAGCCGATTTATGATGAAGAGTCAGACCGAACTTTAATGGATGTTATCTCAGGTGCAAAAGTTATGAATCCTGAAGAGCTGTTAATTAACAGGGAAAAATTTGATGATATTGAGTTAAAAATGGCTGAGTTGTTAAGTGATTTAGAACGTAAAGTACTGGTGTTGTATCTCGATGGCCGCTCTTATCAAGAGATATCAGAAGAGTTAAATCGGCATGTCAAATCAATTGATAATGCACTGCAGCGCGTGAAACGAAAATTAGAGCGGTATTTAGAGATTAGAGAAATTACGATGTAGAGCAAGCGTTTCGCTGTCCTCATATTGACACGTTAAGAAAGTCTGTGATACGTTCTTATAGATATTATCACTTTATGGGTGGTTAACATTATGCGTAAAAAAGTTGTACTTGCGTGTGTGCAATGTGGAAATCGAAATTATACAACAATGAAAAATGTACAACAAAATGAAGTGCGTTTGGAAATGAAGAAGTTTTGCAAAGTATGCAATGCACATATGAATCATCGTGAAACAAAGTAGATTGTTTATCTGCACAGACTAATACCCCTTTTATATTACTTGGAGGTTACAAACATGAACCGTGTAGGAAAATTCTTGCGTGACGTCGGACGTGAGATGAAAAAAGTTAGTTGGCCTAAGCGAAATGAGCTAACACGCTATACAATTACTGTTATCTCAACAGTTGTATTTATGACCGTCTTTTTTGCAATCGTCGATTATGGGATTTCATCGATTATTCGTTTAATCCCTTGAATAATTTGACTTAACTCATGGTATAATAAAGCTAAATTATGTTTTTTAAAAAAAGCCCGGAGACGGGTTTTTTAATTTGCTTTGAGAATGATAGGATATAGAGTGAAAGTTATCACTCTATATCCTGTGTGCAATAGCGCGATGATTATTATTTTATAGTGAGCTGGGAGGGAAGGACATTACGTCCTCAAAAATGGAGAAAAATTGGTATGTAGTTCATACTTATTCTGGATATGAAAATAAAGTAAAAACAAATTTAGAAAAGCGTGTAGAAACAATGGGTATGCAGGACAAAATCTTTCGTGTCGTTGTTCCTGAAGAAGAAGAAAGAGAAATTAAGAACAACAAAGAAAAAATCACGAAAAAGAAAGTGTTCCCAGGCTATGTTCTCGTTGAAATTATCATGACAGATGATTCATGGTACGTAGTACGTAATACACCGGGCGTAACAGGGTTTGTTGGATCAGCAGGTTCTGGATCAAAGCCGACACCATTGCTGCCTGAAGAAGTAGAGATGATTCTAAAACAAATGGGCATGGATGAAAATCACGCTGAATTTGATTTTGAACTTAAAGAAACGGTATTGGTTCAAGAAGGTCCTTTTGCAAACTTTGAAGGTACAATTGAAGAAATCGACTTAGACAAGCGTAAAGTAAAAGTACATGTGGACATGTTTGGACGTCAAACACCAGTTGAGTTAGACTTTACACAAATTGAAAAAATATAATCTTTAAAACCTTGCATTTCATTTGTTTTAATGTTAATATTTCATAAGTCAGTATGTCTCAAAACCAGAGACTAAAACAACTATTTCTTTATTTCATATATAAAGAACATTGAGTGGGAGGGTATATCCCTATTACCACATCACGGACTTAAGGAGGTGTGTCTCGTGGCTAAAAAAGTAATTAAACTTGTTAAGTTACAAATTCCTGCAGGTAAAGCAAATCCAGCGCCACCAGTTGGTCCTGCATTAGGTCAAGCCGGTGTAAACATCATGGGTTTCTGTAAGGAATTTAATGCTCGTACAGCTGATCAAGCTGGTCTAATCATTCCTGTTGAAATCACGGTATTTGAAGACCGTTCATTTACATTTATTACGAAAACTCCACCTGCTGCTGTATTACTTAAAAAAGCGGCTGGTATTGAGTCTGGTTCTGGTGAACCAAACCGTAATAAAGTTGCAACAGTCAAGCGTGACAAAGTACGTGAGATTGCTGAAACAAAAATGCCTGACTTAAACGCTGCTAACGTAGAATCTGCAATGCGTATGGTAGAAGGTACAGCACGCAGTATGGGAATCGTAGTTGAAGACTAATTCCATTTGATTAGGTGTTAGAAGGTTGCGAGTGTGGAAGAACTTCCGTTTCGCAACCTTTATTAGTGGGAGGTTATTCCGTTAATACCACATAAGGAGGAAAAGGAAATGGCTAAAAAAGGTAAAAAGTACACTGAAGCTGTAAAGCTTGTAGATCGTACACAAGCTTATTCAGTTCAAGAAGCAATTGAATTAGTAAAGAAAACAAACACAACTAAATTTGATGCAACTGTTGAAGTAGCATTCCGTTTAGGTGTTGATCCGAAGAAAGCTGATCAACAAATTCGTGGTGCTGTAGTTTTACCAAATGGTACTGGTAAAACTCAACGAGTATTAGTATTCGCTAAAGGTGAGAAAGCGAAAGAAGCTGAAGCAGCTGGCGCTGATTATGTTGGCGATGCTGATTACATTAACAAAATCCAACAAGGTTGGTTTGAATTTGATGTAATCGTAGCTACTCCAGATATGATGGGAGAAGTTGGTAAACTTGGTCGTGTATTAGGACCTAAAGGTTTAATGCCAAACCCTAAAACTGGTACAGTAACATTTGATGTTGAGAAAGCAGTAAACGAAATCAAAGCAGGTAAAGTAGAATACCGCGTTGATAAAGCTGGTAACATCCATGTACCAATTGGTAAAGTATCTTTTGAAGATAACAAATTAGTGGAAAACTTCACTACAATCTTCGAAACGATGTTAAAAGCTAAACCAGCAGCTGCAAAAGGAACATACATGAAGAACGTAGCAGTTACTTCAACTATGGGCCCTGGTATCAAAGTTGATACAGCATCTTTCACAGCTGGTAACTAATTAATGAAAAAATTCAGCATTGACTTTTTATGTTGAGCTGATTATAATAGAGAATGTTGTTAAAAAAATAACATTTGTACCGTAGACAGTAGGTGCTCTTTGAGCTTAATTTCCTACCGAGGTGTGTGAGATAAATTAGTGAAACGTTATGATTCGCTTACAACACCTCCATGTCTTTGATTGTCATGGAGGTTTTTTATTGCACCTTGTATGTGAGTGTACGGAAGGAAATCTACAGGAGGTGTAAAGATGAGCAGCGTAATTGAACAAAAGAAACAAGTCGTAGACGAAATTGCTGAAAAACTTAAAGCAAGTGCATCAACAATCGTTGTTGACTATCGTGGTTTAAATGTTGCTGAAGTTACTGAACTTCGTAAGCAATTACGTGAAGCAGGTATTGAGTTCAAAGTTTACAAAAACACTTTAACTCGCCGTGCTGTAGAAAAGCTTGAACTAACAGGTCTTAATGACGCGTTAGTAGGTCCGAACGCAATCGCGTTTGGTGGAGAAGATGTTGTTGCTCCAGCGAAAATTCTTAACAGCTTTGCTAAAGAACATGAAGCGTTAGAAATTAAAGCTGGTGTTATCGAAGGTAACGTTGCAACTGTTGAAGAAATTAAGGCTCTTGCTGAACTACCATCTCGCGAAGGCTTACTTTCTATGTTGCTTAGCGTTCTTCAAGCTCCAATTCGCAACTTTGCTCTTGCTACAAAAGCTGTGGCAGATCAAAAAGAAGAACAAGGCGCATAATCTAATCTGTTATTTATAACGAAATTACAAGGAAACAAGGAGGAAATTTACAATGACTCAAGAACAAATCATTGAAGCAGTTAAAAATATGACTGTTTTAGAACTTAACGATTTAGTAAAAGCAATTGAAGAAGAATTTGGCGTAACTGCTGCTGCTCCTGTAGCTGTAGCTGGTGGAGCTGCTGGTGAAGCTGCTGCAGAAAAAACTGAATTTGACGTAGTACTTGAAAGTGCTGGCGGACAAAAAATCAAAGTTATCAAAGTGGTACGTGAAATCACAGGTCTTGGCTTAAAAGAAGCTAAAGAATTAGTTGATAACACTCCAAAAGCTCTTAAAGAAGGCGTTTCTAAAGAAGAAGCTGAAGAAGCAAAAGCTAAACTTGAAGAAGTTGGCGCTTCTGTAGAAGTTAAGTAATTAATACTTAACAACTTGATATAAAAAAAGCTCGCTTGCTCAAGCGGGCTTTTTTGCTTCTATCGCCCTATTGATTTATAGTAAAGAAAAGGGTTTATGTTAGGAGGGTTCAAATTGACAGAGCACTATTTTTCGAATACCCCATCCTCTGATAGTGAAGAGGAGCATTTTACTTTTCAATTGAGAGGACATTCATTTTCGTTCACTAGTGATCAAGGTGTTTTTTCAAAGAAAGAAATTGACTTTGGATCACGTGTGTTAATTGAAGCTTTTCAGTTGACCGAGTGTGATGGTCCGGTTTTGGATATGGGCTGCGGATATGGACCAATTGGTTTATCTATTGCAAAAGATTACCCAAACCGTACTGTTCATATGGTAGATGTGAATGAAAGGGCGCTGCTGTTAGCCGAGAAAAATGCGCGTGCCAATCAGATTAGCAATGTAAGAATTTATAAAAGTGCATGTTATGAAGGCATCGAAGCTAAAGGATTTGCAGCGATTTTAACAAACCCTCCAATTCGAGCAGGGAAAAAAGTGGTTCATGAAATCCTTGAAGGAGCCTATACGCATCTAGCAGATGGAGGTGAACTTTGGGTTGTTATTCAAAAGAAACAAGGTGCACCGTCTGCGATTGCTAAACTAGAATCTTTGTTCAAAGAGGTAGAGGTAGTAGAAAAGAAAAAAGGCTATTATATCATATGTGCTAAAAAATGTTGACTAATATTTTTTAGTGTGATAGCATTATAAAATGCCAATATATAATATTCCATATAGGCTTTTGTTATACATAAAATAACAGGTATAATTCTAGAATGTATGGGAAAACTAATAAAATCAATAGTACGTTTTTATGAAATTGTGGTTTTCTATTTAAAGAAACCATTTTTCTTTTGTTCAATAATAAACAAATGGTTTATTATATGTCTTGAATAATAACGCTTGATTTGAGGGGTGAATCAGTTGACAGGTCAACTAGTTCAGTATGGACGCCACCGCCAACGCAGAAGTTATGCTCGTATTAGTGAGGTTTTAGAATTACCAAACTTAATCGAGATCCAAACGGCTTCATACCAATGGTTTTTAGATGAAGGATTAAGAGAAATGTTCCAAGATATTTCTCCAATCGATGATTTTACAGGTAATTTATCACTAGAATTCATTGACTACAGCTTAGGTGAGCCAAAGTATTCAGTAGAAGAATCTAAAGAACGCGATGTAACTTATGCAGCACCTCTTCGTGTTAAGGTGCGTTTAATTAATAAAGAAACAGGTGAAGTAAAAGACCAAGATGTGTTTATGGGGGACTTCCCGCTGATGACAGAAACAGGTACGTTTGTCATAAACGGAGCTGAACGTGTTATCGTATCACAATTGGTTCGTTCACCAAGTGTTTACTATAGTGGTAAACTAGATAAAAACGGTAAAAAAGGATACACAGCAACTGTTATTCCAAACCGTGGTGCTTGGTTAGAATATGAAACTGATGCAAAAGATGTAGTATATGTACGTATTGATCGTACTCGTAAGCTACCAGTAACAGTGTTGTTACGTGCTTTAGGTTTCGGTTCTGATCAAGAAATTATTGACTTAATCGGTGACAATGAGTACATCCGTAACACTCTTGAAAAAGATAACACGGAAGGTACAGAAAAAGCGCTACTAGAAATCTATGAGCGTTTACGTCCTGGTGAGCCACCAACTGTTGAAAATGCTAAATCATTACTCGTTTCTCGTTTCTTTGATCCAAAACGATATGACTTAGCCAACGTTGGTCGTTATAAAATCAATAAAAAGCTTCATATTAAACACCGTCTATTCAATCAAAGATTAGCAGAAACGCTAGTAGATCCTGAAACAGGTGAAATCATTGCTGAAAAAGGTACAATGATTGATCGCCGTACATTAGACCGTCTAATTCCGATGCTTGAAAACGGTGTGAATTTCAAAACATACAACCCAATTGGTGGAGTAGTAGAAGAAGATGTTACATTACAATCTATCAAGATTTATGCACCAAATGACCCGGATGGAGAGAAAATTATCACTGTATCGGGTAATGCATATGTAACAGAAGAAGTAAAGAATATTACACCTGCTGATATTTTAGCTTCTATTAGTTACTTCTTTAACTTATTACATCAAGTTGGAGATACAGATGATATTGATCATTTAGGAAACCGACGTCTACGTTCTGTAGGTGAATTGTTACAAAACCAGTTCCGTATCGGTTTATCACGTATGGAGCGTGTTGTTCGTGAAAGAATGTCTATTCAAGATACGAACACAATTACACCTCAACAATTAATTAATATCCGTCCTGTAATTGCAGCAATTAAAGAGTTCTTTGGAAGTTCTCAGTTGTCACAATTCATGGATCAAACAAACCCATTAGCTGAGTTAACACACAAACGTCGTCTGTCAGCATTAGGACCTGGTGGTTTAACGCGTGAGCGTGCAGGATTTGAAGTTCGTGATGTTCACTATTCTCACTATGGTCGTATGTGTCCGATTGAAACACCAGAGGGTCCAAACATTGGGTTAATTAACTCATTGTCTTCATACGCAAAAGTAAATAAGTTTGGTTTCATTGAAACGCCTTATCGTCGTATCGACCCAGAAACAGGTAAAGTAACGTCACGAATTGACTACTTAACAGCTGATGAAGAAGATAACTATGTAGTAGCTCAGGCTAATGCACGTCTAGGTGAAGATGGCTCGTTCTTAGATGAAAATATCGTAGCTCGTTTCCGTGGAGAAAATACTGTTATTCGTCGTGATCGTCTTGATTATATGGATGTATCACCAAAACAGGTTGTATCTGCAGCAACAGCTTGTATTCCTTTCTTAGAGAATGATGATTCAAACCGCGCTTTAATGGGTGCGAACATGCAACGTCAAGCAGTGCCTTTACTGAATCCAGAAGCACCAATTGTTGGTACAGGTATGGAATATGTATCTGGTAAAGATTCTGGAGCAGCTGTAATTTGTAAACACCCAGGTGTTGTAGAGCGTGTGGAAGCGAAACAAATTTTTGTTCGCCGTTATGAAGAAGTGGATGGACAAAAAATTAAAGGTAATTTAGATAAATACAGACTATTAAAATTCGTTCGTTCAAACCAAGGTACTTGTTATAACCAACGTCCAATTGTTTCAGTTGGTGATGAAGTTGTCAAAGGTGAAATTTTAGCTGATGGCCCTTCTATGGAAAAAGGTGAGCTTGCATTAGGACGTAACGTAATGGTTGGATTCATGACATGGGATGGCTATAACTATGAAGATGCTATCATCATGAGTGAACGTCTTGTGAAAGACGACGTATACACATCTGTTCATATTGAAGAATATGAATCTGAGTCTCGTGATACGAAATTGGGACCTGAAGAAATTACACGCGACATTCCAAACGTAGGTGAAGATGCACTTCGTAACTTAGATGAGCGTGGAATTATCCGTATCGGTGCTGAAGTTAAAGATGGAGACCTTCTTGTTGGTAAAGTAACGCCAAAAGGTGTAACAGAATTAACAGCTGAAGAGCGTTTATTACACGCTATTTTCGGTGAAAAAGCACGTGAAGTACGCGATACATCACTTCGTGTACCACATGGTGGCGGTGGAATCATTCTTGACGTAAAAGTCTTTAACCGTGAAGATGGAGACGAATTACCACCAGGTGTGAACCAATTAGTACGTGTATATATTGTTCAAAAACGTAAAATTTCTGAAGGTGACAAGATGGCTGGTCGCCACGGTAACAAAGGGGTTATTTCACGTATCTTACCAGAAGAAGATATGCCTTATTTACCAGATGGTACACCAATTGATATCATGTTAAACCCATTAGGGGTACCTTCACGTATGAACATCGGTCAGGTTTTAGAGCTTCATTTAGGTATGGCAGCTCGCAAACTTGGTATTCATGTAGCATCTCCTGTATTTGATGGTGCACGTGAGGAAGATGTTTGGGCGACAATTGAAGAAGCAGGCATGTCTCGTGATGCAAAAACAGTTCTATATGATGGTCGAACAGGTGAACCATTCGATAACCGTGTATCAGTTGGTATCATGTATATGATCAAACTTGCTCACATGGTTGATGATAAACTTCACGCTCGTTCTACTGGACCATATTCACTTGTTACACAACAACCACTTGGTGGTAAAGCACAATTTGGTGGACAGCGTTTCGGTGAAATGGAAGTATGGGCACTGGAAGCTTACGGTGCTGCTTATACATTACAAGAAATTCTAACTGTTAAATCAGATGATGTTGTAGGTCGTGTGAAAACTTACGAAGCAATTGTAAAAGGTGAAAATATTCCAGAACCAGGCATACCTGAATCTTTCAAAGTATTAATTAAAGAATTACAAAGTTTAGGTATGGATGTGAAGATGCTTTCAGCTGATGAACAAGAAATTGATATTGTAGATTCAGAGGATGATCATGATCAGCAAACTGAGTCAATCATGTCTGACGTTGAACAAGAAAGCTTTTCTGAAGGACAAAAAGATCCTGTTACAAAAGAGTAAGGAATTATTTTCATATAAGCTAGAAGCACGTTAAGGGAAAAAACCTGTAGATTAAAAGGGAGGTAGGCTCCTTGCTAGATGTAAATAACTTTGAGTATATGAAAATTGGTCTAGCTTCGCCAGATAAAATTCGTTCTTGGTCATACGGTGAGGTTAAAAAACCTGAAACGATCAACTACCGTACGTTAAAACCTGAGAAAGACGGCTTATTCTGTGAGCGTATTTTTGGTCCAACAAAAGACTGGGAATGTCATTGTGGAAAATATAAGCGCGTTCGTTACAAAGGTGTTGTATGTGATCGTTGTGGCGTAGAAGTGACAAGAGCAAAAGTTCGTCGTGAACGTATGGGTCATATTGAATTGGCTGCACCGGTTTCACATATTTGGTACTTTAAAGGTATCCCTAGCCGCATGGGACTTGTCTTAGACATGTCCCCTCGTGCGCTAGAAGAAATTATCTATTTCGCTTCATATGTTGTAACAGATGCTGGCGATACACCACTTGAAAAGAAGCAGCTTCTATCAGAGAAAGAATACCGTGCATATCGTGAAAAGTACGGGCAAACTTTCCATGCAGCCATGGGTGCTGAAGCTGTTAAGAAATTATTGCATGACATTGATCTTGATAAGGAAGTAGATTCTTTAAAAGAAGAACTAAAAACTGCACAAGGACAACGTCGTACACGTGCAATTAAGCGTTTAGAAGTATTAGAAGCATTCCGTCATTCCGGCAATGAACCTTCTTGGATGATTTTAGACGTATTACCTGTTATTCCACCTGAATTACGTCCAATGGTTCAATTAGACGGTGGTCGCTTTGCTACGTCTGACCTGAACGATTTATATCGCCGTGTCATTAATCGTAACAATCGTTTAAAGCGTCTTTTAGACCTTGGAGCACCTAGTATTATCGTTCAAAACGAAAAGCGTATGCTTCAAGAGGCAGTAGATGCCTTAATCGATAATGGTCGTCGCGGCCGTCCTGTAACTGGACCAGGTAACCGACCATTAAAATCTCTTTCACATATGTTAAAAGGTAAACAAGGTCGTTTCCGCCAAAACTTATTAGGTAAACGTGTTGACTACTCAGGTCGTTCCGTTATTGTTGTAGGTCCGAATTTAAAGATGTATCAATGTGGTTTACCAAAAGAAATGGCGCTAGAATTGTTTAAGCCTTTTGTAATGAAAGAGCTTGTTGAGCGCGGATTAGCACATAATATTAAGAGTGCTAAACGTAAAATTGAACGCGTTCAGCCAGAAGTATGGGATGTCCTTGAATCTGTTATTAAAGAACATCCAGTTTTACTGAACCGCGCACCAACTCTACACAGATTAGGAATTCAAGCATTTGAACCTACACTAGTAGAAGGTCGTGCAATTCGTCTTCATCCACTTGTATGTACAGCATACAATGCCGATTTTGACGGTGACCAAATGGCGGTACACGTTCCATTATCTGCTGAGGCGCAAGCTGAAGCACGTATCTTAATGTTAGCTGCACAAAACATCTTAAATCCAAAAGATGGAAAACCAGTTGTTACACCATCTCAAGATATGGTATTAGGTAACTATTATCTAACTCTTGAGCGTGAAGCAGCAGTTGGTGAAGGTATGGTATTTAAAGATACAAATGAAGCGTTACTTGCATATCAAAACGGTTATGTGCACCTACACACACGTGTAGCTGTTCATGCAGGTTCTTTAAACAATGAAACGTTTACTGAAGCTCAAAATCAACAATTACTAGTTACAACGGTTGGTAAGCTTATCTTTAACGAGATTTTACCAAAATCGTTCCCATATATTAACGAACCAACAAGAGAAAACCTGGAAGTTAAAACACCAGATAAGTATTTTGTTGAAAAAGGTGCTGACGTTAAAGAGGTCATTAAGAACCAACCAGCTATCGCACCATTTAAAAAGAAAATTTTAGGTAATATCATTGCAGAAGTATTTAAACGTTTCAAGATTACTGAAACATCAAAAATGCTTGACCGCATGAAAGACCTAGGTTTCAAATATTCTACTAAAGCAGGTATCACAGTCGGTGTGGCAGATATCGTAGTTTTAGGTGAGAAAGAAGTTATTTTACAAGAAGCGCAAGCGAAAGTAGATAACGTATTAAAACAATTCCGTCGTGGTTTAATTACTGAAGATGAGCGTTATGATCGTGTTATCTCTATTTGGAGTAGCGCAAAAGACGTGATTCAAGGTAAGTTAATGGAATCATTAGATAAACGAAACCCAATCTTCATGATGAGTGACTCTGGTGCCCGTGGTAACGCATCTAACTTCACTCAGCTTGCTGGTATGCGTGGACTAATGGCCAACCCGTCTGGACGTATCATTGAATTACCAATCAAATCAAGTTTCCGTGAAGGCTTAACGGTATTAGAGTACTTTATCTCTACTCACGGTGCGCGTAAAGGTCTTGCTGATACAGCCCTTAAAACAGCTGACTCAGGTTACCTTACTCGTCGTCTTGTTGACGTGGCACAGGATGTTATCGTACGTGATGACGATTGTGGTACAGATCGTGGTATTTTAGCTGTAGCGATTAAAGAAGGAACAGAAGAGATTGAGAAGCTTGATGAGCGTTTAATTGGACGTTATGCAAGAAAAACAGTTGTTCATCCAGAAACAAAAGAAGTGCTTGTAAAAGAGAACGAGCTAATTACAGAAGATCTTGCTGAAGCAATTGTAAATGCAGGTATTGAAGAAGTATGGATTCGTTCAGCCTTTACTTGTAACACTCGTCACGGAGTATGTAAAAAATGTTATGGTCGTAATCTTGCAACTGGTTCAGAAGTTGAAGTGGGTGAAGCAGTCGGTATTATTGCTGCCCAATCAATTGGTGAACCTGGTACGCAGTTAACGATGCGTACATTCCATACAGGTGGGGTTGCTGGAGACGATATTACACAAGGTTTACCGCGTATCCAAGAGATTTTCGAAGCGCGTAACCCTAAAGGTCAAGCAGTCATTTCAGAAATTGAAGGTACTGTTACTTCTATTACAGAAGGAAGAGACCGTCAACATGAAATTACGATCCAAGGTGAAATTGAAACGCGTTCTTACACAGCACCTTATAGCGCACGCTTAAAAGTAGCTGAAGGTCATACAATTGCTCGAGGCCAAGAACTTACAGAAGGTTCAATCGATCCAAAAGAATTATTGAAAGTAAAAGACATCACAGCTGTACAAGAATACTTGCTACGTGAAGTACAAAAAGTATATCGTATGCAAGGGGTAGAAATTGGAGATAAGCACGTTGAAGTTATGGTTCGTCAAATGCTTCGTAAAGTGCGCGTAATTGATTCTGGAGATACAGATGTATTACCAGGTTCATTATTAGATATTCACCAATTTACAGATGCAAATGAAAAAGTATTACTTGAAGGAAACCGTCCTGCTACAGGTCGTCCTGTATTACTTGGTATTACAAAAGCATCACTTGAAACAGATTCCTTCCTATCTGCTGCTTCATTCCAAGAAACAACACGTGTTCTTACAGATGCAGCAATTAAAGGAAAACGTGATGAATTACTTGGCCTTAAAGAGAATGTTATCATTGGTAAGCTAGTTCCAGCTGGTACAGGTATGACAAGATATCGCAATGCCGAGCCAGTGAAAAGTCAAGCTGAAGAGCCGGTAACAATCGATTAATTTTAAAATCATTTTTCTAGAGTGGATGTTTTTTTTAAAAACTGAATTACACAGTTGACATCCATTCTAGGGAATGATACTATATCAGAGGTGCTCCTATAAACTACCTGTTACTTTGGAGGATATGATAATGTCTTATGAAAAAGTAGTGCAGGCTGATCATATTATTGTAGGAACTAAGCAGACAGTGAAAGCTTTAAAAAAAGGGATTGTAAAAGAAGTGTTGATTGCACAAGATGCAGATGCCTATGTTACAGATTTAATTATACGCACTGCTGAACATGAAAATACTCCATACATCTTTGTTGATTCTATGCGAAAGCTTGGAAAAGCCTGTAGGATAGAAGTTGATGCTGCAACTGTTGCGATTATTCGTTAACACGTTTTTGAACAAAAAGTTCAAAAACTTTGTTTTTGCTTAAAAATGAACCACCTGGATGTGTGGTCTTACAAAAGCCGAAAGGAGGAAATTTAAATGCCTACTATTAATCAATTAATCCGTAAAGGCCGTGTGAGCAAAGTGCAAAAATCTGACTCACCTGCTTTAAACAAAGGTTACAACAGCTTCAAAAAAGCTCAAACGAACCTATCTTCTCCACAAAAACGTGGTGTATGTACACGTGTAGGTACTATGACACCGAAGAAACCAAACTCGGCTCTTCGTAAATATGCTCGTGTACGCTTAACAAATGGTATCGAGGTAACAGCTTATATCCCAGGTATCGGTCACAACTTACAAGAACACAGCGTGGTATTAATCCGCGGTGGACGTGTAAAAGATTTACCAGGGGTACGTTACCATATCGTACGTGGTGCGTTAGATACTGCTGGTGTGGATGGCCGTATGCAAGGTCGTTCTAAATATGGTACTAAGCGACCAAAAGCAGCTAAAAAATAATGCTAAAATAATATATTAATTTTTAAATGTGAAAGGAGGAAACAGAATGCCACGTAAGGGACCTGTTGCAAAAAGAGACGTATTACCAGATCCAATTTACAATTCTAAGCTTGTATCACGCTTAATCAACAAAATGATGCTTGATGGAAAGCGCGGTAAATCACAAGCTATTCTTTATAAAGCATTCGATTTAGTACAAGAGCGCAGTGGTAAAGAAGCTATGGAAGTATTCGACCAAGCTCTTAAAAACATCATGCCTGTACTAGAAGTTAGAGCACGCCGTGTAGGGGGTTCTAACTACCAAGTGCCTGTGGAAGTGCGTCCAGAGCGTCGTACAACTTTAGGTCTTCGCTGGTTAGTAAACTATGCTCGTCTTCGTGGAGAAAAAACGATGGAAGAGCGTTTAGCTAACGAAATCCTTGATGCAGCTAACAACACTGGTGCTGCAGTTAAAAAGCGTGAAGATACTCACAAAATGGCAGAAGCGAACAAAGCGTTTGCTCACTACCGTTGGTAATCTTTCAACGAATTATTTTAAAAAACTAATTATAATATGGAAGGAGAAATACCGAAGATGGCAAGAGAGTTCTCCTTAGAAAACACTCGTAATATTGGTATCATGGCTCACATTGATGCTGGTAAAACAACAACAACTGAGCGTGTTCTTTATTATACTGGCCGTATCCATAAAATTGGTGAAACTCATGAAGGAGCTTCACAAATGGACTGGATGGAACAAGAGCAAGAGCGTGGTATTACAATCACATCTGCTGCAACAACTGCTCAATGGAAAGGTCATCGCGTTAACATCATCGATACTCCTGGACACGTAGACTTCACTGTTGAAGTTGAACGTTCACTTCGTGTGCTTGATGGTGCGGTGGCAGTTCTTGATGCTCAATCTGGTGTTGAGCCTCAAACTGAAACAGTTTGGCGTCAGGCGACTACGTACGGTGTTCCACGTGTCGTATTTGTTAACAAAATGGATAAAATCGGTGCTGACTTCTTGTACTCTGTTAAAACGATTCATGATCGTTTAGGTGCAAACGCTCATCCGATTCAGTTGCCAATCGGTGCTGAAGATCAATTCGAAGGAATTATCGATCTAGTAGAAATGAAAGCTTATTTCTATGGTAATGACTTAGGAACTGATATTCAAGAAATCGAAATTCCAGAAGATTACAAAGATTTAGCTGATGAGTATCATGCTAAACTTGTAGAAGCTGCTGCAGAACTTGATGAAGAATTAATGATGAAATACCTTGAAGAAGGCGAGCTTACAACTGATGAGTTAAAAGCTGCTATCCGTAAAGGTACTTGTGACGTTGAATTCTATCCTGTTATTTGTGGTTCAGCATTCAAAAACAAAGGTGTACAATTAATGTTAGATGCGGTAATTGATTACTTACCAGCTCCAACTGATGTACCATCAATCAAAGGTACAACACCTGATACTGATGAAGAAGTTGTACGTGAATCTAGCGATGATGCACCATTTGCTGCATTAGCATTTAAAGTTATGACAGATCCATACGTTGGGAAATTAACGTTCTTCCGTGTGTATTCTGGCGTTCTTAACTCTGGTTCATATGTACAAAACTCTACAAAAGGTAAGCGTGAGCGCGTAGGTCGTATCCTACAAATGCATGCTAACTCTCGTGAAGAGATTTCACAAGTATACGCTGGTGATATCGCGGCAGCTGTAGGCTTAAAAGATACAACAACTGGTGATACTTTATGTGATGACAAAAACCTTGTTATCCTTGAGTCAATGGAATTCCCAGAGCCAGTTATCTCATTATCTGTTGAACCAAAGTCAAAAGCTGACCAAGATAAAATGACAACAGCTCTTCAAAAACTACAAGAAGAAGACCCAACTTTCCGTGCGGAAACAAATACAGAGACTGGTCAAATTATCATCTCTGGTATGGGTGAGCTTCACCTTGATATCATCGTTGACCGTATGCGTCGCGAATTCAAAGTAGAAGCTAACGTTGGTGCTCCTCAAGTAGCTTACCGTGAAACTTTCCGCTCAGGTGCGAAAGTAGAAGGTAAATTCGCTCGTCAATCTGGTGGTCGTGGACAATTCGGTCACGTTTGGATTGAGTTCGAACCAAACGAAGAAGGAAAAGGCTTCGAGTTTGAAAACAAAATCGTTGGTGGTGTAGTACCACGTGAATACATCCCTGCAGTTGAAGCTGGTCTTGAAGATGCATTACAAAACGGTGTATTAGCTGGTTATCCATTAATTGATATTAAAGCTGCACTAGTTGATGGTTCTTACCATGATGTTGACTCAAGTGAGATGGCGTTTAAGATTGCTGCTTCTATGGCTCTTAAAAACGCGGTTTCAAAATGTAACCCAGCTCTACTTGAGCCAATGATGAAAGTAGAAGTAGTTATTCCTGACGAGTACTTAGGAGATATCATGGGTGACGTTACGTCTCGTCGTGGACGTGTAGAAGGTATGGAAGCACGCGGTAACGCTCAAGTTGTACGTGCATTTGTTCCACTTTCTGAAATGTTTGGATATGCAACTGCATTACGTTCAAACACTCAAGGTCGCGGAACTTATTCTATGCATTTCGATCACTATGAAGAAGTACCAAAATCAATTGCTGAAGAAATTATTAAAAAAAATAAAGGTGAATAATTGATTTTCACTCTTTATTGAAGTATAACTACTTATGTACGCTGTGAAAGTGGAGTTTATTCCCTTCCACGGCCAACATATACTTACATTACATGAATTTAAGGAGGCGTTACGAATGGGTAAAGAAAAATTCGACCGTTCAAAAACACATGCCAATATCGGTACAATTGGTCACGTTGACCATGGTAAAACAACTTTAACAGCTGCTATTACAACTGTATTAGCTAAACGTAGTGGTAAAGGTGCTGCTATGGCTTACGACATGATCGACGCTGCTCCAGAAGAGCGCGAGCGTGGAATCACAATCTCAACTGCACACGTTGAGTATGAAACTGAAACTCGTCACTATGCACACGTTGACTGCCCAGGACATGCTGACTATGTTAAAAACATGATCACTGGTGCTGCTCAAATGGATGGCGGTATCTTAGTAGTATCTGCTGCTGACGGTCCAATGCCACAAACTCGTGAGCACATTCTTCTTTCTCGTCAAGTAGGTGTACCATACTTAGTTGTATTCTTAAACAAATGTGATATGGTAGACGACGAAGAGTTACTTGAATTAGTAGAAATGGAAGTTCGTGACCTTCTTTCTGAATATGATTTCCCTGGTGACGAAGTACCAGTAATCAAAGGTTCTGCTCTTAAAGCTCTTGAAGGAGATGCTGCTTGGGAAGAAAAAATCATCGAGCTTATGAACGCTGTTGATGAGTATATCCCAACTCCAGAACGTGACACTGAAAAACCATTCATGATGCCAGTTGAGGACGTATTCTCAATCACTGGTCGTGGTACAGTTGCTACAGGTCGTGTAGAGCGTGGACAAGTTAAAGTTGGTGACGTAATTGACATCATCGGTTTAACTGAAGAGCCAAAATCTACAACTGTAACTGGTGTAGAAATGTTCCGTAAGCTTCTTGACTATGCTGAAGCTGGTGACAACATCGGTGCTTTACTTCGTGGTGTATCTCGTGAAGAGATCCAACGTGGACAAGTATTAGCTAAACCAGGCTCAATCACTCCACACACTAAGTTCAAAGCTGAAGTTTATGTTCTTTCTAAAGAAGAAGGTGGACGTCACACTCCATTCTTCAGCAACTACCGTCCTCAGTTCTACTTCCGTACAACTGATGTAACTGGTATTTGTAACTTACCAGAAGGCGTAGAAATGGTAATGCCTGGCGACAACATCGAAATGACTGTTGAACTTATCGCTCCAATCGCGATTGAAGAAGGTACTAAATTCTCAATCCGTGAAGGTGGACGTACAGTAGGCGCTGGCGTTGTAGCTACAATCACTGAGTAATCTCAGTTTTTAAAAGAAGCAGGTCTTCCTGCTTCTTTTTTTTGATTATAAAAGACAAAAGAGTTTTTTACTATTAGACTTGCAATGTATGGTTCTTTTATATATAATGAAAAAAGTGCGCAACAGAAAAAGTTTTAAAACTTACTGTTGCATTACGTGCCCATTTTTAGTATAATAAAAATGTTGGTCTTTGACTGCGATGATGCGGAAGGTTGCCGACACACCCGGCCGCTTTGCCATGGCGAGTGTGGGGAAATTTCCGCGGAGAATGTCTATTTATAAAGTAGGCGAAAAAAGGAGGGAAAATAATGGCAAAAGAAAAAATTCGCATTCGTTTAAAAGCATATGATCACAGAATTCTTGATCAATCTGCTGAAAAAATCGTTGAAACTGCTAAACGTTCTGGGGCGGCTGTATCTGGTCCGATTCCATTACCAACAGAAAAATCAGTTTATACAATTTTACGTGCAGTACACAAATATAAAGATTCTCGTGAGCAGTTCGAAATGCGCACGCATAAACGCTTAATTGATATCGTGAACCCAACACCACAAACTGTTGATTCATTAATGCGTTTAGATTTACCATCTGGTGTAGATATCGAAATTAAACTTTAATTTAAAATAAAGAATGAAGAAATACTTAGGAGGTGTGACTAATGGCCAAAGGAATCTTAGGAAGAAAGATCGGTATGACTCAAGTATTTGCTGAAAACGGTGATTTAATCCCTGTAACAGTTATTGAAGCTACTGGTAACGTAGTACTTCAAGTTAAAAATGCTGAAACAGACGGCTATGATGCAATCCAATTAGGTTTTGAAGATGTTCGTGAAAAATTAACGAACAAACCAGCTAAAGGACATGCTGCTAAAGCGAATACTGCTCCTAAGCGCTTCATCCGTGAGTTACGCGGTTTGAACGCTTCAGAATATGAAGTTGGTCAAGAAGTCAAGGTTGATGTTTTTGCAGAAGGCGATACAATCGATGTAACAGGAGTTTCAAAGGGTAAAGGTTTCCAAGGTGCTATCAAACGCCACGGACAATCTCGCGGACCAATGTCTCATGGTTCTCGTTACCACCGTCGCCCAGGTTCAATGGGTCCTGTTGCTCCAAACCGTGTATTCAAAGGTAAATTATTACCAGGACGCATGGGTGGAGAGCGTGTTACTGTTCAAAACTTATCAATCGTTAAAGTTGATGCAGAACGTAATCTTTTATTAGTAAAAGGTAATGTACCGGGAGCTAGAAAATCTCTAGTAACTATTAAATCTGCAGTTAAATCTAAATAATCATTCTTCGAGAAAGGAGGAATAACCAATGCCAAAAGTAGCATTGTTTAACCAAAACGGTCAAAACGTTGGTGAAATCGAATTACAAGATGCCGTATTTGGTATCGAACCTAACAATAAAGTACTTTTTGATGCAATCGTAATGCAACGTTCTTCTATGCGTCAAGGTACTTCTAAAGTAAAAAATCGTTCTGAAGTACGTGGTGGTGGTCGTAAGCCATGGCGTCAAAAAGGTACTGGTCGCGCTCGTCAAGGGTCTATCCGTTCTCCACAATGGCGTGGTGGTGGCGTAGTATTTGGTCCAGTTCCAAGAAGCTATAGCTACAAATTACCTAAAAAAGTTCGTCGTTTAGCGATTAAGTCTGCTTTATCTACAAAAGTTCAAGACAACAACATCGTCGTTCTTGAAGCTTTATCTTTTGATGCTCCAAAAACAAAAGACATGGTAGCAGTACTTAAAAACTTAACAGTAGAACGCAAAGCATTAGTAGTAACTGCTGATTTAAATGAAAATGTTGCACTTTCAGCACGTAATATTCCTGGTGTAACTGTTGTTACAGCTAACGGTTTAAACGTATTAGACGTAATGAACCATGATAAGCTTGTAATCACTAAAGAAGCAGTTGAAAAAGTAGAGGAGGTGCTTGCATAATGAAAGATCCTCGTGATATTATTAAGCGCCCCGTAATTACAGAACGTTCAACAGACTTAATGACTGAGAAAAAATATACGTTTGAAGTTGATGTTAGAGCTAATAAAACTGAAGTTAAAGATGCGATCGAGAAAATCTTTGACGTAAAAGTTGAAAAAGTAAACATCATGAACTACAAAGGTAAATTTAAGCGTGTAGGTCGTTATAGCGGTCTTACAAACCGTCGTCGTAAAGCGGTAGTAACGCTAACTCAAGAAAGCAACGAAATCGAATTCTTCGAAGCTTAAGATTAATAGAGAAGGAGGGAAATTGAGATGGCGATTAAAAAGTACAAACCAACCTCAAATGGTCGTCGTGGTATGTCAGTTTCTGATTTTGCTGAAATCACTACCGACAAACCAGAAAAATCGTTACTTGCACCTGTAAAGAGAAAAGGTGGCCGTAACAACCAAGGTAAAATTACTGTTCGTCACCAAGGTGGTGGGCACAAACGTCAATACCGTATCATCGATTTTAAACGCGATAAAGATGGAATACGTGGACGCGTTGCTACAATCGAGTACGATCCAAACCGTTCAGCAAACATTGCGTTAATTAACTATGCTGATGGTGAAAAACGTTACATTCTTGCTCCTAAAAATCTACAAGTAGGTATGGAGATCATGTCAGGTCCTGAAGCTGATATTAAAGTAGGTAACGCTCTTCCACTAGCTAACATTCCTGTTGGTACAGTAGTACACAACATCGAATTAAAGCCTGGTAAAGGTGGACAATTAGTTCGTTCTGCAGGTACATCTGCTCAAGTACTTGGTAAAGAAGGTAAATACGTATTAGTACGTTTAACTTCTGGAGAAGTACGCATGATTCTTGCAACTTGTCGTGCTTCTGTAGGTCAAGTTGGTAACGAACAACATGAATTAATTAACATCGGTAAAGCTGGTCGTTCTCGTTGGTTAGGCGTTCGCCCAACTGTACGTGGTTCTGTAATGAACCCTAATGATCACCCACACGGTGGTGGTGAAGGTCGATCTCCTATCGGACGTAAGTCTCCTATGACTCCTTGGGGTAAACCGACACTTGGATTCAAAACTCGTAAGAAGAAGAACAAATCCGATAAATTTATCGTTCGTCGTCGTAAAAAATAACGGGATTGAGCTACGGTTCACTCGAACCGTAGGACAATCACGAAGGGAGGTTCACTTATGGGTCGCAGCTTAAAAAAAGGACCGTTCGTTGATGATCACTTAATGAATAAAATTGAGAAGTTAAATGAAACTGACAGCAAACAAGTTGTAAAAACTTGGTCTCGTCGTTCAACTATTTTCCCTCAATTCATTGGTCACACTATTGCTGTATATGACGGTCGTAAACATGTACCAGTTTATGTTACTGAAGACATGGTAGGTCATAAACTTGGTGAATTCGCACCAAGCCGTACTTACAAAGGTCACGCAAGTGATGATAAGAAAACAAGACGCTAATATGAGAGGAGGCTTTTAAATGCAAGCTAAAGCTGTTGCGAGAACAGTACGTATTGCTCCTCGTAAAGTTCGTTTAGTTGTAGATTTAATTCGAGGTAAGCAAGTGGGTGAAGCGTTAGCAGTGCTACTTCACACGCCAAAGGCTGCTTCTCCGGTTGTTGAGAAAGTATTGAAATCTGCTATTGCCAATGCAGAACATAATTATGAAATGGACGCTAATAACTTAGTTGTTTCTGAAGTTTTTGTTGACGAAGGACCAACTTTAAAACGTTTCCGTCCACGTGCTATGGGACGTGCAAGTCAAATTAACAAACGCACAAGCCACATTACGATCGTGGTATCAGAAAAGAAGGAGGGATAATTCATGGGTCAAAAGGTAAATCCAGTCGGTCTACGTGTCGGCGTTATCCGTGATTGGGAATCAAGATGGTACGCTGGAAAAGACTATGCTGACTTATTACATGAAGACTTAAAAGTACGTGAATATATCGCTAAACGTCTAAATGACGCAGCTGTTTCTAAAGTAGAAATCGAACGTGCTGCTAATCGTTTAAATGTAACGATCCACACTGCAAAACCTGGTATGGTAATTGGTAAAGGTGGTACAGAAGTAGAATCACTTCGTAAAGCTCTTAACCAATTAACAGGCAAACGCGTACACATCAACATTCTTGAAATTAAAAGAGCTGACTTAGATGCTAAGCTTGTTGCTGAAAACATCGCTCGTCAACTTGAAAATCGTGTATCATTCCGTCGTGCTCAAAAACAAGCAATCCAACGCACAATGCGCGCTGGTGCACAAGGTATCAAAACAATGGTATCTGGTCGTTTAGGCGGAGCTGATATTGCTCGTTCTGAATATTACAGTGAAGGTACAGTTCCACTTCATACACTTCGCGCTGATATTGACTATGCTCATGCTGAAGCTGATACTACTTACGGTAAACTTGGCGTGAAAGTATGGATCTATCGTGGAGAAGTCCTTCCTACTAAAAAGAAATCTGAGGAAGGAGGAAAATAATATGTTATTGCCAAAACGCGTTAAATATCGTCGCGAACACCGCGGAAAAATGCGAGGACGTGCAAAAGGTGGTACTGAAGTACATTTCGGTGAATTCGGTTTACAAGCTTTAGAAGCTTCTTGGATTACAAACCGTCAAATCGAATCTGCTCGTATCGCAATGACACGTTACATGAAACGTGGCGGTAAAGTATGGATTAAAATTTTCCCTTCTAAGCCTTACACTGCTAAACCATTAGAAGTGCGCATGGGTTCTGGTAAAGGTGCGCCTGAAGGTTGGGTAGCTGTTGTTAAACCTGGTAAAGTAATGTTTGAAATTTCAGGTGTATCTGAAGAGGTTGCTCGTGAAGCTTTACGTTTAGCTGCTCACAAGTTACCTGTAAAATGTAAATTTGTAAAACGTGAAGAAATTGGTGGTGATTCTAATGAAAGCTAATGAAATTCGTGACCTTACCACTGCCGAAATCGAACAAAAAGTTAAAGCTTTAAAAGAAGAGTTATTTAATCTTCGTTTCCAATTAGCGACTGGACAATTAGAGAATACTACACGTATTCGCGAAGTGCGCAAATCGATCGCTCGTATGAAAACTGTAGTTCGTGAAAGAGAGATCGCTGCTAATAAATAATTAAGTCTGAGAGGAGGCTTTCAGAATGAGTGAACGCAACCAACGTAAAGTATACACAGGCCGCGTAGTTTCTGACAAAATGGATAAAACTGTTACTGTTCTTGTAGAAACATACAAAAAGCATTCGCTTTATGGTAAACGTGTAAAGTACTCAAAAAAATTCAAAGCTCACGATGAGAATAACACAGCTAAAGTGGGCGATATCGTGAAAATCATGGAAACTCGTCCGTTATCAGCTACTAAACGTTTCCGTCTAGTAGAAGTTGTAGAAAAAGCTGTTATTATCTAATAGTGAAGATAGATCGGGTAAGAATGATTCATCCGAAGGGAGGTTTCGTACATGATTCAACAAGAATCTCGTTTAAAAGTTGCAGACAACTCTGGTGCACGTGAAGTACTTACTATTAAAGTATTAGGTGGTTCAGGTCGTAAGACAGCAAATATTGGTGATGTTATCGTTTGTACGGTGAAACAAGCAACACCAGGAGGCGTTGTTAAAAAAGGCGACGTTGTTAAAGCTGTTGTTGTACGTACAAAACGTGGTGTTCGTCGTACTGACGGTTCATACATCCGTTTTGATGAAAATGCTTGCGTAATCATCCGTGATGATAAGAGCCCACGTGGTACTCGTATCTTCGGACCAGTTGCACGTGAATTACGTGAAAACAACTTTATGAAGATCGTTTCATTAGCTCCAGAAGTTATCTAATTGATTAATATAGAATAAAAAACAAAATGCCTTTTAAGGAGGTGCGAATAGGATGCATGTAAAAAAGGGCGACAAAGTAGTGGTTATCTCTGGTAAAGATAAAGGCAAACAAGGCGAAGTACTTGCTGCTTTTCCAAAGAAAAACCGTGTGCTTGTTGAAGGTGTAAACATCGTGAAAAAACACTCTAAACCTTCTCAAGTAAATCCACAAGGTGGAATCGTTAGCCAAGAGGCACCTATCCACGTATCTAACGTAATGCCATTAGATCCTAAATCTGGTGAGCCAACTCGTGTTGGTTACCAAGTGATCGACGGTAAAAAGGTACGTGTAGCAAAAAAATCTGGTGAAGCATTAGATAAATAATTATTGAAATGTGAAGGGAGGTATAGTTCACATGAACCGTCTTAAAGAAAAATTTACAAAAGAAATTACACCTGCATTAGTAAGCAAGTTTAATTATGAATCTGTAATGCAAGTGCCAAAAATCGAAAAGATCGTAATTAACATGGGGATTGGTGACGCTGTTTCAAACTCTAAAGCTTTAGATAATGCTGTTGAGGAATTAGCAGAAATCACTGGTCAAAAACCTATTGTAACTCGTGCGAAAAAATCGATTGCTGGTTTCCGTCTACGTGAAGGTATGCCAATCGGTGCAAAAGTTACTTTACGTGGCGAACGCATGTATGAATTCTTCGATAAATTAATTTCAGTATCACTTCCACGTGTACGTGACTTCCGTGGTGTATCTAAAAAAGCATTTGATGGTCGTGGAAACTACACATTAGGTGTTAAAGAACAATTGATCTTCCCAGAGATCGATTATGATAAAGTAAGTAAAGTTCGTGGTATGGATATCGTTATTGTTACAACAGCAAACACTGATGAAGAAGCTCGTGAGCTTTTAACTCAGTTCGGTATGCCATTCCAGAAGTAATAACTGCCAACGTTAAGCAGAGGAGGCGAAAATGTGGCTAAAAAATCAATGATTGCGAAGCAAAAACGCCAGCAAAAGTTTAAAGTACAAGAGTACACACGTTGCGAACGTTGTGGACGTCCACACTCAGTACTACGTAAATTCAAGCTTTGCCGTATTTGTTTCCGTGAGCTTGCTTATAAAGGTCAAATTCCTGGTGTTAAAAAAGCTAGTTGGTAAAACCCAAGTTTGGGAAGGAGGTAAATTAATATGGTAATGACTGATCCTATTGCAGATTTACTAACTCGTATCCGCAATGCGAACATGGTTCGTCATGAGAAAATTGAAATCCCTGCTTCTAACATTAAGAAGCAAATTGCAGAAATCCTTAAGCGTGAGGGTTTCGTACGTGATGTAGAATACATCGAAGATAACAAACAAGGTATTATCCGTATCTTCTTAAAATACGGTGCAAATAATGAGCGTGTAATTACAGGATTAAAACGTATCAGTAAGCCTGGTCTACGTGTTTATGCAAAAACAAACGAGGTACCTCGTGTACTTAACGGTTTAGGTATTGCAATCGTTTCTACTTCTCAAGGTGTTTTAACTGACAAAGAAGCTCGTCAAAAACAAACAGGCGGAGAAGTATTAGCATACGTTTGGTAATAAGTTTTTAAAGTGAATGGAGGTGTAAGTATGTCACGTGTTGGTAAAAAGCCTTTAGAACTTCCAGCAAGTGTTACAGTTACTAATGAAAACAACACTGTAACTGTAAAAGGGCCAAAGGGTGAATTGACTCGTACATTCCACCCTGATATCGAAATCAAAGTTGAAGATAACGTATTAGTTGTAAATCGTCCTAGCGACAATAAAGAGCACCGTGCTCTTCACGGAACTACTCGCAGCCTTTTAGGTAACATGGTTGAAGGTGTTACAAATGGTTACGAACGTGGTTTAGAATTAATCGGTGTAGGTTACCGTGCACAAAAATCTGGCAGCAAATTAGTATTAAGTGTTGGATACTCTCATCCAGTAGAAATCACTCCTGAACAAGGAATCGAAATCGAAGTTCCTTCTCAAACTAAAGTTGTTGTTAAAGGTATCGATAAAGAACGTGTAGGTGCATTAGCTGCAAATATCCGTGACGTTCGTCCACCAGAGCCTTATAAAGGTAAAGGTATTCGTTATGAAGGCGAATTTGTTCGTCGTAAAGAAGGTAAAACTGCTAAGAAGTAATGCCTGATAGGTAAAAGAAAGGAGTGACCGAAATGATCACGAAGCTTGATAAGAACAAAGTTCGTAAGAAAAGACATGCTCGTGTTCGTGCGAAGTTATCTGGAACTGCAACTCGTCCACGTTTAAACGTGTACCGTTCAAATCAGCATATCTACGCACAAGTCATTGACGATTTAAATTCAGTAACAATCGCAAGTGCTTCTACTTTAGATAAAGAACTTTCTTTAGAAGGCACTGGAAACGTTGAAGCTGCAACAAAAGTTGGCGAATTAGTTGCTAAGCGTGCAGTTGAAAAAGGCGTGAAAGAAGTAGTGTTCGATCGTGGCGGTTATTTATATCATGGTCGTGTGAAAGCTTTAGCTGACGCTGCTCGTGAAGCTGGATTACAATTCTAATTGTAAAAGGAGGGAAAATCATGCGTCGTATTGATCCAAATAAATTAGAGCTTGAAGAACGTGTTGTTACCGTAAACCGCGTAGCTAAAGTTGTGAAAGGTGGACGTCGATTCCGCTTTGCTGCTTTAGTAGTAGTTGGTGACAAAAACGGTCATGTTGGATTTGGTACTGGTAAAGCACAAGAGGTACCAGATGCAATCCGTAAAGCAATTGAAGATGCGAAGAAAAACTTAATTACTGTACCTATGGTTGGTACTACAATTCCACACGAAATCCTTGGACAATTTGGTGCAGGTCAAATTTTCTTGAAACCTGCTTCTGAAGGTACGGGAGTTATCGCTGGTGGTCCAGTTCGTGCGGTATTAGAATTAGCTGGCGTAAGTGATATTCTATCTAAATCTTTAGGTTCAAATACTCCAATTAACATGGTACGTGCAACTCTTAACGGTTTAGCTAACTTAAAGCGTGCTGAAGATGTTGCAAAACTACGTGGTAAGTCTGTAGAAGAACTGTTAGGATAAGGAGGGACACAGAATGGCAAACAAATTAGCAATTACCCTCACTCGTAGCGTAATTGGTCGTCCAGAAGATCAACGTGTAACTGTTCGTACACTTGGCTTACGTAAAGTAAACCAAACTGTCGTTCAAGACGATAATCCTGCAATTCGCGGTATGATTAACAAAGTAGCTCACCTTGTTACAGTAAAAGAGCAATAAGTATAAATTGTCACTCTAAGGAGGTGCTCCGGAATGAAACTTCATGAATTAAAACCAGCTGAAGGTTCACGTAAAGAACGTAACCGTGTAGGTCGTGGTACTGGTTCAGGTAACGGAAAAACTTCAGGTAAAGGTCACAAAGGGCAAAACGCTCGTTCTGGCGGTGGCGTAAGACCTGGTTTTGAAGGTGGTCAAACTCCTTTATTCCGTCGTCTTCCAAAACGTGGTTTCACTAATATCAATCGTAAAGAGTATGCGATTGTTAATTTAGAAGACTTAAACCGTTTTGAAGATGGAACTGAAGTAACACCAGAATTATTAATCGAAACTGGTTTAGTAAGCAAAGTAAAAGCTGGTATTAAAGTATTAGGTAACGGTACTTTAACTACTAAGCTTACTGTAAAAGCTACTAAATTCTCCTCATCTGCCAAAGAAGCTATCGAAGCTGCAGGCGGTTCAGTTGAGGTGATCTAATGTTTCAAACAATCTCCAATTTAATGCGCGTGCGTGAAATTAGACAGAAGATCTTTTTCACATTGTTAATGTTAGTTATTTTCCGAATTGGTACATTTATTCCTGTACCAAGTGTCAATACGGATGTACTGAAATTGCAAGATGAGTTAAATGTGTTTGGAGTTCTAAACACATTTGGCGGTGGCGCTTTACAAAACTTTTCTATTCTTGCGATGGGCATTATGCCATATATTACAGCATCCATCATCGTCCAGTTATTACAGATGGATGTTGTACCTAAATTTACAGAATGGTCAAAGCAAGGGGAAGTTGGGCGTCGTAAACTAGCTCAAGTAACTCGTTATGGAACAATTGTGCTTGGATTTATCCAGGCATTAGGTATGTCTATAGGATTTAACAATATGTCGGGTGGGCAATTAATTGCTAATCCGGGAGTCGCTACTTATCTTTTGATTGCTGTCGTATTAACAGCAGGAACTGCTTTTTTAATGTGGTTAGGTGAACAGATTACTGCAAAAGGTGTGGGCAATGGTATTTCTATCATTATCTTTGCTGGTATCGCAGCTGGAATTCCAACTACATTAAATCAAATTTACGCACAGCAATTTGAAGATGTTGGGGATCAGTTATTTATTCGTATTGTAACAGTTGTTTTAATTGCGCTTGCAGTTTTAGCTATTGTTGTGGGAGTAATTTACTTCCAGCAAGCACTACGAAAAATTCCTATTCAATATGCAAAGGGTTCAGCCGGTCGTAATCCTGTTGGTGGTCAATCCACACATTTACCTTTAAAAGTAAATGCTGCTGGGGTTATTCCTGTTATCTTTGCAGTTTCATTTATTATTACTCCACCAACAATTGCATCATTTTTCGGTCCAAATGATGTAACAGATTGGATTCAGAACACGTTTGATTATACAAAGCCTATTGGGATGCTCGTATATGTAGCTCTCATTATCGCTTTCTCATACTTCTACACATTTGTTCAAGTTAATCCTGAACAAGTGGCGGAGAATTTGAAAAAGCAAGGCGGTTATATTCCTGGTATACGTCCAGGTAAAAGCACGCAAGATTACTTAACAAAAGTACTATATCGTCTCACACTGATTGGTTCGATTTTTCTTGCGTTAATTGCTGTGCTGCCCGTGATCTTTATTCAAGTGGCAAACTTACCTTCTTCTGCTCAGATTGGCGGTACTAGTTTGTTAATTGTTGTAGGGGTTGCTCTTGAGACGATGAAACAGCTTGAGAGTCAATTAGTGAAACGCCATTATAAAGGGTTTATTAAATAAATTGTTTAGTGGGGAGCTGCTGGCTTTCCCATTAAACGGATAGATACTGAGGGGGAAGCAAGAAATGAATTTAGTGTTAATGGGCCTTCCTGGTGCTGGGAAAGGTACTCAAGCAGAAAAGATCGTTGAGCATTACGATATCCCTCATATCTCAACAGGAGATATGTTCCGAGCTGCAATCAAAGAAGGAACACAATTAGGTTTAAAAGCTAAGTCATTTATGGACCAAGGTGAACTTGTTCCTGACGAAGTAACAATTGGAATTGTACGCGAGCGTTTAAACAAACAAGATTGTGAAAACGGGTTTTTACTGGATGGCTTCCCAAGAACGGTAGCCCAGGCAGAAGCTCTTGAGTCAATCTTGGAAGATTTAAATAAACGAATTGATTATGTTATTAATATTGATGTAGATCAAAGCATTTTAATGGAACGCCTTACTGGGCGCCGTATTTGCAAAGACTGTGGAGCTACTTATCACCTTGTATTTAATCCTCCTGCACAAGAAGGAGGATGTGACAAATGTGGTGGAGAGCTGTATCAGCGTGCTGATGATAATGCAGAGACTGTTTCAACTAGACTTTCAGTTAACGTGAAACAATCGAAACCTTTACTTGATTTCTATCAAGAAAAAGGATATCTACGCAATATTAATGGTAATCAAGATATTAACATTGTGTTTGACGATGTTCGTAAGTTACTCGGAGGCGTTAAACAATGATTATATGCAAGACGCCGCGTGAAATTGCAATCATGCGTGAAGCTGGAAGAATAGTGGCTTTAACTCATCAAGAGCTAAAAAAACATATCCAACCAGGGATCACGACGAAAGAATTGGATGCAATTGCTGAAAAAATTATTCGTCAACATGATGCAATTCCGTCTTTTAAAGGGTATAATGGTTTTCGCGGTAGTATTTGTGCTTCTGTAAACGAAGAATTAGTTCATGGGATTCCTGGAAAACGAAAGCTAAATGAAGGAGATATCATCAGCATTGACATTGGTGCAAAATACAATGGCTACCATGGTGATTCTGCTTGGACATACGGTGTTGGCAAGATTTCAGAAGAAAGTCAACAGCTACTGGATGTAACTGAGCAATCTCTTTATAAAGGTTTAGAACAAGCTAAACCAGGTGAACGTTTATCAAATATTTCACATGCTATTCAAACGTATGCAGAATCTCAAAACTTTTCGATTGTAAGGGAATATGTTGGTCATGGCGTTGGCCAAGAATTACATGAAGATCCGCAGATTCCTCATTATGGTCCACCGAATAAAGGACCGCGTCTACGTCCAGGCATGGTGTTGGCTGTTGAGCCAATGGTGAACGCTGGAACTCGATATGTCAAAACATTATCTGATAACTGGACTGTTGTGACGGTTGACGGAAAAATGTGTGCGCATTTCGAACATACAATTGCAATCACTGAGACGGGATATGAAATTCTAACAACATTATAATGATGTTAGGCAATGTTATCTCTATCCATTCCTCGCTAGATGCACTGGACAGTTAAACAGTAATTATCTAAATTCACGATGCTCGTTTTTCGTCTGAATTGCTGTTAAAATGGTAAAGATGTATATTACAAACGTGATTCATCTTGAATTTAATGATTACGATCTCCGGATGTTCAGAACAGGTTCTTTTTAAATCGATTAATGATAGCTTGTTACTGTTGCAAAGAAAGGAGAGCACTTTAATGGCAAAAGACGATGTAATTGAAGTAGAAGGTACAGTTTTAGAGACTTTACCTAACGCAATGTTCAAGGTAGAATTAGAAAATGGTCATACAGTACTTGCTCACGTTTCTGGTAAAATTCGCATGCATTTCATTCGAATCTTACCTGGAGACAAAGTAACTGTAGAATTATCACCATATGATTTAACTCGCGGTAGAATTACGTACCGTTTTAAATAAAACCTATGCACTCCGTACTATCAAGGAGGTATGAAACATGAAAGTCAGACCATCAGTTAAGCCGATCTGCGAAAAATGTAAAGTTATCCGCAGAAAAGGTAAAGTAATGGTAATTTGTGAAAACCCTAAGCATAAACAAAAACAAGGTTAATCATAAGGAGGTGCACTTTTCACATGGCACGTATTGCTGGTGTTGATATTCCTCGTGACAAACGTGTAGTAATTTCTTTAACATACATTTTCGGTATTGGTCGTCCAACATCTGAAAAAATTCTAGCTGAGGCTGGAGTGTCTGAAGATACTCGCGTTCGTGACTTAACAGAAGAAGAATTAGGTAAAATTCGTGACATTATTGATCGCTATAAAGTAGAAGGTGATCTTCGTCGTGAAGTTTCTTTAAACATCAAACGTTTAATTGAGATTGGTTCATACCGTGGTATCCGCCACCGTCGTAGTTTACCAGTTCGTGGTCAAAACAGTAAAAACAATGCTCGTACACGTAAAGGCCCACGCCGTACTGTAGCGAACAAAAAGAAATAATTAGTAAAGGAGGTCATTGACAGATGGCACGTAAAACTAATACACGTAAACGTCGCGTGAAAAAGAATATTGAAGCTGGTATCGCTCATATTCGTTCGACGTTTAACAATACTATCGTAACTATTACAGATGTTCACGGTAATGCGATCGCTTGGTCTAGTGCAGGTGCGCTTGGCTTCAGAGGTTCTCGTAAATCTACTCCATTTGCTGCTCAAATGGCTGCTGAAACTGCAGCTAAAGCATCAATGGACAATGGTATGAAAACTTTAGAAGTAACAGTAAAAGGCCCTGGTGCAGGTCGTGAAGCTGCTATCCGTGCTCTTCAAGCTGCAGGTTTAGAAGTAACAGCAATTAAAGATGTTACTCCTGTACCTCATAACGGATGCCGTCCGCCAAAACGTCGTCGTGTATAATTAATATGTATAGATTCTGTACAATTGTCGATAATGATGATGGTATAGAATTTATTCATGCAACGAAATGCTTTTCTATTTGTTGTGCACATTCGGGAACTGTCTAATAGGGAATTTCGGTTAGACATTGAGCAATTAACGTCTAGCCGAGGTTTCGACGTTTTGAAGGAGGGTTTATAATGATAGAGATTGAAAAGCCAAAAATCGAAACGGTAGAAATCAGCGATGATAGAAAGTACGGTAAATTCGTCGTCGAACCACTTGAGCGTGGATATGGTACTACTTTGGGTAACTCCTTACGTCGTATCCTATTATCCTCACTCCCTGGTGCAGCTGTAACATCTATTCAAATTGACGGTGTATTACATGAGTTTTCAACAGTTCCTGGAGTTGTTGAAGATGTAACGAACATCATTTTAAACGTTAAGAAATTAGCGTTAAAAATTTACTCTGATGAAGAGAAAACTCTTGAGATCGATGTTAAAGGTCCTGGTACTGTCACGGCTGCTGATATTCAAGCAGATAGTGATATTGAGGTCTTAAATCCTGACCTTCATATTGCTACACTTGAGTCAGATGCTCATTTCCGTATGAGACTAACTGCTCGCACTGGTCGAGGGTATACTCCTGCCGATGCAAACAAGCGTGAAGACCAACCAATTGGAGTGCTTCCAATTGATTCTATTTATACTCCTGTTACGCGCGTGGCATATTATGTAGAGAATACTCGTGTGGGACAAATGACGAATTATGATAAGTTAACATTAGATGTTTGGACCGATGGTAGCATCGAGCCAGAAAAAGCAGTCGCTTTAGGTGCAAAGATTTTAACTGAGCATTTAAACATCTTTGTTAATTTAACTGATGAAGCCCAAAAAGCAGAGATTATGGTAGAAAAAGAGGAAGATCAGAAAGAGAAAGTTCTTGAGATGACTATTGAAGAACTAGATTTATCTGTTCGTTCTTATAACTGCTTAAAACGTGCAGGCATTAATACTGTACAAGAGCTTGCTAATAAAACAGAAGAAGATATGATGAAAGTTCGTAACTTAGGCCGTAAATCTTTAGAGGAAGTAAAAGCTAAACTTGAAGAATTAGGACTAGGACTACGTAAAGACGACTGATATCTTACCAATCTGTTTAACTACTTAACAAAGGAGGGGACCTCACATGTCTTACCGTAAATTAGGTCGTACAAGCGCACAACGTAAGGCGCTTCTTCGTGATTTAACAACTGATTTAATCATCAACGAACGCATTGAGACGACTGAAACTCGTGCAAAAGAATTACGTTCAACTGTTGAAAAAATGATTACTTTAGGTAAACGTGGAGATTTACATGCTCGTCGTCAAGCTGCAGCTTACATCCGTAATGAAGTAGCTAACGCAGAAGCTAATCAAAGCGCGTTACAAAAATTATTCAGCGATATCGCTACTCGCTACGAAGATCGCCAAGGCGGTTACACTCGTATCTTAAAAGTTGGACCTCGCCGTGGTGACGGTGCTCCAATGGTTATCATTGAATTAGTTTAATATTTTATACATGTGGAAAAGGGCGAGACAGTTTGTAACTAGTCATTGCCCTTTTTTTATACGATGAAATCTCTCTCTTTCTAAAGAGTGGAGGTAAGGTCAAAGCGTGGAGGGGAAGATGATGTTGAAAGAAACTTCACTTGAAGTAAAAGACCTATGCTTTCGCTATGAAGCTAACACCCATTTAACGTTAAATCACCTCTCTTTCTCTGCTTACAAAGGTGAATGGTTAGCTATTGCCGGACATAATGGTTCTGGAAAATCTACACTAGCTAGAATTTTAAATGGTTTACTGCTTCCCGAAGCTGGAACTGTAAAAGTAATGGATATGATGCTATCTGAAGAGACAATCTGGGAAGTGAGAAAACGAATTGGGATGGTGTTTCAGAATCCAGATAATCAGTTTGTCGGTTCAACTGTACAAGATGATATCGCATTTGGGCTTGAGAATAATGGGTTACCTTTTGAGGTAATGAAAAAGCGAATCCCTGAAGCCATTGAAATGGTCAATATGAGTGCTTTTATCGATCAAGAACCACATCATTTATCTGGAGGACAAAAGCAGCGTGTAGCGATTGCTGGCGTTATTGCAGTACAACCTTCCATTATTATTTTAGATGAGGCTACCTCGATGCTGGATCCCATTGGAAGGATTGAAGTTCTCGAAACTGTTAGAAAATTAAAAGAAGAAAAACAACTTACGGTTATTTCAATCACTCACGATTTGGATGAAGTGGCAATGGCTGATCGTGTGATTGTGTTAAACAAGGGGAACATTTTTGCAACGGGTACGCCTCAAGAAATTTTTTCGCTCGGATCAAAGTTAACAGATATTGGATTAGACTTGCCTTTTGCGGTAAAGTTAAGTCATCGTTTGACCTCATTAGGCATGCCGTTATCTAAAATCTACTTAACAGATGAGGACTTGGTGAATGAATTATGGACATTATATTCAAAGAAGTAGAGCATCGTTATCAAGTAAATACACCTTTTGAGCGCGTTGCCCTTTATGATTTAAATCTTTCGATCCCATCTGGTACATTTCTTGCTATTATTGGCCATACTGGATCCGGAAAATCAACAATTATTCAGCACTTGAATGCTCTGTTAAAACCTACAGCAGGCTCTATTACTCTTGGTGAACGCACAATACAAGCTAACCGCAAAGAAAAGAATTTAAAAGAAATCCGTCAAAAAGTGGGTGTCGTGTTTCAATTTCCTGAACATCAATTGTTTGAAGAAACCGTTGAAAAAGATATCTGTTTTGGACCGATGAATTTTGGTGTACCGTTAGAAGAAGCGAGAAAGAAAGCACGGGAACTTATTGAATTAGTTGGTCTGTCACAAGAAATCTTACAACGTTCTCCATTTGATTTGAGCGGCGGGCAAATGAGAAGAGTAGCCATTGCAGGGATTTTAGCTATGAACCCTGATGTACTAATCTTAGATGAACCAACGGCTGGGTTAGATCCTAGAGGCAGAAAAGAAATTATGGAGATGATTCATCAGCTTCATAAAGAAAAGCGGCTAACGACCATTCTCGTTACGCATAGCATGGAAGATGCAGCGTTATATGCGGATCAGCTTATTGTCATGAATAAAGGAACCATCGCTATGCAAGGAACGCCTAAAGAAGTATTTAGCCACTATACACAATTAAAAGAATACGGCTTAGATGTTCCGGAATCGCTTCGCTTTATTTTAAAGTTAAAAGAGAAATTTCAATTGGCAGATCAAGAGATTGCCCTTACATTCTCAGAGGTTGTCGAGCAAGTGAAAACAATTATGTTAAAAGGTGATCAAAAATGATGAATTCACTGATTGTGGGGAAATATGTACCTGGAGACTCGTTTATTCATCGAATGGATCCGCGAGCTAAGCTGTTGCTCGTCTTTGCTTACGTGCTGATTGTGTTCTTGGCGAATAATGCCTTTGGGTATGTATTGTTAGGACTGTATACGGCGGTCATTGTTTTTATGAGCAAAGTGCCTTTCTCTTTTATTTTAAGAGGATTAAAACCTGTTTTATGGATTATTATCATTACCTTTATTCTGCATATTTTGATGACAAAAGAAGGTCCGGTATTATTAGAGTTGGGCTGGCTTTCTATTCATGAAGGCGGCCTTATCCAAGGAATATTTATTTCCTTTCGCTTTTTCTTTTTAATTTTAATTACAACGATGTTGACGCTAACGACGACACCTATTCAAGTAACAGATGGAATGGAAAGCTTATTAAATCCTTTAAAGCGTCTAAAATTCCCTGTTCATGAGCTAGCGTTAATGATGTCGATTTCATTGCGATTTATTCCGACATTAATGGATGAGACAGATAAAATCATAAAAGCCCAAACCGCTCGTGGTGTCGACTTCAGCAGCGGGCCGATTACGGATCGCTTAAAGTCGATTGTTCCTTTATTAGTTCCATTATTTATTGGTTCATTTAAACGAGCAGAAGAATTAGCAATCGCAATGGAAGCAAGAGGATACCGCGGCGGAGAAGGAAGAACTAAATATCGAAAACTGCAATGGCACTTCCCAGATACAGTTATGCTGTTACTGCTAGCCGCTCTTGCTGCAAGCTTATTTATAGTTAGATCCTAAGATAATTTGGTGAAAAAAGATGAAACGTTTAAAGTGTGTCATATCTTATGACGGCAGTCAATTTGCTGGGTACCAAGTACAGCCGGGTAAACGAACTGTTCAAGGAGAAATTGAAACCATATTGAGCCGTATGCATAAGAAAAAGGTAGGGATTTATGCATCGGGGCGTACGGATGCACATGTGCATGCTCATGGTCAAGTTATTCATTTTGATACGGACCTAAATATTCCATGTGATAAGTGGAAAAAAGCATTGAATTCAATGCTACCAGATGATATTGTAATGAAGTATGTTAGTGAAGTTGATGAACATTTTCATGCTCGATTCAATGTGAAAGCAAAAGAGTACCGCTATCATATTTGCCGAAATGAGAATCGAAATCCATTCACTCGTTACTATGCATACCATTATCCGTATAAACTTGACTACATGAAGATGAAAGAAGCTGCAACTCATTTAATAGGTACACATGATTTTACTAGCTTTTGTTCAGCAAAGACAGAAGTAGAAGATAAAGTCCGGACTATTTATGAGATTGATATTTACGAAGGAAATGACCAATTAGTATTTCGATTTGTTGGAAATGGCTTTCTATACAATATGGTTCGAATCCTTGTTGGTACACTTTTAGAAGTAGGACAAGGAAAAATTAAACCGGTTGAGATAAAAGCCATATTAGAAAGTAGAGCACGTCCTAAAGCGGGCAAGACAGCACCACCACAAGGACTATATTTATGGGAAGTTTTCTATGACAACTAAACCTGGTGTAACATTTTCTTGACATTGGTAGTGTAAAGATATAATATATCATATGGTATGTATTTTAACCCCACGGTTAGCCCCGGAAATTAATCGTGTTGAAATAGAAGGTTGAAATAATTTTATTAATAATGATGATGAAAATTAGGAGGGAAACTCATGCGTACAACTTTCATGGCGAAAGCAAACGAAGTAGAGCGTAAATGGTATGTTGTCGATGCTGAAGGTAAAACTTTAGGTCGTCTTGCTAGTGAAGTGGCATCAATCTTACGCGGTAAACATAAACCAACTTTTACACCACACGTTGATACTGGTGATCACGTAATTCTTATTAACGCTGCAAAAATCGAATTAACAGGTAAAAAATTAACTGACAAAATTTATTACCGTCACAGCATGCACCCAGGTGGTTTGAAACAACGTACAGCATTAGAAATGCGTACTAACTACTCTGAAAAAATGCTTGAATTAGCAATTAAAGGCATGCTTCCAAAAGGTAGCTTAGGTCGTCAAATGTTCAAAAAATTACATGTGTATGCTGGTGACACACATCCACATGAAGCTCAAAAACCAGAAGTTTACGAACTTCGTGGATAATTAATAAGGAGGTTATTATCTTGGCACAGGTACAATATTATGGAACTGGTCGTCGTAAAAGCTCTGTTGCTCGTGTACGTTTAGTACCAGGTAACGGTCGCGTAGTAATTAACGGTCGTGAAATTGAAAAGTACATCCCATTTGCTGCTTTACGTGAAGTAGTAAAGCAACCACTTGCTTTAACTGAAACTGTAGGTAACTATGACGTATTTGTAAACGTTAATGGTGGAGGTTATGCAGGTCAAGCTGGCGCTATCCGCCACGGTATTTCTCGTGCTTTATTAGAAGCAGATCCAGAATATCGTGTAACTTTAAAACGCGCTGGTTTATTAACTCGTGACGCTCGTATGAAAGAACGTAAAAAATACGGTCTTAAAGGCGCTCGTCGTGCACCACAATTCTCAAAACGTTAATTTTATTATCGTTTCAAGGCTCTCAAGCTTTTTGCTTGGGGGTCTTTTTTATGGCTGAAAAATGCTTTTGACTGCACTTGGCTTTATGTACCTTTCGTATTTACAGTGCTCTGCTTTAGATGAGGCATGTTATCTGTACGCGTCAGCTGCAGCTTCTATTTGCCATATAAGCCACTTTGAGAAGTGAAGAAAGGTGTTTAGTGTTCGAACCAATGAAACGCTTTGAGGTTTGTTTTTAAAGTGTTTAAACGGTACGTTGTTTCAGGAGCTATTGAAATGGGGGAAGGTTTTAATCATGCGGGAAGAATATTTGTCTGTACAAAAGAGGGATGATGGAACAATAGATGCTTAGAGGAAATCTCCTTTGAGGAAAACTCAATCAGCGGGGACTCTAGTGAAATACAATCAATATCTGATAAACATAAAAAAGATAGAGGGGATGCCTCTATCTTTTCATTCAAACGATTCTTTAATTAGATAAGCCTTCTAAAATCGTTTTGATATTCCATTCCATCATTTTTATATACGTGTCTCCGTCTTCACCAGGACGCCCTAATGAGTCCGTAAACACCTTGCCTTTAATCGGCACATCTGTTTCAGCGGATACTGCTTCCATGCTTCGTGGATCAATACTTGTTTCTAGGAATAAGCCTTTAATCTTTTTGTCTTTAATAATATCAACAATTCTTGTAATTTGATCTGGTGTACCTTGGTTCTCTTGGTTGATTTCCCAAATATACTCTGCTTTAAAGCCATAGGCTTCACTAAAATATTTAAATGCTCCTTCACTTGTTACAAGAACGCGTTCTTCTTCTGGAATCGTCTTAAATTGCTCCACTGCTTCTTCATGAAGTTTTTCTAGTTTGCCTATATAGTCTTTTGCATTTTTCTTATAAATGTCTGCATTTTCTGGATCGACCTTTATGAGCCCGTCTCGTGCATTTTCAGCATATTTAATGCCGTTTCGGACATCTAGCCACGCATGGGGATCTTCTTCGCCCTTGTTACCTTTTGTTGTTAAATACATTGCATCTACGCCTTCACTCATACGAAACACAGGTGCATCTTCTCCGCTTTTTCCTGCTGTTTCCATCAGCTTATTAAACCATGAGTTTCCAGCTTCTAAGTTTAAACCATTGTAAAAGACAGCGTCAGCATCTGTTGTTTTTTGAACGTCAGCTGGCAGCGGATCATATTCATGTGGATTTGATCCGATTGGTGCTAAGCTGTGAATTTCTACTAAGTCTCCTCCGACATTTTTAACAATGTCATAAACAATTGAATAGGTGGTAACGATTTGGAGTTTTTCTCTTTTGTCTGTTGCGTTAGAAGATTCATTTTCACTTTTTTCATTACTGCTGCAAGCAGCAAGTACTAGCATTGCAAACATTGTGATCAGTAAGCATTTCAGACTTTTTTTATTCATACTTTAAGCTCCTTTTTACTAAGTTAATGATGCTCTTTTCTTTTTTACTCTTAATGTTTTCCATACCAGTCCATGTTTTGGAGACAGTAAGAAAGCGATGATGAAAATGGAAGTTGCTGCAAGTACAATTGTCGCTCCTGATGCCAAGTTATAAGTGAAACTAAAGTAAAGGCCTAAGATTGATGAAATCATGCCAATTCCTGATGCGAGAAAAATCATAATCCATAAACGCTCTGTTAATAAATAAGCAGCAGCTGCTGGTGTAATTAGCATGGCAACAACTAATATAATTCCAACTGTCTGAAGAGAAGCGACCGTTACCATTGTTAACAGTGTCATGAGAAAATAATGGATTAATCGAGTTGGCAATCCGTAAGCTGCGGCCATCGTTGAATCAAACGATGTAACTAAAAGTTCTTTATAGAACAGGTAGACAGCGGCTAATACGATGATTCCAATGATTAAGGTAATCCACATGTCAGATGACCTCACCGCTAATACATTCCCAAATAAAATATGATATAAATCTGTACTGCTTTTCAGCATGGTAATAATAATAATCCCTAAAGCAAAAGCAGATGTGAACATAATGCCGATTGATGTATCATGTTTAATTCGGCTATTTTGGGTGACAAATCCAATACCGATTGCAGTTAACACCCCGGTAAAGACTGCACCTATAAAGAAATTAATCCCAAGCACGTACGAGATGGCGACTCCTGGAAGAACAGCGTGTGAAATGGCATCTCCCATAAGAGCCATTCCTCTTAGTATGATAAAACACCCGATTACACCGCAGATAATGCCGACCATAATTGATGTTAATAACGCTTTTTGTAAAAAATCGTACTGCATGACTGCTTCTATAAATGACATTACATTGACACCCCAATCTCTTTCATGAAAGCAAACTGTCCTTTATAGGCTTTTTCAATCATCTCTGGCTGAAACACTTCATTTACAGCACCATAGGAGATGAGTTCTTTGTTTAATAAGATTAACCTATTAAAATAGTCATTTGCTTTACTTAAGTCATGATGAACAACAACGACTGTCTTACCTTGGCTGCAGAGTTCTTTTAAGATGTTGACAATTGTTTCCTCACTCGACGCATCTACGCCGACAAATGGTTCATCAAGAAAGAAGAGATCCGCTTTTTGAGCGAGTGCCCTTGCAAGAAATACACGTTGCTGCTGCCCTCCCGATAGTTCGCCGATTTGCCTTTTGCTGAATTCTTGCATCCCAACCCGTTCAAGACATTCAAACGCCCATTTTTTTTCTTCTTTTTTGGGACGACGAAATAGTCCTAGATGTGGATAAGTGCCAATTAACACGGCATCGAGCACCGTAATTGGAAAATCCCAATCGATATCATTGCGCTGTGGCACATAGGCAATTTTCTTTCTTACTTCTTTTATTGTATGACCGTAAATCTTCACTTCGCCTTTATCTTTTGGAATAAGATTTAGAATTGCTTTTAGAAATGTTGACTTACCGGCCCCGTTTGGACCGATAATCCCAACTAAGTTACCAGCCTCAACTGAGAGGCTTACTCCTTTTACAGCTTCATTTCCATGGTATGAAACATGAAGGTCTCTAATTGAAATTGCAGAAGCCATTTATTGTTTCCTCTCCTTTATTCACTCTCTCTTTGTAAAGTAAATTTTTGGTTAATTTTTATTTTTTAGCTTTTATATAAGTTTTTTGGAGGAATTTTTCGCATAAAAAACATTGATTGTTTACGAACGTGTTTAGCAATTAAATTTCCAATCACAACTGTAATAATGCCTTTATAGGGTATATGTGAATGTTTTAAGTTTCATACATCATACTCATCCCTCATTTTAATGTTTTTGCACTAATACACTATATTTTACTACTGGTAAAAAAGTTTGACAAGGTAAACTTTTATCTTTCAGAAAAATTCTGAACCGTTCATTTTTAATGTGAGAATTGGTTTGAGCCTTTCAGGTAAAGGTATAGAAGAAGCTGATTTTTAGTTGAAAGCTTACTTTATTCATTCTTTGCGCATGAGATGAAATGATGTGTAAACAATATGTAAAAAAGGGGGAGCAGTGATGAAAGAACTAGGTTCGTTTAAAGATCGTCGGTATCAAAAAGAAATGCTTTACGAACGGAAAATACTTCGAGATTTATCGATTGAAAGACTACACAGTAAAATGAAAGTGAATTTTTACCCTTTATTTTATTGGTCTAAGATTGAGGATATGAATGTTGAGGAGTATTGCATGGATATTGCCATTGAATCTTTTTTGCTAGGTGCGCGCAACAGCAAATTTAGTATTAGAGGCGAAACAATTGACCAGCTTAAAGAACGTTGTATGCATGAAGAGAAATTGTTAATTGATACTCTGTACGAAGTGATAAACAATTGCTTTGATGACAGTTATCAAGAAAGTCTTTATTACATATGTGAACAATATGTTCAAGACTGGTGGTATGAAGGGTGTGAAGCGGGTGTACGGAGGCATCGCTTGCGCCTTATCTAAAAAATAATCATAAATCCTTTCCTTGTCCCATATAGAAATAAATAGGTAAAAGTAGTGGAAGGGAAGGGATTTCATTGTCGAAAGTAAAAATGATGAGTGGGATATTTGCATTGATTGCTCTTTTATTTATTATCCAATATCAGATTGATAGCAACACGTCATCTAGTTCATTTTCCTTACCGCTCAACGGAAAAATAATTGTGATTGATCCGGGACATGGCGGACCAGATGGAGGAGCGGTAGGGGGGAAGGATACTCTTGAAAAAGATATTACCCTTAAAATTTCATTAATGCTGAGGGATTATTTGCAAGAACAAGGGGCATTAGTCATTCTTACCCGAGAAAAAGACCAGGACCTTGCTGATAAAGCTACAAAAGGATATAGCAGACGAAAAGTAGAAGATTTAAAAAAGCGTTTAACCATTATCAATGAATCAAAGGCAGATTTGTACTTAACGATTCATTTAAATGCTATTCCATCTCCGGCATGGAGAGGTGCTCAAACTTTTTATCACGGATCTCTCGAAGAGAATGAACAAATTGCAAAGTTCATTCAGCAAGAGCTGAAAGGAAACTTAGAAAATACAACTCGTGAAGCAAAAATTATTCAAACTCTCTATTTACTGAAACGTGCTAAACCTCCTGGTGCTCTGGTAGAAGTAGGATTTTTATCGAACCCTTCTGAAAGAGAACTGCTTAAATCTGAAGATTACCAAAGGAAAATCTCAGAATCTATTTATGAAGGGGTTACTCGTTACTTTGCCAGTGAATCGACAAAATGATTAAAAGAAAGGGGTTTATCTTTTGGTCATTCAGAAACGTCTTCTATTTAGTAATGTGTTATACTGAAGACAGAAAGAGATTTTTAATATGGTGGTGGGAATATGCTTACGGAAGAACAAGTAAAAGCAGTAACAGGGGAAATTGTCGATCCATTTTTAAATAAAACATTGCATGAGATAAGTGCAATTAAAGAAGTTTCAATAAAACCTGACAAACAGCATGTTAGTTTAAAGATTGCTGTTGCTAAGACGGGTACAAGCGAGCAACTCGCGTTACAAAGTACCATTGTTGAGCAGTTAAAGAAAATAGGAGCAGCAACGGTGGGGTTACGCTTTGTTGAGTTTACTCCTGAAGAACTTGAACCGTATCGAGCTAGTCAAGCTGCATCAGAAAATTTATTAACGAGTGCTAATGCTCCGCAGTTTATCGCAATTGCAAGCGGGAAAGGTGGAGTAGGAAAATCCACTGTATCTGTAAACTTAGCAGTATCATTAGCTCGCTTAGGAAAAAAAGTTGGCCTTATTGATGCTGATATCTATGGATTCAGTGTGCCAGATATGATGGGTATTACAAAAAGACCTGTTGTAAAAGGAGAACGAATCATTCCTGTAGAACGATTTGGTGTAAAAGTCATTTCGATGGGCTTTTTTGTAGAAGATAATTCTCCCGTCATTTGGAGAGGACCTATGCTTGGAAAAATGCTGACGAGTTTCTTTACAGAAGTAGATTGGGGAGAATTAGACTATTTGCTATTAGATTTACCGCCTGGCACGGGTGATGTTGCACTAGATGTACATTCCATGTTACCGGCTTGTAAAGAAGTTATTGTTACAACTCCACATCCGACAGCTGCATTTGTAGCTGCTAGAGCAGGAGCAATGGCTCTTAAAACAGACCATGAAGTCATTGGGGTTGTTGAAAATATGGCTTATTTTGAAAGCAAGGTAACAGATGAAAAAGAATACGTATTTGGAAAAGGCGGAGGTCCTAAATTAGCAGAAGAATTGCAAACAGAATTACTAGGACAATTACCATTAAGCCAGCCTGATTGGAATGAAGAGGATTTTGCTCCTTCCATATATGATGAGTCGCATCGTTTAGGGCAAATCTATCTGCAGATTGCTAGCAAAGTTACTCAAATATGTGAGCGAAATATTTACAATTAACTTTTATCATGTAAAAAGCATACCATCACGGTATGCTTTTTAACTTCCTTGCTGTTGTTCTCCTTCACCAGCAGGAGCTTCTTCTTCTCCTCCTCCTTCACCACCTTCTTTTTTCCCTTGTTGCCCCCCTTGGGTTTCTTCTGCTGCTTTTAACAGAATATCCTGTATCTTGGCTTGATAGAGTGGACTTTCAAACGTCTCGCTCATTACTTTTTGTAAATGAGTGCGATATTCTTTACTTTTTAAGACGGTTAGTATTTCTTTTTCCATTGCAGGATCTTTCAAGACGTCTTGTAGCATTGCTTGATAATCAGGATCTTTCATAAGCTGCTTTAAAACACGTTCATGTTCTTTTTGCATGCTCTTTGCAAAGCTTTCTGCAAATTTAGGGTCTTTCATAGCTTTTTTCCAAAAATCAATGCCGGTATCGGATGTTAATGTTTGCGAGATTGTATCTTTTACGACTGTTTGATCCATGACCAAGTCTTCTTTTATCTTTGGGTCTTTCATGATTTCTTGTATGGCTTTTTTGCCTTCATCGGTTTTCAAAATATCAACAACCATTTTCTTCGTTTGGTCGTAATCCATTCCGTTATTTTCCTCATTTGGCGGTGCACAAGCAGTTAACGAAAATATACATATTCCTACGTAACAGAGGAGCGTTAGTAGCTTTTTCATCATTAACGAGGCTCCTTTCAACATATGCTTACGCTTAATATGAGATATTGAACACTTTTTATTCATAAATGAACGCTAGATTTTTTAAAAACCCATTGGTACAATTTATGAAAGGGATTACTTTATCGGTTATGGGGGAGATGGGAGTGAACAGTCGCAACTGGGTTCGTTTATTTTTATCAACATTAGCTGTAGGAGGGATGAGTGCAGCAGTTGTTGGATTTGCAGTTAGATGGGAAGAGTATAGAGAACTCTTTGTGGAGCTTCAATTTGCAGAAATTTTCGCGGTTTTAACATGGTTGGTTGGGGTAGGTTTTATTTTTAGCTTAATTAGTCAAATGGGTTTTTTTGCTTATTTAACGATTCATCGTTTTGGAATCGGAATTTTTCGTTCTGTTTCATTGTGGACAGGAGTCCAGATTGTGCTTATTGTCTTCGTGTTATTTGATTTAGTCTATTTTCGTTACCGTTTCTTTGCGCAAGAAAATGATTCAATCTTACATTATATGTTGGTTAGCATCTTTTTATTGTGTATAGGTGTTGCAGTAGCGTTCTTAAAAGCTCGGCAAACAAAAAAAGAAGCATTCATCCCAGCTTTATTCTTTATGATTGTTATCACAACGGTTGAGTGGTTTCCTGCTTTACGTACAAATGAAGAGAGCTGGCTGTACTTAATGTTGTTCCCGTTACTAATCTGTAATATGTATCAATTATTAATCTTGCCAAAACTTACATTAAGAACATCTATTTTAAAAACAACAGGCAAATAAACAAAAATTGTTTATTTGCCTGTTGTTTTTTGTTTCTAATAGAAGTGTACTTGTTATGCAGAGGATCGAACAAGCTATTTCACGTCTTTAATGTTACTTTTTGTATTCGAAATTAATGTTGATACACTTACATTTTTAATTTTCTTTGCTTGCAGAGAGTGTTGAATGTAAGGAATCGCTTCAGCTGTTTGTTGAGCAGAATCTGAAGCGTGTAATAAGATAATATCGCCGCCTTCTAGAGGTTTAGTTGCATTTGATACAATCTCTTTAACACCTGGATTCGTCCAATCTTTAGAATCAATACTCCAATGAACAATTGTGTATCCCATATTACTTGTTAATTTTAAGATTTCTTTATTAAAATGACCATTCGGAGGACGGAGCAATGAAATGTCTTTTAAGCCTAATGAATTGAATACTTTTTGAGATTTAGCTAAATCTTGTCTGATCTCATTTGGTTTCATTGCAGTATAAGAATTATAATCATAGCCCATCGTTCCAATTTCATGGCCTTCCTTTTTGATGCGCTCTACGATATCAGGATGACGCTCAGCCCATGATGCTGATAAAAAGAAAGTAGCATGTTGGATTTTCTGTTCTTTTAATTTCTCTAAAATTGGAATCGCTTTTTCATCTCCCCAACTAATGTTAAAAGTCAGGGCTACTTCTAAATCTTTTTCCTCTGCTTTGTAGACTGCTCTTGGTCCCTTGTCTGTTGAAAAAACAGGATAATGAAAAGCGTGCTGTGCATAGAGAAAAAAACTAGTAAATAAAGCAGAGAGAACAATAATCATCGTTTGTTTCAAACGTTTGGCACGAATGGTATAAAAGATATTCACAGTTTCACCTCATTCAGTAAGTAGTACTTGTCTAATTTCTATGCGAAACGGCAAAAATAAATAACAAATAATAAAAGGATAATATTTTTTATTTAAAATAAAAGAAAACGATTATGGAAAAACTAAGTAGCGAAAGGTAGGTTGAAACATGAGAGGGTTTATTGTGAATCAACAAGAGCAAATAGAATTGTTTTCTATACTTGAAAAAGAATTAGAAGAGATATCAAGTGATTGCTATAAATACAATGATAATCCTTTTATGGCAAAGGCCATTGAAGAACGCCATAAATTAATAAAAGGATTACTCATTCGCATTAAATAATGTGTTGATAATTATATAAAAAAGTATTGACTTATAATTGAATAGATGTTAAATTATTAAATGTCGCTAATGAGCGATTCGATAAAATGAATTAAAAGTTAATAAAGTTGTTGACAAAAGGTATACAACTTGTTAATATAAGAAAGTCGCCTATCGGTGATGGTTGAACTTTGAAAACTGAACAAAGCGACAAACGTCAACGTTAATTTTTTATTTTAAATGAGCAATCAAACATTTCTACGGAGAGTTTGATCCTGGCTCAGGATGAACGCTGGCGGCGTGCCTAATACATGCAAGTCGAGCGAACTGATTAGAAGCTTGCTTCTATGACGTTAGCGGCGGACGGGTGAGTAACACGTGGGCAACCTGCCTGTAAGACTGGGATAACTTCGGGAAACCGAAGCTAATACCGGATAACATCATTCCTTGCATAAGGA
>VTEF01000012.1 GCA_008180335.1 Priestia megaterium
CGCTGGGTAGCTATGTGTGGACGGGATAAGTGCTGAAAGCATCTAAGCATGAAGCCCCCCTCAAGATGAGATTTCCCATAGCGCAAGCTAGTAAGATCCCTGAAAGATGATCAGGTTGATAGGTCAGAGGTGGAAGCACGGCGACGTGTGTAGCTGACTGATACTAATCGATCGAGGACTTAACCAAAATAGAAAAGCGAAGGCGACTGTTTAATTGTGAAAGACGTTGGAGCTTCTGGCAGGGAAACCGTTCTTTGGTTTCACAGGCAGAAGTGAAACCAAAGAACAATTAGGAGCCGTAGCTGGACAACGAAAAGTGTAGCAAGCTCGCTCATATTCATAGGGCATTGGAGCTCTTGAGAAGAAACCGCTCTTTGGTTTCGTAGGAAGGAGTGAAATGACCGTAGAATATAGCTTGCGAAATTGGACAATGAAAAGCGTAACAAACTCAGCAACTGTTATCTAGTTTTGAGAGAATCATCTCAATCATGTCTGGTGGCGATAGCAGAGAGGTCACACCCGTTCCCATGCCGAACACGGAAGTTAAGCTCTCTAGCGCCGATGGTAGTTGGGACTTTGTCCCTGTGAGAGTAGGACGTTGTCAGGCATTTATATTATTAGCGCGGGGTGGAGCAGTCTGGTAGCTCGTCGGGCTCATAACCCGAAGGTCGCAGGTTCAAATCCTGTCCCCGCAACCAAAAGGTCCCGTGGTGTAGCGGTTAACATGCCTGCCTGTCACGCAGGAGATCGCGGGTTCGATTCCCGTCGGGACCGCCATTTAAACGGAACACTGTGTTTCGTCTTTTTTATTTAAAGCATAAAATTATCTTTGATATACATACTTATAATCCTTAGGAATAGTCCTAAGGACTTTTTTATGTTTAAATTCTTCTTATTCATTTGTTTTATAGATTGCATTAGACCAGATAAGTCTTAGTGATCAATAGATTAATTTCAGATGTTGTTAGTTTGAAGCTTATTGTATTCTTTACTGGATATGTATAGCTGACTACGTTTAAAATATATGTATATAGAGGGAAATGAGGTCTAAAAATGATAAAATCAGAAGAGTTTGCGTTTCGCTCAACTTCTACAAAGCATACAAGTGAGTTTGCGCATCATTTGGCTTCCTTATTAGCACCAGGGGATGTTATTTTACTAGAAGGAGATTTAGGAGCGGGTAAAACGACATTTACAAAAGGACTGGCAAAAGGACTTGGTATTATGCGTAATGTAAATAGTCCGACGTTCACAATTATAAAAGAATACAGGGATGGTCGCCTTCCACTCTACCACATGGACGTTTACCGTCTTGAAGAAGGATTTGAAGATTTAGGATTTGATGAATACTTTGATGGCGATGGTGTGACAGTCGTTGAATGGGCTCACTTAATAAAAGAGCAATTGCCTAGCGAGTTTATTGAAGTTAACATTTATCATGATACTGAAGAAACACGTAAAATAATCGTAAAAGCCAAAGGAACAAGATATACAGAAATTTGTAAGGAGCTCTTTAAGCATGAAAACTTTAGCAATTGATACCTCAAACTTCGTTATGGGAATAGGATTAGTAGAAGAAAATAAAGTCATAGGAGAAGTTATTACAAATTTAAAGAAAAATCATTCTGTGCGAGTTATGAGCGCTATTGAAACATTGCTTGCAGATTGTGATGTATCACCAAAGGAACTAGAGAAAATTGTTGTAGCTCAAGGTCCAGGATCTTATACAGGTGTCCGAATCGGCGTAACAATTGCTAAAACATTAGCTTGGACATTAAACATTCCGTTAGTCGGCGTCTCTAGCTTAGAAATAGTAGCGGCGAATGGGAGATATTTTGATGGATACATTTCGCCTTTGTTTGATGCACGCCGCCAACAAATTTTTACAGGATTATATACATTCAAAGATGGTGTATATTTAAAAAACGAAATTGAGGATCAGCTAGTTATTAATAAAGAATGGGCTGAGACGTTAAAAGCGTATGATAAACCTGTCTTATTTATCGGAAATGATGTTACAATGCATCAGCCTATTCTCGAAGATGTAATGCAGGAGCAAGCTATTTTCGCCTCGATTCCACAATATAATCCTCGTCCCAGCGAGCTAGCATTTATCGGTTTAAAAAAGGAAGAAACACCTGTTCATTCGTTTGTGCCTAATTATGTACGTTTAGCAGAAGCAGAAGCGAATTGGTTAGCAGCCCAAAAGTTTAAGAAGTAAGAGGCTATTAATATGAGTTTAACAATTAAATTTCGCTTAATGGAAGTTAAAGATATTAACCAAGTAGTAAGAATTGAAAAAGAGTCATTCGCTACACCTTGGAGTGAAGAAGCATTTTACAATGAATTAACGAATAATCAATTTTCTACGTATGTTGTGATGGAAGAAGAAAATGAAGTGATAGGGTATTGCGGAACATGGATTGTATTAGATGAGGCGCACATTACCAATATTGCACTATTATCTGCTTATCGTGGAAAAGGGTTAGGAGAATTGTTATTACGAAATGTAATGGATGTTGTAAGAAAAATAGGTGCACAATCTGTTACGCTAGAAGTTCGAGTATCAAATTATATTGCGCAATCATTGTATCAGAAATTAGGCTTTAAGCCTGGCGGTATTCGCAAAAATTACTATACTGATAATAATGAAGATGCATTAGTAATGTGGGTGAATTTATGAAAAAAGATCAATTAATATTAGCAATTGAAACAAGCTGTGATGAAACAGCCGTAGCCATTATTCGAAATGGAAATGAAATTGTAGCTAATGTTGTTTCTTCTCAAATTGATAGCCATAAGCGATTTGGAGGCGTTGTTCCAGAGATTGCTTCACGCCATCACGTAGAACAAATTACAATTGTTATTGAAGAAGCACTTCAGCAAGGAAACGTCACTTTTGAAGATATTGATGCGATTGCCGTAACAGAAGGCCCAGGGTTAGTCGGGGCATTGTTAATTGGGGTAAATGCAGCTAAAGCATTAGCATTTGCTCATCAGAAACCGCTAGTAGGAGTTCATCATATTGCCGGTCATATTTATGCGAATCAATTAATTAAGCCGATGGCATTTCCATTACTAGCATTAGTTGTTTCAGGTGGACATACAGAGCTCGTTTATATGGAAAGTCATGGCGAGTTTAAAGTGATAGGTGAAACTAGAGATGATGCTGCTGGTGAAGCCTATGACAAAGTAGCTAGAACCTTAAATCTGCCTTATCCCGGAGGTCCACATATCGATCGTTTAGCTCATGAAGGCAAACCGCTTATTGATTTGCCACGAGCTTGGCTGGAAGAGGGCTCTTATGATTTTAGTTTTAGTGGATTAAAATCAGCAGTTATCAACACTGTGCATAACGCAAAGCAAAAAGGTGAAGAAATTGATCCACAAACATTAGCTGCAAGCTTTCAAGCAAGTGTTATTGATGTTCTTGTTACAAAGACTAAACGAGCAGTAAAAGAATATAATGTAAAACAATTGTTATTAGCAGGAGGAGTTGCAGCTAATAAAGGATTACGTGCTGCTTTGGAAGATGCATTTAGCGATAATGCTGATGTGGAGCTTGTTATTCCACCTCTTTCTTTATGTACAGATAATGCAGCAATGATTGGTGCAGCAGCGAGTGTGCTATTTAATAAAGGAAAGCGAGCGACTATGTCTTTAAATGCTAATCCAGGCTTAGATTTGGAAGTGTAAGTCTCAGGGAAAATGAGCGTTATCCACAAAAAATTGTTTATATAGTGATGATGGAACTAGTCACTAACAATGTGGATAAAAATTAAGTTATCAACAATATTCAATCAATTTAGAATAAAATGTGGATAATCTTGTGGAAAAGGTCCGTGTAAATTGCTACACGGACCTTTTGTATACATTCTAAAGCAAATATTATGGACTTAGTCTTCTAAAAGAAGTTGAATCTCTTCCCATTCTTCCATTAGTGTGGATAACTCTTCGTTAAGTTGTTCAATTTCAAGGTTAAGCCGCTGAGACTCTTCGTGATTTTGATAAATGACTGGGTCACATAACAGTTCTTCATTATGAGCAAGAGCAGCTTCGATTGTACTAATCTTCTCTTCAATTTCTTCAATTCTTCGATTTCGTTGTCTCATCAGCTTTTTTTGTTCTTTATCTTGAATATACATATGCTTATCCGTTTTATTTAGCTGAAGCTGCTGAGATTCATTAGAAGCTTTCTCAAGACTCTTAATTTCCTCTATTTCAGCTTTCTTTTCCACATAATAATCATAATCCCCTAAGAATTCTTGGATGCCATTCGATGATAGCTCCACCACTTTACTTGCAATTCTATTTATAAAATAACGGTCATGAGAAACAAATAATAATGTTCCAGGGTATGTGATTAAAGCATTTTCAAGAACTTGTTTGCTGTCTAAGTCAAGGTGGTTTGTTGGTTCATCTAAAATTAAGAAGTTCGCTTTTTGAAGCATTAATTTTGCTAAAGCTAATCTGGCTTTTTCTCCACCACTTAAAGTAGAAACGATTTTTAGTACATCATCACCTGAGAATAGAAAGTTTCCTAATGCTGTACGAATTTCCTTTTCTGTTTTTGTTGGATAATCATCCCATAGCTCATTAAGAACAGTTTTATTTGAAGTAAGATTAGACTGTTCTTGATCGTAATACCCAACTGTGACATTGGAGCCAAAAAGAATATCTCCTGACTTAAAGGAGAGTTTATCCACAATTCCTTTTAAAAGTGTGGATTTCCCAATTCCATTTGGTCCTACTAAGGCGATACTTTCACTTCTAGTAATACGTAAATTAAGATTTTGAACAATAAATTGTTGTGCATCATATCCAATAGATACATTCTCAAGTTTTAGTACTTCATTTCCGCTTTGACGATCAATATCAAAAGAAAAAGTAGCGGATTTTTCTCCTTCATTTGGCTTTTCTAAGAGCTCCATGCGCTCTAATTGTTTTCTTCTACTTTGTGCCCGTTTCGTTGTTGAAGCACGTGCAATATTACGCTGAATAAAATCTGTTAGTTTGGCAACTTCATCCTGTTGTTTTTCAAATTGTTTTAGGTATTTTTCATACCGCTCAGCTTTTTGAGTAAGATAATTAGAGTAGTTGCCTGTATATTTTATCGTAGATTTTTGACTTACTTCATATACTTGATTAACGACTTTATCTAAAAAATAACGGTCGTGAGATACAATCAGTATTGCACCGTCATAATTTTGTAAAAATTGCTCAAGCCATGCTAATGTCTCAATATCAAGATGATTTGTTGGTTCATCTAGAATTAACAAGTCAGGCTTTGTTAGAAGAAGTTTAGCTAAAGCAAGCCTTGTTTTTTGTCCACCACTTAATGCAGAGATTGGTGTTGTGTAATCAAAATTGGAAAAGCGAAAGCCATGTAGAATTGATCGGATATCAGCTTCATATTGATATCCTCCTGAGTCTTTAAAAGCTATTTGAAGCTGATCGTATTCTTTTAATAATTTTTGATATTGATTTGTATCATTAAAATAAGCGGGGTCTCCCATTTGCAATTCTAACCGACGTAATTCCTTTTCCATCTTCTGCAATGGTTTGAATACAGTCATCATTTCGTCCCAAATGGACAAAGTTGACTCTAGGACGGTATCTTGTCCCATATAATCAATCGTTGTATCTTTAGGTTTAATAATGTCACCTGAATCGTAGGAAAGTTGCCCCGCAATAATTTTTAAAAGAGTCGATTTTCCCGCACCGTTTCGTCCGACTAAGGCAATTCGATCTTTAGATTGAACTTCTAATTTTATATTAGTCAGAATTGGATCTGCTCCATAATATTTTGTAATTCCATTTAATTGTAGAATAATCATTTTTTCACCTCTACTCATATCGACATAGTGTATTTTAACATACTTTGAGAGTGAAGTTCTCATAGGAGCTATCTGAAAGAAAGTAAATAAATTTATGGAGAGGGCTCATTATTATGTAGAATACTATGTTAAAATGAAAGGTAGGTTTAATGTAATAACGAGATAGTGGAAAAAGAGAGAAATGGAAGCGCTATCTAATGATTGATGATGTAGCGAGCTTATAAAAATAAGATATAAGCTTATATTAACTTAGTAGATATACGTATTGAGGGGGTACAACGTGAATACAGAACATTTGAAAATACCACAAGCAACAGCGAAACGCTTGCCACTTTATTATCGCTTTATCAAAAATTTGTATGCTTCTGGAAAGCAGCGAGTGTCATCAGCTGAATTGAGTGAAGCTGTTAAGGTAGATTCTGCTACAATTCGTCGAGACTTCTCCTATTTTGGTGCTTTAGGTAAGAAAGGGTACGGTTATAACGTTAACTACTTGTTAAGTTTTTTTCGTAAAACACTCGATCAAGATGAAGTGACCAAAGTTGTGTTAATTGGTGTAGGTAATTTAGGCACGGCTTTTTTAAATTACAATTTTATTAAAAATAATAATACAAAAATTGAGTATGCTTTTGATGTAATAGAAGATAAAGTAGGCACAACTGTTGGTGATGTACCAGTTTATCACTTAAATGATTTAGAAGATTATATGACAGATGAAATTTCAGTTGCCATTTTAACTGTCCCAGCGACTGTCGCTCAGCAAATTACCGATCGACTTGTACGATGCGGAATTAAAGGAATACTAAATTTTACACCGGCACGCCTTAACGTTCCTGATTCAATTCGATTACATCATATTGATTTAGCTGTGGAATTACAATCACTAGTCTATTTTTTGAAAAATTATCCTGCTGAATAAGTTATAATATAAATAATCAAGTTTGGTTGTAGCTTGCAGAACAGTTAAAGGAGGAAGAGCATGGGTGTCGGTATGGGAAGCTTCATTTTAATTGCTGTCTTTGCTTTATTAATGTTTGGTCCGAAAAAACTTCCAGAGTTAGGGAAAGCAGTAGGTCATACATTAAGAGAATTTAAAAATGCCACTAGAGGACTAACAGATGATGATGATGAGCGTAACAAAAAGCAAGAGGGAAAATAGTAGAAGGATGATTGTTGGATGAATGAGCAAGAAATGTCTGTCTATGATCATATAGGAGAATTGCGAAAAAGAATTTTGACCGTTGTTTTTTTCTTTTTCATTGCGACGATTGCAGGTTTCTTTTTAGCCGATCATGTTATTGTTTATTTACAGCAGGCAGATGAGGCAGAAGATTTAACAATGAATGCATTTAAATTAACGGATCCCGTTAAAATTTATATGCAATTTGCTTTTGTCATTGGCTGTGTGCTGTCTGCTCCGGTAGCTTTGTATCAATTGTGGGCATTTGTTAGTCCAGGTTTATATGAAAGAGAACGCCGGATTACACTTGGGTATATTCCGATTTCGATTAGTTTATTTATTGGCGGAATTGCATTTTCTTATTTTGTGCTATTCCCATTTGTCGTCGATTTTATGATAAGAGTCTCAGAGCGGCTCAGTGTTAATCAAGTAATTGGGATTAATGAATATTTTTCATTTTTATTACAACTCACTTTACCATTTGGCATATTATTTCAATTGCCAGTCGTTGTCATGTTTTTAACCAGGCTCGGGATTGTTACGCCACTATTCTTAATGCAGGTTCGAAAGTATGCCTATTTTATTTTACTGGTTGTTGCAGCACTCATTACACCTCCAGAATTACTTTCACACTTAATGGTTACCGTTCCCTTGCTGATTTTGTATGAGGTTAGTATTTTAATTTCTCGTATGTCGCATAAACAAATGCTTAAAAATCGACAAGAAGACATGCAATCAGAAGAAATTTCACCATAAAATAAAAGAAGTCTGACACTTATGTCAGACTTCTTTTATTTTGATGAATCATTTCGCTTTTTGTAATGTTGCTGCATTTTTTTTATTTTATAATGTAAAGCAAAAATCCGAAAAGCAAATCTGAAATCAAATGCTGCTACTAAAGAAAATAAGATAGTAGAGAAGTTCCATACTGTATCTTCTACGCTTTGAATTGCTAAGTATGTGAACAGAATCCCCATAATGATATAGATAAAGCCTCTCGTTAATGGAATATTTTTCATAATCCTAATCCTCGAATAATAATTTGCATTTGCTCAGCTTGTTTTTGCATTTCAATTATTTGATCTGAAAAAATAGTCTGAGCCAATACAACAATGGTGTTCATTAACACATGCGCGATAATAGGCACGATAATGAGCTTTGTACGCGCGTAAAGAAAAGCAAAAACAAACCCCATTGCTGTATAGATGAGTAAGTGTTCAAAGTCCCAGTGTACTGTAGCGAAAACAAGGGAACTAATAAACGCTGAAATAAAGAAATTGTACTTCCGGTGTAGAGATCCAAAAATGATTTTTCGGAAAATGATTTCTTCTAAAATAGGGCCGATCACTGATGTAACAATAATAAGCAAAGGCGTTACCTTGACAAGATTCACAATCATCTCTGTGTTTTCTGATCCTGGTTCAATTCCAAAGACATTCATTTCAATCATTGCAGCAATCGATTGTGCAGCCAGTGCTAAAAAGATTCCAAAGATTGACCAGAAAATTGCGGTAGATAAACGAGCATGATGGTGGCGCATTGTCATATCTTTTCGTAATATCAATAAGACAATAATAAGAGCACAACTAAAGCTAATGATTGTCCAGTAAGTCATGGCCAACTGATTAGATGTTCGTACAGCTTCATTTTCAAAAAGCCCTGTTGATTGTAATAAGGGAATTCCAAAAATTCCAGAAAACTGCATGATAATATAAGTGAGAATAACATACCAATAGCGTTTTTCCAATCTTCTATACTCCTTTTAAAAGGTTTTTTATGTATGAGTGTCGAAGAACATTATAGAATTAAGTAACTTCTTCTTGTTCGTATTGTAACATACATATTATTGAACCGATAAAAGAATGCCTTATTTCGATTCTTTATTCAATTCATAGCGAGAATAGAGATATTATATGCTGCTGTATATATTTTTAAAATTTTTTGTGTTTTAGACTTGCAAAAAAAACCTACTTTGTTTTAATATAAGAATTGTGTTAGCACTCAATAGTGTTGAGTGCTAATAAAAATGTCAACATATTATTTGAGGAGGTTGTTTCACTTGTTAAAGCCATTAGGTGATCGCGTAGTGATTGAACTTGTAAAATCTGAGGAAAAAACAGCAAGCGGGATTGTATTACCAGACAGTGCAAAAGAGAAGCCTCAAGAAGGTAAAGTTGTAGCTGTTGGTACGGGTCGTGTTTTAGAAAACGGCGAACGTGTAGCATTAGAAGTAGCTGCAAACGATCGCATTATCTTCTCAAAATATGCAGGTACTGAAGTGAAATATGAGGGATCTGAATACTTAATTTTACGCGAAAGCGATATTTTAGCTGTTATTGGCTAATTTTTACTAAAACATATAACATACGTAAAATAGATTAGTTATGAAAAATTGGGAGGTACAGTGACATGGCAAAAGACATTAAGTTTAGTGAAGAAGCACGCCGCGCAATGCTACGTGGTGTAGATACTTTAGCAGATGCTGTAAAAGTAACGCTTGGACCAAAAGGACGCAATGTAGTATTAGAGAAAAAGTTTGGTTCACCGCTAATTACAAATGATGGTGTAACAATTGCAAAAGAAATTGAATTAGAAGATGCTTTTGAAAACATGGGTGCTAAATTAGTGGCAGAAGTTGCAAGCAAAACAAATGACGTTGCTGGTGACGGTACAACAACTGCAACAGTTTTAGCGCAAGCAATGATTCGCGAAGGTCTTAAAAACGTAACTGCTGGTGCAAATCCAATGGGTATCCGTAAAGGAATGGAAAAAGCAGTTGCTGTAGCAGTTGAAGAATTAAAAACAATTTCTAAGCCAATCGAAGGCAAAGAGTCAATTGCACAAGTAGCAGCTATTTCTGCAGCTGATGAAGAAGTTGGCCAATTAATTGCTGAAGCAATGGAACGTGTTGGTAACGACGGAGTTATCACTTTAGAAGAGTCAAAAGGCTTCACAACAGAGCTAGAAGTTGTAGAAGGTATGCAATTTGACCGTGGATATGCATCTCCATACATGGTAACTGACTCAGATAAAATGGAAGCTGTGCTAGATGATCCATATATCTTAATTACAGATAAGAAAATTGGTAATATCCAAGAAATCTTACCTGTATTAGAACAAGTTGTTCAACAAGGTAAACCACTATTAATTATCGCAGAAGATGTAGAAGGAGAAGCGTTAGCAACATTAGTAGTGAACAAATTACGCGGTACATTTACAGCTGTAGCTGTTAAAGCTCCTGGCTTCGGTGACCGCCGTAAAGCAATGCTTCAAGATATTGCGATTTTAACTGGTGGTGAAGTGATTACTGAAGAGCTTGGTTTAGATTTAAAAACTGCTGAAATTGGTCAGTTAGGCCGCGCTTCAAAAGTTGTTGTAACAAAAGAAAACACAACAGTTGTAAACGGCGCAGGCAACGCAGAAGAAATTCTTGCACGCGTAAACCAAATTAAAGCTCAGCTTGAAGAAACAACTTCAGAGTTTGACCGTGAAAAATTACAAGAGCGCTTAGCAAAACTTGCTGGCGGTGTAGCAGTAATTAAAGTAGGTGCGGCAACAGAAACTGAGTTAAAAGAACGTAAATTACGTATTGAAGATGCTTTAAACTCTACTCGTGCTGCAGTTGAAGAAGGTATTGTAGCTGGTGGTGGTACAGCATTAGTAAATATCTATAATAAAGTAGCAAGCATCGAAGCTGAAGGCGATGCAGCAACAGGTATTAACATCGTATTACGTGCGATTGAAGAGCCTGTACGCCAAATCGCTCATAATGCTGGTCTAGAAGGATCAGTTATTGTAGAACGCTTAAAAGGTGAAGCAGTTGGAACAGGTTTCAACGCTGCAACTGGCCAATGGGTAAACATGCTTGAAGCAGGTATTGTAGACCCTACTAAAGTAACGCGTTCTGCTCTTCAAAACGCTTCATCAGTAGCGGCTATGTTCTTAACAACAGAAGCTGTTGTAGCTGATAAGCCAGAAGAAAATGCAGGTCCAGCAATGCCTGACATGGGCGGCATGGGTGGAATGGGCGGCATGATGTAAGAAACGCCTATAAACGTTGGTATAACAACATTTACAAGCGTTAAAGGTGTATCATGTTCATGTTTTTGTTCATGTTTTAATCAATAAGATTTTTAGAGAGGTCTTTCATTAAGTTACCGAACTTAGTGGAAGCCTCTTTTTTAATGTTCTTTGTCATGTGGGCATATATATCCATTGTTGTATTAATATCTGAATGTCCTAAGCGTTCTTGTATTTCCTTAATGTGGACATTAGCTTCAATCAACAAAGATGTATGAGTATGTCTAAATGAATGGGGCGTGACTTGTTTTTGAATAGATGTTTTTTTGAGTAGTCGCTGCATTCTAATTGATAAATGTTTGATTGTCTTAGGGTAGCCCTCATTAGTTGCAAAAATAAAGTCATTGTCATTATAAAAAGGCTTGTTATCTTCTTTCACTTTGTTTTGTTCATGTTTGTGTAGCTGGAGCAGATCAACTAAAAGAGGGTCTATTGTTATGGTGCGTATTGAACCCTCTGTTTTTGGTGTGAGTAATGTATATTTTAACTTGTTATTTGTTGGATTGTAGTAAGTTTTTATAACCCTTAGTGTATGCTCATTAAAATCAATATCAGACCATTTTAGAGCGACCATTTCCCCAATTCTTAAACCAGTATAAGCTAACATAGTGAAAGCCAGTAGATCACCTTCTAAACCTTCGTTTTTTGCAACCGTTAGAAATTCCTCTAATTCTTCTTTTTCGAGAAACTTTTCGTTTATTGAATCATTTTCAAGATCGGATACAGTTTTTTTCTTTTTAGGTAGTTTAATGCCTTTTGTTGGTATCTCCTTAATTAAATTAAGTGAATGAGCATACTCAAAAACCATGTTTGCAGAAGTGTGAATGCTGGAAACATAGTTTGTACTGAATTGAGTAGAGAGCCTATCAATAACATCTTGATATGATTTTTTTGTTATTTTTTGAATAGGTGTTTGTCCAAACTCATTAATAATATGCTTTAACGCAATACGTCTAGCCCTCAAGCTGCTTTCTTTAGCGTCTTGACTATAATGTCTTTCCCAGTCGCTACATAAATCAGCAAACACCAATTTAGAGGGCTGAATATATTCCCCGTCATTAAATTGCCTTTCAAATAATGCTGCTGCTAATTGTGCATCTTTTTTTGTTAAAAAACCAGACTTACTTACTTGTTTATCCTTACCAGTGACAGGGTCTTTCCCTGCGTAGGCTCGATAAGCCCATTTTTTGCCACGTTTATAGATGTATGCCATAAGATCACCTATTCTAATAATAAAAAACGTTTTTTGAGGAATTTTTCAATATCTTTTAATTCTCCATTAATGAAGTTATTTATTTCTTCTTTAGTAATTGAATTATCCGTTTCCATTCCAGCAGAACTATTAAGCATACGGATGATTGAAGCCAAATGCGTCACATCATTTTTATCGGAAAACTTTAGAAAATCCAATACATTAGTCAAATAAGCTGTTTCAACAAAATCTAAATCACTGTTTAGGATACTTTCAAATTCTTTTTTTAGGTATTCCTTTTGATCGTTTTCAGCCTTTTTAAAGGTATCCCTCGCAGTTTTGAAGGCTTCTTTTTTCTCATCATCAGATAAATCTCTCAACGCCTTTTTACCAGTTGTTAAGTACAACATTGAAATGTTTCCTAGTTCTGCAATCCTTTTTAATCGTTCATTATTAGGTGCGCTTATACCACGTTCCCAACGAGAAACAATGCTATCACTAGCAGGTGGATTAAATTTTTGACCAAACTCCTTCATTGTTAAACCTAATTCGTTTCTAATAACTTTAATTCTTGAGCCAATTTTTTTCTTTTGCAAGTCCTTTTCGTCCATTTTTCAGCCTCCTTGATAAGATAATATCACACCAACAAAAAAAAAGCGACGTAAACCGACGGAAATTAGTTGCTTTCTTTAAAGTCGTTTGGTAATATAAAATTACAAACCGACGTAAAACGACGTATTTGGGAGGTGTGTTGAATGAATAGAATTGTTGGTTATAGAAAAATGATTGGATTAACTCAAAAAGAAATGGCGAAAAGATTAAACATTTCAGAAGGGACTTACAGAAATAAAGAAAAAGGAAAAGTAAGTTTTAAAGATGGTGAAATGAAAATCTTTTTCGATCTAGTTCACAAAGAACTTCCGGTGGTAACTATTAATGATATTTTTTTTACTAATAAACCGACGTAAAACGACGTTTTAAGAGGGGGAGGAACATGCTAAACATTGAAATTGACGAAAAAACAGTTAATTCAATGCTGGAAAAGGCAATAAATGAACGAGTTGATGAACTAGCGAAGCAAAAATACTTCTTAACTTATAGTGAATTGTCCGAATATCTGAACATAAGCAAGCCGATTATAGAAGATCGTTTAATTAAGAATGGATTGAAGTATTACAAAGTCGGTAGCAAATACTTGTTTAAAAAAAGTGAAGTGGATGAGTTTTTAGATGATATGACAGCGAGCATGACTGCTACAAATAACGATTTGAAATTTTATCAAAGAATAAAAAAGGGGAATAAATAATGGAAAATTCACTTAGAGAACTTGCATTTCAATTGGATAATGAGATAAATAGGATTGGTTCAAAAGTTGATACACTATCAGATATTCAAAACTTATTAGGTCGCCTTAGAGAAGATATGGAAAGCATAGATGAAAAAGATGTTCTATTCTATTTTAGAGAGTTTTTTTTGAAAGTTAGAATTATGGATGAACTTATGTATTATTCGATGGAAGAATTAAATGGAATCTACGAAAAAACAGATGAAATAAGCAATCAATTGTTTCATGGATTTGTGAATGGAGTAGAAAAATGAGAAAAGATAAATATTCTCTTTACTTACAGGCTTTCATTAATGCAGTCAATGAATACAAGAATAGCGCAGATCAAGACGCTACAAAGGTTATCCTATATGGCGTAAAGCTCATTAACAGCGAACCAAAGGCAGAGGGCTATGACGAAGCTTTAAGCGGCTTTCAACTAGCCAGCACAATTAAAGAATTAATGGGGCAGCTTACACCAGCGCAATTTATGAACATTTTCCCAATTGAGAAGGACTTTAAGGGGCATAAGTGGGAAACGAAAGATTATTTTTACACAATAGATTACATAAAGACCCTGGACGCAAACAAGCCAATAGGCGAGGGCATACTAGAATTTTTATGGGAATACACGAATTGGGAGATAACCATTTTTAACGTGGAGATCATGGGCTATTTAAACACCTTAAGACAGCATGAGGGGCATTTAAACATGATGGAGGAATTTATGGCTTTACAAGGCATGAATACAGTTAACACCTTCAAAAACAGAAAAGGCGAAGTATTATATGTTCGACATGGAAAGACGGAGACAGTGCAGAAACCAAGATCGAAACACTTAATAGTCATCAAATAATTCTCGATTTTTTTAAAAGGAGGGGGGGGTGAGTTATGCAAGCTACCATGATTAGTTACACAGCAAAAATATCCGAGTTATTACCTAACGGAAAAATAATAAAGCTCAAAGGGTACACCAACGGAAATAATGATTATCAGAAGGCTAAAAGCCCAAGCGGGAGAACATGGACATATTTTTCTAATGATGAACAAATAAGCAACTGGATAGAAAAGGGCGGCTGGATAGGTGTAAGAATACCAACAGGGCTATATTTGGTGGACGTTGACGACACGCAGGAAGGGGAGCTATTGAAAGAACTTCTTGAGGGTGAAAACGTAAACCACCATGTAATTAAAACCCCCAACGGATTGCAATTTATTTTTAAAGGTGAAACAGATCAGACTATTAAGCAAGGGCAATATCAAAAGTATGTCAATCGTTTGGGTATTACTCAAGATACAAGAGCAGCCGAAAAAGGTTATATTGTATTTCCAACAGAAAACACAAAAGGTCGTCATGTAATAGCTCAAAGCATGGGAGAATTAGACGAGCTGCCACATTATCTTTATAAAGTATGGAACGGTCAAAAGACACCTTCTCCAATGTCTTACCCTTATGATACAAGCGGCAGCCGTGACGGTGATTTTTATGACTTAGTTAGAAGGCTATTAACGTGTAAAGTAAGTCAAAAAGACGCATTAGAAAGCCTTCAATTAGCTTATGAATATTTTGTACCGTATAAAGAAGATTTCCCACTAAGTACGATAAAAGAAAAGGTGGAATCAGCCTCTAAAAAAGTAAATGAAGGTCAAGACAAGCCAGCTAATGAAATTGCAGACTTTGAAATTCATGTAGACGGTATAAGCGAAAGTAAAGTTATTCCCAAACCTTTTACAATAGGGGCAAATGCTACACTTTTTGAAGAAAAAGAGGACAAGAACGGAAATGTAATAACCACCCTTGTATCACGCAAAACACCGTATATAACAAAAGAATTTCATAACGTGGAGCGTCCACAAGTGCTTTATGAAATTGAATGGAAGGAACATAACAGAATAGTTAAGGAAGTTGTACCAGCGTCAACTATTGCAGTTAGAAAAGAGTTATTAGAATTAAGTGATAAAGGCTTCTCTGTTAATGATAATAACGTTAAAAAAATAATTACTTACTTTGACCGGTATTTACTGATTAACGATATAGAGCAACATTATGCAGTAGAACGTTTAGGGCATATCAAGGACACTTTTATTCACCCTTCTTTAACTAAAGATGTTGAAATAATGGCGATAGATCACGGAGAGAAACAGCTCCTTGAAGGGTTTGAAATTAAGGGAACAAGCGACAGTTGGAAACGAGAAGTATTTGAACGAATTAAGCAGCAGCCTAAAGCCGTATTTTTTGTACTTTCTAGCTTTGCCAGTGTCGTTATTAAAGATTTACGCTTACAGCCTTTCATTGTTGATTTAAGCGGAACGACTTCACAAGGTAAAACCACAACATTAAAAGCGGCTGCAAGTGTTTGGGGCAATGAGAGCTTAATGAGTGAATGGAACGCCACAAAAGTATCTATTGAGAGAAAAGCAGCATATTTAAACAGTTTTCCTTTATTACTGGACGATACACGCAAAGCGAATGAACGAATATTAAAAGATGTTATTTATCAGTTTAGCGGTGGACGTTCAAAAGGTAGAGGGTCATTAAAAGGCAGCCAGAGGGAATACACTTGGAACAATATTTTATTAAGTACAGGTGAGGTATCTTTAAATGAATATGCTAAAAATCAAGGTGGAGCTGCTGCAAGGATAATTCCTTTAATTGATGAGCCATTAAAGAAAGACCATGAGAACATCATGCAGCTACATGAGGCAATGGAAAGCAATTACGGAGCAATAGGAATAGACTTTTTGAAAGTATGGCTTGAACATAAAAAAGAACTTATTCCAGAGTACCACAAGTTTAGAAAATACTACGTAGATAAGGCGCAAGGTAACGAAGTATTAAACCGATTAGCTGGATATTACGCAGCAGTCCATTTTACGGGAAGTGTATTAAAAAACAAAATGGGCTTTGAAATAGACCTAAAAGCAATAGCGGATTTATTTGACGATATAGCCAGTGAAAATAAATCAACGGACAAGCCAATGCAATTTTTAGAAGAAATATTAAACGATTTAGACAGTAAAAGGGATTGCATTTATTACGATTACGAGCCACAAAGACAAGGAATAAAGGCGATCTATAAGGAAAAGCAAAAACAATTGTTTTTAACACCAGCTTATATTACTGACTTTCTAGGAGTAGAAGAAAAACAAATTAGGCGGGAATGGCTAAAAAGAGGAATAACCATTCCAATAGAAAACAAAGGTAACATAGTGGATTACAAACTTGTTAGCCATAAAGGAAAAAAGCTTAGAGGAATACCTCTTAATATGGCGATTGTAGAAGAATTAGGCTTTGACTTTCATGAAACTAATAGTGATTTTTTAAGCGGAGAGTAACAAGGGTAACAATAGGAAAACAGTTTTTTAACAATCGTGTTACCGTTGAAAAGCTTAGAGCCACAAGGGTTAAAACTTTAATAGTAACAAGAGTAACAAGAGTAACACTAAAAATAAATATATACATTAGTTTTTTTTATATGATTAAAAAAAAGAGTTTAATAATATGTAAGTATGTTTTTAAAAAACTTGTTACTTTTGTTACCAAAGCAATGAAAGTGTTGGGAGAGTAAGGGCGAGCATGGTAACAAACGTTTAAAAATATTGTTTCCTTTGATGTTACCTTGTTACCTTTTATCAAATAATTAAAGGGAAAAATCATTCAGATCATTCTAAATGCCAAAAAACCGACGTAAAACGACGCAAAATGATGAAGTTGTGATATAATAAAGTCAAAGAAAGGCGGTAAAATATGGGTCTTAACTTCAAGCACCGCATTTCCATTGTAGAACTAAAAGCGAATCCTGGACCCGAACCAGGTACAAGTGAACAAGAGTTTACTAAGGCGTGGGCGGACATTAAGACAATGAAAGGTAGAGAATATAACGAAAGTGTGATAGCCGGAAATTTAGGTATCTCACGTTTCATTATTCGCTATATCCCTAATATCAAAGCGAACATGAAAGTAAAATACAAAGGCAATGTTTATGACATTGAAAGTATTACAAATGATGATGAACAAAACCGTACCATTACAATTATTGGGAAGGCGATTTTATAACATGGATGAATTACTAGAACGACTAAAAGACCAAATAGAAAACAATTTCTATAATGATGAAATTACAGTAAAAACTTACGACCTTATGGAGCTTATACACGAATATGAAATAGAAACAGGAAGAAAGAAAAGATGGGCTGATGAACGGTGGGATTAAATGACCGAAAAAATAATTCAAATAATACCAGCACCTAAAAACCTATCTGCAGTATACCTAGATGAGGATAACCCAGACAAGCCGATTTTATCAAAAGCAATATGTTTAGGGCTAACAGATCAAGGCGAAGTAGTTTTAATGGATATGGACGAAACTGGTTTTATTGATATGGCCGATAACGCCATGAACTATAAAGGCGCAAAATGGGGAGGTGAGTAAATGGCAAGTTTCTTTAATAGAATCTTTAACCGAAGGAAAGAGCCACAAGAAACAGAACGAGCGGACATAATGAGCGGTGGAGTTGCAATATTTACGCCATTCAGCGGAAACGCATACGAAAGCGATATATATAGGGCGGCAGTCGATAGCATAGCCAGAAATGCAGCCAAACTCAAGGGAACGCATATTATAACATCCTCAGACAGGCGAAAGACAGGCGACCATTATTTAAACAGAATATTACAAGTGAGACCTAACCCCTATATGACGGCTTACGACCTTCTTTATAAGATGGTTACTCATTATTATCTTTACAATAACGCATTTGCTTTCTTGCAAAAAGACGAAAAAGGGTATTTACAAGCTATATACCCCTTATCACCGCAAAACGTAGAGTATTTAACAGACACAACAGGGGAAATGTATTGCCGTTTCTTATTCGCAAACGGTAGCCAAGTTACATTAAGGTTTTCAGAGGTACTTGTAGTAAGGCGTTTCTTTAACAGCAATGATCTATTAGGGGATACAAATACCGCAATTTTACCAGCATTAGAATTAGCTCACACTCAAAATGAAGGGCTAGGAAATTCTATAAAAGCCAATGCAACTATAAGGGGAATTTTAAAATATAACCAAGTGTTAGCCCCAGAAAAGCTTAAAGAGGAAAAAGAAGCATTTATAAATGATTACTTAACCGTAAGCAATAATGGCGGTATAGCAGTAATTGACAGTAAAGCAGAATACACACCTTTAGAGTTAAAACCAACAGCTATTGACGATAAACAACTGGAATCCGTAAAAAAGAAAATTTATGAGTATTTAGGAATTAGCGAAAAAATTGTAAATAGCACCTATACAGAGGACGAATGGGCGGCATTTTATGAAAGTGTCCTAGAACCTTTAGCCGTTCAATTCTCTTTAGAACTTACAGACAAGCTATTTACACCTAGAGAGCAAGCGTTTGGAAATTCTATCATATTTGAGTCTAACAGATTGCAATTTGCTAGTAATGCTTCAAAGACAAATATTTTAAAAGAATTAATGCCGCTAGGTTTATTTACAACAAACCAAGCATTAGAAATATTGAACCTACCGCCAGTAGAGGACGGAGATAGGCGAATACAAACATTAAATGTAGTAAATGCCAACAAAGCCGACCAATACCAGCTCAATGAAGGGGGGAACAAAGAATGAAAGAACTAAGAATAGCAGAAATAAGAGCAGCCGATCCAGTAGGAGAAAGCAGCCTTATTCTAAGTGGTAGACCGATTGTTTACGATCAGCCTACTACCATAAAAGCAACATTTGGGGAATATATCGAGGTTATACAAAGGGGTGCATTAGATGGGGCAGACCTATCAGACATTCGCTTACTGTATAACCATGATATGAATAAAATTCCATTAGCAAGAACACCAAAAACTATGTCCTTTGCGTTAGATTCGGCAGGATTAACAATGAGGGCAGAACTACCAGCAACAGAGGAAGGAAAAAGCGTTTATACGGCAGTAAAACGGCAAGACCTTTCGGGGATGTCATTTGCTTTCAAAGTACCAGAAGGCGGCAGCCACTTTGACGCAAAGACAAATACTAGAACCATAAGCAAAATAGAAAAAGTCTATGAGTTTTCAGTAGTACCATTCCCAGCCTATCCACAAACGAGTATAGAAGCTAGGGCAGCTATAGAAAACACATGGGCAAAGCTTAAAGCACCAGAAAGACAAGCAGCAAAAATTAAAGTAAATCAAATATTGAAAAGGAGCGTGTAAACGCATGAATTTTAAAACAGTAGCAGAGGCATTTAACTATTACCGTAACCATTCTTTAACTGATATTGAGAAAAGAGCAGCAGAGATCGGCAATATAATTGATTCAGACCCAAACGCAAACGTAGAGTTTTTAAACATTGAGTTGGATGGATTAAAGGAAGCAAAGGCAAATATTGAACAACGCAATCAAAATAACCAAGGCGGAAACTTCAACCCAATCACTGGAATGAGCTTCAATCAAGGTCAGCAAGTACCAACAGAAAACATTTTTGAAAGCACAGAATACCGTAGCGCATTTTATAAAACAATGTTAGGGCAAAAACTTACAGACATTGAAACTAGAACTTTTAATAAGGCTATGGAAATTCAAGAAACAGAAAGACGAGCAGATGCCTTTAATACTACAACAAACAGCGCAGCCGTATTACCAACAGCAACATTAAACGAAGTAATTAAGAAAGCCAGAACAATGGGCGGCTTAATTGCACATTGCAGAAACTTTAATATTCCTACTAACATTAGCGTACCGATTGGAACGCCAAGCAGTAAGGCACAATGGCATGTAGAGGGCACACCAGTTGAAAGTGAAAAGCTCACAACAGCATCCGTAAGTTTTGCAGGATATGAAATTATTAAAGTATTCTCTATCAGTGCAGCAGCTAAGAAAATGACTGTACAAGCCTTTGAAGCGTATATGATTGATGAATTAACAAATTGTGTAATGGAAGCTATTGCAGACGCTTTAGTAAACGGCACAGGTGCAGGGCAAGGTACAGGATTATTAACAGGCGTAACATGGGATACAAGCAACAGCCTAGAATTAACAGGTGCATACACAGACTTTACAAAAGCATTAGCAATTTTAAAACGTGGATATGCAGCAGGGGCAAAATTTGCTATGAGCAATACAACACTATACAACAAGGTTTATAGCTTAGTAGATGGCAACGGCAGACCGATTTTTATTGCAGACCCTAAGAATGAAAGCATTGGTTATATTCTAGGTAAAGAAGTAGTGATTGACGATAACATTGAGGATGACAATATTATTCTAGGTAACTTCAGCTATATGGGTTACAACGTTCCACAAGGTATTATGATCGAGGTTTCAAGGGAAAGCAGCTTTAAAAGTGGGCTAATTGATTACCGAGCAATGGCAATAGCAGATACTAAGCCTTTAGTAAGTGAGGCATTTGTAAAACTATCAGCACCAGCAGGAGCATAACCTAAACCATTAAAGGGGTATCAGTATAACGCTGGTATCTCTTTTTTAAAAGGAGCGATTACATGTTAATAGATATACAAGAGGCAAGGGATACCTTAAGGGTAGACGGCACAGACAATGACTCTATTATTATTTCTTTATTAAAATCTATTCCTTCATACCTAGAAGTAACGACAGGTAGAACATGGGAGGATACACCAGTACACCCATTAGCACAGACAGTAACAAAGTTTATATTGCAACTATGGTTTGACCCACAAGGACAGGATAGCGAGAGATTAAAGCGTACTATAGATAACTTACTTACTTCCTTAACAGCAATAGCAAGGAGTATGGACAATGGCTAAGGACTATGCAACAGCTTTTTATAAAGGCACGGCATGGCGTAAGTGTTCAAAGGGGTTCATGCAAAGTAAGAACTATGTTTGTGAAAGATGTGGAGGCATAGCAGTTATATGTCACCATAAAACCTATATCACACCAGAAAACATACATGACCCTAACATCACATTGAACTGGATGAACTTAGAAGCTTTATGTCAAACTTGCCACCAACATGAACATTTTATCGGCAAGATATGTGTAGATGGTTTGACGTTCGATAGTAAAGGAAACTTGATACGAAAATGATACCCCCCACTTTGAAAAATGAAAAAAGCCGACTGGGGACCGGTAAGGGGACTTTTCTTTTCCCCTCCACGAGTTTTTATATTACGGGAGGGGTAATCCAACGCTTAAGACAACAAGAAAAGAAGGTGATTTTATGAAAAATATAGAGGTTTCCAAGGACATGAAGAAACTTAAAACAATATTGCGTCAAATTCCAAAGGAACGCCAGCCAATAGGACAAAGCCTATATAATGAACTGCTTTTCATGCAAAATACACTGGATAAATTAAAGCAGCAAGTGGAAGAAGAAGGAGCAGTATCAATGTTCAAACAAGGGCGGCAGGAATTTTTAAGGGAACACCCAGCACTCAAAGCCTATAACACCACCGTACAGCGTTACAGTCTTCTTTATAAGCAATTATTAGACCTATTGCCCCCAACGGAAACGGAACAGCAGCAGGACGCTTTAATTGACTTCTTAAAGGGGTGATAAGGTGAACTATATATTAGAATACTGGAATGCCATTAAAGAAGGGGAAATAACTGTTTCTAAACGTGTATATAGGCAGTATAAAAAGCTAACAGAGGATATAAGCGAACCAGGGCAATATATCTTTGATAATGACAAGGCAAACAGGCCTATAGCGTTTATAGAGCGTTTCTGTAAGCATAGCAAGGGCGAGTGGGCGGGCAAACCGATTACGCTAGAACTCTTTCAAAAAGCTTACATCAGTGCTTTATTTGGCTTTGTTGATAAAGATACAGGCTTAAGACGTTATAAAGAAAGTATGTTTTATGTAGCAAGAAAAAACGGAAAAAGTACCATGCTGGCAGGTATAGCACTTTACATGTTTATTGCGGATAATGAAGGCGGAGCAGAGATATACAGCATAGCCAGCAAACGAGATCAAGCGACTATTTTATTTGATGAAGCTTATAACATGATTAAGCAAAGTCCACATTTATCTAAGCATATAAAGAAGCGCAAAAGTGACCTATATTTTGCTCACACTATGAGTAAATTCATGCCATTAGCAAAGACCAGTAACACCCTGGACGGATTAAACAGCAGTTTAGTTGTCATTGATGAGCTGCACAGCATAGCAGACAGGAATTTATACGAAGTTATGAAGCAAAGCCAATCAGCACGGCGGCAGCCTATTTTAATTATGATTACAACAGCCGGAACAGTCCGGGGCAATATCTTTGATGATATGTATGAATACGCTTGTAACGTAGCAGACGGCAATTATAAAGATGATAGCTTTTTACCCATTCTTTATGAGCTGGACGAAAAGAAAGAATGGACAGACCCAGAAGCATGGCAAAAGGCCAACCCTGCATTAGGCAGCATTAAGAAGCTGGACGATCTAGAGCGCAAAGTAAAACGAGCAAAGAATAACCCGAATGACTTAACCGGATTGCTAACAAAAGATTTTAATATAAGAGATACCGTCCACAGTGCCTGGCTTACATTTGATGATATAAACAACGAGGAAACCTTTGATATAGAACAATTTAGGGGCAGTTATGCAATAGGAGGTGCAGACCTAAGCATAACAACAGATTTAAGTTGCGCAACCCTTTTATTTGTCGATAAAGACACGCAAAAACGATTTATTCACCAAATGTATTGGCTGCCTCGTGATAGCTTTGAAGAACGGATACAGGTAGATAAAATACCGTATGATAAATGGCTAGATCAAGGGCTTTTAAGGCTATGTAACGGCAACAGTATCAATTACAGCGATATAACAGCATGGTTCTTAGAAATACTTAATGATTACAGCATAACGCCTTTATGGATTTATTACGATTCATACAGCGCTAAGTATTGGGTAGAAGAAATGGAACAGCACGGCTTTAAAATGGTAAGATGTATACAAGGTGCAAGAACTCTAAGCCTTCCTATGCAGCAGATGGGGCAAGATTTGAAAGCGAAAAAAATCAATTATAATAACAATCCTATTCTTAAATGGTGTTTAACGAATACCGGAATAGAGCAAGATCGTAACGGAAACATTGTACCGGTTAAAAACCAAGCTGCTAAGATGAGGATAGACGGTACAGCATCCATGTTAGATGCCTATGTGGGATTGTTTGAACATTACGAAGAATTTTTAAGAGCATTATAAGTTACAAGACTAAGGGGATTAAAAAGGAGGAACATCATATGAAATTAAAAGAATTAGAAGAGAAATTGGATGAATCCTTAGAAGCATATAGAAAGGAAACGATATTTACCGTAGACACATTCAATCAGAAAGAATATAGCGAAGATGCAATCAAAGAAACGCTTGAACAAATTGGTAGACAAACATTTTATACTTTCTATGAGTTTAAAAAGCATATTATAGAATATTTAAGCGAGATAGAACGTAAGGGGTGAGTGTGAATGAACCTAAATTTTAAGCACCGTATAGAGATTATGGAGCTTAAGTCAAACACCGGCCCCGAACCAGGAGAATCAGAGACCTTGTTTTCCAAAGCGTGGGCGGACATTAAGACTATGAAGGGCAGCGAATATGACAGTGCAGTAATAGCTGGAAACGTAGGGAAATCACGCTTTATTATTCGATACATGAAGGGTATTAAATCGAACATGAAAATAAAATATGAGGGCTTAACCTATGATATTGAGAGCATAACCAATGATGATGAAAACAACCGTACCATTACCATTATCGGAAATGCTTTGTTACCTAGATAACCGTTGATTTTACTATCAGCGGTTTACAATGTCATTAAAAAGGTATATTATAGAAGAACGTAAAGTTTTTAAAAACACGTAAATACTGAGTATTTTATCGTCAACTTTTAGAAACACTATACATACATATGGTTAAGGAAGTGATATGTATGTGTGAGTTTGATAAGGATAATAAGGAGGAAGAAGTTATGGCCACTCCAGTAATGACTAATTTCTATTCCATTAATGAAACTGAAGCGCAGCTAATTGCAAATACACCTAAAACAAAAATTAAGCCCCCATCCTATGTAAATAAATTTCATTTATCTATAGAAGAGCGGGAACAGCGGGCTTTTGAAACATTAAGAAAATGGAAATAAATTTAAACCCTATTCCATTATCGGAATTAATACCGAAGGGCGGAGAGGCACTGGACAAGATGCTCCGTTCTTTTTCTTGTGTGAAAAACGAAAGTATTGAAAGTTTTTTACATAGCAAAGCTATTTTACAAGAAGTAGAAGATAGGGCACGTACTACACTCATTGTAGATGATGATACAGGGGATATTGTAGGGTATTACACGCTAAAAATAGAAAGTTTTATGTTCACAGATGCTAGCGGAAAAAACAGAAAGAGATTAGCAGGTAATAAAGATGCCACAAACTTTAACTGTATTCTTATTGCTAAAATAGGAAGAAGTGATAAATACAAAGGGAAAGTAAGTGGTGATGAGATATTAAACGCTGCACTATATAGCTGTTCAAGAATAAAATTTATGACAGCTACAAAAATAGTGTGTGTGGAGTATATTGACGAGCCTAGGTTAATGGAATTCTATGAAAGAAATGGTTTTATATACTTTCAAAGAAATGGAAATGGGCTAAATATTAGCTTTATAAAAATTTAATTTAATTAACTGATTACTTAGCGGGCCTTGTTCATGTTTTGTTCATGTTCATGTTTAATTTTAAACGTTTTCAATGCTATTAAAGATACGCAAACCTTGATGATAAGGGGTTTTTGAAGTCTAATTCTATGTATTTTTTACGGTAATAGATGGGCGGCATGATGTAATCTGCCCCTCAAACCCTTGATATGAATGGGTTTTGTAGTAAGATGAGAGTGGTTTGCTAACATTTTGCTAACATTGAGGAAATTAACGGAGGCTTCTCATGAGTTCACCGAACTTTTGAGAGGCTTCTTTTTTCATTTCTTGGGTTACGTGGAGATACACATTTTTTGTGATATCATCATCGGTATGGCCAAGACGATCCATGATTTGTTCGAGTGAGACACGGGCTTCGGCAAGCAGGGATGTATGAGTGTGTCTTAGACTGTGCGGGGTTAAATCTTCATTCAAACCTGCGATTCTAAGAAGTCTTTTCATCCGGTCTCGAATGTTTTTGATGACGATGGGGTAGCCATGATGTCGTTGCATTCTAGCAAAGATAAAATCTTGGTTATGATAAGCTTCCCCTAATCGTTCAATGACCTTCTCTTGAACCTTTTTATGCTCCTTCAACGCCTCTATAACATCTTCGTCCACGATTATTTTCCTTCGTGATTTCCTTGTCTTTGGAGTAACTAGTTGATATTTCAGCGCATTATTGCTTGGATTGTAACACGCTTTCGTGATGCTGATGGTGTGATTCACAAAATCAATATCCTTCCACTTGAGCGCGATTAACTCCCCGCCTCGAATGCCGGAATAGGAAAGAATGAGAAATGCCAAGTAATCGTGTTCCAAGCCATGTTCCTTACTTGTTTTTAAAAACAGAGCAAGATCTTCTTTCTCAAGATATTTCGGAATGTCTTCTTCCTCTAGCTGTTCAATGGTTTTCTTATCTTTTTTAAGATAGGCGAACTCCGTTGGGTCTTTTTTTATGAGTTCGTACTCCAATGCCTTACGCAAAATCATCCTGCCAGTACGGTGAATCCCTTCTCTCGTGCTGTCCGAATATCCTCTGTCCTTTAAATCATTTAAGCATTCTTGATATCGCTTTGGTGTAATATCCTTCAACTTTAACTGACCAAAGTAAGGAAGCAATTTCCCGATTTCATGAAGACGTACTCGAATGGTGCCGGGTTTTACATCTTTTGCTTCACTGTAGATAGGTAACCATTCTTTAGTAAAATCACTAAAGGTCTGACAGGATTCCTCGATGTAGATCCCTTGCTCTAGTTCATGAATCAGAGCGGCGGCAGCTCCCTCTGCTTCCTTCTTAGTTGGAAAACCGCTTTTGGACTTTTGCTTTCGTTTTCCAGTTTCAGGGTCAATCCCGATATCAACGACAAAAGCCCATTTGGAGCCACACGAGCAATTTTTCTTTTTGCATATACAACCTCTTCTGTAAAAATGTCCTTTCATTTCATTGAAAGACCTCTCTTTCCATGTTTTTTTATTACAATAGTCCATTATTCCCGAATAGAAAGTGAAAAATTCGTTATGAGGAAAAGCAAAAAAGTTAAAGGCATTTTTTACAATGGGTAGATTAGTTTGACAAGGGTTTAATGAAAATTGCGAAAGGAAAATACTTTAATTGAAGGGATATGACTGGCAAATGTCATATTTTATCTTCTTCAGCTAAAGAGCCGGATGTTTAACTGTGTAGGGAAGAATATATTAAAATGCAAAGGACCTCTTAGTCAGAGATCCTTTGCATTGTGGTGCTATCCGTTATAATATTTGCTAAATGTCGATATAACTTCGTCTTTGAACGTGTCTTTATCGGTTTGTACTTCTTCTTTAATTATCTCATAGAACGTATCTAACAAATCATTCTTTACTTGGGCATCAAATAGTTTGTACTTATCTGTATATACTGAAATCATCTTTCTGGTAGGATAACCGCGTCTGAATAGATATTTTAGATGCTCATTACTGTTATCATCATATGAGTATTCGATATTTTTCATCCAGCCTAATTTGATGGGTAATCTTGTTGATAGACTTTCTTTAAAAAGTCTATTATTTTCGTTATGTAAGATTCTCTGTATCCTATCCATTTCTAAACTCGGAAAATTTAACGATGAGGAACCTTCAATGTTGGCCCTCATTTCACTTAAAAAAATAACCCCATTCTTAACCCATTTTGATACAGAGTTATCTTTTCTTATTTGTTTATTGTTATCCCCATGAATAGCGTGACCTATCTCATGTGCTAACATAAATTTTACAATGTTTGGGTCGGTTTCCCATAATTCTAATATGGGTTTACTTAGTTTCACACCTTTGCCATTACGAAAAGCAGAACCATTTAGTAGGTTATCAAAACAATCTCTTTTTACTTTAAATTTTGACCCTTCAACATTTAAAGTGTCACAATTTTTTCTTTTTCTTCACGAACCTCTTTTAATATTTTTCTTATTTTCATATTTTCCCCCTTAATTCAAGTATATTAATTTTTGTTGTTGATTGCCATATGGCAATACTAGTTTTGCGGCCTCGTTTTTTTGTGTATGGGAAGTGTCTCTAATTATTAAGGAAGAGAATAGATTTTGTATCAAGATGACTGCGCCAAAGGCAGGTGCTAATGGGGCCAAGTTACTGTATCTGCTTATTGTAAACGTTAGTGCGGTATGGGAGTATAGATTGGATAAATGTGATTTTGTTTGATTGTTATTAGAAAGAGCGGGAAGTCTAAATTGTAACTGATTTAGACAAAGGTGATAATAATTGAGCGGATGATGATGCATGTTCAGATAGGCAAAAAATTTTTGATTAATTCAATCGCGACAAGTGAATAAAATACAAGGAATTTATTATGTTATTTTTCAGCATCAAGATTACTTAAAAAAGTAGGATAATTTTATACTTTGGACTTCTATGTAGCTTGAAAGCAAACATTTGCTTTCAAGTTTTTTTCTTTCTATAGCCGCGAACTAAATTGCTAAATTTGTTAGAGGCATTTTTTCTTCTATAGTTTGTAATATGGAGATACACTTTTCTTGTAACTTCATCATCTTCGTGTCCTAATCTATCCATAATCTCATCTAATTCCACTTCTGCCTGAGCAAGAAGTGAGGTGTGAGTATGGCGTAAAGTATGCGGAGTAAGTTCTAAATTTAACCCACTAAGCTTTAATAATCTAGCCATTCTATTTGCCACAAACTTAATTAAAATTGGATAGCCGAGATGGCGGTTTAAATTTGTAAATATATATCCCCTATTGTGATAACTGTCTCCAAGCCGTGAGATTATCTTATCCTGTTCTTCCTTATACTTTCTAAACATTTCGATGAGATCGGGATCCACATTTATTACACGCTTTGATTTTGTTGTCTTTGGTCGAACTAATAGATATTTAGTTGTATTGTTTGTAGGGTTGTAATACGTTTTATTAATACTAATTGTATGTTTGTCGAAATCTATATCTCCCCACTTGAGTACAACTAATTCTCCGACACGCATTCCTGTAAAAGATAAGGTGGTGAAAATTAGTTCATCCATGTATAGTCCATTTTCTTTTGCAATATCTAGGAAGTGTACAAGTTCTTCAACCTCTAGGAATTTTGGAAGCTCCATTTTATTTTCTTCATCTTCATTGATAATATTGTCATTATTTTTTATTATATAAGCATTTATTGTTGGGTTATCATTAAGAAGTTTCTTTTCGACGGCCTTCTTGAAAAGTAATCTGCCAGTAGTATTGATGCTTTCAATTGTACTCATTGCAAGATTTTGATTTTTAAAATCATCCAATACAGCTTGATACATATCTTCTGTAATCTTTTTTAGTTTTAAATTATTGAAGTACGAAAGTAATTTATTTATTCCGTACTGTCTTATCCGGATTGTACCGGGTTTAGGAGCATATCTTTTAATGTATTCGGTTAGCCATTCGTTAGCCCAAGCTTCGAAAAGCATATCGGTTTCAATGTTGTATTGACCCTTTTTTATCTTTGCTATAATAATTGCTGCCTCAGCTTCTGCTTCTTCTCGGGTGGTAAACTTTCCTATCCACATTTGTTTTCTCTTTCCAGTAATTAGATTTTTTCCAACGTCAATAACGAGGGTCCACTTTTTGTTACAAGTGCATTTTTCTCCACAAGTGCAACCCCTTTTAATAATTGATCCTTTCATAATAATTAAAATTTTTCCTCCTTATTTTTATTATTAAATCCTATGATTTTCTTTTCTTTGAGCAATCCATTGCTTAAAATCAGTTTTATCTACTCTCTTAGTAGCTCCAATTTTAAAGTTTGGAATGCCACCTTTAGCAATACTAACCTGAAATAACTCATAGACTCTTCTTCTGGAAATTCCGAGAAACTCCGAAATATGCTGTGCTGTTAGTGTATCGGGTAAGGAATCCCAAGTTGTATGTTTATTTGTATTTGGCATTGTATAAAACCTCCATTATTTAAAGTTTAATATTGATTATATTCGGGTGTGAAATAGCGAAAATCTCGGAAAGAGATCATCTTAACATTTGCATTCTTTACAATTCTTTTAAAGCGATACTCTAAAGACCGTGGGTTAATTGCAGTTCCAACCTTGTTAGTAAAAACCAGCAGCTGTTCATTTTGATTATTTTCAATCAAGGGAACCTTATCTTGGTATTTTCGGTTTTTATAGATAGCAAGTTTTTCGGTAATATGGCTAGGTATGCTAATCATTCGTTTATTACGAAGAGAATAAATATTAACCTTTCTATTATTAAAACTATCACTAGTCTTATTTATAGATATTTTTGCTTCACATAAATCTATATCTGACCAAAAGAGTGCGCATAATTCATTTATACGTAAATCTGTATACAGTAGAATTTCAAATATTAAGCCATTATCCTCCTTTTGGACTGCATCGAGGAACTTTGACACATCTTCTCGACTCCATTTTTCATGACTAGAAGATAAATTTTCTGCTTTACGAAAGTCTGGACTTAGGGTCTTTGCAAATTGCTTGGCATCCTCAAGTGAATTGAAACTTCGTACTTTTTGAATTCTCTTTCCGCCTTGATCTTTTTTTACATCGTAAACAACTTGAAATCGTAACGATTTTTTAATTATCATTTTTTAAACCTCCAATGTCTTTTTGAAAATTAATAATTGCTTTTTAACTAGCCTGAACTATTACAATTAAACGATCTGAACTGAATGTTGAATAAACAAAATAAGTACACGTAGCCCATGTTGAGTAATTGGCTAAGTACCCTCCACGGTTTTCTTTTGCATTTATTTTTATTCTCTGTTACGGAATACATTGTATCTTTGCATTTTCATATTTGAAGACTTTTTCTTAAAAAATATGACTTTAAATTTTATTTTTTATATATAGACTCTTAAATTGATAGCTTAAAGAACAAATAGTTAGTAGAGAGGTATAAATGTTGTCTATTGTGTTTAAAATGCTAATGAATATTACTGGTAGGGGGATAATTATGAGCAATACTGAATTTACAAATATCGAAATTCATAAGATATTTGATGTACAGGATGATGCGGTTCTTCATGTAGAAGATATTGCAGTTTTAGTAAACATGCATGTAGAAAGTGTAAGGCGATGGTGTCGCACTGGTAAATTACCAAGCTACAATTTTGGAAACAAATATATTGTTCTGGGGTCTGATTTTAAAGAATTCATGAGAATAGCTAAAGTTAAACCAAGATGGGAACAGATGTTGAATGGGTAGGGAATATGTATATCTGTCTTTCTTTAAGACTAACAAGATAGATTATATATATCATTCGAGATTAAAGATAATTGAGTTTGCATGTATCGGTTGTGAGGGAAAGGCTATAATTAGCAGTGTAACTTCTGAATGGCAGTGTTCTAATTGTAGTCAAAGTGGGAATCTTGTCACGCTTATTAATTTTGCGAAGAATAACAAGTTTGGAAGGATTTATGTACCAAAAAAAGAACAACAATCTATCCTAAAAACGTTAGATCGATTAGCAAACAAGTATCCTGTAGAAGAACAAAGAATATCACTATTAATAAAGAAGATTAAAGAACTTGTTAAATACTATGAAAATGAAAAAACACCATTGGACCATTAAAGGCCTGAATGGTGTTTTTCGTTCTTTTTGCTGTACCACTGTTTTGCAAATAATTTAAAATCTGATCCACGAATTTTATAACGTCCAAATGGACTAAGGCATTTCAAATATCCATTTCGGCACCATCGCCTCACTGTTTCTTCGTGGACTCCTATTAGCCTAGCGATATTAATGGGGCTAAGAATAGCATCATCGTCTATTGCGTGGATGACGGGAAATCGTTCAATTTCATCATAGTTGTCTTCATCAAGATGTAAGTGCTGCATAGTGAATTTAGACTCCTTTCAAGGTTGTAATAATATTCTTCTTAGCAGTAATTAGGTTATTTCGCTTAGTAAGCCATTGCATTTCAGACATATACTTTGGTTTCTGTTGGATTTGTATCAATTCGCTTTCAATATTCAATAATTGCTCCTGAAGTTGTTTTCTTTTTGGATTTTTATCATCTAAATTATCTGTAAATGATTCTACTTCAAGAACCATATCTCCTAGCCTATATCCTCTTTCAACTTCCCATTCTTTTAACTTTTCAAGATTCCAAGGAAAATTAATAGTTGCATCGAGTACCTGATAATATTGCTCTTTCGTAATCTCAGAAGTATAATATTCTTCTCCGACTGATAGAGATGGTTTATGCCGTAATTGATGATCTGCAGCTGTTTTTTTTGCCAAATTATTTAATGAAATATCATTATTGATAAAGGTACGCATAATAATATTATTTAGAGAATGTCTTGATGCTTTAAAGATAAAATCTTGCTTTCTTACATCATCCAGAAAATCAAGGCGATTTCTTAACCTATTAATAAAGCTGAAAGTAATTGGTTTTCTGTGTCTATACTCTGGTAAAGCATAGTCAGGTCTAAATAAGAATCCTTTACCTTTTGGGGAGTTCTCGTCTTGTTTACGGTAAATATAAGATAAATATAAGTTTAGCTGTGTTACAGTACCTTGTGGTATAGGTGTATGGTAGTCTGGATGAGAAGGACTATTTTCTTGCTTGGTCATAAAAGCTGGTAATCTTAATACTCCCCAACCATCTTCATCCGTTTCAAGATAACCATTGGTGTTCAGTTGAAAATATTCTATTTTTACTTTGTGAAGCTCTTCAGGACGAATACCAGTTGTACATGAAAGTTGCCACATTGTCGCATGTTTTAAAGGATCTCTTGCACGAACATCTTCAAGAAGATACTGTTTAATTAGAACCATTTGTTCTCTGGTTAAGAATGTCTTGGTTCTAATATTCATATCACCTTTATTAAGGTCACTTTCTTTTCTTGGGAATTGTTCCAGAAACTTAAATATACGTCTTTTTATGCGAGTGAATTCTCTAAAATCCTCATTGTCATCCAATGCATCTTCTTCTAAAGTATCTAAAAGATAGTAATAAAATGGTCTTAGTTGCTGAAAGTAATTTATCAATGTTGTTCCCTTACGCTTGGTAGATAGTGAAGAATAATCATCCTTTGAGACATTATAGATATCGAATACATCAGGATTAAAACTATCAGGTGGCTGAATTCGTTGAAAAGGATTCCTATGAAAATCTGTCTCTATTCCACATCGTCCAGCAATGATAAGAATAAAAGCAGAACTGATAATACGTTTTATCGACTCAAGTGTTTCTTCTTTATTGGCAATTTGCTGAGTAGAACGATAACCATTGTAAACTACAACTCCACCGTTTGCCCTAAATTTAAGATATTTAGAGATGATTTGTTGCTGATGGTTATTTAATAAATCATAAGCATTCTGCAAACTGGCTCCTTTGAATTCTGCGAAGTTCTCCTTAACCTGTTTTTTTATTAGAGGGAGTAGGTCTATTATTTCTCTTTCATCATATAAACTCGTCCCTACTAGATGAGGTGGTTGGGGAAGCAGTCCCAATCGTTGATAGTACCTTAAAGACGATAGGGAAGTTAAATTGGAATTTTTCCCTATCTGTTCCAATGTGTTATAGCGATTTTCGAGAATAGTTGAGCGATAAAAGAAATAATTCATCTTGATATCAAGTAAATCTTTCGGAGGTGGAGCGCACTTGGGAACTTTTACATATTTACCTTCCCATATTCCTTCTCGTATCTGTTCAATTAATTCACGAAATGATAAATTTAACATACTTGCTACATGATATGCGGCTATATATTCAGAACTATTATTGTAATAGTGATAGGCTTCATTATGTTTTGAGTAATATTCTTGAATAAGTGGAATGGCTTCTGGTTGTACGAAACAGTTCGATTCATCTTTTACAAGATATTGAACAAAAGGTGTTTGTTGGACCAGATAATTGAAACATTTCCCTGAGATTCCGCTTAATTTAGCAGCTTGGTTTCGCGTTAGTAAAGTTAAGTTTTCCATTTTTATTATCCTTTCTATCGTATTTTATCAATCTATCCATTTTGGGATAGAAACATACATACACACAAAACGCACATTCTATAACAAAATAGGATGTCGAAATGATGGTTCTTAGGAGTTAATGTGTTGCAGTATATGAGTAATGTGTGTTTCATCAAACCTGTTCATTTGATGTTTTTAAACATTATAGCTACATAATTGCTGCATTCGAACAACCTAGAAAAATAGACAGAAAAATTATCTGGAATTTTCCTTTAATTGAACAACTTCATACTATAAACTAACTAATAGTAAATTAATCTAGTTAAAAACAGAAAGGAGTAAACTAAAATGAGAGACCGTAGAAGAATTCCAAGAATCATTGCCTTGCTACAAAAGATTTGGGAGCAGCAGCACGACGTTCGATTTAACCAATTGATTTCTAATTTGCAGTCCCAGTATTCGCATCTGAATGATAATTACGGAAAAAAAGTAATTGATTCTAATAGAGGTACATATTTGGATTTATTTTTTCTAGAAGATGATAAGTGGGAAATATTTCTTGAAGATTATTGGAGAGAAATTGAGGGTGAACTGAAAAAAGAAGAAGCAAAAATTACTGATGAAGTTATTAATGAAGTAATTAATATGTTTCTTGAAGCAGGCATTAAACAGGAAAACCTCGATGATAAAGTTTCTAATAACATTAGAAGATTTTATGTAGTTGAGAGCAGATGGTTAACTACAGAGGCCATAACTGACCTGATTAAAAATTTCTCAAACGAGGACAGACTACAATTATTTTATAAAATAAATCAAGGTCTGTGATAAGTAAAAACTTAACACAGACCCAAATTTATCTCATATGAAATTAACCACTGACTTTCATTTTGGACAAATCAAGAAATGTTCCTGTTTCCTTGGCAAATAGTAAATCAACTGGACCGACTGGACTATTTCGTTGCTTTGCTATATTAATTTCGATTTTGTTTTTTTGATCACTATTGTTGTTATAGTAATCATCACGGTGTAGCAAAAGGATTACATCAGCGTCTTGTTCAATGCTCCCTGAATCTCGTAAATCACTCATATAAGGACGTTTGTCTGCCCGTTGTTCAACATTTCGATTAAGCTGACTTAATAGAATGATAGGTACGTTAAGCTCTTTTGCCATTATCTTTAGTTCTCTTGTTATCGCTGCGATTTTTAAGTCGTGTCTATCGTAGCTATTATCCGTCTTTATTAGTTGTAAATAATCAACGATAACCAAACAAGGATTTTCATTTGTTTTTCTTATTTCCCTTCTAATCTTTAAATTGATGTCAAAAGTAGTTTGACCCGGATAATCGTCTATAACTAAGTCCCATTTATCAATAATTCCTGTAACGTTTGCCGCACGATCTATTTCTTCATCTGTCATTTGATTTTGACGTAAAAACATGGAATTAATGCTTGCCATTGAACTTAGTATTCGATAGAGCAGTTGCTTTTGGGGCATTTCAAACGAGAAAAAAATCACTTTTGTATTCTTTTTACAAGCATTCATTGCAAAGTTTAAAGCAAGAGCAGTTTTCCCTACAGACGGTCGAGCTGCGAGTATAATTAAGTCTCCCTTTTGAAATCCATCCGTCATTAAATTTAAATCTAAAAAACCTGTATCAATTCCACTTAAACCTTCCTTTTGATTTGAAAGTTCATCATATATTTCCATAAGGACCTCTTGTTTTGAGGCTACCGAAATATCCCCACCTTCATCTGTTAACTCGTTTAATAGTTTAAGAGTGTGATAAAGACTGTCTTCACTTGGAGTAAATTCAAAGGATTTAAAGATTTGTAATGCTTTTCTAATTTTAAAGGCCTTTTTAACGAGACCTTCATAAAAGTGGAAAGGTTCAACACTAGGGACAGATTCCCCTAATTGCAGGAGAAAGCTCACACCTCCAATTTGCTCTATTGTAATATTACCTAAATTTGAAACCAATGTTACACAATCTATGGGTACCCTATCTTTATCTAGTGTTTTCATCGACTTAAAGATAATTCGATGTTTTTCCAAGGAAAATTCATCAGCTTTTACAGTTGCATCTTTAATTAATTCGGGTTTTTGTAAAATGCAGCCTAGAACCACTTGTTCTGCCTCTATATTGTATACATCATTATAGTTATTCTGCATTTAACAAACGTCTCCGTTCATCAAGTTGTTTTAGAAAATCGTTTTGAGCCTTTTCTTGAACAGCAATTTGACTAATTGTTGGAGGAAAAGAGCTAGTTCGAATATAGGCGTTCAGATTTTGCTGGATAGCACCAAATGGCATTGTCATCAAATGATTAAGCCAGAATACCAATTTTTCCTGACTCATCTCAAAATTAGGGTATGCAATTGTAATACTGCGGATGATTAAAACCGCTTGATCTCTAGTCATTTTGAGTCTCCTTTTCGATTGAGTTTTGATTTAATAAACTATCAAGAATTGATAGATTAGATTGTTTTTTACTAGTGTGATAGTGATAGATTTTCTTATCATTTTTTTCATTCTTTTCATTATTGTTTGTGGTCAATTGTTGGTTTATACCTGAACTATTGCTGGACAACGGTTGGTCACTTCTTTGATATTTATCCCAGTTCACTATTGTGACAATGCTATATTTATTAGTTGATTTAATAGAAACAGATCCCTTTGATTCTAAAAGTTTTAGCCAGCGCCACAGTGTTTTTCCAGAAACAAAATATTTTTTGGTAGTATTTCGATTGTATTCGGCTTCAAGTGAAAGACGACCAGTCAGAAATTGTCCGGGTGATAGGCTAATTACTTGGTTTTCAATTAATAGTTCAGCTTGCTTATGATTTGCTTTCATTAAACACAAGAGCCATAGGCGGAGCTTAGTGGGGTCCTGCCAAATTGGACTTTGTAAAATTTCACGATAAAGTTTGATATAACCTTGCATTTTTTAATTTCCTTTCCTTAATAAAGATTAAATGAATTAGCCAATTCGGATATCATAATATCTTGGGATTTTTATATTTCTAGATAAAGGATCAAATTCATTAAAATTTTTCAAAGGAAATCTAAGAGGATACAATCCTACTGAAGTCGATACTAGATATTCAAGTATTTAAATTTTTGTAAGAACTTCATATTATCGAACATGTGACTCTAGTACTATAAATAGGGGTATCAAATATAAATTGAAAATAGTGAAAAGAGGTGAATTTCCTTGAAGTATGGTTACGCAAGGGTAAGTACAATTCATCAAGATTTACAGGTCCAACTACAGCAATTAGAGGAAGAGAACTGCATTAGACAACCATCCGTAAAGTTGAAGATACGACAGGGATTTCTGTAGATACACTCGTTAGGGTTAAGGAGGAAAGTAGAGCTGAAAAATTATCAACTAGATGTTTTAATTTTTAAACAAAGGATAAAACACGTTTTTTTGTTGAAACAAAATCTTTGTCAAACCTTTTACGTACTATTCATTATGATAATTTCGCTGGAATTGAATTATCTGTTTATATTTACGTTTTAGAAAATGGAGATTTACAAGACGAAAAACTGTTAGAGGAAACATATTAACTTTTATAATTTTTAGCATATAAAAGTCCCTAGATTAGTACTTAGAAGGTTTTTTAATCGATTTAAATCATTCAGATGTTTTTTAGAGCGTGAAAATAAATATTTTTACGCTCTTATTTATATTAACAGAACATTATAGAAATCACTTTTTAGTAGACTGACTTATGATAGTAGCAACATCAAAAACAGGTGATATAAAAAGATTATTGATATTGGAGATGTATTTTTTATTAAAAAATACCAAAAATAGTTGACTTTTTTATAAAAAAATCTAAAATATTAGATAGAATAGGAGGTATGAAATGATTAACTTACATAATGACATTGTTAAAGCTATAGTAAATGCTCTTGTAATGGATGACCCGGAAGCGCGTCTACTATACTTACAATCTATTAATAATGAGTCTGGCGAAGGCACTCAAAATAGTAGTTCAAAACAAAAGTGGGATTATAGGTACAACACTTTAATCGAAATAGCAAAAAAGTTTGGATTAGGGTACGTAAAGATTGACAGAGGCAAACTATGGGAAGCGGTTTTGATTTTAGGGCAGGATAATGAACTGTTTGTATTCTTTAGTCACAAAAATATGAGACAAATTATTAAAAAAGGTAAGAATAATCATTATTTGAAACTTCTCAATTTATTCAATGAGTATTTTGATGAAATGCGCCCAATTAATTCACAATTGGCACTTTCTATTTTAGACAATGAAGATGAAAGCATGGAAATTTTAAAAGAGCAAGCTAGGGAAATGCTAAGTAAGATGGAGGGAGAACCATCTAAAGTGTTCGTATTTACTTTTGACCATTCTTTTGTTTCAACTGTTAAAGCGTTTGCCTTTAATACTAGACAGGAAGTTGTATGGGAAAGTGATTTTACTGACCTTATAGATAATAATTATAGATTAGTACTTAAAGATGATAATATTAATCCTGACAAGCGCGAAAGTAAAAATACTCCTGAGACCAAGAAGGAGAAAAGACAAATTGTCAGTTTGAAAAATATTAAGTAAGTTTGGAGATAGCAATATGAAAAAGATATTTAATGGAAAACGGCTAAAGGAAGCTAGACTATACAATAAACTCACAATAACTGAATTAGCTGATAAATTAAATGTCACTAAGCAAATGGTTTCAAAGTATGAAAGTGGAAAAAGTGAACCTAGTTTTGAAAAATCTCTACAGTTAATTGATGTTTTAGGATATCCACGCGAGTTTTTCTACACTGCTGATAATTACCTAATTGATAATGAAGGAACTTTTTTTAGATCTAGATTAACAGCCACACAAAAATCTAAAGAACCGGCCTCCATTGCATTAAAATATTCAGTTATTGTACGAGATTTTTTAGAACAGTATATTGATTTTCCTGTGTTGCACGATAGAGAACTTTATGAAGACAAAGATGATCCGGAAGAAATTGCTCTTAGTATACGACAGTCTATGAATTTAGGATTAGATCCCATTCATGACATTATCGAAGTTGCAGAATTAATGGGATTCACGGTTATAAATATGGAATATCATGAAGAAAAGGTTGATGCTTTTAGTAGTATGAATACTATTAATGGAAATAGTTATTTTGTTATTACAACGGGTGATTCTGGATCGTTTTTCAGACAGCAATTTAGTATTGCTCATGAAATAGGTCACTGGGTACTGCATCAAAATATTAATCCTCAAGAGTTGGATAAAGATGAGTATAAGGTAATGGAAGATGAGGCGAATAAAATTGCTTCAATATTACTTTTGCCAAAAGAATCCTTTGGAGAAGAATTAAAGTCAAAAATAGTAGATGAGATAGACACTTATTATAACTTGAAAAGAAGATGGAACGTTTCAATGGCCGCGATGATTAAGCGTGCTAGGGATTTAAATATAATTTCGGTTGAACAAGAGGTGAAATTATACAAGCAAATGCATTATAGAAAATGGAGAAATCCAGAGCCATTTGATATAGAAACAAAGGCAACTTTACCTGTTGCATTAAAACAATCCTTAGAATTGCTAATAGATGAAAATATTTTACAAGGACATGAAATACCATTAAAGATTGCTGAGCAATATAATCTATATCTTACCCCAAAAATGTTAGCTATGATTTGTGGAGTTGACCAAGCATTGTTCATGGATAATAGCCAATCTAAAGTGGTGTTGAAAATTAAAGATTTTAAACAAAAGAATAGTGGTTAAATAGTTTATGCTGTAAAGGTCATTTAAATTCTAAATTAATATAAAGTAGACAAGACATTGCTTTAACAAGAACAATACATCATATAATTACATTACATGATTAGTAGGAACTATTTTATATAAATGTTAATCAGCATCAGCATAATATGAAAAGCGCCTCTAAAGTAAGTTTTAACTTTTATTGGCGTTTTTTTATGGGTTTTTTTTAAGTTTAATTAATTTGTGAAGAAAATTAAAAAAAGATGGTGTGGATATGAAATTCAGTTGGTTGGAAATACAAAATTTTAGAAACTTTAAAAAAGTGAAAGTAGAATTAACTAACCAGAATGTAATATTTGGAATGAATGATATTGGGAAAAGTAATTTTTTAGCGGCATTGAGGTTCTTATTTGATAGAAATATTAGAAAAGATGGTCTCGCCGAAAGTGATTTTTATATGAGGGATATAGAAGAGGAAATATCTATTACTATATGTATGAATATTAAAGATTTCGATGAAAGTGATCATTCTAAATTTATTGTTTCAAGACTTAAAGAAGCTAGAGATTCTTCAGACTTAGAAAATGTCTATGTAAAATTGATTGGTCATTATGATAAAGAAGAAGAATTAGGAGGTATAACACTATTCTGGGGAAATAATCTTAGAAAATTAAAGGAGATACCTCAAAGAAATGGATTTACTGAAATAGATAAAATTTTTAAAGTTGTATATATTGACCCGCTGATTAACCTTGAAAATATTTTTCAAAAGAATAAAAAGGCAATATTTGCTCAAGAAAAATTCAGTAAAAAAGATATAGAAAAATCAGAGAAAATAAAAACTCTTACAAAGGATATAAATACTCAAATTGGTGAAATGGATATTATTAATAATTTTGAAAAGGATATAACTGAAGAATATTATAGTTTAAAAAAAGAAGAACTAAAATTAACTATAAAATCAGAAATGGCTATAAATGGATACTTTAGTGATCTGAAACCGTATATAAAGAAAAATAGTGATGATAATTTATATCCTACTTCTGGAGATGGTAGAAAGAAAATAATTTCTTATTCACTTATGAATTACGTAACCAGAAGCTTTAATTCCGAAAAAATTCCTTTGTTTTTAATTGAAGAACCTGAAAATAGTCTACATAGATCTTTACAAATTGCTCTTTCAAAAAAATTATTTTCTCATGAATCTTATAATTACTTTTTTCTAACTACTCATTCTTCTGAATTACTCTATGAAATGGATAATGCTTCATTAATAAGGGTTCATTCCCCAGATAAGGTCGTCTGTTCATCTTATTTATATAATGTAGGGGAAGACTATAAAAATATAAAAACCCAATTAAATAAGTTTTTAGTAACTGCAATCTTCGCTGAACGGGTTTTACTGATAGAAGGTCCATCTGAACGGGTATTATTTGAAAAATTATTAAATGAAGTTAGACCAGAATATGAACTAGAAGGTGCTTATATTCTTGAAGTTTACGGCATTGCTTTTAAAAAGTATTGGGATGTATTAAATGGCTTAGGAATAAAAGTTTTTGTAAAAACTGATAATGATTTAAAAAAGAAAAAGGGTTCTACAAATTCATTTGACTTAATTGGTTTTAATAGAGCTTTAGAACTTTGTGGGGAAGAAAAGAAAAGTCCAATAATTATTAAATTTATGAAAACAGATACTGATAAAGTAAAACAGGAAAGAGTTAAAAATACAAAGGTGAAAATATTTGAACGATACACAAAGAGCAAAAGAATTATTAGGAAAAATAATATTTTTTTATCTAAAATAGACCTAGAACATGATCTTTATGAAGCACTTGGTACAAGGTTAGAGGAATTAACAGGTAACAAAGATCCCATTAAATTTTTACAATCAGCGAAGTTAATTAACATGGCTGAATTAGCAAAAGAATTAACTTATGCAGATTGTGAAAAGATATATAATAATCCAAATTTTTCAGTATTGAAGGAGTTAATTAATAATGGAGATCAGTGATCAGGTTACAAGGGACCAAATATTAAATGAGGAAATAAATAATATAGTTGTTTCAGCGAGTGCTGGCTGTGGTAAAACTACAATTTTAGTGGATAAGCTATTAAGAACTTGTAATTCAATTAAAAATCACCAAACCCTTGCAGCTATTACTTTCACAATTAAAGCAACAGATGAATTAAAAGAAAGGATAAACAGTGCAAGTCTAGATAAGAATCTCACTATCTGTACAAATGATAGTTTTGTAGAAAATCAAATTATACGGCCTTTTATTATTGACGCAATGGGCGAAGAGTTCAGTCAAGATTTTGTAGTTGATTTTTATAAGAAATTTAATCTTAAAAGTGAAGGATTAAGTCTTTTAAAGTCTAATAATATTTTAGGTTCCTATTATGCCAATAATAAGAATTTTAAGTTTAAATTGGGATTGTATATTTTGAGGAATTCAGTGGCAGCGCAACAGTTTCTTATTTCGAAATACAAAATGATCTTTTTAGACGAGTATCAGGATAGTGATCAAGATATGCATAACCTATTTATGTATATAAAAGATGTATTAAATATACCGCTGTTTATTGTAGGAGATTCAAAACAAGCAATATATATATGGAGAGGTGCTAAAGAAAATATCTTTGGAGAATTGGATGATAGTTTTACTAAATATGAGTTATATCATAACTTTAGATCCCATCTTAATATTACTAATTTTGCTAATTTACTCCATAAAGAAAACTATTTAGATAATAAGGCTAGTGGCATAATAAATGAGATAGCACTATATAACACTGATAAGGGTTTTAATAATGCGGTTTTAGAGATTCTACAAAAGAAAGCTATAGATATTAATAAAGGTATTACCATAATTGTTAATGTTAATAGCGCTGCTATGGAGTGTAGAGATTTTTTAAAAAAGAATGGATTTGATTTTGAATTCATACCACGAACTCCGATTGATGATGGCATAATAAATTCATATGTACTGCGTTGTTTAATGAAATTTATTATTAATAACCGATACTCTGCTTATGATTTTTTATTAGATTTAAATCTTGAATTAAATAATACAGATATCAAAAATTTAGAAAAACAGGTTAAGTTACTTACTCCATACAATGCAGAGATCAAACATGTAGAGACAATTCTTAAAGAAATTTCTGATATAATAAATGTGAAATTCAGTAAGAACGAGATAAGAAAGTTTTCAGAGACTCTTCAAAATGATAGTTATAATATATCTTTTTCAAATGAAGATAGTAAGCATAAAATTATGACCGTATTTGCAACCAAAGGCTTAGAGTTTGATCAAATCATAGTTAGAGCCTCTGATTACCCATTAGATGGTATAGGCAGTTTAAATAATCATTATGTTGCTTTAACAAGGGCTAAAGAAAAAGTTGTAATTATAGATAATACTAATATTTATAAAACTAGTATCTGTGAAAGATTAAAGAAAAAAAATGTTCAAACTATTGAACAAGTATTAAAGTCATATGATTTATGAAAAATTGTTATATAAATTAAAATGCATAATCAAGTTTTGCTATGGATAGATATATTATTTATGGTGAATATCTAAAGAGTGCGAAAACTACCATTATCGCACTCTTTTTTTTGTGATGAATATTTGTTGATTCATCATTTAATACATAACTCTGGTTTTTTTGTGCTTTTTCGACATTTTTTTATTACTTACCAATAATATAGATACCGATTATTTTATCCAACCAAATGTTTTTGTATTATAAATACTTCGAAATGTCAAATTGGGAAAATTAATTGATGTTTTTATTTAGAGCGTTAAAAATAATGCGCAAAAACTTAGTAGAAAACTCAGAGTAAGGAATTATGTCGCGATAATTAATAAAGATTTATCTCTAAATATTTTTGTAAAAGAACCTAGAAGAGTATTTTGAGAATTTTAAATTTGATTAAAAGGAATGAAAATGATGTTTGATGCACAACTAGATGAGGGATTATTAAAAGCGTTACGCCCATATCAGATAGAGGCCCTCTCAATGATTAAACAATATATTTTTAGTGATTCAAAGAAACAGGCACTTGTCAAAATGCCAATGGGAACAGGGAAATCAACAGTTATTGCAGTAACTGGAAGCGAGCTTACTCCTAATCAGTCTGTAATTGTAGTTACTGCCACAAAAGCTGTCAGAGATCAATTAGTAAAAGATATATCAAATGAAGTATGGGTTAAAATGGGGCTTTCTATGCGTCCTACTAAAACTATTCATATGATTATACCCTCTAAATTAACAAGTGTACCAGATTCACCAACTATTTTCATTAGTACCATTCAATCATTACTTACGCTCAAACAAAACCACAATGAACTATATAGAGACCTTAAAAACAAAGTAGAGTTGGTATTGTTTGATGAGGGACATAAGGAACCAGCTAATACTTGGCAATCAGTCATTAGATCATTTGAAAAAAAGATTATTTTATTTACGGCAACACCGGTTCGTAATGATAGTAATAAATTTCAACTAGATAATAATTATACTTACTCATACTCATATGAAGCAGCAAAAACTCAGGGGGTTATTAGAGATATTGTGTTTGAATATATGAATATTGATAACGAAATAAAGACATTCGCTGAAAGGATATATAATAGGTATAGGGATTATATTCTTGAGGAATCTTGTGAAGAAAGAGAAATTAAGTGTATTATTCGTTGTGGAAGTGCCGATGAAATACGTGCAATGGTTGAAGAATTGAAGGATAAGGTGTCAGTAATTGGTATACATGAACGCTTTAAGAATGATAGTAATGATTTATTAACAGACCATGTTCCAGAAGACTTTAGAACAAGCGATGTAAGAATCTGGATTCATCAAAATAAACTCATAGAAGGTATTGATAATCAACAATTTTGTATATTAGGTATTTTTGAACCGCTACCTGATCCACGTTCATTAATACAACAAATTGGTCGGGTTATCAGACAAGGAAGCGAACCTAGAAAGGCAATAATATTGTTAAGGGAGAATGAAACATATCAAAAAGATTGGTGGGACTCATATACAGACTATGAAAGATTAATATCTTTAAACCCTGAAGAAATAGTATTCAAATACCATGATTATTTTATGAAGGTCACAGAGGCTAATCCTTCTACAACTTATCTTAATAAGAAGTTTTTAAAACGTTTTTCTGTAAATGATGACCAGACAATTGAAGAAAGAATAAAAAAATATCAATTACCAATGAAGGCAAACGTTTTTGAAGCCATTGAGGATATAATTGATGTAGAGTCGTATATTAATGACTTTAGCGAAAAAATTATAGATGAGTTTAATAGTCTAGATTATTTAATACTAGAAAAAATTAAAATAGGAGATAAACAGACTGCCTGTATCGTATATTCAAGATATGAAAATAGTAGTATTTTGGTTAATGATAGCTTTCTTGAAATCAAATTAGAAATTGCAGTATTTCGTTTACTTCAAAATAAGTTGTATTATTATTCCAGTAACCAATATATACCTTCTCTCATTTATGATGAGTGGAAAAAAGTTAATGCAGCTCAGTTAAAAAAAATTTTGCCGAATGATTCTCATATTTCCTCAGTGACTATACAAAATGGGAGTATAAATTATAATAGTTTCAACAGAATGATTGTGGATTCACAAGATGTTTCTACAATGGTTCCTGATGTAAATGATAAGTTTAATCTTTGTACTACCTTGGTAGGAAGTAGGAAGAAAAAGGTAGGGACTCCGAGTATAAGGAATTACATAGGATTTTCTAATGCACGTATATCACAAGGCACAGAATACATAACTTTACCTTCATACTTAGATTGGTTAGAAGAAATAGATATGAAAGTAACAAATACATCATATCAAGAGCATGGAATTTTTAATCGCTTTGCTCCTATATCAGATATTCCAGCAAAGGTAGTCCCAAAATCAATTCTACTACAGTCAAATGCAGAAGAAATCGATTTAAGAACAGGTTATGGAACTTTAACTGAGCTGGACCAATTATTTTATACAATAAAAGATTCGAAGTTTGAACTTGAGTGGGATGGTACTTCATATGAGATAGAAATTAAATTTTCATTAAAAGAAGGTAAGTATATCCTTAAATACACACAACCTACCACTGAACCAAATGTGTATATTTTAACAAAAAATAAAAGTAAAATGCGATTATTAGATTGGTTAAATGAAGAGCAGGCTTTTCAAATTATCGTAGAAGGTAATACCCACCGCTATTTTAGGGGTGATTTCTATAAAACTGGTATTCCTTCTGATTATAGTTGGCTTGAAAACTTTTTTGATGAATATGAATTAGCCCTGCCAACTCGATCAAAAAGAATAAATGAAAAAGGTAAAAAGGAAAATGTTACTAAGGCTTATAAACCAATGTGGGATTCAAATTCACTGTTTTATTTGGTTGCAAAAAAAGGAGCCAATATTACAAACACATCTACGATAAAAACACTTTTACAAGAGGCTGATTATGTTATTTGTACAGATTTACAATCTGAGATTGCTGATTTTATAACAATTAGTGAAACAACAGATACAGTTTGTTTCATTCACTGTAAAGCTGGTGAATCCAAATTGTCTGCTTCAGCTTTTCAAGAGGTTTGTGGACAGATTGTCAAAAATCTTGATTATGTTAATAAAGGAAGCGAAAGAAAACCTAATTACTCATATTGGGAGAAGGAGTGGGTTAACAGTTTTTATAAGGTAAAAGTAAATAGGAAGATTCTTAACCCCGATAACTTGACAGCCGAAGGAATTTGGAGAAAGTTAAAGGAAGTTCAAAACAAACCCAATTCCAAATCATATGTCATAGCCCTAGTGGGTGATGCTTTCTCACAAACTAAATATTTGGATGAAAAGAACAAGAAGTATGACAAACAAAAAGCGGAAGTGATTCAAATTGACTATCTGTTAAATCAAACTGCTGTAGCTGTAGGACGAGCACATGCCAAATTTATTCTCTCTTTTAACAAACTGTAAGAATTTTAAAGAATAATTAGAAGGGATGGACTGATTATGCCTACATTAGTAGTGGTAATCGATTCCTCTTTTAAATGGGAAAAGTGATAGGGAGTTAATCTAAAAGGGAAACAATACCCTGAAAAAAAAGTAAGAGTGCGAAAATAGCCATTATCGCACTCTGTTGTTGTTTTAACTTATCAGATAATGGACTTCTTGATGTGCCAACAATAAATAAAATTATTTGTTATTGCTCAAATGAATTTTAATATAGCAGAAGGTTTCTCTATTGCCAATCAATTTGAACAAATGAAAAGTAGTGTATTTTACTATGTAATTATCTATCCAGTTTTTCAAATGATGGTTTTACAACAGGTTATCAATGCAAAAATTAGCTAAGTATTCTTCTATCTTGATTGAAGTAGAAGTTTTTTCGGATAAAAAAGGGTTTTGAATATGGAAATACTTACTCAAAAATTCATATTTAAATTTGATACATATCTTTTTTGTAATGATTCCATTAGTTCTTTCGTATGGAAGTATATCCGTCACAAATATACCACCTTCATAAAGAATTATTTCCATAATAGGCAAGTTCATGCTAAATTCATAAAAATGTAAATGCATTATTTGATCAAGTCTCTTTTTAATACTGTATTCCGTTTCACTAGTATCTTTTAAGTTTTTTGCAATTAGATAATCATGATAGAACATCTCTATTTGCAAATACCCTTTTTGGACCTTATGAACAGTTCCTTCTGTAAATAAGTAATGGAATAAATTGAATGCTTCTTCTGGAAGTGATTCGAATTTACTATTTCTAAATCCAAATTCTGTTTTCCCATCTAATGTAAAACTTTCTTTTACAGGAGAGCCAAGAGCAAGAAAGAGATCTGGTTTATTTCCTGTGTAAAAACTAATTTTTTGTGAAGTATTTCGCTCTTCTGTCCATTCCCTACGTCTTCTATCTTCCTCTTCTTTTCTAGATGCCCTTGATGATCTCCGTTTTTTGGGGCTTTCTTCAATTCCTGTTAATTTTGTTTCCTTACTTTTCTTAGTATTTTTTTTAAACTGCTTTTTTAGTTCATCATATGATTGCAATTCCAAGTCAGGTAAATTAATTGTTGGATAACTCTTATATTTTTTTGCCTCATTATATTTGGGTTTGTATAAGTTAATGTAATAAAATTCATATAAATCCATATCAACTTCTGGATTGTCAACGCTAAACTAGACAACTTTTTTAAGGTGTTCAAGTTTATATTGAATTGGACTCGTGTAGCTAAGAGTTCCATGAATTCTAATATGATTGTACCAATGGATATAATCCATTAATTCCAGTTCCAAAACTTCTAAATTATCAAAATGGCGTCCTTTTACAAACTCTGTCTTAAAGACCTTGAAGGTCGCCTCTGCTACCGCATTATCGTAAGGACAGCCTTTCATACTTAGAGATCGCTTGATTTTAAATGTTTCTAACGTCTCATCAAT
>VTEF01000013.1 GCA_008180335.1 Priestia megaterium
GCTAATGCACCGCGGGCCCATCTGTAAGTGATAGCCGAAACCATCTTTCAATCATTCCTGCTAATGCACCGCGGGCCCATCTGTAAGTGATAGCCGAAACCATCTTTCAATCATTCCTTATGCAAGGAATGATGTTATCCGGTATTAGCTTCGGTTTCCCGAAGTTATCCCAGTCTTACAGGCAGGTTGCCCACGTGTTACTCACCCGTCCGCCGCTAACGTCATAGAAGCAAGCTTCTAATCAGTTCGCTCGACTTGCATGTATTAGGCACGCCGCCAGCGTTCATCCTGAGCCAGGATCAAACTCTCCGTAGAAATGTTTGATTGCTCATTTAAAATGAAAAATTAACGTTGACGTTTGTCGCTTTGTTCAGTTTTCAAAGTTCAATTTATGGAGCGGGTGATGAGAATCGAACTCACGACATCAGCTTGGAAGGCTGAGGTTTTACCACTAAACTACACCCGCATTATGGCGCGCCCGAGAGGAGTCGAACCCCTAACCTTTTGATCCGTAGTCAAACGCTCTATCCAATTGAGCTACGGGCGCTTTATAATACTATGTTTCGCTTTGTTAGCGACTTTATTATCTTAACACCTACTCTTTATCAAGTCAACACTTTTTTGAAAGTTTTTTTGGTGCGGCCGAGAGGACTTGAACCTCCACGGGTTATTCACCCACTAGGCCCTCAACCTAGCGCGTCTGCCATTCCGCCACGACCGCTTACTCAAGAAAGTGCGGGTGAAGGGACTTGAACCCCCACGTCATAAAGACACTAGATCCTAAGTCTAGCGCGTCTGCCAATTCCGCCACACCCGCATAAAAAATGAGCCATGAAGGACTCGAACCTTCGACCCTCTGATTAAAAGTCAGATGCTCTACCAACTGAGCTAATGGCTCTTATGGCTGGGCTAGCTGGATTCGAACCAACGCATGACGGAGTCAAAGTCCGTTGCCTTACCGCTTGGCTATAGCCCAATAATTAATAAAATGGAGGATGACGGGATCGAACCGCCGACCCCCTGCTTGTAAGGCAGGTGCTCTCCCAGCTGAGCTAATCCTCCATATATAATAAAAAGTAAATGGTGACCCGTACGGGATTCGAACCCGTGTTACCGCCGTGAAAGGGCGGTGTCTTAACCGCTTGACCAACGGGCCATTTAAAAAATGGCGGAGAAGGAGGGATTTGAACCCTCGCGCCGCTTACACGACCTACACCCTTAGCAGGGGCGCCTCTTCAGCCACTTGAGTACTTCTCCATGTATGGCTCCACAGGTAGGACTCGAACCTACGACCGATCGGTTAACAGCCGATTGCTCTACCACTGAGCTACTGTGGAATATTTTCATCAGACTTATTACATTTTACTAAACCTGCAATTGATTGTCAATATCTTTTTAAAGATTTATACCATCTTCACAACGGTTTTATAACTTTATCACAGTTCTGTTCATACAGTCAAGGTTCTAGTATAACTTTTTCAAACTTCCCCGACATATCCCACATCTATATTTTTGAGTGTTTACTTTCCTTTTACGTTTATACTTCATATTACATTCTATACATTGATAGATATGCTCGACATCCTTTCGTTCTCTATAGATAGATAAAGCTTTACAAAAACGTGGTGCACCGACTTTTTTCATTAGATTTTTAAAATCGGCATCACGATGCTGGTATCCTTTCCCCTCCAAATGCAGGTGGTAATGACACAATTCATGTTTAATAATGTTTATAATTTCGTTAATTCCATGCTCTTCATAGCAATGATAATTAATCTCAATATTTGAGCTGTTTATCATGTACCTTCCACCTGTAGTACGTAGTCTTCTGTTAAAGTAGGCTTTATGTAAAAACGGCTTATTAAAATGAGTTAGTGAAATCTCTTCAACCAGCTGTTGCAATTGATCATTCTCCATTCATTTTTCTCCTTTTCTTATCACTTGACTAGCTTACACTGCATACATTTGATATTACCTAATTTCGATTTACATTTTTTATTTCTTTTACAAACAGGAGTGATTTCTTCAATGCCTATTTGGTTAAAAAAACAAATGCAGCGTGCTTACTTTCAAAAAGATCGCGCCCAAATACGTTTATTGAATCAATGTTGGTTCTTTTATCAAAAAAGCCATTCATCTTCATCCTAGCTTGGATATTTGTTCTTTACGCAAAAATCGCCCTGATCATAACAGAGCGATTTTTAGCATCAGTAAAAAACCAAGTCTCAAACCTTTCGGATTCTAGTTATGTGAAACGAATCTTTTAAGATTCCTTATCAGGAGAAATCATCGTCAAAGCAACTCTGCCTTTTTGGACATCGACATCTTCAACCCAAACAGTTACTAAATCTCCAACAGATATGACATCTAGAGGATGTTTTACATATTGAGTTGTTAATTTTGAAATATGAACTAAACCATCTTGTTTTACACCGATATCAACAAATGCTCCAAAATCAACAACATTTCTCACTGTTCCTTCTAACTGCAACCCTTTTGATAAATCTTCTAATTGTAAAATATCTTTTCTTAATAAAGGTTTTGGAAGTTCATCACGCGGATCTCTGCCTGGCTTCACTAATGCTTCTGTAATATCGGTTAACGTTAACTCCCCAACACCCAGCTCTTTGGAAAGTTCAGGGATTGAAATTGTTTTTATAGCGCTATTTAAAACCTCAGTCCCAAGTGCTGTTTTATCAAGCTGTAATTTAGCTAGCAAACGATTTACCTCTGAATAACTTTCTGGATGTATACTCGTTTGATCAAGCGGTTCGTCACCATCTACGATACGTAGAAAACCAATACATTGTTCATACGTTTTTGCACCTAAGCGAGGAATGCTTTTTAACTGCTTTCGATTTGAAAATTTCCCATGCTCATCCCGATATTTAATAATATTTTGTGCAACTGTCTTATTTAGTCCTGCAACATATTGCAGCAAAGAAACGGATGCCGTGTTAACATTAACTCCTACTTGATTGACAACTGTTTCTACTACAAAGGTAAGAGAGTCATTCAACTGCTTTTGTGATACGTCATGCTGATATTGCCCCACTCCAACAGACTTCGGATCAATTTTAACTAGTTCCGCTAAAGGGTCTTGAAGTCTACGTCCAATCGAAACAGCACTTCTTTCTTCGACTTGAAAGTTTGGAAATTCTTCACGCGCAATATCTGATGCAGAATAAACACTTGCCCCGGCTTCATTTACAATTAAATAGAAGATGCTACGGCTTTGCTCTTTTAATAAATCGGCTATAAATTGTTCCGTTTCACGTGATGCAGTTCCGTTTCCAATCGCAACCATTTCAATTGAAAATTGATCTAATATTTCTTGCATTTTCTGCTTTGCTGCCGCCACTTTATTAACCGGTGGATGAGGGTATATAACATCAATTTTCAACACTTTGCCTGTTTCATCTACTACAGCTAACTTACAGCCCGTACGATAAGCCGGATCTACTCCCAGTACCACTTTCCCTTTTAGCGGCGGTTGTAACAATAGCTTTCGTAAGTTTTCTGAGAAAATATGAATTGCTCTTGTTTCTGCTCGTTCAGTTAGTTCTTTTCGAATTTCCCTTTCAATAGCAGGAGCAATTAAACGTTTATATGCATCTTCAATAGCTTCCTTAACTATAGCGGTAACTGATGAATATGGATTTTTAATAACTTGTTTATGTATATAGGAAAGAATTTTATCCACTGGAGCGTTAATAGATACTTTAAGTACTCCTTCTTTTTCTGCACGATTCATAGCTAGAACGCGATGAGGAACAACGCGCTGTGTAGCTTCTTCGTATTCATAATACATTTCGTATACATTTTTTTCATCTTTCTCTTTATCTTTCACAGCAGTTTCAATTGTACCTTCTTTGAATGTTACATGACGAATCCACTGTCGATAAGAAGCATTATCTGAAATAACCTCAGCAATAATATCTAGCGCTCCTTTAATTGCTTCTTCTTCCGTCTGTATTTCCTTTTCTGCTGATACATAACGGAGTGCTTCTTTTTCGACAGATTCTTTTGGAAAAGTCAATATCCATTCTGCTAATGAATTAAGTCCTTTTTCTTTAGCAACAGTAGCTCTTGTTCTTCGTTTTTGTTTATATGGACGATAAAGGTCTTCTACTTGTTGAAGCTTTGTAGCTTTTTTGATTTGGATGAGCAATTCATCTGTAAGTTTCCCCTGTTCGTCAATTAAGCGAACGACTTCTTCTTTTCTGGAATTCAAATTCATTAAGTAATTCCATGCATCTAAAATTTTTCTAATCTGAACTTCATCTAATGCCCCTGTTTGTTCTTTTCGATAACGAGCAATAAATGGAACTGTATTTCCTGCTTCAATTAAATCAATGACACTCTTAACTTGCTTAGATGAAATACTTACTTCTTTGCTAACACTTTGTACAACCGCGTCTGTTTGTAAGTTTATGGTAGTAGACAAATTAATCTCCCCTAGCAATGTAAATTTTCTTATATTGTAACAAAACCCACATGCAATATCACATGTGAGTTAGGAAAGTGTCTATTTATACAATTGGAAGTTCACCTACAATGTATGTAATATCATCATTGTACGAACAAATCTCTTTCTTTAAGTGTTCTGACATTTGTATGATATTGATGTATCTGGTAAATAAAGATTTAATTTCTTTTAGCTCTAGACCATCAGTATGAATTAAAAATTTTGAGCCGGGCTGATAAGAAAACGTTTGAGTACGAAATTTCTGCATTTTCCCTGATAAAAAACCTTTTACAGGTAAGGGATATGTTAATTCACCATTTGGAGAGTATAAATAGAATCTAATATTTCCTACATTCGTATAAGCAAACTGTTGCTTATGTTTATCAAACTTTAACAGGGCTACTGCCGCTCCGCGTGTTCCCCGCGATACATCATTGCACATAGACATCAACTGTTCTATATCAAGATGGTGATAAGACTCCGCAACCTGAGTCACTGCAGTCGATGCAGCCATCGCCTGCTCACCGCTCCCTAATCCATCTGCTATTACGCATAAGAAATAATCTTTTGTTTCTTTTACATAATAACTGTCTCCGCAACAAACATTCCCTTTCTTAGGAGCTTGATACACCTCTGTTTTCACTCTCTGCACGTTAGATTCTAGTGTCACGTCAGAAACTCCGTATCATTTAAATCGGTTCTTGCTGCGTTGCGTAATTTTTCTAGCGCTCTTCTTTGTATCCTTGATACATGCATTTGAGAAATACCAAGCTTTTCACCTGCATCTTTTTGACTTAAATTGCTAATAAATGTGTAACTTATAACTTCTTTTTCTCGTTCATTTAAGACGTGTAAAATCTTTTCCAACACAAGTCGCTGATCGGTCTTCTCATATCCACTCTCACTCTCTCCAACTAGGTCGAGAATCGTAACAGTGCTCCCATCAGAATCCGCCTCAATAGAATGGTCAACAGACAATGCTTGATAACTTTGCCCCATTTCCATTGTTTCTAGTACTTCTTCTTCGGTCACTCCAATATATTCAGCAATTTCTTTCACTTGAGGAGAACGCTGCAGACGAGTCGTTAATTCTTCCACAGCTGCTTTAATTTTTGGACCTAACTCTTTTATACGACGCGGAACGTGTACACTCCATGTTTTATCACGTAAAAACCGCTTTATCTCACCAATAATTGTTGGAACAGCAAAAGACTCAAAACTTCTTCCAAATGAAGGGTCATACCTTCTAATCGCTCCTAAGAGCCCTAACATCCCAACTTGTACAATATCTTCATGTAAGCTTCTTCCTTTTGAATAACGACGCGCAATTGATTCAACAAGGTTTTTATAGTGAATAACAAGTTCACTTTGCGCTTCTTCGTCCTGATATTGCTGAAAGCGCTCAATTCGTTCCTGAACTTGTTCTTTAGTTAATTTCATAGGTTGAGACTGTGTTTTCATCACTCTCCACCTGCTCTCTTTGCAAATACTTTGTCATCATCAATGTAACACCTGTGGAATTAACCATTTTCACTTCATCCATTAAAGTTTCAATTAGATACAAACCTAATCCACCTTCAGGCAAAAATTCTACTTCTCTTGATGTTTCATAAGGCCCAATTTGCTCTTTTAGCTTAGCAAAATCAAAACTTTCGCCATTGTCTATCACCATAATCTCTAAACGATCGCTAAATAGACCGAAACCTATCTTCACTTCTCCATCTGCTTCATCTTTATACGCATGTTGAACTGCATTTGTACACGCTTCACTTACTGCAATTTTTATATCTTCAATATCATCGTAAGAAAAGCCCATGCGGTTAGCGATTCCTGATAATGTTAAGCGTATAATAGCTACGTAATCGGGCTTTGCTGGAATTTTCATTTCAATGAAATCATACGGCTGTTTCATTTTACGCCACCTTCTACTTGTGAATTCACATTCAAAATATCCGTTAATCCTGTAATATCAAATAACCGCTTTAAACGATCGGACACGCCCACAAATTTTAAAGATCCGTTATTTTTCTTTATTGCTTTTAGCAAAGCAATAAACACACCTAGACCTGTACTATCCATGTATGCAACGTTCGTTAAATCTATTGTGATTTTCACGTTTTCTTTTTCTGCTATCTCCATAAATTTTTCTTTTAGATTTGGAGCTGTATAGGCGTCAATCTCTCCAACCAGTGTAATACGATACTCATGACCAGCTTCTTGTACATCAATCGATAAATTCATCGTATTAGTAGACCCCCTCTAATTCTCTGCTACCTTTTCAGTACCCTTATTTACAATCTTTAAACTAAATTTTTTAAAATGATCAGTGTAAAGTCATCTCTAAGTTCAAAATGCTGCAATTTTTCTAACTCTTTATAAACAGACTCTACAATTTCTTGTGATGAAAGATGCATATACTTTCTAATTAATTTTATAATATCCGATCTTTCAATAAATCCTTCTTCTGTTCGACATTCAGTTACACCATCCGTTAATAACACAATCATGTCATTGCGGTACAGTTGTTTTTGGTACTGTGAATATTTAACATGGCGATCTACACCTAAAACCAGGCCTTTAGCTTCTAAATCATAAAAGGTATCTGTACTAGCCTCGTAATAAAAACCGGGTTCGTGTCCTGCCGAAGCATAGGTGAACAAATGGTTTACAGGATGGTAACTTCCATAAAACATGGTAATGAACATGCTAGGATCAACATTACGCTCCACGATATTGTTGAGGTTTTCTAAAACATAACTTGGATTCTTTCGTGAATCAGGTAAGCTATCCATCGCATACTTAATCATTGACATGCACATAGCAGCAGGTATACCTTTTCCTATCACATCTGCTATCGCAATGCTTAACCCTCCATTGTCTTCATCAACAAAATGAAAGTAATCGCCATTCATTTGCTTAGCTGGCACACTTACTGCGCCAATATCAAGTGAAACTATTTCTGGTATACGGGTACCTAATAAATTTTGCTGCACGTTAGCAGCAACTTCAATCTCGGAACGCAACTCTCGCTGTTTATTTTTTAATGTTTGATGTTCCCGAAGAGCTAAGCCGTAACTAATCATCACTTCTAACAAGAAGTCTAATGAATGCAAGACTTTCTCAGGAATATCTGAGTAAATTTCTTCAATAACTTCTTTATGGATGCTTACGATATCTTCAGGAGATATTTCGTTTTCTAATGATTTCCTGCTCAATTTTTGACCTTGGTAAAGAACTTGTTCATTTTGTGTTTGAATGTAATTCCCTAAAATATCTTTATATAAATCTTTCATTTCTTTATCAAAAGACATCTATTCTCCTCCTACCGGAGCCACTTAACCGCTTTAATTTCAGTACCCTCTCCAACATTTGATTCAATATCAAATTCATCCATTAAGCGCTTTACACCCGGAAGGCCTGCACCTAACCCTCCTGATGTTGAATATCCATCTTCCATTACTTTACGAATATCTGGAATACCTGGCCCTTTATCAGAGGCAATGACAAGCAAACCATTTTTTCCTGCACGATGTAGTTTTTCAATATAAATGTGGCCTTTGCCCGCATATAAATAAATATTACGTGCTAATTCGGAAATGGCTGTTGTAATACGAGCTTGGTCTACTGTTCCAAACCCTAACTCTTTCGACACGTTCCGTCCTAATTGCCGTGCCGCTACGATATCCCATTCCGTTACAATTTTCACACTGGATTGGAATTCCATATATTAATCCCCCAATTCCGATTGGAGTTTCTCAAGACCTTTTTCCAAGTCGAGTGCAGTAAGAACATCGTTTAAACCTATCCCTAACTCAACCAATGTGATAGCAACAGCTGGCTGAATGCCAGTTAATACAACTCTAGCACCCATTAAGCTAGACATACTAACGACATCACCTAGTACTTTCGCGATGAACGAGTCAATCATATCAATAGATGTTAAATCAATGACAACACCTTTTGCTCCTGTTTGATGAATTTTGCTTAGTAGGTCTTCTTGAAATTGAATAGCTGTTTGATCATCCAATTCCCATTGAATCGATACTAGTAGATAATCGTATAATTTTAAAATTGGTATTCTCACATTTATTCCCCCGATTCTACATCAACTATTTTTCGATTTGTCATCTCAAGAGCGAATGCCATTCCCTTTTTCAACGAATTTTTAGTAATAATTTCATTTAAATTAATGCCAAGGTTGACAATGGTTTGGGCAATTTCCGGTCGAATACCGACGAGCAAACATTTTGCCCCAACTAATCGGACAGCCTCAGCAGCTTGTATAATATGGTGTGCTACCATCGTATCTACAACCGGTACACCTGTAATATCAATTAAAACAACTTCGGAACGGTGCTTAACAACACCTTGCAGTAAATTCTCCATAATTTTTTTCGCACGATCTGTATCGATTGTCCCTACTAAAGGCATAACAGTAATTTTATCAAACACAGGAATCAAAGGAGCTGATAATTCTTGAAGTGCTACTTTTTGTAACATTACCGTATTTTCCCATGAATTTGAGTATTGTTCTACAATTTTATTATAAATAGGAGTTAACCACTTATCAAAGCTATAAAAAAGTTCTGAATGTGTTTGATTAGCGGAACTTGCACTTGCAATGTAGCCTTCTACAACCACATGCCCCAGATGCCGAACTCCTTGTGTTAAGTAGGAAAGAGGCCATCCCAACGTAACAACTCGATCCACAATCTCCTCTAGCTCTTTTGAAAAACTTTCTTGCTCTTGAAAGGCATTTGTTAAAATAACATTTACAAAATCTGAGCTCACACTCACGTATACTTGTTCAGATACAACATTTTTAATGCGGTCTGTTTCTACATCATTCATTAATACAAGCCAACGATCAAAAATAATAGACTTAGACTGTTGAATGTATCGGAATAATTCTTGATTCATGAGTTCCTCCTTATGACGAACAGCAATTATAATAAAGTTCTGTTATATTTTTACTATCGGAATAATTCTCTTCTTTCACTATACGTTTTCTACTTAATTCTAGTCAAATTAAAAAAGTTGCTCCTCAAGGAGCAACTTAGTATAAATGGAAGTATAATTCTAAAAGTCGATAAGTCCTACACTAATCTGCAAGGCTTCATCCACTCTGTCCATCATTTCATCATCTAAATGGGTAATTTTGTCGGTTAGCCGTTGTTTGTCAATTGTTCGAATTTGTTCTAAGAGAATGACTGAATCTCGCTCAAATCCATACTTTTTGGCATCAATCTCTACATGCGTAGGTAATTTTGCCTTTTGAATTTGGGCAGTAATTGCAGCTATAATGACAGTTGGGCTGAATCGATTTCCAATATCATTTTGGATGACAAGTACAGGGCGAACGCCTCCTTGTTCTGAGCCAACAACAGGAGATAGGTCAGCAAAATAAACGTCGCCACGTTTGACTACCAAGACATTACCCCCCGCTTACTAAACGATCCACAGTGTGATCTGCTTCAGACTCTGCTAAAAACGCTTCAGAAGCAATGTTTAAATTTATCTTTGCCATCTCCATATATCCGCGTCTCATTGATTCGCGAATATGGCGTTTTTTACGCTCACGAAGGTATAATTTCGTTGCTTGGTAAATAAATTCGCTTCTGTTCCCATTTTCTTGTTTCACTATAAGATCGAGCTCCGATACTAAATTTTTCGGTAACCTTACTAGGATTTCTGTAGTTGCGCTCGCTTCAGACACAAACATACACCTCCAACATCAATACACACACCAATAGTCTCATCTCTTCCTATCATAACACCGATCTGCTTTAATGGAAAGTTAATTCTGTCAATTTCTACACTATTATCGTCATTTGATACCTTCTTTTATGCATAGAATTAATTTTTTCTATTTTTATAAGAAACCATGCTTACTTTCCGTACTTATTGCTGCTGTAAAATATAATTATTAATATGCATTTGTTTATTTCCTTTTTTCAATACTCGCGGGACTCGAGCCGAAATCATACAAGGGATTTCATAATTAATGGTTTCGAGATGCTCTGCTATCTGATCAATTAAAATTTCTTGATCACCTTGTTTTCCGATTAAAGTTACCTGTGTCCCTACAGGGTATTGAGCCGGCAGCCTAACCATTAGTTGATCCATGCAAATTCGTCCAATAATTGGCATTTTCATCCCATCAATCAATACATGAAAATTGTGTAATTTACGAATCCAGCCATCGGCGTATCCAATTGGAACTGTACCAATCCATTCGTCTTTATCAGCTTTATACGTAGCTCCGTAACTAATGCTGCTCCCAGCCGCTACCTTTTTAACATGAACAAGCTTACTATGCAAAGAAAAAGCTTCTTGTAACGAAATAGGTAAAGTGGGTTTTAATTCTCGTGATGGGCTTAATCCATACATGGAAATCCCTAATCTTGCACATGTAAATAAGTCCATTGGTTTTTGAAATACCGCTGCACTATTGGCACAGTGGATAAATGGCGGATTTACATTTAACGTTTTTAAAAAGGCTACCAGCTTTTCAAAACGTTCATACTGCGCTGTAAAGTAAAGTGAATCAAGTTCATCCGCTGTAGCAAAGTGCGTAAAAACACCTTCTAATTCAATTTCAGAATGCGAATGTATCATTTTTACCACTTTCATAATTTCATCTTCTGTCCGAACTCCTAATCGTCCCATGCCTGTATCTATTTTCAAATGAACACGCAATGTCTTATTTACTAAACCATTTGATATAACCTCAGCTACCCATTCTTCACTGTATGCAGTGACCGTAATATCCCATTTAACAGCTTCTTCAACATAAGAAGGAGGCACAGCTCCTAATACTAAAATAGGTTTTGTAATACCTTTTTGTCGGAGAGAGATCGCTTCATCTAAAAAGGCTACTGCTAACATATCAGCGCCTGCTTCAATCGCAACCTCGGCTACCTCTTTATCGCCATGTCCATATGCATTAGCTTTCACTACTGCTATTAATGTTTTATACGAAGGCAATAGTCTTCTTACTTGATGTACATTATTAAAAATTGCGTCTGCATCTACTTCTACCCATGTTTCTCGATAAAATGCTTTGACCATTCCCACACTTCCTTTTTCAGAACCATTATAAACATATGCTACTTTGTTAGTATAATACATCTAAATTTAAAGTTCATCCGCACCTTAACAGACACGTAGCTTCAAACATAATTTCCCCATAGAAAAAGTCCACTTATCCAGTGGACTTTTTCTCTTGCTATTTTCCTATTTGACTTTGAACCGAACGAGCCACTTCACTAAATTCCTCTGTTGTTAAGTTTTCAGAAGCGATCATAAAATCAACTCCGTCATATGACCATGACAATGTTTTATCTGTTAATGCCCCAACTGTAAATCCTAAATCAAAAGGTTCTCCTGCCGTAAGTGTGGCTGTCGCTGTTTCTGCTACTTGCGCTTTTTCTTGAACAAGTGTAAAAGATTTTTTTCCTTCGTACATTAACACCACACGCTCACCATTTTCAGTATTAATTTTCTTCTCTTCAGCTAGCTTGACTCCTTTTGGCAAATCTTTTGGATAAAGGACACTAAATGCCTTGGATTTATTGGCTGCTAATGTAGGCACATCAATCTTAGCACCTGTCATATTTCGTTTTGTATCAAATGCCCCTTTATCAAACTTGGAATCTAATTTTACTTTTGAAAATTCAACTTGAATAAGGACCTTATCATCTGTATCCATAATTTTAACTGAAACTGGTGTTAAATCTTTTTTATTTACCGTAATTTCTTGTTTTGGCAGCATTGTACTATTCTGATAATTTGTTTTTGTTTTAAAGATATAGTGTTTCTCTGTAGTCCTGAATTCAGCCTCTTGATCTTGGACAATATCTTGCACGAGCGACTCGTATAAATAAGCTTGGCTGCTATTCTGCGGCCAGTCACTTTGAAAACGGAAACTTTTGTTTAAAGCAGGTGTTAACACGAAGACCCCTTCATCATTTCGCAAAATCATTTGGCTTTGATCTTTTTTTGTATTTTTTAAATTCACACGATAATACATCGGCTTATTGTGCCAGATTTCAACATCATACACCTGAGCATCTTTCCCTGTATTTAGCGTCATTTTTGCATCTGCTTTATACCCTGACATTTCTTCTATTTTGGCACTCAGGGCATCTGTTACGTCTTGTTGACTCTTTTCACCGCAAGCTGATAGTGCTAAAAGCAAAAGCACGCAAACAAATAAGCCAATCAACTTTTTTTGCATATCTCCAACTCCTTTTGTCTCATTTCATTCATACATAAAAAGAATGAACAAGGGGTCCCTTGTCTTTTCTATCTGCAATATGAATATATGAGTGAGGAATTGTGATTATGCAGACTAGCTTGACGAGCTTTCAAGAATTACTTGCGCTACCGCGTAATGGTCACTGTGTGTAATCGAAACATGAATTGTATAATTTGCGGTATGATTTAGCCCTGCGATTGTCGGCTTTCCGCGTTTATCATTTATTACTTCGATATCTTGAAAGCTGAAGTTTTCTCCAATTCCTGTTCCTAATGCTTTAGAATATGCTTCTTTAGTCGAGAATCTTCCTGCTACAAACTCAACCTTTCTTTTACCAGATAGCTCTTCATAGCGTTTTTTTTCATTTTTTGTTAAAATGCGATTAATAAACGACGGTTGACGCTCAATGAGCTTTTCAATACGATCTAATTCGGTAATATCAATTCCAATCCCTATGATCAAAACCTTCATTCCCTTCTTCTACTTCTTTATGAATTGAATATGATAAACTAATCTAGTCATTCACTTTAAACATGTAAAATAAAAAGCTTATAAAGTTAATGTTTATAAAACTTATGATTTTTTCTGATGAGAACAGCATTTAAAGGGGTGATTATTATATTTGTGCGTACAGAAAGTTTTTCACAGTTTAAAAGACAATATCCTGTTACATTTACCCTACTACTCCTGCATCTTGTTTTTTGGATACTTTATATCATTCCGCTAGACATCACGAATTCTCTCTTCTATTCATTAATCGGTGTTAATGCATTAATTACTCAAGGCGAGTATTGGCGTCTCGTCACAGCCATGCTGTTACACAGCAGCTTTACACACCTTCTTTTTAATTCTTTTTCTTTATTTTTGTTTGGACCCGGAGTAGAAAAGATATTAACAAGGTCAAAATTCTTGTTATTTTATATAGGATGTGGTGTCACGGCAAACCTAGCTACACTTTTATTTGAGGCTCCTTTTTACAGTCATGTAGGATCTTCTGGAGCCATCTTTGGGTTATTTGGATTATATCTGCATTTAATTGTCTACAAAAGCCCTCTGTTAACAAAAAGTGAGCAACAAATTGTGATTGCCCTTTTAATTATAGGATTAGTTTCTGGCTTTTTAAATAGCGGCATTAATAACATAGCGCATATAGGAGGATTGATTAGCGGATTCTTTTTTGCTTTTCTTTTTCTTCCTCGAAACCGTTTGCTCATGCGCTAAAGCTGAAATAACTTAAACATAAAAAAGATAAACCTAGAAGGTGTTTTATCTAGAGTTTATCTTTTATTTAATAATAAAGCTTGAGTTATTAATAAATTCAATGTCATTGTATCTTTTTAAGTCGTTCATTAAATGAAATAATGCGTCATCCTTTCTTTTCGCTTCAATCATGCAATCAATTTGCGGAACAGTTCCTGCAATCTCTTTTACAAACTGATAAAACTCGTTCACGTCAATATAATCAGCATGTGCACGGAAGGCTTGTTCGCTCTTAGGACTAGAAATATGCATTTTTAATGGTAAGTCTTCATATTTCCACGTGTTAACAATGCGGTCCCAGTACCCCTTCCATGATACATCTTCGTGATTAGCTTGATGATGATGCCAATCAAAAACGATCGGAAGATTCAATTTTTCGCATAAATACAAGGTATCCTCTATATGAAACGTTGTATCATCATTTTCCAGCATAATCATTTGCTGAATGGAGTGTGGTACTAATCCCCAATTCTGAACAAACTGTTCTAATGCTTTCTCTTTATCATTATAGGCGCCGCCAATATGAAGAACACATCTGTTCTTTAATGGAATCCCCATTCCTTGCAATAATTTCTTATGCATGCTTAACGTTTGAATGGAATGTTTAAAAACGCCTTTATCAGTTGAATTAAGTACAACAAAATGATCGGGGTGAAAATCAATACGCATTTTATGCCTTTTTAAAAATAACCGGATCTTCGTTAACATTTCCTCTAAAGGGGATAAATAGTCCCAGTCTGTTAGTTCTTCATGATTGGCTAACGGAATAATTCTTGAACTCAAACGAAAAAACTCAATCTCGCTCCACACATTATGTTTTAATAACCGTAAGCAATTCTCGAGATTTGAAATGGCGATTCGTTCTAATTTAGCAATAGCAGCTTCTCTATTTTTCAGGCGCTGAAACTGAGCAAATGTCATAGTTTGAGACGGTGAACTGTTTTTTAAATTGACACTCATAGCGACATAGCCTAAACGAATGGTTGTAGACACACTATACACCTCATCTATCTTGAATACCCATAGTGTTTCCCATTTGTAAAAAAATAAGCGAGCCTATATAGGCTCGCTTGATTATGCTTTGCTACGAGAATCTTTACGGTTACCGCTGGTACCGCCACGGCGCTTATCTCCAAAGCGTTTGGAGTTTCCACGGCGATTTTGCTGTGAATAATTTTTAGAATTTGAACGTGAACGGCCTGCGTTACCACGTTGTTTCTTTTTATCACTTTTAGCAATCACTGGTGGTTCAGCTGTTAATTGAACCGACGATTCACTCGGCTCTTTCGTAAATAATTTAATAGCTGCTGCTACAAGTGAAACAGAATCATGCTCTTCTAACAACTCTTCTGCTAATTGCTTATAGTAAGATAAGTTTCCATGCTTCACTGCATCCGTTAGTTTATCAGCTGCAATGCGCTGTTGACCTTCTAAAGCCTCATCTAGTGTTGGTGGTGCCATACGGTCCATTTTACGTTTTGTTGTGCGTTCGATGTTGTGTAATTGTCCAGATTCTCTTGGTGTCACAAATGTCATCGCTGCACCCATTTTACCTGCACGTCCTGTACGTCCAATACGATGAACATAACTTTCAGGATCTTGCGGAATATCAAAGTTATAAACGTGAGTAACGCCTGAGATATCCAATCCACGAGCCGCTACATCCGTTGCTACAAGTACATCAATTGAGCCTTCTTTAAATTGGCGTAATACAGATAAACGTTTTGCTTGTGTTAAATCACCATGAATACCTTGAGCTGAGTATCCACGCACATTTAACGCTTCAGACAACTCATCAACACGGCGTTTTGTGCGTCCGAAAATAATAGCTAATTCTGGAGATTGCATGTCTAACAAACGAGTTAAAACATCAAACTTGCGTTTTTCTTGTACTTCTAAATAGTACTGTTGAATATTTGGAACCGTTACTTCTTTTGCTTTTACTTTCACAATTTTAGGTTCGTTCATGAACTTTTCAGCAATGCGACGAATTGGGTCCGGCATTGTTGCTGAGAATAGCAATGTTTGATGACTTTCTGGTACATTGGATAAGATTTTTTCAATATCTTCAATGAACCCCATGTTTAACATTTCATCTGCTTCATCTAATACTACAGTATGAACATCTTGTAAGCGAAGTGTACGACGGTTAATGTGGTCTAACATACGTCCTGGTGTTCCAACAATGATATGAGGGCGTTTTTTTAATGCACGAATCTGGCGGCTAATATCTTGACCACCGTAAATCGGTAAAACGCGCACGCGTTTTGTTTGACCAATTTTATATAATTCTTCTGATACTTGAACTGCAAGTTCACGTGTTGGAGCAATAATCAATCCTTGGATTGCATCTACACTTGTATCTACTTTTTCAATAAGCGGAATACCAAAAGCAGCCGTTTTTCCTGTTCCTGTTTGTGCTTGACCAATTAAATCATGACCTTCTAATGCTAATGGAATCGTTTCTGATTGAATCGGTGTCGCCTCTTCAAAACCCATTTTACTAACAGCTTTATTTAGCTGTTGACTTAACCCTAACTCTTGAAATAATGCCAAATTTTTCAAACTCCTTCTATATTTAGACTATCTATATTTTACAAAAAAAAGCATTCTCCGAAAGTCCGAAAAATGCTCTAAACGATTACTTCAATCAATTCAACGTTTAGAGAATAAGCGCCTCAAGACACTCAGATTACATCATAACACTATGACTTTCTATTTGCAATAGAGCTTATTCATACTGTCCTAGATATCTGTAATTATTTATTAATTACTTTATCAATTACTTCTTCAAGCTTCATACCGCGAGAAGCTTTTACTAACACAACATCTTTGCTTGTTGCAATAACAGCTAATTTGTTAGCTAATGTTTCCTTGTCCGTAAAATGAAGAACATGTCCTTCTTTAAAATGCTTTTTAGCTGATGCTGAAATATAAGCAGCTAGTGGACCGTATGTAAATACGTAATCCACACGCTGATCGTCAATAAAAGCACCCACTTCTTCATGAAAGTTTTGCTCTTGGTCGCCTAATTCGAGCATATCACCTAATACAAGCACTTTCTTATCATATCCATTAATCTCATGAATTAACGTAATCGCTGCCTTCATTGAGGTTGGACTTGCGTTATAGGCATCATTAATCAGCGTTAGCCCTTCGGCTGTTTTGACCATTTCCATTCGCATGTTTGTTAATTGCAGAGTAGCTAATCCTGCTGAAATCATTTCATCACTTAATTTAAAATATTGACCTACGGCAATTGCTGCTAGTGCATTATGAACATTATGTTTACCGAGCACAGGGATGAAGAAGCGTTGTGTTCCACGTGAAACATAAAATGACGTACCATTCTCTTCTGTTTTCATTTCAACAGGGTATAACTGATTCGTATCAGCACTGCCAAACGTCACTGTTTTAAATCGAGGTTCATTGACTCGGCTCGTTAGCAATGGCTCATCTCCGTTATAAATAAATTCACCTGTTTGAGATAACCCACTTGTAATTTCAAGTTTAGCTTCTGCAATTCCATCTCTGCTTCCTAAGTCTTGCAAGTGTGATTCACCAATATTCGTAATAATTGCTACATCTGGCTCTGCTAAATTTGATAAAAATTCAATTTCTCCTCGACTGCTCATGCCCATTTCTAATACAGCAATTTGTGTATCTTCACTTAAACGCAAGATGGTTAACGGCATACCAATATGATTGTTAAAGTTTCCTGCTGTTTTTAAAACCGTGTGCTTTGTCGATAATACTGCTTCTACCATATCTTTTGTGGTTGTTTTTCCATTACTTCCTGTGATTCCAACCACTTTGACATCTAATTCATGACGATAAGATTTTGCTAATTGCTGCAATGCTGCTAATGTATCGTCAACTAAAATCACTGGTATATTTTCAGGAGGGTTTTGTTCTCCTTTATTCCAAAGAGTGGCTACAGCTCCATTTTCCATCGCTTTTTCTACAAATGAATGACCGTCAAAGCGCTCTCCCTTAATCGGAATATAGAGATTTCCTTGTTGCATTGTTCTTGTGTCAATTGAAACTCCCGAAATGGTTACAGATTCATCACCTTGCTGAAGATAACTATTTGGAATCATCTTTACAATTTGGTGTAAAGTTCGATTAATCATAACGCAAATGCCCCTTTCATCAAAAAAAGCAGAGACACTATTCATTATGAATAGTGTCGCCTGTTTTTATTACATTGTATGCTTAATTTGTTGTTTTTCTTCGTGACGTTGTAATGCTAAATCAACTAATGTTTCAATTAAAGCTGAATATTCCACACCTGCATGTTTCCATAGAAGCGGGAACATACTGAATGGTGTAAAACCAGGCATTGTATTAACCTCATTAATAATTAACTTTCCTTCTTTTGTTAAAAAGAAATCTGCACGCACAAGGCCTGATCCATCAATCGCTTTAAAAGCTTTAATAGCTAATGTTTTCATTTCCTCATAAACGTCTTCACTAATATCTGCTGGAATCGCAAGACCTGTACTTCCGTCTTCATACTTTGCTTTATAGTCATAAAAAGCGGCTTTTGGCAAAATTTCACCGACAACTGAACAAGAAGGGTTATCGTTTCCTAAAACACCAATTTCAACTTCACGACCAACCGCAGCCTCTTCGACAATCACTTTTCTATCAAACAAGAAAGCTTCTTCAAAAGCTTTTTCTAACTCTTGACGATTATCACATTTACTAATTCCTACACTTGAACCAAGGTTAGCTGGTTTTACAAAGCAAGGATAGCCTAATGCATCCTCAACTTTCGCATAAGCTTCTTCACGATTTCCTTCCCATTCACGACGGATAAATGAGACATACTGCACTTGTTCTAACCCAGCTTGAGCAAATAACTGCTTCATCACAACTTTATCCATACCGGCTGCAGAAGCAAGCACTCCATTTCCAACGTATGGAATATTCAACAATTCTAACAAGCCCTGTACCGTTCCATCTTCACCATTTGGTCCATGAAGAAGTGGGAAGATGACATCTAGCTGCTCCTCATTGTTTATATCCGACAACGCAAACATGTTTGTATTTAAAGATACAGGTGAAATAGCGGTGCCCTTCTCATTAATTTCAAGTTCAGCAACTGTTTCAAGCGGACCTGCTAAAACCGTTCCTCGTACCCATTCCCCTGTTTCTGTAATATAAATAGGGTGAACTTCATATTTATCATGATTAATTGCTTTAGTAACTGCTAAAGCTGTTTGTAAAGATACTTTATGTTCAGCGGATTTTCCTCCGTATAAAAGACCAAGTTTAATTTTCACCAATGTTCCTCCTAACACATATTCATCTGTTCTATTTTATCATTTTCTTTCTCTTTTTAGGAAACAGTTTCTTTTCTTTATTACTTATGTAAAAAATGGGCAGATGTGAATAAAACAAAAATTTATTTTTCGTGCGGCTTTTTCCTGCTAATTAATTTAAGATGAGCAATTCATTCCCTTATCATAACAGTTCTCTATTAATTCAGTAAGGGGCTACCGTCACAGAAATCCAAGTAAATAAAACATTTTTTCAGCTTTTTAAAGCATTATATTTCGCGATTATACAAAAATACTGCTTTTTTAGGCAGCTTTCCAAATAATAAATTCGAAAACGGCAGAAACCGATGGCAAATCCATATGATGAGATAACATCCTCCTAGTGTCATTACATACTGAACGATTATCTCTACATGAAATAAATAATTTCCGTGTAACGGAATCACTTCCCGGACAAAATTAAGTACCAGTGGATGCACGAGGTAAAAGCCAAACGAATACATTGCAATATTTTTCACTGTTGCTACTGCTCTACGAGACAGACGTTCAGCTAAAATTTCTGTAAATCGGAAAAAGAAATAGCTCCCCACTACAAGATATAACGTATTTACGATTTCATATACCATGCCGGAAAGGGAAATGGTTTTGATCATGTACACATAGTAATGCAATACCGAAACTGCTGTACCTGACACAACTGTAAGCAGCAGTAATCCAACCGTTGAACGGTTGTACTTTTTAGCTTTTTGCTCATGATAATGTATTCCTAGCCATCCTCCTAATAAGAAAGTGGCTAAAGAACTTATAAATAAAGTAAATGGTACAAGATGATAAATGCCATTTACCATTAAATAAAGCAGTTGTAAAACGACTCCAAACAGCCACATATACTTACGGAAAAACGTGATTTTTTGAGCAAGCCAAACGAAGATTGGCAGAACTAAATAAATTTGTACAATGAGAAAAATAAAATGAAGTTGATAATATGATTTACCTTGCAAAATTCTTGTCATAATTTCAATTGCATTAAATTCTCTTGCTCCCACATAGATGGAATATCCTTCATAAATCAGAGCCCATATAATATACGGAACCAAAATATATGTGACTCGTTTTAAATAGTAATTTTTCCATAACGTCTTTGTTAATGGTTTATGAATATAGCTGTAAAAAAACACAAGCCCGGTAATGACAATAAAAATGCCTGCTTCAATTCGAATGACGCGATTAATGAAATGATATTTTTGATACGCTTCTCCACCAAATGGTAACACACTTCCAAAAGCTGCCGTAACATGAACGAGTACCACCATCATCATTGCAAATAGTCTTAAAAAATAAATCGATTCAATCTGTTGTTTTTGCTTCACCATTTTTTCTCCTAATGATTTAAGAATGAAAAGACAACCGTTCTGATTGTTGCCTTCGCTTGCTCATAACGTACTAAACGTTATTTTTCCCTATTGTTAAAAAACTTTTCATAAAAAAAGCTAATGACACATTCTCTATGTCATTAGCTTTCATTTGTTACTATGTTAACGAGCTAGCTTCATTTTTTCAACGGATAAAAAACCTATTTTAAATGGAAAATAAAAACAACATATCTGATCTAATGAACTATCTTTTATAACACACACCATTATTTCCGATGCATTTTAAACTCTAAAAATAGTTCATTATAATAAGCAAGCATTTCTTTTCCTAAGTTATCGTAAACTTCCAGTTTCTTTGTTAATGCTTCGCCTGGATAAAACCGCTCATCATTTGCTACATCTTTTGGCAAATAATCTAATGCTTTTTCATTTGGTGTAGAATAGCCTACATACTCAGCATTTTGAGCGGCATGTTCTGGTTCAAGCATGAAATTTATAAACTGATGCGCTCCTTTTACGTTCTTAGCGGTCTTAGGGATGACCATATTATCGAACCAAAGATTTGAACCTTCTTCTGGTACTACATAATCAAGCTTTTCATTTTCTCCCATAATCTCAGAAGCATCGCCGGACCATACTAATCCTACAGCCGCTTCTTCATTCGCAAGCAACATTTTGATTTCGTCTCCCACAATCGCTTTAATATTCGGTGTCAGACGATCGAGCTTTTCTTTTGCTTCTTTTAAGTGCTTTTTATTTGTATCATTTAACGAATAGCCTAAGCTATTTAACCCCATTCCGATTACTTCCCTCGCGCCATCGGCTAACAAAATTTGATTTTCTAAATCTTTATCCCATAAATCATTCCAGCTTGTAATTTCTTTTCCTTTGATCATCTCTGGGTTATACACAATCCCAACTGTTCCCCAAAAATAAGGGATGGAATATTCATTTTTTGGGTCAAATGATAAATTTAAAAACCGAGGATTAATATATTTCAAGTTCGGTACTTGAGAATGGTCAATTGGTTTTAATAACTTTTCTTCACGCATTTTACTAATTGCATACTCTGAAGGAACAGCAATATCAAATGTTGTTCCACCTTGCTTAACCTTTGTCATCATTGCTTCATTTGAATCAAAGGTTTGGTAAATCACTTTAACCCCTGTTTCTTGTTCAAATTTTTCTATAAGATCTGGATCTACATAATCTCCCCAGTTATACACGGTTAATGTGTTTTCACCTGAGTATCCTTGAGCTGAATTTAAGTGAGATACGACGTAAATCAGCATAAAGGAAATGACAGTAATTGCAATAAACGGTTGAGCTAGCTGTCTCATTTCTGAACTGTCACTCCTTTCGTTCGAAGGTTACGCTGGCTAATAAAGTAGTAACCAATAACAAGCATAACAGTAAATAAAAAGATTAATGTAGATAACGCATTAATCGTTAATGAAACACCTTGTCTAGCTAATGAATAAATTTCAACTGAGAGTGTCGAAAAACCATTTCCTGTTACAAAAAAGGTCACAGCAAAGTCATCTAACGAATAGGTTAACGCCATAAAAAATCCAGCAAATACACCAGGTGTAATAAAAGGTAGAATTACTTTTGATAACACTTCCCAGCGGCTCGCTCCTAAATCGCGCGCAGCATCAATTAATGTAGGACTCATCTCTTGCAACTTAGGGAGAACCATAATTACAACAATAGGTACACTAAAGGCAATATGAGCTAATAAAACAGATGTGAACCCCAGTTTAATGCCAATCATCGTAAATAAAAGCAAGAATGATGCGCCAATAATGACATCTGGACTTACAATTAATACATTGTTTAAAGTCAATAGCGTATTTCGTACACGCCATCTCTTAACATATACAATGGCTAATGCACCGATCACACCAATAATCGTTGAAATAGCAGATGAAAGCAGTGCAATAATTAATGTATTTAAAACAATAATTAAAAGTCTCGTATCTTGAAAAACTTCTTTATACCATTGCAGTGTAAAGCCATCAAACTCTCGCATAGAACCACCACTGTTAAATGAATAGTACATCAGGTAGAAGATTGGGGCATATAAAATGACAAAAATAAAAACTAAATATAGATTGCTAACCTTCCATTTCTTATTCATTCTATAAACCTCTCTTTCTAGTTCCTGTCAAGATCATCATAATGGCCATTGCAATAATTAAAAACACGGCAATCGTAGCTCCCATTCCCCAGTCCTGCGTCACTAGAAAGTGCTGCTCAATTGCAGTACCGAGCGTAATTACGCGATTTCCTGCAATTAAACGAGTAATCATAAAAAGCGACAATGCTGGAATAAAGACCGCTTGACAGCCGGATTTTACACCATTTAACGTAAGCGGGAAAATCACGCGTCTAAACGTTGTCCATGATGACGCACCTAAATCACGCGAAGCGTATACCAATGATGGGTTTAACTCTTCTAGCGAGTTAAAAATCGGCAAAATCATAAATGGAATAAAAATATAAACTGATACGAAAACAAAACTAAAGTCTGTAAATAAAATCTGATGTGTACCCAAACCTAGAAGTTCACTAAAGCTGTTTACGGTTCCATATGTACCGAATATGCCAAGAAATGCATAGGCTTTTAACAGTAAATTAATCCATGTTGGTAAAATAATTAACAATAACCACAGCTGCTTATGTTTTGTTTTTGTTAGCAAGTAAGCTGTCGGATATGCGAATAGTAATGAAAATAAGGTAATTAAAAAAGCATACCAAAATGAACTTAATGTCATTTTTAAATAAACGGGTGTGAAAAATTTCTGGTAGTTTTGAAGCGTAAATTCGTTATGAATGTTAAAGAATGAATAATAAACAATTAAAGCAATCGGTGCTATGACAAATAATACAATCCAAAGAAGATAAGGAACCAAATAAATATTGCGCGACCTAGTTTGCATGATGTTCCTCACTGTACCCTTCTAATCGCTTATCAAATTCTTCTTCTGTTTCTCCAAATCGCATCACGTGAATAGCTTCTGGATCAAAATACAACCCAATTTCCTCGTTTACTGTTGCCTTTTTCGTCGAGTGAACGAGCCATTCATTTCCAGCTTGGTCATAGCAACAAATTTCATAATGCACACCGCGAAACAATTGAGAATCAACACGCACTTGAAGTTTTCCTTGTTCTGAATCTGTAATCGCTAGATCCTCTGGACGAATGACAATTTCTACTTGTTCATTCAGGTTAAAACCTTTATCTACACATTCAAACCTTTTCTCACCAAACTCTACTAAAAAGTCGGAAATCATGACTCCTGGTATAATATTTGATTCTCCAATAAAGTCCGCAACAAAACGATTAATCGGCTCATCATAAATATCCGTCGGTGCACCGCTTTGTTGAATGTGACCTTTATTTAACACAAAGATTTCATCTGACATCGCTAACGCCTCTTCTTGGTCGTGAGTGACAAAAATAAACGTAATCCCTAGGCGGCGCTGCAACTCTCGCAATTCATATTGCATTTCTGTGCGAAGCTTTAAATCCAATGCGGAAAGCGGCTCATCAAGTAAAATTACTTCCGGTTCATTGACAATCGCTCTGGCAATCGCGACACGTTGACGCTGACCGCCAGACATCTCTTTAATTTCTCTATTTTCATATCCTTCTAAATTAACAAACCGCAAAGCTTCTTTTACTCTTTTTTCTACTTCATTCTTTTTCACTTTTTTTATTCGAAGGCCAAATGCTACATTTTCAAACACATTTAAATGCGGAAATAATGCATAATCTTGAAACACTGTGTTTACTTGTCTTTTATTAGCAGGCACATCATTGATCTTTTTCCCATTAAAATAAATACAGCCGCTTGATGCTTCCGTAAAACCAGCGATTAAACGCAGGATCGTTGTTTTTCCGCAGCCAGAAGGCCCTAACAGCGTGTAAAATTTTCCTCGTTCAATTTCAAAGCTGACATTATCTAATACAATAGAGTCATCATCGTATTGTTTTGTTACATTTTCAAATCGAATAATAACTTGATCGGTCTCCATACGGTTCCCCTCCTCTAATGATTGTTTTTATAAGTACGATTCTGTTGCTACAAGAATTAACTCTGTGGTTCCATCATAAGCATTGAAAATTTGATGTTCTTCCGATGCTTGAAAATAAATTGTTTCCCCTTCGCGAGCTTCATAGGTTCTTCTACCAACCTGAATTGTTACACTTCCGTTTAATACAAAGCCAAATGTCTCAGATAAAGACGGTTCAAATGCTTTAAACTCGCCTTTTCTTTTTAAGGTTAAACGAATCGGCTCCATTTCTTTCTCATTCGATTCCTGCACTAGCCATTCAATATGATAGCCTTTTTCGTCATCAAAATAGCTTGTATAATCTTCTTTTTTATACACTACTTTTTGCACACTTGTATTCGTATCAAAAAATTCGTTTGGTTTACATCCTAACACTTCTAAAATACTAAAAAATGTTTCCATTGAAGGAGAGCTTAAATCTCTTTCAAGCTGCGAAATATACCCTTTGCTAAGGTCAGTCCTCTCACCTAGCTCTTCTTGTGTTAATCCTTTTTTCAAACGCAAGTTTTTAATTTTCTTACCTATTTCCATCATTAAACCCTCAATTTGTTTAAAATAAGTAAACTGTCAGTCAATAAAGTTTTGTTTTACTTAACTAAAAGTTTACTTTTAACCCTAGAACATTATACATGATTTTAAATGAAGTACAACCTGTTTTTAGAAATATAGGTAAAATTTTTTGATCTATTTGGGGTTTTTGATTCTTACAACTAAAAAACACCACTACAAGTGGTGTTTTACAGATTAACGATATTTCAAAAGACTTCTCATGATTGCTTATTTTTTCTGTTCTTGTCTTTTGCATCTTGTTCTTTTTTTGAAACTAACTTTGAATTGCCGATTTGAGCAGCACTTAAATTGTTATTTGGTGCTGCTTGTTCATTCCAATTACCCATATTGTCTTCCCCCGCTTTCTTTACTCTTCTCTTTTATTGCCTCTCATTAATTTTTCGAATTGGTTCATTTCTTGATCCTGCTTAGGAATGTAATGAAATGGATTTCTTTCCTGTGCGAATTCTTCTTTCGTATCTACTTGAATACCCATCTTTGCACCAGTAGATGCTGTAGGATCATTAAAGATCCCTTCTTTTTGGCCATCAAAATGAGGAGTTGTTTCAACATGTTGATTTTCACTTTCACGCGGCATATGATCATCTCCTTTATTATTAAGATGAGGAGATGCAAGGGAATCTATTCACACGAACAGAAAATATATATCCAGCAATTATAAGCATTTAAAACATATGACATAATGATAAAAAGAGCGGACGAATTCATACCAATTCGTATAGAAGAGCATCAAGCGAAATCAAAACATACGGTTACACTTGGCAAACTAAGCGAGGGCTGGTTTTCAATTGGACATGTCCAACATATAGGAGATACAAACATTGGTTTATCAACTGATAGCAAACATCTAGTATTAATGAGAGTCCTCATCTACGCCTTACAATATGATTTTGCCATTTGGCTAGACCTGATGATTCGAGTTAATGGGGAAGCAGAGAGATTCACTACATATATTCGGTTGCCGAGCGATAGTATGTAGTAAGAACAAAGTCAAATTATATCTTTCTTCTTAGATTACAAAATAAAAGATTCATCATATTTCGCTTGGCCGTTTTTTAGCAGAACTCATTACGCCCCGTAAGAAAGAATAAGCTGTATAAGAGCTGTTCTCAAACTCATTCAATGTAACGACTGAGAATAGCTTTTGAGTATAAACGCTGACTGTTAAATTATTTTCTTTTTTACTTTAAATTTAGAATAGAAAGTAACACATATAAATAAAGTTGCTATTAGAGAAGCTTCTATCATATATACTCCATCCCAGTCATTTGAAGCCCCTGTTAATACCCATACTTGATAAGGAGCAAAAACAATACAACTAACAAGTAAAATTCCCCAAAACATCATAAATATATTATGTTTTATCTCTTTTGGTATTGAATTTGTATGTGCTTTTTCAATTGCAGTTATCCTTTTAAGAGCCACTAAAAGCGTTAACACTGCAACAACCAAAAAAAAAAGATCCATCGATTGATTACTTCCTTTCTTTCATAATCTGTATAGAAGATTATAAACTGCATTAAAAAAAGAAGCATATGTTGGAACCATTTCTTTTGTGATTCTATCTTGCCCTATTAATACAACAAGAAAAACCGAAACCCCTTCTTTGTGAAGATAAGAGATTTCGGTTCATTTTTTATAAACAGTTTAACTTTAATTTAACATCTGCACAATTTAGATAAGAATAATGAAGCCCTTTGAAAATACAGGTGTTCACTCCGTCATAGGCCCGGCTCAATGACCATCTTTTTATTAAAGAAGTATGTGTTCATATATAGATGTTCGCTAACCAAAACGCATTCAAAAATCTCGATACAACTGATTCCTATTCACTTCAATCGTTTTCATACGCATTTCTTCAAAAGTAAAAAATTTAGCTTAAACAAAATTTATTATGCTGCCTTTTAAGTGCGTATACCTCATCTATTGAATTTAAACTTCCCAGCTCTTCAATTTTTTGTACTAAAGAGTTTTCGATATCCTCATTTAAAGACAATTGTTCTGAAGAAAATGGTGCTAGTTGAGAATGTTCACCTACCATAACAGAATACATTGCATGTTGAAACATTGAAATATCATTGGCATCATTACCGAATGCGATATATTCTCCGTCTTCTACACCCAGTTGCTGCAGTCCACTCCATTTATCTATTCCTCTTGGACTTACATCTAGGACACCCTCATTTCCATGTACGTGAACGACAACCTCCATTTTTCTAAGCTGTTCTTCTACTTCTTTCATATTATTTGAAGTGAGCATCAAGATTTTCACAATAGGTCTTAACTCATCCAAGGCAACCTTTTTGGCACGTCCTTGCGGATCAAGATTTTGCAAGATCGGATGTTCGGCTGGCCCCGTATATGCATAATCCCATTCACTATCTATCAAATAAGTAATATTATACGTATCTAGTAGTTGAGCAATATCAGCGAGTATTTCTTCATCGAAGCTCACCGTAGAAATGATTCTTCCGTTAGTCGCAACCATTGAACCATTTCCGCCAATCATTCGGTATTGATGAAAGCGTTCGTGTAAAACAGGGAGTAAATCACGAATTGGTCTAGCTGAAGCAAAAATCACTTCATGTTCTTGTGCTACTAATTTTTCTAATGACGTAAGTAATTTTTCAGAAACAGGCCGTCCTTTAAAACAAATCGTCCCGTCCAAATCAAATACAAATTTCATTCTATGCACCCCCACATCTTTTTATTACTCTCATCATATCAATTTATCTTATAATGAAAAGGACATATGTCCCAAAAAGGAGATTTCATATGAAACTTATTCACGATTTAAAGCCACTTGAAGCAAAATTACATGAATATCATCTTGAGAAAATGTTTGACCTAACAAAACCAATCCCATTTACACTGCAGCAATACGAAAGAGGAGAAATCATTCTACACGAAGGAATTGCCATGCAGTCTCTTTTATTTTTAGTAGAAGGGAAAGTGAAAATAACATCGAGTGTCGAAACCGGAAAGTCACTCTTACTACGGTTTAGCCATCCTTTTTCCATCATCGGTGATATTGAATTGATTCGTGGCGTTCCCGTCCAATCTCAAATCGAAGCAGTCAATGAATGTTTATTGATTGGACTATCCTTTGACTATATCAAGCAGCATGAAAGAGAAAATCTAAGACTTTTACATGCACTTTTAGATCATTTAAGCTATAAGCTCCAAACTTGTACAACAGCCTCTCGTGTGAACTTATTAGCACCTGTCGAAAATCGTTTTGCAAGTTACCTTATGTCCACATTATTACCTGAACGTGACTACACCTTTGGAATGGAGCTAAAAACAGCAAATATTGAAGAAATCGCAAATCTACTTGGCACGACACGCCGCCATCTAAATCGAGTGATTCATTCTCTTTCTCAAAAGAAAATTATTGAAAGAAACAAAAATTCCATCCGCATATTAAATTGGGAGGATTTAGAAAGCCTCTCCAATGGAATTCGATATGAATAAAAAATGGATAACCCTCGTTCCTTTGGGGGTTATCCATAGATGCCTACATTTTAAATCATGATAGCAAATGATCTTGTTAGCATTAAAAGAGATTTATTTTCAAAGCTATACAAAGTTATATTCACTTACAATAAAGTTGATTAATTGTATACTCCAAATATACATAGCACCTTCCGGAAAAGGAGTGCTGCTCAAAAATTAGTTGGAAGCAAGGAGTACACGTTCGTATCATATGGAACATTATTTTGATACATATAATTTCTAAGAACACCTTCTTTTTTAAATCCTAACTTTGCTAACAACACATTGGATGCTTTGTTTTCTGTAAAAACAACAGCTCCAATACGAGTTAACTGAAGCTCATTAAATCCGTATGATATAACTTTTAAAACTGCTTCAGTGGCATATCCATTTCCCCATTGCTCAGGTAAAAGCGCATAAGCTATTTCAGCTCTCTTATGTTCAGAAGACCATTCATGAAATCCAATAGTTCCAATAATCCCTTCTGTTTCTTTTATTTCAATTCCCCATTTAATTCCTCGTTTTTCCTTGTAGTTATTTGAAAAATTCTTAATTATATTTTTAACCTGTTCGATATTTGTTAATGGATTTTGCCCATAGTAACGTAATACATCCTCATTTGAAAAACAGTTCAATATCCCTTGCGCATCATCTTCTATTAGCTCTCTCAAGATTAGTCTTTCTGTTTCTAATACAGGAAACATTCTCCCACTCCTTTTTATATACATGCATAAATTTTACAATTTATCCCAACAGAAGTACCCACAAAAAGTTTTCTTTACAATTAACACATCACTTTAAACTTGCGACAATTATTTCAAATTTCCATCCTTTTCACAATAGGTTATTTCAAAAAAAAGTCCAATTGTGGAATAACACGATTGGACTTTTTTAATAGCCTTATTGTTTTTTAACAACTTTATTTGTAATTAAAAGACTTAATTTCAAGTTCACAGTGGAAAACTTAATGCACCTTTTAATATCTAAGATATTTATCTTTAATTTTTCGTTTCCATAGCTGATTGTACGAAGGAATCTTCTTCTTTTAATTTAAAAAGCGGAACAACGAGTAACGATCCTATCAGGAATAATATGCCTGAGACTATATATACACCAAATAAAGTCAGTGGATCTTTTACAAGTCCTGATGCTGACATACCAACGACCATCATCCCCATAAATAACGGATTTAGTACACCATTGACACGTCCGACAAATGCTTCGTTTGTATTTTTTAAAATTAAAGTATTAACCCCGATATGGATACATGGGAAGAACATCCCGTTCAGGACTTGCAATACGATGGTTAACACCACACTGGTGGACCATCCAATCCCAATCGTAAAGATCATACTAGCAAAGATTCCAATGGCTAAAAGCTTTTGCGGCGAGATTTTCTTCGAAAAAGCCATAACGATTCCTCCGCCAAGCAACATACCAGCTCCATTGGCCATTAGCAACCACTGTAGGAATTCCTTCGTCTTCCCAAGGTTCTCAATGGTTACAAAAATCGCGAGCGGAGTAATGAGTCCTACAGCTAAACCACAAACAGCGAATACACCACCCATTGATTTCAGTACCTTACTTGACATTACATAGCGAAAACCATCTGCCAGCTCTTTTTTGAAATCACTTTCTTCTTCAGTCTTTTCCTTTTCCATGTCACGTGGAAGAACCATTAACACTAAAGCAGAAAGTAAAAACATAATACCCATGACGGCAATTGAAGTATAAATGCCATACTTTTGGTAGACAAATGTTCCAATAATCGGTCCGATGACCATAAAGATTGCCATCAATGATTGAAACATAGCCATGACGGATTGCAATTGCTCACCAGGAACATGCTGCTTTAACAGTTTCATAGCTGAAGGCATAGAGAACTGTGATAAAATAGCAGACACAAGTGTAGCAAAAAAGATTGCTTGCCACGAGCCGTAAATTAAGGTCAATAACACAACAAAGATAGACACAGCAGATAAAAAATCACACCAAACCATCGTCAGTTTTGGCTTCCATCTATCTGCAAAGGTACCTCCAATAAATGAAAAGATAAAGATCGGTGCAAACTCTGCTACAGAAATCAATGAAACATAAACAGGATCGTTATTCGTGATTTCTGTAACATATAACAAGATTGCAAAATTCCTTATCCAGATTCCTAGTTGCAGCAAAAAATTTGAAGACATAATCGCTAGCACTATTCGGTTAGCGAATATATTTCCAGGAGGTTTGCCTGCTGATACAGTGGAACCTTCATTATTATTTATTTCCAATATAATCCTACCTTTCAAAAAAGCATAAGTTATCTCATCCATTTTAGCACCGTCAAAATTTAAAAGAAACATTTTAAAAGATGTCCCTGATAACGATATTTTGTTAAAGAAGATGATCAAACTTTATTTTAAATTAACAATTGTCTAACAAAAAACTGCTATTCTACAATTATATCAAATTTATATCCAGAGGAGGTAAATTATGTTAAAAAAAGTAATTGCTGAATTTATTGGTACATTTGTACTTGTATTATTCGGAACTGGAACAGCTGTTTTAGGAGGAGGAATTGAAGGTATTGGAATTTTAGGAATCGCAATGGCCTTCGGATTATCCATTGTTGCCATGGCATACAGTATTGGAACAATTTCTGGATGCCACGTGAATCCTGCGGTATCCATTGCCATGTTTATGAATAAACGAATTAACACAACAGAGCTTACTTATTATGTAATAGCTCAAATTTTAGGTGGATTGTTAGGAACTGCAGTATTAGTAACAATTTTAAAATCATCTAACCTTCCTTTAGATAACCTAGGACAAAATGGGTTTGGAAACCTTGGTTCATCAGGTTCCTTTTTAGTCGAATTTGTGCTAACATTCGTCTTTATTCTAGTAATTATTGCTGTAACAGGTAAAAAAGGTAACGCACAGTTAGCAGGACTTGTAATTGGATTTACTTTAGTGTTAGTTCACTTATTAGGTATCCCATTAACCGGAACTTCTGTTAACCCTGCTCGTAGCTTTGCACCAGCTTTATTTGCTGGCGGAGAAGCTCTGTCTCAATTATGGGTATTTATTATCGCTCCAATTGTTGGCGGGATCGTTGCTGCCATTGTAGGGAAATTTGCATTAAATACTGACGAATAGATTTTTTAATACTTTCGAAAATACATAAGCAAGTCTTATTCTGCAGTGCACCTCGAGCTTTAGACATGGTCTAAAATTGAGGGTGCTTTTTTTATGGCTAAATTCTCAATTACAAGAGACTTATCTATATTTTCTTTTTGGTTAAGGAACGATTTGTATCACTCGGATAACTCAAAAAAACACGGACTCCATTTCCTCTAACCCTTTTGATTCTGTTTGTTCTTTTAGTTATTCAGCCAACAGCAATGCATCGTTCATGCTTTTACTAGCAAAACTTCTATCCATCAAAGATCGGAATTCATTTCTGTTAAGTTATGACACTAAAAAAGCATATGTACCATACTTAATACAAAGTTTCTTAAAAATATTGAATTAAAAATCAAAATAGTGACATAAGAAAAAGTCTACTTTTCAGTAGACTTTAGGTTAAGTTTTTATTTCTAAAATCATATAAATGGACACCATGAGATCTGAGATATCTTCATATCGTTTCAACCTGTATTCCAATTCTTTGACTAATTTCAATAACAGAAAAGCACTCATTACCAGTATCTTTCACACTCCCAATCTAATCGGTCATCCATTCATGAGTCACAACAACATTTATAATTATTCTACTAAAAATTTATAGTTGTTATTAAAAAAATAAAGTAACTTGTCGGAAGCTTTAGTAGAACAATTCAATCTAAGTTAGTCGGTTCTTTACCGTAAAAGAATTCAATTTTTTTGATTAAAACCCGCTTAAAGTACAAAATTTTAGAAATATTGTGGTACATTTGAAAAATACAGAACAATTAAATTCCAGTTTTTCTTACTTAAGTATTTCTTCCTATTACCTATTATCTTAGCTATGATAAATAAGGAAAAGTTAACTTAAGCAAATACACAAATTGAATAGTCTATAGAGGATGTGAGAAGTTATGATATCCATTTTAGTCTTAGAAGATGATGAGTCTCTAGGGTACGGTCTTCAGTATGCATTTGAGAAAGAAAATTGGAATGTCAGGTTAACAAAGTCTATAAGTGAAGCTGAAGAATTTTTACAAAAGCAAACTCCTAGTTTAATTTTATTAGACAATCATTTACCAGATGGATTAGGAATTGATTTTTGTAAAAGAATAAGACAGTCTTCCAACGTCCCTATTATTTTTCTAACAGCTGCTGATGAGGAAATTGATATTGTCAGAGGGTTAGATATGGGGGCAGATGATTATATAACGAAGCCTTTTCGGGTTATGGAATTAACTTCGAGGGTGAAATCTGCCTTAAGAAGGGCAGTCATGATAGGGCACTCTTCTTCATTAAGACATGAGATTAAATCGAAGGATATTGCTCTGTTCATTGAGATGCAGCGTGCTGAAAAAAATGGAGTTGATTTAAGATTAACTACTACAGAGTACAAACTATTGGTCACTTTCATAAAAAATGCCAACCAGATTTTATCAAGGGAGCAACTATTACAGAAATTATGGGATATCGATGGGAACTTTATCGATGATAACACACTTTCCGTTAATATCCGCCGATTAAGAGAAAAAATTGAAGAATGTCCCTCTAATCCAAAATACATAAGAACTATTCGAGGAAAAGGGTACATATGGGAGCAAGGAAGTGTAAGCTCTTGATCAGATCTATTTTAAAAAACAAAGAATTTAAGGTACACATTTTTCTATTAACTTTATCTATTGTAATTCTTACCTCAGCTACAAATTACTACATAACAAAAGTATATGAAAGTATTCATCATGAATGGGAGAGCAGAAATATGGCCGTTTTAGGGGTTATTTTAGATGAAAAACCAGAGTTAGAAGAAGAGGTAATCCCTTTATTCACAAAAGAAATTACGAGAGAAGAGGCCCAAAAAGGGTACGATTTAGCTAAAAAATATGGGTTTAGCTTGTCTTTATCTGATATTAACAAACCTTTTATGTATGAAACTTTAGAAAAAACCAGGATAAGCGTCGCTTTCTTGGCATCTTTGTGTTTAATTATCTTAATCTTACTATCATTTAGGATTTTCCATCATATATATGCCCAAATTAGAGACTTGTCTCTTGGAGTAGAAAAAATCATGAATGGTAATTTTCATCTCATCTCGTTAACGCAAGAAGAGGGAGATTTACCACTATTAAGGTTTCAATTTAACCAAATGGCAGAAAGGTTAAAGAACACCTTAGATCGACTAGGGCAAGAGAAAGTGTTATTAAAGAATTTAATCTCAGATATCTCCCATCAACTAAAAACTCCTTTGAGCTCTTCCCTAATGTTTCACGATTTCTTAATCGATGACCCGGATCTAGAAAACCGGATTGATTTTTTAAGTAAAAGCAAGCAGCAACTCGAACGAATTCATTGGTTAATCAAACAGTTATTAAATTTATCAAAGCTAGAATCTGGAATTATTCAGTTTAACATGAAAAATAATCCGATTCATTCCACAGTTGAAGAGGCAATCTTGTCACTACAACAGAAAATAGAGACAAAAAACATTTCCATTCAATTCGATAACTTTAAAGAACCTATTTATTTTCATCATGACGAAAAGTGGTTAGGAGAAGCACTAAAAAATATTTTGAACAATGCAATTGATTATAGCGAGCCTCATGGAAAAATTACATTTGAATTAGAAAGGAAGCCTAACTTTTTAAGTATTGCTATAAAAGATCAAGGTATTGGAATTTCTAAAGATGATTTACCTCATATTTTTGAACGTTTTTATCAAGCTAGATTAGACAGTCCTTCAGTCGAGGGAACAGGTATTGGCCTAGCACTTGCAAAATCCATTGTTAATAAACACGAAGGCCGAATAGAAGTAAGAAGTGCGGGCATTAACAAGGGCACAACTTTTATTCTTACATTTCCTATTTAAACCCTAGATGACAGAAATGTAAGAATGACTGTCATCTTCTTGTAAGGTTGATAGATTATCCTTTTCTTATAGAAAATGAGGAGGAAAAACGAGATGGATTTACTACAGACAGCCGATTTAACGAAAACATATGGAGAAGGAGCAACAGCCGTTAAGGCATTAAAGACTACAAACCTTACAATAAGAAAAGGAGAGTTTGTCGCTGTTGTTGGAGCTAGTGGTTCTGGAAAAAGTACATTGCTACACTTACTTGGAGGACTTGATTCACCAACTAGTGGAGAGATATTTTTAGAAGGGCAAATGTTTTCAAATCTTACAGAACATGAACTATCAATTTATAGAAGAAGAAAGTTCGGCTTTATCTTTCAACAGTTTAATCTTTTGCCTGTTCTTTCTGCAGAAGAGAATATCTTACTTCCTTTATTATTAGATAGCAAAGTTGTTGATAAAGAGTACATTATGAACCTTATTGAATTCCTAGGTCTTACCAACAGAAAACACCACTTACCTAGCTCTCTGTCAGGAGGTCAGCAGCAAAGGGTTGCTATTGCTAGAGCTCTTTCAAATAAGCCCTCCATTATTTTTGCAGATGAGCCTACAGGGAATCTAGATAGTGTTTCTTCTGCAGAGGTACTAAGAATACTAAGAGATTCAATCAAACAGTACAACCAAACTCTTGTTATGATTACGCATGATAGAGAGGTATCAGATTATGCCGACCGTGTGATTACCATTCACGATGGAGAAATCGTTGGTGATGAGGTAGTCATATGAAACACTATACTTCGATTATAAAGAAATACGGGGTAACTCAATGGAAAAGAAGCTTATTAACTATTATTGGAATTACTCTATCAGTAAGTTTAATGTCCTTTTCCGTTATATTTATACAGAATTTAAAGGAAACGATATTTCACTCAGCAAAATATAGTACAGGATATTATCATATGGCTGTATTGCAACCAAACGAAGAGCAAGAATCTGTTTTGAGACTTTATCAGAAAGTAAATATAGCTGGAAAGGTTACAACTAAAACGATACAACTACCAAATACAGACTCTAGCATACAATTAATGAGCTTAGATAATGGAGCAAGAAAAATTTTTAAAGAAATCACATTAGTAAAGGGAAAACTTCCGATAAACGAGAAAGGAATCGTTTTAGAAGAATGGATTGTACAAGAGAATGGCATGGAAGTAGGAGATGAAATAAGATTAGGAGATATACCTTTAGAGCTTGTTGGTGTTTGTAAAAATCAGTTCAATTCAAGGTCGAACAAATCTTCCATTGGATACTTAGTAGAGAATCATTCATTATTAAGTAGTAACGGAACAAAGAGCATTCTCTATATCCAGTTCCATGAACAATTAATAAACAAACAGGATGATTTTGAATTAAATATAAGACAATTAACAAATGCTGCAGGAGTCTCAGAAGATAATGTTCAAAGGAACTCCATTGTTTATAAGGCATTAGGGGAATATACGAGTAGTGATTATCCGTCTATCTTTATTATTAGCGTTAATTTATTAGTGATGGGGCTTTTTATCTTTAATACGTATCAGATATCAGTGATGGAGCGCATTCAACATTACGGCATATTGCGTTCGCTCGGAGCAACTCCTAGACAAATTCATTACCTTGTATTGAACGAAGCGATGGTTTTTAGTGTAGTAGCCGTTCCAATTGGGATCGGGTTAGGAATAGCCCTTCAGAGGTTAATACAATATCTTTCTTTCTTTGATAATGCCCCTAAGTTAACAGTTCCTTTCTGGGATGTGCTTTGGGTTGGGGTTATTGCTTTCATAACTATTTTATTTTCTGTTTATAAGCCAGCAGTTGCTGCTAGCAAGGTTTCACCTATACAAGCAATAAAAATGACACAGGAGCTAAATCAATTAAAGTCAACAGAAAATGAGCAAACACATTTTTTGTTAAACCGTTTTGGTGTTTCCGCCCATTTGGCATGGCAAAATATTTTGCGTAATCGCTCAAGATTTTTAGGAGCTACACTTTCAATGTCGGTGGCCATCGTCCTAATCATTTTGAACTTTGGATTTTTTTCTTCACAGGATCCGGCGGCACTAGTAAAGCATAATTATTTATGGAATTCAAATTATTATGTCACGTCTGAGGATGGATTTAAAAAGAATGAGATCAATCAACTAAAGGAGATATTTCCAAAAATAAAGGTTATAGCCTCTAAATACGATAATATTGAAGCGAGTTTAATGAACGGTGACTCTATGGATATTTGTTTCCATGGTTATCATGAAAAGGAATTAAAAAAGGCTAACCATTATGTTATATCTGGAAGCGTAGACATCGATCATCTTCAATCAGAGGAAGAAATAATCCTTGTGGTTCCTAGAAAGAATCAATCTGATTTTAGAATTGGGGATTCGATTAAAATAAAATTCAAAGAAAAACTTTTATTTGTAAAGATTGGTGCTATCGTTGAAAACTATCCAACAGTCGGGGATCGTGACCGTATAAAAATGGTTGGACATACTAATTTATTTGAATCGTTAATAGGAAATAAAAGAACATATAACCGGTTGGACTTAACGATTGAGGAAAGCTCAGAGAATCATTCGAAAATTTTCAAAAAATTAGATGCGTTTGTTGCGGATGGAAAAGTTCGGTCTTTATATGAAAATATGGAGAGTATTAAAGAGGATTTTGATGTTTTTCAGCTGTTAATGATGGGATTTATTTGTACTATTGGCTTAATAGGTTTATTTAGTATTTACAATACCCTTGCCACTAGCTACCTTATACGAAAAAATGAATTTGGAATATTACGAGCAATTGGTATGACAAGTACTCAATTAAGAGAAATGGTTATCTGGGAGGGGCTTTATTACGGACTGTTTAGCACTGTATGGGGTATATTAATGGGTATAACCCTCCACTATCTTCAATATAAAATTTTAAATGTTTTTGTAAAAGAAATATACCCAAGTTGGGATTTTCCGTATGAAGTAAGTATAATAGCTGGAATAACTTGTATCGGTATTTGCATTTGTACTTCTATGTTTTCATCAAAGAAAATAAAGCTTACAAATATCATTGATTTAATAAAGATAGTCAATTGAAAAAAACATTTTAGAAAGATCATTTGATGGAAAATAACATATCCTAAGCCATTGAAAGATAAAAATATTTCAAATTGTTCTAATATCCATCAAACAAGAGAAATGGACAATCATCAATGATAATAAAAAATTCAAGCTGCATGATTCAGACACTGGATTCGATGCAATGGTTGCTAAAAATGGTAAAAACGTGGTGGTTGCCTTTCGCGGTACACAAGGTGATAAAATTGTTAGCCTTCGTAAAGGACTAGATGAAGGCTGGAAAGATATTGTGGCTGATGTAGATTATGTCGTCATGAATAAGAAGGTCAACCAATTAGGATTAGACGTAGATTTAAACAATCATAAATTATTAATTGATTTTCATGAGAAAAATCAATTTAGACAAGCTGATAAACTAGTTAAAGAAGTAAAGAAAACCTATCCTGATTACAATGTCTCATTAACTGGACATTCATTGGGAGGTGCTCTTGCATCATATTCTGCAGCTGTAAATAGTGTTTCAGCAGTGACTTATAATTCTCCAAGTGTATTTGGATTATTACCGAAAGACATGCAAGAGGATGTTAACAAAGGGAAATACGACAAGCAAATAATTAACTGTGTTCACCCTAAAGACGCTATTAGCTCTGGAGCTTTCAATCCATATAAACGGCATATTGGATCGACTTACTATGCTGGATTTGGTTTTGGCTGAGACCAAGTATAATCCATTATCTAGACTTAGATCAACAGTCGCTGGAGATAACTATCATAGTTTAAATCATTACATGTTCGATGACCTTGGTAATATCAATAATCCAATTCTAACAAATGTTTTAACAAGAGAAATAATATACCAATCTCCAAGAATGCTTTCACCATCCTTGGTTACAATTGAAGTTACTCCTGAGCATCTTACAGATACAGCAAAGAAATTACAAGAGTATCTAGGAAGAATCGAAGACTTATGTAACGAATTGAAGAGAAAAGCAAGTATGCTGGATAATATTAAACAATCTGAATATGTACTAGACGAGGTTCTCGAATCTACTCATGATTTTAACAGATGGTTTTCAGAAAATACGTCTAAGATTGTCCATGATTTAAATTCAGCAGCAGCATCATTTGCAAAGGCGGATGTATTGAAATGATTGATATAAAAATGATTGAGCATCTGCAAAAAGAGATAGAAGACCTTACGAGCTTAAATGCAAGTCTTGAGTCGTTCCTTAATAAGGCAAAAGCTGACCAAATGCTTATTAAGCAAATCGTAGAAGAAATGGCTTCCTGGAAATCTGGTAAGGCCCAAGAAGCTTTCCTTTCATCTATGGAAGATTATTTTGAAACTCTTTCTCGAAAGCTTAGACATTTTGAAACCATTAGTAGTGATATTGATAGTGCTAAGACAGGAATTAAATTTTCAATTGCAATGGAGCAAATGGAAAAAGGACCTAAATTTTAAAATTAGATAATTGTTCTTTTTGAAAGACTAGAAATAGGCAAAAAAATATGACGTAGCAACATTAATTGTTACTGCGTCATAGGTTAGTTTATTTATGAAATTCTAGTGCTTCATCAGTAATATTCCTCATATATAAAACATACTTTTCATAAGGGATCAGTTCATCAATAATAGCATCGAAAGCGAACAAGAGGAAGTTACAATAATATTACTTCCAAAATCCCCACCATTTTTCTCTTGAGAAGTTGCATTCATTTTTTTCGTATCTTGAACTTCACGAATTAATGATAAAAGACTCTGACCTCTTTTGTTTGAACTTATTTCTATGTTATTTTTTAATTCTTCATTTTGATCTTGTAACAATTTATTTTGTGTCTTTATATCTCTAAGTTCTTTTTCTATTGAATTCAATCTATCAAATACTTTATCGACATGTTCTAATTTCTTCAATAACAAAGTCACACTCTTATTCTTTTATTCTGATATTGATATGACCTCAGTAGAATTTTTCTTGTTCTCTCCTTCTTATTCTTTAACTAATAAAAAGTGTACAATAACATTTTTTTATTACATATAAAAAGCTTCTTTTATAAAAAATTTGATTATTTTCTACCTGTAATGCTCAGCAATCGTGCCCGTTAATTGAATAACAAACATATAAAATAATTACAAAATAACTCTTTCATTTCGTAAGAACCAGTCTAATACTATAATCTTTACAACCACGTTCTTCTTTTTATTACTCACATTAGTTTTATTCAGCTGCCATGGCATCGGCTTTTGTTACATGTACAGTACCATATGGATGTTCTGGAGGTGCATATATCGAGTAAAGCTTTAGCGGAATATTACCTGTATTGGTTACATTGTGCCATGTTCCAGCAGGTATCATAATGGCAGAGTCATCATAGACTTTTCTTTTAAAGTTTAAATTATCTTTACTCTTACCCATTTGAACAATCCCTTGACCTTGTTCAATACGTAAGAATTGATCAAGATTAGGGTGTATTTCCAAACCGATATCTTCGCCAGCATTGAGACTCATCAATGTAACTTGCAAATGATTTCCTGTCCATAAAGCAGTACGATACGTATTGTTTTGCTTCGTAGCCTTATTGATATTAACTACAAACGGTTCTGATCCATAATCTTTTAACTGAATTTTATCTCTTCCCTTTGATGACTGTAAAAAACCCAATCGTCTAGCATCCCCTGTCTCTTTAGGAATAGTCCAGTAAACAGGCTGTCTTCCATAGCTATACATTGGTACGTTAACATAATATGAATATGGATACATATAAGGAGCATAGTACATTTTTCTCATTCCCTTAACAAATTTATAAAATTATCCTATGCACTATGTTTAGAGAATGTACGTAGATTCAGGGTAACTTATTTAAAGAATCGTTGTTAACAACACATTACTCAATGATCTGGCCCTATTGCTGAACGCAACTCCTCAAATTTCTCCCGCCTAATCTGTTGAAATTAGTAAACAATTACTTGGTAAATTCATAAGGTTAAAAAAATTCACAAAAAAAAGGAAATAAAAACCGATATTTAACAAACTCTATTACAAAATACGTTTTTATTTAATTTCTCCTTGATTGACCATGTTCTCTCCATTAGAGGAAGCAATTTCTCCAAGTACATAAGCGCTTTCTTTTACCTTTCGTTCCATTGTTGTACGACCCACAGCAATTAACCCAAACGTTTTTTGATACCCCATCATCCATTCAAAATTATCAAATGCTGACCAGTACATATATCCTTGTACATCAATATTTTCACTTATACATTGTTGCAAGCCTAATATGCCTTTTTGGATAAATTCGATCCTCTCCTTATCATTAGCTGTAGCTATTCCGTGCTCAGTAACAATAATAGGGATTGAAATATCCTTTGATACCTCACGGATTACATTTGCTAATGCTATTGGATCATTTTCATATCCCATTTGTGTTAAAACTGCATCTTTAGGCGGCTCCAATCGCCCATTAGCTCCATATTGTTCACGGGTGTAGTTTTGTATCCCTAAGAAATCATCTCCATTAATCATAGGCAAGAACTGACGGAAATACGTATTCCATACGCCTTTTGCGACTTCTTTGCCTCCTGTTACACTCTGTACATTTGGTAAGGCAAGTGTTACCCCAACCTTGGTATTTGGACTTACCTTCTTAATGGCAGCACGCCCTTGTTGATGTGCCTGCTTTAATATCTTCACCTGTTCAGGAGATGATGCCATAAAAAATCCTGTATAGCCTACCCCTTCTAAGCCAAATATACGAGCAGCTTCTTTTTTCCATTCAGGTGCGTCCCAACTCGATTTATCAACACCAACTGGAGGAACTAGCTTGGCATTCTCAAGTAATTCTCTTAAATTCACTGGTAAATTTAACTCGTTAATCGTCGCTGCAAACGGAATTAATTCACCAAGTTCTGTCATAATCTTTTCACAATAACGAGCAAAATAATAAGGAAGTTTTTCACTCGACCATCCACCTTTACGTATTAACCACCTCGGTGATGTGAAATGATGCATCGTTACGATAGGTGTTAATCCATTTTCATGACATGTGTGTAAGACATCTCGATAATGATCGATTGCACCAATGGAAAAGAATCCTTCTTCAGGCTCAATACGTCCCCACTATATGGAAAATCGATAGGTATTTAAACCAAGACTTTTTAATAATTTAATATCTTCACGATAACGGTGGTAATGATCCACACCATCCCCAGATGGTTCTACATATGGTGAGCCTTTTATATTCTCCTCTACCCAACTATCACTGTTAATATTTGATCCTTCGACTTGATGTGCAGAAGTTGCCGTTCCCCAAAGAAACACCTTTGGAAATGTTGTTGAATTCATCTTAAGTACCCAACTTTCTATTTTCTTATTTTTACATTTTTAAATTTTTCTTAATAGTGCTCACATTTATTCTTCGACATGATCGACAAAACAAAACTTACACTCCTCATATATAATATAAACATAAAGTGAATATTCACTAGAGGACTTTACGATGCGGTTCATTCAGATGTTGCCACAGGACGTGGTGGTCTTAATCTTTGTTCTTTTATAGGTTGACTTAGACTTCCTCATATCCTCTAAGTCTTGACGTGGGAGTCTTAACGCCAGTAAAACGGAATAGATTCAATCTACAATCTTAAGTGGTTAGCCCTCCTAAATTAGCTTGATATCCAGTATAATTTATCGGGCTTGTAAATCCTTAATAATTTGTGGATATTGTTTATCTAGTTTATAGAAAATCAGTAAGAAAATTTGAATAATTGTGATTACTAATGGGATATAGATAAATAAGGTTCTGGTGCAAAAATTTCAAAATATCTGCAAGCATTCTCCCAAACTTGGACATATTGATACTAGTACTCTAAAAAAAAGGATGTGATCAGTATGGAAAAGCAAAACCTCTTTAAGTGGAAACACTACCAACCTGATATCATTTTGTTAACTGTAAGATGGTACCTACGGTACAATTTAAGTTTTCGTGACTTGGTAGAAATGATGGAGGAACGTGGATTATGTATGGCTCATACAACGATTATGCGTTGGGTTCATCAATATGGTCCTGAATTGGATGAGCGAGTACGGCGCCATCTTAAACCAACAAACGATTCTTGGCGGGTTGATGAGACCTATGTAAAAGTAAAAGGACAATGGATGTATCTCTATCGTGCCGTTGATTCTGAAGGAAACACGATTGATTTTTATCTAAGTAAAACAAGAAATAAACAAGCAGCCAAGCGCTTGTTTGAGAAAGCCTTGGCTTTTCCGCATGTTTCTAAGCCTCGTGTGATAACTGTAGACAAGAACCCTGCTTATCCTATGGCTATCCAAGAATTAAAAGAAGAAAAGCAGATGCCTGAAGGCATCCAACTAAGGCAAGTTAAATATCTGAACAATATCGTAGAGCAGGATCATCGCTTTATTAAAAAACGAATTTGCCCAATGCTTGGATTAAAGTCTTTCCAAACGGCCAAACGAATCATTGCAGGAATAGAGGCTATGCACATGATCAAAAAAGGACAAACTCTCCAACGGGAGAAGTCTGTCCAAAATCAAAAAGAATTCATTCATAAATTATTTGGAGCAGTTCAATAAGCTAGTTATTTAAAG
>VTEF01000014.1 GCA_008180335.1 Priestia megaterium
GATGTATCTTACCGTATGCCACCACGAGCCGAGAAGGAGAACGTACGTATAAATCAAACCCAGCTGATTGTGTGGTTTGTCCAATGAGAGACGGCTGCTTTTCAGCGAAACAAAAACAACGAACCATTACGCGGCATATTTGGGAACATTTTAAAGAACAAGCGCGAATGAACAAACGCACAAAATCAGGTCAACAACTGTATCGAATGCGTTGCACGACAATTGAGCGAAGCTTTGCGGATGCGAAAGAACTCAATGGATATCGCTATGCCCGTTATCGAGGGAAGAAGTCTGTTCAAATGCAGGCTTATCTCACAGCCGCATGCCAAAATATGAAGAAAAGTCGATTGGTTAATCATTTTCTCGTTTCTTCATAAAAATTCTTTATAAAAATGTTCAGATTGACGAGAACCTAGAAGGTTTCTCGTCAATCTGTCAAAAAGCATGTACAAATATGTACATGCTTTTTTTGTTTTGCGTACAAAATAAAAAGCACCTTACAAAAGGTACTTTTTAAGCACTCGCTATCTATTATACATAAGCAGCAAGTTAACCGCGTTTTGCACCGCGTCCGCCGCGTTTTGATTCAGTATGGCGTTTTAGGGAAGATAAACGTTCTTCGCTATCTTTTAAGAAACGGTTCATTTTCTGTTCAAATGTTTCTTTTGAACGGAAATCGTTACCACCACGGCTGTTACGTTGTGGACGATGTGAGTCGCGTGGTCGATCTGAGCGTGGTGCTCTTGCTGGTCGTTCTGGTCTTTCCGGTCTTTCTGAGCGTTCCGGTCTATCTACTGCTTTTTTAATGGAAAGACCAATTTTACCATCTTTCTCAACATTAATGACTTTTACTTCGACTTCATCGCCCACTTTTAAGTGGTCGTTAATATCTTTTACATAGTTATCCGCCACTTCACTAATATGAACTAAGCCTGTTGTCCCCCCTGGTAACTCAACAAAAGCTCCAAAGTTCGTAATACCTGTTACCTTTCCCTGTAACTTGCTGCCTACTTCAATTGACATAAAAAAAATGCTCCTCCTTAAAATGATAAAAGAAATCAATTTATTATATTATACAAAAAGCAAAAATACACTGTCAACGAACCATCCACCTAGTCGTTTTTGATATTAAAAATAATTTCTCCGTCTTCAGATAAAAAATAATCTCTTCGGGCAATTTTTTTAATATACTCATCATCGTTTAATCTCACGATTTCACTTTCAAGCTGCTTTTGCTTTCCTTCCAGCTTTGTTAATTGTTGCTCTAATTTTTTTTGTTCAGCCTCTTTGTTTTCAATTGCCGATGTTTGTTTGATTAATACCGATATCATTAAAGCAGTAACGATAAAAGCGAACACACCAAAAACAGTCAGACGCCTAATTAAGCCAATGCGCTTTCGATCTGTATTTTGTTGAAGCTGCTCTTGCTTATGAAGATAATCTGTATTTAGCTTTGTAACATTCTTTTTCGGCGTAGCACTCATTGGATTAGTCGCCCCCCTTATTTTTAAATTTTTTTACCCATGTCATAACTCTTGTTATCATATTCTTTACTTGTTTGTAAAATCCTTCTATACGAAGCAAACACGCATGAAAAAATCGCTTTACCGACTCAGGCATGATTTTCCAAATAATAAACAATATCCACCGGATAGGTGCAAAAATTAATTTAAAAAGAAAGCTTATCATGACATAACTGATACGATACACACTTAAACATGCTAACACTACTATGCGTACAAAAAGTTTAGTAGGCTTGACCAAAAAAATATTTAGAAGCCTCAAAAACAAACGATAAACCATTAAAACACTTAAGACAGTAAACGTTAAAACCTTTAAATAAAGCGATTGAAGTAAACTTTGATAAGCAGCAAAGCCACATAATAAAGCTAGAAATGCATAAAACCGCAATTCTCCTTCATTCACTAAAAATAATACATAAAAAATGAGAAGAGCCTGCACAATCCAAAATAACAAGTCATTCACAAATAAAAACCAGCGGATGACCTTCGATCGGTTTATAAAATAACGATATGTATCGAGGGAAGCTCCGATAAAACTTCCCATCGAAACCATCGCAATCATCGTATAGAATTGAACATTTAAGCTCATCGAAACAACTTACTAAAGAATCCTTTAGCTTTCTCCGATTGATTCTCATCTAAGTAAACTATATCAAAGATTTTTCCTTTTATCGATACAATTCCTTTTTCTACATCTAAATTTTTCATTTGGAGATTTTGACCGCGAACAGAAAGAAACCCCATGACAGTTTCTAATAAAAATTCTTCATTGTCAAAACTCTCGACTTGCTTTACTCCTGTAATATCTAAGAGACGTCGCCCCTTCATCACTAAATCATGATTTGGAGTGTGATCTTTATTTGCATTACCCATTTCATAAAATTGACTCATCTTCATCCCCCACCTCATTCATTAAGAACAACTAAGCTGCTCTTGATATGTCTGATTTAAACATATGAACAAACGAAGGACTTTAGAACAAGCCTTATAACCAATGAGGAATGATTATTCAGCTGATACACGCTCTTCTTTTATGACGGAATATAAATTTGTTGCTTCTTCTTTTTTAACGTTTTCTTGAAGTGCCTCTACTTTGACTGTAATGATCTTTGTTCCAAACTGAATAGCTAATTCATCTCCTACTTTTACATTTGAACTTGCTTTTGCAGTCAGTCCATTGATTAAGATTCGTCCTTTATCAGAGACTTCCTTTGCCAATGTACGACGTTTAATTAAGCGGGACACTTTTAAAAATTTATCTAATCTCATCGTTCTCTCACCTTTCTTTATTACAAACCTGTTTGTTTTGCTTCATTCCAGAATTGATCAAGCTCTTCTAATGTAAAATCACTAAACTGCTTGTTTAATTCGTTTATTTTCTTCTCAATGTAACGAAAACGAGTAGCAAATTTCTCATTTGTTTTAGCCAGTGCTGTTTCGGGATCAATCTTATAAAAGCGGGACACATTGACAAGTGCAAATAGAATGTCACCAAACTCATCATTCATCTTCTCTAGATTGGATGCATGAATTTCCTTTTTGAATTCATCCACCTCTTCGGTTACTTTTTCCCACATAGGTACTACATCTTCCCAGTCAAATCCCACTTTTGCAGCTTCTTTCTGGTACCCGTAAGCTCTCATCAAACTAGGCATCGCTTTTGGAATGGAGTCAAGTAAGGAAGAAACTTGATGACCTTTTTCTTGTTTTTTGATCTGATCCCAGTTTGAAACAACATCATCAGCGTTATTCACAACTGTTTCGCCAAACACATGTGGATGTCTTCGAATCATTTTATCTGTTATATGGAGAATAACATCATCAATGGTAAACATCCCCTCGTCTTCGCCAATTTGTGCGTGGAGCATCACTTGTAAAAGCACATCTCCAAGCTCTTCAATCATATTATCATCATCTTCACGATCAATTGCATCTAGTAACTCATAAGCTTCTTCTAATAAATAAGGCTTCAATGACTTGTGTGTTTGCTTTTGATCCCAAGGACAACCATTCGGACCTCTTAAAGCAGCGATGATTTGTCGCAACGCGGTAAATTGATGATATAGCAACGACTCTTCCTTTACTGGTGGTACATAGACCGTCGTTAAATTGGTTAAAGACATGTCATGATCTAATTCATACAATTTAACGAGACGAATATGTTCATCAGCACTTCCTGCTGCTGTAACAATATAAATCTCATATTCAGCAGGCAAGTGCTCCATTAAGGTCAATTTTACATCAGATGCCACAAACTGATCATACACTTGTCCAATAAGTACATGTTGATTTAATTGAATATCGTCTCGCTGTAGCGCTGTGCCATCTAGCAATTGGAATCCTTCAATTGGATCAATTTTTAAAGCTGTAAAAATAGGATCTAAGAAACTTTGTCCACCCTTAATTTCAATGATCATATTCTCCGTTTTTTTCTCTAAAAGCAACTGAACCGTTCGTTCAGCCACGAGAGGGTGTCCAGGAACTGCATAAATTACATCTCCAGTTTGTGCCTTGTCAATCAACTCATTTGAAATTTTTTTATATACATCTTCAAATGATTCATTGCTCTCGTATACTTGATCAAATGATGTATAATTCATTCCTTCTTCTTCTAGCAATTCAATAACAGGATGTTCTTTTGTTCGTAACCATACATGTTCAGATTGTTGTAATAGCCGATAAACACCAAGCGGTAATTGATCTAAATCGCCAGCACCTAAACCAATAATCGTTAATTTATTTGACATATGACCTCACCTTTCCTTTAAGTCATTTCATTCGTAAAATGTATTTAGTTATTGCATGTCCTAGAGGAACGTATGTTAATTCTTCAAATGTAAAAACGTGCTTTCTAATCAATAGCCACAAATAAAAGCTACCCCCTATACATACACCAGCAAATGCTGCAACAAGATTCTTTTGCATACTCTCTAAATCGTGAAACAGCACTTCTTCTATAAGCCATAAATATCCTTGCAGCAGGCCCAACATACATAATCCAATCATCACCACTACTACACTCATTTTCTTGAATGCTAGTGGGATTTTAACAAATTTATAAAGAAAAATCCCATTTACAATAGCAATACAACCAAAACTAATCGCTGATGCAACAGCCGCCCCGTGTGTATAAGCTAGAGGAACAAGCCACAAGTTTAAAAACAATTTAACCCCCATTCCTATCACTACAGAAAAAACAGGAATTACTGTGTGCCCCATCCCTTGTAAAATAGCTGCTGTCGTAGCAGATAATGTGGTAAAGATAACTAACAAGCTCAATATCTGAAGCACATCTGTACCTGCAGCATCACCATATAACATAATGTTGATAGGTTTCATAAGACCGATTAATCCTAATGCAGCACCTACTCCTACAACGAGTGAAAGTTTAAGAGATAGCTTGATCTTATCAGTCACAAATTTCCAATCATTTTTAGCAATAGCTGCTGAGATTGTTGGTACTAACGAGAGAGAAAAAGCTGTTCCAACCACAGTTCCTAATTGAATAAGAGGCAGCCCTCGATCGTAGATGCCCTTCATAACTTTAGCTTGTAAATGTTCTACTCCATTGGCTGTTAGGGAAGAATATAACGTAAACGAGTCAGTTAATTGAATTAAAAGCAACCCCATCCCGCTTAAGCAAATAAAACTACCTTGTATCGCCACTTTTCTTAGAACCTGCATTGTCTCTTTTATCGTGACACTTTGCAACGTCCATTTTTCTCCTACGCGCTCTCGTAAAACAAAGAAAAGTAAAACGATAAGAGCAATCGTGACACCTGTAATTGACCCAAAGATAGCAGCCGCTCCTGCCATATACAAGTCATAGCCTTGCTGAATTAACAGAAAAGATAAGCATAGGATAGTTGCGACACGAATAATTTGTTCCGCTACTTGAGATATTGCCGTTGGAATCATATTGTTTAGCCCTTGGTAATAACCTCGAATAACAGCAACAAACGGAATAAATAAAAAAGAAAATGCAATGATTTCAATTAATAATGTTAACTGCCTATCTCCCATTAACAATGCAATTTCATCGGCTAATGTATATTGAAAGACAAACATCGTACAGCTCAATATGACTAAGAAACCGAATGAAATTTGAATAATTTTTGTAATTTCTATTTTATTTTGCATAGCTGCCTGTTCGGAGATTAATTTTGAAATAATAACAGGAAACCCATATGTACTTAATTGCAACGCAATACCATATAAAGGATAAGCTTGTTGATAAATATAAAAGCCAATATCGCCAGCAATATGGTGGTATGGAATCCGATAAGTCGCACTTAATATCTTAGTCAAAATTCCTGCGATTGTTAAAATAACTGCACCGTTTACTATCATGTAAAGTTGTGATTTTTTACTCATACTTACACCTTTCAACTCGAGAAAAGCTCTACTTTAACAGAAACTATTCGTCAGTAGAAGCTTTACTGAACTTCTATCCCTTCAGACATTCATTTGAATAAAAATAAATGAACTTGATCCAAAGGACTCTTTGTATTATATCACGTTCTTTTCGCTTATCCTCTATTCCTCATCTATAAGATAAATATCCATACGAAAAAGGTAGCAATAATGCTACCTTTTTTGTGAAATAAGTTAAAATAATGATGATTAGATCCTTGCGAGAGAAATTTATTGCTCCATCTGACGAGATAAAAAACCGGCTGCAGTTTCTGCTGCCTTGTGCTCTACTTCTCCAAGAGACTTATCCTTAGAGAAAATAATCACAGCTCCAATTGGATCTCCATTTGCAATGATAGGCCCAATTGTATAAGACGAAACAGCTTCTTCATATCCATCCACAAATTCTAAGCTTTTTCCTTCTGTCACCAGAATGGAATTTCTGCTTTCCATCGTAGATTCAACTAATGAACTAATGTTTTTATTCAAATATTCTTTTTTCGAGCTTCCCGCAACAGTGATAAAAACATCACGATCGCAGATTAATACTGGATGGCCTAAGCTATCATAAAGTGCCTCACTGTATTCTTTTGCAAAATCACTTAATTCACTAATCGGTGAGTATTTCTTTAAAATAACTTCTCCATCGCGATCTACAAATATTTCTAATGGATCTCCCTCACGGATGCGTAGTGTTCTTCTAATTTCCTTTGGAATCACGACACGTCCTAAATCATCAATGCGACGAACAATACCTGTTGCTTTCATTCTTTAAAGCCTCTCTTTCATCTGATGATTAAAAATATTTTGGTGAATAAGTTAAATGTAATGACTCATTAACCGTTCACCTATGTTGACGTTAGTATTCTTCACTATACAACTTCTATTCACCAACCATCTCTTTTTTTGTTAAAAAGTACCCATTTATAGCAAAAAAATAAAAAAATCATCGAAAAAATGAGTTTTGTCTCAATGGTTCAGTATGGTTGTTGTAAAAATTGGATAGTAAAAACCGCTCGCTTATTCAGCGAGCGGTTCCTTTAATTTGTCACTTGTTCTTTTTTTACTTTTTCTAACCCTTTTGTAAGTTTGTACACAATGGTTAACCATTCTTTTTGTGAAAGGCCCTTTGTGTTAATCACAACTTTTACTTTTTTCCCTTCCATTCCAAGACTAACCATTCGTCCAAACTGATTACCCAGCATAAATAGCTTTTGCCCATCAACTGTAGCACTGGCTTCCTCAGATAATAAAATCGTAATATCTTGCTTAGATTGAAGAATGGACTCTACCAAATACTTTGTTGCATAAACTTTTGTTTTCGCGACGGTAAATAAGTGCATCACTTCGACTGGGTATTCCCCAAAACGATCAATCATTTCATCTTGTAAATCTTGGACATCTTCTAACGTCTCAATCGAGCGGAAGCGTTTATACATTTCAATTTTCAAGCGGCCATCTGTAATGTATTGATCTGGTATATATGCATCCAAATCTAAGTTTATTTCTACTTGAATTTTTGTCTGCTCGTGATCTTTGCCACGTTTCGCTTCAATTGCTTCTTTCAACATTTGAGAGTATAAATCAAAACCAACAGAGTCAATAAATCCATGTTGCTGTGCTCCTAATAAATTACCTGCACCACGAATAGATAAATCTCGCATCGCAATTTTAAATCCAGATCCAAGCTCTGTAAACTCTTTAATTGCTTGTAAACGCTTCTCTGCCACTTCAGTTAACACTTTATCTTTATGATACGTAAAATAAGCATATGCCACACGATTTGAACGCCCTACGCGGCCTCTTAATTGGTAAAGTTGAGAAAGCCCCATCTTATCTGCATAATTAACAATTAGCGTATTGACATTTGGGATATCAACACCGGTTTCAATAATGGTTGTACTCACTAATACATCATATTCGCCTTCTAAGAAGCTTAAAATAACAGCTTCTAATTCTGTTTCATTCATCTTTCCATGCGCATAGGTCACACGTGCATCTGGAACTAGCATTGAAATTTCTTCTGCTTTTCGTTCAATATCTTCGACTCGATTATACAAAAAGTATACTTGCCCATCTCTTGCTAATTCACGTTCGATCGCTTCACGAACTAAAAGAGGGTTATATTCCACAACATAAGTTTGGACTGGAAAGCGATTTTCCGGTGGTGTTTCAATAACTGATAAATCTCTTACCCCTAGCATTGACATATGTAATGTCCTAGGAATAGGGGTAGCAGTTAGCGTCAATACATCTACATTTGCTTTTAGCTGCTTAATTTTTTCTTTATGAGTAACACCAAACCGCTGTTCTTCATCGATAATCAGAAGACCCAGATCCTTATACACGACATCTTTTGAAAGCAATCGATGAGTACCAATTACAACGTCAACTGTTCCTGCTTTTAACCCTTTAATTGTTTCTTGCTGTTGTTTACGGCTGCGGAAACGACTTAATAACCCAATGTTAATTGGATAGTCTTGAAATCGCTCGCGAATTGTTTCAAAGTGTTGCTGTGCTAAGATCGTAGTTGGGACAAGCAAGGCAACTTGTTTCCCATCTGTTACCGCTTTAAATGCAGCTCGAATCGCCACTTCTGTTTTTCCATACCCTACGTCACCGCATAGCAAGCGATCCATCGGTCGTTCTTTTTCCATGTCTTTTTTAATTTCTTGAATAGAACGTAGTTGATCTTCTGTTTCTTGATAAGGGAAAGAGAGTTCAAATTCACGTTGTAAATCCCCATCTGGAGAAAATGCATAGCCTTTACTTGCTTCTCGCTCTGCATACAATTTAATTAAATCATCGGCAATATCTTGAACAGACGACTCAACTTTCTTCTTCACCTTTTTCCAGTCGTTACCACCCAATTTATATACTTTTGGCTCTTTACCTTCTGCCCCAACATATTTTTGAATCTGGTCAATTTGCTCGACTGGAACATACAGCTTATCCGATCCTTCGTATTTTATATGAATGTAATCTTTATGATTTCCATTTATCTCTAATGTTTCCATCCCTAGATAACGGCCGATCCCGTGATTAACGTGAACAACATAATCACCAACATTCAATTCAGAATAGCTTTTAATCCGCTCAGCATTGGATAGTTTCTGACGACGCTTTGCTTTTTTGACTCGTTTTTTAAATAACTCTTCTTCTGTTAATACTGCTAACTTTTGCATAGGCAGCTCAAAACCAGCTTGCAAATCTCCTTCAATAATTTGCACAATACCGGGCACCAGTTGACCATCTGCGTCTAAAATAGAGGACTCAATGTCATAATCGGCTAAAACACTTTCTAACTTTGTGACTCTTTCTCTATCTACTCCTAATAATACAATTGTATAATTTGCTTTCTTCCATCGGTCAATCTCTGCTTTAAGCAAATTCATTTGGCCATAAAATTGCTGCATTTGCTTACAGGAAATATTTACAACGTTTTGTGGACTTGTATATGAAACATGCTTTAAAAATAAAGACATATATAGCAATTGATGATTTGTCTTTTGAATTAGAGAAGGCAATTTATGAGATAATTGCACATCACGTACAATTTGACCGTTACTTAATAACTCTGTAACCCATTCTCCCTCTTCCGTATCTAACTGTTCAGATGTTTCTTGAATACGAGTGGTTTCATCAAAAATGACTAAGCCACTTTCAGGTAAGTAGTCTAGTAAACTACTAGGGATATCATAAAATAAAGACAAGTATTTAAACATATTCGTTAAATTTTGACCTTGTTTTAACTGTTCCAGTTCCCCTTGTATATTTTCAGTTAATAGCTCTTTTACCGTTTGGTTTTTTACTTGCTTTAACGTGAGCGCTAATTGCTTTTCAAGCTCTTGTATACCGCTTTTTACTTCTTCTTCAGTTAAAATAGTTTCAGTTGCGGGACCGATATGAATTTCTTTTAGCTGTTCTTGAGAGCGCTGATCTTCAATTGTAAACGTACGGATCGAATCAATTTCTGTGTCAAACAGTTCGATACGTACAGGTAACTCTTCTGTCAGTGGATAAATATCAATAATCCCTCCGCGGACACTGAACTCTCCAGGTGCTGACACCATTGATACACGCTCGTAACCTAGTGTGACAAGCTTTTGTAAATAATGATCAACATCCACATCTACTCCCATTTGAAACACTAATTGAGTTTGTTCCCAGCGCTTTTTCGGTGGAAGAATTTTACGTATTCCAGCTAAAGGTGTTACCACGACTCCAGAATGATGATGACTCCAATGATTCAGTACTTCAATACGCTGTGCCTTTAACTCTGGGCTTGCAATACCTACTTCTGTCGCTACGAGATCATTTACTGGATAAAGAAAGACGTCTTCTTTCGGTAAAAGGTGAACTAAATCTTCGTATACCTTTTGAGCTTGATACAGATTATGCGTCACAACTAATAATGGATATTTTTGATCTTTATTTAATAAAGCCATTAATACCGATCTTGCTGAACCGGAAATCCCTGTCACTAGTTGCTCTTTTAACCCCTCTTCTAAGCTGTTTACAATCATTTTAATTTCATTATTTTCAATAAACTGCTGTCTAATCCCTCGCAAAGGAATTCCCTCCTCCCATGTATTGCTATGTACTTAAACAGAAAAACGCTTTGGTGTTAAACCAAAGCTTTTTATTGTATAAAAGTTTCGTACTGATGATAGTCCGGGTTTCGCTCCAACGCCTCCTGGCAATCTTCACAAATGGTTTTAACAACAAGATCTCCATTTGAATGATAATGGATAAACTCTTTTCGTTCATCAGAAGTCAGATGGTGAAAGCCAAGTTGTTCAGTATTATGTGTTGTCTCTTCTATCATACCGACTTTTGCGCTGCAATGTCTACAGAAATAATGAATAGACATATAAAGTCCTCCCATATGTTTTATTGCTAGTATGTACATTTAAGAGGAACTTTATTCTCCTTAATTATATCGATTCATTACTTCTAAAAATGATTTAGCCAACCAATCTTCACTCGCACTAATTGATGTCTTTATCGCTTCTTCCATATGTATCATCTCTTCATTTGTAAATTTTCCGAGTACATAGTCCACAACCTTCATTCCATTTTTAGGGCGGTCTATCCCAATACGAATACGGTTGAAATTTTGTGTTTTTACATGCTGAATAATAGATTTTATTCCATTGTGCCCACCAGGACTTCCTTTTGTTCTTAAACGCACTTTTCCACAAGGCAAGTCTAGATCATCATAAATCACGAGAAGATCTTCAATCTCAATATTATAATAGTCCATTAAAGGACGAATGCTTTCACCTGATAAATTCATATATGTTAATGGTTTTAATAATATAACTTTTTCTCCTCGAATAGTACCCGTTCCATATAAACCATTGAATTTTGTCTTATCAAGCGAAATCATGAAATGCTCGGCTAGTTGATCAATGGTCATAAATCCAATATTATGGCGAGTTCGATCATATTCTTTTCCAGGGTTTCCCAAACCAACAATTAATTTCAAAAGAAAAGCTCCTTTCTGTTGTTACCATTTATATTTCTTATTATAATCAATTCATAGTAAAAGACGTAACCTTTTGGCTACGTCTTTTATTTATTCATTATCTTTTTCTTCATTAGCTTCTTCTTTTCCCTGTTCTTCTCCACTGTCTACTATTTCTTCTTGTTTCGGTGGAAGTATAGAAGCAACGGCTTCGTCTAAATCTTGAGTAATTTCAACTTTAGTAGCAGGTTTCACATCGGCTAGTGTTATAACATCGTTAATGCCAAGCTCAGAAATATCCACTTCAATGGACGATGGAATATCATTTGGCAAACCTTTTACAGACACTTCATACAGCGACTGCTGCAAAACGCCGCCTTCTTTAATGCCTTTTGCTCCACCTACAAGAGATAATGAAACCGTTGATTCAATCTCTTTTGACATATCTACTACTTGAAAATCCGCATGCACAACTTCATTTTTAAGTGGATCTATTTGAATATCATGTAACATCACTGAATATTTTTGGTTATCTATTGTTAATGTTAATACACCATTACGTCCTGCTTCACGCATTGTTTTAATAAAATCTGCGCTATTTAAATAAATCGGTGTTGAGTCTACTTTATTACCATATACAACTGCTGGAAAATTTCCTTCTTCACGAATTTTTCGATTCACAGAGCTTTGAAAACTCGTTCTTTCTTTTGCCTGAATTGAAACACTCATCTTATTCACCTTCCAGTTTGTTTTCTATATTATTAAAATGTACCCTATTTTGGAAGTGATTAAACATATGAGTGAGATTAATTTTTCCATACGCCTGCTATAGGGGAATAAGAGAGCAAAAAACCTCTTTCCTAGGAAAGAGGTTTTTATATTAATCAAATAATGTACTTACTGATTGTTCTTCGTGAACTCGAATAATCGCTTCACCAATTAATGGTGCCACTGATAATTCTGTTACTTTATCAATTTTCTTTTCTTCTGATAGCGAAATTGAATTTGTAACCGCTAGCTCTTTAATTTTTGAGTTCTGAATACGTTCAATAGCAGGGCCTGATAAAACAGGGTGTGTACAACACGCGTATACTTCCTTTGCACCTGACTCCATTAACGCATTCGCTGCCAATGTAATTGTACCTGCTGTATCAATCATATCATCAATTAAAATTGCTGTTTTGCCTTCTACTTGACCAACGATATTCATAACTTCTGCTACGTTTGGACGTGGACGACGTTTGTCAATGATTGCAATTGGCGCTTTTAAACGTTCAGCTAAACGACGTGCACGCGTTACTCCGCCATGATCTGGAGAAACAATGACAACATCATCAAGATTTTTGCCCTTGAAGTACTCTCCTAAGATTGGTACTCCTACTAAGTGATCAATTGGAATATCAAAGAAACCTTGAATTTGTGGAGCATGTAAATCTAATGTGATAATACGAGTAGCTCCTGCTTTTTCAATAAGGTTTGCTGTTAATTTCGCTGTGATTGGCTCACGTGCACGAGCTTTACGGTCTTGACGCGCATAACCATAGTAAGGCATAACAATATTAATTGTTTTAGCAGAAGCACGTTTTAACGCATCAATCATAATAAGCAGTTCCATTAAATGCTCATTCACTGGTGCACTTGTTGATTGAATGATAAATACATCGCAGCCGCGAATACTTTCTTCAATGTTTATTTGAACCTCTCCATCACTAAAGCGATCAACTGAGCATTTTCCTAATTCAACACCAATGACTTTGGCAATCTCCTCAGCTAAAGCTTTATTAGAGTTCAACGTAAACAATTTTAAATTTTCATCAGCATATACATTTGGCATTTTGTTGTAAAACCTCCGTTAGGATTTTTTATTAATATCAAGCTTTTCAGCATAGTTTTCTTTATTAACTTGCTTTGCACGAGCAATTGATAAAGCTTTTCCTGGTACATCGTCCGTTACAGTTGAACCTGCAGCAACATAAGCTCCTTGCCCAATTGTAACAGGTGCAATTAGATTTGAATTACATCCAACAAATGCACCATCTTCAATCTTTGTTAAGAATTTATTTTTCCCATCATAATTGACCGTAATTGATCCGCACCCCAAGTTTACATCTTGACCAACTTCTGCATCTCCAATATAGCTTAAGTGTGAAGCTTTACTTCGTTTACCAAATGATGCCTTTTTGATTTCCACAAAATTCCCAATACGAACCTCATCATCAATCATTGATTGAGGACGAATATGGGCAAATGGTCCAATTGTAACATCGTGACCGATTTTACTATTATGAGCAACTGAATGGCGAATAGACGTATTATTTCCAACATAACAATCTTTAATTTCACTATTCGGTCCAACCTCACAATTGTCTCCAATTGTAACAGACCCTTGAATAAGTGTACCTGGATAAATAACTGTGTCTCGTCCAATCGTTGCATCAGCAGAGATGTATGTGTTAGCTGGATCAACAATCGTTACACCATTTAACATGTGTTTTTTATTAATCCGCTTTTTCATTGTTTCCTCTGCTTGTGAAAGAGCATAGCGATCATTCACACCAAGTGTTTCATTAAAATCTGCTGTTTGATAAGCTGAAATAACTTGTCCTTCACTTTTTAAAATTTCAATCACATCAGGTAAATAGTATTCACCTTGCACATTATCATTTGAAACTTTAGAAAGAGTTTCGAAAAGTTTTTCGTTATCAAAACAATAGGTCCCTGTGTTAATCTCCTGAACCAATCTTTCTTTTTCTGTTGCATCTTTATGTTCTACAATTTTTTCAACAGAATTATGTTCATTACGGATAATACGACCATATCCAGTTGGATCTTCCGCATGAGCTGTTAAAATTGTTGCCTTTGCATTTGTTTCTTCATGGTGCTTTAATAAAGCATCAATTGTTTCTGTTGTAATAAGAGGTGTATCCCCACAAACAACAATTGTCGTACCTTTTTCATGTGCAAGTAAAGATTCTGCTTGCATCACCGCGTGAGCTGTTCCTAACTGCTCTTCTTGTAAAGCAAATAAGCTTTTATCTCCAACATGTGACTTTACTTTTTCGGCACCATGGCCTACAACTGTAATTAATTTTGTTAGTTCTAATCCTGAAACTTGATCAATTACATGCTGTACCATTGGTTTCCCACACACAGGGTGTAACACTTTATATAAAGAAGACTTCATACGTGTACCCTGACCAGCTGCCAATATGATTGCATATCTCTTTGACATAACAGGCCTCCAATTTTACCTTTTTATCCATTAAGAATATTATATCAAAAATGAAGGTATTTCAAGAAATCATTCAAAAGTCATTCATTTTATTTTTATTCCATGTTATTTTTTAACAATACAGAGAAATTATATAATTTTCACCCTAATTAAAGAAAGAAAAAGAGTCTACTGATTCAGTAGACTCTTAATATAATATATCATATTTTACGAAGCACCCGCTTCTTCAAATTCAACCTCAAGTTCACCTAAGCGATGATACTCTGCTAAAACAGCATCTTGAATTTTTCCGCGAGTATTAGAATTAATAGGGTGTGCAATATCGCGGAACTCACCATCGGGTGTACGCTTACTTGGCATGGCTACAAATAAACCATTATTGCCATCAATCACACGAATATCATGAACAACAAATTCACCGTCTAATGTGATTGAAGCAATTGCTCTCATACGTCCTTCAGTGTTTACGCGGCGTAATCTTACGTCAGTTACTTCCATCTTGTTCACCACCTTTTTCTATGCGAAGCTTTACTAGATAAATTCCACAGAATTTTTAGTTTTCCTGCTATCGCGAAAAAATTTTTAGAAAATTTTCGCAAAAAAAGTGAACAAATGGAAATTAATTGATTTTTATTAATGTTTTTGGAAAAGTATTATGATTTTACAAGTGCTACTACTTCAATCTCTACTAATACATCCTTTGGTAGCCTTGCTACTTCTACGCACGAGCGGGCAGGTTTGTGCTCATTAAAATATAGGCCATATACTTCATTTAAGTCTGCAAAATCATCCATATTTTTAATAAACACTGTTGCTTTCACCACAGTACTTAATGAAGCGCCTGCCTCTTCAAGTACAGCTTTTAAGTTTTTAAATACTTGTTCGGTTTGGACTTTAATATCTCCCTCTACTAAAGTACCATCTGGGCGAAGCGGAATTTGACCTGAACTATAAAATAAATTATTTACAACAATTCCTTGTGAATATGGCCCAATTGCTTGTGGTGCATTCTTTGTTTGAACTTGTAACATAACTTTCCCCTCTCCTGACTTTATCAAATATAATTTAAATAATTTCCTTCCTGTACACTAATATGTTTTTCTTTCATGTTAACATCTTTTAATTGTACAAGTGAGATATACTCATCTACTAAGCGCTCTTCAATATCTTCTGATTCAACGAGTACCCCAATCCCTGCTACTGTGGCGTCAAATTCCTCTAATAAACTAACCATCCCATTGACTGTTCCACCGGCTTTCATAAAGTCATCAATAATTAGTACATTGGATCCTACAGCTAAACTTCTCTTTGCTAATAACATCGTTTGAATACGCTTAGAAGAACCTGATACATAATTAATGCTTACCGTCGATCCTTCTGTTACTTTACTGTCACGTCGAACAATCACAACAGGTACATCTAAGTATTGAGCAACTGCATACGCTAAAGGAATCCCTTTAGTCGCAACCGTCATCACAACATCAATTTTACGATTAGAAAATAAAGACGCATATAAACGCCCTATTTTATTTACTACCCGTGGATTACCTAAGATATCTGTTAGATACAAATATCCTCCTGGTAATAATCGTTCTGGTTTTTCAATCAACCCACATAACTCTTGAACAAGCTGTTCCGCTTCTTTATTCATCATTTTAGGAATGAATTTCACACCACCAGCAGCACCTGGTAATGTTACAAGCGTACCAATACCTTGTTGTTCAAATGTTTGCTTAATAATCGCCATATCTTCACTAATGGATGACTTTGCAGAATGATACTTGTCTGCAAAGTATGTCAGTGGAATGAGGCGTTGAGGGTTTTGAATGAAATAGTTGGTCATATCAATTAATCGTCCACTACGTCGAAACTTCATAACATCCTCCTGAAAATCCGAATATTTTAATGTAAATATACCATTAACATACGGATTTATTCAAGCGTTATCCGTTCACCAAGCAGTCTAACAGCATAAACTTTATCACAAAATCCCCGTAAACCATTATAAATACGATGCATACGAGAATCATGTTGAACAAGTCCAAAAACAGTTGGACCGCTCCCGCTCATTAATACAGCATCCGCACCGAATCGCTTCATTTGTTCTTTAATTAAAGCAACTTCAGGGTGCATTTGTAACGTTACCGCTTCTAATACATTACCTACAAGCCTACACATTCCATTATAATCACCTGTATTAATAGCATGAATCATCCTATCTACATCAGGATGTGTAAGATTTTGTAGGTTTAAATTTTTGTATACATCTGCTGTTGAAACACCTATTTCAGGCTTAGCTAGAATCACCCAACAATTGGGAGGGGCTTCAATGTGCTCAATAACTTCTCCACGTCCTGTTGCAAGCGCCGTACCACCATACACACAAAATGAAACATCCGAGCCGATTTCTGCTCCAATCTCGGCAAGCGTGTCTAAAGATAGCCCTAGCTTCCAAAGTTCATTTAACCCTCTAAGTGTCGCAGCAGCATCACTGCTTCCGCCTGCTAATCCAGCAGCTACTGGTATATGTTTATCAATTAAGATATTGACTCCTTTTGTTACATGATAGCGCTGTTTAAGGAGCTGTGCTGCTTGATACGCTAAATTTCGTTGATCATCTGGCACAAAACGATTATGTGAATAAATAACAATGCGGCCATCTTCACGCTCAGAAAGCTCAATACGATCCGCTAAATCAATTGTTGTCATAACCATCTTAACTTCATGATAACCATCTGAACGTTTATGTAACACATCAAGCGATAAATTTATTTTAGCCGGTGCTTTCACCATTAACTTCAACTTACTTCACCTACTTCATCTAATCGAGTTTAACGCTATTTTATCATAAAATGAGATAATTTTATCTTTGATTTCTATATCTTTAGCGAAACGGTCAACCGAACGTTGAATTTAGTCGAAGAAAAGCCGAAGTGATTCCCCACTTCGGCTACCATCGTTTCATTATCTTTGGAATATGCTCTTAATGAGTACATGTTAAGCAACCACTATTTCGTTAATTGTTGCTGTGCAAGTTCTACTGCTCGCTTCACCATGTTACCCGCATCTTTTGAACGAATAGCTCCCCAACCTTGTGTTTTTACGACTTCGTAAAAGCCAAGTTCTTTTGCTAATTCCTCTTTGAAGCGTTCTGACATCACCTTTTGACGTCTGCTCATTCAGCACGGCCCCCTTCAAAATAAAATGATGATACCTATAGTATGTATTGTTATGCCAACAGTATGTTTTGAAAAAAAGACCAATAAAAAAGCAGTAAACCAATGTTTACTGCTCGCCATTACTTGGTATATTTCTTATGTCATTCTTAGAAAAACTTTAGTTCTACCGTTTCAGTTAACACGTCTGCATAACTATAAGAAACACGCTCTAAAGAATTTTCTTCTTGATCTAATTCTACGATAAAAACAGATGGATATGTTTCAGTTAATACACCTGAACGCTCTACTGTTTTTCTACGACCGCCATTCGCTTTTAGTGTCAGCCTTTGACCTAGGTGCAAATCCAGCGCTTGCTTAATATCAGATAAAGTTTTCGCCATATTGGTCCACCTCACTATACGTAGTGTAACACAAATCAAAAAAATAGTCAAAAACATAAAATTATAACAATCATAATCCATTAGTGTCAATAAATAAATTTCTACATAAATCTACATCGATTTTTATTTTGTGCATAATAAAGAGAAATATGTATATATTTTACATAATCACAAAATCATTTTCCCCTGCATGAAAAATGTTTATAGAGATTTCTAGTCGAGAAAAAAGTTCGCATAAAAAAGCCACCTCCTTTACATAACGCGTTTAGACGCTTTATGTAGGGAGCTGGCTTCCATTAATCGTCATTGATTTCGTACGGCATTCCTGTGCGCAGCAACCCTCTAGTTTCAACTCCTCCAAGTCCTTTTGCACCCGTTAACGTATTACGAAGTACATCCCATACATTAATTTGTTCACTAAAAGGAGTAAAGCTTAGCTTTGCTACAACATATACAGGGTCTAAAGCATGAATGTTTACTCTTGATGGAGAGCTAGCAAAATTAGCTCCAGCTTGAATCAGTTGTTCAAAATGAGATTGACACGCTCCAGCAAAGATGACAAGCTGATCTAAATTTGCGATTCTCTTTCTTGCTTCATACACGGTCTTCACATAATATTTAGAGTGACGATATGCTAACAAATCACTCTTTTTACCTTTTGCCTTCGAATAAGCATCATGACCTGTCAAAACGAGAATATCAGGCCTGACTTCTTCTAGCAATTGGCCGATCTTTGTTGGCATTTCTGATTCTACACAATGAACACCATAAACAGGAACACCAATTTTTTCATAAACAGATAAGCACTTACGTAAATAGTTAGGATCTCCGTCTACATGCAGCACTTTACCCGGTATTTGAAATAAGCGATGAGAATGGCTATATCCATTCGTCATATTATACTCATTTTTTTCACGAACAAGATAATAATCCTGCTGAATAAGTTCTAGGGACCTTTCTAATAACTGCTCTTCCTGTTCTTGGCGGCGCCTTTGTTCTTTTATATCTACCACTTCTAAGTCAGAAAATGGGGCATCTGCAATGAGGCGTATATCTTTACCTATTAAGGTCGCATATGCTCCTGCATTCCCCTCATTCACAGCGATGACGCGAAACAATAAATCACGCTGGTAAGATGGCCTTGTTACAATATCACCAATTTTGATGTTCATACGCTTCACTCCGTCTTGACTACTTAAAAGTCCTTAATAACCAACTCTCTTCATAGCCTATGACTTAGTAGAAAAAAGGTGATAAATCTATTGAAATGATTTTAATAACTCATCACTTAATTTTCCAAATTCCTCAATAGACAACGTTTCTCCTCTTCTCTTAGGGTCAATAGACGTTTGGGAAAGCGCCTGTTCAATAGCAATTTTATTTGCTTTTCCGTTAGGTAAATTATTTGTTAAATTATTTAAAATCGTTTTACGTCGCTGGCCAAAACTCGCTCGGACAACTTTGAAAAAGAACGTTTCATCTTTTACTTCAACTGCAGGTTTTGACCTTCTGATTAACCGAATAACGGCTGAATCAACATTTGGTTGAGGATTAAAAACAGTTTTTGGTACAATCATTACCGTTTCAGCTTCTGTATAATATTGGATCGCAATCGAAAGAGAGCCATATTCTTTCGTGCCTGGCTTTGCAGCAATTCGGTCTGCTACTTCTTTTTGTAACATGACCACAATACCTCGTACTGGAATTTGTTCTTCCAATAGTTTCATAAGAATAGGGGTAGTCACATAATAAGGTAAGTTTGCTACTACCATTAAGTCTTCAATTCCCTCAAATTCTTGCTTTAAGGTTTCATTTAAGTTTGCCTTTAAGATATCTTGGTGAATTACTTTTGCATGCGGATAAGGTGAAAGGGTATCAGCTAAAATGGGTAACAAGCGTTGATCAATCTCAAACGCCAGCACTTTTTTCGCTCGCTTTGCTAGCTGCTCTGTTAACGCACCAATCCCAGGTCCAATTTCTATTGCACCCGTTTGATCTGTAATTTCTGCATGATCGACAATTCGATGTAATACATTTGTATCAATTAAAAAATTTTGTCCTAAACTTTTCTTAAATGTAAAACCATATTTTTTTAAAATTTCCTTCGTTCGAGTAGGTGTTGCAATATCTTTTGTCACGACTTTTTGTCCTCCTTATTAATTTTTTCGACAGCTTCAATAAATTCTTTTTTGGAAATTTGAAACATATTTAATCGTTTATGTAATTGCTTTCCATTCGCATAGCCGATTTTCAATATTTTCCCGATATTTTCTCTCCTACTTTTTGCTTCAGTACCACCAATTAAACGGGCAACAATTAAATCTTCTTGTGTAATTTGCTCTTCGGTGCCAATCCACTCTTGCTTAATATCTTCTAAAGCTTTGCGAATCGATTGAATAGATGCATGCTCCACACCGATTCCTTTGCCATTTTTCCCTCTAGCTTCTTCCTTTGAGAGAAAAGCATGCTTACACCCAGGTACTTGTTCTGAAACAATGTTTCGAATACGCTGGCCTGGATAATCAGGGTCTGTAAAAATAATAACTCCTCTTGTCTGTTGAGCAAGTCTCACTTTCTCAATGGTCTCTTCATTAACAGCAGAGCCATTTGTCTCAATTGTATCGGCATCTACAGCACGACGAATTGCAACCGTATCGTCACGACCTTCGACAACAATAATTTCTTTGATCTTCATGTTTACCTCCAAAAATTGAAGTTGTTGATTCCTATCCATCTTCTATAAGTATAAAAGCTTTCACTTCGTATTGTAACTGAAAAAAGCAGAGGATAACATTATCCTCTGCACTTAAGCATCAATTTAATACTTTAATTTTAACACTGCGGCGTCCCCATTTATAGGCTTGCGCTTTATCTGAAAAGAATACATCAATACGAGTACCTTTAATGTCTCCACCTGTATCTGCTGCAACTGCATATCCGTAACCTTCTACATAGACTTTGCTACCAAGCGGAATCACACTAGGATCTACAGCAATTACTTTTACGTTAGGGTTGGCTCTTAAGTCCATGCCTGTCCTTGTTTTACCCGAACAACCATTACAATACGCCGTATAAGCTGTAGAATTTGCTGTAAATTCCTTTTCTACTTGATTTGTCTTTTCTTTGGCCACATCAAATTCTCCCGCTGTTTTGGTAACAGGCTTTGAAACTTTTACACCTAGGGCAATAACTTGATTTTTAGACGGTTTCGTTTCTTCAGTTTTTAGCAGTGTACGATTTTTTTCATAACCATTTTCCATAGTCACTTCATAGTGTTTTAAGACTTGACCTTCTTCCCCTGATTCGATGACCTTTTTCTCACCTTTTTCAAGAGAAGCATCTTTCTTTGTAATCGTTTCGTACGCTACAGGCTCTTCCACTACATCGGTGACCTTTTTAACTCTTGTAACCTTTACCTCGCTATTAGGTACAAGGGTACTGGATAACTTAGGCTCTACACGGTCTAAATCATTAACCGTGACATCTTGCTTTTCCAAAAAGTCAGCGACCGTAGTCGAAGTAGACCACACTTCCTTTATTTTATTGCCTTCATTCAACTTCAATAGAAATGCTTTCTTAACAAAAATTTTCTTGTTATCTTCTACTTTACTTTCTAAAGGAGGTTGAATGGAGTCATGCTTCTTCAACTTGATTTTTTGCTCATTCAATACCTCTTTTATTGTATCAGCTGTTGTCCAAATCTGCTGTTGCTTGCCATCTACAATTAACTCAATTGGTCTAGCCGTGTCGAATACAATTTCCATTCCTTCTGCAATCTTATCAGATGGTGAATGTGATAGATAATCATATTGACTGACTGTCACACCTTCTTGCCTCAATAAATCTCCAATAGTTTTTTCGTGAGTATCTATTTTATATTTCTCTCCATTTACTGTTAAAGAAACTGAAGCTTGCGTTTGATGATATGTCACAACCGCAATCAAAGTGAAAAAGATCGAAAAACTGGTTAAAGGAATTACGATCTTTTTTTGATTGATTAATTTGGATGTCAGCTTTTTCACGGTTTTTAACACAATGAAAAACGCCTCCTTTTCTCTCGCAGAGATTATATAGAGTAGTTTTCAACTTGTCAACCCTCTTCCTCTAGCAGCGGAGCCTTGCAAATAGACATAAATAAACAGTTTAATTGCTGTTTTAACATTCAAAAACTCAATGAATAGTTGCACATCGTATATGAAGAAACCTCTCTTCATACTAGCAATACCAACAATTCTAAAGCTGAATTACCGCTATCGGATTACACATACATTGTCTTTGCAAGAGAAAAGTAAGAGCTCTCATCTTCAATTAAAAACGGTTATTTCTTCAAATAAAATGGAAGAATTTAAAGGTTTATACCGAATAATTTCTTGGCATTTTCAGTGGTTTTACTTGCAAGTTCGTCATAGCTTATTCCTTTTAATTCAGCAATTTGTTCAGCCACATAAGATACATATGCTGGCTCATTTCGTTTTCCTCGATATGGGTGCGGAGTCAGATATGGACAATCTGTTTCAATGAGCAGTTTATCAATTGGAATCTCAGCAGCTACTTCTTTTGGCTTCTTGGCATTTTTGAACGTCACTGGACCGCCAAATGAAATATGCATGTTCATATCTATACATTGCTTTGCCACTTCAATACTTCCAGTAAAACAATGCATAATTCCCCCTACCTCTTCTACATGTTCTTCGCGTAAAATTGTCACAACATCTTCTGTTGCATCGCGATTATGAATGATGATTGGAAGTTTTACTTTTCGTGCTAACTGGATTTGCCGACGAAATACTTCTTTTTGAACCTCTTTTGGTGATTTATCCCAATGATAATCTAACCCCATTTCTCCTAACGCAACTACTTTAGGATGTGCAGCTAGCTCTTCAATCCATTGTAAATGTTCATCTTTCATGTCAATTGCATCAACAGGATGCCAGCCTATACTAGCGTAAATAAAGTCGTATTTCTCAGCAATTTCAATTGCTCTTTTAATTGTTTTCTCGTCAAACCCTACAACGACCATATTTTCAACTTTCTTTTCTCTTGCACGATCAATTACCTCTTGTAAGTCATCTTCATATTGATCTGCATTTAAGTGTACATGTGTATCGAATAACATAAGTTAAACTCCTTTCAATTAATAAACAAAAGAGGGTTCCCGCATGTTACACGTGAAACACCCCTTTTGTGTGGTTATTTAACTTTCGTACCGTTTTCTAACGTTTGATCTACTGTTGCAAGAGATAAGCCTTGTTCATCTTCTCCTGCTAAAATCATTCCTTGTGACAGTTCTCCCCGTAGTGTAACAGGTTTTAAATTCGTAATACAAATAACTTTGCGCCCTACCAATTCTTCTGGCTTATAAAATTTAGCAATGCCAGATACAACTTGTCGCTTCTCATATCCGAGATCAAGCTGTAATTTTAACAGTTTATCTGCTTTTTTCACTGGTTCTGCGTGTATCACTTCTGCTACACGTAAATCAACTTTTAAGAAATCATCAATTGTAATCTCTTCACTATCTGGTTCTTCTAATTTATTGCTCTCTTTGTCTTCTTTCACTGGAGCTGAACCTTTCATTTGCTCTTGAATGAAAGCTACTTCTTCTTCTCGATCTAAGCGCGGGAACATAGGTTCACCTTTTTCTACTTTTGTTCCTTCTCTTAACATGTTAAAGGTTGTAATGCTTTCCCATGTTTTCAGCACATCTTCTTTTACTCCAATTTGTGCGAAAATTTTCTCCGGTGTACGTGTTAAGAATGGCTGCAGTAAAACACCAATATGACGAATTGACTCTGCTAAATGGGTCATAACAGATGCAAGTTCATGACGTCTTTCTTCTTCTTTAGCAAGAGCCCAAGGCTTCGTTTCGTCAATGTATTTATTTGTGCGGCTTACATATTGCCACACAGATGCTAATGCAACTGAAAATCCCATGTTTTCCATCGCTTCTTCATATTTTGTCAATGTTTCTTTTTGTGCTTGCACAAGCTGTGCATCAAAATCCGTGACGTTTCCTTCATAAGTTGGAATAGTACCATCAAAATATTTATGAATCATTGCAACTGTGCGATTAACTAAGTTTCCAAGATCATTGGCTAAATCAAAGTTAATACGCTCAATAAACGCTTCAGGTGTAAAGACTCCGTCTGAACCAAATGGTACTTCTCGAAGCAAATAATAACGAAGTGCATCTAAGCCGTATCGATCAATTAATGTGATAGGATCTACTACATTTCCTTTTGATTTAGACATTTTTCCATCTTTCATTAACAACCAGCCATGAGCAAATACTTTCTTAGGTAGAGGTAAATCTAAAGCCATTAACATAATAGGCCAATAAATTGTATGGAACCGAACAATTTCTTTTCCAACTAAATGAACATTTGCCGGCCAATACTTCTGATACAACTCATCATTTTCTGTTCCATATCCTAATGCCGTAATATAATTTGAAAGTGCATCTATCCATACATAGATGACATGTTTAGGGTTACCCGGCACCTTCACTCCCCAATCAAATGTTGTACGAGAGACAGCTAGATCTTCTAATCCAGGCTTAATAAAATTGTTCACCATTTCATTTTTGCGGGACTCAGGCTGGATAAAAGATGGGTTTTCCTCGTAAAAAGCTAATAAGCGATCTGCATATTTTCCTACCTTAAAGAAATAAGATTCCTCTCGTACAAGTTCAACTGGATGCCCACTATCTGGACTTTTTCCACCCACGACCTTGCCATCTTTTATGATTGGATCAACAAGCTGCAGTTCTGTATAATACGTTTCATCAGGCACTGAATACCAGCCTTCGTACTCATCAAGATAAATATCTCCCTGCTCAAGTAAACGAGCAAAAATCTTCTCTACAATGTCTTTATGACGTTTTTCTGTTGTACGAATAAAATCATCATATGAAATATCCATCTTTGCCCATAATTTTTTAATATCGGCAACTGTATCATCTAAGTACTGTTGAGGAGTTACATTCATCTCTTCCGCTTTCCGCTGAATTTTCTGTCCATGTTCATCAGTACCTGTCAAGTAGCGTACATCAAAGCCTCTCAACCGCTTGTAACGAGCCATTGCATCTCCAGCTACTGTTGTATACGCATGTCCTATATGTAATTTACCACTCGGATAATAAATGGGTGTAGTAATATAAAAAGTATTTGCTTCTGCCATCTTTATAACCTCCAAAATCCGTTTAAACATTTCATGTAGATGCTTGCGTAGAAACATCTACATGAAATCTATTTACTCTATTATCTATAATACTATTTTATATGATATTTTGAAAACCTTCTCGCAGCAGACATCAACAAATTATCTGGATTTGTCTTTAACGCACAAATTAGTACGAATATACGTTTCATCTCTTCTCTTACCATCTTTTCCTCTTTTCATAATAAAATACCCTTCCCCTTTTGACGAACAATCATATTTTTGTCGAAAAAGAGATTGTTTTGTCGAAAAAAAGTATCTTTTATTCAAAATAGTTTAAATGAGATTGTTTTAAACCAAATTTTTATTTCTATTTTTTTCAATATAATGTCTATTAACCATTATGACTATTGGTCAAGAAACGTATTAAATCAACTTTTTTTCAAATATGATTTTCCAGCTACATTTTTTTACATATAAAATGATTGACTAGTTTTGGAAACACTGGTATTATGAAAGTACATTGAATTTGTCGAATAATGACGAAAGTAATAACATAGAAAAGATATATTGAGAGGAGAACGATTAAATATGAAATCTACAGGTATTGTTCGTAAAGTTGATGAATTAGGACGCGTAGTAATTCCAATTGAATTACGTCGTACATTAGGAATCGCTGAAAAAGATGCATTAGAAATCTACGTTGATGAAGAACGTATTATCTTAAAAAAATACAAGCCAAATATGACTTGCCAAGTAACAGGTGAAGTATCTGATGATAACATCCAATTAGCTGGTGGCAAATTAATTTTAAGTCGTGAAGGCGCTGAACAAATTATTAAAGAACTTCAAGAAACTTTACAAGCTTCTAAATAATTAAAAAAGCTGTCTGTTAGGACAGCTTTTTTAATTTACGTGATACTCATTATATACATCTCTTTTAGCGAGTTCACGTTCTTTTGCAACTTGTTTAATCGCTTCTTTATTAGCGAAATTTTTTTCATTTACATAATAGTCAACATGTTCAACAACAGTAAGCCCTTCCCACCATTTAGTTTGTATATCCGGTGCCTCTTCCTCTGTGCCTTCGACAATAATACAAAATTCACCTCTTACTTCACTTTCTTCAACCCAATCTAAGGCTGCCTCAAGATCTCCCCGTAAAAATTCCTCGTACCGCTTTGTTAATTCCCTACATAATACAATTTGACGGTTTCCCCATACATCTTGCATGCTTTTTAAGGTCTCTTTTAACCGATGTGGCGCTTCATAAAAAATCATCGTTTCCTTTTTATAGGCTAATTGTTGCAATTGTTCTTTTTTATGCTTTTTATTGCGCTTTAAAAATCCGTGGAAGTAAAATTGAATGGTTGACAACCCTGATGCGATTAATGCTGTTAGCGCTGCATTAGCACCAGGCAACGGTACAACAGGATATCCTTGATTAACAGCAGCGACCACTAGTTCATAGCCAGGATCTGAAACGCACGGCATGCCTGCATCACTAACAAGCCCAATCGCCTTTCCTTGATGTAAATCTTGTAATATCTGGTTAGTTTTCACTTCTTTATTATGCTCATGATAACTCGTAATAGAAGTAGAAATATCAAAATGATTGCAAAGCTTTTTTGTTTGCCTTGTATCCTCTGCTGCAATGTAATCAACTTCTTTTAACATGCGTATCGCTCGAAATGTCATATCTTCTAAATTGCCAATCGGTGTTGGAATTAAATATAACACACCCTCTGTGTCAGATCGTTCATAGCTCTTTTGTGCTTTCATAGCTCTTTTGCTTCTCCTTTCGAATATACTTCTCTTTTTGTTTTCTCGTTAATTGTTTAAACCAATACTCTTTTTTCATGGCTTCTGTTTTTGTTTTGTAAGCTTCATACCATAAAAGAGAAACAGGAAGACGTGCGCGTGTATATTTTGCACCTTTTCCACTATTATGAACGGAAATACGTCTTAATAAATCATTTGTATAGCCTGCATAATAAGTCTCATCACTGCACTCTACGACATAAAAGTAATGGTTATGATTTTCCATATAAAATCTTCTGTAGCTCTGCTGTATATTCATTATTATCTTCATATACTACAAGAGGAGGTAGCACTTTTAAATCAGGACTTCCATCTTTTATGCCCTCTATTAAAATCGTGTTAGCCTCTTTGTCTCTTTTTGGATAGACAAACTGTAAGCGCTTTGGCTCAAGCCGATACTCTCTCATTAATGTAAGGATATCTAGTAGTCGACCAGGTCGGTGAACAATAGCTACTTTTCCGCCTTGTTTCACTAATTGGCTGCTTACACGTATAACGTCCTCTAATGTGCAATGAATTTCATGTCGCGCAATAGCATAGTGCTCATTTTTATTGATTTCATCTTTTTTAGGTGTTGGAAAATAAGGGGGATTACACGTCACTACATCATACTTTCCATACCCTAAATAGCCAGGCATATCTTTTAAATCACCATGAATCATTTGAATCTGGTTCTCAAGGCCATTATACCTGATGCTTCGTGTGGCCATGCTAAACAAACGCTCTTGAAGTTCTACCCCCGTAATGGTGCCTTTTGTTCGCTTCGATAGAAATAGAGGAATAACCCCATTACCTGTGCATAAATCAATAATATTTCCTTTTTGAATAGGTACATAGGCAAAATGAGATAACAACACTGCATCTAATGAAAAAGAAAAAACAGAATGACTTTGAATGATGCGGATATTTTCATCTGCTAATAAATAATCTAGTCGCTCATCATCATATAATTCAACCATACAAATGCTTCTACTCCTTCTAAAAAAATAGCCTCTCCAAAGGGAGAGGCTTTGTTACTTTTTATTTAAAAACGATAAGCAAAACAAACAATCTCCATCTTTTCGAACACTACCATAATGAATATTACAAATATGGAAGCCTTCTTGATATAGTCGAGCTAAGTTGTCATATCCTTCTCCGATATCCATTTGTTTTTGCTCTTTTGTTTGATTGCTTGTTTTTTGATTACGATTTTTAAGCTTCGTTTCCAAGTTGGTTTGGTCAAGGCGTCGGCGCAAATGGTCATTTTCAATTTGTAAATGATGGTTTTCTTCAATTAACTCAGCTAAATGTTCTTTTAATTCACCAAGTTGTTTATATAAATGACCGATTTGTTCCTCCATATTTGTAACCGAATCAAAAATTTCTTTTTTATCCACCTTTGCCCACCTCGTTAATCTGTGGCTTGAAACGAAACAGCACCTTCGTTTACAATTTCATCGAGTGTATACTCCAAAATTTGTTCATGTTCAGACAATTCTACTTGAATAATGCGTTCTAATATATTCAAACCTATCACACGTCCTGAACCGTTTGGTGTTTCAATTTTAGATCCGATATCCGGAAGCTGTTCTTTTGCCGTTTCATATTCATCGTTTTCATACTTTAGACAGCACATGAGACGTCCACATAACCCAGAGATTTTTGTTGGATTAAGAGACAAGTTCTGATCTTTTGCCATTTTAATTGAAACCGGTTCAAAATCACCTAAAAAAGTAGAACAACAAAGCATTCTACCACATGGACCGATTCCGCCTAGTAGTTTCGCTTCATCTCTAACGCCAATCTGGCGTAATTCAATACGAGTACGAAAAATAGAGGCTAAGTCTTTTACCAACTCTCTAAAATCAATACGTCCATCTGCTGTAAAATAGAAAATAACTTTATTACGATCAAATGTATATTCTACATCTACTAATTTCATATCTAAATCGTGTGACTGAATTTTTTGCACACACACATCATATGCTTCACTCGCTGCTTGTTTATTTTCTTCAACAATGAGTTTATCTTTCGTTTCAGCAACACGAATTACTTTCTTTAGTGGAAGAACGATGTCCTGCTCGCTCACTTGTTTTTTATTAATCACAACTCTACCAAATTCAACACCGCGAATTGTTTCCACAATTACAAACTCTCCATCTGGAATGGTTAGCTCTCCAGGGTCGAAATAATATATCTTACCAGCTTTTTTAAAGCGAACGCCTACTACATCATACAAGCTTTTATCCCTCCTGCAAATCCAACACCAGCTGCTCCATTAATAACTGTACATTCATATTTGAATTTAATTTATTTTTAGCCTTCATAATGACTTCAATATAAGCAATGACTTTTTGCTGTGTCATCTGAAGCGCCTGCTGTTTTAAATCCTCTAACTTATGCAGATAAACAATTTTAGACTCATGACCAACTTGCAAGGTCAATAAATCTCGATAAAGAAGCATTAGTAAATTCAAACCAATATGAGCTTGTTCTTTTTCTTTAAAATGAGATATCCACTTCTCATGAATAAAAAGAAGAGCTTGTTGAGGTCTAGTTGTTAACACTTCATATAATTGTATCACTAACTTTCTTGCAAGTCCAAACCATTCATCTTCACTTAACTCAATTGCTTCATCTATACTATTTGTTAAGTGAGATAGTATAGATGCATCAGAAGTTGAAAGCCCTTTTTCAACTAGTTTTTCAATCAATTGTTCGGTTGTAAGTGAGCGAAAAGATACTACCTGACATCGAGAAATAATAGTATCTAAGAGTCGTTGGATATTTTCTGTTAGTAAAATGGCATATGTTCCTTCTCCAGGCTCTTCTAAAAATTTTAACAAACTATTAGACGCACTGACAGTCATTTTATCAATATGATTTACAATATATAGCTTTTTATTAGATTCTACACCCGTTTTGGAAAATTCTGCTTGTAAATATTGAACTTGTTCTTTTTTGATCGATAATCCCGATGGCTCAACTAAATGAATATCAGGGTGATTACCAGAGTCAATCCTACGGCAATTACTACATTTATAACAAGGTTGATAGCCAATACGGTCTTGACAAAATAATGTTTTGGCAAACAACAAGCTAGCTTCTTTTTTTCCTGTTCCCTTACTGCCTTCAAATAAATATGCGTGAGCAACCCGGTTTTTTACAATGCTATTTCGTAGAATTTTTAATGCATTAGGTTGAACGAGCTCAAGTTGTTCCCATTTAGTTTTCATTTTATTATCACTTCTCATTAAAATCGATCTACCTTTTAAAATTGATGAAATTGATCGATAGGTAAAACAAATACCGTAGCTCCACCAACTTCAACTTCAACAGGATAAGGGATATATGAATCTGCATTGCCTCCCATTGGGGAAACAGGTGAAATCAATTGTTGACGATTTTTGCATTGCCCTTTAATAATGGCTAGGACATCATCCACTTTTTCATCCTCTGTTCCTATCATAATTGTCGTATTACCAGATTTCAAAAAGCCTCCTGAACTAGATAACTTTGTCGAACGAAATCCTTTTTCCACGAGTGTATTTAAAAGTTTGACACTGTCTGAATCTTGAATAACAGCAATGACTAATTTCATTTTTACTCACCTCATTATAAAGTTCTGTATTTTATTATAACAAGAAATAATGGACTCTAAGTTTAATTCCTCTAGCTTATCTAATTAAAAAAGAGTGTAAATAAGTATATACATCTTTATATACATCTTCAATTGGTTGATTTGCGTCTATTCGTTGAATGCGGTTAGGGAATTTCTTTAATAGCTGTTGATACCCTTCTCTTACTTTATAATGAAAATCAAGTTTTTCTAAATCAAGTCGATTAATTTCATGAGTTCTGCCTTTACTGATACGCTCTAATCCTAGCTTTGGATCAATATCAAAATAAAATGTAAGGTTTGGCATCATATTATCAATTGCAAATTGATTAATACTAAAAATTTCTTCAATTCCTAATCCTCTCGCACACCCTTGATATGCAAGTGAACTATCAATAAAACGATCACATAATACAATTTTTCCAGAGTCTAAAGCAGGTACTACTTTTTCGACAAGATGCTGTCTTCTAGCAGCTGCATATAAAAGAGCTTCTGTTCTCCCATCCATTTCTTTATTAGACGGGTTCAAAATGACCTCTCTAATTTGCTCTGCAATTCGTATTCCTCCTGGCTCTCTTGTTAGTAAAATATCATGGCCTTCTGCTTTCAATTGCTGTTCAATCATTTGAATAATAGTTGTCTTACCAGCACCTTCTGGCCCTTCAAATGTAATAAAACTTCCTCTTGTCATTCTAATTTCCCCTTTTTACACAAATACATTAATTAATCCTTTTTCACTTAAAGGACTCCCTTGTATTTTTCCTTTTAATGCGATAATTTGTTTTAAATATTGAATATGCAAGGCAGTAATCACTTCACCTTCCATTAAAATAGGAATTCCTGGAGGATAGGGAATAATGGATTGTGTACAAATTCTGTTTACTGACTCAGTTAAAGGAACCAATTCTTTCTCTTTTTTATTGTCTTGAGAAAAAGGTTTTAACACCACTTCATTTGAAAAGGAAAATGGTTCAATTAAAAAAGTTTGAGCCTGATTTTTTTGCTGTTTAGCTACTGCACGTTGCATTTTCAAGATTGTTTCATGAAAATCAAAAGATAGGCTTAATGGCAAAACAAGTAACACATAAAGCGGATCAGCTAACTCTGTATAAATTCCCTCTTCCTCTAAGGCTCTTTGTAATTCATACCCTGTCATGATAGAAGAAGACAACGTCATTTTCAAAAGGTCTGTAACGACATTTGGCTGTTGCACATGAACCGTAGATAATGTATCAATTTGATTTACTAATCTGTAAAAATTAATAAGCTGCCTTTCTAATGATTTCATATCTTCCTTACGCAGTTCCTCTATATAATAGCGCGCAAAATCTAATGATGCCATAATGGGATAAGAAGGACTACTAGATTGAAGAGCTCGTAAATAAAACTGTAATCTTTCTTCATCAAATAAAGAGCCTTGAGTATGTAGATAAGAACCCATTGTCATTGCAGGTAGTGTTTTATGAGCAGACTGAATAACAATATCTGCACCTAACTCAACTGCTGATATTGGGAAAGGAGATCCGATGATAAAATGGGCACCATGCGCTTCATCCACAATAACTGGTATATGATAACGATGTGCTAGTTGAATAATATCTGTTAAATTTTTTGAAATGCCATAATAACTTGGGTTTGTTATGACAATTGCTTTAATAGGGGTAGGTGCTAATTTAATTGCCTGTTCGATAGTATCTACATTTATTCCTATGCTTAAATGTGTTCGTGGATCAATTTCAGAAGCCACAAACACAGCATTTACTTTGCTTAATTTAATAGCATTAAAAACAGATTTATGAGAATCTCTTTGTACAATAATTGTATCTTTTTCTTCACATAGAGATAAAATAGCAGCAAGATTACCAACTGTTGAACCATTTACTAAAAAATATGTATTTTTCACTCCATAGAGTTGAGAAGTTAACTGTTGAGCTTCCTTAATCACCTCTTCTGGATCATGTAAATCATCTAATCCATTAATTTCAGTTAGATCATATTTTAAAAAATTGATAAAATCTTGAGAAACAACAGAAGGAAATACATTCCCACTTTTATGACCAGGGACATGGTAAGAAATTGATCCTTTTTCATAATGATCTGCCAAACGATGATATAAAGGGATATTTGCGTGATCTTTCTTCATAACAAACCATTCCTTATTAAATATTTGCACACTTTTCATTTATTATCACAATAGATAAATAAAGCAACTCTGTTTATTATAACAAATTCATCTCTCTTTTTTAATCATATAAAAAAGCCCTTAAGTAAGGACTTCTCATGTATATATTGATATCTTTTTTAATTCATGTAAGATCATACGATATTGATTGCTAGTAGATTCCATATGAATGATTTCTTTTTCACAGTGTCGACATATGAATTTTGAAAAAATTTCAATACCCTTTTCATCTTGATTATGGCAAATTAAGCAAGTCATTTCGATTTCTCTTTTCATTAATCTCCACCTCCACTAATTCATTGTGGACCATTTACGTGCTTCATATACAATCGTGAATAAATAAGGAATCAATATAGTATACGTAGAGAGCTTATACGTTGTTAAAAATAAAATAAAAAAGACTAGCTAAATAGCTAGTCTTTTAATAGTGCCTGGCAACGTCCTACTCTCACAGGGACAAAGTCCCAACTACCATCGGCGCTAGAGAGCTTAACTTCCGTGTTCGGCATGGGAACGGGTGTGACCTCTCTGCTATCGCCACCAGACATACTATATTATACACATTTCTTAAAAGAAAACAAGACTTTTTATGAAAGTTTTATTCTCTCAAAACTAGATAACAGCTGCTGAGTTTGTTGCCCTTTTCGTTGTCCAGTTTCGCAAGCTATATTCTACGGTCATTTCACTCCTTCCTGCGAAACCAAAGAGCGGTTTCTTCTCAGGAGCTCCAATGCCCTATGAATATGAGCGAGCTTGCTACACTTTTCGTTGTCCAGCTACGGCTCCTAATTGTTCGGCCGTTTCACTTCTGCCTGTGAAACCAAAGAACGGTTTCCCTGCCAGAAGCTCCAACGTCTTTCACAATTAAACAGTCGCCTTCGCTTTTCTATTTTGGTT
>VTEF01000015.1 GCA_008180335.1 Priestia megaterium
CCGAGTTCTGATTCTTCTGGTGTCCGATTATCAGATTCTTTGAAAGAACCGGAGGTTTTATATTGGCTTATCCACTTATCTAAAGACGATGGGGTCAGACTGTACTCTTGAATTAGATCTTTCCTCGGTTTGCCATTCATATATAGCTGAACCATTTGTTCTTTGAATTCTTGGGTAAATGTTCTTCGCTCTCTTTTGGTCATTGTAGATTCTCCTCGATTATATTAACTGTAGTCTACTTGACCTTAAATTAACTGTCCAACTAAGTGTAGCCTATCCAACCATTTTAATTCGGAGAAAGTGGTGTCATTAGATTCTCTAAGACCACTGAAACTTTCTTAGCGTTGTTAAAAATGGGGGAATCGTCTTGGAAATGGTCTTAGCGTTGTAAATCCGCATTTTCCTGACGGTACCCCAACATATTCAGATAAAAAATCAATTATTTAGAGGTTAAAGCATATGAATAAAAGGTGCACTTTTTATGCATCCTCCTTCCACCTGGATCTTGGGACAAACCAGTCATATCAAGGATGTATAAAAAGCTGCATAAGACAGAAACACACTCTTAGCGCAACCCCTTCTGCCACAAGGGGTTGTTTTTGGGTTGTGTTCCTAAAAGAGGTATTATATTAATAAAACAAAGGGGAATTTTAAAATGAAAAAAACAATCTTAACTATGACAGCAATCTTAACTATTCTAGCTATCGGATATAATGCAAATATTCAAAACGAAAATTTCTCTATGAAGGATTCAAATAAAGTGACTATTTATCATGACTATCCAAACGCTTAAGAACTTTTAAAACCTGTAAGTTTTTCTAACTTTTAAAGCTAATTCGAAATAATGGGTTGCTAATTTATATTGAAACTTATTTTTATAATAGTTTCCTATTAGTTCACAACATTCGTAGTATTTATCGAGATCACCATTAGATTCAAAGTAAGGTAAAGCGCTGGTTTCTAAAAAGTTTTTGAAATCTTCCGAATTATCGTTTTTCTCCACTTGATATTTGATTAATTTAAATTGGTAAAGGTAGTATTTATCATTTAATTCTTTAGAGATTTTAGAACCCTCATTAATAGTCTCTAAAATAAGAGTTATAGAATTAGGATTCAAATTATATAGTTCTATGGCAAGTTGATATAAGGTAGTGAGCTTTTCTTTATCGTGTTGTTTTAATTGAAGGCTTTTCTTATAAAAATCTATAGCCTTTTCTGTGAAACCTTGCTTCCCATAGCTGTAACCAAGATTGTGATAAATCTTTGCTTTTAGCGATTTATTCTCAGCCATTAACGCATGTTGTTCTAACATTGTTTCGAATATTTCCTGAGCATATTTGTAATCTCCCAGGATATTGTTATTTATTCCTATGAGAAGATTACAATCCTGACATTTAGTATAGTTCATTTGTTGTGAATAACGTTCTAAAGCCTTTTTTGCTTGTATTAATGATAGCGAAACCTTCTGCAATCTACTATAGGTCAGAGCAGTTTGAAAATAATAGTCAGGATCTTCTGGGTTATGACTTCCGGCTTCGATATAGTAGTCAATTGCTAACTGGTATTGACCACTCAAATAATAGAATAAGCCAATAAACACACTGTAATAGTAACTATATTCATTGGAGTAATAACTCTCGTATTTTTTTAATTCTATTAATACTTTATCAGCTTCTTTTAAATCTCTGAGAAGTAAATAATATCTAAATAAGAATAGTAAATAGGTTGATTTGATGAAGGGATCCTTATTATTACTATATTTCTCTTTTATATCTAGAAAACACTTACTTGCTGAACCTATATCTCTTGAATTAATAACTCTGTACCATCTTTTTAAATCTTCAACGCTGCTTTCGTTAACATCTGTATTTATTGAATCAAAAGATATACCTAACCTTTTGCAGAGTAAATCTAAAATTTCTTCATTTGGCTCTAAATTTCCGTTCTCTAGTTTACTTAAGTATGTAATAGAACAGATTCCTTTAGATAATTGTCCTTGTGTCAGGCTATTTTGCTTTCTATAAAATTGGATTTTCTGTCCCTTATGCAATTCTTATACGTCCTTTCCGAGTAGTTTTAAGTAATTAAATGGAAATACCGACTTATATATAATCTAAATTTTTAAAAGGAAGGTGTCAAATATGGAACCAAAAAATAGTATAAAGCTTACAGAACAAGAAAAAAACGTAGCAGCTATGGTAGCTAAAGGTAAAAAAGATAAAGAAATAGCTTATGAACTATTTATTAGTAGGAGAAGAGTTGGGGAAATAATATTTCATATTAAACAAAAATTTCATATTAACTCTAGAGTGGAGATAGGTATACTGGCTTATCAATTAAATCTATTAGAAAAGAAAATAATTTAGAAATGCAATTTTGCGAAGTTCAAAGTCTATATAACCCCCTCTATAATAAACTTAACGTTACTAACACAGTAACTAAAAATTAACTGGAGGGTTATATCATGAGCAAACAAAACGAAAAAAATATCGAACTTTACATTCAACACTATCTTGATGGCGAAGAGGCAAAAGCTTACCAACCATTACGTATGCAAATTCATATCGAAGACGAAAACTAATTTGCAAAACAGTCACAATGAGAATTACCTCTCATTGTGACTAATTTATAGGAGGCAAAGAAATGGTTCTGACTGAAACTAAAATGATCTTACCCTTTTTGAGTAAAACAAATATAGTAAATAATATTTCTACTTTAGATAAATTTGTACAAAGTAAAAAGCCAATCGCATTGAAGAATGAAATTACCTTAAAGGATCGTTATTTCAATTTTGTTAATACGATACAAGATGTTGATGTTCCTTACAATAATAAGGATATTCATATTTCTTTTTATGACAAAGTATTACAAGATAAACTTTTAGCTATCGGTATGATTGATGCAGAGGACTTAGAAGATGATGCACATATCTACCCTGAAAATGAACAATACTTAATTAGAGAAAATATGAATAAAGCCTTAGGTTTGATTAAACTATTACATCCTGAACTACATAATTTAATTAATACGTTAGTCGGCACATTCCTTATTCTGAAAAAGGATCGTTTTGGTGGCGGCTCTGTTTCTAACATTTTAGGGCTAATTTGGATTAACCCTCAACCAAAGTGGACTGTTATAGACTATGCAGAAGCAATATACCATGAGTTTATTCATCAAAGTATTTTTGTAGATGATATGGTGAATTGCATGTTCCCAGATCCAAACGCTTGTGCGGAGGACGACGCATTAGTCACATCAACAATTCTCAAAAGAAAAAGACCTCTTGATAGATCTTTCCATGCAGCCGGTGTTTCTATAGGTATAATGCATTTATATTATTTATTAAACGATAAAATTAAATCAAAACAGTTTTTTGAAGATTTAAGTGTTACCTTAGGTGAAATCTCTCAGAAAACTCAGTATTTAGGGGAACAAGGTATTTATACACTAAAGTTAATGCAACAATTCGTTAAAGAACCTAATTTTGACAATATTACATTTTCTTTGAATAATTGATACATACATTCAGGAGACACTATAGTGCCTCCTGAATGTATGTATGAGAAAATTATCCAAAGAAAGTGAGTGAAAATATATCATGAATAAAAATTTCTGGTATTTAAATATAGGTCAAGCAGCAGCTAACTTAGCCGATACTTTATATATAGTTTCTTTAGTAACTTTATTGTTTAGAATAACCGGTAAAGCTACCTACACTGCTTCAATACCACTATTTGTAACCATTGCTCTATTTACTGGTGGTATATTTGCACCTGTTCTGTTCAACAAATTTTCTTATAGAAAGCTGTTAATTTCATCTCAAATAATGAAAAATGTGATTTTAACTATTATCATTTTATTGTTGAATAACTTTATCACAGATAAGCCTTATTTTCTGTTTCTCTTTATTTTATTGATATCACTATGTGATAGTATAGCTACTCCTCTTCGTAACTCTATAATGCCTCTAATTGTAGAGGAGAATAATTTATATAGGGCTAATAGTTTAGTGGCGTCATTAGACCAATTAATTAGATTAGGTGCATGGCCATTGGGTGCAATTCTTATTTCTTTGACCAGTTCACTATTTGTATTAATTTTCAGTTTAATACTTTACCTTATATCTACCTTATTTGTGTATATGATAGCTTTTAAAGAAGAACCTAAGAATAGCAATAACTCTAGTGAGACTTTTTTTAAGAGTATTAAAGAGGGTTGGATATTAACCATTAAGTCACCTAAAACTCAGGCTATAAGTCTAATAAATATTTTTGAAGGTATAGCTAATGGTGTATGGATCGCGGCCATTATTTATATATTTGTAGATCAGAAACTCGGTCTGGGAGAAGAATGGTGGGGATATATTAATTCTGCATTTTTTGGTGGGATGTTAGTTGGTAGCTTTTTATCATCCAAGTATTCTAAGTTTATGGAGTCAAAAACACCTTATTTTATTTTTCTGGGTTCTTTATCTTTAGGGCTAGTGACCTTGATATTTGGAAATACTACTATAGGTTTACTTGCATTAGTATTGTCATTAGTTTACGGAGTACTCGAACAAATAAAGGCTATTTGTATACAAACTTCATTACAAAGGTATCCAGACAGTTCTCAATTACCTAAAATTTTTTCAGTGCAATCCGTGGTTTCTACAACTTCTTTCGGTATTTCAACTATATTTTTAGGTTTTATAACAGATAAATATAATGTAACAACTGCGTTTGAAGTTTCAGCTTTTTTATTTTTATTAAGTTTTCTGGTTTCCCTTATATACAGAAAGGAATTTAAAACAACTATTCAACATTCTAAATCCAGTATTTCTATTAATAATACAGATTAAAAAAATTAACCTAAATCCTAAAAAAATCATATTTAATAATGTCTATGAATTTCTTTCTCTTAGCCATTAAATATGATTTTTTAATTTGTTTATTAATTCTAGTGTAATGATCAATTATATAAGAAAATCCTAAATAAAATACAAAAATAGTTTTGAAACAAAGCCATACTATATTTTTTATTTTTTTCTTTATATAAAAATAAGCTATTTTTTACACAAGGTACGAGTTGTATTTTTTAAGAACATCAATTAAAAAATCTCCACTCTTTTCTCCTTGGGGTCCAGGTAGCAAAACGCGGAAAACATACGCTAAGCAATATTCGACATAACAATTCTTTATTTTCGTCAAAAAAGCGTATGTTACAGATTTCTGAACATACGCTTTTTCGTTAACTTGTTTTTTGCTTTTTATTTGCAAGTAAATCGTTATCTGGTTGTGAAAATGAAACAAAGAGGTAAAATAATCCGGGTAAAACAATCACCATGCCAACAATCGCATATATTTGACGTGTACTTAAACCTAAAAATGATGAGGAAGCAAACAATATCCCTAACGGCATGGTAACTCGAAGGAAAAGTAATCGAACTGCACTTAGCTGGGTCAAACGATCTCTGGGAGCTTCACGCTGAAAAATTGCTGCACTTTGGGCGTTGAAAAGAGGAAATAACATTCCCCCAAACAATTCACACATCCATGCAATAGGAATTGAATTTACAAGAAACAAGAGTACGAATGAAAGACCTCCTCCGATTAAACCGAGGTACATAGTTAGATAGGTTTTCGGTAACTTCGTAAGTAGTACCATACCTACAGCATAACCAATTGGGAAAGCACCAGAAAAGATCGCATATATAATACAAATATAATTTATTGATTTTTCATTTTTAGTTATGTTCTAACTATTTTCCAAAGGTTAACAAATCCGATAACTTAGAATATGCCATAGTTTAACCTTCCCATTAATAAAACAACATTATTTGGTTAATATTTTTGTTATAACCTCAATATTTATTTTTTGCACAATTTATTAACATTTTGTAGCTGATAGAAAGGAATATTAAGATTTAGTAACTACTTGTAACTTGATTGAAACTTCTATAGACGGCTCGTTCTATTCATTTTAATAGTCCGAGCACATAGTTAGTAATAAATCATTTGATTTTTGTAACAATTGGTTTGCTTCTTGAAAGTTTCCTTGTTTAATAAAGATATCTGCTTTAATATTGTAACTTTGTGCCTCTAAAACTGTATTATTTAGTTTTCTTGTGATTTTTTCTGCTTGGTTAATATAAGTCAAGGCTTCTCCATCCATGTCTTGTTCTAATTTAAAACGAGCTAATACTATCAAAATTTTTGTTTTTAAATCTAGATAGGGATGGTGTGTAAGTAATGCACGGTCTGCATAAGATTCTAATAACACGTAATTTTTTAATTTATAACAGGTTAGCATTATCTCATATAAATTATTAAGCAAGAGCCAATCAAGTTCTAGTTGTTCTGAATAGATAAGGCTTTTCTTCAGATAAATTAAGGATTCATCATATTTTTTTACATTACGATAAAGAATACCAAGGTTCGTTAGGCAACCAATAACTTCCTTAGTATCTTGTTTATTATCTAACAGTTCAAGTGCTTTATTAGTTGAAATAATACCTTCTGAATAACTCTTTAAATACAGTTCTGCAATACCCTTTAACATATAGAAGTATCCTTGAGAATAATGTAGTTGTGATTCTTTCATCAGATTAAATGATTCATAGATAACTTCTAATCCTTTTTTATACTCACCAATTCGGCAATAACAATAGGCAAGATTATAAAGAATTTTCAAATGTAATAGTACGTCTTCTTCATAATGCTTAGATTTTAACAAAATAGAACCATATAAAGAATTCTCAATAGCTAAATGATAGCTATTTGTTTGTTTATAACATTCAGACAAATAATAATATAAAGATATATGATCTTTTCCTTCCAAGGGAGAATAATACAATAAACTCTCATTTAATAATTCTATAGCTTTTTTATAGTTAGATTTTTTTAATTCGACAAGACCTAAAATTTTCTTAACAGGGCCATTGTAAAATATAAGATCCTTAGGCAATGAAATATTTTGTAGAATCTCTTGGATGTTACTGTACTCTCCAGCCTTTAGCAAAGCATTGGACATATTTATGATTCTTTTAATCTCGTTAATATCTATGTAGATATCATCCTGTTTTTCATTAGTAAGTGAACTTTCACCTAAAAGTTCGCTTACAGGAACGCCTAGTTTTTTTGCTATATGTTCTAAAGTCTTTATAGAGGGCGTGGTTTGATCTCTTTCGATTAAACTGACCATTCCTCTACTTAAATGTAAGCCTGATAGTTCTCCTTGCGTTAACCCTAAAGCCTTTCTTTTCTCTTTAACTCTTTGACCTACAGTTTTCATTAAAACCCTCCCATATATCCTATTTTGTTAATTAATTATACAATTATAGATCGATAATGAAAATATTTTTCGCGTTTTACAAAAATATGCAATTGACAATTGGAATATTTTGAATATATACTTGAAATGTTAATATATTATGCAGAGGTGAAGAGATGAAAAAAATTTTGTTTACAGCGACGTTAGCTTTAATATTAAATTTAGTAGTCTTTTTAAGTATTAATCAAGATTTTAAAACCAACAGCTATCAAACTTATATGGTTGGAACTATTGTAACTAAAACGGATCCTGTTTGGCCTTAATTTCTTATCTAATCAACAAGAAATAAATCCATGTTATTTTGTCTGTTAACCTACTATTTTTGCCTCATTAAATCAATTCGTTAAATATAAAAAATACATAAAAGTTAGCTGTAATATTTTTTATATAAACAATCCCACATCTTAGAATAACAACAGATATAAAAATCTGAATTTTCCATTAAATAAATTTTTATTAAGACAGGAGTGCCTATAGTGAAAGAGATGATATTGGATATCCATAGCACTAATATTGCAACTCTCAAGAAAAAAATAGAAAACCGTGATGCTAAGATAGGAGTAATCGGAGTAGGTTATGTTGGATTAACATTGAGTGTACAACTAGCAAACAAGGGTTTTGAGGTATTAACAATAGATAAAGACCATTTCAAAATTGATCAAATTAATAAAGGTAATAGTTATATCGAAGATGTAAGTAATGAAGAGTTATATTCACTTGTGAAAAAAAATAAAATTTCAGCTAGTTTAAATATGGACATCATATCATCGTATGATGTACTGATTATATGTGTCCCTACTCCTCTAACAGTAAATAGAGAACCAGACATTTCCTATATAGAAGAAGTTTCTCATATCATCTCTAAATATATAAGGCCAGGTCAATTAATTATATTAGAAAGCACAACTTATCCTGGTACCACGAATGAAGTTATCTTGCCTATCCTAAATAAAAGTAATCTAGAAGTTGGTAAGGACTACTTTCTAGCTCATTCCCCTGAAAGAGTGGATTTCGGAAATAAAATGCATACACGTGTTAATATTCCTAAAGTGGTGGGAGGGGTAACTTCCCAGTGTTTAGAAGCAGCATTAACATTGTATAAACAAATAGTAGAAGTAATACCAGTGTCTTCGTCCACTGTGGCAGAAATGGTTAAATTGTTCGAAAATACTTATCGATCTGTAAATATTGGCCTGGTTAATGAACTAGCAATGCTATGCAACCGTATGGGAATAAACGTTTGGGAAATGTTAGATGCTGCTTTTACTAAACCTTACGGAATTCAGTCATTTTACCCTGGACCAGGGGTTGGAGGCCATTGTATACCTATTGATCCATTTTATTTAGTTTGGAAAGCTCGTGAGTATGATTTTTCTCTTAAGTTTGTAGAGCTAGCAGGAGAAATCAACTCTAACATGCCTTACTTTATTTTAGAGAAACTCACTTATTTATTAAATCACAATAATAAAACTCTTAAGGGTTCTAATATTTTGATTTTAGGAGTTGCTTATAAAAAGGATATTTCTGATTATAGAAATTCACCAGCTATAAAAATAATAGAACTTTTAAAAAAATCAAATGCAAGCGTTTCCTACCATGATCCTTTAGTGCCAGAGATGAAACTTAGCTCAAAAGATGGACATACTCTATATTCTCTAGACTTGTCAGTAAACAATCTAAATACTATTGATGCTGTAATAATAGCTACAGATCATAGTGCATTTGATTTGGATTATATTGTAGAAAATTCTTGTTTAGTTTTAGATACAAGAAATGCTACAAGGAAACTGAAAAATAAAGAAAAGATTACCTATTTATAATAGATATCTCAATTTATCTAAGTATAAGGAGGAAATAATAAATGGAATATAAAGATCTAGTGAATGAAATTGGTGAAATATGGAAATCAACACTTAACCTTAATGAAATAATGCCCTCACAGAGCTTTTTTGAATGTGGAGGAGACTCTTTGTTAGCTGTACGTTTTTTATCTAAATGTGCAGAGAGTAATATTCCTATTTCTGCAAAGCAACTCTATACTGCCATTTCTTTAGAAGATCTAATAAATATGATATATAAAAATATTGGTCAAGAAGGAAAAAGTGAAGATATGGTAAGCGTTTTAGAGAAAGGGTTACGACATCAATTGCTTCCTACTCAGGAGAGGTGGGTAGACGGATCGATTATCGATATTAACCACTTTAATCTAGGAGGTCTATTTTATGCTCCTAAAGGAGTTACGATTTCAATTTTAAAAAAAGCAATAGAAATAGTGTTAAGTAGACAGGAGGCTTTACGCACATCTTATAAAAAAAGTGGAAACGAGTGGATTGCTAAAGTTCTTCCTGTAGACACTGCTAAAGTTCTAATGGTTGCTAAGCATTCAAGTTATGATGATCGTTTAGAAGATATAGAAAAAGAATGTACTGAGGCACAACAATCAATGGATTTAGAAAAAGGTATAGTGTTTAAAATGATGTACTTTCCTTTCGAGAGAAGTATAGGGAGAATTTTAATTATAGGTCATCACTTAACTTTAGATGGTTTCTCAATAAATGTGCTTGCTGATGAAATAGAAAAAGCCATTAAAGTAGTTATGTCAGCAGAAGAACTTAATGAAACGCCGCCCCTACAACCGTACCACTACTCTAAGGCTGTAGAAAAATGGGTAAAAAGTAAGGAAGCACAAGAAGACGCCCGAAAATGGTTAAGTTTACCTTGGGATAGTATTACATCAATTAAGCCTGAAAAACAGGGGAAGGGTTTACTAACAAGTATTAAAACCTTAAAAAATAGCTTTTCTAGTGAAGAGACAAAGCTCTTAGCAAGTTTAGCCGATACTTATAAAATTAGACTCAGTGAACTTCTATTAGGGGCTGCAGCATTTGCAATTTCCAAATGGAGTAACCAAAAAGTACAGGGGATTGATGTATATTATCATGGACGTGATGAATCACCAAACAACATAGATATTTCCAAAACTATTGCTTTTATTTTGAATACATACCCCATTTTACTCGACTATCAAGAATTTACACAATCAAATTGGGTAGAGCATATAGCAAAACAGATTCAATCACTTCCAATGAATAAATATAGCTTTGATGCGCTAAAGTATTATGACTCAAGTGTTAAAGATAAATTTTTTAATGTTCCTAAGAATAAGATTAGATATAATTTCCGGGGACACATGAAACGTATTATTCAGAGAGAAGAATGTTTACTAAAACCAGCACCTGATGTAGAACTATTTGGTAGAAATCGTTCACCTTATCAAACTGAAAAGTATTTTCTAATGCTAGAAGGAGATATTGTTGAGGGAAGTTTATCTTTTGGAATTAAGTATAGTACTGACCTTTTCAATGAGGAAACTATACAATCACTTATAAATGAAACTATGCGGTTACTAATCGATGTTGTAAAACCAAAGGAGTTAGTAGAATGAGTACGGTTAGTGCGAATTTGGGAAATCAATTAAAGATAGCTGTAGCTCAAGTTTTATCTATTAATAATGAAAGACTAGAAGAAATTAATATTAATGAATCCTCTTTTATACAGCTTGGAGGGGATTCCTTACAGGCCATGCAAGTTGTAGCAATGGTAAGTAAAGCTTGTGGTGTAGATATACCAATTGAATTCTTATTAAGTAATAATAAATTAGGAGAAATTGAAGAAAAATTATTGAAAGGTAGAAGAGAAAAAAATTTTAACAAACCTTTGGAATTAAAGGGAATGTTAGAGCAAGGAAGCAATATTGCGACTTCTAGTCAACAAGGAATATGGTTCATGCAAGAAGTTTTTGGTAAAAACGACTATAATTTAGCATTTACTACACATATGAACGGGACAGTTATTTTCGAAAGTTTAATAGAAGCTATACATCTTACAGTTAAACGCCATGAAGGACTTCGTACCTACTTCCGTTCTACGGATGTGGGCTTAACTAGTCATGTTAAATTAGAATTTTCACCTAAGGTGGATGTTGTAACTATTGAAGATAGCAATAAATTTGACGAGTTGTGTGGAGAGTTAATAAGAAGAGAATCCCAACAAATATTTAATCTACAAGATAGCCCACCATTAAAATTTAGTATTATGACTGATGAAAAAACACAGCATAAATTACTTTTTATAGTTCATCATACATTGATAGATGGATGGTCTGTAGGAATTATAATTAATGAGATTCTTGACCATTATGAAAGTTTAATAAACAAGAAAAAGCTTTCATTGGAAAGTCCTACTTCTTTAAAAACCTATAAAGACTTTGAAACAAATCTTATAAAAACAGGAATAGTAAAAAAGCAATTAAATTACTGGGAAAAAGCAATTCAGGGATACCCTACTACAATTGAATTAAAAATGGATTCTTCTAAGGAAATGCAACAAAAAGGACACGGGGAGAGAAAGTCCTATACATTTACAAAAGAAAAAACTGATCTATTAAAAAAAGCAGCAAAAGAATTAGAAGTAACACCATCTACATTATTTTTATCTGCATTCGGTTTAGCGCTCTCCCGTTACACTGGAAATAAACGTTTAATAATAGGAGTTCCCACACCTAACCGTCCTACTTTCGAATTGCAAAACTTGGTAGGATTGTGTACGAATGTGTCTCCTGTCTTAATAGAAGTTAATGAGGACGATTCCGTTAGAGAATACATTAAGAAAGTATTTAACTCTGTGAATGAAACCTTAAGTAACTCTAATGTTTCATTGGATGAAATAGTAAAGAGGTTAAAACTAGGACGAAGAGATATACAAAAAAATCCTTTAATTCAGTATGTCTTCGGCGCCCATGATCAACTTATTAAAAGAAGGCGGAAGATTAATGATACAACAATAGAAATAACTGATGGGCATGGTGGCGGCTCACCATTTGACATGACCTTATTTATTCAATATTCTGATCCGTTTTTTGGTGGAGAAATAGAATATTCTGCGGAAACTTTAAATAATAAAGAAATTAATTTATTCAGCGAGACATTATTTAACTTATTAAATTCTTTTGTACAAAAAGCAGGTTCCAAAATAGAAGATATTCGTGGAATCTCTCAAAATCAGATGGATATTTTAGATTCAATTAACAATACAAAATCAGATTATAAGGAAAAAAATATCGACCAACTATTTTTAGAGCAGGTTAAAAATAATCCAGATATTGAGGCAGTAGTTTCCCCTTTTGAAAAAAGAAGTTTAACTTATAAAGAGTTAGAAAAAGCTAGTTTAGCACATGCTAAATATCTTATAGAATCAGGGGTTAAACCAGGTGATTTGGTAATTGTAGCATTAGAAAGGTCTCTTGCTGAAGCAGTAGTGCTAATAAGTATATTGAGAATTGGAGCAACTTATGTCGCGGTAGATCCAGATTGGCCTGTTCCAAGAATTGAAACTATTATAAAAACAGCAAATTCTAAATTTATTATAGGTAGTAACAAGTTTAAAAATAAAGTTAATTCTTTCAATGGTTCTTTTCTTAAACCCTGGGATAATCAGTGGACTTTTACGGAAGACATTAAACTACCTATTTTAGAAAATGATTTGGACCGTTTAGCATATATAACATTTACATCAGGTTCTACAGGAACCCCTAAAGGTGTCTCGGTTAAGCAAAGGGGGATTATTCGATTAATTAAAGGGATTAATTATACTAACTTTGGAAAAGGTGAACGGTTTTTACGTTTCGCCCCCCTTGCCTTTGATGCATCTACTCTGGAAATATGGGGACCTTTGCTTAACGGAGGAACATGTCTTATTTATGAACCAGGCATACCTTCTCCTAATGAGCTAGGTAATTTCATATTTGCTAATAATATTACACGACTATGGCTTACGTCAGGATTGTTTCGTTTATTAGCAGAATTTTGCCCAGATTCCTTTTCAAAAGTTAGACAATTAATAACGGGAGGGGACGTAGTAACACCCGAACATGTGCAAAAAGTTTTGTCTATAAATCCTGATTTACTAGTGACAAATGGCTATGGCCCTACGGAGAATACTACTTTTACTACTACTTATACTTTAAGTAAATATGATGAAATAGAGGATCCCTTGCCTATAGGATATCCAATTTCTAATACAAGAGTATATATCTTAGATGAACAGAATCGACTTCTACCTCCAGGTGCTATAGGTGAATTGTGTGTTAGTGGAGATGGATTAGCAGAAGGATATATAGGAAATGAAAAGGAAACAAAACGCTGTTTCGGTAAGTTCTCTGCTGATATAAATGAACAAATATATAAGACGGGCGATATTGCCAGAATTGATACAAGAGGAAGACTGCAATACATCGGAAGGAGAGACCATCAGGTTAAAATTCGAGGTCATCGAATTGAGCTAGAAGAAATTCGTAAGACAATAAAAGAGGATGAAAATGTTATTGATGCAGTGGTAATTACAATAGGAGAAACTAGTAGTGAGCGAAAACTAATAGCCGCAGTTATTCTCAAAGAAGAGGATTCTAAACATTTAATTAAATTAAATAAAAAATTAAAAGGAATACTTCCAAAATATATGTTGCCAAGCAGGTGGGCAATTATTGATCAAATACCTATTAACGCCAATGGAAAAGTGGATAATAAAAAGTTAGAAAGCATTTGTAAGGTCATTGCTCCTAATAGCATAGGAGATGACCTAAAAAAAGAAGGAGATTTAGGTATATATAATGAGATTAAAGGAATAATGCAAGAGATTTTAAAGCTCGATAATATTAATGAATCCGACAATTTTTTTGAATTAGGTGGAGATTCTCTAGGAATGGCGCAGTTAATGGGAGTAATAAGGGAAGTTACAGGTTATCAAATATCGTTAAAAGAATTTTATGTAGAGCCAACTTTAGGAAGGCTTGTGGAATTAATTCAAAGGGAGTCAGTCCTAAAAACCAACCTAATAGAGGGGGATGCTAAAATATGAGTTCATCAAATTCATTGCATAGATGGCGTCAAGATGCTGATGGAAAGATAAAAATTTACTGTTTCCCCCATGCAGGGGCTGGGGCATCAATCACAAAAAATTTAGCATTGAATGCCCCTTCCTGGATAGAAATTATTACAATTCGCCTGCCTGGTCGTGAAACAAGATTTTTAGAAGAGCCTATTACCAATATCAATGAGGCTGTAAAAATTATAACTGGGGAAATTAAAGAAGATTGTTTAAGGCATGAAAGTGATTTTTTGCTTATGGGACAGTGTTCAGGTTCTATATTAGCATATAACATAGCTTTACAACTACAGGATTGCTCTCATTTTAAAGGGCTTATTGTGTGTTCGCGTCCTTCCCCAAATACAGATCTAGATAAATTAGATTTAGATGTCAGTGATATAGAGTTTATACAACAAATTGAGAATATTGGGGGAATAGATAAATCAATTATTGCTGAACCTTCTCTCCTGGAATTATTGCTCCCTTCGATAAAAGCTGATTTCAAAATGTTTAATGATTATGAATTTGTATTAGAGGAGCCCTTACCTATCCCTATTCTAGCAGTTAGGGGCAATAATGATGCTAGTATAGATATGGAATTATTTAGTGGATGGAATGAATTCACCAATGATTCAGCGATAATTAAAGACATTGACGGTGGACACTTTTTATTTGAACATTCATGGTCTCATCTCCTTTCCTGTATTGAGGAATTTATTTTATCAAAAAAAATTACAAAAGTTTTAGGGTGATCTTATGCTGTTAAAAGCTCAAGATATAATAGTCTGTACTGGATCAAAAGGGGACGAAGAAATCATATTACGTGCACTTAATATTGATTTAAAACAAGAGGAAATAATAGGTATCAAAGGAGTACGTTTATCTGGAAAATCTACACTAGCAGCAGTACTATCAGGTTATTTAGAACCAGAAAGTGGTCAAGTTACAATTCAACCTACAACTAATATTAGTAGAGGACTCGTTAGTTTAAATAATAAATTGGGAAAACCCTCTTTGTTTAAGAAACTATTAAAAAAACAAGGGGAATTTTATACTTCTTTAACGGAATTAAAATTCCAATTACCTAATTTGTTAGTAATAGATGATGCGGATAATTATCCCGAGAAAGAATTAAAAGAAATAATAAATCAGAGAACAAAAAGTAATAACTTAACGGTTTTACTATCTAGTGATTTTGACCTGATAGATAGATTGTGTAATCAAAGTTATCGATTGGAATATGGGCGACTTGTAAAGGAGTAAATAAAATGGAAAAAGTAATTAGCTTCCGAGTTAATGATTTAAAGTTACGGGTTAAGGAAACTTTACAAATTAATGGTGTTAATGAAGAAATTGCAGAGTGTGTAACAAATGTTATCATAGATGCGGAAGTAAGAGGACATGCCTCCCATGGGGTAGGTCTGCTTCCTGTATATCTAAAACGTGTAAAAGAAGGCGGAATTAAAAAGGATATTACAACTGAATGGATTTCAAAATTTGGCTCAATTGGGATTTTAGATGCTAAAGGGGGTTTTGGTCAAGTTGCAGCACTTGAAGCTGCAACTTGGTGCTCTAATATGGCAATTGAGAATGGGATTGCTGCTGTAGGCATTCGTAACAATAACCATATTGGCATGCTAGCAGCTTATAGGAAGCCATTTCAAGATAAGGGCGTTGTTGGACTCCTGTTAAACATATCTGGGCCGTCCGTATCGGCGCCTGGAACCATAAAGGCAACATTAGGTAGCAATACTTTTTGTCTAGTTACACCTACTTCTATGGAGAATGAGCCTTTTGTTGTCGATTTAGGGACAGGAGTTGTAGCTGCTGGGAAAATTAGGAATGCGTTAGCGCATGGTGAACAGATACCTAAAGGATGGTTAAAAGATAAAGATGGAAAAGAAAGTATACATCCTGAAGATTTAGATAAAGGGGGATCGATTCCCCTTTTCGGACAATATAAAGGTTTAGGAGTATCTATTATTGCCGAGGTTCTAGCAGGAATGCTTGGGGGAAAAACAATTAGTCCTTATGTTAATAAACAAAGGAAATATCTGAATTTGCCGATGAACTGTTCCCAACTCTTTATCGGGATTTCAAAATATGCATTTGGACTTGAAGAAATGGATTCATTCATTCAAGGCTTGGAAGATGCTGTATTAGATGGATATTCAGAACCACCAAAAGATCCATTTTTCCCTAATCAAGTAGAATTAAACCATTCCCTTAAAGTAAAAGAGCAAGGAATTGTACTACCTTATCAGCTTGTAAAAGATATGGGGTGGGTTTAATGAGCCTAGAAATGGCTATAGAGGGTGCTAAACTAAGTTCTGCACCGGGTTGGCCTGTAGCTCTCTATTTCCATCATGTTCATCCAACCCTAAATCATTATACTTCACTAACGCCTAGTGATTTTGAAAAGGCTATCTATACTGCCTTAGAGGTTATTGGTCCATCACTAGATCCTAACATTCTTAAAAGGGATTCACAACTTGATTTGCCCAATGAGCCTACCGTACTTTTTACTTTTGATGATGGGTATAAAGATAATATTGACTATGCTTTACCTATATTAGATAAATATGATGTTAAAGCACTATTCTTTATAACAAATAACTTTATTGCTAAGGATATAGATATTAACAGTAATCCTAGAATGAATTTTATGAATTATTCAGATATTAAACAATTGATGAATAAAAACCATGTTATTGGAGCACATACTCTAACACATCCTAACCTTAGTTTACTTTCTAATCAAGAAGTGATAATAGAAATTGAAAACTCTATTGAGAATCTGTCCGAGCTATTAGACTGTGAAATTATGCATTTTGCTTACCCCTACGGTTATTTACCAAAAAACAAATTCAATTTTAAACATAATATAATGGCTTTTGGTACAGTCAAAGCCCCGCCAATTCCTTGGGATCAAGATCATTTGAATATTAGACGCACCTATTTTCCAACTGGGGCAAGCGAGACTTGGAACGAACTAGCGAAGGGATGGAGAAAACAGTGGCGCTCATTACAGTAATAATACCTACTCAAAATCGACATAAGGATCTTTATAGATGTCTCCTAGGACTTACTGATAATAATCTTTCATTACTTAAAGAGGTGATTATAGTAGATGATGGTTCATTATTACCTATTGATATCCACAAGGAATTTAAAAATATAAATATTAGGGTTATACGAAATCAAAAACCTCTAGGAGCAGCTGTTAGTAGGAATATAGCAAGTCAGGAAGTAACATCAGAGATTATTGCATTTCTTGATGATGATGCCATTCCTTGTCCAGATTGGCTTTTAACCATTGTACAACAATTAAACCCAGATAGGGGGGGGATAACCGGGCGCGTTCTTCGCTATGACAAAGGTTTTGTATCTAAGGCTAGGCAAGCTCGCTATGATAAGAGATATTCTTCCCTTGGTCATGGGGAAATTGTCAATTTCTTTTCTGGCGGTAATTCAGCTGTATGGACCCATCTTTTTATAAGGGCGGGAGGATTTAATAACCATGGAAGTGGTGGTGATAACTCTTTGGTGTCTGACCTAGCTATTCATGGTTATAAAGTCCATTTTATACCAGAGTTATCTATACTACATAGGAATAGTAAGGGTCTCAAAAAAGCTTTTATTGAGGCATATAAGTCTGGTCTACAACATTCCTCTAAAATGAAGCTATTAGAAGGAATTAACAATGCATTAGATATAAAAAAGAATGCTGCTGGTAGTGAAAAATTAGTCGTTATTTTAAACTGGTTTTTAAATATAGTTCATATATCAGGGCGTCTACAAAGGAGAAAATAGGGGGGAAGCGAGTGCCTATTCGTATTGCAATTGTTGGTTATGGATCTGCTGGAAGACAGCACATTGAAGCAATTAAAGCTGTAAAAGAAGCAGAACTATATTGTGTTTATGATGAGAAAGCTAATATTGTTGATGATAATTTAATAAAAAAAGAAAGTTGGGTATCTCTTCTTGAAGATACAAAAATTGATGCTATAGCCTTATGTATTCCACCGGGAGAGCGTAATAAATTAGCATATGAAGCTTTAGAGGCCGGAAAATCTATCTTGTTAGAAAAACCCCCATTTACTACGGAACAAGAGCTTAATAAACTTCTTATTGGTTCAGGGGAATACAATAAGACAGTTGGAGTAATGTTGCAACATCGCTTTAGACTGCCAAAAGAAGTACTTTCATGGGAGTGGAATGAAAAAACAACAGCTACACTCGAAGTTTCTAGACCTAGAGATAAGGATAAGTATTTTAAAGCGTGGAGACTTCACCCTGAAAAATCATTTGGCGGGATTATCTCACATTTAGGTGTTCATTATCTAGACTTGGCATGCTTGTTGTTGGGAGAACCTAAAATTATAAATCCAGGAGTAAAAAGGGAAATAAGACCTGGCTTAGACTTAAGAACAACAGGGACTATAGAATTTATTAATGGATCCTCTCTATCCTTCTCTATTACTTGCGAAGTAAAAAAAAGAAAAGAACGCCTTGTGATTTACGGGGAAGACTCTACATTAATTGTTGAAGATGGCATAGTTTCCTATGAGAAAGATGGTTATGAATCCGTCTCTGATTTTGTAGAAACAAAGGAAATGCGGATTAAGGTCTATGAAGATTTTGTGAAAGCAATAAAAGAAAACCGACAGCCGAAACTCTGTCACATTGATGGGGCTAGAGGGGTAACTAAAATATTAGAACAATTTCATAGTAAGGCTGTGTATTATTAATGATAAAGCATATAGGTTTATCATCAGGAAGTGTTCCTTCTTTAAACTCTGAAGAAATTATTGAACTATTAGATAGATTAAAGGGTAGTGTTGTAGACTTACGTATTGGAAAAGGGCATGCATGGGAGCAACAAGGGCTATGTCCTTTTAAAAATAGCAAAATTAAAATAGGTTTTATAGGACTTAGTACAGTATTAGGAGATGAAAGTTGGGATTCCTGTAGAATACAACGTCATGCAGAGGTTTATCAGGGTTATCCGTTAAAAGTATTTGCAAGAAAAGACTGTATAAAAAACAATCTCTCTCTTGTTGAAAAACAAGTTCAATGCTTAACTAATATAGCTGGTAATGTAAAAGATATATATGTGGAAACACATTATGGGTATGCTAGCATAAGTGATCATGTAGATCTATATGAAGAAATGGGAATTAGTACATTGCTAGATATAATGGGACTAGCAAAAATTTCTCAAGATCCTATTAACGATTCTAAAAAAATTAGTGAATTTACTTATGGAGTTCAGACGAAAGGGTTTGATTGGAAAAATCCTCTTTGTTCCTTACATTTACCTATTTCTAAAATAGATTTACAGAATAATAAAAATATTTTAGATAACATTAAAAGTGAAATTAAATTTTTAACAATTGAAACAAAATCACACTCTTTTAGAGAAGATTTTATATTAACTAGTAAATTTTTTTCGGAAGTGGGGGAAAAAAATGAAATTAGCCATTATTGGAGATGAGATTGATCAAGATTTAAGTAAAGTTATTAATATTGTGAAAGAAAAATCATTTAGTGGAGTTGAAATTAGATCTGTTTGGAATACTAGGCCTGATGAATTAGATAAAATTCAAATTAAAAAGATAAAAAAAGAAATTAAAGACTCAAACTTATTGATTGCAGGATTTGATTCTCCAGTTTTTAAAACTGAACTTCCAAGAACTACTGAACAATTACAAGAAGCAAGAGAGAATTTCTTAAAAGCTGTAGAACAGGCAAGGTTATTAAATGCTGGTTTTATTCGAGTATTCACTTTCTATCGGGTAGGAGAAGCAAATCCAAGATTGGCAGGAAGGGTTTTGCAGGAAATTATAGGCGATATTATTCCTGATGATATTGGAATTTATATAGAAACAGGTATGCGTACTAATACACCTACTATTCAACATATGCTAAGCATGCTAGATGTTATTGCATCTGACCAATTAGGAGTAGTTTGGGATCCGGGAAATTCGGTATACGCAGGTGCAATTAAAAAACCTTTTCCTAGTGAATATAAGGAAGGTAAGGATGTAATTAAGCATATCCATATTAAGGATCCTAAGGGGCAACAAGAATACGTACGTTTAGGAGATGGAGATATCCCTTGGTTAGATATACTAAGGAATTTAAAAGAGGATAATTATACAGGCTGGCTTTCACTAGAAACGCATTGGCGTATAGGGAAGGTATTATCCCAAGAAATAAGAGATAACCCTTGGTATGATCAATTTTCGGATGGTGGATATGCAGCAAGTGTTCAATGTATGGATAAAATTAAAAAATATATGGAGGTAATATAATGGGAAATGAAAAGGCTTTTTCACCCATTATCCTTCTAGGATATCAAAGGTCTGGGACTACTGCATTGTCATTCTCTTTAAGTAAAGCTTTTTCTGAAAATGGAGGCATATTTACTATAAACGGTAAACTGATGTATTACTTAAAAAGATGGTTAAACAAAGAAGATTTATACTACAGACACCTTCGCGTAGATGAAATATTGTATTCAATTAAAAGAAAAATGCCTTACGGTGAAGGAATAGAAGAATGGTGCAATTCTCTTGAAACTGTGCTGAGAGAAGCAGCGATAGAGGTAGCTGATGGAAAATACAAAGATACAATTTCCTTAAGTCGCTCAATCATTAATAAGTGTTATAGAAATTTTTATAGATGGGGAGATAAATATAATGAATATTTACATGATATTTCCTATCTTGAAAAAACTATTCCAAATGCTAAATATATTCTCCTTTATCGTAATCCCTATGAAGTGGCAATGTCGGTTTCAGAATGGAAAGGAGATAGACCATGGAGGCCTTCCAATAGGGAAAAAAACCTAGAAAAGTGGGCTACCTGGCACAATGAGATTATTCCCTTATTAAAAACTTCATCTCCGAACAGATATATTGTAATAAATTATAGTAACTTATGTTCAGGAAATGCAACTGCAAAATTAAGTGATTTTGTTGAATTAGAATTAAAACCTTATTTACAAAATCTTAAAACTGTAAGAGAACCAATTTATAAATATGACTTTCCTCCTGTGGTTAACCAGGTATGGAAAGATCTAGTTAATCTTGAGAATCAACTCATTACAACCAATTGAGAAAAGAAAGGAAGATAACTATGTCAAACTTCTTTGGAATTGATCATGTCCAATTAGCTGCCCCAAAAGGTAGTGAAGAGAAAGCACGTTTGTTTTTTGGAGAAATATTAGGAATGGAGGAGATATCTAAGCCTAGTAATCTAGCTAAACGTGGAGGTGTTTGGTTTCAATGCGGTAATCATCAGCTCCATATTGGTATTCAAGATGATTTTCAAGCTGCAAAAAAAGCACATCCGGCTTTTCATGTAAAGAATCTATCGCGTTTAAAAGAGACATTAGTTAAAAATCACATTAGTATAAAAGAAGATGAGCCATTGGAGGGAGCGATCCGATTCTACGCAGATGATCCATTTGGGAATCGGATTGAATTTTTACAAAGAATGGAGTAGTAAACTAATATTTATGTATGGGATTCGAATTTTAAATTTAATAAATCGAATCCTATATTTTTATAGTTTAGATGTTAGGAGAGGCAAAATGAAAAATTATTTTTATATTATATGGAGCACGTACTTTCTTACTGAGTTTGGGAGATCCATGTACTTTGTAACTATAACGTGGCTATTATATAAATTAACTAATGATCCAGCATATACAGGTTTATTGGTGGGCATGGGATTTTTGCCAGGTCTTATCTTAAATATATTTGTAGGTGTAATAGTAGATCGACATAACCGGAAATATTTAGCGATAAGTGCCAATTTGATAGCTACTATAGCTATTATAATCATTTTTATCTCTGAATCTTTGCAATTATTACAACCATTAATGATAATTATCGTTCATATGTTGTTGCAAATAACAGGGTCATTGTACCGTCCATCGATGCAAGCATTCACTACCGAAATGTTTGAAGAAAAACAACTGCCAAAGGTTTTTTCTCAAACTGGGGCAGCTATTGAGGTTGGATCTTTATTAGGGGCTTCAATTGGTGGTATTGTTCTTGCTTCAACTTCTACAAAAGTTACTATAGGAATGGTCTTGATATGTTTTTCATTAGCTACTACAGCTTTATTTTTCCTAAAAGGAAAAAAACTTTCTGAAGTGAGGTCGACTAATTCATCTATTTTTACTGATTTAGTAGATGGTTTTAAATATTTAAGAACTAATCAATTTTTATGGGGATTATTTGCTAATATGTTCGTGGGGCAACTAATATTTCATACAAGTGTTGCTTTTTTATCAGTATATACTAAAGAATTTTTAAAACAACCTGTTTCAATATATGGTTTTCTAGACGCAACAATCTCTATTGGCGGAATTGCTGCAGGTTTATTAGGTACCTGGTGGTGGAAAGTAAATAAAAATTTTATTTCAGTCCGTTCATTAATTATAATATCTTTTGGTTTAATTTTCATTGGAATATATCCTTTATTGCCCTTAGCGTTCTTAGGGATTTTCCTGATAGGGCTAGGTACAACTTGGATTAGAGTATTACTACAATCTGTCCAACAGATTGCCACAGAACCACAATATCATGGTAGGATGGCTAGTTATCGGATGATATGTAATCAGGGGTCTGTAGTGATTAGTGGACCTATTTTAGGATGGATAGCATCTAATTATGGAGTCAATAATGCTTATTTAGGGTTAATTATACCAGCGATCTTATGTTTAGGTTTTTCAACATTACATTCTAAGCATAAGAAATTTATTAAGATTACTCACTCAGCTTAGAAGCGAGACTTAAGGGTTTATAGTTTTAGTAAATGAGGTTATAAGACATGAAGATTTTAGCAATAAAAATAGAGGATAAAGTTATAAATAATATAAATAAAGAAGAAATATTAAATTGGATTTCAAAAGAAAGGTTAATAAAGATAAAAAAATACTTACAGAAATCCGATGCTATCAAATCTGCCATAGGAGAATTATTAATTAAGTTTTATCTTTATAAGTATAAAGGTATGGATATTAATAAAGATATAGAATTTGCATACAATACATATGGTAAACCTTATCTAAAAGATTATCCTATAATGTCTCACACTCAGGAGAATGGGTGATATGTGGTATAGATCAAGGCATGATAGGCGTAGATATTGAAAAGATAGAAGAAATAAGAATTGACGAAGTTATTAAGTTTTTTTCAGAGGAGGAAAGGATCTATCTTTCCTTATTAAACGGCAGACAAAGATTGTTACGCTTTTATGATCTATGGACTTTAAAAGAGAGTTATTTAAAAGCTGTTGGTAAAGGGATTTCTCATGCATTAGATCGTTTTAATGTGAAATTTAACTCAGGTATTCCGTATGTCACCTCTCCAAGCAATTCATTCCAGATTCAAAAGTATAATCTTAGACAAATTCATGTAGATCCAGAATATTGTTTGGCAATCTGTGCAAAAAATAACCAATTCCCTAAAAGTATTACTTTAATAACATTAAATGAGATATTAGAACATTTTAAACCCTATAACCGAATACCTTAATGATTTAAAAAAAACTGATAAGCTAGAAACAATAATTAGAAATTACAGAAAACTAAATAATGATTATTTTATCATAAGATAAGAGCGTAATAATTTAAAATTCTTATTAAGGTATATGTTTTATAAGGGCCCTAAAGGGCTCTTTTTTCGAAACCATTAATATTATATATTCTGCTTGAAACTAATTTACACTATAATTTTGGATGATTACTAAACAACTTAAGATTCATTTAATCTAGAAATGGTTTATCAAAAATTCTAGGAAGTTATAGAAAAGCTATAATATAAAAATTATTTAAACAACAAATATATTAGTTTATAACCTATAAACTATTTATTGATACAAAGTGATTTTTACAATTAAATATATTTAATGAAGTAAATCTAAACGTACTTATTAAATAGATACGGTTTAACCAATCACACTTAGTGGCGACAAATATGAATTTTTACTTCTTATCATATACCACTCTATCATTCCCTTTCCTTTCAAGAAATTTTTATATTCACGATAATCAAACAGAAAATCAGAAAGTATCTGATGTTGATACATTTTAAATAAGATAAAATGCACTAAAAATACAAAGGTAACATCTTTTGTGTAAAGGAGTAAATGCACAAACTAACCTATAAAAAAAACAGTTTTATCTTTTACTCTTATTGACGACAAATAGTGCATTTTTCTACATTATAGGTAATAAATAAAATTTATTTTTATAAAAGGTTTCAGTATTTATATATAATACATAAAAACGCATATGAAAGTTGTGTACTATACCAAAGGCGATCATATATTATTTTTATACTTAAAAGGGTATTGAAAAACGTTCGCTAATCTAGTTGGCTATTTAATAAAATTGTATATTTTATTGTTAAATATAGTATAATTTTCAAAAGATACACAGTAATAATTTTCTATCTTATTATTTCGAATAAGATACTGATAAGTACAACCTGAATCTACCTTTTAAATCTTATATTAAACAGGAGGTTATTATTATGTTAGGCTTGGAACGTGATTTAGTAAGACTTGAACCTTACAATTATAATTGGAGTATGTTATTTGATAAAGAACAGGAATTATTATGTTCTCAATTAAAAAATCTTATTATTAAAATTGAACATGTTGGAAGTACGTCAATCCAGGGCCTTCCTGCTAAACCCATCATTGACATTGCAATTGGAGTTAATTCTTTTGATAAGGTTATGAGAATAAAAGAAAAAGTGGGGAAAATTGGATATTCGGAGATTCCCGTAAGCATAGGTGGCAAACATGTATTTGTAAAGTATGAAGGTGATAAAATTACTCATTTTTTGCACCTAATGATTTATGATCAAGATCTATGGAGGGATCAAATTTGTTTCAGAGATTATTTAAGGTCATCTCCTGAGTCAAGGATGAAGTATATAAAAATAAAAGAAGAACTTGCAAATAAATATCAAAATGATGTTGTTTCATATACTAATGAAAAAAAGAAGTTTGTAGATGACATATTGAAAAAAGCAAAGAAATTTTATGATGAAAAATCATAATGAATCAATTTATAAATTTTATAATTATAATAATCCCTTAGGTTTACATTATGAAACAGGTCCATAAGCTTATTTTATTCAGAATTTTCAAATTAATATGTGTATTTTTTGTAATTTATGGTATTTTAAAAAGGAACATTTTAAGTAAAAAAATGTATTTTAATTTAAGAGGAGGAAATAAATTGAATAACACAATGATTAAGAATGATCTTTTTATGGAAAAAGCAGAGAAAGAATTGGGACGTTATTTTGAACTAGCTGTTGATGGAGTAGAAAACTTAGGCATGCCAGATAATATTCTCGATAAAGTCTGGCATGAAAAACTAGAGAATCCAGAAGAGTACTTGAAATTCTGTAACAATACGGTAGGTTGCTATATTGAACATGGTCAACTTATGGGAGAAGGCGAACCATCTTGGATTAAAAACTATGAAGATAAATTTGGAAAACTTGACCCTATATGGTTTACAAATGATAAAGGTTCTTTTAATGAGGGAGCTTATAATTCATACATTAATACGGGCAAAGTAAAAATGTCATGGAATTGTAACGCAATACCTTTAGATGAAAAAGATCCAGTTGCCCCTCCAAAGAATAAATGAACATAATAAAAAACCTCCAAGACGATCAAAATCATTTTAATGATTATTGCAGCGCCATAACTTCCTTCTGTCCATTTCTCCAACCTGCTATTCAGCATGGGGCGCTTTTCCAGCAAACAATTCTGTTACCAAATACTACTCAATTAGAAATCGAAGAAGAAATTTTTTATAATGCGGTGATGCAAGTAGAAAGATTCCGTAATCAAAGAAAATTAACAGCTTCACGAGAGAAAAAATTACTTTTATGTTATAACCTGATCTTTATCCCCCCGACTTCTCAGGATGCAATTAACGGTGAGAAATATATTACATGGCCACACTACCTTTTAAAGTTGCTGTATACAAAGGTGGGAATTATGTTCGGGAAATTTTGGTTGGGCGAGGAAGGAATTAGTCGTGATGGAAGGTCAATTCCAAGCCCTACATGTACTTTCATTTCTATAAGATCAGTAGTGAAAAATCGTGATCCTTATTTTTTTGAAAAGACACCTGAATTAGTAAATTCGTTAATTGAAAGCATAGATGATGGTCGAAATGTTCACAATGAACTGGGGTTGCAAAGAATTAATTTTGAATCTTTGGATAGTATGAGATGCTCAGATTATTATTCAAAAGTAAAAAGATGGGGCAATGAAATACTACATGACTCCGTTTTAAATAAATAAGTTTTTAATTTGCTTGGCTGGACAAAAAACTTAACTGTTCAGCCTTAATTTTTTAAAGTTTATTTGCTTATGGAGGAGATTACAATGATTACCACTAAAAGTAATACTCTTTGTTATCTAAATAATATTAATACCATTATTTTAGATCTAGATGGAACAATTTATCCTGAAAGTGGAATAACCTCGCAAATCAAAATGTATATGCGCCAACAAGCTGCTAAGACACTGGGGGTTAATGAACAAAACGCCCTCAGAATGTTGAAAACATACGCTAAGCAGTATGCCACTGAGTTGATAGGCTTAAAAGAATTACACGGGATTAATCCAGAATATTTTTTAGAGGAAGTATATAGCCAAATAAATATTTCAACAATAGAATCATATGAAGGTGTAAGAGAAAACCTTCGGGAATTATCTAAATTTTATACGTTGGTCTTAACAACTAACTCCAATCGAGGTCATGCAAAAAGAGTTATTGAGAAGTTTAAACTTACAAATATTTTTGATTTTATATTCTCCGTAGAAGATTGGGAATTTATAAGAAAACCTAATCCATTAGTTTTTAATGGTATTTTGGAAAAAGTAGGAATTGAGGCAATGAATGCAATTCTCTTTGATGATTCCTATTTAAATCTAAATACAGCAAAAAAAATAGGAATGAAAACTGTACTAGTTTCTAATAACATAGTTGAGCCGCCCTTTTTCTTTGAAATGCATAAGCAAGAAAAACATTTAATACCAAGTTCTGTAGATATTGCTACACATAATATTTCCGATGTACTTCAATTATTGCTAAGAAAATATCAAAATGATGCTGAAAAATTAACGTATTAAAGTGAGGGGAACTATGGAAGTGCAAACAAAATTACCATTAGAAATATTAGAACACCTAAATTTAAATATTGGATTGGATATTACGAATTATGAATCTCTTCATGCACGTCAAGGGCAGACATTTAGATTAGAGAGTAATCAAACCGGTCCAATGTTAATTAAGCTAATCGATATTAATTCCCAAGATGAAAAGGTAAGATATCGAGAAAAAACGCTTCGTAAGGAAGCTAATATTTTATCTAAGGAAAAGGAATTTACAAATGGGCTTTATATTGCAAGTGGTGAGGTGGACTCAAAATTTTGGCTATTAAGATATTGGATTGAAGGAGAAAACATTTGGGAACATAGCTCTTATATACGATCAGAACCAAATGTTTTAGATAATAAAAAAAAGTTTGCTACTGAGCTTTGTAAAATGCTCGAGAAAGTAATTCAACTCTCTAAAATTGGATATTTGCATGGTGATTTACAACCAGCACATTTTTTGGTTGATCCTAAACTTGGATTTCAACTAATAGATTTAGAACTTGCTGTAAATTTATATAGTAGTGAAAACGATTATGGAGGAGCTTTAGTTCATTTTGTGCCTCCTGAAACAGCAGAAGGAATGATGAAGGGAACAAAAAAAATTCCTCTTAGCATACCTTCAGAAATTTATTCCTTCGGTGCAGTTGCTTTTTTCTTATATACTGGTGAATTACCGGTTGATTACAACAATATACCAGATCACTACAAACATCAAAAGTTATTAGCGATCAGTAAAGGTTACATTAAGTCTTTTAAGGATTTAAAATGTAATCCTTTTCCTGAACTAGAACTTATTTTAACTAGATGTCTAGATAAAAATAAAGACAAAAGGTACCAAAGATTTGAAGAGTTATTATCGGATTTAAAGACTTTATCTGTAAAGGATGATTCTTTTGATGTTAAATAATAATGAGAAAGTTTTTGGCATTGGTTTAAGCAAAACTGGTACAAAAAGTTTGAGTAAGGCACTTAAGATTTTAGGATATAAAACAGTTCATTTTCCCTTGATTAGAACAAATGTTGAAGAAGCTGAATATAATTTAGATATACTTGAAAATTATGATGCTATAGCTGATATACCAACTGCAGGGTTATTTCCCCACCTTGATATAAGATATCCCAAGAGTAAATTTATTTTAACAATTCGTAACAAAGAAGATTGGCTTAATTCTTGTGAACGTTATTTTGGTATTAAGGATTTGTTAAGAAAAGAGGAAGGAACAATACATTTGGCGGTTCTGGTGCAAAAATATTTAAGAGAACATAGAATGTCCATTTTCTTTAAATAACTAGCTTATTGAACTGCTCCAAATAATTTATGAATGAATTCTTTTTGATTTTGGACAGACTTCTCCCGTTGGAGAGTTTGTCCTTTTTTGATCATGTGCATAGCCTCTATTCCTGCAATGATTCGTTTGGCCGTTTGGAAAGACTTTAATCCAAGCATTGGGCAAATTCGTTTTTTAATAAAGCGATGATCCTGCTCTACGATATTGTTGAGATATTTAACTTGCCTTAGTTGGATGCCTTCAGGCATCTGCTTTTCTTCTTTTAATTCTTGGATAGCCATAGGATAAGCAGGGTTCTTGTCTACAGTTATCACACGAGGCTTAGAAACATGCGGAAAAGCCAAGGCTTTCTCAAACAAGCGCTTGGCTGCTTGTTTATTTCTTGTTTTACTTAGATAAAAATCAATCGTGTTTCCTTCAGAATCAACGGCACGATAGAGATACATCCATTGTCCTTTTACTTTTACATAGGTCTCATCAACCCGCCAAGAGTCGTTTGTTGGTTTAAGATGGCGCCGTACTCGCTCATCCAATTCAGGACCATATTGATGAACCCAACGCATAATCGTTGTATGAGCCATACATAATCCACGTTCCTCCATCATTTCTACCAAGTCACGAAAACTTAAATTGTACCGTAGGTACCATCTTACAGTTAACAAAATGATATCAGGTTGGTAGTGTTTCCACTTAAAGAGGTTTTGCTTTTCCATACTGATCACATCCTTTTTTTTAGAGTACTAGTATCAATATGTCCAAGTTTGGGAGAATGCTTGCAGATATTTTGAAATTTTTGCACCAGAACCT
>VTEF01000016.1 GCA_008180335.1 Priestia megaterium
AATCGGGTGAATCGATGGCCGACCATTATCCTCACAGTAATAAGGTGTTAACTTCTCTTCAATAAACGTAAAATCAATGGTCGCTTCAATGGCTCGCAAAAAATGATCTTGAGGAACCAATGCCTCTACTGAAACCATTACTTGTTCATCTCGATGGTTTTTAAGTGCTCCCATCACTTTCATCAACTCCTGTCTGTTTTTTAACAGTGTTGCCACTGATAAAAAAACGCAGACATCAAAAAAGCTGTTGAGAACAAAGTTTCTCAACAGCCTGAAAAAAAGCATGTACATATTTGTACATGCTTTTTGAATGACCCGTACGGGATTCGAACCCGTGTTACCGCCGTGAAAGGGCGGTGTCTTAACCGCTTGACCAACGGGCCTCTATATAAAGTAGCGGCGGAGGGGATCGAACCCCCGACCTCACGGGTATGAACCGTACGCTCTAGCCAGCTGAGCTACACCGCCATTAAACTTGCATAAAAGACATTTTCTATAATATAAAAAAGAATAGACATTGTCAATGATTTTTTATGCCTTATTTTTGATCATGGTACATCCGAATCTATTTATTAAAATAAATGAGTTTTCATTTTACTGAATTAGGAAATAAAACCATAACCTCTTATATTTTTTATTCGCCTATGTAAGATTCTATGTTTTTTTGTATAGTTTTCAGTGGATATCTAGAAAGTCGTCGAACGATTCTTGTCCTAAGGTTAGTTCGTTTGACAAAATATAAGCATTGTTCCCGCTATAATAACTAATAAGTATAATTAGCGGGTGGTGGAAAAATGCAAAAAACGGAAAGGAATTTTGCAAGTCCAACAACAGAAGCCGTGTTTAATCGAACCAGATTGGAGTTCTCACGCATTTTTACAAAAACGGGATTAAAAACAGAAAAAATATTATTTCAGTGGGGATTAATATTATTAGTAGTAGGCTTTTTATTAGGCCGTGCTCTGATTTTAATGGAAATTATGCCGTTTGCCTTGCCATTCTTTGCGGCGGTTTTGGCTATAAAGCGGGAGAAAGCACCATTAGCGAGTTTAGCTGTTTTAGCAGGTGCATTTAGCGTATCTCTTCAAAATGGAGGCGTTGTTTTTAGTTCACTGTTTGTTTTTTTACTACTTCATCGTTTCAGTGGGTTTCTTACACTTGATCCGTTAAAGAAACTACCATTTACTGTTTTCATCTCTATGTTTTTAACGAAACTAGGGGTTTTCTACATTTTTTCAAAAGGCATAACAATGTATGATTTTACATTTGTCGCTGTTGAAGCAGGCCTTAGCTTTATATTAACCATGATCTTTCTACAGAGTGTGCCGTTAATCTCTTATCGAAAGCGGAAACAATCCCTAAAGACAGAAGAAGTGATTTCATTAATTATTCTGCTTGCATCTGTTATGACAGGAACAATTGGATGGGTCATCTACGGACTATCGGCTGAACATGTTTTATCTCGTTATTTAGTGTTACTATTTGCTTTTGTTTCAGGTCCTACTATTGGGGCAACAGTTGGGGTAGTTACCGGTTTGATTTTAAGCTTTGCTAATGTAAGCAGCTTATATGAGATGAGTCTATTAGCTTTTTCAGGATTGCTTGGCGGTTTATTAAAGGATGGAAAGAAATTGGGAGCGGCGCTAGGATTAGTTGTGGGATCGTTGTTGATTGGCTTGTATTCACAAACGAATCAAGCGCTTTCGACCAATATATATGAATCTCTGGTTGCTGTGGTGTTCTTTTTATTGACCCCTTCTTTTTTATTAAAAAATTTAAGCAAGCTTGTCCCAGGCACATCCGAAAATATGATGGAACAACAACAATATATAAGAAAGGTTCGAGACGTTACAGCTAATCGCGTGGAACAATTTTCAAATGTCTTTCAAGCGTTGTCTGAAAGCTTTACACAGAATGGATTTTATGAAGAAAAACGAAATGAAGATAAAGAGATCGACTATTTTCTAAGCAGTGTAACGGAAAGAACATGTCAATTTTGTTTCAAGAAAGAGCAATGTTGGGCTCAGCAGTTTGATACAACATATGACTATATGAGAGAGATTATGATAGAAATTGATAATGGTTCGTTAGAGCAAAACCAAAAGTTAGTGAGAGAAATGGACAAGCACTGTGTAAAATCAAAAAAAGTAATAGACGTCATTGATAATGAGTTAACCTATTTTAAAGCAAATCAGCAGTTAAAAGCACAAATACATGAAAGTCGTAGAATTGTAGCTGAACAATTGCATGGAGTCTCACAGGTCATGAGTAATTTCGCAAAGGAAATCAAACGTGAACGTGAGAATTTAAATGTACAGGAAGAACAAATTGTCGAGGCTTTACGCAATTTTGGCATGGAAATTAATCAGATTGAGATTTATAGTTTAGAACCAGGAAACGTAGATGTTGAGATGTGGGTTCCTTATTGCCATGGACGAGGTGAATGTGAAAAAATCATAGCTCCAATGTTAACAGATATATTAGGAGAAACCATTGTAGTGAAACATGAAGAATGTGCAAAGTATCCTCAAGGTTATTGCCATGTCTCATTTGGTTCAACAAAAGCGTATGTTGTAGATACAGGTGTGGCACATGCTGCTAAAGGAGGCGGTTTTGTTTCAGGAGATAGCTATTCTATGATCGAACTCAATGCAGGGAAATACGCTTTAGCGATTAGTGATGGAATGGGGAATGGAGAGAGGGCTCATTATGAGAGCAGTGAAACACTGCAGCTATTAAAGCAGATTTTGCAAACTGGAATTGAAGAAACAATTGCTATTAAATCGATTAACTCCATCTTATCATTGCGGACGAATGATGAAATTTTTTCAACATTAGATTTAGCAATGATTGACTTACAGGATGCTAATGTTAATTTCCTGAAAATTGGCTCTACTCCAAGTTTTATTAAAAGAGGAGAAAAAGTAATAAAAGTGCAAGCAAGTAATTTGCCAATGGGAATTATTGAAGAATTTGAAGTCGATGTTGTGAGTGAACAAATGAAAGCTCAAGATTTATTAATTATGATGAGCGATGGTGTTTTTGAAGGTCCAAAGCACGTTGAGAATTATGAAATGTGGATGAAGCGAAAAATAGGAGAGTTACAAACAGATGATCCGCAAGAAATAGCCGACTTGATTATGGAGGAAGTTATACGAACTAAATCAGGATTAATTGAAGATGATATGACAGTTGTAGTGGCTAAGCTAAAGCACAATACACCAAAATGGTCGTCTATTCCATCCTATGCATATCGTAAAAAAGCTCAATAGATACAGAAGTATATTTTACCCCCTGCTCGTCTATCATGTTAATAATGATAATGAGGAGGGGATTTTTGATGAGAAAAGGAACGTTAAAGCAAATGTTAGTTATTACAGATGGCGGATCGAACACAGGGGAAGATCCGGTAGCAATGGCAGCGTTAGCTAAAGAGCAAGGAATTAGTGTAAATGTCATTGGAGTTATAGAAGAAGACATCATTGATGAACAAAGCACAAGAGAAATTGAAGGTATTGCCATGTCAGGTGGCGGTGTCAGCCAAATTGTCTATGTTAAGCAATTGTCCCAAACAGTGCAGATGGTTACAAGGCAAGCTATGACACAAACATTGCAAGGGGTAGTAAACAAAGAGTTACAGCAAATTCTAGGATCCTCCGTTTCTAAAATGGAAGATTTACCACCTGAAAAGCGTGGGGAAATCATGGAGGTTGTTGATGAGTTAGGTGAAACAGTTGATTTAGAGATTCTCATTTTAGTTGATATGAGCGGAAGTATGAAAAATAAACTTCCAACGGTTAAAGAAGCATTGTTGGATCTATCACTTAGTTTGAATGCACGCATCGGCTATAATCAATTTGCAGTCTTTTTATTTCCTGGGAAAAAGAAAGACGTTGAAAAGTTAATGGATTGGAGCCCGAAACTAGAATCTCTATCTACTATTTTTCCAAAACTAACAGCTGGAGGCATTACACCAACTGGTCCCGCGATTAAAGAAGCTACTCATTATTTTAATAAAAAACACTCGTTAAGGGGTTTGTTAAAGAATAATGAACAATACAATGAAGAATCAAGTATGTAATTTACAAGTTGGAACTACAATATCTGGAAAATGGCATAAAAAGAGATATTGTGTGTTAAGGCAGTTAGGTGCAGGAGCTACAGGGGTTGTATACCTTGTTCAATCACCAGATGGACAGCATGCAGCTTTAAAAATTAGTTTTGACAATAGTTCTGTTACGGCTGAAGTAAATGTATTAAGAAATTTCTCAAAGGTCCACAGAGCATCTCTTGGACCTTTCTTATTAGACGTTGATGATTGGATTTATTGTAATCAAGCACTCTCTTTTTATGTAATGGAGTATGTGAAAGGGCAGCCTTTATTATCGTTCGTTTCAAAACGTGGAAAAGAATGGATTAGTATCTTAGCTATGCAACTACTAGGAGACTTAGAAGAACTACATAAAGCGGGCTGGGTATTCGGTGATTTAAAACCGGAAAACTTAGTCGTAACTGGTCAGCCAATCAAGATTAGGTGGATTGATGTCGGGGGAATTACGTTACAAGGAAGAGCGATTAAAGAATTTACGGATTTTTATGACCGGGCTTACTGGGGGTTTGGTTCACGAAAAGCAGAGCCATCGTATGATTTGTTTTCTGTGACGATGGTGATTATACACAGTGCAATGGGAAAGCGTATTTCAAAAACCGATCATTCAGTTCAACAATTAAAGTCTATTATTAAAACAAATCCATCACTTCAGCCCTACCATCATGTGTTGTATAAGGCAATTACAGGTCAGTATCGATCTGCTAGTGACATGAAACAAGAAATGATTCATGCATCAAAAGGCTATACTAGAAAAGAAGGTGTGAAAAAAAGGCAAAACGTTCGTCATGCATCTACCCGACATGTTAAAGTAAAGAAGAAGCGTGCACATCTGTTAGAAACACTTATATTATGTACATCTGTCATGTTTATTTATATTCTCTATCTCTTTATGCAGGTACTTTAAAGCGATAAAATCATGAAACTTTTTTTAGGTGTGTTCGTATAAACAAAATGAAGGATGCATTGTAGTATGCATGACGCAAGGGTGAGTCTAGGACGTGGAAAAACAAGTTCATCAATTTATTGAAAAACATCAATTGCTACCAGCTCATTCTACAGTAGTTGTAGGAGTCTCTGGAGGACCCGATTCTTTGGCTTTGCTTCATTTTCTTTGGAGCCAAAGCCATGATAAGCATTTAAATCTTATCGTTGCCCACGTGGACCATATGTTTCGCGGTGAAGAGTCTATGAAAGATATGGACTACGTACAAGCATATTGTGAAAAATTAGGTGTAAGATGCGAAGCGACACAGATAGATGTAACCGCTTATCAGCAGCAAAACATGCTATCATCTCAAGTAGCGGCTAGAGAGTGCCGGTATGGTTTTTTTGAATCTGTCATGAATAAACATAAAGCGGATTTTCTTGCATTGGGCCATCATGGCGATGATCAGGTGGAAACAATCTTGATGAGAATGGTTCGAGGAAGTACCATGAGTGGATACGGAGGAATGAAACCGAAACGTCCGTATGCAACAGGCCATATTATTCGGCCATTTTTAGCTGTTACGAAAGAAGATATCGAGTCTTACTGCGACAAGTTTCAATTAAAACCTAGAATTGATCCGACAAATAGTAAAAGCACATACACGCGAAATCGATTTCGGCATTATATCTTACCTTTTTTAAAACAAGAAAACCAGGCTGTTCATGAACGTTTTCAACTTTTTAGTGAGAACTTGTATGAAGATCAAGCATACTTAGAGGAATTAACGGCTGATGTGATGAATAAAGTAATGAGAAAGAAAACGCCAAATGAGATTCTTATTGATCGGGATTTTTTCATCGAAGTAAGCAAACCTTTACAAAGGCGTGGTATTCAACTAATATTAAACTATCTCTATAAAAAAATTCCTCCTGCTCTTTCCGCAATCCATATTGACAATTTATTGAGGTTTTTAGAAAGTGAAAAACCTTCTGGTGTTCTTCATTTTCCGAACAATCTATGTGTTGTTCGTTCCTATAATAATTGTCTATTTACTTTTAACTATGAGGAAAGTACTCAGCCGTATGAATTTATTGTTCCTATTCCTGGGATATTGGCACTTCCTAATCATCATCATCTTGTGTGTGAAATACATATGAAAGAACATGGTGGGAAAGGAAATGATGTGTTTTTGTTAGATGAAACACAAGTAAAGCTCCCTCTTCGGGTAAGAACAAGAAAGCCTGGCGATAAAATAAGAGTAAAAGGCATGAAGGGGCATAAAAAGGTAAAGGATATTTTTATTGATGAAAAAATCCCTTTGCATCAACGAGATTATTGGCCGGTAGTGGAAGATAGTAATGGTACAATCTTATGGCTGCCAGGGTTAAAAAAATCTGCTTATGAACTACACACTCATAAGTCAAGGTATGTTATTTTATACTATAAGTAGGGAAAACTTCTAGGAGGCAAGTAAGGAATGAAGCATGATATTCAAGAAATTTTAATTTCAGAAGAAGAAATCCAAAAAAAAGTCAAGGAATTGGGTAAGCTACTGTCAGAAGAGTACGCAGATCGTTTTCCTTTAGTGATTGGTGTGCTAAAAGGGGCCATGCCGTTTATGTCTGACTTAATTAAACGCGTAGATACATATTTGGAAATGGATTTTATGGATGTATCAAGTTATGGAAATGAAATGGTATCTTCTGGTGAAGTTAAAATTTTAAAAGATCTGGATACTTCTGTAGAAGGAAGAGATATCCTAATCTTAGAAGATATTATCGATAGTGGCCTAACGTTAAGTTATCTAGTGGAATTATTTAAATACCGCAAAGCAAAATCAATTAAAATTGTAACGCTTTTAGATAAACCAGCAGGCCGTAAAGCAGATATTAAAGCAGATTATGTTGGATTTGAAGTTCCTGATGCTTTTGTTGTTGGGTATGGGTTAGACTATCAAGAAAAGTATCGTAACTTACCATACATCGGCGTGTTAAAGCCGGAAGTGTACAGCAACTAATCAACAATATGCAAATGCAATTTGTTGGATAGGATAAATGTTCTATGGTACTATTGAATACAGTATTGTTTATCGTGGGAGGAGGTAAGAAATGAATCGGATCTTCCGTAATACCATCTTTTATTTACTTATATTTTTAGTCATTATTGGTGTGGTTAGTTTCTTTAGCGGATCTAATCAAAAAACAGAACCAATGAGGTACGATACATTTGTCGAGCACTTGGCAAATGGAGACGTTGAGTCATTATCGATGAAACCTGAACGCGGGGTGTATGTTGTTCAAGGAAAGTTAAAATCTTATAAAGAAGATCAAACATTCCAAACTTACATTGTAGATGGTGATAAAGCACTTGATCGTATTGATGCTGCTGCAGATAATGGTGAAGTGGAAGTGAAATTTGATCCAGCTGATGAAACAAGTGGCTGGGTAACATTCTTTACATCTATTATACCGTTTGTGATCATTTTTATCTTATTCTTTTTCTTACTAAACCAAGCTCAAGGCGGCGGTAGCCGTGTGATGAACTTTGGTAAGAGCAAGGCTAAGCTTTATAGCGAAGAGAAGAAGAAAGTGAAGTTTAAAGATGTAGCAGGTGCAGATGAAGAAAAGCAAGAATTAGTAGAGGTTGTTGAATTCTTAAAAGACCCTCGAAAATTTGCTGAACTAGGTGCGCGTATTCCAAAAGGTGTCTTACTCGTAGGACCTCCAGGTACTGGTAAAACATTGTTAGCAAGGGCTGTAGCCGGTGAAGCTGGCGTTCCATTCTTCTCAATAAGTGGATCAGACTTTGTTGAAATGTTTGTTGGTGTGGGTGCATCACGTGTGCGGGACTTATTTGAAAATGCAAAGAAAAATGCACCTTGTATTATCTTTATTGATGAAATTGACGCAGTAGGTCGTCAGCGTGGTGCTGGTCTTGGTGGCGGTCACGATGAGCGTGAACAAACGTTGAACCAATTACTTGTTGAAATGGATGGCTTTGGTGCAAATGAAGGAATTATTATTATTGCTGCAACAAACCGCCCAGATATTTTAGACCCTGCATTACTTCGTCCTGGCCGTTTTGACCGTCAAATTACGGTTGATCGTCCAGATGTAAACGGACGTGAAGCAGTTTTAAAAGTACATGCACGCAATAAGCCGTTAGATGAAAGTGTAAATCTAAATGCGATTGCCATGCGTACACCAGGTTTTTCAGGAGCCGATTTGGAAAACTTGTTAAATGAAGCAGCTCTAGTCGCTGCAAGACAAGATAAAAAGAAAATTGATATGACAGATATTGACGAAGCAACAGATCGTGTTATTGCTGGTCCGGCTAAGAAAAGTCGTGTCATTTCCAAGAAAGAACGTAACATTGTTGCCTATCATGAAGCAGGACATACGATTATTGGTGTCGTATTAGATGAAGCGGATATGGTACATAAAGTAACTATTGTTCCTCGTGGCCAAGCAGGCGGTTATGCGGTTATGCTGCCGAAAGAAGATCGCTACTTTATGACAAAGCCAGAGCTTCTTGATAAAATCGTTGGGTTATTGGGTGGCCGTGTAGCAGAAGAATTAATTTTCGGTGAAGTAAGCACAGGTGCTCATAATGACTTCCAACGTGCAACAAGCATTGCTCGTCGTATGGTTACTGAGTATGGTATGAGTGATAAACTTGGACCAATGCAATTTGGACAATCACAAGGTGGTCAAGTTTTCTTAGGCCGTGATATTCAAAATGAACAAAATTACAGTGACGCGATTGCACATGAGATTGACTTAGAAATTCAACGCTTTATTAAAGAATGTTATGAGCGTGCAAAACAAATTTTAACAGAGAACCGTGATAAACTAGAGCTTGTAGCGCAAACACTTTTAAAAGTAGAAACACTAGATGCTGAACAAATTAACAACTTAGTTAATCATGGAACGCTGCCTGATCGCTCTGTTCATACGACTGATGAAGATGTAAAGGTGAACATTCAATCAAAAACTGAACAGGTAGATGAAGAAACGAAAGAATAAGATGTCCATTTATGGGCATCTTTTTTATTCGGATTTGCATAGAGCTGTTTCCTTTGGCGGCTGGTGACAATATACTATACACGCGGTTTTCATAGTTATGGTATGATGGTTTCAGTGTAAATACTGAATATAGATAAAGTGGTGATTAAGATGATTTTTGTATTAGATGTCGGAAATACCAACACAGTGTTAGGTGTGTATGACGGTGATGAGTTAAAATATCATTGGCGTATTGAAACGAGTCGTAATAAGACAGAAGATGAGTACGGAATGACGATTAAAGCCCTTCTTGAGCACGTTAGTTTATCTTTTAAAGACATTCATGGTATCATTATTTCTTCTGTAGTTCCTCCAATTATGTTTGCATTGGAGCGTATGTGTCAAAAATACTTTCATTTGAAACCTCTTGTTGTTGGTCCTGGAATTAAAACAGGTTTAAATATCAAATATGAAAATCCGCGTGAAGTAGGAGCAGACCGTATTGTTAATGCTGTTGCAGGTATTCAGTTGTATGGTAGTCCGCTTATTATCGTTGATTTCGGTACAGCTACAACGTATTGCTATATTGATGAAGAAAAACAATATATGGGTGGAGCAATTGCACCTGGTATTAATATTTCAACAGAAGCGTTATACTCTAGAGCTTCTAAGCTTCCAAGGATTGAAATTGCTCGTCCAAGTAGTATTGTAGGGAAAAATACGGTGTCTGCTATGCAGGCCGGTATTTTATATGGATATGTTGGACAAGTAGATGGCATTGTGGCAAGAATGAAAGCTCAGTCAAATGTAAATCCTAAAGTGATTGCTACAGGCGGATTGGCGACACTTATTGCGAAAGAATCAGACATTATTGATATTGTTGATCCCTTTTTAACATTAAAAGGTCTACAAATTATCTATACAAAAAATATGGAATAAGAGGAGGTTATTTTACTATGAGTGACTATTTAGTTAAAGCATTGGCTTACAATAGTCAAGTGCGAGCATATGCAGTGAAGACAACTGATACCGTTAGTGAAGCGCAACGTCGTCATTACACATGGCCGACGGCATCAGCTGCGTTAGGCCGTGCTATGACAGCAGGTGTTATGATGGGAGCGATGCTAAAAGGTGAACAAAAGTTAACTGTAAAAATTGAAGGGCGTGGCCCGATTGGTGTTATTCTAGTTGATAGCAATGCCAAAGGTGATGTACGTGGATATGTTACAAATCCTCAAACGCATTTTGAGTTAAATAAGCACGGAAAGCTAGATGTAGCGCGTGCTGTAGGAACAGAAGGAACGTTAAGTGTTGTAAAAGATTTAGGAATGCGTGAACAGTTTAATGGGCAAGTACCAATTGTATCAGGTGAGTTGGGAGAAGATTTTACGTATTATTTCGTGACATCTGAACAAGTACCTTCATCAGTAGGCGTAGGAGTGCTTGTTAACCCAGATAACTCCATTTTAGCAGCGGGTGGGTTTATTATTCAGTTGTTGCCTGGAACAAGTGACGAAACGATTACAGCGATTGAACAGCGTCTGCAAACAATTGAACCTATTTCGAAATTAATCCAAAAAGGCTTGTCACCTGAACAGATCCTAGAAGAAGTGCTTGGGAAAGAAAAAATTAAATTTTTAGAAACAATGCCGGTTCAATTTGCCTGTCAGTGTTCTGAGGAACGGATCTCAAACGCGATTATTAGCTTAGGTAAAGAGGAAATTCAATCAATAATTGACGAAGATAGACAAGCAGAAGCTCAATGCCACTTTTGCAATGAAACGTATCATTTTTCTAAAGACCGATTAGAAGAAATGAAAGAAGAAGCTATTTAATTAAAAATCTTTATCGTGTTAAATTGAGTGTGATCGTATGTTAAAAAGGACTTCATCATTGATGGTGGATGTCCTTTTTTTATAAGTGTCATACTAAAATTAAGTGATCATGCATAGAGTTAAGAAAATTTAGCTATAACGATCGATCTAGGTATAGAAGGAAATCAAAAAGATAAAAAGATTGACAATTTAGAAAATAACTGATAAATTTTATACAAATTCAATAAAAATAGTCGGGATTAGGAGTGGTCACATGGTGCGTATTGCAAACTCAATTACAGAATTAATTGGTCAAACACCAATTGTAAAACTAAATCGTTTAGTAGAAGAAGATATGGCAGATGTGTATTTGAAGTTAGAATTTATGAATCCAGGTAGCAGTGTAAAAGATCGTATCGCGTTGGCGATGATTGAAGATGCAGAAGCAAAAGGTGTACTAAAGCCTGGAGATACAATTATTGAACCTACAAGTGGAAATACGGGTATTGGTTTAGCGATGGTGGCAGCAGCAAAAGGTTATCGTGCGATTTTAACAATGCCTGAAACAATGAGCATTGAACGCCGCAACTTGTTGCGCGCATATGGAGCTGAATTAGTTTTAACACCTGGTCCTGAAGGGATGAAAGGTGCAGTAAACAAAGCAACAGAATTGGCAAAAGAGCACGGTTATTTCATTCCTCAGCAGTTTCAAAATGAAGCGAATCCAGAAGTTCACCGTCAAACAACAGGTAAAGAAATTGTTGAGCAGTTTGGTGATCAGCTAGATGCATTTGTTGCAGGAATTGGTACAGGCGGAACGATTACTGGTGCTGGTGAAGTGTTAAAACAAACATATCCTGATCTTAAAATCTATGCAGTCGAACCTGCAGACTCACCAATTTTAAGCGGAGGGCAACCAGGACCGCATAAAATTCAAGGAATCGGTGCTAACTTTGTGCCGGATATTTTAAATATAAAAATATACGATAGTGTAATTCCTGTGAAAAATGAGGAAGCATTTGAATATGCACGTAAAGTGGCAAAATCAGAGGGAGTATTAGTTGGGATTTCATCTGGAGCGGCCATTTTTGCAGCATTAAAAGTAGCAAAGCAGCTTGGAAAAGGCAAAAAAGTCTTAGCTATTATTCCAAGTAATGGTGAGCGCTATCTAAGTACACCACTTTTCCAATTTGAAGAGCAAGCGCAAGGTCAATCATAAGATTGAGGAGTGAGAACAGTCTCTTAAGAGACTGTTCTTTTCATTTAGTGAATAACTGTATAGAATCATGTAAAATAAGAGTAGGTGATTTATTTTAGGAGAGTGAACAGATGCAACAACGAATGACTTGGAGTGAATCGATTTCGATTCCTAAAGATAAGTGGTTTCAAAAATATCAGCAGTTGTCTGAACGAGAGTCTAATCATGTGTTATTAGAGAGTGGCCGTGGAGGTAACTTTCATATCATTGGGATGAAACCCTTTGCTGTATTACGTGGAGAACAAAATGAGCTTCATGTTACTGAAAATAATAGTCATACTGTTCAAACAGGGAATCCGCTTCATTTAATGAGAGATTGGTTAAAGAAGTATAAAACAGTTTCTCATTCAGATCTACCTCCTTTTCAAGGAGGAGCAATCGGCTATATTAGTTACGATTATATTCGTTATGTCGAGAGTTTGCCGGCAGTTGCCAAGGATTCATTAAGGATGCCAGACATCTATTTTCTTATCTTTGATGATGTGTTTGTCTATGATAATCAAGAAGAAAAACTTTGGCTGATTGTAAACGATGTAAGTGAAAATGAACAGGCTGCACTAGAACGTCTAGCTCACTATAAAGAGCAATGGTTGCTGAATACAGCTTATCAGCTTGCATACGAAACAGTCATAAAAGGTGCTGTAGAGACAAAAGTATCCATGTCTGAAGAAGAATTTACCGCAGCGGCTGGGAAAATTAAAGCATATATTGGACAAGGAGATGTTTTTCAGGTTAATTTGTCAGTAAGACAATCACAGCCACTTAAAACACATCCTATGCATATTTATGAACAAGTGAGAAGCATTAACCCATCTCCTTACATGTCATATATGCAAACAGAAGAGTTTCATTTAGTAAGTTGCTCTCCTGAACTATTGATCAAAAAAGAAGGAAGCAAATTAAGCACGCGCCCAATCGCTGGTACACGTTCTAGAGGTAAAACGGATGCAGAAGACTTAGCGCTTGCTAACGAGTTAATTGAAAATGAAAAAGAGCGTGCTGAACATGTCATGCTTGTTGATTTAGAGCGTAATGACTTGGGGCGTGTTAGCAAATATGGTACAGTTTGTGTAGATGAATTTATGGTAATCGAAAAATATTCACACGTCATGCATATTGTATCGAATGTAAAAGGTGAGTTGGCAGAGAATAAAGATTTTGTCGATATTGTAGATGCTGTTTTCCCGGGTGGAACGATTACCGGTGCTCCAAAAGTGCGAACGATGGAAATCATCGAAGAGTTAGAGCCTGTAAGACGAGGTGTTTATACAGGTTCAATTGGATGGATTGGATTTAATGATGATATGGAATTAAATATTGCGATTCGGACAATGGTCATTCAGGATGGAGAAGTCCATGTTCAAGCAGGTGCTGGTGTTGTGATTGATTCTAATCCAAAGCATGAATATAAAGAATCGCTGAAAAAGGCAATTGCTTTGTGGAAAGCAAAAGAGCAGAGTGAAAATGAGCTGAGTGAGGGTGAGTAAAGATGATTTTAATGATTGATAATTATGATTCATTTACATTTAATTTAGTCCAATATCTAGGTGAACTAGGACATGAGCTTATTGTTAAAAGAAATGATGAAATTACACTTTCAGAAATTGAAGAGTTGCAGCCGGATTTTTTAATGATTTCTCCAGGGCCATGCAGTCCAAATGAAGCGGGAATTAGTCTTGAAGTTATCAAACATTTTGCCGGAAAGATTCCTATTTTTGGTGTATGTCTTGGTCATCAATCGATTGGACAAGCGTTTGGCGGAAATGTTATTCGATCCGAGCAATTAATGCATGGAAAAACATCTCAAATGCATCACGATGGCAAGACTATTTTTGCAGGACTAGATAATCCGTTTACTGCAACACGCTACCATTCGTTAATCTTAGAGAAAAAAACGTTGCCAGATTGTTTTGAGATTTCTGCTTGGACAGAAGATGATGAAATTATGGCAATTCGTCATAAAACGTTGCCAATTGAAGGTGTTCAATTCCATCCTGAATCTATCATGACATCGTACGGCCGAGAAATGCTTAAAAATTTCATTGATACGTATGGGAACAAGAGCATATAAGTTATGTATTTATATGTGAATGGAAATATAAAAGAACAGTCTAAGGCGACAATTTCTCCGTTTGATCATGGTTATATGTACGGGTTAGGTGTATTTGAAACCTTTAGAGTATATGGTGGGCACCCTTTTTTGTTTGATGATCACCTGCAACGTTTGCAACAAAGTCTTGATAAGTTGAATATTGAATGGCCATATACGAAAAGTGACCTATTAGAAATCTTAAATAAACTGTTGAAGCAAAATAATCTTAACCATGCATACGTTCGCTTAAATGTTTCTGCTGGTTTAGGTGAAATTGGTTTACAAGTAGATACGTATTATCAGCCTTCGACAATTATGTACATGAAACCAATGCCAGAACATTCAAGCCCCTTTGTGAAAGAGGGGCTTATTCTTGAGACGAGACGTAACACGCCAGAAGGAGATATCCGTTTAAAATCTCATCATTATTTAAACAATATCCTAGCAAAAAGAGAGATTGGGGCTGATCCAAAAAAAGAAGGAATCTTTTTAACAAAAGAAGCTCATTTAGCAGAAGGGATTGTCTCTAATCTATTTTTTGTAAAGGATGGTTGTGTCTATACCCCTTCTATATCCACAGGTATTTTAAACGGTATTACAAGGCAATTTATCTGCAAGCTTTTAAAAGTTAATGGAATTTCAGTTCAGGAAGGTTTCTTTTCGGTACAGCAATTATTAGAAAGTGATGAAGTGTTTATGACAAACTCCATTCAAGAAATTTTTGCTATCGAGAAAATCGGTGAATATGAGTTTAAAACAGGAGAAGAAACGTTAACCTATACATTACAACAACGTTATAAAAGCTATACAAGCTCATTGTGGAGCAAAGATCAATTAGTGAAAGGAACTCACTTATGACAAATACATTATTGACCAATCAGTTTATAAGATGCGGAGCATTCAAGCTTGATTATTCAACAAAGACATTAATAATGGGAATTTTAAATGTAACTCCTGATTCATTTTCAGATGGGGGCTCATATAATCAGATTGAAAAAGCCTTACACCATGCTAAGCAAATGGTCGTTGATGGTGCAGATATAATTGATATCGGCGGAGAATCAACAAGACCTGGTGGAGAAAAAGTGGAGTTAGAAGAAGAACTAAGAAGAACGATCCCTATTGTAAAAGAGTTAGCACATCATATAAACGTTCCGCTCTCTATTGACACGTATAAAGCAGAAGTAGCAAAACAAGCTATTGAAGCGGGTGCACATATTATCAATGATGTATGGGGAGCTAAAGCCGATCCTAAAATGGCACAAGTGGCTGCTCACTATGGTGTACCGATTATTTTGATGCATAATCGGGATAACAGAAACTATCAAAGTCTAATCCCGGATATGATTAGTGATTTATATGAGAGTATTCAAATTGTCAAACAGGCTGGAGTTCAAGATGAACAAATTATTTTAGATCCAGGAATTGGCTTTGCGAAAACTTTTGAGCAAAATATTGAAGTCATACAAAACTTAGAGAAATTTTCAACATTAGGATATCCTGTTTTACTCGGCACCTCCCGCAAATCAACAATTGGGCGTGTACTTGATTTGCCTCCCAAAGAAAGAATGGAAGGAACTGCTGCTACGGTTGGAATGGGAATTTCAAAAGGCATTCATATTACCAGGGTTCATGATGTAAAAGAGATTGCTCGTTTTACAAAAATGATGGATGTTCTTGTTGGAAAGAGAGGCATAGAACATGGATAAGATTTACGTTAACAATATGCGTTTTTACGGATATCATGGTGTGTTTAAAGAGGAAAATAAACTAGGGCAACGGTTTAATGTAGATTTGGTCGTTGAATTGGATTTAGAACAAGCTGGTCAAACAGATGATCTTACGTATACAGTAAGTTATGCAGATTTATACAGTACGTGCCAAGAAATTGTGGAAAAGCGAACATTTAAGCTGGTAGAAACAGTAGCAGAAACCATCGCTTCAGAATTACTAAAGAACTATGGGTTGATACAAACTTGTACAGTCAAAATATACAAGCCGGACCCTCCAATTAATGGTTATTATGATTCGGTGGCTGTGGAAATTAAGAGGAGTCGTTAAATGGAAAAGACGTCATTTATTGCATTAGGTTCCAATATCGAAGATCGGATGAGCTATCTTGAAAAAGGTATCTCCTGTTTGAATGATCATGAACAAATTAAGGTGGTATCTATGTCTTCTGTATATGAAACAGCACCAGTTGGCTATACAGAACAGGCTGATTTTTTAAACATGGTCGTTGAAATAAGAACAACATTGTCTCCTTTAGATTTATTGGATTACTTGCAAGAGGTTGAACGCAAACAAGGTAGAAAAAGAGAAATTGTATGGGGACCTCGCACGTTAGATCTTGACATTCTGCTCTATAATGAAGAAAATATTAAATCAGAAAGACTGGTTATCCCACACCCTCACATGACAGAAAGAGCTTTCGTTATGGTTCCTTTATGTGAGATAGCAGACGATTTAATCATTCCGACCATATCTAAAAGTGTGGCTGATTTAACTGCTAAATTGCCAGATCGTCATGAAGTTAATGTGGTTCATGATCGATATTTTGTTTAAATAAAGAAAAAACAATGTTTTTTTCTTTTCATGAGTAAGAATGTTTACTTGTTTTTAGTAGTTCGTTAAAATAAGAAGTTGGTAAGCGAATCTTATCTATAGATTCGTTTTTCTATTTGGTTACAATTACGTTTGAATGTCATGGCTACATTTTAGTAATATAGAAAGACTAAACATTATCATTAAAAGGAGGTTATTAGTCGTGTTTAAAATTGGTGATATTACAATGAAAAACCGCGTTGTCCTTGCTCCGATGGCGGGCATATGCAACTCAGCTTTTCGTTTAACAGTAAAAGAATTCGGAGCAGGATTAGTGTGTGCAGAGATGGTCAGTGACAAAGCAATTTTGCACAATAATGAAAAGACGATGGGAATGCTTTATATTGACGAGCGTGAAAAACCATTAAGCTTACAAATTTTTGGTGGAGAAAAAGAGACGCTTGTCGAAGCAGCAAGTTTTGTTGATAAAAATACAAATGCAGACATTATTGATATTAATATGGGGTGTCCAGTACCTAAGATTACAAAGTGTGATGCAGGTGCAAAATGGCTATTAGACCCGAATAAAATTTATGAAATGGTTTCGGCTGTGGTTGATGCTGTTGAAAAACCGGTAACTGTCAAAATGCGTATGGGCTGGGATGAAGATCATATTTATGCCGTTGAAAATGCACGTGCAGTTGAGCGAGCAGGAGGAAAGGCAGTTGCTCTTCATGGACGTACACGTGTGCAAATGTATGAAGGAACTGCAAACTGGGACATTATTAAGGAAGTAAAACAATCTGTTTCGATTCCTGTAATTGGAAATGGTGATGTCCAAACACCTCAAGATGCCAAACGCATGCTTGATGAAACGGGTGTTGATGGGGTAATGATCGGTCGTGCTGCCCTCGGTAATCCATGGATGATTTATCGTACGGTGAAATATTTAGAAACGGGCGAGCTTATGGGTGAGCCAGCTGTACGTGAAAAAATGGATGTTTGTAAATTGCATTTAGATCGTTTAATTGGTTTAAAAGGTGAGAATGTAGCGGTTCGCGAAATGCGAAAGCATGCAGCTTGGTATTTAAAAGGAGTCCGAGGAAACGCAAGAGTTCGAAATGAAATTAACCAATGCGATACTCGTGCACAATTAGTTACATTGTTAGATAATTTTGTTGCTGAAGTAGAAGAAAAACAAAGCAACTCTCAAGCGATTTGACATAAAGAAACGACTGAATTTATAATAATTTTAAAGAAACGTAGTAGTTGCCAGTGAAAAGCTGGCCTTTTTTCTGTTTCAGAAAAATTTATTAATACGATGGAGATGAGCACATAATGAATCATGAAGAATTAAATGATCAACTTCTCGTTCGTCGCGAAAAAATGAATAGCCTTCGAGAACAAGGAATGGATCCATTTGGCAAGCGATTTGAACGTACACATACATCACAAGAGCTAGTAAATGCATATGATGAACTAACGAAAGAAGCGTTAGAAGAAAATGAAGTACCTGTTGCATTAGCAGGCCGTATTATGACTAAGCGTGGTAAAGGAAAAGCAGGCTTTGCTCATATTCAAGATTTAACAGGTCAAATTCAATTATATGTTCGAAAAGATGCAATTGGTGAAGAACAGTACGAAATTTTCAATACGGCAGATATTGGTGACCTTGTAGGGGTTCAAGGTGTGTTATTTAAAACAAAAGTAGGAGAATTGTCCATTAAAGTAAAAGACTTTACACTACTAACAAAAGCACTGCGTCCGCTTCCAGATAAATATCATGGTTTAAAAGATGTAGAGCAACGTTACCGTCAACGTTACTTAGATTTAATAACAAACCCAGAAAGTAAGCAAACATTCATATTACGTAGCCGCATTATCCAATCAATGCGTCGCTATTTAGATAATCATGGCTATTTAGAAGTAGAAACACCAATGATGCATTCGATTGCCGGTGGGGCATCTGCTCGTCCATTTGTTACACATCATAATGCGTTAGATATGGAATTATACATGCGTATTGCCATTGAGTTGCATTTAAAACGTCTAATTGTTGGTGGATTGGAAAAAGTGTATGAAATTGGCCGTGTTTTCCGTAATGAGGGTGTATCAACGCGTCACAACCCTGAATTTACTATGATTGAGTTATATGAAGCTTACGCTGATTATAAAGATATTATGACTTTAACCGAAAATTTAATTGCTCATATCGCCAACGAAGTGTTAGGCACAACTAAAGTTCAGTACGGAGAATATGAGGTTGATTTAACTCCAAAATGGACCAGACTTCATATGGTTGATGCAATTAAGCAATATACAGGGGTAGACTTTTGGAAAGAAACATCTTTAGAAGAAGCGCGTGCTCTTGCAAAAGAACATGGAATCGAAATTACGGAACATATGCTTTACGGACATATTGTGAATGAATTCTTTGAACAAAAAGTAGAAGAACAATTGATTCAACCAACTTTTATTTATGGACATCCGGTTGAAATTTCACCTTTAGCTAAAAAGAATGAGGAAGATCCAAGATTCACTGATCGATTTGAGTTGTTTATTGTTGCACGTGAGCATGCAAATGCATTTACAGAATTAAATGATCCAATCGATCAACGTGAACGCTTCGAAGCACAGCTAAAAGAAAAAGAACAAGGAAATGACGAAGCGCATGAGATGGATAATGACTTCATTGAAGCATTAGAATACGGCATGCCTCCAACAGGTGGTTTAGGGATTGGAATTGATCGTCTTGTTATGCTACTAACAAACGCTCCTTCTATTCGTGATGTGCTATTATTTCCACAAATGCGCCAGCGTTAAAAAGACGACCTTCAAGGTCGTCTTTTTTCTTTGAAAGTAAGCCTTTAAAAGGATGTTAATAAAAATGCATTATGTTTATATGTTTGAAAATTTAAACTTATCATTTTGCACTTGCATTTAAATATTCCATTTGTTATATTTATATCTGTTCTTAACAAAACAATTTAAACAGATTGTTAAGTTAATATTTTTTTAAAAAGTTATTGACAATAAGTTAGTAACTTGATAAGATAGTAAAGTCGCTTCTCGGCGACGGTTGAACTTTGAAAACTGAACAAAGCGACAAACGTCAACGTTAATTTTTTTATTTTAAATGAGCAATCAAACATTTCTACGGAGAGTTTGATCCTGGCTCAGGATGAACGCTGGCGGCGTGCCTAATACATGCAAGTCGAGCGAACTGATTAGAAGCTTGCTTCTATGACGTTAGCGGCGGACGGGTGAGTAACACGTGGGCAACCTGCCTGTAAGACTGGGATAACTTCGGGAAACCGAAGC
>VTEF01000017.1 GCA_008180335.1 Priestia megaterium
TCATTCCTTATGCAAGGAATGATGTTATCCGGTATTAGCTTCGGTTTCCCGAAGTTATCCCAGTCTTACAGGCAGGTTGCCCACGTGTTACTCACCCGTCCGCCGCTAACGTCATAGAAGCAAGCTTCTAATCAGTTCGCTCGACTTGCATGTATTAGGCACGCCGCCAGCGTTCATCCTGAGCCAGGATCAAACTCTCCGTAGAAATGTTTGATTGCTCATTTAAAATAAAAAATTAACGTTGACGTTTGTCGCTTTGTTCAGTTTTCAAAGTTCAACATTCTCATCTAAAAGTAACTTTATCAATATATCATTTTGATATATTTTTGTCAACACTTTTAATGATGTTTTTTAATGTTTATCTATTATTTTATCGCTTGTCATAAGCGACGTATATTAATTTAACATAGATTCATAATACACGTCAATCATTTTCCGAAAAAAATTTTATTAATAAATAATATAGCCCCAAAATATAGACTTTATCCTATAGCTATCAGTGTTTGTGTAACTAAGAAACTTTATTTATCATTCTATAATCAGCCTGCTTAATTCGTCTAGAATTTAGCTTAATACTTTAATATAAAAATAAGAGCCATCAAAGAAATTGATGGCTCTTATACCTATTATTCTGCTAAAAACACAAAATATAAAATAAAAATAACAAACAAACCGTACATAATCAGATGAACTTCTTTAGCTCTTCCTTTACAAATCATTGTAATCGGATAAAAGATAAAACCAACTGCAATACCAGTGGCAATACTATACGTTAATGGCATCATAATAATTGTTAAAAACGACGGAACAGCAATTTCGAATTTCTCCCAATTAATCTTCCCTAAACTCGATACCATTAAAGCACCAACAATAATTAAAGCTGGGGCTGTTACTGCTGATGTAACAATGGACAATAAAGGAGAAAAGAAAATGGCAATGATAAAAAAGAGAGCTGTCACAACTGATGTAAAGCCAGATCTACCCCCAGCTGCTACACCTGCTGTTGATTCAACGTAAGATGTAGTAGTTGACGTACCTAAAATAGCTCCTGCTACCGTTGCTGTAGAATCAGCTAATAATGCTTTACCTGCTCGAGGCAATTTATTTTCTTTCATTAATCCCGCTTGACTAGCCACAGCAACTAAAGTACCTGCCGTATCAAAGAAATCAACAAATAAGAAAGTTAAAATAACAACTAGCATTTGAAGAGTAAACACATCTCCAAAATGTTGAATAGCTTCCCCAAACGTTGGAGCCAAACTTGGTGCTGGCCCGACAACACTAGTAGGTAAATCCACTAACCCAACAATCATTCCTGCAATGGCAGTAAGAATCATTCCAACAAAGATCCCCGCATTAACACGCAATACCATTAAAATAACCGTTACGATAATACCAAAAATAGCTAGCAGGGTATTGCCGTTTGTTAAATCTCCCAAGCCGACGAGAACAGCATCATTGTTCACAATGATTCCTGCATTTTGCAAGCCAATAAATGTAATGAATAGACCAATCCCTGCTCCTACAGCTAATTTTAACTCTGCAGGAATTGAATTAATAATCGTTTCACGCAATCCGCTTAATGACAAAACAATAAAGATTAATCCAGATACCATGACACCTGCTAAAGCTGTTTGCCACGGTATGCCCATTGTTAAAATAACTGTGTAAGCAAAAAATGCATTTAATCCCATTCCAGGTGCCAGTGCAATTGGGTATCTTCCTAATATCCCCATAACTAAAGAACCAATAGCAGCTGCCAACGCTGTAGCAGTGAATACTGCTCCTTGATCCATTCTCATGCTGTCTGGCAAATCAGGCACATCACTTAAAGATAAAGTTGCTGGGTTTACAAACAAAATATATGCCATGGATAAAAAAGTAGTTAATCCAGCAATGAACTCTCTTTTATAGTTCGTTCCTAACTCATCAAAGCGAAAATATTTTTTCACGGCTGTTCCTCCCTTTATTCGGAGTCGACATCTTTGCGGAAAGATTATAAAAAAACGCCCTACTCTATAGTAAAGGCGTTGACTACATTAAAAGAACATACATAGAATTAGCTACTTTTATAAGATAACATCCTCTTTGTGTAGTTTATTCACTGCTCGTAGTCAAGCCATTTACGGTAGCTCGGTAGAAACTTTCGGGCCATATCCCCAAGATTATACGACATTCAAATCATTTTTATCTATTTTATGCAACTATATTACCATTATCAAATGATAAAAGTCAATAAAAAACGAACATTCAAAAAGAAAGAATGTTCGTTTGTTCGTCTTTCTGACAATATTATTCCCACTCAATTGTTGCTGGCGGCTTACTTGTAATATCATAAACAACACGGTTAATATGATTTACTTCATTCACAATACGTGTTGAAATCACTTCAAGAACGTCCCAAGGTATACGCGCCCAATCAGATGTCATTCCATCAATTGATGTTACTGCACGAATTCCAATTGTATAGTCATATGTACGAGCATCTCCCATTACTCCTACACTGCGGATGTCCGGAAGAACAGTGAAATATTGCCAAATATCTCGATCTAATCCCGCTTTTGCAATCTCCTCACGTAAGATCGCATCAGATTCACGGACGATTTCTAATTTTTCTTCAGATACTTCACCAAGTACACGAATACCTAAACCTGGTCCTGGGAACGGCTGACGCCATACAATATGATCTGGAATACCAAGTTCTGAACCAAGCGCACGCACTTCATCCTTAAACAGCGTATTTAATGGTTCAATAAGTTTAAACTCCATGTCTTCTGGTAATCCGCCAACATTGTGATGAGATTTAATAGTTTGTGCTGTAGCTGTACCACTTTCAATAATATCTGTATAAAGTGTCCCTTGAGCTAAAAATTCAAACCCTTCAAGCTTAGCTGCTTCATCGTCAAAAACGTAAATGAATTCATTACCAATGATTTTACGTTTTTGTTCTGGATCTGAAACACCTTTCAGTTTATTTAAAAAGCGATCTTCTGCGTCAATTTTAATAACGTTCATATTAAAGCCTTCACTAAACGTTTTCATCACGCTCTCTGCTTCGCCTTTGCGCAGTAAGCCATGGTCAACAAACATACAAGTTAATTGGTCACCAATCGCTTTGTGAATAAGTACCGCTACAACTGAAGAGTCTACACCGCCACTTAATGCACATAACACTTTTTTATCTCCGACAATTTCACGGATTTTTTCCGTTTCAATTTCGATAAAGTTTTCAATAGACCAATTTGCTTCTGCATGGCAAATTTCAAATACAAAGTTCTTTAAAATATCGTTTCCATAAACAGAATGACGTACTTCTGGATGGAACTGTACACCATACATATTTTTATCTTTATTACTCATAGCAGCAATTGGACAAGATGGACTAGTTGCATCCACTTCAAATCCAGCCGGTGTCTCTACCACTAAGTCACTGTGGCTCATCCATACAATTTGCTCTTTTGGCAATTCACGATACATTAATGAATCATTTTGGACATTAATAGCCGCTTTACCATACTCACGGTGATCTGCTGCTGCTACTTTCCCACCAAAATGATGAGTCATTAATTGCATTCCGTAGCAAATTCCTAACACAGGAATACCTAATTCGAAAATATTTTCATCGCAATGAAACGCATTTTCACCGTACACACTATTTGGACCACCAGAGAAAATAATTCCTTTAGGATTTAGTTCTTTGATTTCTTCGGCCGTAATGGTATGTGGATGTAATTCACTATATACTCCAAATTCGCGAATGCGACGCGTAATCAGTTGATTATATTGACTTCCAAAATCTAATACAACAATCATGCCTTCCATCTTGTTCACCTCTCCGAATGTGTAAGTAATCACTTTCTATCATGCCCTAAATATAGAAAAAAAACTAGACTTCCCCTTTAAAAAATAAAGGCAGAAGTCTAGTTGAGCATAAATAGCTATGATCAAATAGAATATCCTGCCTTCATAGTCAGATCATTTGAGGTGACCCGGTAGAGACTCTCGAACCATATTATCGAGGATATATGAAGGTATACGTAATACTATACTAAGTTCTTGAATATTCTATCAATCCATGAATCAATGGTCAAGAACCTACCTTTTTGATTAAATTTTCCCACAATTCCACCGAATCTTTCCAAGCTTCTTCTGCTTCATCGTTTCCATAGAGCACTCTTTCATATCTTGTTGTTAATTCACTCATAAGAGTTGTGTTCAAATGTTGATCCACCCTTAAGGAGAATTCTCTTAACGTTTCATCCGGAGCCCGTTTTATCCCTTTTCGTTCAATGATATTAAGCAATAAAAAATAAGCTTGTTGAAACACTTGATTGCCTCTTCGTTTTTTGTAAAAAGGGACCAACACGTACAGTATCCATTTAAATCGTGTTAGATACAGAAGCATGGTAATCAAACAGAAAGATAAGAGACTTATTAAAGAAATGCTCCATGAAAAGTTCAATGAATCGTTTTTTTCTTCAGAGTTGCTCGTTTCATTCTTCTCCTGTTTTTTAGGAGTTTCTTCCACCTTCTCTTCTTTTTTGGGAATATCTATCTCTGATTTTGCTTCTTCATTAGGGTTAGTTGGTTCCTGTTGTGTACGATAAGTGAAATCGTATGGATTTGACAAGCTACTCGTTGTCTCAAACGGGACCCAGCCTGTTCCTGGGAAATAAACCTCTACCCATGAGTGTGCATTATTCTTAGTTACTTCGTATACTTGCTTTTTAGAATCAGTACCTATTTGTTCTCCTGCTGTATATCCTTTTACCCAACGTGCAGGAATATCTACAGAACGCAGTAAGACGACCATGGACGTTGAAAAATTATCGCAATACCCTTTCATTGTCTCAAATAAAAATTGATCTACATAGTCTTCACCTTCTGATGGTATGGCTACATCTTGCGTATTATATACATAGCCATTCGCTTGAAAATAATCTTCTATTTCCTTTACTTTGTCATAGCGATTTGCTGCATCTGCTGTAATTTCTTGTGCAAGCTTTTTAACTCGTTCCGGCAATTGATCCGGCAATTGTGTATACCTTCTTGTAAACAATGCATTACTTTCTAATGGATCTTCTACACTTTCACTCGTTTGCAATGCATGAACGTCAAAAGTCGGATACTGATATTTCATACGATAAGACGTAATCTCTTTTAACTCTCCTCTTTCGTACGGATATAACTTTTCATTAGTCGGTGCAATTTCACTGCTGATCCCTTCTCCTAAGTCAATTGATATCAGGTCAGGAACATGCATAAGATGAATGGTTGGATTTTGAAAAGTAACAGTCGTTTCATATATCTCTTTTGTAACACCTCTTCCGTACTGAGGAAATAATGATTCATTTCCTTCTAATGGACGTCTTTGATCATTGCGTGATAATTCCCATCCTTTTCCTGTATAAAGGTCTTTTGTTTCGATTCGCCAGTAGTGAGGTTTATCTATCTCTGCGGTAAATACTACTGTATCATCCTCTACAAATGCTCCACCCAATTTAGAGTCGTCTACGTCATAGCCAATCCGCTGATTTCCACTTGAATCATTCATTTCTCCATCGCTATTTTGTGCATATGATGTAAAAAAAGGAACAGTATCCGACCATTGAGCTGCTGGCTTTGGAGCAATATATGCGATGCCTATTGAAAGAAACAACATTCCTATAAAAAGGATGATCGACCTTTTTTTACTTTCAATATTCGAAAAAGTTACATGTGTGATTTGCTTCAGGTCCATACGTAAAAACCCCAACAACAAAAAGCCAATAATTACTACTCGAACAATAGCAAACGTCGCATCATAGGGTGAGAACGTATCAAGAATGGTTACATAAAAAATCGTTAATGAAAAAAAGAAAACAATTCGCTTTTGATAAAATACCCAATACCGAATTAAATAAGCCATTAACCATAATAAAATAAAAAGTAGCACTGTTCTCATTTGAACGGAAAGATCAGGTAAATTCCAGTGAAAGATGGTGTTTACATCTGTTAGCAATTGAGTGCTTATTTTAGTCAACCATCCTGAGGAAAAGAACGGAACCTCAAAGTAAATTCGATTCATGGCATAAAAAATAAGCGCAATATTGCCAAGTACAACAAATAAAAACGGAAGGCGAAATGCCAAAGCAAGAAAACAGAAGCTGATGAAGATAATAAAGTATTTAATTTCCTGCGTATCTGTAACAACAGTTAAAGGACGCAGCCACTCTGTTAATAGTAAAAAGGCCCCCGCATACAGCAGCACCTCTTGAAAACGGACCTTCCCACTCATCCAGCTCCCACCTCACTTATCTTTTGCCTATACTGCGATCCATCTACGATATAAAAGTTTAACAGCGGCATCGAATAGCGGCCTATAACCATTCGCTCTTTATCACTGATAGCTTCTGCTCCTTCTCGAACGATGAAAATCGTAATGGCTACGTGCAAATTGGCTTTTGCTTGAATTTGTTGCACGACTTGTTCTGTTAAGGTGCTGATAATCACAATGAGTGATTGCTGCTTTGTCACATTCATCGCTTGAAGCTCCACTCCAAAGCTTTGTTTAGCTGATGGCTGTAACTGTGTAAAATAACGCAGCCACTGTGCAATCGTGTGAGCTCCTCCCCTCACCTCTTTTGAAAAGAACGCTTCACCAACACAAACAAATGAAGCACTTCTGTTTTGCTTCAAATAAGCTACAATGAGGGAGGCAACAAAATTAATTCTTGGCTCAAAATGAAGCGGATCTATTGCATCAAAAACAATGATTGGTTCATTTTTCACTTGTTGGTCAAACTCTTTTGACATTAACGTCCCTTTTCGAGCGGTTGATTTCCAGTCAATAGTCGACAAACGATCCCCTTGCTCATAATCACGTACTCCAGAAACCAGCATGGTATAATGAGCAGAACGCGCTGTATGAGATGCCCCTTCTGTTCCTCCCGAAGAAAGCAGATTGATCGATACTTCATGTAATCGCGGGTAAACTAACAGAAGTTGTTCACATGGATAATATTGCTTTCGATGCACAATGCCTAATAAGTCACTGATTTCAATATTAACTCCTAAAAATTGATGTTCACCTCTTTGAATATAAGGTACTTGAAATTCAACTAGAACCTCTTTTTTCCATAAAGGATAGATCGTTTTATGCAAATGCAGTTTTTGTCCACTATCTACTAAATCTTCAATTGAGAGAAAATAGAGCGGGAAAGGAAAAGCCCTTTTGATTTTCAATGTATAAATCAATACGTCTCCAGACTGATAGTAAGCAGCTGAGATATTTCGTTGTATCGTCCACCGTTTTAAAGGATAGATTAATAATAGAAAAGCATAGATCCCAAATGGCAAAAAACTATAAAATAGAAACCAGCTGACAAATCCGCCTTGAAACATTGCATACATAAAGGTAACAGCAAATAGACCAATTAGAAAAATCGTTTCTTTCATTCTGTTCCATCTTAAGCTACTTATTGGTTTCATAAGGTATTTTCTTATCCCTTCACCGGAACGGCTATATTTCGTACAATATCCTCAATCACTGATTCAGTTGTTACGCCATCATATCTTGTTTCTGGCCGCAATATAATTCGATGACTAAATACATGCTTTGCTAACTCTTGAACATCATCAGGCAAGCAATAATCTCTTCCTTTCACAAGAGCATATGCTTGAATAGCTCTCATAAGCGCAACAGAACCCCTTGGACTCACTCCAAGTGCAATCAATTCATGATTTCGTGTTTGTGTAACGAGTTCAATAATATAGTGTTTAATTGTCTCATCTACATAAACACCTTTCACCGCTTGTTGTATCTCTTGCAATTCAGAAATCGTAATAACAGGCGTGATATCATCTATAGTAAAGGCATTTAAAAGACCATTTAAAATAGAAAGCTCTTCTTTTTTAGTCGGATAACCCATTTTTAATTTAAATAAAAAGCGATCCAGCTGTGCCTCAGGCAGTTGATATGTTCCATCAAAGTCCAATGGATTTTGAGTAGCCATCACAAAAAAAGGCGAAGGTAACTTTCTTGTGATTCCGTCTGTCGTAACATGATGCTCAGCCATCGCTTCTAACAAAGCTGACTGTGTTTTAGGAGAAGTACGATTGATTTCATCAGCCAAAACAATATGGGTTAAGATAGGACCGGGCTTAAAATGAAACTCCATATCTTTTGGATTGTAAATAGACATTCCAGTTACATCAGATGGCAATAAATCAGGTGTAAATTGAATCCGTTTAAACTCTGCATTAATTGATTTAGCAAGTGCTTTCACCAGCATCGTTTTCCCTACACCGGGAACGTCTTCTAGCAATATATGACCTTCCGCAAGCAGCGCAACAACGCTTAACATCGCTACTTTTCTTTTGCCGATTACAACTTTGCCAATCATCTGTAAAAGCTGTTCAAGCTTCATTTGAATCTGTTCAACCTGTATCAATAAAACAACCTCCTCATAGGTGCTTCATTCTCACTGTGAATTCCCTACAAATATAGTACTATTTTAGCAAATCTATTAAATGACTTAAAAGAAATACTTCACTTCTTTTCTCTCAAAGATGTTAAGGAACTGTTTTAGCTGATGAACATACAAATGACAGTGACGTAAACAATGGTTTATAACCAAAAAAAGACCTCCAGTAGACTTTAAAATCTACTGGAGGTCTTTTGCATCAAAATGACTTAAATTACATCATGCCGCCCACAGATTGTGGGGTTTTACACGAGAACATCATACAATCTAACCTTAATTAAACCACACAATGAAACATTTGTCCTTCACTAGAATGTTCACTCAACAATATATAATAATATCGATATCGGCACCCATTCGGCACCTTTTTGGCACCCAGGGTGTTTTTCTTCTATTAAATTGATCGTTAGTAGCTAGAAGCTATTGAGCTTATTACACAAACGCGCCCTATTGCTGAAGATCATTTATTGAAGAAAAGCACCCATTCGTTAAACAACTTCGAGGAATTCTAATTCCAAACTTCACTTAATGTATTTCTAAATAGTTGGTCTAATTCACAAGTTGGATCAGGGATTTCTAATTTTAATCCTTTTGTGTAAGCCTCTAGATGCTCTATCTCTCTAGTGAGATATTCGTTAATTACATCTATTCTAGGTTCTAGGTTTAATTCTTCACCAGCTATCTTACGTTTTAATAAAGTTAAAATAGATTCCTTTAACTCTCCAGGTATCAATATATCTTCTAATAATTCTTGAAATTCAATGGGAGGAATAGAGTTATATTTTTCAATCCACTTAGCAGCTAGAATAGGACGAAGCACATAAAAATATTTTTTATTCTAACTTCATTTCTAATCCTTCCTTGACTCGCTTAGCAATCAGGGTTCTCTCAAGTTCTGCTATCACACACACCATTTGAAACATAGCCTTACCAGTAGAGGTTCTTGTATCCATCTGTTACTTTAAAGGGGTTCAGCCGAGATACGTGTAAAAAAGGGTCATAGTCTTACTTTTTCCCCAGTCAATGACCCTTTTTATGTTTATACGGGTATATTCTCCTCTACTGGTTGAGGAATGTTTTGTAAATCGATGACATAATCACCAAAACGTTTAACGTGTCTTGTAAGGTATGGACTCAGCATAACAAGATCTTCTCGCGAAAACTTATTCCCTTCTTTTATGAGATCCCATAAAATTAATGTCATATCCACAACATTCTGAAAAATAACAACGTTAGCAACAAGATCATTATATTTAATACGCTTTTCTTTGAAAAAAAAGATTGATCAAAATGGATTTGCTCTTTGTGAATTATACTTTATTGTAAACAGTACATTTTTTTGCAACTGATACAACTTTATTTGTAATCAACACCTGTCATTTTTTTGATCATATACATCGTTTCTATACCAATTGGAATAGAAAGAAAGAGCTATTCGAAATGATTTCTCAGTTCTAACATTGAACAACCCTTTTCTTAATGAAACGATGGTAAACTTTTCATGCTGATAGTTTCACTCCTATTAACCCCAATACTACCAATAATACGGATACAACCTTCAACATATTAACCGTTTCATGGAAGAACAAGATGCCAATAATACAAATTGCTAACGTACCTGTTCCAGACCAAATAGCGTACGCTAAACCTAAATCCATTTTCTTGACTACTAAAGAAAAAATACTAAAACATATCCCATAACAGACAAAAATCATAATAGTCGGCAGAGGACGGCTCAAGCCTTCCGACATTTTCATAGAGATTGTACCTGCGACTTCAAATACAATCGTGATCAATAATAAAATCCATTCCAAGGTCATCCCTCATTAGTTAGCAAATTCTCTCTTCAGTATTGATATCAAAAAAGTGCAGCTTATCCATATTAATAGAGAAGGGAACGAATTTGTCGATAGACAGCGAAGAAGGGAATTGCAAATTAACTGAATGACCTTCTAATGTTGTTTTTACATGCTGCTTACTTCCTATAAGCTCAACATGCTCCACTTCTGCCATATAGCCTCTCCCATATAGGATATCCGTTGCTCTAAAACCGATTAAAATCTCTCTATTTACATAATTTTTGAGTTCTAGCATATTGGCCTTTTCGGAAGGAATCGTCAGTTTCTCTCCGACAAATAACAAATTCACTTGGCCTTCTTCTTTTATAATAGAAGCGGAACAAATATTCATCTGAGGATTCCCTATAAATGATGCTACAAAACAGTTAGCCGGTTTTTCATAAATGTTTTTAGGTGTATCAATTTGTTGAATTATGCCGTCTTTCATCACCACAATACGGTTACCAAGAGTCATCGCCTCTACTTGATCGTGTGTTACATACACAATTGTATTCTGTAAGCGTTGATGCAGCTTTTTAATTTCTCTTCTCATCTCAGTTCTTAAAGCTGCATCTAGATTGGATAGCGGTTCGTCCATCAGACAGATGGCAGTATTCGCTACAATTGCTCGGGCTAAAGCTACACGTTGGCGCTGACCTCCTGAAAGCTGACCAGGTTTTCTTTTCAAGTACGGTGTCACGCTTACGGTTTCAGCTGCTTCCTCGACTTTTCTCTTGATTTCGTTCTTACGAAGGTTTCTCATCTTTAATGGAAAAGCTATATTTTCATAGACAGTCATATATGGGTAAAGCGCATAGCTTTGAAAAACCATCGACATGTCGCGTTTCATCGGCTCTAGGTCATTTACTACCTTACCATTCACTATAATCTCGCCATCAGTGGCCTTTTCAAATCCTGCAATCATCCGCAAAGTAGTCGATTTACCGCATCCTGACGGCCCGACTACCACGATAAATTCTCCACAGCCTATGTCTAAGTTAACACCTTTGACGGCATGTGCCCCATTTTCATAATATTTCTGGATATTACGCAATGAAAGAGCGTTCATCTATCCTAACACCTCTCTTTAATCCCAAATGAACTGGTCGTTTTTATTAATAAGGTGCTCAACATTCGGGATGACAAAATCAGCTAGCTTTTGCAGCTCTTCTTCGGAACCGACACCTGATAATACGCCTATTCCATAGCCTGCCTGGCTGTTTTTGGCTGTTTGTAAATCAATGACTGTATCTCCAATCATCGCGACTTCTTCTAGTGCTAATCCAAATTTTTCACAAAACTTCTCCACCACTTGAGAAGAAGGTTTTTTTTCATACAAATCAGCTGTGCCTACAAATTGTATTTCGTCTCTGATGCCTAAATGCTGTAAACAAAGAGTAGTAGTTTCATAGTCATCTGCCGTAGCAATTCCTATTACAACTCCTTTTTTCTTAAGAGCTGAAAACAGAGGAGATAAATGACAAGCAGGTTCTACATACTCCATCGACTGTTTCGTTTTTTCTAATACTTGTTCCGACAGCCACTCGTGTAAAGATGGTATCTCTTTCGGCAATACTCCCGTAAAAGCATTGGCAATATCTAAAGAAGTTCCGCTGGCTAAATGTCCTTTCTCATCCACTTTTCCGTCTCTCAATCCGATTGAAAAGCCTAACTGTTTTTTGAGATTCGCATTATCGGTCTCGCCTATTATCTCGAGCAATTCATCAATGACCTCACCGATTACTTTAATCCAAATGGATCCAAATTTTAATAACGTACCGTCTTTATCAAATAAAATACCTTTAATTTTCAAAACCTGTCACCCTTGCCTTTTGTATAAGCTCTCCCCATGTCTGAACAGTCGGCTGTTTTTTTCCGTAATAAACCGGATTCGTAAACGCCAATAGTTCTCCGTCGATAGAGCGAATCTCAACACGCAGCCAATGGTAGGATTGATCCTTCCAGTTTACTGCGTAGCTGGAGGAAAGGCCCCTTTCTTTATGAACCAATTTTCCATCCTCCATCCAGTGAACCATTACCTCTTCGCTATCGTGTGTTAAAGCGATCTTACAAAGCGCTTCATATCCGTTTTGATCCATTGCATGTGTTAGATCCTCGCCGATTTTATAAGATGTCTCACCGACTTGAGCAGAGAAATCAAGAACTGGGCCTCGGGATACATAGACATGTCCTTTTTTCACATTTCCCAAAATGGAAGAAGCGGATAAACGTTCTGCCCATACATAGGTGCCGGGATCTCCTATTAAGGAAGGTTTTCCACCCGTCTCATAGCTCTTATGCGGCAGCAAGTGGGAATCTGAACCGCCTATCCCTGTAATCGTGTACCCTTCGTTCCATATATGAGACCAAAATAGAAGAGCTTTTTCGGTCGCTTGGCCATTCGCCCGGAAAGTGGGATCATTCCACAGTTCAATACTGTCAATACCAGAAAGCGATGTATGTTCCATTTGCCAGTGCCATGGAGCAAGAAAAGGGTGATTCATCGAGCAAAGAGCGCCTGATTCGTTTGCTTCTTTCAATAGATGATTCACTCCCTGCTCAGTTTCTAATCCGCCATCTTTCCTGCTTGGACGGTAATCAATCCATCTGCTCGCTCCTAAAGCGTTCCAATGTCCTTTTGTAGATGTGATTTCGACTCCCGGAATCACCAATGTCTCTCCCTCAAGCCATGATGTGGAGATAATATTATGGTCTGTCGCAACAAAGAAATCCAGTTCTTGTTGTTGCGCTGTTTTCAGATTGGCTTCTCGTGTCATACTGCCGTCAGATAAAATCGTGTGAGTGTGAAAATCTCCTTTATACCATTTTTCCCCCTCTTCAATGGCATCATCCCAATTGTACGAATTCAATACAAAACCATTAGAATCATATTCAGCCCACTTATCATATCCGAACGGTACAATGTCTTCTGTTATAGCAGGCAGCTCTTGGCTGCCCGCCTCACATGCAATTTGATACTCCAATTCTTTTTTCACTTTGTCACTTGTCGCATTGTCGGTTACATATACTTCCAATGTCCATTCTCCTAAAGGCAGCGGACCAGGCAGGGTTGCTGCACTTGAATGCTGAGCATCTTGATGCAGTACAATGCCTTTTGGAGATGATTTCCCTTGCATATATTGCAAACGCGGCACTCCATTCGGGTCAAATAAAAGCATATTAAACCAGCACGCTCTGCTTACTTCGACTTCAAAATAAATCCAATTCGTTTCCTCTGTAAGAGTAAAACGATGGTTAAAGGTGGGAAGGTGCGATTCACCACTTATGCTTTGTTGGAATTTCTGTGTTGTGTAAATCATTATTTCACTACCTTATCTAAAGACTTCTGTGCTTCCTCTTTTGCTTCTTTTAACGCTTTTTCTGCAGGAATGTTTTCAATTTCTACTTTATCTGCTGCTTTTGAAAGAGCATCTAAAATCTTTCCGCCTGTCGGGTCAATAAAACCAGGTGTCGCATACTGTGCTTGCTCAAGCGGAACAAGGATTTGCGGATTTTTTTGCGAAAACTCTTTATATGTCGGAACTTCTGTAGCTGATTGGCGTACTGCAATGTAGCCTGTTTTTATAGACCAATCTGCTGTTACTTCAGCGCTTGTGAAGTATTTCATCCATTTGTATGCTGCTTCTTGTTGTTCACTTGACGCTTTTGCAGGAATAACGAGCATTTGTGCCTCTGCCTGTGGAGCTGCTTTATGGTTTTTCCAGCCTGGCTGCGGATATGCCGCAATTTTCGTAAAGTCTAAATCTCCCTGGTCACCGCTTGAACCTGTATAACCGGCTGCACGATCCTGCATCACATCATCAATCGTTTTGTACCAATATTCCCAGCCTTGTCCACCGTGATGAATTTGCATGGTTTTATCTTCATGAATCGCTTTGCGGAAAAACTCCCATGTGTTGACCCATTCATCTGAGTCAATCAATACTTCTTTGCCATCGTCACTTAAAACTTTACCGCCGGCACTCAATGAAGCATCCATTAAGTTTAAACTTCCCCACATCGGTTCCCAGCCGTACACTCCTTGTTCTTTCTTCAGCTTTTCAGCCGCTTCCCCTAACGATTCCCAAGTATTCAGCGCAGAAGGATCAATCCCTGCTTTTTCAAACATGTCTTTGCGGTAATAAAGCACCTGAGATGTTCCATAAGCTGGTAATGCATATTGTTTATCTTTTACTTTTCCTAAATCTAAAAATGTAGGAACAAAATCTTCTACGTTAGATTCCTTATCTTTCTCAATGAAAGAATCCACAGGAGCTAGTACTTGTTTGTTCGCTAAAGCATTTGCTGTGGCATGTACCAATAGAGCCACTGCAGGCGTTTGTCCCGAAGCGCTCGCTGCTTGAAGCTTTTGATACGTTTCTGTATAATCCGCTTGCGCTACTCCCTTTACGACCACTTCATCTTGAGATTTGTTGAAGTTGTCAATTTTTTGTTTCATGTTTTCCCCTAATTTGCCGCCCAGTCCGTACCAAAATTCGATTTCAACAGGACCATTACTGTTTGTTGCTCCCTCTTTACCTGCGCATCCTGCTAATAGAGATAAAGACATAATTCCTGCTGCACAAGCAAGCATCGACTTTTTCCAAAGATTTTTCTTCATACTTTCTCATCCCTCCGTTTATCGTTTTTAACCTTTTACACCGCGATCATTTATACCTTTGATAAACCACTTCTGTGCTACAAAGAACAGTAATAGCAGCGGAGCAACTGCGAACACATTTGCGGCCATAACTAAAGGCCATTTAATTCCATATGCCCCTCCTTCAATGAAGAATTGGCGAAGCCCAATTGTAATCAAATATTTATCTTGGCTTTTTAAAATCAATGACGGCCAGAGATAGTTATTAAACATTTGAACAAAGCTTATTAAGCTAAATGTCAGAAACGATGACTTTGTCATTGGAAATAAAACCTTCCAAAGAATAGTCCAGTGACTCGCTCCGTCCATCTTTGCTGCTTCCACCATTTCAGCTGGCACCTGTAAAAATGCTTGCCGGATAAAGAAGATTCCGAAAACGCTGACTGCATTAGAAATAATCATTCCTTGATAGCTGTCGAGCATATTTAGTTTTGATAAAATCACATAACTTGGCACATACGTTGCCGCCGCAGGCAGCATGTAGACCGCTAAAATCGAAGTAAAGAGTATCTTTTGTCCTTTAAAGCGAAATTGCGTTAAAGCATAAGCCATCATGGCTGCACTAATAATTTGGAACAACACAATGGCTGTTGCCGTAAACATACTATTGAACATATACAATCCAAAAGGAGCGCTGTTCCAAGCCTCTGCAAAGTTTTGCCACTGTGGTTTCGCGGGCCAAAATGAAGGCGGGAACTTCCATATTTCGTCCGTTGTTTTAATCGCACTTACCAGCATCCATAAAAATGGGAATGCTGTCGCCATACTGAACAAGATTAATAAAATATGACGTGCTGTGTTTTTCATCATTTGTGAAAAGGTAAGTGCTTCTTTTACCTGTACTTTAGGCGAGTCGTGTTTTACCGCAACAACCTCATCCAACTTAGTCACCTGCTTTCTCTTTTTTAGTAATGAACCCAACGTTTAGAAGCGAAGAACTGAATGACTGACAATAAAGCCGTGATCAGTATTAAAAGCGTTGCAACCGCCGTCGCCTGTCCCATATTGAACTGTTCAAACGCCAGCTGATAGTACATATAAAGCAGTGTTCTTGTGCTTCCTGCCGGACCACCTTGAGTTAATACTTGAATCTGATCATACGCTTGTAATGCGTCGATTGTAGTGACAATCAATAAAAAGAACGTAGTTGGCGAAATCATCGGAAGGGTTACATAGAGAAATCTTCTCCATTTTGATGCACCATCAATTGATGATGACTCATACAAATCCATAGGTACGCGCTGCAATGCTTCTAAATAGAAAATCATTACCCAGCCAATTCCTTTCCACACTGTCACAATAATAACTGCCGGCATTGCCCATGTAGAACTTCCAAGCCAATCTATTTTTGGTAATCCCAATGCGGAAAGAAGAAAATTGAGAAGCCCGACTTCCGGTTGGAAAATCCATGACCAAACAATTGATACTGCCACCATCGGAGTCACCCAGGGCGAAAATAATATCGCTTTGTAAATTGTGCTTCCTGCTAGCTTTTTATTTAATACTAATGCCAGTACAAGTCCAATTGCCATCGTTGGTACAACTGTAAATACAGCAAACGACAGGGTGTTTAAAAGCACCTTGTAAAATTCTTTGTCTGTTAACAAACTACGATAGTTCTCTAACCAGACAAACGAAAATGTTGGACTTATATAATCCCAGTCCGTAAAACTAATAAATAGTGAGACCGCCATCGGAATAAACCAAAATACTAACAATAATATGAGAGCGGGCAACATAAAAAGTAAAACAGCAAAAATTTGTTTATATTTGTTCTTTAGCAACTCAAACCACCTCCAACCCCCAACAAAATATCAAATTTTTACACAAATATCCTCGTTTCACCACAATAATACAAAATGATTGTTAACAAATTATTAATAAATAGTGAATTTATCGTATTTTAAATGTAAAAACCAAGTTTTACCTCATTTTTACAACCTTAAGCAGAAACAAAAAAAGAGAGGAAAAGTTGTAATTAACTTTCCCTCTCTGGAATAGTGCCCCATATATCATTCATTTATAATTTCAATTCCTTCTTTTGCATACTTTTGTAACACCTTCTTTGATAGCTTTGAATCGGAAATGATGCGGTCAATTCGATCAAACTGACAAACCTTTAAAAGAGAAGCAACATCAAATTTACTATGGTCTGCTAGTACAATACAATTTCTAGAGTTCTCAAGTATTTTCATTTTCACCTGATATTCTCCAATACCGTAATCTGTCAATCCTTCGGATAATGAAATGCCACTTATACTCATAAAGAAAGTATCAATATGAAAACCTTTAATAAAGTCTACTGCCATATGTCCTACCATGCACAACTCTTCATTCCTAAGGACACCCCCAGGCATAATAATGGTGTAATAAGGCATCTCAGCAAGTTCATTTGCAATTATTAAAGAATTTGTTATTATTGTAAGCCGTTGAAACTTCTCCTTTAAAGCTCTAGCAAACTCCGTATTGGTAGTACTAACATCCAAGGCAATTGATTGTCCTTCTGAGACGAAACGTGTAGCAATGCGGCCAATCTCCCTCTTTTCGTCTATATTCTTTGATTCCCGAAAAGTAAAGTTCCTTTCTTTGCTGTTTACATCATCTAATACGGCTCCTCCGCGTACTTTCCGCAAATACCCTTCCTTCTCTAAATACTCTAAATCTCTACGTACGGTTTCAGTAGAAACACCAAACATTTTTGTAACTGAAGATACTTTTATCGATTTATTTTCCTTTAATAGCTCTATAATTTTTTCGTGACGATCATGCGCTAACAATACTCTCACCAACTCTTTCATTGTGCTTATTTAATAAATAACACATTTTCACACAAAATCACAGTAAATTTTATGTTAATCAGTGCCCGTATTTACGTTTTCAATACCGTCTAGACGTAGTAGTAATTTGCTTTTCTATAAAATTAGTTATTTGTTGGATTGTATATTCAGCATCTTTTCCCTGTACAATGATCATAAACATTCCAGTCTTTGAAGGCATTAATAGGTTCAAAACCCCTAAAATACTCTTAGAGTATTTTTGCACATCCTCCGAAAAAGGGGAATAAGGAGTGCTTCCCTAAAATCTTCAAGAAGTATTCCTTACTCTGTTTCAGATATCAACTTTGATTGAGCCAATTCTTGAATAATTGCATCCATATTCATTACGACACACTCATACAGGTTCTGGTGCAAAAATTTCAAAATATCTGCAAGCATTCTCCCAAACTTGGACATATTGATACTAGTACTCTAAAAAAAAGGATGTGATCAGTATGGAAAAGCAAAACCTCTTTAAGTGGAAACACTACCAACCTGATATCATTTTGTTAACTGTAAGATGGTACCTACGGTACAATTTAAGTTTTCGTGACTTGGTAGAAATGATGGAGGAACGTGGATTATGTATGGCTCATACAACGATTATGCGTTGGGTTCATCAATATGGTCCTGAATTGGA
>VTEF01000018.1 GCA_008180335.1 Priestia megaterium
CAGAACGTCGTGAGACAGTTCGGTCCCTATCCGTCGTGGGCGTAGGAAATTTGAGAGGAGCTGTCCTTAGTACGAGAGGACCGGGATGGACACACCGCTGGTGTACCAGTTGTCTTGCCAAAGGCATCGCTGGGTAGCTATGTGTGGACGGGATAAGTGCTGAAAGCATCTAAGCATGAAGCCCCCCTCAAGATGAGATTTCCCATAGCGTAAGCTAGTAAGATCCCTGAAAGATGATCAGGTTGATAGGTCAGAGGTGGAAGCACGGCGACGTGTGTAGCTGACTGATACTAATCGATCGAGGACTTAACCAAAATAGAAAAGCGAAGGCGACTGTTTAATTGTGAAAGACGTTGGAGCTTCTGGCAGGGAAACCGTTCTTTGGTTTCACAGGCAGAAGTGAAACGGCCGAACAACTAGGAGCCGTAGCTGGACAACGAAAAGTGTAGTAAGCTCGCTCATATTCATAGGGCATTGGAGCTCCTGAGAAGAAACCGCTCTTTGGTTTCGCAGGAAGGAGTGAAATGACCGTAGAATATAGCTTGCGAAACTGGACAACGAAAAGCGAAACAAACTCAGCAACTGTTATCTAGTTTTGAAAGAACAAAACTTTTATAAAAAGTCTTGCTTTCTTCTTTACAACATGTATAATATAATATGTCTGGTGGCGATAGCAGAGAGGTCACACCCGTTCCCATGCCGAACACGGAAGTTAAGCTCTCTAGCGCCGCTCTTTGGTTTCGCAGGAAGGAGTGAAATGACCGTAGAATATAGCTTGCGAAACTGGACAACGAAAAGCGAAACAAACTCAGCAACTGTTATCTAGTTTTGAAAGAACAAAACTTTTATAAAAAGTCTTGCTTTCTTCTTTACAACATGTATAATATAATATGTCTGGTGGCGATAGCAGAGAGGTCACACCCGTTCCCATGCCGAACACGGAAGTTAAGCTCTCTAGCGCCGATGGTAGTTGGGACTTTGTCCCTGTGAGAGTAGGACGTTGCCAGGCACTATTAAAAGACTAGCTAAATAGCTAGTCTTTTTTATTGTTTTAAATAATAAAACAACAAATAAGGTATTTTTCTCCCCGTTAGTTCTAAAAAATTCATAATATATGGATAGTCTCTAGAGGAATATGTATGAAGCAGTTCATACCACCACTCTGTTTCATAACGAGAAATCATACTTAAATTATATAAAAGCAAATAATGGCTAAGTACTTCAGGGAAATAGATACAAAAATCACGTGAGTTGGATAAAGAGAAAGTCTCGTCGGTAAAATGGTATAAAAATGGAGAACATTTGTATAAATCAGTCTTTATTTTTGGAAATCGTATCTTTAGCAAGGGAGTCGTTTCCTCTACTATTACTGGTGTCTGAAAACGTTCTATTAAATACGATCCCAACCTTTCATTAGTCATATGGTAATTATCTTTTATACAATTTGGAATAGTAAAGTCATGGCTCGTTATATTTCCAATACATGTTATACTAGGTGTTCTTGTAGTGTGTAAAGTTGAAAACAAAGAATGAAGTTCAGGTATGTTTGAAAGTAACTCAACCATTGTATATTTCCTTCCCTCTAATTGTTTCACGTGAAACAAATCTCGTCCAACTTGTGAGAACAAACCATTTTTTTGAATTTTAACTTCATCATCCAGAAAATCATAACTCTGTTTTTTTCGTTTTCGTGTCGAGACACCATGCGCTAATACAGCTGTATTAGCTGGATATTCAGGATTATAAGTTAATAAACAAGCTTTGAGTAGCTGAGATAAACCATAAAAAAGCAAAACAGGCTGAATGGAAATAGGAGAATTCATGGCTAACTGATAATAATTTTTACTATGTTCCAAATAATAAATGAAAGGATAACAATTTTTAAAGCTATGTTGTTCAGGGTTCGTATGGTTTAATTTTTTGTAGCGCCTTTGCAAAAATTCTTGTACAAATGGTACGGAAAAAAAAAGGTTATAGGGTTCCCAAACATTTGAAGTTTTTAGCATAAAGATCACCTCATTTTGTTGTTAGAATTATCTGATATATCTTTTGGTTATTGACAGCTACATAACCAATTGTTAATCTACTAATAATATTCTGTCGCTTGAAGGAGGATTCTATAATGTGGGAAAGTAAATTTTCAAAAGAAGGCTTAACGTTTGATGATGTTTTGTTAGTTCCAGCAAAGTCTGAAGTATTGCCAAAAGATGTTGATATGAGCGTACAATTAACAGCAACATTAAATTTGAAGGTGCCTTTCATCAGTGCAGGTATGGATACTGTCACAGAAGCTGATATGGCTATTGCAATGGCAAGACAAGGTGGTTTAGGCATCATTCATAAGAACATGTCAATTGAACAACAAGCTGAGCAAGTCGATAAAGTAAAACGTTCTGAAAGTGGCGTTATCACAGATCCATTTTTCCTAACTCCAGAAAACCAGGTGTTCGCTGCAGAGCATTTAATGGGAAAATATCGTATTTCAGGTGTTCCGATTGTAAACAATGAGCAGGAACAAAAATTAGTGGGAATTTTAACAAATCGCGATTTACGTTTTATTCAAGATTATTCGATGCTAATTGCTGATGTAATGACGAAAGAAGAATTAGTAACAGCTTCAGTAGGAACGACACTTGAAGAGGCAGAGAAAATTTTACAACAATATAAAATTGAAAAATTACCACTTGTAGATGATAATGGTGTATTAAAAGGTTTGATTACCATTAAAGATATTGAAAAAGTTATTGAGTTTCCAAATGCCGCAAAAGATCAGCAAGGCCGCTTATTAGTTGGTGCTGCTGTTGGTGTAACTGCTGATTCAATGATTCGTATTGAAAAGCTTGTAAAAGCAGGTGTAGATGTAATTGTTATTGATACAGCTCATGGTCATTCTCAGGGTGTTTTAAATACTGTTCGCGCAATCCGTGAAACGTATCCAGATTTGAACATTATTGCGGGTAATGTTGCAACAGCTGAAGGAACAAGAGCATTGATTGAAGCTGGTGCTAATGTTGTGAAAGTTGGTATTGGACCAGGTTCTATTTGTACGACTCGTGTCGTGGCAGGTGTAGGTGTCCCTCAAATTACAGCCGTATATGACTGTGCTACGGAAGCACGTAAACATGGTGTAGCCATTATTGCAGATGGTGGAATTAAATACTCAGGTGATATTGTAAAAGCATTAGCTGCTGGTGGACATACAGTTATGTTAGGAAGCCTGTTAGCAGGTACTACAGAAAGTCCAGGGGAGACAGAGATTTATCAAGGTAGACGCTTTAAAGTTTACCGTGGAATGGGTTCAGTCGGTGCGATGGAAAAAGGAAGCAAGGACCGTTATTTCCAGGAAGATAATAAAAAATTCGTTCCAGAAGGCATTGAAGGACGTTTGCCTTATAAAGGACCTGTTTCTGATACACTATATCAATTAATTGGTGGCTTAAGAGCAGGAATGGGTTATTGTGGTGCACCAAATTTAGAAGCTTTGCGTGAAGAGTCTCAATTTATACGTATGACAGGAGCAGGCTTACGAGAAAGTCATCCACATGATGTTCAAATTACAAAGGAAGCTCCGAACTACTCTATGAGATAATTATTAGTGAAAACACACCTTCTCTTTATAAAGAGAAGGTGTGTTTTTTTTGTAAAAGATGATTTTAACAGTACTTCTTTATCTATTTTTTTTAATTTTTGTATGTTAAAATAACGTCTATGTAATTTTATGTTTGGAGGGTATAGAGTGAAGATGAAACTAAAGAAACAGTTCGTAAGTTTCATGACGATTTTGTTAGCAGTTACTACTATTACAATGGCCTCTACTCACGTATCTGCTGCAGCGAATAATGAATTAAATATTGAATCAGATGCAGCAATTTTAATTGAAGCAGAGACAGGTAGAATTTTATATGAAAAAAATTCAGGAACTGTTTTAGGAATTGCAAGCATGACTAAAATGATGACAGAGTACTTAGTATTAGAAGCAATTCATGAAAAGAAATTATCATGGGAAGATCGGCTCTCTATTAGTGAGTATGCAGCTGAAATTTCCCAAGACTATTCGCTATCGAATGTACCGTTGTTAACGAGTGAGAAGTACAGTGTGAAAGAACTATATGAAGCAATGGCTATTTATTCAGCTAACGGAGCAACGATTGCATTGGCTGAAGCATTGGCAGGTTCAGAAGCTGATTTTATTAAACTAATGAATGAAAAAGCAAAAGAATTGAATCTTGGTGAAGCTAAGTTTGTTAATTCAACAGGACTTTCAAATTCATTATTAAAAGGTAAGCATCCAAAAGGGACAAAAGTTGAAGATGAGAATTTATTGTCTGCTAGAGCTGTGGCATCTCTTGCGTATCATATTATACATAATTATCCTGAAGTGCTGGAAACAGCTAAAGTTCCAGAAAAGATTTTTCGTGAGGAACAACAAGGTGAAACCAACATGGATAACTGGAACAAAATGCTTCCAAATTTTCCTGAGTACGGATACGAAGGCCTTGATGGCTTGAAAACAGGTCATACGAACTTTGCTGGCTATTGTTTTACTGGAACAGCAGAACGTAATGGAGTTAGGTATATTACTGTAGTAATGAATGCAAAACATAATGGAAAGTCGTTTGAAGGAGCCCGATTTATTGAAACAAAAAAACTCTTAGACTACGCCTTTTCAAACTATACATTCAAAGAAGTGCTACCTGCCAATTCGAGTATAAAAAATCATGAAACATTGCCTGTGGTGAAAGGAAAAGAATCATCATTAAAAGTAGTCACAAAAAAACCTTTACATGTACTTGCAAAAAAAGGAGAAGAAAATAATTTTTCAATGCAATTTACGATAGAACCAAAGGTCGTAGATGAAAAAGAAAAAGTGATTGCACCGATTGAAAAAGGTAAAACAGTTGCTTATGTAAGTGCAAAGAATAACAGCATAGATGATTTAGGGTATGTAGTAAATGATGATCAATCAACGATGGTTCCTGTTATAGCGGATGATACAGTTGAAAAAGCAAACTGGTTTATGCTCATGGTAAGAGGAATAGGAGATTTTTTCACTAGCATTTGGTCTAATGCTTCAAATACAGTAAATAGTTGGTTCTAACTATAAATAAACATTATAAAATGAGAGATACTAGTCAAAGATTCATCATCTTTCTAGTATCTTTTTTACTTTTAAGATAACTTTACAGATCTATATAATTTTAATAGGATTTTTTCAGAAAATAAGGTAAAATAGACAATAAGTTTTGAATTTTGTATACATAATTACAGTTCATTATGTGAAACACATTATATAGGAGGAATACAAACATGAATAACATTACAGGTACAGATCGTGTAAAACGTGGAATGGCAGAAATGCAAAAAGGTGGCGTCATTATGGACGTTATTAATGCAGAACAAGCAAAGATTGCTGAAGCAGCCGGTGCTGTTGCAGTTATGGCTTTAGAGCGTGTACCAGCTGATATTCGTGCAGCAGGCGGAGTATCACGTATGGCAGATCCTATAATTGTAGAGGAAGTAATGAATGCGGTTTCTATTCCGGTAATGGCAAAAGCCCGCATCGGTCATATCGTTGAAGCGCGTGTATTAGAAGCTATGGGCGTTGACTACATTGATGAAAGTGAAGTGTTAACACCAGCTGATGAAGAGTTTCATTTAAATAAAAATACATTTACTGTACCGTTCGTTTGCGGATGCCGTGATTTAGGGGAAGCATCACGTCGTATTGCTGAAGGTGCTGCAATGCTTCGTACAAAAGGTGAACCAGGTACAGGTAACATTGTTGAAGCTGTTCGTCATATGCGCAAAGTAAATGCTCAAGTTCGTAAAGTAGTTGGAATGGATGAAGATGAGCTAATGACGGAAGCAAAACTACTTGGCGCACCTTATGAATTATTATTACAAATTAAGCGTGAAGGACGTCTTCCAGTTGTTAACTTTGCTGCTGGTGGCGTGGCAACACCTGCTGATGCAGCTTTAATGATGCAATTAGGGGCGGATGGTGTATTTGTCGGTTCAGGTATTTTTAAATCTGATAATCCAGAAAAATTTGCTCGTTCAATTGTAGAAGCAACGACACATTATGAAGATTATGAGTTAATTGCAAATCTTTCAAAAGGGTTAGGAAATGCAATGAAAGGAATTGAAATTTCAACATTATTACCAGAAAATCGCATGCAAGAGCGTGGATGGTAATATAAAGGGAGTTTTGACAACATGGTGAAAGTAGGAGTACTAGGATTACAAGGTGCCTTTAGAGAACATGCTCAAGCAATTCAAGCAGCTGGAGCTGAGGCTGTGATTATTAAAAAAGTTGAACAACTAGAAGAAGTGGATGGTTTAATTCTTCCAGGCGGTGAAAGTACGGCAATGCGTCGCCTAATTGATAAATATGATTTCCTGGAATCCCTTCGTCAATTTGCCAAACAGGGAAAACCAATGTTTGGGACTTGTGCAGGTTTAATCTTACTTGCAAGAGAAGTTGTTGATCGCCAAGATCCGCACATAGGTGTAATGGATATTAAGGTAGCTAGAAATTCATTTGGCCGTCAACGTGACAGTTTTGAAGCAACCTTAAACATTAAAGGTATCGGTGATGATTTTGTAGGTGTATTTATTCGAGCACCACATATTGTAGAAGTAGGAAACAATGTCGAGATTCTTGCTACACATAATGATCGCATTGTTGCAGCAAGACAAGGACAATTTTTAGGCTGTTCATTTCATCCAGAATTAACAGAAGATCCACGTATGACCACATATTTTGTTGAGATGGTGAAAGAAGCTACAAAAAAAGCTGTATAAATGAATTGCATCTTGTAGAGACTTGTAGTACATTATGATTATTAAAAATGATAAGTAGTATAAAGCGTTGATAGGAAATAGTAATAAGGTATTCAATTACCAGAGAGTCGATGGATAGTGCGAATCGATAATTGATCCTTATGAATCCATCCTGGAGCAAGTTGCTGAAATTTTAGTAGGTAGCTTCGGTTCATCCGTTATCTGGTTTAAGAGGAAAGCTTATTTGGCTTTCAATTAGGGTGGCAACGCGGGTAAACTCTCGTCCCTTTCACAGGGGACGAGAGTTTTTATTTTGCCCTTTTATACTAAAGGAGGTAAGAGGATGTTAGATTTAAAATTTTTACGTGCTAATTTTGATGAAGTAAAAGAGAAACTTAAATTCCGTGGAGAAGATTTAACAGACCTAGGGCGCTTCGAAGAATTAGATATAAAGCGTCGAGAGCTACTTGTACAGACAGAAGAATTAAAAAGTAAGCGAAATGAAGTATCTCAACAAATTGCACAAATGAAACGTGAAAAACAAGATGCAGATCATTTAATTTTGGAAATGAGAGAAGTAGGAGAACGTGTTAAGAAATTAGACGATGAACTTCGCTCTGTAGAAGAAGAATTAGAATATCTTTTATTATCAATCCCAAATATTCCTCATGAAAGTGTGCCTGTTGGTGAAACTGAAGATGATAATGTAGAGGTTCGTAAATGGGGAGAAGTACGAACATTTGATTTTGATCCAAAACCACATTGGGATTTAGCAGCAGAGTTAAATATTTTAGATTTTGAACGTGCGGCAAAAGTGACTGGCAGTCGGTTTGTATTTTATAAAGGTTTAGGAGCAAGATTAGAACGCGCACTTATTAATTTTATGATGGATCTACATATGGATGAGCATGGATATGAAGAAGTTTTACCTCCATATATGGTTAATCGTACAAGTATGACTGGAACAGGACAGTTGCCTAAATTTGAAGAAGATGCATTTAAAATTAAAGAAGAAGATTATTTTCTGATTCCAACTGCTGAAGTACCGGTAACTAATATGCATCGAGATGAAATTTTAAATGATGAACAATTACCAATTGCCTATACGGCTTATAGTGCCTGCTTCCGTTCAGAGGCAGGGTCTGCCGGAAGAGACACACGTGGTTTAATTCGCCAGCATCAATTTAATAAAGTTGAATTAGTCCGTTTTGTTAGACCAGAAGAATCTTATAATGAGCTTGAGAAACTAACAGGGCATGCTGAAAAGGTTCTTCAGCTGTTGGGACTACCTTACCGAGTTCTCAGCATGTGTACAGCTGATTTAGGATTTACAGCAGCTAAAAAATATGACATTGAAGTGTGGATTCCAAGCTATGGAGCATACCGTGAAATTTCTTCATGCTCAAATTTTGAAAGTTTCCAAGCACGCCGAGCAAATATTCGTTTCCGTCGTGATGCAAACTCGAAACCAGAGCACGTTCACACATTAAATGGATCAGGTTTAGCTATTGGTCGTACAGTAGCTGCCATTTTAGAAAATTATCAACAAGAAGATGGTTCAATCCTTATTCCAGAAGTATTGCGTCCATATATGGGGAATAAAGAAGTTATTTCTATGTAATGGTTATTTGGTTCACAAGGGGGATCTCTTGTGAACCAAATAAAAGTAAAAAAGTATTGACTCTTCTTTTTATATGTGATAAATTAATACTTGTCGATACGGAGGAATACCCAAGTCCGGCTGAAGGGATCGGTCTTGAAAACCGACAGGGGTGTTAAAGCCCGCGGGGGTTCGAATCCCTCTTCCTCCGCCATATTTGAATAATAATTTGAATTAACATAGCGCGATAAATTGGAGATTGAAACCGTTACTATCATAGTAGCGGTTTTTTAATATAAAAAAATCCCTTTTCTTATATAAGAAAAGGGATTTTCACTTATAAATGTCTCCGTTTGAGCTTTTCGTTATGGTGTAAGAATTTAGAGATTTTTTCCACGATGGGTTCAATAGAAGTTGGATCTTTTACAATATCATAATCATTAATATCTAACCGTAAAATTGGACAAGCAGTAAAGTTATTAATCCATTCTTCGTAGCGTTTGTGCATTTCTTTCCAGTATTCTAAAGGAGTTTGTTGTTCCATTGGTCTTCCGCGTTCTTGAATGCGTTCAATAATATTTTCAAAGCTCCCTTCTAAGTAAATAAGCAAGTCTGGATGTGGAAAATAAGGGGTCATTACCATTGCATCAAATAAACTTGTATATGTCTCATAGTCTACTTTTGACATGGTTCCTTTTTCAAAATGCATTTTTGCAAAAATTCCTGTGTCTTCATAAATTGAGCGATCTTGAATAAAGCCCCCACCATACTCGAAGATTTTCTTCTGTTCTTTGAATCGCTCTGCTAGAAAGTAAACTTGAAGATGAAAACTCCAGCGCTCAAAATCTGCATAAAATTGATCCAAATAAGGATTAGTTTCTACTTTTTCATATGATGTACGAAAATGCAAAGCATCTGCTAACGATTGAGTCATCGTAGATTTTCCTACTCCAACCGTTCCTGCAATGGTTAATACAGCATCATTAGGGATGTTGTATTTTGTTCTTAAGTTCATAATTGTGTACTCCTTTTTAACAAACTATCTTTAATATCGGATAGGATATGATCTAAATGCTCTTTATTTTTGACAAAGTCTATCTCATCGCCGTTATAACGTAAAATTGTAACATCTGGATGATCTTGTTCAAACTTTAGCATCGAAGCCTCATAGTCATAACTCAGTTGTGCCAAATAAGATGGATCAATGTTCTTTTCAATTTCTCTTCCGCGCATTTTAATCCGTTCTAATAAAGTAGTCAAACTGGCATTTAAATAAATGATGATATTTGGTTTAGGCATATCATTTGTTAGGATATGATAGATTTGTACGTATTTTTGATATTGTTCATCTTTAAGTGTTTGTTCTGCAAAAATCATATTTTTCATAATATGATAATCTGCAACCACTGCTTGATGTTGTTGTAGAAAGTTCTTTTGGATATCCTCTAACTGTTTGTAACGATTGCACAAGAAAAACATTTCAGTTTGAAAACTCCACTCCTCGATGTTTTCGTAAAATTTCCCAAGGAATGGATTTTCATCTACAATTTCTTTTAGCAGCTGAAATTGAAATGCTTCTGCAACGGCTTTTGCTAGGGAGGTTTTTCCAACACCAATTGGTCCTTCTACCGTAATAAAAGGTGTTTCCCCCATCTATTTGTGCCTCCTTTAAATAACGATTTCTCGAAAATTGACAAAAAATATTGTAACACACGAATGGGCTATAATGGAGAAAAAGAGTGAGAAATCCAATTGTAAATAACGGAAAGTTTAAATCTATCGTAAAAAGGCCTACGTCTCTGGAAAGATACGCAAGCCTTTTAGAGTAAAAGAGGAAATTATGTGAGTCGCTTAATAACTTTAAAGTTATCTTCAAGAAGTAGCCAGTTCTGAGGGAATGGTAACCCCAGTTTCCAATAAGCCATTCCTCTTAAATTTAATTCTTTTAGTAAATTAAATTTAGCCTGAATAGAACGCGCATCTTCGAACCATACTTCATGTGTTTTTCTATTTTCATCTACATAGTAAAAGAAAGGGGCTTGAGATTTTACATTATATTGTATGTTTGCATTGTAGCGGTACGCAATTTCAATCGCTCGCTGTGCACTAATTGCTTTTGCGTACTCACCACCAGGCTTATAAGGGAGTGTCCAATCGTAACCGTATAAATTTTGTCCCATCATAATCTTTTTGCTTGGAATTTCGGAAATTGCATATTCTAACACATCACGAACAGGTCCGATTGGTGAAACCGCCATCGGAGGGCCCCCGCTATACCCCCATTCATATGTCATTGTTACGACGAAGTTTGCAATTTCACCAATTGCTTTATAATCATGAGCTTCATACCATTTTCCTTTTTGACCTCTGCTTGTTTTAGGAGCCAATGCAACTGACATTAACAGATTTTCAGTTTGTAGGCGTTTTTTTGCTTTTTCTAAAAAAGCAATATAAGCATTTCGATCTTCTGGGCGTAAGAATTCAAAATCAAAGTGGATATCTTTAAAATTTTTCTCTTGAGCCGTTTTGATAATGTTATCGAGCAACTTATCTTGAATTTCTCTATTATTTAAAATTACTTCACCTAATTCAGCACTAAATGCTCCATTTTCAATATTAGCTAATACCATCATAAAAATAACATCATTTTGAGTAGCGATGTTGCCAAGGTTATTTAAAGGAGGTTCTTTTATAGATCCATCTCGTTGTACTTCAAAATTAGCAGGCCCTAAGTACGTAAGGTATTTAGCGTTTTGCTGAATCAGTCTTTCCGTTTCTTGAGTGATTTTACGGTTGCTTGTTTCAACATATCCTAAAAACTCTGCTTCAGTTTTTGGGGGTGATGGGATTAAAATGCGAGATCCTGGTGTTAAAGGAGCGGTAACTGATAGGTTATTGGCATTAGCGATTGATTGATAGCTAACCCCAAGTCTACGCCCGATTTTCCAAAGTGTATCTCCAGGCTTTATTGTGTAATACGTACCATTTATGGGAATAACAATTGCTTGCCCAACGACTAATTGATTTGGATTGGGTAATTGATTAGCCATGCTGATTTTGGCGGGCTCTATTTGAAAACGTTGGGCAATACTATAGATGCTATCCCCAGGCTTTACAGTATAAATTTGCATAAGCATAAGCCTCCATATAAAGGTGATGTCTTTTCATCTTATGAACAGGCACAAATTTAAATGCTTATTTCATCAACTCATGATGCTGACAGGTTTGCTTTTTGAATACATTTCTTATTGCTTCAACAGCAAATAAATTGTTTTTAGCTGAATTAGAGGAAATACAATCTTGAGAATAATGAGGAGGTAGTTATTGTTTTCTGGATGAATGTATTTTAAAATTGGTTCACTAATAGAATTAGAACAATAAGCAATAATCATTTATTAAAAAATCTTTTTGTATGTAGTTAGCGCAGTAAGTAGTGTAACTCATAAAAAAATATAAAGATGTAAGGTAGGATAAAAAGTGTGTGAAGATGAGAAGTATATGCAATTAGCGATTAAGGAAGCTGAAAAAGCTGGTGCTATGATGGAGGTACCAATAGGCGCAGTGGTTGTACAGAATAATCAAGTAGTAGCTAAAGCGCATAATTTAAGAGAAACAGAGCAAAGATCCATTGCTCACGCAGAATTGTTAGCAATTGATCAAGCTTGTAAATCATTACATACATGGCGGTTAGAAGACGCAACTTTATATGTAACATTAGAGCCATGTCCAATGTGTGCAGGGGCCATTGTATTGTCGAGAGTAAAGCGTGTTGTATTTGGAGCTTATGATCCAAAGGGGGGCTGTTGTGGAACATTACTCAATTTACTTGAATTTGATAAGTTTAATCACCAGGCTGAAGTGAAGGGTGGAGTGCTACAAAAAGAGTGTGGTGAGTTGTTAAGTAACTTCTTTCGTGAGCTTCGTAGGCGTAAAAAGGAAAGTGAAAAAAACGACTTACATTAAATACCATTTGATAAACGTTGCATTTTTGATTAAAAGCACGTATACTTGTATATGCATCAAATTGATGCCCAAACTATTGGTTTCAACTTTGCCGTGCTAAGCGGGGAGGTAGCGGTGCCCTGTACTCGCAATCCGCTCTAGCGAGGCCGAATTCCTTCTTGAGGTTAGTTCACTTTGGGGTCTGCCTTAAGTAAGTGGTGTTGACGTTTGGGTCCTATGCAATGGGAATCTGTGAACCCTGTCAGGTCCGGAAGGAAGCAGCAGTAAGCAGAACCTCTCATGTGCCATAGGGTTGCCTGAACCGAGCTAACTGCTTAAGTAACGCCTGGGGTGGCTAATCGATAGAAGGTGCACGGCAGTTATATACATAAGACTAACCTACTCTGTTAATAGAGTAGGTTTTTTTAATAGTTAATTATAGATCAGTAAGCTTGCCACATAATGCAGGGAAAATCATTGTGAAGTGAATAGTTTGATTCCTCTTGAAAAGATCCTGCAGAAGATGATAGATCAAAAGGATGTTTTGGAAAATAAGCAATAGTACGCTATAATAAAAAGCAATTCAATATATATAAAAGGGGAGGATGTAGTGGCGTATCAGGCTTTATATCGCGTATACCGCCCTCAGAGTTTTCATGATGTTGTTGGTCAACGGCATATCATAAAGACTTTACAGAACGCACTCGTTCAAGAGAAGTTCTCTCATGCTTATTTATTTTCTGGACCTCGTGGTACTGGGAAGACAACAGCAGCGAAAATCCTAGCTAAAGCAGTAAACTGTGAACACGCTCCCATTTCTGAGCCTTGTAATAAATGTTCAACCTGTCTAGGAATTACAGACGGTTCTATTTCAGATGTTATTGAAATTGATGCGGCTTCTAATAATGGTGTCGATGAAATTAGAGATATACGAGATAAAGTGAAGTATGCTCCAAGTACTGTCCGATACAAAGTGTATATCATTGATGAAGTTCATATGTTATCAATAGGTGCATTTAATGCATTGCTTAAAACATTAGAAGAACCGCCTGCTCATGTTATTTTTATTTTGGCGACAACAGAACCGCATAAAATTCCACTTACAATTATTTCTAGGTGTCAACGATTTGATTTTAAACGGATATCACCTGAAGATATAGTGTACCGTATGAATGAGGTATTAACAGCTGAAAACGTTCATGTAGACGAGCAAGCTTTATATGAAGTTGCGAAAGCAGCTGAAGGTGGAATGAGGGATGCCCTTAGTTTACTCGACCAAGCTATTTCGTATAGTGAGGAAAAAGTGACGTTAGAGGATGTTTTATCAATTACAGGGGCCGTTTCACAATCTTTTATGGTAAAGATTGTAGAAGCCATAGCAAAGCGGGATGTTGTGGAAGCTTTGAATTCAGTTGAACATCTGATTAAAAACGGAAAAGATCCTGTAAGGTTTTTGGAAGATTTGATTTTTTATTACCGTGATATCTTATTGTATCAATCTTCTACTGAAAACCAACATTTGATGGAAAAGGCGGTTGTTAATGATGAGTTTAAACAATTAGTTAATGAGCTTCATCCTGATGTTATCTATGATGTCATTAATCAACTGAATCAGACCCAACAGGAAATGAAATGGACAAATCATCCGCGGGTGTTGTTAGAAGTAGCATTAGTTAAACTGGTTCAATCCCCTGCTAAGAATACAGATGGATCAAATGAAGAACTAACGAAAAAAATAGCCCAACTTGAGATGCAAATTAACCAGCTTAAAGAGCATGGCATTCAGGTAGAACAAACAGCTGATTCAGCTTCAATTGATAAAAAGCCCACTAGACAAGCTAGAAGTCAATACAAAACACCAGTGGGGAAAATACATGAAATCTTAAAACAAGCTACTCGAAAAGATTTAGAAGATGTTAAACGTTCTTGGGCAGAATTATTAGAAACACTTAGACAACAAAATAAAGCTTCCCATGCAGCTTTATTATCTAATAGTGAACCTGTTGCATCTTCTAAACAGTCTTTTGTGTTGAAATTTAAATATGAGATTCATTGTAAAATGGCAGCTGAAAATAATAACAATGTACGTGATAATTTAGAGAATATCTTATATACTTTAATTGGCAGCAAACGTGAAATGGTTGCAATTCCTGAAAGCGAATGGGATAAAGTAAGAGAAGAGTTTATTCGTGGGCAACGCAGCGATGAGGAACTAGAAGAAAAAGAAGAACCACTCATCGCGGAAGCTAAAAAGCTTTTTGGTTCAGAGCTCATCGAAATACAAGATTAAATTTAGGAGGAATGTTAATATGATGCGTGGCGGAATGGGTAACATGCAAAAAATGATGAAACAAATGCAAAAAATGCAAAAGGATATGCAAAAAGCTCAAGAAGAGTTAGCAGAAAAAACAATAGAGGGCACGGCTGGTGGCGGTATGGTAACAGTTATTGTTAATGGCCAAAAAGAAGTCATCGATGTAAAGATTAAAGAAGAAGTTGTTGATCCAGAAGATATTGAAATGCTTCAAGATTTAGTGTTAGCTGCGACAAATGATGCATTAAAGCAAATGGATGAATTGACAAACAATACAATGGGGCAATTTACGAAAGGTTTAAATATCCCAGGATTTTAATAAGGTGGTTGCTAAGTGCATTATCCAGAACCAATCTCAAAGCTTATAGACAGTTTTATGAAATTGCCAGGTATAGGTCCTAAAACAGCAGTTAGACTTGCTTTTTTTGTATTAAGAATGAAAGAAGATACTGTTTTAGACTTTGCAAAAGCGCTTGTTAATGCAAAAAGGAATTTAACATATTGTTCTGTTTGTGGACATATTACAGACCAAGATCCTTGTTATATTTGTCAAGATCAACGCAGGGATCGTAGTGTTGTTTGTGTAGTTCAAGACCCGAAAGATGTTATTGCTATGGAGAAAATGAAAGAATACAATGGTTTATATCATGTGCTTCATGGAGCAATTTCTCCTATGGAAGGTATTGGACCAGAAGATATAAAGGTACCTGAGTTATTGAAACGTCTTCAAGATGACGAAATACAAGAAGTGATTTTAGCTACTAATCCAAATATTGAAGGTGAAGCTACAGCTATGTATATATCTAGATTATTAAAACCTACAGGTATTAAGATTACAAGAATTGCTCATGGATTACCTGTTGGAGGAGATCTAGAGTATGCTGATGAAGTAACTTTATCAAAAGCATTAGAGGGTAGAAGAGAAGTATAAAGAGGAGCTGACATATGTTTTTTAAACGCAAAGGTTGGCTGAGAAAAGAGTACGACGATCAATTTGTTAGCACTTTTATTCAAGTGAAAGAGAGCTGGACTAAAAAAACAGCTATGGTTGAACGGAGTGTAGATCCATCAGAAGATGTAACGGTAGATGTCAAACTCGCAAAAGCGAAATATCTCTTTCTTTTAAAGGAAGCAAAACAACGAAATTTATCTATTAGAAGGATGTCTTAAAAAGACATCTTTTTTTATTTGGAACTTGCTCTGAGAAAAGAGTGATGGTATAGGGAGCTAGGACATACATATAGAGTAACTTACTTGCTTTAAGAAGGAGGCAACATGTTAAATCAACCTATTTTTGTTGTGTCTTTTTTAATTGGGCTAATTTTATTATTACTTGTAAAAGGTGGTATGGAGAAAATGTTTCGAGTTATAGGTAACCTTACAATTAAACTTATTATCGGCGCATTACTTTTGTTTTTCATCAATATTTTTGGTGCACAATTTGGGTTGCATATTCCTATTAACGTACCTACAACATTAATTTCCGGTGTTTTAGGTATACCTGGTATTGTAGGATTACTTATTATTAGTAACGTTGTGTTATAAAGAAATGCCAAAGAAGTTTTTTATTTAATAAAAAACTTCTTTTTTATATAAAAGTATTGACTATAAAATTATAACATGATATATTTTTATACGTCGCTTAGATAATGGCTTAAATCAGAAGAATTAAAATACTTTTTTAAAAAAAGTTATTGACAATAGTGTTTGTGAAATGTTATGATGATTAAGTTGCTTTTGAGACGATGAGTTCTTTGAAAACTGAACGAAACAACAAACGTCAACGTTAATTTTTTATTTTAAATGAGCAATCAAACATTTCTACGGAGAGTTTGATCCTGGCTCAGGATGAACGCTGGCGGCGTGCCTAATACATGCAAGTCGAGCGAACTGATTAGAAGCTTGCTTCTATGACGTTAGCGGCGGACGGGTGAGTAACACGTGGGCAACCTGCCTGTAAGACTGGGATAACTTCGGGAAACCGAAGCTAATACCGGATAACATCATTCCTTGCATAAGGAATGAT
>VTEF01000019.1 GCA_008180335.1 Priestia megaterium
AGGTTCTGGTGCAAAAATTTCAAAATATCTGCAAGCATTCTCCCAAACTTGGACATATTGATACTAGTACTCTAAAAAAAAGGATGTGATCAGTATGGAAAAGCAAAACCTCTTTAAGTGGAAACACTACCAACCTGATATCATTTTGTTAACTGTAAGATGGTACCTACGGTACAATTTAAGTTTTCGTGACTTGGTAGAAATGATGGAGGAACGTGGATTATGTATGGCTCATACAACGATTATGCGTTGGGTTCATCAATATGGTCCTGAATTGGATGAGCGAGTACGGCGCCATCTTAAACCAACAAACGATTCTTGGCGGGTTGATGAGACCTATGTAAAAGTAAAAGGACAATGGATGTATCTCTATCGTGCCGTTGATTCTGAAGGAAACACGATTGATTTTTATCTAAGTAAAACAAGAAATAAACAAGCAGCCAAGCGCTTGTTTGAGAAAGCCTTGGCTTTTCCGCATGTTTCTAAGCCTCGTGTGATAACTGTAGACAAGAACCCTGCTTATCCTATGGCTATCCAAGAATTAAAAGAAGAAAAGCAGATGCCTGAAGGCATCCAACTAAGGCAAGTTAAATATCTCAACAATATCGTAGAGCAGGATCATCGCTTTATTAAAAAACGAATTTGCCCAATGCTTGGATTAAAGTCTTTCCAAACGNACGATTGATTTTTATCTAAGTAAAACAAGAAATAAACAAGCAGCCAAGCGCTTGTTTGAGAAAGCCTTGGCTTTTCCGCATGTTTCTAAGCCTCGTGTGATAACTGTAGACAAGAACCCTGCTTATCCTATGGCTATCCAAGAATTAAAAGAAGAAAAGCAGATGCCTGAAGGCATCCAACTAAGGCAAGTTAAATATCTCAACAATATCGTAGAGCAGGATCATCGCTTTATTAAAAAACGAATTTGCCCAATGCTTGGATTAAAGTCTTTCCAAACGAATCATTGCAGGAATAGAGGCTATGCACATGATCAAAAAAGGACAAACTCTCCAACGGGAGAAGTCTGTCCAAAATCAAAAAGAATTCATTCATAAATTATTTGGAGCAGTTCAATAAGCTAGTTATTTAAAGAAAATGGACATTCTATGTTCTCTTAAATATTTTTGCACCAGAACCTTAATTATTGCTGTTTTTTTCTCCCCACTCACATAACTGTTCCAAAACCGGTAATAGAGTTTCTGCTTTATGTGTGAGACTGTACTCAACTTTAGGGGGGATTTGAGGATACTCTTTGCGTCTAACAATCCCATCTGCTTCCAATTCTTTAAGTTGTGAACTCAATGTTTTAAAAGTAATAGCTCCTATTTTTCTTTTCAAATCATTAAATCGAACTGGTTGGTTTTCTGCCAGAAGGTAAATAATAAGCATTTTCCATTTACCACCAATCACTGATATTGTATAACCAAAAGGTGTCTCTTGAACATTACCCTTTTCTTTATAGTCAGCCATACTCATATTTACACTATCCTTTCAGGTAGTATCTATCAAAAAAGTGCGTACTATTTTTTTGTTTGCATTCATTTTATACTGACATTACTTTGAAGTAAAGGAGAGAAAAAAATGACTAATGTTAAAACCTACGATCACGGTCTTTGGGATCACGGTATTACGCAAGGTTACAGCGTCAACGGCACTATCTACATTTCAGGACAATTTTCCCACGATATGGAGGGTGCGTTCATTGGCGAGGGCAATATCGAAGCACAGACCCGACAGACGCTTGAAAATCTCGATCGCGTACTGGAGGGATTTGGTGTCACGAAGTCCAACCTCGCTTATATGGAAATCTATTTAACAAATGCGCAAGAACATTCCGAACCAGTCATCCGGCTGTTCAAGGAATACCTAGGACAACATCGCCCTGCCGGCAGCCTTATCGGCGTGAATTACTTGGCATTCCCAGAGCAACTGATTGAAATCAGCGCCATCGCACACACCGACTAACTCGGTTACCGTGGTCGGCGCAGCGCCGGGCGGTCGGCTTCGAAAAGGCGCGACCGCTATTGGGAAAGTGGAAGGGTCGTCGCCAAGTAAGCATAAAATATTCCCCACCTGATTGCTAGGTGGGGGAATTACACATGTAAGGATCAAGTCATTTACGCTAACGAGGAACGTTTGTTAAACAAACAGCTATTATCACTCATAAAAAGGACTCCCCGGACTTGGGGGGGTCTTGTATTTACCAATATATTGAAAGTGGAGGAATGGTCATGAAAAATTCGTTGCAAAAAGGACATCGTTTTTTCAAGGAAAATCTGCCGAGTTATTCGGCATCCGTTGAGGAGATTCGCGAAAATGTGGAAGCCATGTTTGGCCAGCTTCCTGTACCAAGTGATTTGATTACAGAGGAAGTAGACATTGATGGGATGAAAGGCGAGTGGCAGATTGTTCCAGATTCAGAAGAAGACCGCGTGCTTTTATATTTGCATGGTGGCGGGTTTATGTATGGAAGTATTGATACGCATCGGGGTGAATCCAGCGAATTAGGGAGAGCTGCCAAAGCTCGTACATTGTCCATTAATTATCGTTTGGCGCCGGAACACCCTTTTCCTGCTCCGATTGAAGATGCGTTGAAAGCCTATAGCTGGTTGCTGGATCAAGGGTACCAAGCTAAAAATATCATTATAGCTGGTGATTCAGCAGGCGGCAATCTTACTGTAGCTCTTATGATGAGCATTCGGGATACCAAGACGCCCCTGCCAGCGGGAGGGGTAATAATCTCTCCTTGGATTGACTTAGGACAAACAGGGGAAACCTATATCACGAAAGAAGGAGTAGATCCGGTTAATACCAAGGAAGCAATCAAACAGTTAGCCGATAATTATTTAAATGGTGTTTCACCGAATGTACCGTATGCTTCGCCAATCTACGGCGATTTGAGAGGATTGCCCCCTATTTATGTCATGGTCGGAGAAGCGGAAATTATGTTAAGCGAGTCTTTAACGTTTGTAACACGCGCAGCATTGGCAGGAGTTAATATCCGTTTTAGTTCTTGGCCTTCCATGTTTCATAACTGGTTATGTTGCCACTCATTCTTGGATGAGGCAAAAGCAGGAATTATTAGTGCCGGGGCTTTCATGAACGAATTGTATGATAAGCAGTAATTTTATATGGGATCAAAAACTGCATTTTTCAAAGGTATAGGGAAAATGCAGTTTTTGTTTCTATTAACAGGGGTTTTTGTGTTTTTTGAAAGGCTAAATCCCAATTCTAACGAATTTCCCGATGTGTAATAATCACTCTTTGCAAAATTATAAACGTCGCAACTTTATTTTAAACTTCGTATCTTTTTTATAAACATCGTAACTTTATTTCAATCCTACATATACATCTTTTTTGTCATTCTACAGTAAACGGTACATCATTTTTGTGAACGGTACGACTTTATTTGTAATCAACATGAATAACATTTTGAAAAAATTAAAAAACCCTGATACAGAAAGCTAATCTCTGTATCAAGGTAGAATTTTGATGACTCATTAACTTATTCTTAAGTGGACCAATAGTTGTGACACAATTAATTATAAGTCATAATCATTTATCAACAGTTCATCTTTTTGTTAATGTTTCCAGTTTTATTTTAATGTTTCCTACTTTATTTTAAAAATACAAACATGTTGCTTTGAAATAAAGTTTAATCAAAAATATCTCACAAAACGGCATTTTAAGATAAATGCAAAGAATCCATTTTGAAAGAAAGATTGATTAAAATGGATTCCTTATTAGTGGATATATGCTTTGATTTTATAAAAAAGTTTGATCACTTCCTAATGGTGTTACTCAATAATCACGCTCGATTGTGAAAAATTTATTACTTAATCCTTATTCAACATAATGAAACTTTACTTGAACAAGAATGTTTTAGAACCGTAATTTTATATTAAAAAAGAAGTATTTATTCATATATAAAACCATTAGATTGTATAGAACTTATATTGCATAATCCTCTCCTTTAAGGTAACTCAGGCAATCCAAGCTCTTTTAAGAACTGATTATGCTTAGCCTTTGCCTTGCTAATAGCAACATCGATTTCATCCAGATTCTTTTTCACATCTGCAAGGTCAACAATTTCCTCTTCCGCAGCCGTGCTAACATACCTTGAAATGTTTAAGTTGAAATTATTCTTTTCAATTTCTTCCATAGATACACGGCGAGAGTATTTTTTGTCATCTTCTTTTCGATATTGATATGTGTCAACTATTTTGTCGATATGCTCTGGCAATAGGACATTTTGCCGTTTACCTCTGTCGTAATATTCACTTGCGTTGATAAACAGCACGTCATCAAATTTTTTGCACTTTTTAAGCACAAGAATACAAACTGGAATACCTGTTTAGAAAAACAAGTTGGCCGGCAAACCAGTAATCGTGTCAATATTCCCATCCTTGAGTAGCTTTGTTCTAATTTTTTCCTCCGCATCACCACGGAACAAAACACCATGAGGCAAGATGATTGCCATTGTTCCCTCATCACTTAAAAAGTGAAACCCATGAAGTAAAAACGCAAAGTCGGCAGCTGATTTTGGTGCAAGACCGTAGCTTTTAAAGCGGAAATCCTCTGCCAGAGTATCGTTAGGCTCCCAGCGGTAGTTGAAAGGTGGATTGGCTACTACTGCATCACATTCCAACTTTTTTGCTGGATTCATTTCAGTGAGAATGTCCCAATCATTCAGCAGTGAATCTCCGTGAAATATTTTAAACTCGGAATCTTTAAGACCATGTAAAAGCATATTCATACGAGCAAGGTTATAAGTTGTGATATTCTTTTCCTGTCCGTATATCTGACCAATACTATTAGCACCAAGCTGCTTTCTAACATTAATTAGAAGCGAGCCGGAACCACACGCAAAGTCAAGCACGTTATTGAGCTGCTTCTTTTTGCCTGTGCTTGGGTCTTGGCTATCAAGTGAGACTATTCGAGAAAGGATGGTTAAAATTTGCTGTGGCGTATAAAACTCTCCGGCTTTTTTGCCTGAACCCGCCGCAAATTGCCCTATTAAGTATTCATACGCATCACCCAAAATATCACTTTCATTGGGGAACTCCGATAAACCTTCTGCTATAGCAGTTATTATTGAACACAGCGTGGTATTGCGAATTTCATAATTCTTTCCGAGTTTATCAGAGTCAAGGTTAACCTCTGAGAATAATCCGCGAAACGTGCTATCAAAGGATTCATTTTCTATAAATTTAAAGCCTGCTTGCAAGTTTTTCAAAAGATACTTATTTTGTGTGCGAGCCAATTCATATATATTACCCCAGAGATAGTGTGGCTTAATAACAAAATGAACTTTACGGCGCATTTGTTACAATACCCCAATCAATTTCTTTACGATGCCAATACTCACGTTCAATCTCAAACTTTTCAAGTATACGCTCTTTTAATAATTCATCCTTCATTTTAATTGTATGAGCTACTTCAATTACGCCTTGTCCATTATTAATCGTTAATAAAAAATCCGTTGTCATCACAATCGGTTCTCCAGTTTTAGGATCAGTGGGGTGTTTAATACCTAACTCATTTGCAATGACAATTGTTTCTTCCAATGGTAGTAAAGGAAATTGCTCACGAATATCAATAACAAAATCCGAAAATTCAGTTATATAAAAATAGTTTCGTTCTAAATCTGATAAAAACTCATGCTGCCTATTTGTCTTTATTCCTTTCAAGCGAGTAGATCTACCTAACGAAGATACATCTTGAATTTTTAACCATGGTTTATATTCTGAACCAATACCTGAGCCACGGCCTTCTTTTATCCATTTCTCAATTTTAGATGTTCTTTTTCTTTTTGACATAAAAACACCCCTTTAGACAATTATATCCAAAGGGGTAAAACGGTACAACTTTATTATAAACGGTACATCTTTCTTTTAAATCCACAAAATTAATAACAAAACAATTTCTTATTATTCAACTGTAACTGATTTTGCTAAGTTACGCGGCTTATCTACGTCGCAGTCACGGTGTAAGGCTGCGTAGTAAGAGATGAGTTGTAGCGGGATAACCGCTGCTAAAGGTGATAATGCTTCATGCACTTTCGGGATAACGTAACGGTCTTCTTCCGTTTCTAATCCCTTCATTGAAATAATACAAGGATTTGCACCGCGTGCTACCACTTCTTTTACATTTCCGCGAATGCTTAAGTTTACATGTTCTTGTGTTGCAAGCGCAATAACTGGTGTATTGTTTTCAATTAATGCAATCGTACCATGCTTCAGCTCGCCGCCTGCGAAGCCTTCTGCTTGAATGTACGAAATCTCTTTTAATTTTAACGCACCTTCTAAACCTACATAAAAGTCAACCGCACGGCCAATGAAGAATGCATTGCGTGTTGTTGCTAGATATTGAAGCGCAATGTTTTCCATTTCTTCTTTATCATCACATAGAACTTCCATTGCATTCGCGACAATTGCAAGCTCTTGCATTAAGTCAAATTCTAGCTCAATACCGCGTGATGTTGCTGTCACAGCTGCTAAGATCGCAAGGACTGCTAATTGTGCTGTATAAGCTTTTGTAGAAGCAACCGCAATCTCCGGGCCTGCGTGTAACAATAACGTGTAATCTGATTCACGTGAAAGTGTTGAACCTGGTACGTTTGTAATCGTTAACGCTTTGTATCCGCGCTCTTTTATTTGTACAAGTACGGCACGGCTATCTGCTGTTTCACCGCTTTGCGAGATGAAAATAAACAATGGTTTTTTAGATAACAGCGGCATGTTGTATGAGAATTCACTTGCTACATGCACTTCTACTGGCACTTGCGCCCAAGTCTCAATAAACTGTTTACCAACTAATCCTGCATGATAACTTGTTCCGCAAGCTACAATGTAAATGCGATCTGCTTCATTCATCGCATCGAGAATGTTCTGATCAACGTGTAATTGATTGTTACCATCTTGATACTGTTGAATAATTTTACGCATCACTAATGGCTGCTCATCGATTTCTTTAAGCATATAGTGTGGGTACGTACCTTTTTCAATATCGCTTGCATCTAATTCTGCAGTATAAGGAGCGCGCTCTACTACTTCACCAGCTAATGTCTTAATTGTAACAGCTTCTTTTGTTACAATAACGGTTTCTTTATCCATTAGTTCGACATATTGATCTGTTACTTGTAGCATTGCCATTGCGTCACTAGCTACGACATTAAACCCTTTACCTAATCCAACAAGTAGCGGACTTTTATTTTTCGCTACATAAATCGTGTTTTTATCTTGATTGTCAACAAGTGCTAATGCGTAAGAACCATGAAGCATGCTTACTGCTTTGCGAAATGCTTCTTCTACTTCTAACCCTTCACTTGCAATTTTTTCAATTAATTGAACAATAACTTCTGTATCTGTTTCACTTTTGAATTCGACGCCTTGTAAATAGTCGCGTTTTAAAATCGCATAGTTTTCGATTACACCATTATGAACAAGCGTAAAACGACCTGATGCACTTTGATGTGGATGAGCATTTTCACGGCTAGGCACACCGTGTGTTGCCCAGCGCGTATGACCAATTCCAGCAGGTGCTATAACATTTTCATCAACGGCTTGTCTTAATTCTGCAATACGGCCTTTTTCTTTAAAGACATGCACACCTTCGTTGTTCACAACTGCGATACCAGCTGAGTCATAACCGCGATATTCTAATTTTTCAAGTCCTCGAAGCAAAACCTCTTTTGAATCTTCTGTTCCAATATATCCTACAATTCCGCACATAGATATAATCCTCCTTAAAATATGAAGATGATGCACACGCATTTCTTCACCTTAACGATTATCATCTTAATGCTTTTGTCCAAAAAGTCACCCTTTTGTTTTTCACATTAAGCTTTCGATTGTGATAATCACCAACCGGGAGGCATCCGCCGATAATTCGATAAACCTCCTCCTCGTCAACTAAGTAGTCAGTTCCGTCTCTTTACTTAGTTCAGGCGCTTATAATAAAGAATAAATGTAGTGTCCCCTCCTTATCAAAATTTAGAGACGAACAGATTTAATATTACAATAAGAAATAAGAAAACGTCAATTATCTTCTTTTTCTCCTTGTAAAAACAGGCTTCTTTATTCATTTTCTTCCAATGAACTATACGGCCATAATATAAAAATATGCATAAGCAGCTTATAACGTCACTGCTTATGCATACAATTAAGGAACTACTCTAGACCCATTTCTTCTTGAACGATATGGACGATTTGATTTACATAGGTTTCACACTCTGTTTGTGTAGGTGCTTCAACCATTACACGAACTAATGGCTCAGTACCTGATGGACGAACAAGCACTCGACCATTTCCATCCATTTTTTGCTCTACTTCCTCGATCACAGCTTTTACTTTTTCATTATCTGTTACGTGATGTTTATCTGTTACTTTTACATTCACCAGTAATTGAGGAAATTTTTTCATTTCACTTGCTAACTCAGATAATGGTTTTTTCGTTGCTTTCATAATATTAACAAGTTGAATCGCAGAAAGCATTCCATCTCCTGTTGTATTATAGTCAAGGAAAATAATATGTCCGGATTGTTCTCCGCCTAAGTTATATTGGTGTTCTTTCATTTTTTCCACTACATAGCGATCGCCAACTGCAGTTTGAACACTTTCAATTCCATTCGCTTCTAATGCTTTGTAGAAACCTAGGTTACTCATAACAGTCGAAACCAATGTATTTTTCTTTAATCGGCCTTGTTCATGTAAATATTTTGCACAAATGAACATAATTTGATCGCCGTCTACAATCTCTCCGTTTTCATCAACGGCAATCAGACGATCTCCGTCACCGTCAAATGCTAGACCAACGTCCGCTCCTTTTTCTTTTAAAAAGGCTGCAAGAGCTTCTGGATGAGTAGATCCTACTCCTTCATTGATATTTAAGCCATTTGGAGACGCTCCCATCGTTGAAATATCTGCATCTAAATCAGCAAATAAATGTGCCGCTAAAGCAGATGTAGCGCCATGAGCACAGTCTAATGCAACGTGGATGCCAGAGAAATCTTCATCAATGGTTTGTTTTAAGTATTGCAAATATTTCTGACCACCTTCAAAGTAGTCATTTACTTGACCTAAATTCTTACCTACTGGTCTTGGTAACTCATCTGTTTCTCCGTCAATTAATGCTTCAATTTCAATTTCTTGATCATCAGATAGCTTAAAACCATCTGGACCAAAAAATTTAATTCCATTATCCTGTACAGGGTTATGTGAAGCTGAAATCATAACTCCAGCTTGTGCATCAAGAGCTTTTGTTAAATAAGAAACACCTGGTGTAGAAATAACACCTAAGCGCATTACTTCTGCACCTATTGACAGCAATCCTGCTACTAATGCTCCTTCTAACATATGGCCTGAGATGCGTGTATCACGTCCAATTAATACTTTTGGTCGCTCTGTATCTTTGGTTAATACATATCCTCCAAAACGCCCAATTTTAAATGCTAGCTCAGGAGTCAGCTCACTATTAGCGACTCCTCTTACTCCATCTGTTCCAAAATACTTGCCCATTATTTGTTCGCTCCTTTATGTCTGTCTGTGCGTTTAATTATTTGATTGACTACCAGAGTTCTCAGTCTCTTTACTGTTCTCTTTGTCTTCAATGTTTTCTTTATCTTCGTTGTTAGGATTAGTCTCAGTCTCTTCCTCTTGCAGCGGAGGATCTGTGACAGATCCTACTGATTCATCCGGTTTTTCTTCGGTTGGCTCGTTATCTTCTTGATCATTAGTCGATTGCTTTACTTCTGTCACTCGAACTTTTAACTGGCGAGTAGAAAGAACCGTATTTACGCTTTTAGGGGCTTTGACTGCAATTGGTACTGAAAATTCTCCCGCTGTTAAATTTGAAACATCTGCAGATAATTTCAAATCGCTTTGCCGAATGCCGCTTAACACTTCCTTATCCCCTGAAACATCCACATTGACACGCCCATTTCTCGGTGTGACAATCTCATAGTTATATTTGGGACTTTGGCCGTTCAGTGATACTGGCAAGTTTGTAAAAGACTTTTTTCCCGCTTGCTCCTCGTCCTCGGCCATTACTTCTTCATCTTGTTTTTCTACTTCGACACGAACTGTAATTCGCTTTGGACTAACACTATCCACACCATCTGGTACAGGTACCTCTACTTTTAATTCTGTTGTTTTCGAAATATCACTAATATTAATTGGTATATCATCAATTGAATTAATATTTTCTAGTACATCTTTAGAACCAATTAAAGTCACTTCTTCTGGTTCCACATCAATACTACTGATTTTCACACCCTCAGGTGCTGTTCCCGTTTCAACTACTTTTATTGGCACTTTTTTATTACGGCTTTCAACAGGGATCGTTACATTGACAACTTCAGGTTCAATTGAAACATTCAGTTTATTTAAATTTTTATCCAGAGCTATAACAGCTGCTTGTTCATTTACAGTTTTACTTATATCGTCTAGCTCTACGATTGCTTTTACATACGCAATTTGTGACAGTTGACTTTCAGAGCCTGTCACCGTGACAGTTTCTGGATTGACTGTTGCGGTTCCTGTACTATATCCCTTTTTCACTTTACTTTTATCAAAGCTCGCTTCAACGGCAAACTTCCTTGATTTTTGTTCTTCGATATTCACTGTGATAAATTCAGGTTCAATTGAAACATCTAAACGATCAGATATGTTTCGGTATTGGAGCTTTACTTGGTGTGTGCCTAAACTATAATTATTTAAATCGACATACACTTGAAAGTTCCGTGCCAACTTAGCTTGTGTTAATGCATTTTTTGGCCCTTCTAACGTAACTGTAACCGTCTCTGGAACTCCTCTTATAATCATATTATCTTGGCTGTAAGAAACATCAACAGGTACATCTGTGATGGTTTCCGTTCCATGATTAGAAGAGGTAGAGCTATCTGTTCCCAATATTGTATTAGTATCTTCATTATCTAGGCTAACAGATAAATAAAGCATTAAAGCTAAAAGCAGCGCAATGATCTTCATGACCCACGGATTATTCATTAGTTTATCCATCCTTCTTCGCCCTCCATTGCCAACGAGTTGAAGAAGTTGCTCGTGAAGCCGTAACTAACTCTTTTTCAAGCATCTCTTTTAGTGTTTCAATCGTCAATTCACGATATAACTCACCATTCTTTGTGACTGAAATTCCACCAGTTTCTTCTGATACAACAACTGTAATACTATCTGTTACTTCACTAATCCCAACCGCTGCCCGGTGACGCGTTCCTAATTCCTTAGAAATAAAAGGACTTTCAGAAAGTGGCAAATAACAAGCTGCCGCAGCTACTTGATTTCGCTGTAGAATGACCGCACCATCATGCAGCGGTGTATTAGGAATAAATAAGTTAATTAATAACTCTGATGAAATATTTGAGTTAAGGAGAATGCCTGTTTCAATATAATCATTCATTCCTGTTTCACGCTCAATTGATATAAGCGCCCCTATACGTCTTTTAGCCATGTAATGTGTTGCTTTTACAACTGCTTCAACGGTCAACATTCGTTCATCTTCTTCTGGCAAATTGCTCTTTGAAAACAAACTTCCTCTCCCTAACTGTTCAAGTGCTCGACGCACCTCCGGCTGAAAGATAATGATAACCGCTAAAAATCCCCAAGTTAAGGCTTGATCCATTAACCACTGTAATGTATTTAGGCCAAGAAAATCACTGATAAAGCGTACAGCGACAATGACAATTATTCCTTTTAAAAGCTGTACCGCTTTCGTGCCTCTGATGACCATTATTAATTTATATATTACAAACCAAACAAGGAGAACATCGATTACTTTTCCTAAATATGCGAGGATCGGTAGCTCTCCAAAAGGCATCGTCTCACTTCCTCTATTATATGTAATTAAATCAATATAACTTTTTCATTATAACACAAAACAAAAATATCCTGTTAACTTCACTTTTTAAACATGTCATTATTTTACATAAAAATCGCCCTTTAGCCAAAAAGGCATAGGACGATTCGGTTATTTATGATTCCCACTCTTTTTATTTACTAGTGATTAAAAAGCGGGTAATTTAGTAACTTTGAATGCTTTATCACTGATCTTCTGAAAAGTGTAATGCATCTTTCACATTCACTTTTATGTTGTACCAAACCCATTCAAACATTTGATCTAGCTCTTCAATGTCGCCAGTTACTTCACCTGCTGAAGCTAAATATTTATTTCCATTAATGACTGTAATATTTCCTTCTACTTTTCCTTCTACTTTAATGTCGCCATTTCGTACAGTGACATCTCCTTTTACCACTTCACCCTTTGGAACAATAACTGTTTCATTTTCAATCACAAGATTAGATTGCTTGGATACAGAGAAATCTTCATTTGTATTCCACGCCGAGAAAGTGGTACCAGACATAAGCAATAAGAAAACAGCTGCTGCTGTTAAGAATGGGTGGTTTGTAAACCATCTATTTATACGAATTGTCTTTTTTTCCTTCGGAAGTCCCGCTATGACATTAGCAGTAAAATTCATAGGTACATCAATATGAGAAGTGCTTTGCACCAATGCAATTGTCTTCTTCAATTGCTTTAGATGCTGCTGACAATCTTCACATTGCTGTAGATGTTGTTTTAATAACTTTTCATTCTCTTTTGTAATATCTCCATCTAAATATTGATGAATAAGATTTACATAGGCACTTGAACATTTCATTTTATTTCACTCCTTACAAGTGGCGAAGTCGGTTTCTTAAAGCTTCACGCCCCCTATGAATTCTTGTTTTAACAGTTCCAATTGGTAATTCTAATATATCGCTGATTTCTTTTAGCGATAATTCATCAATATATTTTAAAACAATAACTGTGCGATATTTTTCAGGGAGTTTTAAAATTTCGGACTGAATAAATTCTTGTAATTCTACTTGTTCTAACTCTTCTTCTGGCAATGATTGATCTGCGGCAATTTGCGAGTACATATTTAAGCCATCAGTCCCAGCGACTTCGGCATCAAGATAATAATCAGGTTTCTTTTTTCGAATTCGATCAATACAAAGATTAGTCGCAATTCGATATAACCATGTAGAAAACTTTTTAGACATGTCATAACTGTGAATATTTACATATGCTCGAATAAATGCTTCTTGAGCAGCATCTTGCGCTTCCTCTCGATTCCCTAGCATTCGATAACAAAGTTGAAATAACTTGTCTTTATGGTATTCCACAATATCAGCAAATGCATCCTGATCCCCTTTTTTAACTTTTTTAATCTTTCTTTTTAATAATAAATCCATGTAACAGTGACCTCCGCCCATTGCGGGATAGTATATATACGTACATTCAAACATAAAGTTTCACTTATGCTTAATTATTTTAACAAAAATTTGATGTTAGTGTTTAAAAAACTTACAGTTCGGCTATTGATTAATTATAATTAATTAAATTAGAGGTGATAATGGATATGACATGTAAAGACGGATTATTGACTCAAATTGAAGAATATCGAAATTACATGATTACATTAGCAAACGAAACGTCTCTTTCTTCCTCACAAGTACTAAAAGCAAGTATAAAGCTTGATGGATTATTAAACGAGTATGAAAAACATCTTTCCATGTAAATAAGCTCCTGTCTTATACGACAAGAGCTTACTTTTTTCGATTAATTAAAATGGATTTATTTCTTAAAGTAACTTCTCTCCAAATAATGAACCCATTAAAGCTACTGCAACTGTTGCTGTTTTATTGCGCTCATCTAAAATAGGATTTACTTCAACAAATTCAGCTGATGTAATTAAATTAGATTCCGCCAGCATCTCCATAGCTAAATGGCTTTCTCGATAACTAATCCCACCAATCACAGGAGTACCTACACCTGGTGCATCATGCGGATCTAAGCCATCTAAATCTAACGATAAGTGAACTCCGTCCGTTTTACTTCTTAAATACTCTATTGTTTCTTCCATGACTTTTGTCATACCTAATCGATCAATTTCATGCATTGTGTATACACGAATTCCCTTTTCTTTAATTAACTCTCTTTCTCCTTCATCAAGTGAACGAGCTCCAATAATCACAATATTCTCTGGCTTTACTTTCGGTGTATAATCACCAATGTTTGTTAACGTAGGATGACCAATGCCTAAACTAGCTGCCAAAGGCATACCATGAATGTTTCCAGATGGAGAAGTATCTGCTGTATTTAAATCACCATGTGCATCATACCAAATAACACCTAGATTTTGATAATGTTTACTAACACCTGCTAATGTACCAATGGCAATGCTATGATCGCCGCCTAATACAAGCGGAAAATGATCTTGGGTAACAACCTCGTGAACCTTTGAAGCCAACCTTTCACTTGCATCAGCTACAGCGCTTAAATTTTTAAGATTTGTTTTTGAATCACTATGTACACGCTCTGCAGGAGCGATTTCAATATTTCCTTCATCTTGCACATGATATCCGATGCTTTCAATGCGTTCCACTACCCCAGCATAGCGTATTGCACTCGGTCCCATGTCTACCCCTCTTCGCGTTTGACCTAAATCCATCGGTACACCAATTATAGATATTTTTTTCATTTTTCTCTCTCCCCTTTTATGAATGATATACTCTATTGTAACGGGTAAAGTAGAGATGGCTCAACTCGACATTTTTTTGAATATATATGCAATTGCGAATGAAAAGAACATAAAAAAACCTCTAAATATAATTTAGAGGTAAATATCGTATGTATTGGTGGAGCCTAGCGGGATCGAACCGCTGACCTCCTGCGTGCAAGGCAGGCGCTCTCCCAGCTGAGCTAAGGCCCCTTTTTATAAATAGATGGAGCGGAAGACGGGATTCGAACCCGCGACCCCCACCTTGGCAAGGTGGTGTTCTACCACTGAACTACTTCCGCAAATGAGCCATGAAGGACTCGAACCTTCGACCCTCTGATTAAAAGTCAGATGCTCTACCAACTGAGCTAATGGCTCTTATGGCTGGGCTAGCTGGATTCGAACCAACGCATGACGGAGTCAAAGTCCGTTGCCTTACCGCTTGGCTATAGCCCAATAACAGAGTAAAAATGGTGGAGGGGGGCAGATTCGAACTGCCGAACCCGAAGGAGCGGATTTACAGTCCGCCGCGTTTAGCCACTTCGCTACCCCTCCGCAACATGTATGGTGCCGGCAAGAGGA
>VTEF01000002.1 GCA_008180335.1 Priestia megaterium
GATGTATCTTACCGTATGCCACCACGAGCCGAGAAGGAGAACGTACGTATAAATCAAACCCAGCTGATTGTGTGGTTTGTCCAATGAGAGACGGCTGCTTTTCAGCGAAACAAAAACAACGAACCATTACGCGGCATATTTGGGAACATTTTAAAGAACAAGCGCGAATGAACAAACGCACAAAATCAGGTCAACAACTGTATCGAATGCGTTGCACGACAATTGAGCGAAGCTTTGCGGATGCGAAAGAACTCAATGGATATCGCTATGCCCGTTATCAAGGGAAGAAGTCTGTTCAAATGCAGGCTTATCTCACAGCCGCATGCCAAAATATGAAGAAAAGTCGATTGGTTAATCATTTTCTCGTTTCTTCATAAAAATTCTTTATAAAAATGTTCAGATTGACGAGAACCTAGAAGGTTTCTCGTCAATCTGGAAAACCTTCTCTAATATAGAGAAGGTTTTTTTGATATTTTTTTCGGAGTGGATACATATGTATATATGGAGAGGACTACAGTGTTTACGATAGTTTATTAAAATGTTAATATAATAGTGTTGAAAGCGTTTTTATAAAAGGGGGTGTTCACCATGGGTGGAAAGATGAAAGCGGTTTTTAAACACAATCGAGCATATGGGGCAGTCTTGGCAGAAGTAGATATTCCAACAATTAATGATAATGAAGTGTTAGTACGTGTAAAAGCTACCTCCATTTGCGGGACGGATGTTCATATTTATAAATGGGATGAATGGGCAGCATCGAGAATTAACCCGCCTTATGTATTTGGTCATGAATTCTCAGGAGAAGTTGTAAAAGTAGGTAGTCGGGTTACAAATGTTCAAATAGGAGATTCGGTATCTGCCGAAACTCATATCGTCTGCGGACAGTGTATACAATGTTTAACGGGACAGCATCATATCTGTCAAAAAACAGCGATTATTGGAGTTGATCGTCCAGGATGCTTTGCAGAGTATGTTGCCGTTCCCGCTCAAAATATTTGGAAAAACCCAGTGGGGCTAAGCCATGACGTAGCATCTATCCAAGAGCCTCTTGGAAATGCGGTTCACACTGTGTTAACGGAAAATGTCACTGGAAAATCAATTATCATCATTGGCTGCGGCCCGATTGGCCTAATGGCTGTCGGTGTAGCAAAAGCTGCAGGGGCAGCAATGGTAGTAGCAATGGATGTGAATGAGTACAGGTTGCAATTAGCGATGAAAATGGGTGCCACAGTCGCTGTTAATCCATTAAAAGAAGACCCCATTCAAAAAGCACTTCATTTAACAAGCGGAAATGGAATGGATGTTGTGTGTGAGATGTCAGGAAATGCGATTGCTGTCAACCAAGGGTTTAAAATGGTAACAAACGGCGGAAGAATAGCAATATTAAGCTTGCCTACTGCTCCTATATCAATTGATATTACCAATGATATTGTCTTTAAAGGCGTGACAGTACAAGGAATAACAGGACGTAAAATGTTCTCAACATGGCAGCAAGTATCAAGTTTATTAACAGGAAATCAGTTAAATGTACAGGAGTTAATTACTCATCGTTTACCTTTAGAGCAATTTCAAAAGGGGTTTGAACTTATGATTGCAGGGAAATGCGGAAAAGTTGTTTTAGTTCCATAATTAAAGGAGGAGTTTTCATGAAGGGGTTTGATTTTTTAAAAGAAGAATTAAAAGAAATGAAAAAAGCGGGTACGTTTCGTGAACTTGTATCAATTGAGTCAGAACAAGGTTCGAAAGTAATTATCAATGGTCGTACATTAATTCAACTATCTTCCAATAATTATTTAGGATTAACTTCTCATCCGCGTTTAAAAGAGGCTTCAATTAAAGCTGTTGAGGAATACGGAGCAGGCACAGGCTCAGTTCGAACGATTGCAGGCACGTTTTCAATGCATGCAGAGCTAGAAAAAAAGCTTGCTGAATTTAAGCATACAGAAGCGGCTCTTGTCTTTCAATCGGGATTTACTACAAACCAAGGCGTATTATCCGCAATTTTAACTGAAAAAGATGTCGTGATTTCAGATGAGTTAAACCATGCTTCTATTATTGACGGAATTCGGTTAACGAAAGCTGCTCGTAAAGTGTATCAACATGTAGACATGAAAGATTTAGAAAGAGCATTACAAGAGTCATCACAATACCGCAAACGAGTAATTGTGACAGATGGGGTATTTTCAATGGATGGAAACATTGCTCCGCTTCCTGAAATTGTCCAGTTGGCAGAGAAATATGATGCAATTGTGATGGTAGATGATGCTCATGCGTCAGGAGTTCTTGGCGAGAATGGTCGGGGGACGGTCAATCATTTTAAACTAGATGGCCGTGTGCATATTCAAGTTGGGACGTTAAGCAAGGCAGTTGGTGTATTAGGAGGGTATATTGCAAGCTCGCGAACACTAATTGATTATTTGATTCACAAAGGCCGTCCATTTCTTTTTAGCACATCGCACCCTCCAGCAGTAACTGCAGCATGCAGTGCGGCAATTGATGTGTTAATGAATGAGCCGGAGTTAATTGAAACTTTATGGGAGAATACAGTGTTCTTTAAAGACGGTTTACGCAAGTTAGGGTTCCAGACAGGTTTGAGTGAAACTCCGATCACGCCTGTCATCATCGGGGATGAAGCATTGACTCATCAATTTTCAGATCTCTTAATGAAAGAAGGGGTATTTGCCCAAGGAATTGCATTTCCAACTGTTGCAAAGGGCAAAGCCCGTGTCCGGACCATTGTAACAGCACAACATTCAAAAGAGGAACTAACCGAGGCACTACGCATCTTTCAAAGAGTAGGCAAGCAATTAAACATCATTTCATGAATAAATATTAGGCTTCTTGAACTATTCAAGTCTATGTTTATATTTAGAAAAAATGAACATGGTTAAGAAAAAGCCGTGTTCATTTTTTCTAGAAGGTATATTATTGTGTTCATTCCGTTAAAGTTATATACTAAGATAATGTGATTAGTTTTATGCGGTGTTCTTTTTGAAAAGGACAAAAGGATAAAAGAGTCACATTTTTTTTGCGAATTAAATTTAGTGAAGGTAAAAGTACTAGTTTTTAATTGCTTTATTTAACTTGAGTGAAAGCAAGGTAACTAGCAAAAAATGAATGAACGTATAACATAGTTTGTTTACGTTGAAAGGAGCTTTTTTATGAACGAAAAACAACGTTTAGAAAGTACGCAAGTCAATCCATCGGACAAAAAATCCGAAAAGGATTATAGTAAATATTTTCAGACGGTTTATATGCCACCTTCTTTAAAGGATGCAAAAAAACGTGGTAAAGAAGAAGTAGCATATCATAAAGACTTTGCTATCGATGAGCAGTTTAAAGGAATGGGACAAGGCCGTAAATTTTACATTCGTACGTACGGCTGTCAAATGAATGAGCATGATACAGAAGTAATGGCGGGTATCTTTTTAAGCTTAGGATACGAACCAACGGATTCAGTAGAAGATGCTCATGTAATTTTATTAAATACATGTGCGATTCGTGAAAATGCAGAAAACAAAGTATTTGGTGAGCTAGGACACCTAAAAGCATTAAAACGCGAACGTCCAGAGCTATTAATTGGTGTGTGTGGCTGTATGTCTCAAGAAGAGTCAGTTGTAAATAAAATCTTACAAAAACACAATCATGTCGATATGATCTTTGGTACACATAACATTCACCGTTTGCCGCATATTTTAAATGAAGCCTATTTATCAAAAGAAATGGTTGTTGAAGTGTGGTCAAAAGAAGGGGACGTTATCGAAAACCTTCCACGAGCACGCAAAGGAAACATTAAAGCATGGGTAAATATTATGTATGGCTGTGATAAATTCTGTACGTACTGTATCGTTCCTTACACACGAGGTAAAGAGCGAAGCCGTCGTCCAGAAGATATTATCCAAGAAGTGCGTCACTTAGCGGCTCAAGGTTATAAAGAAATTACGCTGCTTGGCCAAAACGTAAACGCATATGGAAAAGATTTTGAAGACATCACATATGGATTAGGAGACCTAATGGATGAAATCCGTAAAATTGATGTTGCGCGTATTCGTTTTACAACAAGTCACCCGCGTGACTTTGATGACCACTTAATTGAAGTATTAGCAAAAGGCGGAAACTTAGTTGACCATATTCACTTACCAGTACAATCTGGAAGCTCAGATGTATTAAAAATCATGGCGCGTAAATATTCTCGTGAACATTATTTAGAACTTGTTCGTAAGATTAAGGAAGCGATTCCGACAGCATCTTTAACAACAGATATTATTGTTGGCTTCCCGAATGAGACAGACGAGCAATTTGAAGAAACACTTTCTTTATACCGCGAAGTAGAGTTTGATAGTGCGTATACGTTTATTTACTCTCCGCGTGAAGGTACACCAGCTGCAAAAATGATCGATAACGTACCGATGGAAGTGAAAAAAGAACGTCTTCAACGATTAAATGCGCTTGTAAATGAAATTTCTGCGAAGAAATTGAAGGAATATGAAGGTCGCGTTGTCGAAGTATTAGTAGAAGGCGAAAGTAAAAATAACCCTGATGTACTAGCTGGTTATACAGAAAAGAACAAGCTAGTTAACTTTAAAGCACCAAAATCAGTAATTGGCCAATTAGTCAAAGTGAAAGTCACTAAGGCTAAAACGTGGACACTAGACGGGGAAATGGTAGAAGAAGCAGCAGAGGTGAAGTAAAATGGCGCAATACACGAAAAGCGATGTCATTTTGCGTGCAAAAGAGCTCGCAAAAATAATTGCTGAAACAGAAGAAGTTGATTTCTTCAAACGTGCAGAAGCTCAGCTGAATGAAAACCAAAAAGTACGTGAAAAAATTGCAAGCATCAAAAGCTTGCAAAAACAAGCGGTGAACTTTCAGCATTATGGTAAAACCGAAGCATTAAGACAAGTTGAAGAAAAAATTGAGCGCATTCAAGCAGAATTAGACGAATTGCCGATTATTCAGCAATTTCAAGAATCTCAAGTAACGGTTAATGATTTACTTCAACTTGTAGCAAGTACGATTTCAAATACCGTAACAGACGAAATTATTGTTTCTACAGACGGTGATGTGCTACGCGGAGAAACAGGTTCAAAAGTCCGAAATAGTCCAGGCGCAAGCTGTCAGTAATGGAAAATCCTCTAGTTATTTGCTAGAGGATTTTTTGTGTGCGATTTTCTCTTGAATAATTGTCACATTTTTTAAGGTTGATGCATAGAATGAAACATAGGTTTTTTATGTCTTGGGCCTAGGTTTACAAAATAATGTGCAAACAAGCGATATAACCTGCATAGGATGAAATGAAGATAGTTTGAGGAGGGTATGCTCACATGTCACAACACTATAGAGAAATTATTACAAAAGCAGTCGTAGGTAAAGGGCGTAAGTTCACACAGTCGTCACATACACTTACACCGCCAAACCGACCGACAAGTATTTTAGGATGCTGGGTTATTAACCATCAATACGATGCTAAAAAATGCGGCAATACGGTAGAAGTGGATGGAAAGTACGACATTAACGTATGGTATTCTTACAAAGATAATACAAAAACAGAAGTGTCAACAGAAACGGTGAATTATCGAGATATTATTAAATTGCGTTATAAAGATGAAGATGCAATTAGCGACGATTATGAAGTTATTGTTCGAGTGCTGCAGCAACCAAATTGCTTAGAATGCACAATTTCACCAAATGGGAATAAAACAATTGTTCAAGTAGAAAGAGAGTTATTGGCAGAAATAATTGGTGAAACTAAAGTGTGTGTAGCTGTTAGTCCAAACGCATGCGATGATGAAGATGAATTTGATTTGGATGTTGATGATGATGAGTTTGAAGACTTAAATCCAGATTTCATATTAGGTGACGACGAGTAACTAGGAAGACATTCTTCCTAGTTTTTTTATGTTTTTTAGTGGTCTCTGTCTCTATAGCTAAGCAAGTTTTAGCTTTAGCAAGTTTTACAATCATGAAGTTTACTCTGAACATATGTTATAATACGTGTAGAAAAAATGAACAACTAGATTGTGTGGGGGAATAACATGGCAACATATACGCCAATGATGCAGCAATATTTAACGATCAAGGCAGACTACCAAGATGCCTTTTTATTTTTTAGATTAGGTGATTTTTATGAAATGTTCTTTGAAGATGCTACTAGAGCGTCGCAAGAACTTGAAATTACGTTAACGAGCCGTGACGGAGGGGGACAGGAGCGCATTCCGATGTGTGGTGTGCCGTATCATTCTGCTTCTACTTATATTGAACGATTAATTGAAAAAGGTTATAAAGTAGCAATTTGCGAGCAAGTAGAAGATCCAAAACATGCAAAAGGCGTGGTCAAACGAGAAGTGGTACAAGTCATTTCACCAGGTACACTGATGAATGAACGAGGCTTGCATGAAAAGGAGAACAATTATATTTGTTCAGTGACGCAGTTCGGTGATGATACATTCGGTTTGGCGCTATCTGACTTATCAACAGGTGAAAACAGCGTAACGCTTATTTCAGCCTTTCATGAAGTGATCTCTGAGATTTATGCAAAAGAAGCAAAGGAAATTGTTGTCACCGCGGACTTTCCAGCTGAACACGTGCAAGTATTAAAAGAGCGAATGAACATTACGGTGTCGCTTGAAGAAAACACAGAGATAGAAGAAGCATTTGTACACTTAGTAGAACCGCTTCAGCAGCAAAAGCTAATCGTGACTTTTGCGCGCATTTTACAGTACTTAACGAGAACACAAAAGCGTTCGCTTGAACATTTGCAGCCCGTGCAGTTTTATCAAATTAATCAGTATATGAAAATTGATTTATTTTCGAAACGAAATTTAGAACTAACAGAAACAATCCGTTCAAAAGGAAAAAAAGGTTCTCTTTTATGGTTATTAGACCAAACTGTTACGGCAATGGGTGCACGGTTACTTAAAAACTGGATTGATAGACCGCTGCTTCAACAGAATGAAATTGATAATCGTTTAAACATGGTAGATGTCTTAATGAAGCAGTTTTTTGAGCGTGAAGAATTGCGTGAACTGTTAAAAGACGTCTACGATTTAGAGAGATTAGCAGGACGCGTAGCATTTGGAAACGTCAATGCGCGTGATCTCATCCAGCTAAAAAAGTCACTGCAAAAAGTGCCGTATATTCAGGAAGTTGTGAATCGTTTAAATCATCCGTATGCCACAAAGCTTGTCGAAGATATTGATCCATGTGAGAAACTAGAAGCTCTTCTTGAGCAAGGATTAAAAGAACATCCGCCTCTTTCCATTAAAGAAGGAGATATAATTGCAGATGGATATAACGAACAGTTAGATCAATATCGGGATGCAAGCCGAAACGGGAAAACATGGATTGCGTCTCTAGAGCAGCAAGAGCGTGAGAAAACAGGCATTCGTTCTTTAAAAATTGGTTACAACCGCGTGTTTGGTTATTATATTGAAGTAACGAGAGCAAATCTTCATCTGTTGCCGGAAGGAATGTATGAGCGCAAACAAACATTAACGAATGCAGAGCGTTTTATTACACCGGAACTTAAAGAAAAAGAGGCGCTGATTTTAGAAGCGGAAGAAAAAATTGTCGAACTAGAATACGAGTTATTTTTGCAAATTCGTGAAGAAGTAAAAGTATATATTCCGCGTCTACAGGCATTAGCCAAAAAGGTAAGTGAATTAGATGTATTGCAATGTTTTGCAAAAATTAGTGAAGAACGCCACTATACAAAACCTGTATTTTCTACTAATGGACATATTCACATTAAAAATGGACGTCATCCGGTCGTAGAAAAAGTAATGAATTCTCAAGAGTATGTTCCAAATGATTGCGAGATGAATGAGGACAGTTCAATCTTGCTGATTACAGGGCCTAATATGTCCGGTAAAAGTACGTATATGCGTCAAGTTGCGTTAACAGCTATTTTAGGTCAAATCGGTTGTTTCGTTCCTGCTGAAGAAGCGGTTTTGCCAATCTTTGATCAGGTATTTACTCGAATTGGTGCGGCTGATGATTTAATCTCAGGGCAAAGTACATTTATGGTTGAAATGCTTGAAACAAAAAACGCAGTAACAAATGCAACACAATCAAGTTTGATTTTACTAGATGAAATCGGCCGAGGAACATCTACTTATGATGGTATGGCGTTGGCTCAGGCCATTATCGAATATGTTCATGAGCATATCGGATGCAAAACACTCTTTTCGACGCACTATCATGAGTTAACGGTGCTAGACCAACACTTACCTGCTTTAAGAAACGTTCATGTTAGTGCAATTGAGAAAAACAATAAAGTCGTCTTTTTGCACAAAATTAAAGAAGGTCCGGCAGATAAAAGTTATGGTATTCATGTTGCTGAACTTGCTGAGCTTCCTTTACCATTACTTGAACGTGCACGTGTTATTTTAGCTGAGCTTGAAAAGCCGAAAGAAAACGAAGAACGCCAATTGATTGAAACGAATATTCCATCAGTTGTGAACGAAAAGGATATAGATATAGAGGAAACAGTCGTCAGTGAAAAAGGTTCGATGATAAAAGATGCGACAAACGATCAAGAAAAAGAGGAAGAAGGCCAGCTGTCTTTCTTTGAGATAGAAGAGAAAAAAGCAGTCAAACCATCGCTATCTAAACGTGAAAAACTCATTCTTGAACAATTAAAAGAGTTAGATATTTTAGAAATGACGCCATTAGATGCGATGAATGCAATTTATGAATTACAAAAATCATTAAAAAAGAAATAGAGTGAGAGGAGTGAGTCTGTGGGTAAAATTGTTCAGCTTTCAGACGAACTTTCAAACAAAATTGCAGCAGGAGAAGTGGTCGAAAGACCCGCTTCTGTCGTAAAAGAGCTCGTTGAGAATGCGATTGATGCAAACAGCACGGTCATTGAAATTGAGTTGGAAGAAGCGGGATTGTCTAAAATTCGTATTTTAGACAATGGTGATGGAATTGCGAAAGAAGATTGTTTAACCGCTTTTAAACGGCACGCTACAAGTAAAATTAAAACTGAAAATGATTTGTTCCGTATTCGTACGCTCGGTTTTAGAGGAGAAGCGCTGCCGAGTATTGCGTCTGTTTCGATGCTTGAATTAAAAACAAGCACAGGGGACCAGGCAGGCACACACCTCAAGCTGCGCGGTGGAGAAATCGTATATCATGAGTTAACATCCAGTCGTAAAGGAACAGAGCTCATTATTGAAAACTTGTTTTTTAATACGCCAGCGCGATTAAAGTATATGAAAACAGTAAATACGGAATTAGGAAATGTAACAGATGTGGTCAACCGGCTGGCAATGGCAAACCCCGATGTATCTATTCGCCTAATGCATCAAGGGCGTCAACTGCTGTACACAAATGGAAGCGGAGATGTAAGGCAGGTTTTAGCAGCCATTTATGGAATGGCTGTGGCGAAAAAAATGATTCCGATATCCGCTCAATCACTCGATTACGAAGTGAGTGGATATATCGCATTACCAGAAATTACCCGGGCTTCGCGTAACTATATGTCTACAATTATTAATGGGCGTTTTGTTAAAAACTACGGGTTGTTAAAGGCAATTCAACAAGGGTATCATACATTATTGCCGATTGGGCGTTTCCCGGTGGTATTTTTATCAGTAACAATGGATCCGCTACTTGTTGATGTCAACGTTCATCCAGCCAAGTTAGAGGTTCGGTTGAGTAAAGAAGCCGAATTGTTTGAACTAGTTGAAGAAAGTGTGAAAGCAGCGTTTAAAAAACAGCAGTTAATCCCAGAAGTAATTACTGCACCAAAGGCGCGTTCAATGAATCAGCCGAGCGAGCAACAAACCTTTACGTTTAACCATCAGTTGAAAGAGTCGTACAAGCAGCCTGAAATGATAAGAGAAAGTAAAGCAATCACTTCATCCATTGAGGAAAATACCTTTAGAGATGACGAGCCTCCAGAACATATTTCTTCTTTTTCTTTTGCTAAGGAAGAACAGAAAGAAGATCATTTTTTACATGTATCAGAAGACCCGGTAGAAGAAGCTGAAGAAAGCTTAGAAATCGTAGAAACGGTAGGTTCCAAAGAGGAAATCGAGAATGCTGCTGGGGAAGAAGAACGCGTTCCGCCAATGTATCCCATTGGTCAAATGCATGGAACGTATATTTTAGCTCAAAATGAAAAAGGCTTATTTATCATTGATCAACATGCAGCGCAAGAACGGATTAAATATGAATATTTTAAACGCAAGCTTGCTGAAGTAGATCCGGAAGTCCAAGAATTATTAATGCCGATTACATTGGAGTTCTCAGGGAATGAAGCATTAATTTTAGAAGAGAGCAAGCACGCGTTAGAAGATGTAGGCGTGTTTTTAGAGCCGTTTGGTCAAAATTCATACATTGTTCGTACTCATCCACAGTGGTTTCCAAAGGGAGAAGAGCAACAAACGATTGAGGACATGATTCAACAAGTATTTATTATGAAGCGTGTAAGCATTGAGAAATTACGCGAAGAAGCAGCAATCATGATGAGCTGTAAAGGGTCAATAAAAGCCAACCATCATTTGCGGAACGATGAAATTTTCGCTTTGCTTGAAACGCTTCGCAAAACGACGGACCCATTTACGTGCCCGCATGGTAGACCTATCATTATTCACCATTCCACTTATGAAATGGAAAAAATGTTTAAGCGTGTCATGTAAGTTGGCTAGCTGTTCGCTAGCTGACTTTGAATAATTATGTCATTTATGGGCAAAATGAAATGATGTAAATGTATACAAATGAAAGTAGTGTGGTTATGACGGGAGAGAAACAAAAATTAATTGTCATTATTGGTCCAACAGCTGTCGGAAAAACCAAATTAAGTATTGAATTAGCCAAAAAGTTAAATGCTGAAATTATTTCAGGTGATTCAATGCAAATTTATAAACAAATGGATATTGGAACTGCAAAAGTGACAAAAGAAGAAATGCAAGGTATTCCTCACCATTTAATTGATATTAAAGAACCGACAGAATCTTTTTCAGTTGCAGAGTTTCAAGAGATTGTTAGAAAAAAAATTAATGAGATTCATCAGCGTAATAAAATTCCGATGATTGTCGGAGGAACAGGTCTATATATTCAATCGGTTGTTTATGATTATCAATTTACAGAGACACCTAGTGATGATTCTTTTAGAGAGCGAATGGAAGTGTTCATCAACGAGCATGGGATTGATCCTCTCTATGAAAAGCTGCAGCAAATTGATCCAGCAAGTGCCAACAGTATTCATAAGAACAATCATCGCCGTGTGATCCGAGCATTAGAAGTATACGAGGCAACAGGCAAAAAGTTTAGTGAGTATATAAACGAGCAGTCTGCTGAGTTATTATATGATGTGACATTAATAGGATTAACGATGGAACGTGATGTTTTATATAATCGAATCAATGAACGAGTTGACATCATGATGGAGACAGGGCTGTTGGAAGAAGTTAAATCACTGTACAATAAAGGGATTCGCGATGTACAATCAGTTCAAGCCATTGGTTATAAAGAATTATATGCGTATTTTGACGGGAAGTGTACGTTAGAAGAAGCAGTCAATCAGCTGAAAATGAATTCAAGGAGATATGCTAAGCGGCAGCTTACATGGTTTCGTAACAAAATGCCTGTAGAGTGGTTTGAAATGGATGTTGACAAATTTCTTGAAAAGTTCAATGAAATTTTTACATATATTGCAGGAAAGATGAAAGAAGAAGCGAATTAAGTAAACAGATAGAGAAATGAGGAGGCCGAATAATGAAGCAATCAGTTAACATTCAAGATCAGTTTTTAAATCAATTAAGAAAAGAAAATATTTACGTTACTGTGTTTTTATTAAATGGATTTCAGTTAAGAGGACTTATTAAAGGATTCGATAATTTTACTGTGTTGTTAGAATCAGAGGGCAAGCAACAATTAATTTATAAACATGCGATTTCAACATTCGTACCGAATAAGAACATTTCAGTAGAATTAGAATAGAAAAAAGCAGCAGGAATAGAAGTATTCCTGCTGCTTTTTTCTATTCCATCTGATACGGAACTGTCTGGGCGCTTTTCGTTTCTTAAGTATGGTGGAAGCTTGACTTTGTAATGACGTCATTGAAGTTTCTTAACATTGTTTTTCCTTTTATTACATACAACTATAATAGGCATTTATTTCTTGGGCAATGTCAGCGGCATCTAGAAAAGACATATACAAGCTGCATGTCAAGAAAAGATGATGATAACATTCGTTCGTCCTATACAGCTATAGATAGAGATAGAGCGATACAGCGTCATCAGAGGAAGTGTGATGAAACGAGAGGTGAACAGTGTGGAACAGCCTATAACCCTAAAAAATAACGGGCAAATTAATATTGTTTTAAATAATGAAACGAAGAAAGAACGAACGTATACAACATCGATTCCACGCCCTGTACAAAAAACAATTGTCACTCATGAGCCACTGCTTGAAATTGAACGTGAAATGAGTGGACTTGTCGGAATGGATGAATTGAAGAAGATGATTAAAGAAATCTATGCATGGCTATATATTAATAAAAAGCGAGAAGAACAAGGGCTAAAAGCTGGAAAACAAGCGTTGCATATGATGTTTAAAGGAAATCCTGGTACAGGAAAAACAACAGTTGCTAGATTATTAGGAAAGTTGTTTTTAAATATGAATATTTTATCCAAAGGTCATTTAATCGAAGCAGAACGAGCAGATTTAGTGGGTGAATACATTGGGCATACGGCGCAAAAAACCCGTGATTTAGTCAAAAAAGCATTAGGGGGAATTTTATTTATTGATGAAGCGTACTCATTAGCACGTGGCGGTGAAAAGGATTTTGGAAAAGAAGCTATTGATACACTTGTAAAACATATGGAAGATGCAAATGATAAGTTTGTGTTAATTTTAGCAGGATACCCGCGAGAGATGGAGAATTTTTTAAGCCTTAATCCAGGCTTGAGGTCGCGCTTTCCATTTATTTTTGATTTTCCAGATTACGATGTAAATGAATTAATGGATATTGCTGGTCACATGATGAAGGATCGTCAATATGAGTTTAGCAGTGATGCCTACAAAAAATTAAAAGAACATTTTATGGAAGTGAAATATAATCAAACTCCCCGTAATTTTAGTAATGGCCGTTATGTCCGTAATGTCATTGAACGCTCCATTCGGGCTCAATCGATGAGATTATTAGAAGAAGAGAGCTATGAGCGCACCGAACTGTTAACGTTAAAATCTATGGATATTACTTTATAGAGGTTTGAGAAAAAGACTGACTATGAAAAGGGAATATTCTCTTCTCGGTCAGTCTTTTCATTACTCCATCTAAAGATTTTCTGAGCAAGAAAGGCAGAAGTAAGCACAAGAACATCAACGAGAGAACTCCCTGCTGATGGACATTTTTGTTTATCTAAACATTTGGTTGACGCATTGATTTAATTGGGAGTCTCCACTTGTATATGTAAGATAACACGCGAAGTGCAACGAGTAAAACAAACAATGTATAAAGTTCTAAAGGTGTACTAGCGATATGCAACCCAATGATCAGTCCTGCAATAATTGCCCAGACAGCATAAATTTCATCTTTTAATACGGTAGGTTTTCTTCTTGCCAATAAATCGCGAATAATTCCACCGCCACTACCAGTTAAAACGGCTGCAACAATGACTGCGCTTAAAGGGTGATTCATATTGGTTGCATATAAAGCACCTTGAATCGCAAAAGCTGAAAGGCCGATTGCATCTGAAAAGTTTCCCCATCGTTTCCACTGTTTTAAAATGCTATTTGGAAATAAAAATGTAGCTGTAATGGAGAGTAAAGCAATTTGAAAAAAGAGTCCCTGCTCCCAAAGAGCAGATACAGGGACCCCAATTAATAAATTTCGAATCGCGCCGCCGCCAAATGCCGTAACAATTCCTAAGATATAAACACCTAAGATATCATACTCTTCTTCCATTGCAATGAACGCGCCACTGATTGCAAAAGCGATGGTGCCAATAATACTTAATACATCCCATGTCATGGTGTGTGCTCCTTTGTTCAGTTTTCCTTTATAATCAGTTAGCAAGTACGCTAAGCTTATCCATTAAAACTTAAAAGTATATGTAAATCCCCTCAAATTGTATCCAGTATTGAAGGGAATTTCAATGTTTTTTTGTGCTTTATTTTTTTACATGAACAAAGCGTGTTAAACTAATAAAAAACGATGTATTCCGTCTCTTTTGAGAAGATAGAGAAATTTACGTTTTTTTGTTATGATATGAATGAATTGTCACTTTAACAGTAAGGGAAGGAAAAGTCATTGACATTTGAAACTAATCAGGAACTTGAACGCGTGATTTTAGTTGGTTGTCAACTACATGATGACGATGAGCGTTTTGAGTACTCAATGGATGAACTAGCATCACTCACAAAAACAGCACAAGGAGAAGTGCTTGCTCGTTTAACGCAAAAACGTGATCGCATACATCCTGCTACATATATCGGAAAAGGGAAAGTAGAAGAGCTTTTATCTCTTGAACAAGAATTTGAACCAGATTTGGTGGTATTTAATGATGAGTTGTCGCCAAGTCAAATTCGTAATTTGTCAAGTCAATTATCAGCCAGGGTAATCGATCGTACACAACTGATCTTAGATATATTCGCTGGGCGTGCTCAAACGAAAGAAGGAAAGCTGCAAGTTGAATTAGCGCAGCTAAATTATTTATTGCCACGTTTAGTCGGGCAAGGAACGGCTCTTTCGCGTTTAGGAGGAGGAATTGGAACAAGAGGTCCAGGTGAGACGAAGCTCGAAAGTGATCGCCGTCACATTCGCCGTAAAATTGATGAAATTAAGCGGCAGTTAAAAACTGTTGTGAGTCACCGCGAGCGGTATCGCGAAAGAAGAAAGCGTAATCATGTTTATCAGATTGCGATTGTTGGTTATACCAATGCCGGGAAATCGACATTATTTAACCGATTAACCGAAGCGGGTATTTTTGAAGAGGATTTATTATTTGCCACATTAGATCCAACAACGAGACAGTATACGCTGCCGTGTGGACTAACGACGCTCTTAACAGATACAGTAGGGTTTATTCAAGATTTGCCGACAACTTTAGTTGCAGCATTTCGGTCAACATTAGAAGAAGTAACGGAAGCTGATTTTATTTTACATGTTGTGGACTCGGGGAATCCTGATTATAACAATCATGAACAAACTGTCCACAAATTGCTAGAAGAATTAGAAGTAGCTGATATTCCAGTGCTAACAGTGTATAACAAACGAGATATACAGCATGAACTCTTTGTTCCTACCACATCGACTTCAATTTCTGTCAGTGCGTTTGATCAAGAAGATTTAATTCGTCTTGGTGAAGAAATTCAAAAAGAAATGAAGCATGAGATGGAGTTTTTCCATCTTCTTATTCCAGCTTGCGAAGGCAAATTGCTAGCAGAGCTAAAAACTGTTTCAATAGTGGAATCGATTAAGTTTAAAGAAGATCTAGAGAAATATGAATGCAAAGGTTATATTGCTAAAGAGCACCCGATATATAAACAGCTAAGAATGATTGATGAAAGTTGAGGAATTAGGAAATGATGTTTGACCAGTTAGAAAATGGAGAGAGAATCCGTTCATTAGCCGAGCAGGTAGAAAAACAAATTAAGCCGGTTCATGAAAAAATAGATGCAGTCATTGAAACGAATCAATTTCGTGTGTTGCAAAGTTTTCAGCAAAATCGTGTAAGTGATTCGCATTTTATTCCATCAACAGGTTATGGATATGATGATATAGGAAGGGATACATTAGAAAAAGTATATGCGAATGTCTTTGGAACAGAAGCGTGTCTTGTAAGACCGCAAATTATTTCTGGCACACATGCCATTGGCATCTCACTTTTTGGAGTATTGCGCCCCGGTGATGAATTGCTTTATATTACAGGCAAGCCTTATGATACGCTTGAAGAAATTGTTGGAACAAGAGGATCAGGAACAGGGTCTTTAAAAGAGTATAATATAGGCTATAAAGCTATAGATTTAACACCAGAAGGCCAAGTAGACTTTGATGAAGTAAAAGCATCTATTACAGAGCGGACTAAAATGATTGGAATTCAGCGTTCAAAAGGATACGGTATTCGTCCATCATTTACAGTAGAACAAATTAAAGAGATGATTTCAGTTGTTAAATCCGTGAAGCCAGACGTGGTTGTATTTGTTGATAATTGTTATGGAGAATTTGTTGAAACACTTGAACCATCTCATGTAGGTGCTGATTTAATGGCTGGATCATTGATTAAAAATCCAGGCGGAGGGCTAGCGAAGATTGGCGGTTATATCGCGGGCCATAAACATTTAGTTGAGACATGTTCTTATCGAATGACAACGCCGGGAATCGGCGCAGAAGCAGGTGCAACGTTATACAGTCTTCAAGAAATGTACCAAGGCTTTTTCTTAGCGCCTCATGTAGTCGGCCAAGCATTAAAAGGAGCTGTTTTCTCTTCAGCGATGTTTGAACAGTTAGGAATGCAAACAGAACCAAAGTGGAACAGTGAAAGAACGGACTTAATTCAGTCTGTGCAGTTTGATGATCGTGATAAAATGGTGGCATTTTGTCAAGCGATCCAATATGCATCACCGGTGAATTCACATGTAACAGCTTACCCGAACTATATGCCTGGTTATGAAGATGATGTCATTATGGCAGCAGGTACGTTCATTCAAGGCGCAAGCTTGGAATTGACAGCTGACGGACCAATCCGTCCTCCATACGTTGCATATGTTCAGGGGGGGCTCACTTATGCTCATGTAAAAGTGGCTATTTGTATGGCGATTGATCAATTAATAACAAAGCAACTGCTATAAAATAACGCCATATACATCATAATAGATTAAACAGTGAGTAAACTAAATTTTCTTTGCGTAATAAAATGAATAGAGTGTAAGATCAACCCAAATATTTAAATAATAACGATATTATTTGTATTCATGGAATGTTCAAAAAATTTATATGTTAGATTTACTAACATATAGTTGACAGGATAACTAACATGGAATACAATGTAATTAGTTAATCAAAGGAGGAACTGAGATGAGTGACAACATTCGAAGAAATACGCCACTTTTCCCAATCGGAATTGTGATGCAATTAACTGAGTTGTCGGCTCGCCAAATTCGCTACTATGAAGAACATGAATTAGTTACACCTGTACGGTCAGAAGGTAATCGTCGACTATTTTCTTTCAACGATGTTGATAAATTACTAGAAATTCGTGACTTAATTGAACAAGGTGTTAATTTAGCAGGTATTAAACAATTATTTCGTGTTCAACAAGAGCAAGAGGGGCATAAGCAGGAAGAAGAAAAAGTTGTGGCAGAAGCTGCTAAGTCTGAATTGACAGATGATGAATTAAGAAAACTGCTTCGCGCTGAATTAATGCAAGCAGGGCGCTTTAATAAAGCAACTTTAAATCAAGGAGATATGTCTCGGTTCTTTCATTAAAACATTGTAAGTATTTATATACTCCGAATAAGGACGTATATAGAATATAAATATTATAGAGATTTAGGGGAGGATCACACGATGGCAAAGTACACTAAAGAAGATATTTTTCGTAAGGTTCAAGAAGAGAATGTAAAGTATATTCGTCTTCAATTCACTGATATTCTAGGGACAATTAAAAATGTTGAGATTCCAGTAAGCCAATTAGAAAAAGCGTTAGACAACAAAATGATGTTTGACGGTTCTTCAATTGAAGGTTTCGTACGTATTGAAGAGTCTGACATGTACTTATACCCGGATGTTGATACATTTGTTATTTTCCCTTGGACATCTGAAAAAGGGAAAGTAGCGCGCTTTATTTGCGACATTTACAATCCAGATGGCACTCCATTCGACGGAGATCCACGTAATAACCTAAAACGTGTTCTTAAAGAAATGGAAGAGTTAGGATTCAGTGATTTTAACCTTGGACCTGAGCCAGAATTTTTCTTATTCAAGTTAGATGAAAAAGGCGAGCCAACGTTAGAGTTAAATGATAAAGGTGGCTACTTTGACTTAGCGCCAACTGACCTTGGTGAAAATTGCCGTCGTGATATCGTGTTAGAGCTTGAGGAGATGGGCTTTGAAATTGAAGCATCTCACCATGAAGTAGCGCCAGGCCAACACGAAATTGATTTCAAATACGCAGGTGCGTTAAAAGCTTGTGATGATATTCAAACATTTAAACTAGTTGTAAAAACAATCGCGCGTAAACACGGTTTACATGCGACATTTATGCCAAAGCCATTATTTGGTGTGAACGGTTCAGGCATGCACTGCAACCTTTCATTATTTAAAGATGGTCAAAACGCATTCTATGATACAAATGGCAGCTTAGAGTTAAGTGATACAGCTCGTCAATTTATTGCTGGTATCATTAAGCACGCTCACAGCTTTACAGCTGTAACAAACCCAACAGTAAACTCTTACAAACGGTTAGTGCCTGGTTACGAAGCGCCTTGTTACGTTGCATGGTCTGCACGCAACCGTAGCCCATTAATTCGTATCCCAGCTTCTCGTGGTGTAGGGACACGCGTTGAAGTTCGTAGCGTAGACCCAGCTGCTAACCCATATTTAGCAATGGCTGTTTTATTAAAAGCTGGTTTAGATGGAATTAAAAACAAACTTGAAGCTCCAAAACCAATCGACCGTAATATTTATGTGATGACTAAAGAAGAGCGTCTAAAAGAAGGTATCGTTGATTTACCTGCTACACTGGCTCAAGCTTTAGAAAGCTTCCAAGCAAACGAAGTAATGGTTTCTGCATTAGGCGAGCACTTAGCAGAACACTTTGTTGAAGCGAAAGAAATCGAGTGGGATATGTTCCGCACACAAGTTCACCCATGGGAACGTGATCAATACATGAGCCAATATTAATTGGTAGAAAGCCTGATATGACTACATTTGTAGTCATTCAGGCTTTTTTTATTGTGGTCGTATTTCTTTAGGATTTTACGGGTTGACCACATTTTGACCACATTATTTTTTTTCGGTAGAAATATGGTCATAGTTCATGTATTCTGAATAGCTTGCTATGCTGCGTTTCTCAAGCGTATTTGAGATATGAGCATAAACGTCAGCTGTTGTTTGAATGGATTTATGGCCCAAACGTTCTTGCACTTCTTTAAGGGAAGCCCCGGACTCCAGCATCATCACAGCGTGCGTATGACGTAAGCTATGAATGGTAAGATTTTTCGTAATATTGGATTTTTTATAAATACGCTTGATTGCTCGATGCAATGTTGATTTAGCATAAGGAAAGCCGTCGCCTCGTTCAAATACTAAATCTCCTTCAGTAAAGTACAGTGTTCCTAACATCATTCTTTGTTCAGCTTGCTTAAGTTTATGTTTCTTTAACTCTTTTGCTAATTCTTGAGAGATAAGGACTGATCGATAAGAAGTTTCTGTCTTGGGAGGACCAAACATTTTATTGAGCTCTTTTTCATCATAGTGTAACGTTTTCAAGATATTAATAGATGGCTGAGCAAAATCAATATCTTTCCACTGTAAAGCAAGCGCTTCACCTTTTCGCATTCCGGTATCAATTAATAGCCGAACAAGGGTGTAGTATTTTTGTTCCAGTTCACTTGCTACTTCTAACACATGAAAAACTTCATCTTTCGTAAGGTACTGTAAGTCTTGATCAGTTTTAATTTTGTTTATCTTATTATTTGGAATACTTACTTTATAACAAGGGTTTTTATCAATAATATTAAGCGTTACGGCTTTATTCATTGCGTTAGACATTGTCGTATGAATAATGGAAACAGTACGTCTGCTGTATTTTTCAGCTAAGACATTGATAAACTTTTGATAAAAAGCGGGAGAGAAGTCTTTTAGTTTCACATAACCATAGTAGGGAATAATATGCTTGTGTATGTTATATTCGTGCAGCTTAAATGTGTTTGCTTTTACAGTGTTCTTCTTATAGACCTCTAGCCACTCAATTAAAAAATCCCTTACAAATACGTCCTTATACTCCATATTTAGCTTTCCAGTTTGCTTATGCACTTCAAGTTCAGCAGCGGCGAACTGTGCTTCTTTTTTCGTCCTAAACCCTCTTTTAGTTGTTTGCCGACGCTTACCTGTTACGGGGTCACGCGGAAGCTCAGCTTTAAACATCCAAGCGGATGTACCGTCTTTTTTTTGATACTTTTGAAAATGTGCCACCAGCAACACCTCCTAACAAGAACTAATCGCTTCTCTAAACTTCTGTGAATATGTAATTCCTAGAATTTGATTTTCAAAATGTTCAATTCTTCTTGATGCAAACAGCGGTGTGACGTTAAAAGTTGTGCTCACTTCATGAATAAATTCACGTCTAGTTGGAGGAGGAGACAGCTTTAACAGCATGAAGGTAGGCACACAAAACTGTAGCGCAAAGTTATTTGCCTTATTCTCTTGATAGGCAATGAACCCTTCTGGAAGGAACCACTGATGCCCACAATGAAATAAAACATGTCCTAACTCATGACCGAAGTCCTCCCACTGCTGCTGAGGAGAAAGGTTGTGGTTAATTAAAATACTGTATAAGCCATTACGATCAATCGCAGCACTTTCAAAATCGACAAAATGAAGCCAAATTCCAAGATTAGAAGCGATACTAATCATATCAACCTGGCTGGGAACATTAATATGTAGCTTCTGGTACAAATAGCGAACTGAGTCTTCTAGTGGAGTAAATTGATAATTCATGGAAATCACCTCTTATTGCATTTTACCAAACATACGTTCTGTGTTACAATAGTTCTACCTAAAATTTATTTTCTTTGATTTGATTATTAAGAATAATGCTGTATAATAACTTAAGTTTTGAAAATATAATCTAACTATTAGAAAAGAAATAGGGAGGGATCTTTAGTGGTAAGTTCTTTAAAAAGTTCATCCCATTATTTAGATACATTAAGTATAAAGGAAGAAAGTTTAGTTAGAGCTTTAGAAAACGATCTCAAAAAGAAAGTCAGTGGAAAAGAAAATCAGTTTTTGATTAGAGAGATGGATTGTTGGCAAGGTCGTGCGGATATTGTTTGGGCGGATATTAGAACCCAAGGTAAGTTGTCAGAAGAGCAAATAAAAGTAATATTAAAATTAACAAATGCACAAGTTTTGTCGTTGCTTCACTATCAGTCACCAAGAACGTTTCAGTATATAAAATTCAAAACGGGCCTAATGGATACTACTATAAAAAAAGCTTTAAAAGAGCTTAACGAATCGAAAATTATCAAAATTAATTTAAATGGAAGTTACTTAATTAATAATGAGTTTAAATTGCCTAAAATAAATTTTAATGCTTATGAAGCTAAGTTGCATAATTGGAAGAGGGCTTTATATCAAGCTATACAATATTTAGGATTCGCCCAATACTCTTGGGTTGTTATGCCAAAAAAACATATTAATCCAGCTTTGAAAAATTTGTATGCTTTTAAAGAAAATGGTATTGGTTTATTATCGATAGATGATAGAGGACAGGTTGATGTATATATTAAACCTAAAAAACACCAACCAAGCAGAAAGGCTTTCCACTTGATTGGTATAAGCAAAACTCTATATTCTTCCAAAAGTTAAGAGTTTAAGTTATGTTGTTCCTTAAAACTACTTAAAGCAAGTTGCCATGTATCTAAGTGCTTCCCTGTTGAAGCGGGGCTTAGCTGAATAGCCATATTATCTAAAATAGTATACAAAGCTTTAGCTTCATTAATTTTAGTTTCTAAATTATTAATACGCTCTGTAATATCAAATGTATCTGTAAAAAAAGCTTGAGAGCCATGCTGTAGAGCAGACCAATGCTGTAAGTGACTAATGCTACGTGACCACCCATCAGAAGGGTTATTCCCAGTAAGAATTATATTATCTAGGCCAGCCCTACTAAGGTAATCACTTAAGTTTCCTCCTCTTGCTGTTACCTGTCTAGATATAGAATCTAATTCTGATACTAAAACAGAATTTAACAAAGGGATTGAAGTATATCTCTCACGAGGCAATCTACCACCAGTACTAGGTAAAATTCGTTGCTGTACAGTGAATTTCCTAGAGCTATTATGCCAACCGGTACTAATACCAGAAGCACCTGCTGCTAAATACAGTAAACCAATGATATCTGAATAGCCCATTATTACCTTGAATTCATTAATGTCACTTAATGAGTAAATCATTGTAAGTAAGTTAGTTAAAGCAGTAGCTTCTTCAAAGTGTTGGTCGTAGGCAGTATTATTACGTGCTACTACAATATAAAAGCCTTCTACATTTAGCATTGTTAGCTCATTTAAAAACTCATTCACATGTACCGTATCATTTAAAGCTGTTTCTTGAAAAATTAGTGAAATCAAGATAGGCTTTCCTAGTTCTTGAGCTTGTTGAGAAGATTCTTCAGCCATTGTCAAGGCAATTTGAGCTTGCCTATCTGTAAAATTTGGCATTAGAATAGAAGGTGAAACTAAAGTGTCTACACCTAAATCATTTTGAAATTTTAAACATTCAGATACTAATTTACTAATGCTCCTAAAAGACCTTAACGAAGATAAAGTTAGAGGTCCGGGGTAGAAAGATAGTTGGTCCAGGTTTTTGCTTACTCCTTCTATGTAAGTCGCATAATAAAATTGAGGATCTATTAAAATATCCACATTTTCATTTAAGCCTAATAGTTCTTGTTTAAGAGTAATTAAGCTTTCATATTTATCATCTCGAGGACTAAGAACTACTCCATTTAAAGCGTTCATCTCAATACCTTTGTGAATTTTATCTCCTTTACCGTAACCTTGTTGTGCATAAATCTTCATTTTTAAATTTCCTCCTTTAACTTAGTAAGCATATCTATTAGATTTTCACAAGATTTGAATCTCATGTGAGGATGACGAGAAAGCAACCTGGTTATTATCCTTGAAAAGCGTTTATTAATGCCGCTTCTTAGATTCTCAATAGGGGTGAATTGAGCTTCCATTATGTTTGCTATTATCTGCATGGTGTTAACTCCTTGCTTATAGAAAGGGTGAGAGCCTGTTAAAGCTTGATACAAAACGATTCCAAGTAAAAATAGATCAGATCTAAAATCAATATTGATCTTTACATTGGTGATTTGTTCAGGCGACATATATATAGCAGTTCCTATGATAAGAGAAGCTTGAGTTAAAGCTTTTCCTTGTGTATCAAATGCAATTCCAGTATCTAGAAGGATAAAATCCCCATTTTTATTTTGCATAATATTCTTTGGCTTAATATCTCTATGAACCATGCCAATATTCCAAAGGTGATCAATAGCATCAGAAATATTAATTGCTAGATTTAAAGCTTCTTTTTCTGATAGTTTTCTGTTAAGTAGAATTGTGTGTAGATCTTCACCGTCGATATATTCTTCAGAAAACATAAGTAACTTCTTCTCATCAAAAGAGACAATATTTAAGCCTATAGGTCCTAATTTTACAAGAGTTGGAGTATCACATTGGTTCATAATATCAATTTCACGAGAAGCTCTTGCTAGTACTTCAGATTCAATACCTGTGTCATCTTCATCAGTAGTCCCCTCAGTTTCTTTACTTTCAATTTCTAAAAACTTTAAAGTATAAGGTACTTTATCAATCTTACATTTAAAAACAATTTTTTGGCCACCTGTACTTAAAAACTCAATATCTTCGATAATATTTTGTGAATGACTTTCCATAATTTCATATACGTCACTTACACTTAAAATGGGAGCCTGCATATAATACCTCCAAATTATATTTATTTATACAAACATGAATATTTTGTATATTTAGGTTTAAATAACTTGTTTTTTAGAATAAAATTACATTTTATAGTTAAAAATAAACACGCATTTAAGCGCGTTTATAAACTTGATATATTGTTAGTATTTTATTAATCGTCTTCAACCTTACGATTACCTTCACTCTTAATAATCTCCCAAATCTTACGCAACTGCTCTTGACGATCTTCAGGAGCATTTTTAATTTCTTTGAAGAAGACGCCTAGTTCTGGGTCGAGAAGGGATTCTTCATTCTTTTCTTCAATTAGATCAGGGTTGTCAGTGCGGCCTAAAAGATAGTCAGTACTTACATCAAAGAAGTCTGCAATATCTTTAATTATTTCTGGATCAGGCTTTCTTTCACCTAATTCATATCTAGATAATTGAGCATTAGTAAGGTTAACTCGTGTAGCTAATTGTTTTTGAGAAAGTTGGTATTTCTCGCGTAAATATCTAATTCTTTTTCCTAGGATATCCATAGAATTCACCTATATAGATTTTATTTTAATTCTATCATTTACCAAGATGGTTAAAAACAAATTCGCCAAAATGGTTAAATAAATATTGACTTCGCCAAAATGGTGATTTATTATTATCATATAAGCTAATTAAAGAAAGGAGTTAATAAGTTGACGTCACCTAAAGTAAATCTAAGCAAGATTAAAGAATTACGAAAGCAAAATAAAATTTCGTTAGAAGAAATGTCTAAGATTTTGGGATATGAAAGTATAAATGGATATTATTCTTTGGAAACTGGACGGGTGAAGTACCCAGCAGAAACCTTGGCCAAGACAGCTAAGTTGTTTCAAGTATGTATTAGTGACCTTTTTTTTGAAGAATAATTCGCCAAAATGGCGAAATGGTAGGAGGGTTCACATGAACTTTGACATCGATAAGTTACTTTACAACGCTGAACTAACAGTCGATCTCCTATACATTGCAAATGACTTGCTAGAAGAAAAAGATTTTACCAAAGAACAGGCCGCAGCTGAAATCATTCAGTTACTTGAAAAGCATGGTTTGACTAAACTTTATTTCACTGGAGGTGCTTGAAATGACATTTGAACAAATGCTTAAGGATGCTTTAGAAGAGGCATTGGCTCCTATAAAACGAGACATAGAAGAACTGAAATCAGCTTCAAGTTTATCTAAGTATGGTCCAGTTTTAACAGTGACTGAATTAATGGACTTTTTAAAGATTGGTCGCACGAAAGCAACAGAGTTAGTTAGTCGACCTGACTTTCCAGTAATTCGAGCATGCGGCATCAAAGTACCCACGCATCTGCTGATGGAGTGGATCGAACAAAATACTGAGTGGGTACAACATAATACAAAGTATTTCAACCAGGCTGTGATGTAAAACAGCCATATCTTTTACCCTTAAACGGAAAAATTTATCTTATTTAGAATCATAAAGAAAATAGTGTAACAAATGTACTGGGTGTTTGGTACGAAAGGGGAGATTGGCATTGATTAAGTTAGGAGAGGAGTTGGCGGAAGCAAGAAAGCGCCAAGGCCTAACGCAAGAACAGTTAGCGATGGATTTACCGGTATCACGCGAAACCATTGCCAAATATGAAACAAATCAGCGTAAGTTTCAAGAGGATTTATATCAGCAGGTGGCTTATAGCGTGGATGATCCAGAATACTACTTCGCTACATGGAATGAAGCAGCAGGGCACGTCAGCATTCCATATTTCAACGGTGACTACATAGACAGACATCCAGCCAGTATGAAATACATGGTCCAACAAGAAACGAATGAAGCACTAGATCAGATGGAAAGGGTTTGTTGGGCAAAGCCAATACGAATACAGAACGAAAGTGAGCGAGAAGAAGCGAAACGCGTCATTCATGAAATTCTCGACGCAGCGGCGTCCATGATTAATTTAGTAGCGGTTCTTTGTAAAGAGTACGATTTCTCCATGAAGTCGATTTATAAAATGTGGTGGGCATCCATTAAGACAAGGAGATGGAAGGCATGAAGGTATTAGAAGCAGATTTTCGTTTAGCAACTCGTTTAGAAGAAGTCATTTTTGAAGGGCTTTTAAGCGCACACCAAGCGATGTTCAAAGGGGAGTTTGAACAGTTTGACGAGCAGATTAAAGAAGTGATGAAAGCAAAGAAAGAACTTCAGCGGCTTTATGAGAAGAAACAAACTCGTGAACGACTAGAAGCATTGGTAAAAGATTTGCAAAGTAAGGGAATGGCGATTGATTTTGTAAAGCGAGTCATTTAGTAGGAGGGCATGATGAAAGAGACAACAATTTGGATAAATAAAAAAGCAGCAAGTGCTGGAACACTTACTGCCGATCGTTCGCTTCAATAGAACGCTTAACTAACTTCAGTATAGCACAGTTTTATGTGTGCGACAAGAATGTATGTTCTTGTCGTCATGGTCAGGAAAGAGCTATCATTTGTTTCCCCCGACAATTGATACACACCTCTCATCCCTCTTTCCTGGCTATGACGATGCGAATAGCATCAACTAAATAAGAAAGGAGGCCAGAAGCATCTCATTCTATGTGTATGTTTCTAAACTGACATTATGCTATGGGATTTAGAGTTTGTAGATAAGAAGATGCAAACGGTCCATAAGGAAATGGTTTTTGCATCTTGTGTGAATGAATGTAAAGAACTAGCGAAAACAATCTTAAAGCGCATAAAAAAAGAAGACAAGGAGTTGCAGCTCCTCATCTTCGAAGTGATTGTCGATTAATCAATTGCTTCCATTGTAGCTTAAGATGCTTGTAGAAAGCAAGCTTTATAGAAAGGGAGAGAGCAGATGGCTAAATTTAGACAGATTCAAGTGGATTTTTGGTCTGATCCACGCGTTTCAGAGGAAATGACACCGGAAGATAAATTCTTTTACTTATACCTTTTAACCAATCCAAATACGAAGCAGATTGGTGTATATACGATTACGAAGAAGCAAATGGCTTTTGATATGGGGTATTCAATCGAAACGATTAACAGCTTACTAAAGCGTTTTGAGAACGAGCATAAAGTGGTTAAGTATAATCCAGACACGCGAGAAATCGCTCTATTAAACTGGGGCAAGTATAACTTGAATAAAGGCGGAAAGCCGATTTTGGACTGCGTTGTAAAAGAGCTTGGAGAGGTGAAAGATCTATCTCTTTTAGCGGAAGTAGCAAATAGTATTAAAAACAGCAGCATTTTAGAATTGTTCACTAACAAGCTAAAAGAATTACGTGCCGTTGACGACACGTCATACGATACGTCAACGCCAAGTGGACAAGAAAAAGAAGAAGAACAAGAAAAAGAACAAGAAAAAGAACTACTACTACATGAACAAGATATAGATCTAGAAGAAGGCGCTCTTGGAAAAAGTGAAGTCGGTAGTAGTAGTCGTAATCAAACTCAATCAATCTTTGATTTTTATCAACAAAACTTCGGTATGCTAAATCCTTTTATCAGCCAACAAATTCAGTATTGGACTGAAGACATGGGAGAAGACCTTGTGTTAGAAGCGATGTCTTTAACACTTAAACAGCAAAAAACATGGAAATATGCTGAAGGTATCTTGAAATCATGGGCAAACCGCAACGTTCGTAGCCTTGATGACGTTAAAGCGTTGGAAGCAGCATTTAAAAACAAGCGTCGCTTTAATCACAATGCATCTAATCGCAAAGAAATTGTGCCAGATTGGTTAGCTCAAGAAGCAGCGGATCAACCACAGTCATCTGTTGCTGTATTAGATGCTGACTTTGAAGCTGAGAAACGTAAACTAGAAGCGGAGTTGAAGGAATTAGAAGCAGAACTAAAGGCTGGAGCCGGAAAGGAGTGAGTACATAATGGCACTTCTAAAACAAGCGGTTGAACAGCGCTGTGCGTACTTAATCAACGAGCTTATGCGCTACGGGTATTTCAAGACTCCTGCTGGCAAACAGCTATATGAGCTTAGCTTAACGGAGCTAGAAATGATTCATATTGGCATTAAGTCTGAATTTGGCAAGCATATGAACCGAGGAGAGTGAACAGGGTGGGGCGTATTGAGATTTTTAAGCTGTCAAAAGCGGAATTAGAAATGTACAAGAAGCAATCACAGCGTGTAGAAACACTGAAGCGTCCAACCGATTGGAAATGGCCTTCTTCCCGTCAAAAGAAGCGTCAAAAATAAACTGTGATACAGATTGCGAGGGAAGCGTTCATGCAGATTCAGTTAAGTGATGATCAAGTAGAGTTTATTTACAAGGAGCTTAGCTGCTCCAGTGGCTATAATTTACAATCAACTCATTACAGCGGAGAACTTCAAGAACTCGTGTCCTATTTGAGCAAGCGCATGGAAGAGATTACGAAAGTAAGAGCTGCCAAGTATCAAACACTGTCCTTGAGGGAACTTGCAAGGCTATGCAGGGTAAGCGATCAAGAAGCATTGCTAGAGTGGGAGCGGAGATGGGAAGCGACTTTTCCGATGATGCGTAATTAAAAGGAGGTATATCATTGAAAAGGCAACACTTTTATATTTCAATAACGGGTTTAAGTGAAAAACAAATTCAAGAAGAACTAAGTGTATTTCTTAATGGCTTACTGGAAAGGTATGATAAAGATAATTTTGGAGCAACGGTATTAGGAATGACAGAAGCTGCTGCCAAACGTGTTGTAAAAACGTTGAACGAGTAATGCACTAAAGTCCAGTGAAAGGAGCGATTCAAATGCATGGGGAAGTGAAAGTGTGGTACATGACGGAAGAAGAGCGCCTGGCTTATATAAAAAAGCATCCAATCATTCCGACCAAAAAGAAAAAAGAAAAAGCATTTTCAGACATTCATTCGTATGGTCAAAGGCAGAAAAAGAGCAAATAAAAAAGCCGGGAGCACTCCCGACAATCGTTTAACCAATTATATCACAAAAGGGGTGCGCTGATGTCTGAACGAGCAAGATTTTTAGAAGTAGATCCAGATGATATGACAATTCATCATGCGATTGAACCAGGTAAAGTTGTTCTTTTAATTTTAGATGGACATCAAGGTAAAGCAAAGGCAATTGAAGCGGTGCATCATGGACATACCATCATTGAAACAGCTAAAGGAAAAACAGCAAGAATCCGTTTTGAAGAGAGTGAATTATTTTAATAATGAATCGTTGGAGGTTGTTTTAGTTTTATAACTACGTAGCGGTAGGAGAGTGAAACGATGAACAAATCGACTATTATTGCTAATGAAATGCTGCCTGTTTATCAAACGGAAGCAGGAGAGACAGTAGTGGATGCAAGAGAATTACATGCTGTTCTCATGGTTGGTAAAGATTTTACCACATGGATAAAAGATCGCATTGAAAAATACAGTTTTGTGGAAGGAGAAGACTTTTCCCCAGTTTTGGGGGAAAGTGTTGGAGGAAGGCCTCGAACGGAATATATTTTAACTTTAGATACTGCTAAAGAGATTGCAATGGTTCAGCATAACGAGATGGGGCGCGTCGTGCGTAAATACTTTATTGAAGTAGAAAAGCGATTTAAACAGCTGCATGTTCCGTCATATATGATTGATGATCCAATTAAGCGAGCGGAGCAGTGGATTCTTGAACAAAAACAAAAGCAGCTTGTTGAAACAAAGAACTTGATGCTAGAACAGCAGTTAGCAGAAACTGCACCAAAGGTTACGTACTATGATCAAATTCTCCAGTCAGATAGCGTAATTAACATTTCACAGATTGCAAAAGATTATGGTCTGTCTGGTAAGAAGCTAAATCAAATTCTCAAGCAAGAAGGCGTGCAGTATAAGTTAGGTGAGCAATGGCTTTTATATAGCAAGTATCAAGATAAGGGGTATACGAAATCTCACACAACGAACTATCGAGACTCAAGTGATGAACTGAAAACGAAGCTTCATACTAAATGGACGCAGAAAGGTCGTTTGTTTATTCATACTGTACTAGCTAAATGCGGAATCGAAGCATTAATGGACCGAGATATTAAGAAAGCGAATTGAATATGTCCAAGATAGGAGAGCCTGAGGACGCTGAATTAGTAGCAAAACGCTACTTGTTCAGTGTCCTTTTGTATTTTAACTAATTATAAAGAAGGTGATAAATATGTTCGATTTACTAGTCTTCATTATAGCTGTTGTTTCACTTGTTGTTGCGATTCTTGTATTAATTTCCAGTCATCATCACTGAGTTTGATAATTCTAGAGTAATGCTTATAATGCTTTCTTGTTGTGGCATAAGGATTTTTTCTAAATGTTTTAATGGCTACCTTAATATCTACTATGAATGTTTGGTTGGTTGGATATACAAGCGTTTCAAAGCGTTTCAGACTGTTAGCAGGTATTAACCCGTAATTTGAATCTAATGGTGTGAAATGAGCTATTGTACCTTCACAGTCATTTACTATCAGTAATTTTTTATTATCGAATTTAGGAGCAGTTGAAATTTTGTAAAACGCAGGAAGTAATTGTCTGCCGTTCATGTCTAGGAACTGGATATCAAAAAAACCAATGTCTTTCGGTGACATATTTAAAACTTTAAAAACGATAAGTGGAGACGTTACTTGATTTTGAAATACAGGTTCTTTATCAAACGTCTCAACTCTATCTATTAATCCACTATAGTCAATTGTAACGTCTAGCCTTTTTCTGTTTGACCATAACGTAAAAAAAGAAATTGTTAACGATAGACAGGAAATTAATAAAGTCATGCTTTGGAAATTTTCTTTAAAAAGTTCACTCATACGTACATCTCCTATTTTAAATATATAACTATTATTCTAACTAAAGTATAAGTCATTTTGTTAGGGATTAGCGATGGAATAGGTAAAGAAATTACAGAGCGTAAACCTATAGTATAGAGCAATTTTTATTTTAGAAAGAGAGGAATGTAAATGGGAACTTTACGAGGTGAAATGGAAAAGTGGAATAAGTTAAATAAGTTAAATAAGTTAAATCATGTGCTAAATGAAAAAGATAAAAGGAAAACAGAGCAGCAACCTAAGAGAAAGAAGAAGGAAACATTTTCTGAAAGAGAACTTCATGAGCTAATGGGAACTAATCGCAGTACGTATCATCGTTCACGCGGATCTATTCGTCAAAAATAAGAGGCAGGGGGCAATTTCATTGATGAACACACTGTTACCTGAGATTGATGTAAAAGCAACAAAAAGAGTAGTAGAAGCGGCACTTGAGAAATATCGAGTGCTGCTGTTAACGCAAAATGAGGAGGAATTGCCGAAAGTGACGGCTACGTACTCGTTTGTTCCACCGTCAAATACAAACGCATTCCATTCATCTACAGAAGATGTGGCCATTCGTAATATTTCACACGAGCAAGCGAGAAGTAAATATTTAAAGCGGATGGTAATGGCTGTGAATCGGTTAGGATACTGGGAACGAGCAATTCTTATTCAGCGGTACATGCTACAAGATGATGTATTTGATTACCAGGTCTATAATGATCTTAATTTCTCAGAGCGAAAATACTACCGCTTAAAAGAAAAAGCATTTATAAAGCTAGCCTTGTCTCTACGGATTGAAGTATATAAGGAAGGTGATGACCAATGAACTTTGTGCAGCCCATTCGTGACTTAGTCAAACTCCAGGAGATGAAGATTTATTTAAAATCAAAAAGCCAGCGGAACTATATGCTGTTTATATTAGGCATTAGTACAGGCTTGCGTATATCGGATATTTTGAAGCTGAAGAAAGAAGACTTGTTAAGTACTCACGTTGTATTAAGAGAGACGAAAACGCGTAAACAGAAGCGCATACGCATTCCTCCGTCTATTCGTAAAGAAGTTCTAGAGTATGCGAAAGAATTAACAGATGGAGATTATGTGATACAAAGCAGGCAAGGAACAAATAAAGCGATTGATCGTTCAACGGCATATCGAATTTTAAGAGAAGCAGCAGCATATGTTCATTTAAATGAGATAGGGACGCATACACTTCGCAAAACATTCGGCTATCATTTTTATCAACAGACAAAAGACGTAGCTATGCTGCAAGAAATGTTTAACCATTCAAGCCCACAGATTACGTTAAGGTATATCGGTATCAATCAAGATTCAATGGATAAAGCGATGATGAAGTTTAAGATTTAATGATGAGCTGCCTATAACTGCATCAAAAATAAGCGTAGCGTGCACTCAAAAAAGGATATGGAATAAACCTTGTAATGACAGCGGTTATAGCGGTTAGACGAGTGCAACAGAATATAAGATATGGTGAAGTACCAGAGGAACTAGTAATAGTAATATAAGTTAATAAAAAGCACAGATTAATTAGTGGCAGAAACGTGGCAGAAAAATAGCAGAACATTGCTATATAACTCATGTAATATGGTAAGTAGCAAAGGTAACGGTATTCAAAATGTCTGCTGATTTTGTTGCTCCTTGACACTTAAACAGTAGGTTGTTGGCCAATTAAGCTAATAAGTGGGTGTTTGTAAACAGCATAGATGCTGTTCTGTGTTGTTTAGAGATAATATCGCGGTTGATTATAAGTAAATTAATATCATTAGTTAGCTGTACGTAAGTGCATAAATAATGAGATTTTAATACATCTGCTTTTTAATTTGCTCCTGTTTGCAGGATACGACGAAGAACCTTAATGGTCGGCAAGTCATACAATTTCATATTCGAGTAGGACTCGAAACCTTTGTTAAACCGCTTATCTCCATGATAAGTGGTTTTTATTTGTGTAAAAAAATTCAAAAAAAACCTATATTTTCATATAAATCACTTTACGTATGTATGTGGTTGTGTTATAATATATATAAGGAGGTGAGGGAATGGGAGATTGGGTTGGAGATTTACCAGTGCTAGCAGGTGCATACCTAAGCATAGCAACAGGAACAAAATTGTTCTACGACATTTACGCTGACATAAGAAATAACAAACAGGCACAAAAAAACAAAAACAGACAGAGAAAAAATAAAAAGAAGCGTAAGTAAAAGTTGATTACAAAGGAAAGGGGTGGTGCTCCACCGCTCCTTTCTAAAAAACAAAACCCAATCTTTCATTTCAATTCATAATGATAAGAACCGAATTTATTGCTGTTGTTGTGTTGTTTTTCGTTAGTGTTTATTTTGTGGATTTTACAACTAGACCAATTTTGTCATGGATATTTGTAGGTAGTGTTATATTTATGGTTATCGCTTTAATTTCAAAATACATTTACTTTAGAAACAAAAAAGACGCTTCTTTAAATAAAAAGAAGCGTAAGTAAAAGTTGATTACAGGCGAAAACCTGTATTAGTATTAGTATACCTAACATCTACAAAATTAACAATAAAGGTGGAAAATTCTTATGGCGCTAACTGATGAATTAAAAAACCTCATAAAAGAAGAAGTCATATCCGCTGCTGAGGTTGGAGAAATATTAGACATGAGCCGTCAAAGCCTTGCTATTCATGTGAAAAAGGGAAACCTTGTTCCATTTAAAAAAGTAGGTAATACACAACTTTTCTTTAAGGATGAAATTTTAGCATTCCAAGGGCAACTAGATAAAAATAGAGCTTTGTACCGTCCGTATGATGAAAAATATAAAAAATAACGTGCGATCCGTTTTTTAGTTCGGAAGTAAATGAACAAAACAAAGAGCATCCTACAGTTGGGGTGCTTTTTGTTTTGCTCATTTATTAGGTGTCTAAAACTTACACCTTTTAGACGTTTATTTAAGATGCCGATTTTGAACTCAAAAACCATGCTTTTTTCTCATAAAAACTATCTAAAAGTTAGTATATAATTAACTCTTGGGAAAAATAGCTTTTTTGAGGTTGGTGGAGAATTAAATGAGTGGAGAATTAGTTGGCTATGCAAGAGTAAGTTCTCTTAGCCAAGATTATGCCTTACAGGTGGAAAAGTTAGAGTTATATGGTTGTACAAAAATCTTTTATGAAAAACAACAAGCTAACGCCAAACGTCCAGAGTTTAAAAGAGCGCTCGATTATTTAAAGGAAGGCGACACATTAGTCGTCTATAAGATTGACCGCTTAGCTCGTTCTACACGGGACTTACACAATATCGTTCACAGTTTAAATAAAAAAGGTGTGGGTGTTGTTTTTATTAAAGAACAAATTGATTTCTCAACACCAGCGGGTAAGCTCATGTTTACTATGTTAGGAGCAATAGCGGAATTTGAGAGAGATTTAATCAATGAACGTACAACAGAAGGAAGAGAAAGAGCTAAGAAACAAGGTAAACATATGGGGCGTATAGGACAGTCTGAAAAACAAGTACAACAAGCTCTTAAATTGTTTGCTGAACGTGAGGACAATGAATTAAGCGTTAATGACATTGTAAAGATTACAGGTGTTCCACGTTCAACTATTTACGCTAAATCTAAACAAATAAGTAAAAAGGATGCTGATTAACAGTGTCCTTTTTTATTTCTGTGAAAGGAATGATAGGGCATTAAATATCAATTCATGAGTCCGTTTAGAATGGTGGGGTTTTGGTTTCTTATTTGGGTTACAGAGATTGCGATTGGAGAATTTAATGTTTTTAAAGGGCTATTAGTATTCAATGCATATTTATTGCTAGAGATAGCGGTTTTTATTATGAAAAAAGAAACTGCTGATAAGGAACAGGGATTTATAAAAAAACCATCACTAACAATTAGACCTAAAAATACTGGAGTAAAGGAGAAGAAATAATTATGAATAAAAAGAAGGTTTCGGTTAATGTTGTAGGAACACTATTTGATTTATACGCAGATGGACTTATTAAGAAAGAAACGTTTGATGAGTGTGTTGAAGCTTATAAGGATTATAAGAATGAACAAGCCAAAGCGGTTGATGAGAGTTCTAATCAATCATCAGCATGCACAAAGAAACACTTAAGTGATATTATCGATGACATTGTTAAGCAGATGTCTGATTGGAGTAATAATAGAGATTCTAAATACGCATTAAATGGTATTGATTATGGTGAGTTGATACAGTTGGTCAACATCCTTCATGATAAAAATTTCATGGCTGTACACATGTTCGAGGATTTAATACGCGTTTTAACCGAACATCATCAACATTCTTTGAAGCATTTGGAAACTATACGGATTAGAAAAAGTGAAGAGTAATGTTAGCAAGCTTACCTATAAAAAACATTTTTGTATAAATTTTCATTAATAAGGTTGACGAACGTCATCTATTTTGATATAATTAAAGTATCGAAAGGAGGTGAACAAAGTGGACATGGAAACAGTTGAAAGACTTCTTCGAATGTTAACTTGGCTAACTGGAAGTATCGTTGGAATCATGACGATAGAGAAGGAACTAGCTGAAAGAAGAAAGAAGTCGAAGAAAAAGCGACGCTCTCCTAGCAAAAAGAAACGTCGCAAATAAGCAAGGGAGGTAAGGGGGCAACCCCTTCCTCTTACTAAATATTATATCATGTCCATGAAAAAATATGAAATTCTTCTCTTTTACGTTTTTAATGTCAATCTTGTTCGCTACTCATTTTGCAACGATGGATTATAATAACTTGCATTGGATAGACATCACAGCTTCGGTTTTAGCTGTTGTTTGGTTAATACTAACAATCATTACAATCATTCTAAAAAGGGGGAACACTTGATTTATGAGCGATTCGTTTCACATCACGACTAGAGAACAACTAATAGAATTCCTAGCGTCTGAGGTCGTAACAACTTCCGATGCTATAGAGATATTAGGAGTTAGTCGTCAGTATGTAAATAAGCTGGTTAGCACGGGAAAGATAAATCCTATACGCGAAAGTCCGAAAGAAAAGCTGTTTCTTAAGTCGGATATATTAGCAAGGAAAGAAAGAATGGAAAATAGAAAATAAATGAAACAAAAAGCATCCTGAAACCGAGGGTGCTTTTTGTTGGTAAATGTCGAACGATAGTGGATTGTATAGGTAAGCCTTTTGTACCATAATTATTAGTGCAAAAGGAGGTCGAAGCATGGACGTTAGAGCTATTGTGGAACAATTAAATGGTTTAGATGAAGACAATTTAGATATGAGGTTGTATTTTACTAGAAAAAAACCAAATGGAAGGTATCAAACGTTTTCTCCTTCTATTGGAGACGATTTGCAAAGGGAATTAAAGGGTATAATAACAAATGCGTTAGACAGGGTACAAGATACAGAGCAACGTGAGTTTAGTCCTATTGGTTCAATAGATGGATGTATTGAAACACATTCAGTTGATGAAGTGGAAAGCTTTAATGATATCCTTGCGAGTATGGAAGGGGATGTTGTTATAAGAAGAGAAATTGAACCTGAAGAAGTTAGTAAGTTAACTTTTTATTGCCTGAATATAGGACTAGAAGAAAATAGAGGAAATATACTTTTCTTTAGGAGAGTTACTAAGTTTAATCATTTATTGAAAAAAGGAGGTCTACTAGGAAAGTTTACTTCTAATGATTTCGAAAAGTTAGACGATAAATTGTTAGGCATAGATGCAAATGTAGATATTGTCATATTTAGAGGAGAAATGTTGATTCTTAATCATGTCTCTCTTGAAAGAATATTCTCAATACAAGATCAATACTTTCAAAAAGCTAGCCAAACTTTAGATTTGGTAGAAAGAGCAGACAGAATAAGTAATTTTGATCAATTTCGAGAAGATTGTTTATCTGATATGAGAATTACTAGAGCGCTAACCAAAATCCTTAATGAAGAAGAGCGAATTACTCAGGTCTTTGAGAATTTCGAAAACGTAATTCAAGTAATTGATATATTTGATTTAGAGATTGAAATAGAAGGAAACAGACAGTTAGTTTATCAAGATAAGTCTCAATTAATGGATTTAACAAGGTTAATTAGAGATTCGTTCTATAGAAGCTTAATAAATCAGCGCGAGGGAATAGATGAATTACATTGAGGTGATTATTAATGATGCCTGTTTTGAATCGAATAGGGCTTTATGTATCATCATTCTTTCCTTTGTACATTTTATTGATAATAAATAATTACGAATATTTTTCAAGCTTAAAAAAACTTAAAAATATGTTACTTTTTAAAGAGTGGTTACCCTCATTATTTGGTCTCACATTATTAATTTTAATACTAGTTTCAATAATCTCGTTAATGTTTATTACTAAGGTAAGCCTTAATGAGAAGCATCAGTTTGAAGGGATTTGTAAAACTGAAGATAAGTTGTTGAATTATGTAGTAACTTATTTGGTCCCAATTTTATCAATAAAAGTATCAGATGGAAAAAGTTTATTAGTAAATGCAGGTTTATTTTCATTACTGGGTTACATCTATGTTAAAAATAGCTTAGTTTATCTAAATCCATTCTTTCTTTTTTTTAAATACAATGTTTTTTTAACAGATAAACACCAAGTAATTATTTCAAATTATGATATATACGAACTTAAAGAACTGGAAAAGGAAAACGTAAGAGCAAGAGAGCTAAGTTATAAGATTTATTTAGTGAGAAAACAAGACTAAGGAATTAAATATTGCAAAAGTCTTTTAGACACTGATTAATTCAGTGTCCTTTTTATGTTAGTAAGTTAATCTATATTAAGGAGTATTAGGTGTTGAATGGCACTTGAATATAAAACAATCCAACAGAAGCGTAAGTTCTATGACAGTGGCGATTGGAAAAGGTTACGCGAAAAGATAAAGAAGCGAGACAACTATGAATGCCAAGAGTGTAAACGGCATGGTCGTGTATCAATTGATATGAATGAGTATAGTGAGAGTGCAAAGCGTAAGAAGATAAAGCTTGTTGTCCATCACATTAAAGAGCTTGAACATTATCCAGAGCTTGCATTGGATGAGGACAACCTTGAGACAGTATGCGTTAACTGTCATAACAAGGAGCATGGTCGTGTGTTCGAACGAAACGTGAACAAGTGGGAGGATGATGAAAGATGGTAAATGAAAATAGAACAATTAAAAGTGTACAAGATAAAGCAAAAGAACGTGTGAAGGAATTGTTACTAGATTATGACGTTGTTTACATTGATTATAATGCAACAGATGACGATTATACGATTAAATTAGAAAAACTGGAAAGTCGTAAGTAAGCATATACACCCCCCCGTCGCGGGATTCAATTTTTCCCAGCAAATGGGCACCGGGGAGGGGGCTCGATTCCGCAGATTTCTTCGCGCACATAAGGATTTTTAGAATAGATATTGAAAGGAGGGAGGGCATGGGCAAGACGACTATTAGGAAATCGTTACTCGAGCAGCTTGAGAATAGAGGTTTTTCTGGAGAGGTCTATAAAGATTTAGTCAATGATTATATGAATCTGTGGGACAACAAAAACGCTTTGCAAAAGGACATTAAAGAAAGAGGCGTTGTTTTTAAAGACCGTTCTTCTGTAGGTGTTGAGATGTATAAAAACAATCCATCTGTTAAAGACCAATTAGCAGTGAACAAACAAATGCTGCAGATATTAAAGGACTTATCCTTAAATATTCCTGTGGAAGATGATGAAGATGAAGATGATCTAACATGATTAGAAATAAGTATGTGGACCAATACATTCAATCGTATCGAGATGGGAAAATTCTTTTAAACCAGGAGCGAATCGAATTAATTACCTATCTCGAAACGTACGTTTTGACGCGAGACGATATTTACTTTGATGAAGAACAAATCGAGAACTATATAAAATTTAGTGAGAAATGGTACTTTAAATTAGATCCGTGGGAGAAATTTATTGCGCCATTTATTTTTTTATATTTTAAAGAAGATGACGAATTGTTCTTTGAAGAATTTTTTATCACAATGGGCCGTGGTGGAGGAAAGAATGGTTTTATCTCTACACTCGCACATTACTTTATCAGTCCATTGCATGGAATAAAAAATTATGATGTGTCAGTTGTTGCAAATAGTGAAGACCAGGCGCAAATGAGTTTTAAGGAAGTTTACAATGCAATTGATGAAAGCTCTTCTTTAAAGAAACAGTTTGATTCAACGAAGCTGCAGATAACAGGCAATAAAACCAAAAGTGTTTTCCGTTTTCGTACATCAAATGCTGGTACTAAAGATGGTGGTCGTGAAGGTTGCGTCATTTATGATGAAATTCACGAAATGGTAGACCGAGAAATTGTCGATGTATTTTCTGGTGGTCTTGGTAAGGTTCGTAACCCGCGTGAATTTTTTATAGGAACAAATGGCTTTGTTCGTGAAGGTTTTTATGACAAATTAATGCTTCGCTGTAAAGATGTGCTTAGTGGGGCAGATTTGGAAGATAGAATCTTTCCGTTTATTTGTAAGCTTGATGACAAAGAGGAAGTTAACAGTGAAGATATGTGGGAGAAAGCAAATCCTGCATTTGAAAAGCCTTTAACATCCAGGGCAAAGCGCTTAATGAACAAAGTCAGAAAGCAATTCCGCAACAAAGATGGACGCGTTGCTTTTATGACAAAGCGTATGAACTTCCCAGAAAAGGATTTAACAAAGTCCGTTGCATCATGGGAAGAGATTTTAGCTACTAATCGACCTTTACCCGATCTAGCGCACCGTACATGTGTAGGTGGTCTTGATTTTGCCAGTATTAAAGACTTTGCAGCGGTTGGGTTGCTGTTTAAATTTGGTGAGGAGTATGTTTGGAAAACTCATTCATTTGTCCGAAAGGGATTTTTAGATACTGTCAGCTTAAAGGTTCCGATAACTGAATGGGAAGCGGATGGGCTGTTAACAATCGTGGATGAGCCGGTCATTGATATACAGCATATTGTAAACTGGTTCGTTGAGATGCGTGAACGATATGGTGTAACAACGATTGTGGCAGATACCTTCAGATTAGATTTAGTGAAATCAGCATTAGAGGCTGAGGGTTTTCATTTGCTCTATATACGAAATCCTAAAGCGATTCATTCTCTTCTGGCCCCGCGTGTAGAAACGTTATTTGCGAAGAAACAGCTTGTTTTTGGCGATAACCCATTAATGCGCTGGTATACAAATAATGTATACGTACACATCAAAAAGGACGGAAACAAAGAATATTTAAAGAAAGATGAGTTTAAACGTAAAACAGATGGATTTCAGGCGTTTATTCACGCACTTTGGCAAGCGGATAATATCTTAATTGATGAAGCAGATTTTATTTTATCCAGTATTAAATTTTAGAAGGGGGTGAGAACAATTGGGTGGCTAGATGGAATTTTTAAACGAAATAGTGAACTTGGTTTTATGTTTGATGTAGAAATGTTCATCGAAACAGTCAATAGAATCCATATGAAGAAGTTGGCATTGGATACTTGTGTTTCGTTTTTAGGAAGAACAGTTAGTCAATCTGAATTTAGAGTAAAGAATGGAAAAGTGTTTGAAACGGATGAGCTCTATTATAGATTGAATGTTCGTCCTAATAAAAACATGACAGCCAGTACGTTTTGGGAAACCTTCATTCGTAAATTAATTTATGATAACGAAGTGCTGATTGTACAAGGTGATGACGATGATCTGCTTATTGCTGACGATTTTCAACATACAGAGTACGCAGTATATGAGGACATATTTTCAAATGTAACTGTAAAAGACTTCACGTTTAAACGCAGTTTTAAACAGAGCGAAGTCATTCATCTACGATATCGTAATGAAAAGTTAACACCGTTAATTGATAGTCTTTTCAAGGATTATGGAGATCTTTTTGGTAGGGTTCTTAATTCCCAAAAAAGAAAAAATCAAATTCGGGGTACAGTGGATATGGATATGTTGGCTGCTAAAAGCCCACAGCATCAAGCGAAACTACAAGAATTCATCGACAATATGTATAAAGCGATTGGTGAAAAAGATGTAGCAATTATTCCTCAACAACCAGGCTTTAAGTATGAAGAAAAGTCCGGTGGAGGAAATACTGGCCAAAGTGTTGATGAAATCAATAAAGTGACAAATGGCTTTTTTAGTCAAGTAGCAATGGCGTTGAGTATTCCGGTTAGCTTGTTGTATGGAGAAATGGCTGATGTAGAAAAGCAAACAAAGAACTATATGCTTTTTACTGTAAAACCATTACTAAAAAAGATATCTGATGAAGCAAATGTAAAGTTCTTTGATAAAAAAGAATATCTATCCGGGCAAAAAATTGATATTAAAAGTGTTTCTTATCAAAGTATCTTTGATCTTGCAACAAGTATTGATAAGCTTATTTCTTCTAGTGCATTTACAGGGAATGAAATTCGCCTGGAAGTAGGTTATGACCGTTCCGATGATCCGAATCTGGACAAGCATTATATTACGAAGAACTATGCTGAAATGAGTAACGATGAAGGAGGTGAGAATAATGACGGTCAAGATTGAAGTTAAAGGACCTATCATTTCAAATGATGAGCAATGGATTTATGATCTTTTTGAAATGGATGCAACTAGTCCAAAAAAAGTATTTGACCAACTGGCAGAAGCAAACGGTGACGCTATCACAGTTGCCATTAATAGTCCCGGTGGTTATGTATACGAAGGTTCAGAAATCTACACAGCCTTAAAAAGCTACAACGGTCATGTTGAGACACAGATTGTTGGTTTGGCTGCAAGTGCTGCATCTTTTATTGCTATGAGTGGTAGTAAAGTGAGTATTTCGCCAACTGCTCAAATCATGATTCATAACGCATCAAAAGGTCATCAAGGTGATCACCGTTCAATGCAAAAGGCTTCCGACATGTTAAGGGTTATTGATAACTCAATTGTGAACGCTTATGTCATTAAGACAGGTAAACCGGAACAAGAGTTGCTGGACATGATGGCGGAAGAGACATGGTTAGGTGCAAAAGAGGCATTGGACAATGGTTTTGTTGATGAAATCATGTTTATGGAAAATGAATTAAAGGCAACTGCTTCTAGTGCAACAGCGACCATGATTCCAGAGCCAATTATTAATGGCTTGCGAAATGGCATTTTGAACAAAGGGGCTCAGGACAATATTACCAAAGATGTATTACAAGCGTCCTTAACTGAATTGAAAAATGAAATCTTAAATGAATTGAATAGCCACAAGCTGAAAGAGCCTACTCCTGCTGAATCTAAGCAGAAATTGAGTAAGCTCTTTTTAAATTTATAAAAATGGAGGAATCACTAATGACAATTAAATTTACGAATAAATCCGAAGCTCTTCAAAATGCAAAGGCTAAGTTAACAGCTGCTCTTTCAAGCAAAAATATCACTGAGAAAGAACAAACAGAAGCGTTTCAAAATTATCTTGATGCGCTGCAGCAAGAAGTAGCATCCAATATTAGTGAACAAGTAAATAACGAAATGCTAGATCGTTCGATTTTGCAACAACGTGGCCAAAATGTTTTAACATCGGATGAAACAAAGTTCTTTAATGCAGTTGTGCAAGACGGTGGCTTCAAAGATGATTCCATTCTTCCAGAAACAACACAAGAGCGTATCTTTGAAGAATTAGTAACGGAACATCCTTTACTTGGTGCGCTTGGACTACAAGATTTAGGCGCTGTCACAAAATTTATCTATTCAGATGCAACAAAAGCGTACGCTTGGGGCGAGTTATTTGGAGATATTCGGGGGCAAGTCAATGCTGCATTTAGAGAAGAATCTATTGGCCAACTTAAATTAACGGCTTTTGCTGCTATTCCAAACGACATGTTAGAGTTAGGGCCAGTTTGGGTGGAACGTTTTGTTCGTACGGTTTTAATTGAATCGTACACAGTAGGTTTAGAGTTCGGTTTTGTAAATGGTGGTGGAGCTGTTGTTAGTCAACCAGTAGGATTAATGAAAGATGTTGACCCTGCTACTGGTGCCATTACAACGAAAGAATCTTCTGGAACATTAACGTTTGCTCCTTCTCAATATGGCGAAAAAGTAGCTGGTGAGTTGTATGAGGTTGTAAAAGCTCTTTCGACAAACGCAAAAGGAAAAGCTCGAAAAGTATTAAACAAAATTGTAATGGTTGTCAATCCAATTGATGCGATTGGTGTACAAGCCCGTAATACCATTCAAACAGCTAACGGTCAGTGGGTAATGGCTTTACCATACAACATTCAAGTCGTTGAGTCAGAAGAGGTGCCAGTTGGCAAAGCCGTATTCTTTGTGAAAGGTGAATACTTAGCGGCTATTGCTGGTGGATATAAGCTTAAAAAATTTGACCAAACGTTAGCGATTGAAGATGCAACACTGTACACAATTAAGCAATTTGCAAATGGAAAGCCGAAAGATAACAAAACAGCATTGGTGTATGATCTTAATATTTCATTTGATACAACACCAGCTGTATAAGGCATGAGGTGATGTAATTGGCCATCACAAATGAAATTCTAACTGAATTTAAAGAACGAAATCGACTAGGGAATCATGAGGATGCGAATTTAACTCGCATCCTTTCTGCTTCTGTTACAGCTTTAAAAAGAGTTTGTGGTGATTATGATATTGAACAAGACGAAGAGTTTAAGGAGCTTGTATTTGAGCGCTCTCGTTACGTCTACAATGATGCTTTAGAATACTTTAACGATAATTTCTTAACCGAGATTAATAGTTTAAGTGTTGATAAGGTGCTAGAAACAATGATATTGGAAGATGGTGAAGAGAATGCGTGAATTTAAATACAAGCCACCACGTCTTCATAATGGAGAGTTACGGACACCTATTCTTTTTTATAGCAATAAACCGAACGCTGGCCCACTACCAGGAGAGTCAAAGGATGAAGAAGTCTTTCGTACATTTGGGAAAGTAGACCGTGTATGGCTAAAAGATTTAGAAATGGCCAAAGCAAACGGCACATTATCAGATGTTACCATTACCATTCGAGATCCACTGACTGAATATCGTCCATCTAACTTGCACTATATCGCGATTGAGGATATGGATTATCAAAACATTAAGTACAACATTAAAAGTGTACAGCCGAACTTGCAAGATAGACGTTTTATCGACATTGTGGCAGGAGTTGAAAAGGCATGAGCGTGAAAATAACAGGGGTAAAGGAAATGTTGCAAGCGTTGGATAATCGGTTTGGTGATAAGGCTGTAAAACGTATCAGTGATCAGGCGTTAAAAGCGGGTGCTCAAGTATTTGTACGAGAATTAAAAATGCAATTCCAAAGCTTTAAAGACACAGGCGCTTCGATTGATGAGATTACAATATCTGAGCCAATGATAATTGGTGGTGTGCGTACCATTAAAGTGCACTGGCGAGGTCCTAAAGATCGTTATCGCATCATTCATCTTAATGAGTGGGGAACAGTTAAAAACCCTAATCCAGAAGGTAAAGGAGCAATTGCGAGAGCACTAAGAAATGCAGAGAAAGCATACCGGTTAGCCGTACTAGATGCTGTAAGGAGAGGGTTATAATGCTCTATGCAGTGTATGATGCGTTAAAAACAAGCACACTCATTGCCGAGAAAGTGGACAAGCGTATCAAATTTTACGAGTATCCACCTACCGAAACGATGCAGGGTGTTTACATTGTGATTGACCCATTAGAATCACCGAAACCCACTGATTATGCTGATAACAAATGGTTGGCTGAAGAATACTTGTATCAAATTGAGGTTTGGTCCAAGTCACTAGCAGATACACAAGCTGTCGCAAAAGAGGTGCAACGAGTTCTGAGAAACGAGTTAGGCTTTGGTCAATATGGTGGCGGTGTCGATGAATGGGACAAAGAGACAGGTATCTATCGTGATGCTAGACGTTATAGAGGGAAAATTTATACAAGATTAGAGGAGGAATAAGAATGGCTAAAAAATATAGAGCATCAACAGGTGTAGATGAATTTTACTATGCAATCTTAGCTGAGACAGGAGCAGAGGTTATCACTGGTAATATTGAACGTATTGAATATCTACAAACAATTGAAGTAGAAATGCCACAAGAGGTTGTTCGGGCATATGGAGATAATAAAACTGCTGAAATCGCTGTAAGTGCTGGAAATGTGAGTGTATCAAGTTCTTTTCATAAATTACCTACAGAAGATTTAGCGAAGCTACTAGGTATCGAAAGTACAGTGGATGGACTACATGCATACGGTTCAAGTGACCAACCTCCATACGCAGCATGTGTGTTTGCAAAAACTCATGAAGATGGTAGCAAAGAATGGGTTGGTTTACCAAAAGGGATTTTCTTACGACCAAACAAAAGCGGACAAACAAAAGAAGACGGTACAGAATTTCAATCTGATGAAATTACAGCAGAATTTATGGATAGAGAAGTTGACGGTTTTACAGAAGAAAAGTCAGTTATCTTTGGGGCTGATGAAAAAGGCTCAACAACTAATCGTGATGCTTTATTCCAAGCGGTGTTTGGTACTACTTATCCAACGGCAATCCCAGAAGCGTAAGGAGTGATTAATAATGTCTAAGGCGAAATATGAAGCGCTCTTTACATTTAAAGACGTACACGAAGGTAAGGTGTACCAAAAGGGTGATAGGTATCCAAAACCAGCTAATAAAAAGGTAAGTGAAGAGCGATTAAGCGAGCTGTTATCAAGTGAAAACAAGCTTGGTAAACCAGTTATTAAAGAAGTGTGAGGGATAGCTTAACAGCTATTCCTTTTTTAAATCCAAAAAATAAAAGGGTGGTATATACATGGCGAACTTAAAACGTAACACAATTGAACTTGTACAAAATCTTGAAGAGGTACTAGAAGGTGGAGAAGTTGAACTTAAAAAATATTGGACACCTCCATTTATCCCTTGGAGAGTAACACGTGAAGCTACTGAAATGTTAGCCGAATTACAAAGTGCAACCGGAAGTAAAAAAGAACTTGAAATGGTTGATAAAATGGCTGATTTTGTAGCTAATCGTATTTACCAAGGTCAATTCTCAGTAGATGATTTATATGATCGTCTCCACGCTCCAGATGCTGCAGCAACCATTTATCAACAAATTCAATTTATTACAGACGGGCAACAAACAGACTCAAAAAACGTATCCCCGGCGAAGAAACGTTAACGGAAGAAGACTTTTCTTACGCCCAACAATTAGAATATATGGATAAAATAGCGCTTGATTTTATGAAACAAGGTCGTGACATCAATGAAGTTTTAGATATGCCTTATCACTATGTTGTACAAATTCTCGAAGAGAAAAATAAGCCAAAACATACAAAGTCTTTAATCTCTGCATTCGGTGGTTAAGGGCTTTTTGCGTGGAAAGGCGGTGAATAAATGGAGAGAGTAGAAGGTATTTCGATAGGGCTAGATCTTGAGACCTTACAACTCGAACGAGGTCTTACAGGGTTAAAAGACCGGTTTAAAACGGTCAATAGTGAACTTACTACAACCTTATCAGCGTTTGATAAAGGCGAAAAGTCCATTGAAAAGTACGAAGCGACCTTAAACGGACTGAATAAGAAATTAGAAGTCCAAAAACGTATTGTTAGCGAGTCTCGTGCTGAGTACGAAAAGATGGTTAAAGAGCACGGTGAAGGCTCTAAGCAAGCTGAACTAGCAGCACGCGCTTATAACAATCAGGCTACCAAGCTTAATAATTTACAACGATCTGTTCAAAGAACTGAATCTAGTTTGTCTGAATTACAGGATGAGCAACGGCAAGCCATGAGTGGATGGACTAAACTAGGGGAAGAAGCAGAACGGGCAGGAGACCGCATGAGTGGCATTGGTTCTCGTTTATCTGGTCTTGGTCAAAGTCTTAGTCTAAGTATCACAGCACCTTTACTTGGTGGGTTTGCTGCAGTTACAAAAGGGACAGAAGAATTTCGTGGTGATATGGCTCGTCTTGAAACGAATGCTGAACAAGCAGGTGTAGGTGTCGATACAGTACGCAATGCAATGGAACGCTTGTCAGGCGTGTCAGACGAAACAGATTCTAATGTTGAAGCAATTTCCAACTTATTAGCGGCTGATTTTAGCGAAGCTGGCATGATTAAGACAATGGATGCATTAAGTGGTGCAGCAATTAAGTTTTCGGATACCTTGAAAATTGAAGGTCTAGCCGATGGGTTACAAGAAACGTTAGCAACAGGTGAAGCGATCGGTCCCTTCGCTGAATTATTAGACAGATCTAGTATCAATTTAGACTCGTTTAATTCAGGGTTACAAGAAGCTATCAAAAACGGCACACAAGAACAATATGTGTTAAAAGTACTGGCTGATTCGGGTTTAGCTGATGTGAATGAAGCATATCGAGAAAACAATAAAGAATTAATCCAGTCACGTGAAGCATCAGCTCGTTTCCAACAGTCGGTTGCAGATTTAGGTACAACGCTGACCCCGATTGCCACTAAAGTAACAGAGGGTATTACAGGTATTGTCGATAAATTCAATGCATTAGATGAAGATGGTAAAAAGACAACTTTAGTCTTTGCTGGTATTGCTGCAGCCATTGGACCTGTTATTACGTTTGGTGCTATGTTTACAACATTTTTAGGTAACATGATATCTCTGTTAGCGCCTGTTTCAGCGAGTATCGCAAAAGCAGGAGGGTTATTGAAGTGGTTACGGCTAGGTTTTATGGCGCTTACAGGACCTGTAGGTATTACCATCGGAATTCTCACGTTATTGGCTACAGGCTTTGTTACCTTGTATAAAAAATCAGATACCTTTAAAGGTGGGGTCACAAGTTTACTCGACAAACTAAAAGAACTTGGTCAAAAGGCTTTGTCTTTTGTGATGCCAGCCATAGAAGCGGTTAAAAAATTCTTTTCAGATCAACTCAATACCATAAAAGGGTTTTGGCAGGACAATTCATCTGTCATACTCCAAGCTCTATCAAACGTAGGTAGCATGGTGAGTAAGATTTTTAGCGGGATCTCTTCTGTTATCCAATTTGTGATGCCGTTTATACTAGGGATTATCAAATCGGTATGGGGTAACATCAAAGGTGTGATATCTGGGGCGCTAAACGTCATTATGGGGCTAGTGAAAGTATTCGCTGGCTTATTTACTGGTGACTTCTCGAAAATGTGGGAGGGTTTGAAACAAATTTTCCGTGGAGCTGTTCAATTCATCTGGAATTTTGTCCAGTTGAACATGTTCGGTAAGCTTCTCTCACTAGGAAAAGTGTTCGCTTCTGGCTTCAAAAACTTGCTAACAGGCTTATGGAATGGCTTAAAATCGCTGTTTTCGTCATCTGTAAATGCAGTGAAAAATTTTGTAGTCAATGGATTTAATGGCATGAAAAATTCAGCGACAAAAATACTAACCGGTATGAAAGATTCGGCAGTTAACATCTGGACGAACTTAAAAGGTGGCGTGTCCAATTTAGTTACCGGAACAGTAACTGGTATTCGTAATGGGTGGACAACAGCTAAAAATAAGACAGTTGAAATGTTCAATTCTATAAAAACAAAGGTAACAACAACATTTACCGATATTGTGAATGGCGCTAAGGCTTTGCCAGGTAAAATTGGTGAGGGTGTCAAGTCAATGGCTGGTAAAGCAGCAGACGGTGTAAAATCCATGAATAAAAAACTTGTTGAAACTCTAGGTAAGGGTGTCAACGGTGCAATTGGTGGAGTTAACTGGGTTCTAGAAAAGATTAATGTTAAACAATTACCTAAATGGGAAGTTCCTGAATATGCTAAAGGGACAATGGGACATCCTGGCGGATTAGCTGTACTTGGTGACGGTGGTATGAAAGAGTTATTCGTTACACCTAGTGGCTATATGGGCATGTCACCGGACAAAGACACACTAATGAATCTGCCGAAAGGGACACAAGTGTTGTCAGGACCTCAAACTAAACAGATGATAGATAACGGACTTATCCCTCAATACAAAAATGGTGTAGGAGATTGGCTGAAAGATAAAGGGCAAGCTGCCTTAAATACAGCAGGTAAAGCGAAAGATGCTGTAGTGGACACAGCGAAAGCAGGGGCTTCCAAAGCAAAAGACTTCGCGCTTGACGTGTGGTCGTACGCTTCTAACCCTGGCGAACTTATGAAAAAGGTGTTTGCGCAGTTCATTCCGAAGTTGCCAGATATCGGTGGAGCTTTTGATCATGTGATTGGTGGTTCGGTCAAGAAAGTGAAAGATAATTTTGTGACATATATCAAAAAGAAAATGAAAGACTTGAATCCGTTCGAAGGTGGAAGCAGTACAACGGGTCCTGCAGGGAAAGGTGCTGCAAGATGGCGTTCTACTATTATCGCTGCAGCAACTCGCATGAATGAGCAAATCAGTGAGTTTGATATCCAAGGGATTATCGCACAAATTCAACGTGAGTCTGGCGGTAATCAGAACATCGTACAATCCCCATTAGTACGAGATATCAATACACGAATGGGTAATCCTGCACGTGGTCTATTGCAGTACATTCCGCAAACATTCCGAGCATATGCCATGAAAGGACACAGCAATATTTACAGTGGGTATGATCAGTTACTGGCGTTCTTCAATAACACCACTTGGCGCAGGGACAACCCTAGAGGTACAAGGGGCTGGGGACCACGTGGACGACGCAAGTATGCTGATGGAACAAATTTTCACATTGGTGGTAGTGCAATCCTTGGTGACGGTATGGACTATGAGCCGTTTATGTTACCAGATGGACAACTAGGATTAAGTCCTAATACGCCAACGTTGTTTAAAAACCTACCTACTGGTACAAAGGTATGGTCGAATGTACAAGAATTTTTCAAGCAAAACGGCAACCGTACAGATGCTATGAAGTTACTTGCATTAGTTGGGAAAAAACTGGAGCAGCAATCTTCTGCACCATCAAATAGCGCTCAAACAGGTGGCTATCAGCAATTAGCAGATCATCCGTTCATCCAAAAGATTTTAGCAGTACTGGAAGAGCAAAGTGAGATTCTAAAAGCCATCGCCATGAAAGATCCAATTATTTCTGTCCTCTTAAATAACAAAGAGGTAGCTAAAGCCATTTTTAAAGATGTAACAAAACTCCAAGATGAACAAAAAGACATCAAGAGACGATTTAAGGGGTGATTTGTATGGGGATGATGTTTAATGGTGAACGTAAACCCTATTTAAAGGTATTGAAAGGAAGGGAGCGTCCAGCTTGGGCGCCTCTAAAACGCAACTTATTAACGGTTCCGAATAGACCAGGTGCGCTTTCTAAAAGCACCGATGTCGAACCTAGACCACTAGCTGTTCCTATTGTCATTAAAGGAGCAGATTTGACAGACTTGCAAAAAATCAAAGAAGACTTAGCGGCATGGCTTGTGACGGACGAGCCATGTCCTTTGATTTTTGATGATGAACCAGACCGTATTTATTATGCTTACGTTGACCAAAGTATTGATTTTGAGGAAATCGTAAAGCTAGGAATGGGAACAGTAAACTTTATTTGTCCAGATCCTTATAAATACTCAAGTGTTTCTAAGTATCAGCATTCCATTATGTCAGAAGGGATGTCACTTGTTACACCTTTAAATAAAGGGACAGTCAAAGCAAGGCCTATCTTTGAGATACAAGTTGACAATGACTATACGCATATTGATATTTCAAACGGTGAGCAAATTAATCGTATTGGCCGGATTGTGAATCTTGAAGAGTATGCTGCAGCTCGTGAAGAACTGGTTTTAAATGATAAGTTAACAACAGCAGTTGGTTGGGCCAAAACAGAAGGGTCAGTTAATATTGATGGACGAGCTACTGGTGACATGAAATCAGACGGCTATCGGTTTATCGCTGAAAACTTCGGAACCATGTCAGAGGGCTGGCATGGGCCTTTTTATAAAAAAACATTGGGCCAAACCTTAACGGACTTTCGATTAGAAGCAATTCTTGAGCTATTAAATACTGGCGAGGATAAATTCGGAAAGGTAGAAGTGTATCTATTAGATGCTAATAATTTACCTGTTTGTGCTGTCACCATAAAAGATGTCGATTCTGCAGGGAAGCGAGTGTATGCGAATGTTCGACTAGGTGGCGGTGACATTGGCTTTAAAGATGTTATTAGTACACATGGTGAACAAGAGAGTACCTTTTGGAATTTTTACGGTATGCTTCGAATTGAAAAAGTAGGAGAACGATGGACAGGCTATGTCGCTAAAATTAACAAAGAGACAGGTCAACACACAGCTCGTGCGTTTGAATTGTTTCATGATCGTGAAAAGCAGTTTTTACGGAAACCAACTCAAATCGGTATTTATATCGCACAATACGGCACCCGAAAGGTGCCTTCTTTGCGTGCGGATGATGTTCGAGTCTATAAAATGAATTCGTTAACGGAAAATCAAATTCCGTATGTTGTGCGTACTGGTGACGTTGTGACGTTTGACCACCAAAGTGAAAACATTTTAATTAATGGCGAGTCACGGATGGATTTAAAAGCGTTTGGCGGTGAGTTCTTTCATCTTGAACGCGGTGATAACGTTATTGTGACAAGTCCAGCATTACCAACAAAAGCCATGTGGAGGGAGCGATTTAGATGATTCATTTGTTAAACAGCCAATCGGATCATATCGTTGCCTTTTTAAGTCATGGCTTAGAAGCAGCTACACATACAAGAAACAGTAATTTAGAAGAAATTCTCACTTTTTCCTGGCCGGCTATTGATGAAAAGGCAGCTTTTATCCTGCAGCGCAACAGAGCTGTTATTGAGGATGAGGACGGCCAATATCGAGAGTTTATTATTGATGCTGCAGAAAAAGACGGTGATGTACTAGAAGTTACAGCCACCGCCTCTTATTTAGACCTAAAGAAAGCCAAAGCCATTGCGCCTATTACCTTAACTGGCCAAACAGCAGCGACAGCTACCTCGTATGTATTAGCCGGCACAGAATGGGAGCCAGGGGTTATTGAGCATGCAGGTGTGCGAAAGGTTGTATTTGATAAGTATATTAATCCTTATCTAGCTTTACAGCAAATTGCCTCAGAGTTTGGTTTAGAGCTTGTGTTTCGTGTTGAAATTAGTGGCAACCGCATTGTTCGTCGTGTTGTTGATTTAGTGACTCGTGTTGGTCGCTTTAAAGGCAAAGAGATTGTCTTCGGTAAAGACCTACTAGGGCTAGTTCGAAAAGAAAAGTCAGATGAGATTGTCACAGCGCTTTTATGTCTTGGGCCAGAAAAAGAAGACGGTACGCGTATAACGACTACGGTTGAAGATGATGAAGCACGGCAACGCTGGGGGCGTAACGGCCAGCATCTATGGGATATTTATGAGCCGGAGTCTTCTGACCAAGATATGACGGTAGAACGACTCAAATCGCTTGGTGAAACAGCATTAAAGAAACGCATTAATAGTGTCGTAGAATATGAGATTTCACAAGGGGATTTAGAATATATTCCTGGTTATGAACATGAGCAAGTTCGCTTTGGTGATACTGTTCGCATTAAAGACCTTCATTACAAGCCAGCTCTTTATATGGAAGCCAGAGTTATATCCGTTGAGAGAGATTTAGTAGATCCATCTGAGAAAGAGTATGTGCTTGGTGAGTTTATTGAATACGCTGAGCGTGACGTATTAGCCGAATTTGAAGCTTTTAAGAAGAATATGCGTATACGTATCACCAAACAGCCAATGCCTCCACATGGAGCTTATAACGTTCTCTGGGTGGATACATCACGACCTGTTCATATTCTTAATACATGGAATGGAGTGAAATGGGAAAAAGCTGCACCAACAGATGCAAGTGAGGTCGGTGCTGAAACACCTCAAGGAGCGCAAGAAAAAGCAAACAACAGTCGGGACGAAGCAAAAGAGTATACAGACGGTAAAGTCGTTGAAATTGGAGAAACGATTGAACAAGTTCAGCAAGACGTTTTCAACCGTCAACGGGAAGTCAAGTATGGACCAGATGAACCAGAAAACCCGTCTTTAGGAGATTTATGGGTTGATACATCTGATGAGTATGATGTTATGTATCGATGGGATGGAACAAGTTGGCGAGAAATTGGCCCAACGAATGCTGAACAACTTGGTGCTGTTCTCAAAGAGGACTACGAGCAAAAGGTTCAAGAAATTATTGCGGATTTAGCCAATAAGGTGCCAAATGAAAGTTACTCTTCAACAGTCCAAGAGATTATGAGTTCACTAGATGGAAAAGCAGGTTTAGAGTATGTGAATGGGCAACTTTCTTCAAAGATAAACGCAGGAACCGTTTATACCAAGACAGAAGTTGATAACGCACTGAATAGCCGTGTGTTGACGACCACCTATGAAACAGATAAAACGGGTATTGTGCAGCGTTTAGACAGTAGCGAGAACCGATTAACCGTTAATGAGAAAGAGATTGAGTTACGTGCAAAACAACAGGCTTTAGATACTGTTTCGCAGCGTGTAACGTCAGCTGAACAAGCTATCGTGTTGCAAGATGGAAAAATTGAGCTCATGGTAGAGAAAGAAACATTTAACAACCTAAAAGGGACAGTTGAGATCTATGGTACACGCATTACACAGGCAGAAAGCAATATCAACCTAAAAGCAGAAAAGACAGCTTTAAATACAACCAATCAGAACGTTTCAAGTGCTTTGCAGTCCATCACAAACCTTCAAACAGAAATCGACTTAGCATATGAACAAATTGCATTACGAGCGAAACAAACCGACTTTAACTCATTGTCAAATCAAGTTTCTAGTCATCAAGCTCAATTAACCGTACAAGCCAATGAAATTGCTTCAAGAGTGACGCAAGATCAATTTAATGCTCTTTCAATAAGTGGACGTAACCTAGCCAAAGGTTCGAAACGCGTAGAATTAACACCAAAGAATACAGGGGCACCTTCTGATAATTTTAATTATGCACCTTTTGTTATAGGTAGATTAGAAAAAGGAAAAGAGTACACGGTTTCTTGTAAGGTAGAAAAAACTGCAGGTGAATTTAACGTCATTACCGTTTATGAGTATACAGGTGGAAAAACATTCGATGTTCCTATAACAAATAATGAAATTACATTAACTTTCACCTCAACATCAGATACGAGTGATCGCATTTTACTGTATGCAGGTAAAGTGGGGTCAACTAGAGGAAATGGTGTTATTTTTACAGAGGTCATGATTGAAAAAGCTACTAAAAAATCTGAGTGGGTACCAGCTCCAGAAGATGTTGACGAAAAGATTAATGGCTTAGATGGACGTATCTCGACAGCCGAAACAAATATTAGCCAAACAGCGACTGAGATTAAGAGTCTTGCAAAAAAGAGTGAGTTAGATACCGTAAGCGGTCGCCTTGATACAGCAGAGAGCACCATTAGCCAACAAGCTGCAGCTATCGCTCAACGTGTAACATCATCTACATTCACACAAGAGATTACGAATACAAAAGCTTATGCTGACAGTAGCGCTCAAACAAAAGCAAATACAGCCGAAACAAACGCCAAAAACCATGCAAATACAAAAGCCAGTACAGCAGAGGCCAATGCAAAGAGCTATACAGACGGAAAGATTAGCACGGTTACGACACGACTTACATCAGCAGAGAGTTTAATTACTCAACAAGCAACTGAAATTCAGCAACGTGTAACCCAAACTCAATTCGACTCTCTTTCTATCGGTGTTCGAAATTTACTTACGAATAGTGGTAGGTTTAAATCTTTAGAAGGTTGGAATGCCAACGGTTCTGGCGCCTCTATTAAACTAGTCACAAAAGATAATAAATCAGTTATAGAGGGTTTGAAATCAATTGTTGGCCCACCAGTGTACGGAATTAAAAAAAATACGGAATACATTTACTCAGCTAGAGTTATGTTCTCTAAGCAAGTTACTTTTAATGGTGATCCATTGCATACGCATGTTGCTATTACTGGAAACGTACATGGTGGTAAAGCTGCTGCTCATCCGTACCAAAATAAATCTATTACTATACCTGCTAATACATGGACAACCATTTCTCTTTATCTTCGTACAAACGATAAAATCGAAGATGATTCTTACTTTAAACCTTTTATTTATCAAGGTGAAACCCTCGATGGAGTAACATTTTGGGTTGAGTGGTTTAAATTCGAGGAAGGGAATAGACCTACCGATTGGACACAAGCACAAGAAGATACAGATGCACAAATCAATAGTGTAAGTACACGAGTCTCCACAGCAGAGTCAACTATCACACAACAAGCTGGTTTAATTGCTCAAATGGTTTCTACGACTGATTATAATGGCAATACCATTGCATCAAAGTTAGTTCAAACTGCAACGGCTTTAGATTTGATAGCTAAAAATATTAATCTGACAGGGTTAATTACATTTACTGATTTTGATAGCCAAACACGAGGTGTAATTGATGGGGTTGAAAGGTGGACATATCCAAACACAACTAAAATTAATGGTGGAGAAATTCAAACAAGAAGTATTGCAGCAGACCGCATTAATGTTAGCTCTTTATCTGCTATTTCAGCTAATCTTGGTACGGTTACAACTGGCGAGTTACGAAGTGTTATCATCCGAGCGTCTACCTTTGATACTTTGAGTGGAAGTGTTATTAATATTGGCGGTGGTGGTGCTGGAATTGATTTATTTGACGGTTCATTCCGTCTAAAACAATCAACGGGCCATTACTATTCAATTAACAATGCAGGACAGCATATCTTCTGGCAGGAGTCAGATCCATTTATTCGTATTCAAAAAACACAAGATGCAGATTCTAACCCTGCTGTTCAAGGGGCCAGAGCACAGTTGGTATTCTTAAAAGACCGAACGGCTGTATATGCTCGTAATGCAGCAAACAACAGCTATGCTGATTTTGCTGCGAATGAGTTTCGAGCGATTGGGAAGTATGTCAGCATTGTGAATGGCAATTTAGAGTCTACAACAGGGTATATGGCTGTCACAGCTGCTACTGAAAATACAAGTTCTACACAACACGTCTACTTACGCCCAAGTGGTTCGGGTAGTGTTCATGTATTGCGAAATACAAGTTTTAATATTGACAGTAATAGTCCAGATTACCGACCAATTATCGTTCAAACAGTAGGTACACGTTCAACGTCTCTTTCAAAAATGAATATTCGAGAAGTTGATTTTAAAGCAACACCACTTTTAAAAGATGTGGATGTGCATGAATACTACACGGTATCAGATGTAATGGGTGGTAACTACTTTGATAAGAAAATTGGTTTCATTACGGAAATGACACCTTCTCTTATGAAGTTTGAAAACAACATTGATTTGTATACAACACTGGCTCTTGTGTGGAAACAAAACCAAGAACAGCAAGGGGAAATTGAACGATTAGAAAAAGAGAAAAACGATATACATGATGTGTTAGGCGTCTTAATCGACGAAATTGACGCATTAAAAAAAGCAGTTTCTGCAGCGTAGCGGAGTCCCTTTTAAGGGGCTCTTTTTTATATCCATAAAACAAAAAGGTGGAATTTAATCATGGAACAAAACCAAGCGCCAAAAAACGAAGCTCAAGCTGTACAAGTTAATTCTGATTTAATCATTCAGCAATACCAAGAAGAACAGTTTCGCTTGAACACAGAGCTAATGAAGTACAAAGCGTATTCTCGACAGTTAGAAGGAACCGTTATCCAACTAGATCAAGAAGTAAAAGCAGCAGAAGAGCGTCACCAGAATCAAGTGAAAGAAACAAATAAGTTCAAAAATCAGTTAAAAAAGCAGCAAACAAATAATCGTAACAATGCAAAACAGCATGGTCAACAAAAGCGCTAACTAAATTTGTCTATAACTATGCTGATGACGTTAAACTGCATAAGAATTAGTAAGGGTGGAATTAGACAATGGAAGTACAAGTGAAAATGATTAATGGATTAAACTTTGAAACGATTATTGAGGAGTATGACGCACAGGTTTTAACTGAAACATTAAACAATACGGAGTATGCAATGGTCATTATTGGTGATGTTATTGCACAACGTTATTCAGTTGTTCGCGTTGTACCAAAAGTAGAAAATCCAGAGGCGAATGTGGAAATTACTTTAAATGATAATACGGTCATTAAAGTGTATGAAGAAAACTATAATCCTCTAGCCGTCTTACAAACCATTAATAGTGCTGGGGGTGGAATGGTGGCCATTGGTGAAGCAGTTTTACAAGCTTCTCAAATTGTTAGAATCATGCGTATTAAACAAGAGACAGTAGCTTAATAGATAACAAGCAAAAGAGGGGCTATTGCCTCTCTTTATTTTTATAAAAGGGTGGGTTTAATTATGTTCGAGGAGCAAGTTTGGAATACACTTCTTCAAAATGGGCCATTTGCAGCATTATTTATTTGGCTGCTGTTTAAGGTTACAAAGGAATCGAAAGAGCGTGAAGATCGTTTAATGAGTCATGTTGAGCGTACAACAGACACTTTGCAGCGTATCGAACAAAGTGTGACAGGTATGCAAGATGAGATTAAGGATATTCGTGAACAAATAGAAGGTCAATAAGTCGCTATCTATGAAGCGGCTTTTTTATATACCTAAAACCAAGGAGGAGAAGAAGGATGACTTATAAATTTCAGCAATTACCGCAGTTAGTTGATAAAAGAGGGAAGCTACCAAGTAAAGGCTCGTACAATAAGCGAGCAAATGGGGTTAAATCCATTACAACACGTGTGTGGCATCATTCATTAACAAAATTATCTGCAGGTGGCTCAAACATTGTTGCCTTTGCTAACTTCCACGTGGGCACAAACGGTTGGCCCGAAATTGCATATCACCTAATTATTGATCCAAACACCATTATTAATGGCAAGGCAGCTATTTATTATTGTGTGGACATCAGCAAACGTAGTTATCATGCAGGTAACAGCAATACAATTGGACTTGGTATTTGTGTCATTGGTGATTATCGTACGGACAAACTGAGTGAGGTGACGATTCGCTCCATTATTGATTTACACAAAGCCTTAATTGCTGATGGCATTGGTAAGTATGATAAAGCTCATAATGAAATGCCAGGATACTCTTGGAAAGCATGCTGTGTGTTTGATTACAATAAGGCGTTTAAAGATGTATTATCTGATTTATTGCCACCTGCTAAACAACCTGATCCGGTACCTGGCTTATATACAATTCAAGAAGGCGATACTTTCTGGTCAATTGCTGAAAAAGATGGCCCAGCAGGAATTACAGTGAATGATTTAATTGCTGCTAATTCTGGTGTAGATCCAACAAAATTAAAGGTTGGTCAAACAATTAAACTAGGAAAATCTCAGTATGCGTACACACCAAAGCCAGACGTACCTAAAAAGCCACAATCTTCGTACCGATACCCATTACCTTCAGGAGTGCTTAAAAAGGGCGCACGTGGCGATTCTGTACGTCAATTACAAAAAGCGTTAGCTGCAGTACATTTTTATCCGAACAAAAATGCTAAAAACAATGGTGTAGATGGAATCTACGGTAACGATACAGCCGATGCAGTTAGACGTTTCCAAAGAGTTTATGTACCTGGTCAAGTAGATGGTGTGTATGGTACGAATACAAAAAAGAAATTGCAGGCGGTTTTAAAGTCTAAGGGTTATTAAAAACAAAAACAGGAGCTTTATAAGTGAGCTCCTGTTTTTGTGTGCTTTTTCATACAGTCTATACAATTATTAATCTAGTTTAGAGATAAAATAGAAAAGATTAGTAACCTACTGGAGGATTACATCCTTTAGCTAATATCTTAGCGTAGTTCGTTGTTGTACGGTAAGGTTCAATATTCCAAGGAGTTTTTACACCTTTTGCTACTTCCGCATGACATCTTAATTGTCCTTTCATACTATTTGTGTTTTTCCATCTCTTATCATTTTTGTATTTATTATATACAACTTCCCATCTATACTTTTCTAGCTGTGCTTGTGCAATAGGATTACTAGACTTTTGATAAGCAGGTGCTTTAGGATAAAGACTTAAGCTTATCCCTTCTGTTCTAGTAATCCAACCAGAACTAGAGTAATACCCTGAAAAGGTAGTAGGTATAGATGATGAAGCAGCTGCTATAGCAAATGTGGTTGGTAAACCTTTACTTGGTAATTTTTCTGATTCATATTTTTCAACTTCACTAGTATCATAAACAGCATATATAGCATCTTCACTATCAGCGTCTCCTTGCAGTAAAACTGTGTAGAAGTCCCCATCATCATAGTTAATTTCATGGGCAGCTTTTGTAGTATATTCATACCCTAAGCTGTCTACTTTAATATCCTCTTCTAAATTTTCTGCTGCTTGTGTTGCAGAAGGTAAAATAGAAAAAGCTAAAAAACTTGAAAAACATAAACCTAGAAATTTCTTACTAAACATAAAACATCCTCCTGTATCAATTGGTTAATATTACAATGTAATTTTTAACATCTATTAAAAAAAATGTCAATAATTTTGTAATATATTTCTTTTTTTGAGATTTTTTTTACAAAAACTTCATTTTAAATCAAATTTTTGATAATATGAACTATGTTATTTCAGCAAGATGTAGTTTCTGGTAGTATTGGAAGAGATGAAAATGAAGTAATTTTTATCTTGACAATCTTTGCAAATAGTGCATTTATATCCGATTTTCTGTTTCATAGGTGTTGTTCGCAAAGATAGTGCTTTTAATTATAAAAAGAATAATTTAATTTCAATGGTATTGTGTAAGGAGGGGGTATCCAGCTAACAGTGCCGGATGTAAAAATAAGTTAACTCGATTTTTTTTAATATATACAAATATTCAACTTAGATAAAATATAATGGAGGCATTATTATGTGGTTAATATTAGGGCTTATTGCCATAGTAGCAACTATTATAAATCTGTATATGTATAAAACAGGAAAAGATTATAAACTTGCGATGGCGATGGGATTATCATTCACGGCACTGACACTCTGTGCAGAACATAGCCTTGTATCTGATTGGGTAAAAGGGGAAGATTGGTCAGCTTTAATGGATGTTGTTCCTACTATGGAAAAGGCAGTGTGGTTTTTAACAATTGTTTCTATTTTACTAAATATAGTACCTATACTGCTAGAACTAAAAGGTAAAAAATAAAAGGTTATTTATGCTAGCCCTGCTTTTTGGAGTGGGGCTTGAATTTTGGTTTAAAAAACTATTACTAAACAAGAAAAAAGACTTTTAGTTTATAATTATTAATTAAACTGTTAAAAATTTAGTCTAAAGGAGTGTCAATCTAATTATGGATAACATACAGTGGGCGTTAGCTGTTAAGGGAAATCCTGGACTCGCAGAATGGGATATAGGGCCGCATCTTTACTTTTGGCATGATAGAGATGACGGAGTCAACTTATTAAGGGATCAAGAAATTTTTTATCATCATACTACACTAGAATATTTTCAAAGTGGTATCTACAGAACGGCAGGATGGGATGAGGATATTGATGTTACTCTTGAAGAGTTAGAAAATCCATTCGATATAAATACTTTAAAGTATATACAACAACGGGTACAAACAGAGCCGAGTTTAGTTAAGGATTATATACAATTGTCTGTAAATGAACCTTTAGTAAGAGAGGTACTATTATTACTTACACTTGGCGAGGAAGAAACTATATACTTTTTAGTGAATACATATAAAATTTTTGAGAATATAAGGCATGAACTTGGACTAAAAGTTAGTAATGGTAAAGTTCATGGTAAAAAAGATTTACCTAGTGACTTATTAGAATCTTTAAGTGAATTAGCGGGGTATTCTCACTATATTAACTCAAAAAATGCATCAGGAATTTTATCAAGACATGGTGCCGGAAATACTCCAGCTCCTGTTGTTAAGCCGTCTTTAATTGAAATTAAGAGAGCTCTATATTCAGCTGTGAATAATTGGCTTAATCATAAGTGTATGATTAATTTTGGTAGATTATATAAATTAAATAATGATTGGTAAGCTCTAAAAATTTTTAAATTAACAAAAAAAGAACCCAAAACTCGATCGAGCAATAGGCTTTTTTTTATTTCATATAGTTATGTTTATCTGCTAATGCCTTTTCGATTTTTATAATCTCCTGCATAATAGCTGCTTTAGTCACTGAGTGATTAACCACTTCTAAATCTTCTTGTAGTTGTACAAGCTTTTCCTCATAATAATGAACAACCTTTTGTGCATCTTCTTGGGACATACAAATTCCTCCTTATTCATCTATTCCATATGAAGGGTAAGTATATGCTAACACTTCATAATCAAATTCTGGAGGAATATTTTCATATGGAATCTCAAATGCATTAGACTCAAAGCCAACTGATGATCCTGGCTTTAATAGTGTATCAATTTGTCCGTATGTTGAACCAATAAACTTACCATCCTTGCTATAGATACCAGCTGCTATAGTTACATAATCCGTGTCTATGTTAGTTGTATTCTTAACTTTCCCGTTAACATAAATGTACGTGTCTACTTTTCCCGTATTTCCTTCTATAGGTAACTCTTCTACAGCATCTATTGCTTCCACAGGAGCTAGTGTTAATTCACCTTTATCATATGTTTCTACCGTTCCATCAATATCTTCATTAGTTGACAAGTAAGATTTCTTGCCTGGTTCTACTACACGAGGAGACGCCCACACATTTGATGAATCAGCTGTACCTATTACTGTACCGTCTTTATCCATGAAAGTTACAGTTGCGTCTGTTACATCAATTGGAACATCGCCTGTGTTTGTAATTTCAGCAAAATAACTAACAGATGTTTTTTCTAAAACATCGCTATACATCGGGTAGCTAGCTTCTCCTGTTACATCAAATCTTACTTTCGCTTCTTTTACTTCACTGTCTGCTGTCCCTTTTGTTTGTCCAACTTCCTTTTTAGGTGTGTCACTTGCTGTTTCCTGTCCACATCCTGCAAGTAATCCAATTAACATCTTTTTCAATTATCTTCCACCCTTTCGTATAGGTTATCTACTTTACACTTTAATATTTCGGCAAGTTTAAACGAATTTACAGTTGTTGGATATGATTTCTTCAATTAAGGGGGATACAAATATAATTAAATATTATCAATTAATTGTATTTTTTGTAAATGATTAGTTTGTTAAAGGTAGTATATCAGAGTTGTTAAATACCTATAAACAAGTTAAATAATTTACTATATTGTAAAAACAGCCTTTACATTAAATGTAATAAAATGATAAAATCCCAATTGTTGTTAAAAATAGGAGGTATTTATGAAGAAAATAGTTAGTATTATTGTCATAGCTTTTTTATTATCATTTTGTAATTTACCTAATTACGTACATAATAATTCAGCCTATGCAGCAGAGTATAATTACGAGTTTACTGGGGATTTAGAGAAAGATATTCAGACACTTAAAGATTTAATTAAAAAGTATAAAGAATTAGGTTCATCATCATCAATAACTGTTAAAGTGCAAAAAGCAGCCATTTTATCTAAAATAACTTTAAAAATAAGTGAAATAAAAAATAAGGTTGAAAATATTAGCCAATTTGTGAGTGAAGAGGCTGAACTTGTGATTGGATTATATGAATCAGGAAAAGAAATTCTCTTACTGTACGTACAAATGGTTCATATCATAGGTGAGGGTGTAAAAGAATTTGATATAGAACTTAGTAGTACCTTTACTGAAGATATGGAACAGCTAAATAAAGATTTAGCACAAATAAATAAAGACCTTGATGGAATTGATATGACCATGGCTGACATAGATAAGTCTATGGCTGAAGTAGATAAGAGTATGAAAGAACTAGATGGTGCCTTTGATGGGATGACTGAGGGATTGGATGAAGCTATTAAAGATATCCAGGAAGGCACAAAGTTAATGGCACGTGGTTTAGATCAGATGAATGCCGGTATTGCGACTGCTAATGAAGGAATGAATCAAATGGTTAGCAGTGTTAATAAAGCAAATGAAGCTATTAATGGAGCTAATAAATCTATTAACTCGGTGGTGAAATCTGTCGATAAAGTAAACTCTCATTTCTCATCACTGGATAAGACTTTAAGTGAAATTGATAGCAACGTATATCCTAAAAATGTTAATATCAACGAAAAAATGAATGACATTTCAAAAGGCTTAACAGCTATCGATAATATCCAAACTAAGCAAATTGCTGAATTTAAAGGTGTTGAACATGTAGATAGCCTAAATAAAGATTTAAAAACTGTCCAAACGGCAGGGTCTTTTGTTGCTGATTTACTACCAATTATATCTCAAATTAAAGGTGCTAATGACTCAATTAGTGGTAAAGATTTAATCACGAGAGAAGACTTAAAGAGTCTAGATCGTACCATCTCTGGACTAAGTGTTCTAGGCGGTGGTATGGTTAAAATAGTAGGTTCTACTTCTAAAACTCTAGGTACAGCTGGAAAAGTAGGAACCAAAGTTAATGATAAATATGGTCAATCTATTGCCTGGAGTATGCCTAAAGGTGGAGGAGTTATCAATGGTAGAAAATATACTGAACATGCTTTAGAAAGGATGGCTCCAAATACTGCTGAGGTGAGAGCAGAGTTAACAACAAGGGCTCATAAAAAAGCTTCTGAAAAAGGTTTAGCAGTTGGAACCAAAGAGTACAATACGTTTATTAAAAGTTATGTAGATCCACGTGGTATTACTCCAACCGTAATTGAAGACGTTATTAAAAGTACACCTGCCAAAGCAGGTAGTCGTGCCGGAACATTTGATCACATAGGTGAAAGCGTTAAGGTTGTTGTAAATAGTAATGGTGATGTTATTACAGTAATACCAAGATAGGAGGTTTGAGAATCTATGTTGTATAATGAATATGAACTACTTGAATTATTTGAAAACGAGCCTATAGTAATGGCTGATGAACAAACAGGCATGTTTATGTATATTAAGAATGATGATTTTGGATTCAAATTAATCTTAAACATTTCCCAACATGAAGATAAATGTAGTGTAAGCTTAAGCTATGAAAAAATTAAAGGGGTAATCTTTGATTTTGAGTTAGAAGGTATCGAACAGATTAAAGGTGAAGATAACCATTTAATTATTCTAGGGAACGATGATAGAACAGAAGTGAAAATTAGTGTTAAACCACATTTTGGATTGAAAACGGTAAAGTTATGTAACTCTAAGTAAATTTTGATAATGACCACATTTTGACCACCATCACTACGAAAAAAAGCAATAATTTGCGAAATAGGGTTTATCAAATTCTTTAAAAAACCTTGTTAAATCAATATTTATAGAATATCTATAAAAGGGTTTAATAAGATAAAACTTATTCCGCACACAAGTTCATCCTTGGGAACGTGACCAATATATGAGCATGTATTAATCTCTTTGAAGCCTTGATACGACTGGTATCAAGGCTTTTTTGTTTTCGGGCAGTTTAAGTAAGTGGTTTTCCATCTGTTTTAACAGCTACCCAACAAATGCCCGATTTTATTTTCAAAAATTATTCAAGGACAGTTATTTGCTTCTGAAAAATCCCCTCCGTAGCAGCTAGATTAAAAGATTTTTTGTCTGCTAGAAGGGGAATGTATAATCAGCTTATAAAAACGTACTAGTTCAATACTACACCTCGGCCATCTGTTTTTCTAACCATTGTCGGATATGCTCTTTTACTTCATCACGGTTTACTTCAAAAAGCATTTCATGGCGTCCTTTTTGATAGAACGTGTATTCAAGATTGTTTATCCCGTGCTTTTTATATTGCTTGATAACAGATAAAACCCCTTTTGTATTGTTTCCAACAGGATCCTTTTCTCCGCTAAATATAAAAAACGGTAAATGCTTATCTATTTTGTTTACTTCTTGATTCTTATGAATGGTTTCAAGACCCATTAGTAAATCATAATAAAATCCTGCTGTAGGGATAAAATTGCAATGCGGGTCGTTTATCACTTTCTGAACTTCTTCCCGATCACTTGTTAGCCAATCAGAAGGGGTTTGGACGTCCTTGAACATTTTGTTGTATTTCCCGAACGTTAATTTCTTCATAATGAGGCTTTCTGCTCGATTTCCGAGTTTGCTTATTTGATATTTTGCAAAACTTTTGCCGACTTTGCCTAGCAATCCAAGGTCTCCGCCAGTGCCAGAAAGTATCACTCCATTAACAGTGTTGTGAAATCGCTGGACAAAACGGCGAACTAAAAAGGATCCCATACTATGACCCATTAAATATACTGGAGTTTTAGGATGCTGCTGGTGAATGAACTCATTAATTTCCTTTAGATCCTCAACTACTCGCTCAAAGCCATTCTCATCTGCAAAATGACCGAATAAACCACTTTTTTCACCTGTCTGTCCATGTCCTCGATGATCATTTCCATACACAAATATTCCATTTGATACTAGAAATTCAGCAAATTCATTGTATCTTTGAATATGTTCGATCATTCCATGAGAAAGTTGTACGATGGCTTTTGGCTCTACTTCTTCGTCATGCCAATGATGAAGATAGATATCTTGTCCATCAGACATTTTTAACCAAAAATCTTTTTCCAAGTAAATAGACCCCCTTTTGAGTATCTCAGCTTGCTTTTTTCGAGTCCGCATCCACTTTTTTGCTATTCTGTTTTGTTCCAATACTACCGTTGCTTTTATAAAAAGCTTATGTACTTGACAAAAAATAACCGAAAGATTTCATTTGCAAGAGGACTCTTATTCTATTTAATTTTATGCTTATTAATTATATCACTTCTATCTGTAGGTTACGGCAAAAAAGCATTATTAAAATGGTTGGGAAGGCAATGAAAGCTGTTATAATCTTGCAGAATAAATGGCTAAATAATGTAAACTACATGGTAAATTGCGGAGCATGTTAGTACAGAAGTTGTTCAAGTAAGTTTATCCATTAGTGTAAAATCAAAGGCATTGAAGCAAAAAAGAAAATGAAAATTGCAGTATGAGTAACTGAAGTTTATGAATAGGAGAAAAGAATAACCATGTCTAATCTTGAAATAGCTACGTATTTACTTGCATTTATAACGTGGGCCCCTTTTGTAATTTTCCTTGCTTTTATTTTTTTAGGCATTAATCTTTATAGAAAAAGAAGACAGTAAATTTGGTTCTTATATTTAGATAATTGATGAGTGCATATTCTGTGTAAAATAAAAGTTCATGTTTAGAAGTGGACGAGGCATGTTCATAGGTTAATAAAGTAGTTTAATGATAATTTGTAAAGGGTAAACATATCAAACAATCCAAGCACTCCTTGCCTAAGTGCTTGGATTGCGGACAAGAAATTATAGGGAATTAGTTGTGAGGTAGATTCCGATTGCGATTAATGATGAAATAAAATCCATTAGTAAAAGAATAAGGTTTAAATCGATCATTAGAATGCCTCCTTCTTCTTGTGCCTTGAACTTAGTATGAATAGAAGAAGGAATTATTATTCAAAAAAATCAGAACAATTACAATAATTAATTTACTGTTTGGATAAGAAATCAGCTTAAAATAAGGTAATCTTTTATATATGATATTTAGCATATAAATGGAGAATCATTAGTCATTTGATGTACTCGTATTAACCGACTTTTTGGTCTTTTGTTACAGATAGAGGGAAGGAGAGGGTGAGGACTGTGCAAAACCGTAGGCATGATAGTCTCAAAATTATCGATGTTTCTCATCATCAAGGAACTATCGATTGGGCAAAGGTAGCGCATTCCGGTATAACAGGAGCGTATATTAAGTTAACAGAAGGAGCAAGCTTTGTTGATCCTAAAGCATATGAAAATTATGCAGGAGCTAAAAAAGAAGGCCTACCTGTTGGATTTTATCATTATGCTCACTGTACAAATAATCCATTAAATGAAGTAGATTTTTTCTTAGCCCAATTAGGCACAATGAAAGTTGATTTTCCGCATTGTTTAGATCTAGAAGTAAGCAAAGGAAAAGACAAATCACATGTATCTCACTTTGGTGCAGCTTGGCTAGACTATCTAACAGAAAGAACCGGTATGATGCCGATTGTGTATAGCAGTTATCATTTTGCTCATACCTACTTTACCAGTGATTTAGGCCGCTATCCGTTATGGATTGCTCGCTATAGCAGCCGCAATCGGCAAGGCGGTATGAATAACCCTGGAGAACTAGAGGTTTGGGATCGATGGAGTATGTTTCAATATACAGATCAAGGAAAGATTGACGGTATTCGCACGCATGTAGATATAAATGAAATGGATAAATCATTCTTTGACAGTATGAACGGTCCGCTTGACAGTAACAATCTATATAAAGAATTGAAGAAAAATAGCAGAGCCTTTGTAAGCAATCAATTGCATCGTTCTTTACATAAGGTTGGGGCTGAACTTTGTGGATATATCGATGGTGTGCTAAAACAAGAAGAGCAGGATTTGATTTCTTTACCTTCAGGTGTATTGAAAAAAGGAGCACGTGGTCATGCTGTGCGGCAATTGCAAAAAGCGCTGGCTGCGATTTATTTCTATCCAAATAAAGCTGCTAGAAACCATGGCGTAGATGGGGTATACGGGAAAGATACAGCAAATGCAGTGAGCCGCTTTCAAAAAGTGTATTTGCCTAAACAAGTCGATGGCATATATGGTCCGAATGTCAGAGTAAAATTAAAAGAAATATTGAAATCTAAGGGTTATTAGCAGGGAAGTGAATATAAGTAATTCTGCATATCGTTAACAGGGAAAGTGAGGCAAAACCGTATCTTTAAAGAATCATCCATAAAAAGAATCTTGATATCGGGATTCTTTTTATGGATGACTTCGGCTAAACAGTTGTTTATTTTTTAAATTTCTCTTTAATAAGCTTATAGAGGGCACTCAAGCCTAAGCTGATACTGATTGTTATACCTGACAGAGCAACAATAAAAGCGATATATTCAAATAGGGAATACTGTTTAATGGCACTCCAATTAATGTTGCTTTTCCAACTTTCAATCACTAGATTCATTCCATAGATACCTGAAATCACTGTATAAATTGTTAAAATTAATAATAAGTAATTGTGGCGCTTTCCTACAATTTTTTCTTGGTTTTGGTAAAGCGTTCCAAGTGTTTCTTTCACTTCTTGATAAAGGGCATCAATATGAAACGTTTTTTTAAATAGTCGTGAGAACTCTTGGCCTTCAGTACGAGAACTAATTTCTAAAAATAAATATTTTCCAGAAAAAATAGTAATTGAGCGAATTAAATGCTCAATACGATCTTGGTCTTTGTCAAATGTAAGTTGTGAATATTCATAAGATAATTTAAGCAAGACTATTTTGTAGAAAAAGTGAAGAAATAAGTTGTAATAGTGCTGGCCAAATAAATGATTCATCAGTATTTGATCGGTTTCCTTATCAAGTGAACGAGAAATACAGGAAAAGATGTGATCTGTCATTACATAATACGTTTCCGGGCTCCAGCGCGTGTAAACATGCTGCTGATTATATTGATCAATATATGTTTTGTTTCGTGCAGAAACAAAAGGTTTACCATCGGAGCTGTAGCTATTTAACTGTCCTGTACGGAACAACGTTACATCATTAATTTCTTCACTTTCATTGATGGTTACATAGCTTAGTGTATACATGCGTTCATCAATAAAATAGGGAAGGCTTCCAAAGTGTTTATTATGATCTGTTTCTTGTTTCATAAAATCATGTAAAAACGGTGCTAAATGAGCAAAGATATAATCTTGAACTTTGTCGTATACTTGATTTTGATAGGTAATGGTTGAACCATGTTCCTCAGCAAGTTTCGGCTCTAATACACGAAAGTGATTCATAAATTCTAATACGTCATCATACGAGTAATTATCTCCTTTCATTTCAGTTCTTATTGTCATTACACCTATTTCAAATGGACATAAAAATACATCAATGGATAAGATATTGCTTAACACTGTAGTTGATTTTGTTTTAAATGTAATGTCGTGATTTATTTTTTTTGAAAACCGCAACAAGCCTTCTTCCTCTGGGGAAGAAGGGAACAAAATACATTCAATATACGGCAAAAAGTACTGATCAAGGCTTGCATGGGAAACAAAATAGTCTTGACCATAATATTTTGTTTCTAAATCAGCTGTATGTAATGAAAAAAAATCAAACCCGTTAGCTTGTAACGCATGAACAAGTTTTTCTTTCTTTTGATGATCAAAGGAAAAGGGAAGCAAAAACATATTCATTGCTTTATTAGGAGTTATATTTTGAAAGGGTGAAAAGCTGGATTGAATTTCAGTCATGTAATCTCCTCATTTAATAAAGTCAATATCGTAACTTCCTCTTGATAAGTGTTACTTACTAATATACCTGTCTATTTTGAAAAAGAAACATTAAAAAGCCAACTAATCCAAAATTTAGTTGGCTTTTTAATGTTAGTGAATATTGCGATATACACCAATTACTTTCCCTAAAATCGTAACGTGGCGGAGGATAATAGGTGCCATCGTAGAGTTTTCAGGCTGTAGGCGAATAAAGTTATCTTCTTTAAAGAAACGCTTCACCGTTGCTTCATGGTCTTCAGTCATTGCTACGACAATATCACCGTTATTAGCAGTTTGCTGCTGGCGCACAATGACCATATCGCCATCTAAGATACCTGCTTCAATCATACTTTCACCCATAATTTCAAGCATAAATACATGATCGTCAGGTGAAATAAATTTATCTGGAAGAGGAAAATATTCTTCTACATTTTCTACAGCTGTAATTGGCAATCCGGCCGTAACTTTACCGATGACAGGTACATTTATAACTGTACTTCTAGGAATAGTAATTTCATCTTCTAATTGGAGAATTTCAATTGCTCTAGGCTTTGTAGGGTCACGGCGAATAAGCCCTTTGCTTTCTAAGCGAGCTAAGTGCCCATGGACTGTTGAACTAGATGCTAAGCCTACTGCTTCTCCAATTTCACGTACAGACGGTGGATAACCTTTAAGTTTCACTTCTTGCTTAATAAAATCCAATATATCTTGTTGACGTTTTGATAGCTTCATAATAGTTCACCTCAATTTTAGCTATTCTTTACACAAATTATAACATGGTCGTTTCTGATATACAAACATAAGTTCGAAAAAAATCCATTGACAGAAACAAACGTTCGCAATAAAATAAGAACATATATTCTAGGGGGGATTTTTTATGAAACATCTATTAGAATCCATTAAACACTATACAACTTTCTTCGCAGTTATTGCTGCACTTACATATGTATTGACGCTTTTGCTTGGGGCAGATAAAGTAGAATTAGAAAAATATACAACGGTAACAGTTGTGAAAGGCGATACGATTTGGGAACTGGCGAACGAATACAGTACACATCACAATTTAACACCGAATGAATTTGTACAATGGGTTGAAAATATGAATGATTTAACAGCACAAACAGCACAATCACTTTCGACGGGAGATACGCTGTATATTCCGGTATTAAAGTCAGAGTTAAAAAATAAACAACAAGTAGCATTTGAAGAATAATTCTTCATACATATTTTAATTATTTATTCATGGTATTCTGAAAAATAGTGCCCCTGCTTTGTTACATAAAGCGGGGGCGTTATTGTCTTATGAAACAGCATAAATGAAAGAGGTGTTGCATACATGAACGCAATTATTTATTGCCGTGTTAGTACAGATAAACAAGCACAAGAAACATCTTTACAGCGCCAAAGAGAAGAGTTAGAGCTTTTAGCTGATCAGCATGGTTTATGTGTGAAAAAAGTGATAGAAGAAAAAGCGAGTGGGTATGATATAGACCGTGATGGGATTATTGATGTGTTGGAAATGATGAAAAATGACAACATCTCCACCCTGCTTATACAAGATGAAACACGGCTAGGGCGCGGAAATGCTCGCATAGCTTTGCTTCATGCTTTACAAAAAGAAAAAGCAACGATTTATACGATCAGTCATCAAGGCAAGTTACAATTATCGGAATCTGATTCAATGCTTTTAGAGATTATTAGCTTGGTGGAAGAACATCAACGCAAATTGCACAATGCAAAAATTAGACGGGGCATGAAAAGGGCTGTAGCAAATGGTTATCATCCTGAGAAAAACTTAAAAAATCAGCATATTAATTCAGGAAGAGACCGAAAAGAAGTTCCGATTGAAGAAATTGTAAGGCTTCGCCAAAATGGACTGACATTTGCAGAAATCTCTGTTACGTTAAAAGGCTTTGGGTTTAACCTTTCAAAAGCAACAGTTCATCGGCGTTATCAAGAGTATATCGAAAGTGACAGCCAATTCCTTGATAAAAATGACTAGATTTAGTAAGATGTGTACGTGTTTCTTCATTTGAAATTTAACTGATACTGCAAAAAATGAAGATGCCGTTTAACAAATGACAGTAGGGAGTTATGACAAATGTTGTCTAAAGATAAAATTGCGCGAATTAACGCTTTAGCAAAGAAATCTAAAAAAGAGGGTTTAACGAAGGAAGAAGCAGCAGAGCAGCAGGAACTTCGTCAAGAATACTTAAAAACGTTTCGTCAGTCAATGACTAATCACCTTCACACAATTAAAGTAGTAGACGAAAAAGGAAATGACGTTACACCTAAAAAGTTACAAGAGAGTAAAAAGAAACGTTTGCATTAATAATTAAATACAAGGCTTGGTAAGGAGGAGTGTATATCGCTCATTCTTACTACTTGAACAAACTAGAGAGATGTATCTCTCTAATTTTTTTGTATATTTTTAGTGGCTGGAACGAAAAATGTAAAAGTGCGGAAAAATTTAAGTCAACTATTGTACAAATGAGTCAATCATTAGTATGATTACATATATACATAGATTTGAAAGGAATGAAGAGTATGACACAACGTATTGAAGATCTTTCGATTGCAACGATTCGTACTTTATCAATTGATTCGATTGAAAAAGCAAATTCAGGTCACCCAGGTATGCCAATGGGAGCAGCTCCGATGGCGTATACATTATGGACAAAGTTTATGAATATTAACCCATCAAATCCAGAGTGGTTTAACCGTGATCGCTTTGTATTATCAGCTGGACACGGTTCGGCTCTTTTATATAGCTTGTTACATTTATCAGGCTATGATTTATCAATTGAAGACCTTAAAAACTTCCGTCAATGGGGAAGTAAAACACCAGGGCATCCTGAATATGGCCACACGTCAGGTGTAGATGCAACAACGGGTCCATTAGGACAAGGGATTGCGATGGCTGTTGGTAAAGCAATGGCAGAGCGTCATTTAGCGGAAACATACAATAAAGACGGATTAGAAATTGTTGACCACTTTACATACAGTATCTGTGGTGACGGAGATTTAATGGAAGGGGTATCTGCTGAAGCAGCTTCATTAGCAGCTCACTTACAATTAGGCCGTCTTGTTGTTTTATATGATTCAAATGATATTTCATTAGATGGAGACTTAGATCGTTCATTCTCTGAAAGTGTGGAAGATCGCTTTAAAGCATATGGCTGGCAAGTAATTCGCGTAGAAGATGGTAATGATCTTACAGAGATTGCAAATGCAATTGAAGCAGCAAAAGCAGATCTTACACGTCCTACGTTAATTGAAGTGAAGACTACGATTGGCTATGGTTCTCCAAATCGTGCTGGAACTTCAGGTGTTCACGGTTCACCATTAGGTGCTGAAGAAACAAAATTAACAAAAGAAGCATATACATGGACATTTGAAGAAGATTTCTATGTACCAGAAGAAGTATACGCTCATTTTAAAGCGACAATTGCTGATGATGGTCAAAAGAAAGAGAACGAATGGAACGATGTATTTGCACAGTATAAAGAAAAATATCCTGAATTAGCAGCACAATTCGAATTAGCTGTACAAGGTAAGTTACCAGAAGGATGGGAACAACAGCTTCCAGTGTATGAAGCAGGCTCAAGCTTAGCAACGCGTGCTTCTTCAGGTGAAGTGTTAAACGCCGTAGCACAAGCTGTTCCTCAGTTCTTTGGCGGATCTGCAGATTTAGCTGGTTCTAACAAAACGATGATTAAAGGATCAGAAGATTTCACAGCGCAAGATTATAGTGGCCGCAACATTTGGTTCGGTGTGCGTGAGTTTGCAATGGGCGCCGCTTTAAACGGTATGGCATTGCACGGTGGTGTGAAAGTATTTGGTGGTACGTTCTTCGTATTCTCAGATTACCTGCGTCCAGCTATTCGTTTAGCAGCTTTAATGAAACTTCCTGTAACGTATGTATTTACGCATGACAGTATCGCAGTTGGTGAAGATGGTCCAACACATGAACCAATTGAACAACTGCCATCACTGCGCGCGATGCCTGGTCTTTCAGTTATTCGTCCAGCTGATGCAAATGAAACAGCTGCAGCATGGCGTTTAGCGTTAGAGTCAACTGATAAGCCAACAGCACTTGTATTAACTCGTCAAGACTTACCAACTCTTGAAGGCACAAATGAACGTGCATACGAAGGCGTATCAAAAGGTGCTTACGTTGTATCAAAAGCTGGTAAAGATCAAGTGGATGCTTTGTTATTAGCAACAGGTTCGGAAGTAAGTCTTGCTGTGGAAGCGCAAAAAGCACTAGAAGCAGAAGGCATTTATACATCAGTAGTAAGTATGCCAGCATGGGATCGTTTTGAAGAGCAATCAGCTGAATACAAGGAAAGCGTAATTCCAAAATCAGTGAAGAAACGTTTAGGTATTGAGATGGCTTCTACACTTGGATGGGAACGTTACGTTGGAGATGAAGGACAAATTCTTGGCATTAATCACTTCGGTGCATCAGCTCCTGGTGGAAAAATTATGGAAGAATTTGGATTTACAGTTGAAAATGTAGTAGCAAAAGTAAAGAGTATGCTAAATGCATAATTAAATAAAAAGAGCAGACCTTTGGTGGTCTGCTCTTTTTATTCGACAAAAAAACAAGTAAAATTTTCCATCGATAGACAAGCCTTGCAAAAACCAAACAGTATAATGACAGTACAATGGCCGGAATGAAAAGGGGGATGGAGTATGAGAACGTATGAAGTGTATTTAATGGAAGAAGAAGTTGCTTACGCTTATTTTCAAAAACAAATGCTTCTTTATCAGTTGTTTGTTGAATACAAGATGAAACGTGGATTAAAAAATCAGTATGTGAAAAAGCAAGTGGACTACGTGACAAGACCATTAGATATTTCGTATATTCAGAGCGAGTTACTTCAATCTTTTTCTCGGTATCCTCACTTTTTTATCCACAACGATTACTTTGTACTCGAATATCCGCATAAAAAAAGCCGAGCATCAATGAAAATTAGTAGTCAATGTATAACTATTGAAGGAGATGGAAATGTTGATGCTGAAACAGCTTTTTTTGAAGTGTTGCGCAAATTAGATTCGTATTTTTTAGCGATTAACTATGGTACTGAAGAATATGGATGGCTGCGTCCTATTAAAACAAGAAAATTTGTGTAATTATTTAAGGAAATTGAACCGGAAATATTGTATAATAACCTATGGTTTAGTACACTGTAAGTTAGACAACATGAAGGAGGAAGTTATGGTATGTGGCTATATATTCTAGTTGGTGTTCTAGCTTTACTTGCTGGGATGGCACTAGGATTTTTCATTGCTCGTAAATATATGATGAGCTACCTTAAGAAAAATCCACCGATTAATGAACAAATGTTAAAAATGATGATGATGCAAATGGGCATGAAACCATCTCAGAAGAAAATTAACCAAATGATGAAAGCGATGAACAGTCAAATTAAATAATGGTTAATTAGGCAGACACTCTCGATTTGTAGGGTGTCTTTTGTTATATATGTTTATCTTAATTATTCAATCACGGATGAAAAAATGCACATCTGTAAGATCCATAAATTTGGCGAGCTTCAACTAATAATTAGCGGGGATGGCGAACACCTCCGCTGTACTCTATACATAAGTAAAAACAATTGATTTTTTAACGCTTTTTGCATTTTGTTATCTGGGAAATGTTCATTCTACATGTTAAAATATGTAATTGTATGGTATGTAAAATTTCATATAAATCATGTATAAGTTAAATAGTTTGAAAAAAATGAATAATAAATTATTTGGGGGATAAAATGAGAATTTTCCGTGACTTATGGTGGTTTTTTAAACAAGAAAAAAGATCATATCTAATTGGAATTATACTATTAATAATGGTAGCAGGATTAGAATTATTACCGCCGAAAGTCATTGGGTGGACAGTGGATGCTATTCGTGAAGAGAAGCTAACACATAAATTGTTAGTTGAAATGATTAGCTTATTATTAGGAGCAGCAATCGTAGCATATGTGATGCGATATATGTGGAGAATCATGATTTTTGGAACTTCTATAAAGCTGGCTCAACAATTGAGAAGCTCGTTATACAAGCATTTTACAAAAATGAATCAAGCTTTTTATCAGCGTAAACGAATAGGGGATTTAATGGCTCATGCAACCAATGACATTCAAGCTATTCAGCAAACAGCTGGTGTAGGTGTGCTGACATTAATTGATTCTCTTATTACTGGCGGGCTTGTGCTAATTACAATGGCGGCAACGATTAGTTGGAAATTAACATTAATCAGTTTGATTCCGATGCCATTTATGGCCCTTTTAACAAGTTATTACGGCCAGCTGTTACATAAACACTTTCATCATGCACAAGAAGCATTTTCCTCATTAAATGATAAAGTTCAAGAAAGTATTACAGGAGTAAAAGTCATTAAAACGTTTGGAGAAGAATACGCAGATATTGAAGAATTTCGCCAGCAATCATCTGATGTCGTTCGAAAGAATATGAAAGTGGCGAGAATTGATTCCCTTTTTGACCCTACTATTTCTTTAATCGTTGGCCTTTCTTTTTTACTTGCACTTATCTTTGGTTCACAAATGGTCCTGCGTGATGAAATTAGTTTAGGTCAACTCGTTACCTTTACAACCTATTTAGGCTTGTTAATTTGGCCAATGTTAGCATTTGGCTGGTTGTTTAACATTGTCGAACGTGGAAGAGCTTCCTATGATCGCGTCTTTTCTTTATTTCGTGAACGTAACGAGATTGATGAAAAGAAGGATGGTGTAAAAGAGGCGCCGCGAGGTTCACTAGACATTTCAATTAGAGCTTTTCAATATCCTCATTCAAATGAAGATGCATTAAGAGACCTTGTGTTTACAGTACACAGAGGTCAGACGCTTGGTATTGTAGGAAAGACAGGAGCTGGAAAGACAACGCTGTTAAAGTTATTAATTCGTGAATTTGAGGTCACGGAAGGCCAAGTTATATTTGGGGATTATAACATTAAAGATTATACATTTGATGTTCTTTATCGCAGCATTGGTTATGTACCGCAAGACCATTTTTTATTTTCTACAACCGTCGCTTCTAATATTGCGTTTGCTAATGAAAAAGTTGATCATTCTGAAATCGAAAGAGTAGCTAAAATTGCACATGTTCATGAGGACATTATTGACTTTACTGATAAATACAACACTGTAGTAGGCGAAAAAGGCGTGTCATTATCTGGAGGCCAAAAGCAAAGGCTAGCAATCGCAAGAGCATTGTTAATGAACCCCGAATTGCTGATTTTAGATGATTCCCTTTCTGCTGTAGATGGAAAAACTGAATCAAGGATTTTACAGTCATTAAAAAAGAATCGTAAAAACAAAACAACCGTGATTACTTCACATCGATTAAGTGCGATTGCACATGCTGATTTAATTCTCGTGTTAGATAAAGGGGAAATTATCCAAAGAGGTACACATGATGACTTGCTAAAGAGAGAAGGATGGTATCAGGATATGTATGTAAGGCAGCAGCTAGAAACGATTGTAGAAGCCGGAGGATACGAAACAAATGAAAAATAAACTTATATTAAAACGTCTGTTTTCTTATGCTAAACCTCATAAAGTATCTTTCTTATTCGCATTTTGTTTATTGCTTATCGCTACCACTGCTGACTTATTGGGGCCGATTTTGATAAAAGTGTTTATTGATGATTACTTAACGCGTGAGTATTTACCCACAGAACCACTCATTATTCTTGCTGGGAGCTACATATTTTTACATCTTTTAAAAGTAATTGTGCAATACTTTCAGCTTTTACAATTTCAAAAAATAGCCCTTACTATTACTCAACAACTTCGAATTGATGTCTTTTCACACGTTCATAAACTAGGCCTTAGGTATTTTGATCGTACACCTACTGGAAGCCTTGTATCTCGAATTACGAATGATACAGAAGCGATAAAAGAAATGTTTGTAGAAGTAATAGCGGTTTTCATCCAAAATGGTGTGTTTTTAATTGGCATTTTTGTGGCTATGTTTTTATTAGATGTAAAACTTGCATTGTATTGTTTAGCCCTTCTACCTTTTATTTGGTTGTTAATGAAAACGTATCAACATTTCAGTGCCATTTATTATGGACAATTAAGAGAAAGACTAAGTCAATTAAACACAAAATTGCATGAATCACTTCAAGGCATGTCAATTATTCAAGTATTCAGACAAGAGAAACGAATGCGTCAAGAGTTTAATAGGATTAACGATGAGCATTACGAAGCAGGAAGACGAAATATTAAGCTAGATGGGTTGCTTTTACGTCCAGCTGTTGAAATTCTTTACGTCATTGCTGTCATTGCTGTATTAAGCTATTTTGGTGTATCGGTAGTAGACAGTCCTGTAGAAATTGGTGTTTTATATGCATTTATTAATTATTTAGATCGTTTTTTTGAACCTGTTAATGAAATGATGCAGCGTTTGTCCATGTATCAACAAGCAATGGTCGCATCATCTCGGGTATTTGAACTAATGGATGAAACAGATGAAGCGCCTGCTTTTTCGGCGGATAATTCCCTCTCTATAAAAGAAGGTGTGGTAGAATTTAAAGGGGTTACATTTTCTTACGATAACAAGCGAGATGTGCTACGAGATATTTCGTTTACTGTTCAGAAAGGTCAAACCGTTGCTCTCGTAGGACATACGGGCAGCGGCAAGAGTTCGATTATCAATTTACTTCTCGGGTTTTATAAACAACAAAAAGGTGAAATTTTAATAGATGGAAAGCCGCTTAGCACGTTTTCAAATGAGGAAGTACGAAAGAACATAGGACTTGTGCTACAAGATGCTTTTATATTTGCAGATACAGTAAAGCGAAATATTACATTGCACGATGATACCATTTCAGAAGAAAAAGTAAAAGAAGCAGCTGCTTTTGTACAAGCAAATTCATTTATTGACTTGCTTCCGAATAAATATGATGAAGAGCTTGTTGAAAAAGGTGCGACACTGTCAAGCGGGCAACGGCAGCTTCTTGCGTTTGCTAGAACAGTTGTAAGAAATCCTAAAATTCTTGTTCTTGATGAAGCGACTGCACATATTGATACAGAGACGGAAGAAGCAATTCAGCGTGTATTAGATAAAATGAGAACAGGGCGTACGACAATTGCCATTGCCCATCGTTTATCGACAATTCAGCATGCCGACTGCATTCTAGTTCTCCATAAAGGCCAAATTATTGAACGAGGCACTCACGAGCAGCTGCTTCATCATAAAGGCTTGTATTACAATATGTACCGTTTACAAAATCATGAAGGAATTTTAATGAATGAGAAGTAATGTATAAAGAGAAGCGGAAAGTGAAAAGAAACAACCTCTATTTAGAAGTTGTTTCTCTATTTTGTGAAGGAGTTTCATTATAAACATTTAACAAGCGATCTAGCTCTTGACTATGTTTAATAGCAGGGGGAGAATTTAACCCACTAACCCGAACAACATGTATCAATTCTTCACGTTTCTTTTCGATTGCCAGCAGAATATCTTGTTTTAACAATGCTACGGTTCCCTTCTCAATAAAACTTTTACCTAATTATACTAGATAATGGTACTTTTTGAAAGTAGCTTCATAAGTCAATTTAATTACAAAATGATAACGGTATTTATCAGAATGGAGTGGACGGGTTATGACTGATTTAAATTTGTTTCTAGCATTTGGAGCTGGATTTTTATCATTTATTTCACCATGTTGTTTACCATTGTATCCAGCTTTTTTATCGTATATAACAGGTGTTTCAGTAGGCGAGTTAAAAGAAGGAAAGCGTCTGCATCAGCGTAAAGCTTTTTTACATACAGCCTTTTTTCTTTTAGGCTTTTCGTTAATTTTTGTAGCAATTGGGTTTGGAACATCACTAATAGGGAGCTTGTTTATTAACTATCAAGATTTGATTCGGCAAGTAGGCGCTATTTTAATTGTCTTTTTTGGGCTCGTGCTAATCGGTGTTTTTAAACCGGCTTTTTTAATGAAAGACCGAAAGTTTATCTTTGCGAATAAACCAGCTGGTCTACTAGGATCATCTGTTATAGGAATGGCATTTGCAGCAGGATGGACTCCGTGTACAGGTCCGATACTCGTTTCTGTTATGGCGTTAGCAGCTACTAATCCGAGTTCAGGATTACTTTATATGATAGTGTATTCCTTAGGGTTTTCAATCCCTTTCTTTATTATGTCGTTTTTTATAGGTAAAATGAACTGGATTAAGCGTCATACAGCTAAGATGATGAAAGTTGGCGGTTATGCGATGATCGGAATGGGTATCATTCTTTATTTTAATTGGATGACGAAAATTATTATTTATACGACTAGTATATTCGGGGGATTCAGAGGTTTTTAAAATTAGTAAAAAGTAATGTTTTTCTTGAAAAATATTTTAATCACTGATAAAGTAATAAGTAAAAAGTCCTATTTTTAATTGAGGTATGGTCAGGCAGAGAAAATAGATAGTTGAAATGCGGAGGGCTTGCAGTGGCAAGGATATTAATTGTAGATGATGCGAAGTTCATGAGGGCAACACTACGAAGCATTGTGGAAAGAGCTGGTCATGATGTTGCAGGGGAAGCTGAGAATGGAGTCGAAGCAATTGAAAAGTTTCGTGAGTTGAAGCCGGATATTATGACAATGGATATTACCATGCCAGAATTAAACGGAATGGATGCTGTTAAGCAAATTAAACAAAAGTATCCACAAGCAAAAATAGTGATGTGTTCAGCGATGGGACAGCAGAAGATGGTTGTCGAAGCCATTGAAGCGGGAGCAAAAGATTTTATTACAAAACCTTTTGATGAATCATCAGTACTTGATGCAATTGATCGGGTTTTAGGTTAGTAACAACAGGTGATATGGCGTTCAGAAAGTGAATTTAATAGTAAAACAAAGAGTCTTCTATTAGAAAAAGGCTCTTTTTTACTGTTAAGACAAATTTCGCCTTGTGTACCCTGGAGTCTGAAGTTTCACTTTATTTATAGAAAATATTTTTTATCTATTTCTTCTGCATATAGACAGTGTTACAATGAAACCGTTATATTTGTAAATGTAAGAAAAGAGGTGTATGAATTGAAAGAGATTATTTTAATATTAATTTTGCAACTGGTTTATGTACCAATTTTAACGTTGCGCACAATCTTTCTAGTAAAAGGAATGAGTATGTATGCCTCAGCTTTTGGTTTCCTGGAAGCACTCGTTTATGTGTTTGGGCTATCTCTTGTCTTTTCAGGTGATCAAAGTACAGTATCAATGGTTGTCTATGCAGTCGGGTTTGGTGCTGGAATTATACTTGGGGGATATATTGAGTCCAGACTTGCGATTGGATATACAACATTTTTAGTTAATCTAATGACAAAAAATGAAGAGTTAATTAATCACCTTCGGCAAGAAGGATTCGGTGTTACAGTGTATCAAGGCGAAGGACGAGACAGTTCTCGTTACCGCTTGGACATCTTAACGAAAAGAAGCCGTGAAGAAGAGCTATTAGTACTGATCGAAGAATATGAACCGAAGGCATTTATTATTTCATATGAACCACGTAAATTTAAAGGTGGTTTTTTATTAAAGGCAATGAAGAAACAAAAAATAAAGCAAAAAGCCAAAACAAGTACATCTCATACAAAGTAGAGTGGTTGTTGTTTACTGTGAACTTGTTTTATAATAAAAGTAACATTATATAGTAAAGAAGGGGTTTCTTTGGCTATTGCTTCAACAATTGTTGCAGTTCTTATGGCTACTTTTGTATTAGTAATGCGAATGAAGGCTGCTGAAAAGCCGACGAATGCAAAAAAAATTATTCTGCCACCTTTTTTTATGAGTACGGGAGCGTTAATGTTTATATTCCCCGTATTTCGAGTGACAGGGGCAGAGTTTCTAGAAGCATTGCTCGTTGGTTTGTTTTTTTCGTTATTTTTAATCAAAACGTCTAAGTTTGAAATTCGTGAGAATGATATTTACTTAAAACAGTCAAAAGCATTCGTTTTTATTATTATTGCTTTGCTAGTTGTTCGAGTTGCAATGAAGTTATATTTAAGTTCGACAATTGATGTAGGCGCTCTTGGCGGCATGTTCTGGATTTTAGCATTCGGCATGATTGTCCCTTGGAGAATTACCATGTATACATCATATAAAAAGCTAGAGCGTGAGCTGCAAAATCGACTTGTGAATGAAACGGTATAAAAAAAGAGGTGTCTTATGAAGACACCTCTTTTTTTAGCTCAGAGGATTCTTTGCTAATTTAATGAAAAAGATGTTGATAAGGAGAATGGTCAATTTTTTGGTCTTTCAGTGTTTTTAATAAAAATTTATGATCTCTCTTTGGGGTTGCGATAATATACCCTCGTACAATTAAGTCTTCATTGATAGAAGAAGCATTTTCACGAACAGCTAATTCTCCAATTTTTCCTGCAATCTTTTGGCGAGCTATGTCTCGGAATAATTCAGGCACAGGCTCGACAAGATGCTCCAATAATTGTTTTTGGTCAGGAGACCATAGATGACGAGTTTTTTCTAAGTAGTAATCTTGCCAATCAAGCTCAGATTTTCCATCTTCTTTAGGGAATCGCTTTAAGAATTTTCGGAACATAAAAAATCCACCGATGGCAAACATTCCAGCTAAAAAGACAACCCAAAATAAAATAAACCATAAAAACCAGCCGTTCAGCATCTTATTCCTCCTTATGTTTATTAAGTATGTAAAAAGAAGGTATTCTTAAAGCCGTATGTCAAACATTCGAAAAAATAAGTATTTCTCATTTAGATTGAGGTATTACATTAATTACCTATATTATAGCTAGCAATCTAGTAAAGAAGCAAGTTGTACTTCATAAGTGCAATGGAACTTGAACATATAAATAGGGATAGTTCTATCATAGAAAAGCTATGGCTATTTTCAAATTTAAATCGAAATTGCTTATTCTAATCTAAGTCGATTTTGATTCGTTTTAAGTCATAAAAGACTTAAAACTTAGTCTTTCTATGTTTGGAATTAGCGAAAAGTATTCCTTTTTTTAGTTGGCATAATTTTTGCATATATAAAGTAAAGAAACTTATCAATGAGAGGAAGATTAAAATGAGTCAAACTTTTAGTCAAATAGTAACCAATTTACCTGGGGAAAATGCAAAAAAGTTATTAGAACGCAGACATTGTGCAGTTCCGAAAGGGGTAAGCTATGGAATTCCAACATTTGCTGATACGGCTGAGGGTGCACTTGTTAAAGATATAGATGGCAATACATTCATTGATTTTGTGGGGGCAATTGGCACAATTAATGTTGGACATAGCCATCCTAAGGTAAAAGAAGTGCTTCATAGACAAATAGATCGCTTTATTCATACAGGTTTTAATGTTGTTATGTATGAATCATATATTGAGCTCGCGGAAAGGTTAGCTGCCATTGCGCCAGGCGCATTTGATAAAAAAGTACTGCTTTTAAACAGCGGTGCTGAAGCTGTTGAAAATGCAGTAAAGATTGCCCGCAAATATACAAAGCGTCAAGGAATCATTTCGTTTACTCGAGGATTTCATGGCCGTACATTAATGACCATGACAATGACTAGTAAAGTAAAGCCTTATAAATATGAATTTGGTCCGTTTGCACCAGAAGTGTATAAAGCACCGTATCCGTATACTTACCGCCGCCCAGAAGACTTAACAGAAGATGCATACGAAGACTATGTTATTTCGGAATTTAAAAACTTTTTAAATAATGAAGTGGCACCTGAAACGGTCGCAGCGGTAGTAATGGAACCGATTCAAGGTGAAGGTGGATTTATTGTTCCAGGCAAGAGGTTTGTTCAAGAGGTGTATAATTTATGTAAAGAACACGGTATTTTATTTGTTTCAGATGAAATTCAAGCAGGTTTTGCACGTACCGGCCGCTACTTTGGTATTGAGCATTTTGCTGTCGAACCAGATTTAATTACTGTTTCTAAATCATTAGGGGCAGGCGTGCCGATTAGTGGAGTAATCGGAAGAGCGGAGATTATGGATGAAGCAAATCCAGGTGAATTAGGCGGTACATATAGCGGCAGTCCGCTAGGTTGTGAAGCAGCGCTTGCCGTGTTAGACATTATTGAAGAAGAAAAGTTAAATGCTCGCGGAGAATATTTGGGCAACTTGGTAATGAAGCGCTTTAAGAAACTAGCCGAAAAATATGAGTGTATTGGTGATGTTCGAGGCTTAGGGGCAATGTGTGCTGTTGAATTAGTAAAAGATAGACAAACAAAAGAAGCCGATAAAGCCTTAACACAAAAAGTAGTTCAAGAGGCAAATAAGCGCGGATTACTATTATTAAGTGCAGGCGTGTATGGAAATGTGCTTCGCATCTTAATGCCGATTGTCATTACCGATGAGCAATTAGAAGAAGGGCTATCAATCTTTGAAGCCGCGTTAGAAGCAAGTGTTCAAGAAACTGTAGAAGTGCAGATTTAAAGATAATTAGATTCAAAGGAAGAGGCAAACTTCATTGTAACTTTTGTTCATTTGCCTCTTCTCCTTCAAATGATAGTACGTGTAAAGCTAGTAATGATCGAAGTTCCGTTTTATGAAAATAAACTTTTCTGATAAAATAAAATAATAATAATTTTTTGACGAAAAGGTGATTCAAATGGCAATTGAAAAACAACATATTCGCAGTATTGACGACGAACTATACGATGTATTTGAGTCATCATTTGATGAAATATTCGTTACGGACTCTAAAGGCTATGTCATTGTTGTTAATTCGGAATGTGAAAAAAACTATCATTTGAAAGCAGAAGACTTTATTGGAAAGCATGTAAGAGAACTGCAGGAAATGGGAATTTTCTATCCATCTGCTACATTAAAAGTAATCGAATCACAGCAATCACTTGAACTTGTACAAAAAACAAACTCCGGAAGGTATTTACACGTTCGAGCGAGGCCGGTTTTTACAGAAGACAGGAAGTTGAAAAGCGTTATTAGTTACTCACGTGATTTAACTGATTTAATGGAATTAAAAAGAAAAGTAGAAGAAATGGAAGAAAAATTAGAGAACTATAAAAAAGAGTTAAATGAATCTGTTGAGATGGCCGGAATTGTGACAAAAAGCAAGGCGATGAAAAAAGTTTTTTCTACTATTCAGCGCGTTGCTTCTGTGAATACAACAGTTTTGTTGCTAGGAGAAACTGGTGTAGGGAAAAGCAGAGTGGCGAAACTGCTACATCAATCTAGTGAAAGAAAACATCAGCCTTATTATGAAGTCAATTGTGCTGCTCTACCGGAACAACTAATTGAGTCGGAGTTGTTTGGGTATCAGGGGGGAACGTTTACAGGTGCTTTTCGCGACGGGAAAAAGGGGATTATTGAATTATCAAATAGAGGCACTTTGTTTTTAGATGAGGTTGGCGAATTGTCAATGCAAGCACAAAGCAAGCTTCTTCATGTGCTGCAAGATCGCACTATTCGGCCTGTCGGTTCAAGCAAAGTAATACCAGTTGATGTTCGAATCATTGCAGCTACTAATCAAAACTTAGGGGAGATGGTCGAAAAGGGGTTGTTTAGACGGGACTTGTATTATCGTTTGAATGTTGTTCCGATTACCATCCCTCCTTTACGTGAACGGACAGAGGATATTCTGCCACTCGTCTATCAATTTCTAAATCATTTTAATTTACTATACAACCGAAACATTGCATTGTCGCCCAAGGCATTAGACGCTTTTGTCAGACAAGAGTGGAAAGGAAATGTACGGGAAGTAGAGAATATGATTGAACGTTTAGTTGTGACGAGTGAAGGTACCGTCGCATTAAAAGATTTACCGTTTGAATACCCCCTATCATTGGAAAATCCTAATCGTACATTGCCTGAAGTCGTAGAAGATATAGAGAGAAAAATGGTGATCGAAGCATATGAAAAATTTGAATCTTCTTACAAAGTTGCAAAGCAATTAGGAATTAGTCAATCACAAGCGAATCGAAAAATAAGAAAATATTTAGAGGGGATGAATGAAGGGGATGAGCCAAAAACCTAAGCAGTTAGAAAAAGTGTTATCAAAGTTTGACGTATTATGTTTAGCCATTGGAGCGATGCTTGGCTGGGGATGGGTTGTCTTATCAGGTGCGTGGTTAAATTCAGCAGGATCAATGGGCACATTAATTGCCTTTTTAGTTGGCGGTTTACTCGTTATTTTTGTAGGGCTAACGTATGCTGAATTGGCATCTGCCGTGCCTAAAGTTGGAGGAGAACATGTATTTGTTAAGCGGGCAATGGGAAAAAAAGCAGCTTTTATAGCTTCATGGGCGATTGTGCTGGGATATGTATCTGTAGTCACTTTTGAAGCTGTTGCATTGCCTGCGGTACTGGATTACTTAATACCGAATTATCAACAAGGATTTTTATGGACAATAAATGGCTGGGATGTCTATTTAACGTGGGTGCTAGTAGGTAGCATTGGCGCAGTTATTTTAACAGCGATTAATTATTTCGGGTTAAAAACAGCAGCCTTTTTGCAAGTTGTGCTAACAGTAGCTATTGTAGGGATTGGTATTCTATTAATCTTTGGATCAGGCATTAATGGAGACACAAAAAATTTAGATCCATTCTTTATCGGCGGTGCAGGCGGAATTATGACTGTACTTGTAATGGTGCCATTTTTATTTGTAGGGTTTGACGTTATTCCCCAAGTAGCGGAGGAAGCGAATTTACCTCCAAGAGAAATCGGTAAAATCTTAATTATTTCAGTAAGTGCAGCCATTGTATTTTATATGTTAATCGCTTTAGGAGTAGGAATGGCACTTGATAAAAGCGCGTTAGCGGCAACACAACTTGCTACAGCAGATGCAATGGCTGCAGCATTTAATTCACCACTATTTGGACAAATTTTAATTATTGGTGGGATTGCTGGTATCGTAACGAGCTGGAATGCTTTCATTATTGGGGGAAGCCGCGTTATTTATGCAATGGCTGAAGATGGTATGCTGCCTGCATGGTTTGGCAAATTGCACCCTAAGTATAATACGCCTTCAAACGCAGTTTTATTTTTAGGGGCATTAGCGGTAGTTGCTCCATTATTAGGCCGGCCTGCTCTCGTATGGATTGTCGATGCCGGCGGATTAGGAATTGTTGTGGCTTACTTTTTTGTTGCCTTAGCGTTTGTCGTCCTGCGTAAAAAAGAACCTGCGCTTGTCCGGCCATTTAAGGCGGGTAAAACGCGTTTTATTGGCTGGTTAGGGGTATTGTTTAGTACAGGGTTCATAGCTTTATATATGCCTGGTATGCCAGCAGCACTTATTTGGCCTTATGAATGGATTATGGTATTAGGTTGGACGTTACTCGGAGCATATTTCTTTATTAAGATGAACAAAGGGGCTTATCATAATAGAGAGGAAGCACAAGAACAGCCTTCAGATTCAACTATAAAAGCAGACATTAATTAAAGGAGTGACGATGAGTGAAACAAGCAAGCTTACATATTAATGGAGAATGGGTTACAGCGACTGAGACGTTTGAAGTTGTTAATCCTGCAACAAATGAAGTTATTGCAGCAGTGGCAAAGGGCGGAGAAAAAGAAGCAAAACTTGCAGCTGATGCAGCATATGAAGCGTTTCAGACATGGTCAAAGATAACGGCTGAAGAACGCGGGAAATTACTGATGAAATGGCACCAATTAATCGAAGAACATACAGATGAACTAGCTGAAATGATGACAATTGAACAAGGAAAGCCTCTAAAAGAAGCGAAGGGTGAAATCGGTTATGCAAATGGTTTCATCTCCTGGTACGCGGAAGAAGGAAAGCGTGTATATGGTGAAACCATTCCAGCATCGGCGCCGAACAAGCGCTTGTTTGCTCATAAACAACCGGTTGGTGTAATGGCAGCAATTACACCTTGGAATTTTCCAGCAGCTATGATCACACGTAAAGTAGCACCTGCACTTGCAGCAGGGTGCACAGCAGTTATTAAGCCTGCAGAACAAACACCATTAACAGCACTGCGTTTGGCTGAACTTGCCAAACAAGCAGGGATTCCAAAAGGAGTTATTAACGTGGTAGCCGGTGATGCGAAAGCGATTGGTGATGCTTGGCTAAAAGACAGCCGTGTTCGTAAATTATCGTTTACCGGTTCCACTGAAGTAGGAAAGCTGCTGATGAGAGGTGCAGCTGATACAGTTAAAAAAGTATCGTTAGAATTAGGCGGGCATGCACCATTTATCGTGACAGCTAATGCTGATTTAGATAAAGCTGTTACACATGCTGTTGCTTCTAAATTCCGCAATGCTGGGCAAACATGTGTATGTACGAACCGTATATATGTTCATGAATCAATTGCAGATAGTTTTACAAAGCAATTTGCAGCTGCTGTCGAGCACTTAAAGCTAGGAAACGGGCTAGAAGAAGGAATTGATATCGGTCCGTTAATTGATGAAAAAGCACTGCAAAAAGTGAAAAAGCATTTAGCAGATGCAGTTGATAAAGGCGGAAATATTGTTACAGGTGGGGCTGTACGAGAAGAAGGCAGCGGATTGTTTGTTGAACCAACAGTAGTGAAGGACGCAAAAGATGAGATGTTATGTATGTATGAAGAAACGTTTGGACCAATTGCACCAATTGCGACCTATCAAACTGAAGATGAAGTGATTCGCCGTGCTAATAACTCTCCATATGGTTTAGCAGCTTACGTATTTACTGAGAACATTTCAGAAGCTATTCGTATTGCTGAAGCGCTTGAATATGGAATTATTGGATTAAACGATGGTCTGCCATCTACCCCGCAAGCTCCATTTGGAGGCTTTAAAGAAAGCGGTCTTGGCCGTGAAGGTGGTCATTTTGGAATTGAAGAGTATTTAGAAGTAAAATATATTTCATTAGGTTTTTAAACAAAAAGGGATTTAGCTCTTCGCTAGATCCCTTTTTTACATTCATATTAACCAGCTGCTTGATCTGAAGTATCATGACCATTTGGATCAATGTAGTCGACTTGTAAACCATTTGCTTTATTTTCTTTTGCCTTTTTAAAGAACAAGAGTAAAAAGAGGATGGTTACAGCTCCGGCAATTATATAGGATACTTGTATTGGCAAGTTAAAGCCGATCGGTGCATTCATGATATACGTAGTTGTTGCCATTGTCATAAACATAGCTGGAATAGTAGAAATCCAGTGGTTGGCTCCTTTTACAATTAGATACATTGACGCAATCCATAAGGCAATCACAGCGGTTGATTGGTTCGCCCAAGAGAAATATCTCCATAATAAAGTAAAATCAATTTTTGTTAAGACGAATGCAATGATAAATAATGGTGCGGCAATCATTAAGCGATTCATTAGTTTAATTTGTGAAAAATTAAGATAATCTGCAATAATCATACGGGCAGATCGGAATGCTGTATCACCAGATGTAATTGGAAGAATAATAACTCCGATAATAGCTAATGTACCACCAACTGCCCCTAACATCACTGTTGACACTTCTGTTACAACTGCTGCAGGTCCACCTGTATTAATGATGGCACTCAAGTCTTTACCATCAAATAGACTCATTGCTGCAGCTGCCCAAATCATGGCAATCATTGCTTCAGCAATCATCATGCCATAGAAAATTTTGCGTCCGGATTTTTCATCTTTTAATGTACGAGAAATAATAGGTGATTGCGTCGCGTGAAATCCTGAGAGTGCGCCACATGAGATTGTTAAAAATAGAAGTGGAAAGATTGGAATATTATCAGGGTGCATATTTGTTAATGAAACTTCTGGAATAGGTGCACCTTTTATAATTAACATACCACCAATTCCAATGGCACTAATAATTAAAAATGCTCCGAAGATAGGGTAAATACGACCAATGATTTGATCAATCGGTAAGACTGTCGATAAGATATAATAAACAAAGATAGCCAAAATGATAATGCTAAGCGAGAGTGTTCCATCCGCTAAATCGTTGATTAATGCAGCTGGAGAAGTAATGAATACAGTCCCAACTAATACAAGCAACAAGATAGAGAAACCGTTTACAATATGTTTCGAGAAAGTACCAAGAAATTTTCCAGCAAGCTCAGGTATATGAGCTCCTTTATTTCTGATTGAAATCATACCTGTTAAATAGTCATGGACAGCACCTGCAAAAATAGCGCCGATAACAATCCATAAAAAAGCAACGGGTCCGTATAACGCGCCCATAATGGGTCCAAAAATTGGCCCAACGCCAGCGATGTTCAATAATTGAATAAGAGAGTTCTTTTTATTGTTCATTGGTACATAGTCAATGCCGTCTTTCATTGCATAAGCAGGTGTTGGACGAGACGGTTTTATTCCAAATACTTTTTCTACAACTTTTCCGTAGATCAAGTATCCAATAATCAGTAAAACAAATGAAAGTACAAAAGTAATCATCTTGTTATACAACTCCTTTATATAAATCTATTGAAAGCGGTTGCTTTTTATCTATTATACTAAAAAGATGGTGAAATAAAAAGGAGAAGAACACGAACCTTTAATTAGTAGAGGAGCTTTCGTCTTCTACTAATTAAAGGTGACCAATCGCATTTTTATGAACACCTTACTCTTCACTTAGTAACCTTGAAGCCAGATGAAGCTTTCTTTCATTTATGCGTAAGGGAGATATTGATGTATATGATTAAAACTCATAAATGAAAAACAAAATTCTTCAAAGGTTAAATCGGTAAATGTTTCTAATTCATAAGCATCAAAAAAGTCTTCAAGTATATTGGGACTTATCTCGTCAAACAATTGTAAACATTGAAGCGGATAACGGAATTCAGTATATAAAGATGAAAGCCCGTAATAATCAAAGACATCTTCAACTTGTCGTTCTGTCATGAGCATCCCTCCTGCTACATCTAGTATGAGGGAGAAGAGAGAAATTTAAACGTAAGTATTTCCTGCTAGTATATATAAATGGAGGTCATCATAATGAAAAAGATGATTTGTTTATAAAGGATAGTAACTTTTCAACATTTCATGTTGCTGCAGCTATAGATTAAGAGGCTTTTCTGTTAAAATCATTTGTGATGAGTATATGTGCGCCGTCCTCACTTACTCGTTAAATGAATTAAGCTTTTAGCGATGAGAACATTTTTAAAGATTTATGAGTTGTCATACATAAAGCTGTATAAAGGAGAGCAAAGATGTTTGTTTACATTACATTACTCGGATTTTTAGCTTTTTCAGTCTATTCAAGTACATGGGTATATTCATTGATCAAAAAAGATGGAAAAGCAAGGCAGAATGGAAAACGTGCTTTCATTAGTTTTCTTGTGATGATTATTGGTCTAGTAGGATTACAATTAACACAGTCATAGATTATTTTGACATTTTTGCCACCTTCACTTATAGTTAACACTGGGGCGAACATATGTATGTATATAGAGAGGGAATTCGACTGCTTTTTCCTCACCTTTCATGTTAATTTAGAGGGTTATACATAACAGACTTTATTTGCTCGCATTTAATTTTATTAAGAAAGAAGGTGGCATATTTGAGGTATCACACACATATTGCAACATCGATTGCTGCCGGAGCAAGTGTAGCTGTAGGGACGGACGTTTCGTTTACTTTTCCATATGTAGCAGGGATTGTAATCGGCTCTTTATTACCTGACATTGATGAACCAAATTCATATATTGGCAGACGCACCTTTGGTCTATCTAAAGTGATTAAATCAATATTTGGACATCGAGGAATTACTCATTCACTTCTTGCTTGTGGACTCATTTTTTATTTATACCAATTGTATTCAAATGAATTTATGCTAGGGATAGCATGCGGTTACGCATTTCATATAGCTGGAGATTTCTTTTCAAAGCGCGGTGTACCATTATTTTCACCGATTATTAAAAGAAAGATAAAATCTCCGCTTACATATGAAACAGGCAGTCCTTCTGAAACGATTATTTTTTATTTAGCAATGGTAAGTTGTGTGTACATGCTGTATAAATATCAATTATATTTACAGCTGATATAGTGCAAAAAAAAGAATCCTAATTTATTTTTGGGATTCTTTTTTTGTATGATACTTCTTCAACCTATGTATTTGTTTGTTTAAAAGGTAGAATAACTTCTACGGTTGTACCTTCATTTACCACACTTGATAATGTAAATGACCCGCTATGTTCATGAATGACTTTATTGCAAATCGTTAGTCCTAGTCCAACTCCTCTTTCTTTTGTAGTGTAAAAGGGCTGACCAATATTTTTAATTCGCTCATGATCAATTCCAAATCCGCTATCTTTAAACACAATTTGAAGGTGACTAGAATCATATTGTTGAATCGATGCAAATAAGTTTCCTCCAAAGGGCATTGAATCAATCGCATTTTGCACAACATGAATGAATACTTGTTTTAGTTGATGAGATTGTCCTTCAATCATGAATGAACAATGCTCCTTATACTCTTTGTTAAGAATAATGTCCTTGTTGATGAATATGTGCTGAAAACGATGGAATACATCTTCTAATAAAGAATTAATATGCACTTGCTCATATTTTTTGGCTTCTTGTTTAGCCAAACTCATAAATTCATTTACAATTTGTTCAATCTGAGCTAATTCATTTTGAATCATCTCTTTATAAGCTGTATCTTTTTTGCTGGTATACTTCTCTGAAAACAATTGAATAAAACCTTTAATAGTTGTAAGCGGGTTTCTAATTTCATGAGCGATGCTTGCAGCAAGTTGGCCAATAACGGACAATTTCTCTGAGTTAATCATGATTTTTTCAAGTTTGCGCTGTTCGGTTATGTCTCTTGATACGAATACAAACCCTTCTACATGATTGGTTTCTTCGTTAATAATAGGTACGCCTCTGCCCTCTAACAAAAGGAGTGATCCATTTGCGAGTGTTTTTCGATATTGGAATGTTTTCGGCTGTTTTGTCTGTACCATTGTTTTTAGAATCTCGTTAGTAAGCTCTGCATCATCGGGGTGAATTTGATACAGTGCATGTTTTCCAATTAATTTTGATGGATCAATACCTAGAGTCTGTATGTATGAAGGTGAAGCATATTCATAGAGTCCTTCAGCTGTTAATACACAAATTAAGTCATGAGTATGTGATAAAATAAGTCTATATTTAAGTTCACTTTGGCGCAAATTGTGTTCGGCTTCTTTTCGAGCTTGAATATCGCGAGACGTAATGACAATATAATCGATTTCCTGGTTTTCTAAAATAGGAGTCCCTTTCGCTTCTAACCAAAGATAAGAGCCGTCTGCTTTTTTATAACGGAATTCTGCAGTGAAATCTTGCTTTAAAGAAACTACTTGTTGAAATGTGCTGTAAACATGTTCAAGATCATCAGGATGAATCGCGTCAAAATTTAGGAAACTACCCTTTTTCGTAGGCAAGTATCCTAACACGGACAAGTGTGAAGGAGAATTGTAGATAAGATACCCATTTTTATCTACGATTGTAATTAAATCTCTCATATTATCTGTAATGATTCGATCTTTTAATTTATTAAAAAAAGGAATTTCTTTTTCAATAAATGTATGTCTTACTTGTGAACCGCATATCCGGCAAAAGTTGTACTCTTCATTATACCCACAAGACGTACAGGTCGGCACCGAATCACTCCAATCTCTAATAAGCAATTAAAACAACTATCTATTTATATAGAATATTATAACTTATGCAATGAAAATATAGGTAAAAAAAAGAAAAATCTATCTAATAAAAAATGAGCTTCTTTTATCTGTATAAGAATCTCATTTTTATCCTTTTATTTGATGATAGCGTGCTATTGCTCTTTCTCTAGCATAGTGATGATCAACTTTTAATATGTTTATCCGCCTATTTTTTAACGGACGAATTTCGAAATGGGGACAGTTGGAATAATGTAACACGGTAAGAGAAATGGAAGGAGCCCTAATAAATGAGAAATGTATATGGAATGCCGCAAATGCCGATGCAAGGCGGAATGATGCCGAATCCGATGCAAGGAATGCCGCAAATGCCGATGCAAGGCGGAATGATGCCGAATCCGATGCAAGGAATGCCGCAAATGCCGATGCAAGGCGGAATGATGCCGAGTCCGATGCAAGGAATGCCGCAAATGCCGATACAAGGCGGAATGATGCCGAATTCGATGCAAGGAATGCCACAAATGCCGATGCAAGGCGGAATGATGCCGAATTCGATGCAAGGAATGCCACAAATGCCGATACAAGGCGAAATGATGCCGAATTCGATGCAAGGAATGCCGCAAATGCCGATACAAGGCGGAATGATGCCGAATTCGATGCAAGGAATGCCGCAAATGCCGATGCAAGGCGGAATGATGCCGAATTCGATGCAAGGAATGCCGCAAATGCCGATGCAAGGCGAAATGATGCCGAATTCGATGCAAGATGGAATGATGCCATCTGGAATGGAAGATTGCGGATGTAATCAAAGAAGCTTTCAAGGAATGTCTCCACATGTAATGAAAAAAGAAAAAATGCCTGCTTATCCAAAACCAGTGATGCCATTAGGAAGCCACAGTCAGTTTGACTCTAATAGCATGCCAAAAATGAATTCGCGATATTTTTAATAAAATAGTTAAAAAGCAAGGTTTTTAAGAATTTAGAGCATAAATGTTGCAATTTCATAATGAAAACGTCATAAAAAAACAGTGATTATCTGGTTTTTGAAGGCGTTTTTTTTTGTTTTGTGAAAAAAGACATCTTTTCATGCCATGTTAAGATGTTTAAGAGAAATGGTAGGGGGAAAACAGCATTCATACTATTTCGATTAGAAACGAAAGGGTGTTTGTAATATGGTATTAGATGTAATTTCAACTACACTATATGATGCTAAAATAGCGGAACAGCATGGTGCTGATCGTATCAGTGTCTTCACAAGTATTAGTGAAGGCGGATTAACACCAAGTTATGGACTAATAAAAAAAATAAAAGAATCGGTAAATGTTCCAGTGTATGTGATGATTCGTCCTCATAATCAATCATTTCATTACAATGAAGATGATTTACACACAATGATAAGCGATATTAAGCAAGTTAAAAGTTTAAATGCAGACGGTATTATTATAGGCTGTTTAACTGAAGAGAAACTGATAGATGAAGTAGCATTAACGACTTTGTTAAATGAAGCGAATGGACTTGATATTACATTTAACCTTGCTTTTGATGAAGTATATAGCCAAGAACAAGCGCTTGAAACATTGTTAAAATACCCGCAGGTTAAGCGAGTGATGACTTCTGGCGCAGACAAAAGCGCATTAAATGGTATTCCACAAATCAAAAAAATTATGAGGAAAATGAGAGATGAGCCCTTGGTTTTTGTAGGAGTTAAGGGGTTAAAACCAGAGAACTTAAAAGCCTTTTTGTCTGTAACTGATGTACAAGAAGTCTGCTTAGGAGCGGGAGTTCGGGTGAATTGTCAATATACACAGCCGATGGATTGTAAAAGCGTTCAAGCTGCCAAAACAATTATAGAAAAAATTCCATTAATCGAAAAAAAACGTTGCAATGAGATAAATACAACGTTTTTTTTTCGATTAATGGAATTTTTGAGTAAATACATGTTTAAAATATAACCAGATTTGGCCAAAGCACAGTAAAAATTGTTTATGCTTTGTTGCAGAACATTCATATGAGCTACCATCGGTACACACAATCAAAAAAATATTTATTCAATGAAATACTCAAAGCTTGATTTAGAATTGTTCGTTCCTTGTTATAGCGATTATTCTTAGCACCGAATGTGAATAATTAACAGTTATGAAGTAGAACTTTTAGTTTAGCCTCGTTATCTGTTAAAAGAAGCTTGCTAAACCATCTACATTTATTATAATGGTAGAATAGTTTGGATATTTAGAAAAGAGAGGGATTATATGAAGTCGCATATTCAGCAGCATTTAATGTCGTATAAAGAGAAATATAAAAATCGTGGACGTTTGTTAATCAGTTGTCCTGATCAGCCTGGAATCGTTTCTGCTGTTTCTACATTTTTACATAATCAAGGAGCAAACATTGTTGAATCAAGCCAGCATTCAACCAATCCAGAAGGCGGGATGTTTTTTATTCGGTTTGAATTTGAATGTGAAGGTTTAGTTGAAAAAGAGTCACAAATGGAAGAAGCTTTTAAGCCGATTGCTGATTCATTTTCAATGGATTGGAAGTTTATGTATGCTTATCACTTGAAGAAAACAGCGATTTTTGTGTCAAAAGAACTTCATTGTTTATTAGAGCTGTTGTGGGCATGGGAAAGCGGAGATTTGATGAGTGAGATTGCCGTTGTAGTGAGTAATCATGAAGATGCACGTGAAGTCGTGGAATCATTTGGTATTCCGTTCCATTACATTCCTGCTACAAAGGAAATTCGTCAACAGGCAGAAGCCAAGCAATTGCAGCTATTAAAAGATTATGATATTGATGTTATTATTTTAGCTCGGTACATGCAAATTTTAACACCGGCATTTGTATCAGCAAACCCATATCGTATTATTAATATCCATCATTCCTTTTTACCGGCATTTATCGGAGCAAAACCATATGAGCGGGCATATAAGCGCGGAGTAAAATTGATTGGTGCTACATCTCACTATGTAACAGATGACCTCGATGAAGGTCCTATTATTGAACAAGATATTGAACGTGTAAACCATCGTGATGATGCAGAAGAATTAAAGAAAAAAGGTCGTTTAATTGAACGAACAGTGTTGGCGCGAGCAGTAAAATGGCATTTAGAAGACCGCATTCTTGTTCATGAAAATCGTACGATTGTATTTAACTAATTCATCTAAGAAGTCAGCAGTGAGAAATGTGTTCTCACTGTTTTTATTTACTTCAATGGTGAACACTTATACAATAGAAAAGAACTTTTATTAAAGGAAGTGTTGGAAGTGAAACAATACCTTGAACTTTGTAAGCATGTGTTAGCGAATGGCACGAAAAAAGAAGACAGAACGGGAACCGGCACAATTAGCACATTTGGCTATCAAATGCGTTTTAATTTACAAGAGGGATTTCCAGTATTAACGACCAAAAAACTTCATTTGAAATCGATTATTCATGAACTTCTCTGGTTTCTTCAAGGAGATACAAACGTTAAATATCTGCAAGATAACGGAGTAAGAATTTGGAATGAATGGGCGGATGAAAACGGAGATTTAGGCCCTGTTTATGGTCACCAATGGCGTTCATGGCCAACACCGAATGGCGAAAAGATTGATCAAATTACAAATGTTATTAATCAAATTAAAAACAATCCAGACTCACGCCGGTTAATGGTAAGTGCGTGGAATGTGTCAGATGTTGACAATATGGCATTGCCTCCATGCCATTGCCTGTTTCAATTTTACGTAGCAGACGGCAAATTATCATGTCAGCTGTATCAGCGTTCAGCAGATGTTTTTCTCGGCATCCCTTTTAACATCGCCTCCTACGCTTTACTAACGATGATGATTGCTCAAGTATGCGACTTAGAGCCTGGTGATTTTGTGCATACATTAGGTGATACTCATATTTACACAAATCATTTAGAACAAGTAAACTTGCAGTTAACACGTGAACCCCATGCGTTACCAAAAATGAAACTAAACCCAAATGTAAAATCGATTTTTGATTTTACATTTGATGATTTTGAACTTGTTGAGTATGATCCGCACCCGCATATTAAAGGAGCGGTCAGTGTATGATTTCACTGATCGTAGCGATGGATCAAAATCGTTTGATCGGCAAGGAAAATGATTTGCCGTGGAGACTTCCTGAAGACTTAAAATATTTTAAGCGGATTACTACAGGCCACACGGTTGTAATGGGACGCAAGACGTTTGAATCCATTGGGAAGCCGCTGCCAAATCGTGAAAACATTATTCTAACACGCCAGGAAAACTATCAGCCTGAAGGAACCACTGTCATTCACTCGATAGAGGAATTGCAGAAGCTTGGCGAAAAAGAATTATTTGTCATTGGCGGCGCAACGCTTTATGAGCAAACGTTGGAAGTAGCTTCACGTTTATATGTAACACATATTGAAGAAGCTTTTGAAGGAGATACGTATTTTCCAATTATCGATTTAACGGTTTGGAAAGAAGTATCTAGAGAAAAAGGTCCGCAAGATGAACAAAATCCATATACGTATTATTTTACGGTATATGAACGAGTTTAATAGATTTAATGCCCTGTCATTGTGACAGGGCATGGTTATCAAGAGAAAGAGGCTACATCATGATAAGGACGATTGTTTTTTTTATTTATTTCTTTGTTTATCTGGTCGGCAGCTTGCCCGTATTGCGGAAGATGAAAAAGCTGACAAGTACGCTCGACCTTCAGCGTCAAAGAGAAATGAAACACCAATTACCTAAAAGATGGGCACGCGCGTTGATGCGGATTACGGGGTCTGAAATAAATGTCAGAGGTCAGCATAACATTCCAAAAGGTCCGGTCTTATTTGTTAGTAATCACCAAGGAAACTTTGATGTTCCTGTGCTGCTAGGATTTATTAATAAGCCATTTGGCTTCTTTTCAAAAGCAGAGGTAAAGAAAATTCCGCTTGTGCCAAGGTGGATGGAAGTAATGGAGTGTGTATTTATTGACCGTTCGAATCGAAAAGCTGCGGTTCAATCACTGAAAGAGAGTGTCAGTCTTTTAAAGAATGGACATTCACTGGTTATTTTTCCTGAGGGAACGAGAAGTAAAGGCGGACCCGTAGGGGAATTTAAAACCGGCGGTGTGCGAATGGCTATAGAGGCAGGAGTTCCAATCGTGCCAATTGCAATTGATGGAACATATGAAATTATGGAACAAAGTAAATTCGGTTTTAAAAAAGGACATGTAACGGTTACTATTTTGCCGCCAGTAAGGAAACATTTAGAACCATCAGTAAATTTTAAAGCAGTAAATGAAGAAATTAGGCAGCAGATTAAACAAGAAGTAGAATTAAATGAATATAAACAAAACAAAAGCGCTTCTTAAAAATAAGGGGCGCTTTTTCTAATTGTATTTAGTTATTTTCTAATTGTTTCACCATATTGATAAATTCACTTGGATTTATAAATTGATTAGCATGCCAATTTTGTTTAATCCACTGTGTCAATTCAGCTGCGGTATTAAATACTTTGCCGCTTGTATCAGCTTGTCTTAACATGTATCGTCCATTTTCATCATCAACTGTTACTTCGCAAGGAATTGCTCCGTCATAACTTTGTAGTGTAAATTCCATTTGTCACTATCTCTCCTTTTTAATTGTTTAATTTTCACTAAACAATTAAAAATATACCGAAAGCAGAAGAAAATGAAAAAATAATAATTTATTAATTAAATATAATGATTTTTCTAAATTTTTTGTGATATAATGTACAAATTAAAAAGGTGGGAACAGGAAGGAAGTTGGTTATGAAACAACAAGTAGATAGTCAAACAAAATATGTACACTTAGAAGACATCATGATTGCAAATCAAATGATTAAAGATGTTGTTGTGCATACACCACTACAGCGTAATGACGTACTCTCTGAACGTTATGAATGTAACATTTATTTAAAGCGCGAAGATTTACAAGTTGTTCGTTCATTTAAAATCCGCGGAGCATATAATCGGATTAAAAAATTATCACAGCAAGAATTAGAACATGGAATTGCATGTGCGAGTGCCGGAAACCATGCACAAGGCGTGGCATATGCATGTCGTCATTTAAATATTGATGGGAAAATCTTTATGCCAAGCACAACTCCGCGTCAAAAAATTAATCAAGTCAAGTTTTTAGGGAAAGATAATGTGCAAGTAGTGTTAACAGGAGATACATTTGATGATTCATATGAAAAAGCAATTGAGTGCAGCAATGAGGAAAAACGTACTTTTATTCATCCATTTAATGATGTAGACGTCATTGCAGGGCAGGGAACAGTTGCAGTAGAAATGTTTAACGATTGTGAAGACGAAATTGATTATGTATTTGGAAGCATTGGTGGCGGTGGTTTAATTGCTGGTGTGGGTACGTATGTAAAAAGCATTTCACCAAAAACAGCTGTCATTGGTGTCGAGCCAGCAGGAGCAGCTGGCATGCAGACATCGTTTGATCGCGGGGAAGTAGTCACCCTGCATTCAATCGACCCGTTTGTAGATGGAGCAGCAGTTAAGACTGTTGGGACCGTGTCATATGAAATCAGCAAAGAAGTAGTTGATGATATTGTTGTGGTGCCGGAAGGAAAAGTGTGTACAACGATTTTGTCGCTTTATAATGAAAATGCCATTATCGCCGAACCAGCAGGTGCTCTTTCAATTGCCGCACTAGATTCATATCGTGAACAAATTAAAGGGAAAACGGTTGTTTGTGTAATTAGTGGAGGAAATAATGATATTGGCCGCATGCAGGAAATTAAGGAACGTTCAATGATTTATGAGGGGTTGCAACATTACTTTATTGTGAATTTCCCTCAGCGTGCAGGGGCGCTTCGCGAGTTTTTAGACGAGGTACTGGGACCAAATGATGATATTTCACGTTTTGAATATACGAAAAAAAATAATAAAGATAGCGGACCAGCTTTAGTTGGAATTGAATTAAAGCATAAAGAAGATTATTTTCCATTAATTAATCGCATGAATCAAAAAGGATTTCCTTATACAGAAATCAATAAAGAGAGTAACTTATTCCATTTATTTATTTAATTTATTAAAAGGTTAATGTCTAACGCCTCATCTACTGTCGAATTAAGTAGGTGAGGCATTTTTTATGGCGAAGAAAAAATTGCTTATTTCTTCATATTTTTCAAGACAAGTAAGGAATAAAGTATGTATAATAAAAGAAACGGGTAAAAAGAGGGTTGATCGCCTTGCTATTGAAAAGCCTTGAATTTAAACATGTAAATGGTCAAAAAGTGAAAATCACAGACATTCCAGTATTGGAGGAAGATAGTACATTTAGGTTTATGATTTCTGTAAGGTTAGAATTATTAGTGAAACAGATCATGCAGGATTCGTTTCCTAAACAGACTTACTCGTTTCAAGAATATTTAAAACGTGTGTTGAAATGGAAAGATTACGAACAGATATTTAAGTCTCATGTATTAAAACATAATGCTTAAATAAAAAAAAGTTGACTTTTCTGAATTCTCAGCGAGTCAACTTTTCTTTTTGAAAAAGAGAGTTTTTATGTAAGATAGTGTCGCAGTTTATAAATATTCTACTTATAATCATTTAACAAGCTATGCATATCAATATCATTTCGCTGTATCAGAGATCAGAACAATGGTATAATAAGTCGCAAGGCATTTTGTAGGGGTGAACTCATGAATAAAATTAAAGTGGTAACGGACTCAACAATTGACTTAACAGTAGAAGAAGCTGCCAAGTATGGCATTGAACTAGTGCCGTTATCTATTAACATTGATAATGAAACTTATTTAGATCGATATGAATTAACACCGAGTGATTTTATTGAAAAGATGAAACGCTCGAAAGAATTACCTAAAAGCTCTCAACCAGCTGTTGGTGCTTTTGTAGAAGTGTATGAGCGTTTGGTAAACGAAGGATATGATATCATTTCCATTCATATGACAGGTGGAATGAGTGGAACCGTTCGTTCAGCAGAAAGTGCAGCTCAAATGGTGGAAGGAAATATTACAGTAGTGGATTCCATGTATATTTCAAAAGCGCTTTCATTCCAAGTGTTTGAAGCTCTTGATATGATTGAAAAAGGACATACAGTCGAAGAGATTGTTGTACGGTTAGATGAAGTGCGTCGCAACACAACTTTATATGTTGTAGTTGATACGCTTGAAAACTTAATTAAAGGTGGACGGATTGGACGCGGAAAAGCGTTGATTGGTTCACTGTTAAATATTAAACCAATTGCTTCTTTAGCAGATGGCGTCTATACTCCTGTAGCAAAAGTACGTAGTCATTCTCAAATTGTTAAATTTTTAACAAAGCAATTTGTTGAAGATACAGAAGGGAAAACTGTCAAAGGTGTAGGACTTGTACATGCTGATGGAATAGACCTAGCCTCGAAATTAAAAGAATCTATAGTGAAAGCACGCGGTTATACAAACTTTATGATTGAAGAAACAACACCTGTTATTTCCACACATACTGGGATCGGTGCAATTGGCTTTATGTATTTTGCAGAATAGTAAAAAGGTGATTTGCTTTTACAGCGAGTCACCTTTTTCATTGCTTTTAGTTGATCATTCCTACCTAAACTTTCTTCATCTAAAATGAAGCTTCAGTCAGTGAAGGGTTTTATTCTCCGATTAGCAGCCTTATAGTGAGAGTCTTACTGCTCATGGAATTTGGAGAAAAGCCTAATTATTTAAATATTGGTATTTTTTATGAACAAGTATTAATAGTTTGATAAAAAAAAGAGGTGGCTATGTTATAATAAAATAAAACTACAGTTCGGATTGAGTTCCATTGTTCATTGTAGTGAGAGGTTATCTTTTTTATGCGGAGTGTAAAAATGAGAAAACATATTCGAAATTTAAGCGTATTTAATAAAACAGTTTTGTTTTCTACGCTCATTGTTATACTAGTGGGGCTTGGAACAGCATTTGTCAGCTATCATCTTCACAACACTACCACGCAGAGGATCTTGACTCAACATGTCCTAATTATTGCAAACTTGTGGAGAGAGACTTTATCTACGGAAAGTATTATTAAAGTTGTAGAACCAGATACCCAAAATGTGAAGGAGTTAAAAGAGTTAGAAAATCAATTTCAAAAGATTTACAAATCTAATCCAAGTCATTTAAAAGGATATATATTAACAACTGAAAAATACAAGAATAATGGAACGAAGATTATTGTAACTGCTGATGAGCGAATCCGAGGCAATCTTCAACCCTCGATGATTTATTACGGTGGAAAAGAGTTTTATAGTGCTTTCTTGGAAGTTGGAAAAGGAAAAGAAGATGTTGTAACCTCTACGTATAAGGACCAATTTGGAACTTGGATTACAGCATTTTCCCCGATTGTAAATGATCAAGGGAAAGTAGTTGCTATCTTTGCTATTGATATCGATGCAAGTGTTATTTCTACATATCAAAAGAAGTTATTTGCTTCATTATTTGTTGCGTTGCTTCTATTATTTACACTCATTATTTTCTTTCAAGATTGGGGATTGCGAATGTTAATGTCTCCGCTTAGAGATTTATTAAAAGGAATAAAAGAGGTGAGTGATGGCAATTTCCGAGTCAAGCTTAAACATGAAGATGAGTCAGAACTTGGCCAAATCAGCAAGCAATTTAATGAAATGACAAAAAGGCTGCAATTTCTATTTCATCAAGTAGCGGCAACGAAAGAACAATTTTCTGAAATCGAACCTACATCTAACTCAAAGGATGAGATTGAAAAAGCAATTGATGAATTAGAAATGATTATGGAAAGAACCAGACTGCAAAAAGAGTTACAGAGAGCTGAAAAGATGAACGCCATTGGCCAGTTAGCAGCTTCTGTTGCTCATGAGATTCGCAATCCAATGACGGTTGTAAAAGGGTTTTTACAGTTATTCCAAGATAATCAGAGATTAACTGAATCTGAAAAGGGATACATTCAGTTAATGATTAGTGAAATGGACCGTGCAGAAGCTATTATCCATGATTATTTATCACTAGCAAGACCAGATGTAAAACAAACAGATTTGATTGATTGTGCAGAATGTGTCACAAGTTTAGTCGATCTATTATCTTCATATGCTTTATTGACAAATAATATTGAAATTGAAATAAAAGCAACGCACTTAGCTTATATAAAAGGAAACAAAAATGAATTTAGCCAAGTGCTTTTAAACATTATGAAAAATGGAATTGAAGCGATGAAAACAGGTGGAAAGCTGTCCGTTTCCATTTATGAAAAGGATAAGTATGTTCACATTTCAATCCAAGATACTGGCATCGGTATGACGCCTGAACAAATTGAACGTTTGGGAACAGCTTTTTATTCACTAAAAGAAAAGGGTACTGGCATTGGTCTAATGGTTTCATATCAAATTATTGAACAAATGAATGGGACAATATCTGTAGAGAGTGAAAAAGGCAAGGGAACAACTTTCACAATCTCATTGCCGTGTTATCAATAAGTGTTTAGGGGATGGTTTTACACGGAAAAGACTTTAAGTGATCGCATGGGGGCGAGTGTTAGATGGTTGGGAAATGTAAAAAAATAGGGATAATGTTTATTTTAAGCGTCTGTATTTTAGCTGCGTGTGGGTCAGAAATTAAAGATCCATTAAATTGGAAGTTAACTTCGTTTTCCTACACGAATCAAGATAATAAAGAAATAGGATTAGAAGATTTAAAAGGGAAAGTATGGGTGTCAAATTTTATTTTCACGAATTGTGAAACAGTCTGTCCGCCAATGACTGCTCATATGGCTAAGTTGCAAAAGATGGTTAAGGAAGAAGGCTTGGATGTTCAATTCGTGTCATTTAGTGTCGATCCTGAGGTAGATACACCTGATAAGTTAAAAGAGTTTGCTTCGAAATTTAATACTGATTTTTCAAATTGGCACTTTTTAACAGGTTATAAGCAAGAAGAGATAGAAAATTTTGCGATGGATGAATTTAAAATGATTGTGAAAAAGCCGGAAAAAGATCCGCAAGTCATTCATGCTACGAGTTTCTTTTTAGTCGATCAAGAGGGAAAAGTGATGAAATCTTATAGCGGTGCTAGTGATACACCGTATGAAGAGATGATAAAAGATATAAAAACTTTACAGTAAATTGCATAAGGTGTATCCATTGATGTAAACAATTATTTTTTATATGATTGTGGCATTAATGGATACTTTTCTTTTCTCTAAACATGCTTATCCTTATTTTTACATATACTATTACGAGAGAAGACAGAATCAGTTTGACAATGTATGTTAGTATATAAAGATAACTTTATACGGTTGAAGTAATGAAGCGTGAGACAACCAGAATACAGCATAGTAAGTAGGTGTTGTGATGAAGAATTGGAAAAAAACAATGACGTTAGGCATATGTATAGTAGTACTTACAAGTTGTTCTGCGCCAACGTTTTTAATGAAAAATCAAGAAGAAAACGTATATGAGAAGCAAGTAGAATTAGCAGCAAAAGACCAAATTCCAAAAGGCTTTTTTCCTGTTGATTTAGATGTGGTGGCCATTGGCGACTCCCTAACAGAGGGTGTTGGCGATGAAACAAAAGAAGGAGGATATGTACCTTTTATAGAGAAATACATATCTGAACAAAACGAAGTAGATGATGTCCAAATCACTAATTTAGGTAAACGGGGAAATCGAACCGATCAGCTATTAGCAAGGCTCAACCAAGATAGTATTGCTGAAAAAGTGTCCAGGGCTGATATGATTTATTTAACCATTGGTGGCAATGATGTAATGAAGGTTGTCCGCGATTACTTCTATAATATTTCAATCAAAACATTTAAAACAGAGCAGGTTAAGTATGAAAAGCGTTTAAACCAAGTATTTCAGCGGATCCGTCAATTGAATCCGGATGCGCATATTTACCTTGTAGGCTTTTACAATCCATTCTTTAAAACGTTAAGTGACGTAAAAGAAATTAATGTTGTAATTGATGAATGGAATGAAGCTAGCAAGAAAATTGCACTGAAATACGATAATGTGACATATGTGAAAGTGGATGACATTTTTTACAAGTCAGAGGATAATTTGTTTGGAAAAGATGAATTTCACCCAAATCAAAAAGGGTACAAATTAATGGCTGAACGAATTCGTCAATCGATGCAAAAAGAAGATCCGCTTCTAGGAAAAAAAGGGGAAATGAATCAGAAAGGAGAAGAAATTAAAAACAACAAAGCAAAAGGAAATGAGTAAGGAGTTTGTCTGATGAAGAAATGGAAAGTACTATTCCTAGGTTTATTAAGTCTAAATATTATTTTAGCGATTGTTATCATTAGCTTTATTTTTCAACCAGTTGAAGACGTTAATCCATCGCCTTCAAAAGAAGTGAAAGGAGACGCGGAATTAACCATTTTGGCAAAGAAAGAAGACTTAAATGTGTTAATTGATAAATATTTAAAACGAGAGTTTAAAGATCAACCTTTAAATTATGATATTACATTAACAGATGTTGTGCGAGTAGATGGCACGATTGAAGTGTTTGGAGACGATATTGACATTCGAATGACATTCGAACCGGTTGTTCAAGAAAATGGAGATATTGAACTGGAACAACAGTCATTGTCAATCGGAAAGCTTCAGCTTCCTGTTCGCACAGTATTGCGTTATGTCAATAATAATTTTAAGCTGCCGGAATGGGTAACAATTGATCCCAAAAATGAATCTGTGTACGTAGCGTTGCAAGAAATGAAACTTGAAACAGACTTTAATGTACAGGTTAAAAAATTTGATTTGAAAAACGATGATATTCGTGTTCGCTTAACATCTATAAATTAAAAAAGAAGGCTGAAAAAGCGAAGGAAAATTCCTTTCAGTCTCTTCGCGCAAAATGGACGGTCATGTAAGGTAAGTACATGACCGTCCATTTTTCATACATAGAAAAAAATACAGGCTATGTGTTAAAAAACTGGAGAGTTCGTTCATTAAAATTATCGATCTTGTGAAATAAGTGCTTCAAGAGCCGGAGTATTGTTAGCAAATCCAACTGCATACACTGTATACGTACGATTTGGCCTGAGGTTTAGTGGTGGAATCGATAATACAAGGTCGTCTGTTCCTGCTAGAAATACATCGAGCTGAACCATCATTGGAGACAGGCCTAAATATTTGGTGATTTCTTTAAACGTGACATCTGAAAAAATAACATCGCCACCTCGAGCCGCAACATCGACAGCAGGAGCATCAGGTGAAAGGTGAATAAAGCGTATTTTAGTTTCACCTTGTGGTACGTCTGTATTGTCATAAATGAATAGCAAGTCTAATTCATTTAACGTATCAACAGCCGCTATTGTATAGTTTTGGTTTCCTTCAAAAGTAAAAGATTTCGTTAATAATGGCTTTTCGGTTTCACCTGCTGGATAAATTGAAATTGTGTACCTTCCAGGCTCTCCTAAAGGAAGATAATCGGTTTCTTGCTTGTATGTTAAGTTACGAATAATGCGTTTTTCGTTTAAATAAACATCCACTGATGGAGAGTCGGGAGATGCATGGAAAATGCGAGCCATCGGTTGTCTTGCGCGTGTATGAGGTGCTTGAGAACCGTCCATTATAGCTCTTTGAATATAGTAGAGATGCTTCTCGTAATACGCAATATGACGTGCTGGGTCACTATATTTATAATAGTTTGATAATAAATCATATTTCATTGCTTTTTTAATGTATTGATTAAAGGAATAGTTGGACATATGTTCAGCTCCTTTTTTAATGGAGAATAGTAAAAGATTTCTGTACGTAAACAAACATATGCCGAAACTGATAATTTATGACGTAAACTGAAGTTTCATATGAGAACAACTTTCCACACGTAATTCTTTTACATATACTGTAGCAGTCGATTTAGTGTGACTAAGCCAATTTGCCAGTATCCTTTATAGCGGCGAAAAAGGGAAAGTAAAAGGAGTGAAACAATGCGATGCGTCATTTTTATTTGCAGATTTTGAGGATAATCATTATCAGTTTTATATTCTTGCTTATTTTAATTCACTTTACTACATTTTCCACCTCTTTTATTCCGGCATCATCATTTCATTCACTTGTAACAGAGCAAAGTGAGATGATTGAGCATGAGATATAGTGCTTTTTATATAATTAGATATGTTCTTGTGCTATATGCTGTAGTTTTCTCGCTTATTTTTGTAAGTGCAGTACCTGTTGCTTTTGGGTTTCATGTAACACTGCAGCAGGAGAGTAGCACAGCAGGAATACCTGAGGGAGCGCTTGTTGTATTTAAAAAGCATTCAGCTATTAATAAGAACGATTTATTACTTGTAGAAGAGCCGACTTTAAGTGAGAAAATGATTAAGACAGCAAATGAGCTAGAAGGACTTGACAAAACTACTGGTTATGACACAGTGACGGGAACCTATGTATATCATATTCCTTATTTAGGATTTGTTTTAACACCGTTAAAAATGTTTGCAATTCCTTTCATGATAGGAAGTATTCTCGTGCTTTTATTCACATACTCACTGGAAAAAAGAAAATAGCAGCTAATAAAAAAATATAAAATGGGCATTCGCACATACACACGAGACGATAGCAACATAAAGTAAAAGTGTACTAAACGAATATCACAAATGAGGAGAGATTGCTATGTATCACTATGGTTGTTACGATGTTTGTCAATATCCAGTTGGAGGTTATCAACATTATCCCGTATCATGCGGAACAGGTCATTCCTTTACATTAATTGTTGTTTTATTTATTTTATTAATTATTATTGGCTGTAGTTACAGTTGCTAATAATGTAAATTGGTAAAGGGCGAAACAGAGTTTTTCAATTGCAAATGTACTATTTCCTTTGAGTTGAAAGCATCATTACCCATTGAAATCAAATGGCCATGTATTAAAAGTTCGCGTTAGCGAACTTTTTTTTTCAGACAAGGAGCTTGTGCATTAAAAGATAAATTATTTAAAAAATAAAAAAATTTTGCCAAACATATAATTTCCATATTATACTATAGCTAGTATCTCAATAAGTGAAGGTGAACATATGGAAAAGGAAAGATTATATCAGCAGCTATTTTCAATTTCTTTAACACCAATGCTTATTATGAATATGGATGGAGATATACAGTATGTAAATGATGCATGCTCCCATCTTTTTAAAATGAACAAAGAAAGCCTTCTTTTTTGCAATGTTTTTAATGACCCTAAGCGTTTTTTTATCGAGAGAAGCGAAGTGGATGCATTAAGGAGAAATGAGGAGAAAGTTGTCCTGTTAAAGAAAAAAGTAGACAATCAATTTCCTGTTCATATTCATATTCAGCGAACGGATCAAGATATACCATTTCTGGTTGTGCAATGGAAAGAGTTTTCATCTAGCTTTGAAAAGCAAGAAGAAGTTATTCGTAAAATGAAGCAATACAAACAGTTTGTCAAACAAAGCCAAGATGCCTTTATTGTTACACAAGAAGGTAGAATACGATACATAAATCCAGCTGGCATACGCATGTTAGGCGGTAAGCGAAAAGAAGAATATATTGGACGGTTGTGGCTTCATTTTATTCATCCAGAACATTTAGATGTAGTGAAGGAACGAATGAATCAGTTGATGAAAGGGATGTCTGTTCATCCAAGAGTAGAAGTGAAGCTGTTAACCAAAAGAGGCATTGTTACAATTGAATCATCTGCTACAAAAATAAAACTAAAAGGTGAAGAAGCAATTCAATACATTATCCGGGATGTAACAGACCGCAAGAAGTATGATGAAATGGCTAGTAAATCTGAAAAGTTAACGATGGTTAGTAAGCTTGCAGCAGGAGTGGCTCATGAAATCCGAAATCCGTTAACGGCCATTAAAGGCTTTATTCAGCTGTTAAAGGCTTCAAAGCAATATAACGAAGAGTACAATGATATTATGCTAGAGGAATTAAACCGCGTCGAATCAATTATTCAGGAGTTCTTAACGTTAGCTAAACCGAAAGTCGAGCAGCAGTACAGTGTGAAAAGCCTCAATCATATTTTAAGGCATGTAATATTATTACTAGATACGCATGCTAATTTTCGAAATAACCAAATTAAAAGTTATTTAGAAGAAGATATTGAGATCTTATGTGAAGAAAATTCGCTAAAGCAAGTGTTTATTAATTTAATTCAAAATTCGTTAGAGTCAATGAAAAAAGGAACGGTAACCATTACGCTTGAGAAACGCAATGGTTATGGAGTTGTCGTAATTGAAGATGAGGGATGCGGAATAGACGAACAATCTCTTGCAAGACTAGGTGAACCGTTCTTTTCTACAAAGAAAACAGGAACAGGGCTTGGGATAATGATTAGTTATCAAATTATCGAGCAACATCAAGGTCATATTTCATTTTCGAGCCAAGTTGGAGTAGGGACAAGAGTTGAGATTGCTTTGCCATATACTACAAAAAAACCAGTGAAAATCTAGCAGGGGCTATATTATTTACTGGTTTTTATTCGTGCCGTTCAAAAACGAATGATTTTATTAATGTAATAATTAAATGTTCGTTTATTTTGTTGACGAATTATTTTTTGTTTGATATAGTATCAGATGTCTAGGAAATAACCGAATAATAAATAGAAATAGTAGGTTGGAAACATAAGTGCTTTTCAAAGGAAGATAAAAAGGGTAACGGGGGAATATGCAATGAAAACAAATTATGATGTAATTGTAGTAGGTGCAGGTCCAGCAGGTATTTTTACATGTTATGAATTAACGTTAAAGCTGCCAGAAGCAAATATTTTGTTAATTGATAAAGGACATGATATTTATCGCAGGAATTGCCCGATTCTTCAGAAAAAGATAGAGAAATGCCCGCCGGCAACGAGCAAAAAAGATTTCGCTGGCTGTTTGCCCGCTTGCTCAATCACGAATGGTTTTGGCGGAGCAGGCGCATATTCAGACGGAAAGTTCAATATTACGAGTGAATTTGGCGGATGGATGACAGATTATCTTCCGGAATCACAAGTAGTAGAGTTAATTAAATACGTTGATGAAATCAATTTAGAACATGGGGCAACAGATACAATTACAGACCCGTTAACTGATAAAGTACGTGAAATTGAAAAACGCGGTTACGCAGCAGGATTGAAGCTGTTACGCGCTCAAGTTCGTCATTTAGGAACAGAGCAAAACTTAGAAATTTTAAAAAGCATTTATGAATACTTAAAAGAACGCATCGATATGCAATATAAAACTGAAGTAGCAGATCTTGTAACTGAAAAAATAGACGGTCAATATGTTGTTCGCGGCATTGAATTAAGAAATGGAGACATTGTAACGGCTGAAAAAGTTGTTGTTTCACCAGGTCGTGATGGTTCAAAATGGATGACAGACTTATTGAAAAAAAGACGTTTGAAAATGATTAATAACCAAGTAGATATTGGTGTTCGCGCTGAGACGTCTAATGTCGTGATGGAAGAAATTAATAAACATCTATATGAAGGTAAATTTATTTATAATACGTCCGTTGGCACGCGTGTACGTACATTCTGCAGCAATCCATCAGGACACGTTGTCGTTGAAAATCACTCAGGGATTATGCTAGCAAATGGCCATGCGTATAAAGATCCGAAGCTTGGCAGTAATAACACGAATTTTGCCCTCTTAGTATCACATAAATTCTCGGATCCTTTTGATCAACCAAATGAATATGCGCATGAAGTATCGCGTTTAGCGAATATGCTGTCAAATGGAGGATTAGTTGTTCAGAAGTATGGTGATATTTTAAAAGGAAGACGTTCAACCGCTACTCGCATTAAAGAAGGGTTCTTAGAACCAACGTTAAAAGAGGCGGTGCCTGGTGATTTAGGCTTGGTATTACCATATAATACGATGAAAAGCTTGATTGAAATGACGGAAGCATTAGATCATGTAACACCGGGATTAGCCTCCGAGCACACTTTATTTTACGGTGTGGAAGCGAAGTTTTATTCAGCCCGCCCGAAATTAAACGATAGATTTGAAACTGAAATTTCAGGCTTATACGTTGGGGGAGACGGGGCTGGTATTACCCGCGGGTTAGCGCAAGCAAGTGCGTGCGGTGTATGGGTGGCACGCGATATCGTTGAAAAGTTAAAAGGACGCAAGGAAATAACGAAACCTGTTATGGCATAACAAAAAGAGGCTGTCTATTGACGGCCTCTTTTTGATTACATAATCGCTTTTTTAATATGTGATAAATAACGTGAACGAATGAGCAAGAAATAAACAACTTGCACAGCACCAAACCCTAATAAAACAATCCCTGTTTCTTTTACGATTGAAAAGTCAAACATACTTTGAAGGGCCTTAAAGGCAAAAGCACTGTGAATAAATGCTACAAGAATGGGAACAAAAAATAATAAACCGAGTTGCGGTGTGATAATTTTATTGAGTTCTCGATTTGTAAGTCCCACTTTGGCAATTGTGTTATATTGGCGTTTGTCATAATCAAGGTCAGTGTATAATCGGAAATATAAAAAGCTTCCGGCCGCAATGAAGAAGACACAACCAACTAATAAGGCAACAAATAAAGAAACTCGATACGCTTGCATCATAAAATTATAGTCATATCCATTTGACAGGAAAGAAAATTGTGCTTCATTAGAGTATGAACCCGTATAAATGCCATTCTCACTTTCATAGATAATCGATCCTACGTCTTTTGTTGCAACCCAATCTTCTGTATAGAATCCATAATACTTAACAGAGTTTACCGGCTTAGTTATTTGATTATTGTATAACTCATCAGGGATAACGTACAAATTGTAGCCAACTAATCCTGGTGACAGAATATTTGTGTTTACTTGCTTTGGTACATTAAAGCTAATGTTGCTTTCTTTTAATGTCAAAGTTCTTATTTTTTCTGCATAGTCGATATTGTATTGTACCGTATTAACATAATAGCCTTCATCTTTTTCTAGAGAAAGCTCTTTTTGTTTTGTTGTTTTGGCAAATTGGTTATACGCAGAAAGTTTGATCAGTTCAACAGGTTCGTTCGTCTTTGCATCCGTTTGATTTACAATAACGGTTTCTACCTTTTTATAAGGTAAATCGAGTTTCTTGAAGTCCTTTTCGATTGCATTGATATGTTTTGTTTCTTGGTGGTTGTTTTCTGCAGACTGATAGACAATCGGAATTTCAGTCTTTTCTTCAAATATTTTTTTTGATCCACCCATGGCTGCTAAAGAGCCGACTGCACAAAACGCAACTGTTGAAACGATGGTAACCATAAAAAACATGCGAGCATTGTCTTTCATGCGATAAGCTAAATCAGAAATGGTAATTAGCTTTGTACTATTCCAATAAAATCGCTTGTTTTTCTTTAGAAGCTTTAGAATAAAGACACTTAGCTGGGTGTAAAAGAAATAAGTGCCGACAATAGTCATTAATACGACAATGAAAAACCGAACTCCAATAGTTTCCATTGTTGCGGTCCACGCTAGATAATAGCTTCCTATTAACAGTCCCGCAGAAAGAAGCGATAAAATAATTGATGATTTTGGCTCTTTCTTTGGTTTAGATGATGCTTGAAACAAGTGAAGTAATTTATTCGTTCGCACAAAAAAGCTTGTAAAAATCGAAATGACCAGAAATAAAACAGTAAAAGCTACAGATGTTAGAGCAAGTGCTTTCCATGAAACGAAAAAGCGTAATTGCTCTTCCATGCCAATGACATTTGAACCTACCATTAAATAGAGCTTGCCGAGTAATAATCCAGCAGCAATTCCTGTAATGATAGATGCGAAACCGATGATCATGTTTTCTAAAAAAATCATCCTATTAAGCTGATTTTTTGACATACCGTGCATGATGAAAATACCAAATTCACGCTTTCGTGATTTTAAAAAGGCACTGACTGAATATAAGACAAAGAAAAAGGAAAATACATAGATAATATATTCTGCAGCAGTCACTCCTTTTTTAGCCATTTCCTTTGTAACACCTTCTGTGATGTCTGGGTGAAAGATAAACATGGCGTATAAAAAGAAAATCGACACTGAAAAAGCACTGCTAAAAAAATAGGCTGCATATGTGCGTTTGTTACGTGTCACATTTTTAAATGCGAGTTGCCGAAAGTTCATGTGCATTGCCTCCTAATACTGATAACACGTCAATAATTTGCTGATAGAAAGACTGACGATTTTGTCCACGGTGCAACTCGTTGTAGAGTTGGCCATCTTTAATGAAAATAACGCGGTTACAGTAGCTAGCTGCAAGAGCATCGTGGGTGACCATCATCATTGTGGCATTTTCTTCTTCATTAAGATGCTGCAATGTTTCCATTACATCTTTTGATGATTTAGAATCCAAGTTCCCAGTAGGCTCATCAGCTAATATGAGCTGCGGATGATGAATAATAGCCCGTGCAATCGCTGTACGCTGCATTTGACCGCCTGAGATTTCATACGTTCGTTTCTTTAAAATTTCACTGATACCGAGTTTGTTTGTAACACGTGCAACTCTTTCTGCCATTACTTTTGTGTCCACTTTGTCCAATGTGAGCGGTAAAATAATATTTTCTTCAACTGTTAATGTATCCAATAAGTTGAAGTACTGAAACACAAATCCAAGTTCCCGGCGGCGAAACAGCGCAATGTCTTTCTTCTTTAACTGATGAGGATTTCGGCCGTTGATAATCACTTCTCCAGCTGTAGGGGAATCGATTGTAGAGACCATATTCAACAATGTTGTTTTTCCGCTTCCTGATGGTCCCATAATCCCGACAAACTCACCTTTTTCAATTGAGAAATTAACACCGTCTAGTGCTTTATAGGATACTTTTCCTTCATATACTTTCGTTATATTTCTTACTTGTAATATGGACATAAAAAACGACCTTTCTTTTAGATAATTTTGTTCTTTACATGCTTTATTGTACAGAATGCATGTAAATAGTTCCCTTTTCCTAGCTTACAGAAATCTTACAATCTTGTAAGAAAACCGTAAAAAGAATCATTCCTTTTTTAATCTTTTGAACCATTATGATAATTTACTATATTTTGATGAAAGACTAGGCGGACAGTTGTACCAACGTTTTCTGTTGATTCAAGTTCCACAGCATGATGGAGGTGGGTGCAGATTTCTTTCACTAAATACAATCCCATTCCAGTTGACTCTTGATATTTACGGCCGTTTTCACCAGTAAAATAAGCATTAAATACACGGTTAAGATCTTGAGAAGGAATTCCGATGCCAAAATCTTTTATTTCAAGGATTACTTTTTTTCCGCGTTTATAAGTTGTAATCTCTAATTTTTGACTAATCCCAGCTGAATAGCGAACCGCATTTGTCAGCAGCTGCGTTATGACGAAAGTTAACCATTTTTCATCAGATGCTACAAGAATGGATGGGTCAACATTTATTGTTGGAAAAACTCGGTTGCGAATAAATAAGCGTTTATAGCTTGAGGAAAGTTTCATTACGATGCGGTGTAAGGATACGCTTTCCGCTTGAAAATCGTGAGCAAACATGGTGAGACGAGAAGTGTATAAAACGGTCTCAAGCCCTTTTTGGATACGTTCTAATTCATCTTGAATGCTAGTGAAAATAGGTTCATCTTCGTTTTGAATGGTCAAGTGAATCACAGACACGGGTGTTTTCATTTGATGAACCCATTGATTAATAAAGGTAATATGCTGTTCTAATTTATGTTTGTACATATAAATATCATTGTGAAAATGTTGAAATTGACTAGAAAGCAGCTGCTGTAAAGCCTCAGCTAACGGTTTATCTTCTTCTTTTGTCATCAGCTCATCCAATTTAGCTAAAGGATGAGAGAGTCGATAATAAAATTCGCGATTTGTTAGATAACGGTAGGATAAATAAGCGAGATAGATGACAGTGCTTATTAATACTGCATATAAAACAGTAAATGGATGATGAAAGCCGTCTAGCAAAAAAATTGTACAAACTAATGCCAATTGTATAAAATAAAAAATAGTTAAAGGAATGTGTTCTTTAAAAAATAATTTCATGACCGATCTTTCCAATTCATTCGAAATAAGTAACCAGCGCCTCTAATCGTCTCAATTGCTCCGTCTATGCCGATTTCTTTTAGCTTCCTGCGGACACGCGTGATGTATACATTCAGTGTATTATCATCAACAAAAGGCTGCTCGTCCCAAATTTTTTCTAATAATCTGTCACGGCTGACAACACGTTCAGCCCGTTCAATTAAAGCTTCTAGCAGTTTGCTTTCAGTATGGCTAATTTCAATGTTATTGTCATTGAATTGCAAAGCCAAGCGTTCTGGATAAAGGTAAAGTCCTGAAATTTCAATGGTGCGCTCACGTCCTGTCGGCGCATAGGAGCCGTAGGTACGGCGTAATTGGCTGTTAATTTTAGCGATGACAATATCATAATCAAATGGCTTGGTAATGTAGTCATCAGCACCATTCTCAAGAGCCATCACTTGATCCATTTTGCCATCTCTTGCTGAAAGGAATACAATCGGACAAGTTGATATAGTGCGAATTTGTCTGCACCAATAAAAACCATCGAACTTTGGAAGGTTTACATCTAACAAAACAAGGTGTGGATCCATTTGCTGGAATTCATCTAACACCTTTTCAAACGATTGCGCGATACATGCATGAAGCCCGTATTTTTCTAAATAGTCTTTTAATAAGCCAGCGATTTTAGGGTCGTCTTCAATAATCATAATTTTAAACATTATAAATTCTCCTCTATTTGAATCCTGCTTTTTATACTTAAATCAAATTTTTAACAAAAAAATTAATTATTAGTAATATGTTCATTTTATCAAAAATAAAAAATGACTAAAATAGTTATGGATTTATAAAAAATGAATATAAAAAGCTTGATTATTGTAACGGCTTACATAAATCTAATTATATTTGTATAAAAATTCATTTTGATATTTTTATATTCAATGATGAAAATTATCCTAGAGTGGGATTTCTTAGAGTATTTTTGTTATGAATCGCTGTTTCCGCCGCTAAAGTAAAAAAGATGTAAAATTTGTCGAAAATTGATGGAGGATTTAGAGGAAATCATTTAAAATTTAATCTTTCTCTGTTCATTCTTTTCTTGTATATGTGAGAAAAGTTAACATAAAACGACTGCTTCTTCTCTGTTTTTGAATTTTTTTTGCATATTATCTTGACAAAATGATAGGAAATGAATTTAAATAGGTAAAGTAAGATATTATTATGCTAAACTATTAAATTAAAATAACAGTTGCTTAATTTCGAAATAGAAAGAAAGCGGGGGAACCATTTCTGTGCATCGCAGCACTAGGGGTGAATCTTAACAATGCGTTAAGTAGGGTAGCTCACATACCCGAATCCGACAGCTAACTCCGTAAGCATTTTGTGGGAGAGTACAATGAAGGTTGGAAAAACCAGAGAAGTCTCTCTTGGTTTTTTTTGTACACTTTTTTCCATTGTTCGATGGGAGTTACAAAAACCTTGTTCTATTCTGAAAATTTAAAAAATAATTTATATTGCGAGTGTTTTCGCTTTCAATGCATAATAGTACGAGTTGGGTAGTTAGTAATTTTAATATAATTTGGTTTTTAGGGGGTTCATCAATGAAATTGAAATTATCAACAAAGATAATTATTGCTCTGATCATTGGTGCTATTGTAGGGGTAGTCCTCAATACATTTGCACCAGAAGCGTTTAAAGGGCTTGACAAGTACTTATTTACGCCATTAGGGCAAATCTTTTTAAACTTAATTAAAATGTTAGTTGTACCAATTGTCTTTTTCTCGATTACTCTTGGTGTAGCAGGCTTAGGAGATCCAAAAAAGCTTGGCCGTATTGGAGGAAAGACAATCGGCTACTTCTTAGCAACAACAACGATTGCGATTACTATCGGTTTAATTTTAGCGTTTGCTATTAAGCCAGGGACATTCGGAACATTTGATACAGAAAATGCATCATTTGAGGCTCAAGAAGCACCACCTGTTGGTGAAACATTCTTGAATATGATTCCGACAAATCCAATTCAGGCGTTGGCTGAAGGAAACATGCTGCAAATTATTGTTTTCTCCATTTTTGTTGGTTTTGGAATTACAATGTTAGGTAATAAAGCAAAAGGTTTATTTAATATCATTGATCAAGGAAACGAATTAATGATGTACCTTGTAAACCTTGTAATGAAGTTCGCTCCGTATGGAACGTTTGGATTAATTGCCACTGCAGTTGGCAGCCAAGGCTGGGGAGCTATTAAAGCAATGGGATTGTATATGTCTGTTGTTATATTAGCGCTGTTTGTTCATTCAGTTTTAACGTATGGTGGATCTGTTGCTTTGCTTGCGAAACGCAGTCCGCTTGAGTTTTTCAAAGGGTTTGCTCCAGCCATGACAGTCGCATTCAGTACATCTAGTAGTAATGCTACACTTCCAATTTCAATGAATGTTGCACAAAAAAATCTTCGCGTACCTGAGTCTATTAGCAGTTTCGTTCAGCCATTAGGAGCAACGATTAATATGGATGGTACAGCGATTATGCAAGGGGTAGCAACAGTCTTTATCGCTCAAGTATATGGCATTGATTTATCATTTAGTGCATTAATCACTGTCGTTGTGACAGCTGTTCTTGCAAGTATTGGTACTGCTGGTGTGCCGGGCGTTGGGTTAATTATGCTAGCGATGGTATTATCATCTGTAGGCTTACCAGTAGAGGGGATTGCGCTTATTATTGGGATTGACCGCTTGCTTGATATGATTCGTACAGCAGTCAATATCACTGGTGATGCAGCATGTGCAGTTGTGGTTGCTGAATCTGAAGCAAAACGTGCAGAGAAAGCAAGCCAAACCGCTTAATTTATTGTTTTTAATGATTAGGGGATAACGGGGAAATACAAAGGGTTTTAATTATAAAGCAGTGTTTAAAAACCTGTTGGTTGTATCTTGATTACAGATATGATCAGCAGGTTTTTTGTGCTGTTTGTTCATCATGATGATGAAAGAATGAATCGATCTTTTTTTCGTTTGAAATCTGTTTCCTTTTATGGAACATTGCTTTTTACTTAGCAAGAACGTTCGCTATGCAGCATAGGATTTAATAAGGGCCTATATGTTTCAAGAGAGGAGGAATGGGAAGGTGGACCCATTATCACGTTTGATTAAACCACTTTTAGGTGAAGAATATCCAACGATCTCTCATGGAGATGGCGTGTACGTATATGATAAAGATGGAAAAAAATATATGGATGCTTCATCAGGGGCAATTACAGTCAGTATTGGTCACGGTGTGGAACGTGTGATTGAGGAAATGAATAATCAAGCCAAAAAAATAGCTTTTGTCTATCGTTCGCAATTTACAAGCGAAGCAGCAGAATCGTTAGCTGCGAAATTATGTGAAGTAAGTCAGAACCATTTTCGGTGGGCTTTTTTTGTTAACAGCGGAACAGAAGCAACGGAAACGGCAATGAAAATGGCTATACAGCATTGGCAAGAAAAAGGTCAGCCTACAAAGCTGAAAATTTTATCGAGATGGATGAGCTATCACGGTATTACAATAGGGGCACTATCAATGTCAGGGCACGCGGGAAGAAGACAACGATTCGTTTCGTTGCTAGAAGACTACCCATCTGTTTCTCCCCCTTATTGTTACCGCTGTCCGTTTAATCGAACATACCCAAGTTGCCAATTAGCATGTGCTACTGAATTAGAAAGAGTCATTAAGAGAACAGGACCTGATCATATTGCAGCCTTTATAACAGAGCCAATTATTGGGGCTGCAGGAGCAGCGGTAATCCCGCCGGATGGATATTACGAAGTTATTCGTGAAATATGCGATCGCTATAACATATTGTGGATAGCTGATGAAGTTATGACAGGAATGGGACGTACAGGCAGGATGTTTGCCTATGAACATTGGGAGGCCAAGCCGGATATCATTACGCTTGGAAAGGGGTTGAGTGCTGGGTATACGCCTATTGCTGTCACTCTCGCTAATGAAATGGTAGTAGAGCCGATTTTAGACGGTTCTAAAGTCATTATGAGCGGACATACGTTAAGTGCGAATCCTTTGTCAGCTGCGGTTGCTCTATCTGTTTTAAATTATATTGAAGATTATGATTTAATCACCGAAGTGGAAAGAAAAGGAGCGTATTTATATGCAAAGCTGAAAGCACTGCAACAATACGCAGCTAGTATAGGAGATATACGAGGAAAAGGGTTGCTGATTGGTCTTGAAATTGTCTCAGATATTCAAACAAAACAATCCTTCCCTCAATCAATGGACGTTACATCACTGATTGTAAAAAAGGCACAGAAAAATGGGTTGCTTCTGTATCCTTCACAAGCAGGAACAGATGGTGTTGAAGGAGACGGACTAATTATTGCACCGCCCTTTACTATTTCTACTGCAGAAATTGATAAGTTAATAGAATTATTTACGACAACAATACTTGAAGTAGAAAAAGAACTTGCTGGCAGGGAGGGAGAACAAAGTGGCTGATTGTGAAAACTCTTTTGGGAAAATTATTGCAATTGAAGAAGCTGCTTCTTATATAAAGAGTGGTATGACGATTATGTTTGGTGGATTTGGCGGAGTAGGTACAGCTCCAACTATTATAGATGTTGTATTAAGCGGTAGTGAGTCTGATTTTACATTAATTTGCAACGATGCTGGATTTCCTAACATTGGAGTTGGAAAGCTTGTGAGTGATAGACGAGTCACAAAGCTTATTGCTTCTCACATTGGTTCAAACCCTCTTGCAGGAAAGCAAATGACAGAAGGAAGCTTACTGGTAGAATTTTCACCACAAGGTACATTAGCAGAAAGAATTCGTGCTGCTGGCGTTGGGTTAGGTGGCATTTTACTTGATATCGGGATGGAGGCAGATGTCATTTGTGCAGGAAAGGAAAAAATAGAAATCAATAATCAAACGTTTTTAGTTGAAACACCACTTTCAGCAGATGTCTCTGTTGTATACGCAAAGAAAGCTGATTCATTTGGCAATTTACTTTATGATAAAAGCGCTCGAAATACAAACCCTCTTGTTGCGATGGCAGGTAAAATTACAATTGCTGAAGTTGAAGAAATTGTTCCTTTAGGAGAGATAGATCCTGAACATGTAATGACATCAGGTGTATTTGTAGATTATATTGTGCAGTCAAAAGGGGTGAACTGGAAATGGATTTGGGAATAGATATTCGTCATCGAATTGCAAAGCGAGCCGCGAAAGAAATTAAGAATGGCATGATTGTTAACTTAGGGATAGGTATTCCTTCTTTAATTCCAAATCATGTAGCTTGTTCAATGCCTGTTATGTTTCACGCTGAGAATGGCATCATCGGCTTAGGCGCTTCTCCTAATCAAGGGGAAGAAGATGAGAATCTATGTAATGCAGCGGGGTACCCCGTTACCACTATTGAAGGCTCTTCTTATTGTGATAGTGCTACTGCCTTTGCGATGATTCGACGCGGATATGTAGATATTACCGTACTTGGTGCACTAGAAGTAAGTGAGAAAGGAGATCTTGCAAACTGGATTGTGCCCGGTAAACGCGTTCCGGGAATGGGAGGTGCGATGGAATTAGCTCAAAAGGCTAAAAAAGTGATTGTGCTGATGAATCATACGAGTAAAACTGGTAAACCCAAACTTGTAAAAAGGTGTTCGCTGCCAGTAACAGCCACTCAATGTGTAAGTCTTATTATTACAGACCGGGCGGTGTTTAAAGTAGAAAAAGATGTATTGCTTTTAACAGAAATTATGGCTCCTTATACAGTTGAAGATATATTGAATTCAACGGATGCGACAGTACGGTTAAGTGAAAAGATTATAACCATTGCATGAGGAGGGAGCAGTATGAGGCATTTAAAGGAGAGAATTCATGAATGGCTAAATGAGCATCAGCAAGAAGCTGTCCAATTACTGCAAAGATTTGTTCAGGAAGCAAGTGTCCAAGGAGAAGAAAAATATGTGCAGGCGATTGTGATTGAAAAGTTGCGTCAGCTTCGTTTAGAAATTGATATATGGGAGCCTGATATGAAAGAATTACAAAAAAGTGAAGCATTTGTTTCAGCTCGTACAACATTTCGTGACAGTCCAAATGTTGTAGGTGTTTTAAAAGGAAAAGGCGGGGGGCGTTCGTTGATTTTAAATGGTCACGTTGACGTAGTGCCCCCAGGAGATCTTAATCATTGGAAAGAAGATCCATATAGTGGAGTGGTAAAAAACGGAAATATATACGGCCGGGGATCCACTGATATGAAAGGAGGAAATGTAGCGCTATTGCTCGCTATTCAAGTTATTCAGGAGCTTGGCATTAACTTAAAGGGAGATGTCATTTTTCAAAGTGTAATTGAAGAAGAAAGTGGTGGAGCAGGCACGCTTGCATGTGTGTTAAAAGGCTATAAAGCGGATGGAGCGATTATTCCTGAGCCAACAAATATGAAAATATTCCCAAATCAGCAAGGGTCGATGTGGTTTCGAATGACAGTTCATGGCTGTTCTGCCCATGGAGGAACAAGGTATGAAGGTGTTAGTGCAATTGAAAAAGCGGTTACGGTTATCAAGCAAATTCAACAGTTGGAAAAAGAAAGAAATAACCGGATTACAGATCCTCTTTACAGCCGTATTCCTATCCCTGTTCCCATCAATATTGGAAATATAAAAGGAGGAACATGGCCTTCATCTGTTGCAGATGAGGTCGTAATGGAAGGAAGAATAGGCGTTGCACCTCACGAAAAAATGAAGAGTGTCAGGCAGGAATTAGAAAATTGGCTATGCAAACTAGAGGAGCAAGATGACTGGTTTAAAGACCATCCTGTTAAAATCGAATGGTTTGGAGCTCATTGGTTGCCAGGTGAAATCGAATTGGATCATCCGCTTTTATCATCATTAAGCACTTGTTTTGAACATGTCGTACAAAAACCGCCTACTATTGAAGCTTCTCCTTGGGGAACAGACGGCGGCATTTTATCGCAAGTAGGAGATATTCCAACCGTCGTATTTGGCCCGGGGGTAACCGAAGTTGCTCATTTTCCAAATGAATATATCCCGATTCAGAAGATGATGGAGGCAGCGGAGATTATTGCATTAACTGTAATTGATTGGTGTGGAATTGCAGAAAGCTAGTCACTCATTAAGGAGGGACGATATGAGCAGTAATATAAAACAGCTTCAGTTTTATGATTCATTCTTTTTTATCGAATGCATTTATGACTTTTTTAATAAGCGGTTAAAGGTAGAGGATTACCGAGGAAATATCGATAAGGTTATTCAGAAGCTTAATCTAATAATAAGTGAAAATTCATTTGAAAAAATTATTATTAAATCTCGTTATGAGCATATAAACAGTTGGATAAGCCAAGGGTATGTGATAGAAGCGACGATACCTAACTATTTTAACGGAAGTACAGCCTTTATTTTTGTATCATACCATGATAAACAACGCCAACAAAGCGAGCAATACATGAATGAAAATCATACCGTTCAAACGATTTTACAAATGAAGAAAAAAGCAGAACTATCACCCCTCTCTTCGACATATCTACTTCGAAAAGCAACAGCTAAAGATGCTGACTCTTTAGCTGGTTTGTATCGACATGTGTTTACGGTTTATCCTACTCCACTTCATGATGAATTGTATATTCGCAATATCCTTTTAGACAATCATTTATTTTATGTAATTGAGCACAACGGTTTCATCGTGAGTGCTGCGTCAGCAGAAATTAACGAAACGTATCATAATGCAGAGTTGACCGACTGTGCTACATTGCCAGAGCATCGCAAAGCTGGTTTAATGAAACACTTGTTAAAGGAAATTGAAACAGGGTTGCAGAATCGTCAAATCTACAGTGCGTATACATTATCGAGAGCGCTTTCATTTGGGATGAATGCTGTATTTTATCAATTAGGTTATACGTATACAGGCAGGTTAATGAACAATTGTTATATTTACGACAAGTTAGAGGATATGAATGTCTGGGCAAAAGATTTATCAACCTCTAATAACTAGCTTCATATTACCTTGTTATGAAACTAAGATTTTTATGCTGAATTAAATAAAGACACGGATTCATAGGCATCCCTAAAAGAAAATAATAACCATTTCATGGGCCTTAACATATAAAAGTAGTAGATTAAAAAATAGGCTAATTAAATTCAGGGGGGGCGTTCATGTGTTGCATGATGTGTATAAACCGTTACGACACTGGAAGGATATCGAATTATGGAAAGATGTATCAGAAGAGAAGTGGAATGATTGGATTTGGCAGCTGACAAATACGATTCGTACACTTGATGATTTAAAAAAAGTAATCAACCTAACGCCGGAAGAAGAAGAGGGCGTCAGAATTTCAACGAAAACGATTCCTTTAAATATTACACCGTATTATGCCTGGCTAATGAACGAAAATGACCCCAGATGCCCGATTCGTATGCAATCGGTACCGATTGGCAAAGAAATGCATAAAACAAGATACGATTTAGAAGATCCGCTTGAAGAAGATGAAGATTCGCCTGTGCCAGGATTAACTCACCGTTACCCTGACCGTGTTTTATTTTTAGTAACCAACCAATGCTCCATGTATTGCCGGTACTGTACAAGGCGGCGCTTTTCCGGTCAGATTGGCATGGGGGTGCCAAAGAAGCAATTAGATGCTGCAATCGAGTATATTGCTCAAACACCAGAAGTACGAGACGTATTAATTTCAGGTGGAGATGGATTGCTGATTAATGATCAGATTTTAGAATATATTTTAAAAAACTTGCGTGCCATTCCTCATGTTGAAATTATTCGAATTGGAACACGGGCGCCAGTAGTGTTTCCGCAGCGCATCACTGAAAATCTATGTGCGATCTTAAAAAAGTATCATCCTGTTTGGTTAAATACTCATTTTAATACATCAATTGAAATTACAGAAGAAACAAAGAAAGCGTGTGAAATGTTAGCAGATGCTGGTGTACCGGTCGGTAATCAAGCTGTTATTTTAGCAGGTATTAACGACAGTGTCCCAATCATGAAGAAGCTCATGCATGATCTCGTTAAAATTCGTGTGCGGCCTTACTACATTTATCAATGTGATTTATCAGAAGGAATCGGACATTTCCGTGCTCCGGTATCAAAAGGATTAGAAATCATTGAAGGGTTACGAGGTCATACGTCAGGATATGCAGTACCTACTTCATTTGTTACATGATGTATGGTATAATCCTAGTATCATAGGTTTATAGGAGGGTCACGCCAATGGCAACAATTGCTACAGATATTAAAAATGTTGCTATGTATTTACGTATTTCACAGGAAAAGAAGGGTGAAAACGTTGAGACACTAGCTAACCATAAAAGTATATTAAATGACTTTGCTAATAGAAACGGTTATGTTATCACAGATACTTATAAAGAGGTTCTTTCAGGGGGGGCGTCCGAACTTCAAGCAAGACCCCAATTACAAAAGCTGTTGGACAACCTTGAAAATTATGACGCTATTCTAGTTGTGGAATTATCTCGTTTATCAAGGAATGGCTTAATTTCTGAAACAGTGCTTCAATACTGTAAGGACTATGACAAACCCATAATAACACCTGAGAAAATATATGATCTATCCAACAATGATAATGACGTTCTGACATTCCGTTTTGGGGCTTTAATTGCTTCACAGGAACATTCTTTAATTGGTAAGAGAAGTAAGAATAATAAAATGTCAATGGCTAAGGCTGGATTAGATATTGCTGGTGGCGTTCCTTTTGGCTATAAAAGGAATAAGGAAACAAAGAAACTAGAAATATATGAACCTGAGGCAGAAACAATTCGTTATATCTTTAAACTTCATTCACAGGGATTAGGTAGTTTCAAAATACGTGATACTCTTAATGAAGAAGGTATAAAGCCAGCTAGGGGAAACCATTGGAATTTGCCAGCGATAAAGCGAATTATAAGAAATGAGAAATATAAAGGCTGGAACTTTTTCAATGACAGAAAACGTGTCAAAAAGAATGGTAAATTCGTCTATGAAATAGTGGATACTATCACAGTAAAAGACGCACACCCACCAATAATTCCACCTGAGGAATGGGATAACGCTAATATAGAACGTGAAAGACGTGCTGAGGTTGCTAGTCGGATTAAGCATAAGAAAACTGTTTCTATGGTCAGTGATCTATTATATTGTGGTATTTGTGGGCGTAAATTATCCATACGTGCCGATAGCAAAACTAAAAAGGTACACGTTAAAACCTGTGATTATTTAATTCACGAGGACGGTTCTAAATGTAGAAATAACGGTGTATTACTGGAAAAGGTGGAAGAAGAAGTTCTTACAACCGTTAAGAAATATAAAAAGGACTTACAAGAGGTTATCGACCAGCTTTTAGAGGCTGATACATCTAATGTTGAACAGGAAATAAAAAGTAAAATGACAAGCCTTCAGCGACAGAAAAGGGAACTAGATAGTCAAAAGAAAAACCTTATTAAAGCTGTTGCCTCAGGTGTCTTGACTGGTGAAGATATTCGATCAGAAAAAGAAGAAATTGAAAGTAAACAAGCTACTGTTAATAGCAAGTTAGAAGAATTGGAAAGCCAATTACAGACACTTGACATTAACGCTATTATAGAGGCTAATAAGCGGGCTGTAGAGGCATTAAAGGACTTTGAAAGACATAGCCCTGAGGATCAAAATAATACCTTGAAACGCATTATAAACCGGATTAAATACACTAGAGATATGCCTGACAATATTAAAGCATTAACGACACGTAACCCACAAAGAAGGGACTTCCCATTTACTTTAGAAATTGAATATCTGTCATAGAACTGTTAGGACTTTGTTTCCTGACAGTTTTTTTGTGGGCTATAAGAAAAACCCCCTAACAGCCTTTTAGCCATTAGAGGGATAGGAAGGGAATTACACTGCTATTGTAAGCCCTAAAAGTATACCAGCTATTAAGTGGTACAACCGATCTCTATAAAATTATTTTACTATGTAATAAAGATAATAAGATTAAAAGATAATTGCTTACGCTATTCATTCACTACCGTTCATGAATACATATCTAAAAGATTAACTATTATATCAATTCTATTTATAGCTAAGATATTAGTTATTTAGTAGTTATATCGTGAGGAACTTTAGTTCCGAACTATGTTTTAATCTCTTTATCTTTATTACTTATGTTTTCTTACTTAATAGTGTGGCAACTAGGGGCGATTTACAGGGCGTATTTAAAAGAAATTTTAGCCAAACGCTGGAACCTTACAGCCGCAAGGGATTGCGGATTGTTACATTTTTGTTACAAACCTGATTTTGTGCATGGCTGCTTATTGATCACAGTTTGAATGTCCTTAGATCAGGTACTTCACTGTGATTAACCATTTTTGTGAACCCTTGATATATAAGGGTTTTATTTGTTTGTTAATCACAAGGGAAACTCTTTATGTACTTTTACCTTTAGAAATAAATAATAAAAGTTGAGTAATGATAGCTAAAATAGGTAACTCCAATAAGGGACCTATAACTAACGTTAACGCTATTAAAGGTTGGTCTGGAAATGCTGTCATAGCAATCGCTAAAGCAATTGGCGAATTTCTTGCTAATGTAGTTAAGCTTAAACTTGTTCTGTCCGAGTTCGGGAAATTCATCAGATGTCCAACCTTTTGACCAACGAAGAAATTCACAATGAAAAATAAAAGAATAGGTATGGTGATTTTCCACATTAAATCTAAATTATCAAGTAGTAATTGACCTTGTGAAGCAAACATAGCAACGATTGCAAGGCTAAGAAAAATTATCGGTAAAACGCTTAGATTGGAAATAAAATTTTCTCTTAGCTGTTGCTTGTTTCTAAAGAACATTTTGGTTAGATAAGCTAGAACTAATGGTATGAATAAGACAACTAAGATACTTTCAACTAAAAATGACAGTTCAATAACCCCTATTGTTCCTCCAAAAATAAGAAGATAAATAGGAAGTAAAATGACTTGTAAGATTAAGTTCAAAGGTAAGACTGCGGTTGATAACGCAACATTTCCTTTTGCTATCCCTGTGAAGATTAAGTACCAGTCAGTGCATGGTGTAACCATTAGCATGATAAATCCAATATACAACGCTGGGTTATCTCCTAGAAATACCATTGCTAACAGCCATGCAAGGATAGGTGTCCACAAAAAGTTTATAATGATTGAAGTATAAGTAAACTTAATGTTTTTAAAAGCTTTCTTTATTTCTTCAATAGGAATTTGTAAGAAAGTAATGTAAAGCATTGCTACTAATAAGGGCACAATAAAGCTTTCCGCATTATCTCTAATGAGTTCTACTTGTCCTATACCTATACCAAGAATTACCGCTAAGAAAATAATAAGAGTATATAGTTTTTCAAATAAGTTCACTGTATCACACCTACTAAATAAAAATTTTTAATTCAATCATGATTTTACCATAAGTAGAATATGAAGTTCTTAAATAACGTGTCACCTTTAATTGAATGTAAAAGGGAAACTACATGTTAAATATTGAACTGAATGGTTATTTTTGAGGCTATTATAAATTGTTCAATATTGTGCATTAAAACCGCTTGCTTGCACTGTATAGACAAGCCCCCTGTAAACTTTTGATGCACAACCCTTTAGTGTCAAGGGTTTTTACTTGATGAAAATTAGAGGAACCCATCACTGTAAGGCACTATGCACAATGGAACTAATTAGCCCTGATCTGTCATTAGTGAAATAAAATTGTATATAAAAAAGAGGCTAACACTAATAAAAGTGTAGCCCCAGTTCCCTATACTATAAAACAAAATTGGATAAGCTGTTTTCTATTTCCTCGTCAGTAATACCGATATATCGTAAAGTGATCTCAGGGTGTGAGTGGTTAAGGATTGTTTGTAAGGTTGCTATATCTTTAGTTTGTTTATAGTACCAGTAGCCAAATGTTTTCCTCATGGTATGAGTTCCTATATCGTCAGGAATGTCCACCATTTCAGACGCCTTATTTAGCTGTCTGTATGCTTGTATTCGGCTGATAGGCTTATCACCCTTGCGAGAAGGAAAAAGCCATTCAGTGCCTTCCAGTGTGTTTATATAATCATTTAATTCTTTATATATGTTCATTAGGTGAATTGTACGAGGTTTTTCTGTTTTTCCCTCTTTAACCGCTATTTTCTTTTTTCCTCTAATGTCACTGATCTTTAATTTCAATAAATCACTTACTCTTAGTCCTGTATTGATTCCTAAAAGAAAAAGTATGTAGTCACGTTCTCCACACCATTTCCTTAGTGACCATTTCATATCATCTAAATTATCAAGTGATCTGATCGGCTGAACATCTTTAATTTCTTCTTTTTTGCTTTTCTTAGCTGTCATTTGATCCCCTCTTTTCAAAGTCAGTAAAATCAATGTTTTGAATGTAACATATTTTTCAGTTACTCTTAGTATATCACTAATATCGTCTTAGTCCAGTAGGTATCGGAAAATGAATGTAACATTTTATGTAATAAGTTACTTAGTGGTTTTCCACATAAAAAATATCTATGTATTAACTTTAATTTTTATTTTAGGTAGCACATTTGTTTGGTTTATAATGAAATAGGTGGTATAATACTAAATATGGACAAGGAAGTAATTCCCACCCTTTGTAATCAATAGTTCCTGAACGACTTATACTATATATAGTGCTATTGTCGGAATTTGTCTTATTATTTCACGAAAATGTCAAAAGTTTATACTTGACAATCTATTAAACAGTGTATATATTATTTATTAGAGGTACTTGCCATACTAAGTCTGAGAACTAATAGGAGAAATGGACATTTTTAATTTTATTTGATCCCTTCCTTATTGGTAGATACATAGATTGATTGTATAGTAGATAATACATAGGGAGGGAGATAATTGAATAGAGGGCAAAAAAAAGACCGTAAATGTCCTTGCAGAGGACAACCTACGGTTTGAGAAAAAATATGTATTTTGTTCGTCCGCTTGCTTTCTTCACAAAGCAAACATAAAGAAACCTTATAAAGAAAGTATCATACTTAGGAGTTCTCTGCAAGCGAAAACTATCTAAGGAGTGGTACTAATGAAAAAGAATAATGAAGAAAAAAAGAATCACGAGGGAATGGAATGGATCTGTCGTCCCTGGATCACCCTCAAAAACGGACAACGGTTACACGCTAGTTCTGTAGGAAAGAAGGCTTTTTGTTTCTGGGCTAAACCTCGTAAGACTAGTTAAATATATATAACAAAAAAGGAGACCTTAGCGGACAAGGTCTCTTTATTATTGGAGATATTATTTGCCTTCTGCTTTTTCTTTCCATTTTTTTATTGAACGGTTAGACATTCCGTCTTTACCTTTTGGAATCAATGGTACATTAGGGGCGTAAGCCTCAGCGTTGAAACCAATAAAGATAAATGGCTGCCCTTCTGTTAGTTCAAAGTAGGGTTCCAATTCCTCGAAGTTGGTGACACGATCTGTAAGGTAATAGGCTAATTGTTTAATAGGCATAAGAATAATAGCTAAATCAATTTCCTCACGTTTTAAGCCTAATAGAAGTTTATTCATGGAACGGTGTGCTGAACTTATGTTTCCAGTTTCAAATTCCATACCTACACGCCTTATGTTGCCGTCTTGAGTAAATTCCTTATAGCCTTCTAAGTCGTCCTGATCTTCTTCCTGTTCAGAAATAAACTCTTTGTAAACATCAATCGGTCCACCTTTTTTCTTTTCGAGTTTTAAGACATCAAGTGGTTTTTCTCTATACCAATTATATGTATCTTCAAGCATGGTATAACATAGTTCTTTTATCGGTACTACACCGTTACAATTCTTTTCAGTGTTGTTAATGGTAAAAATGTTAGAATTAGTCGGCCAAATAGGTGAACAAATAGACGTTTTTACTTCCTCGTATGCTTGTTTAATTAGATTATCACTTTCAAGCAATTCCTTTGCCTCGTCCGTAATAAAGTCTTTATCAATCTTCATTCATTTTCCCTCCACTAATTTCTTTTTGTTCAATGTTTTCAACTGTAGTAAAATCAAATAAGTCCTTAGGTTGTACATTTAGGGCTTTAGCGATTTTTTCAATATTTTCTAAGGAGACATTTCTAGTTCCTCGTTCAATATCAGATATGTAAGTTCTGTGTAGATCACATTCAAAAGCTAATTTTTCTTGTGACAGATTGTTTTTTGACAATCGTATTTGACGTACCTTTTGACCAAATAACGATCTAATATTGTTAGCCATAGTGCCTCCTATACAATTGACGTATCTTTAATGGGAATGATAGAATTATGTAGACTATGAGTCTACAGACTATAAGTTACATGGGGTGTATAGAATTGCGATTTTTTACTGTTTTTGACATTGTTAAAAATAAAGCTGACCAGTTAGGTCATACAGAAGAAGAAATGTTTGCTAATTTAAAGAAAGAAAGAATCAATAAAAAAGAGATCCTTGCCTATCAAGAAAGTGGGATTATTCCCACAGATGAGAAGGTATTAAATGGAATACTTAGTTACCTTGAAATGTCAAAAGTGGAATTAGAGTTAACCTTAGGAAGAATTCCCACTGGTTTTGAGGACGTGTTCTTAAATAACACTAAGGAAATAGCGAAGATCCTAGAGGACAGAAAAGGTGATAAGGAAGGATTTCAAAACGTTATTCCAGAAATTCAGCCTTATTATTCGTCTGATCTAGGAAAGCTATACAACGGGGATTGTTTAGAACTCTTTAAACAAGTTCCTGATGAAAGTGTGGACACTGTGTTTGCTGATCCACCTTTTAATCTTGATAAAGAGTATGATGAAGGTGTAACAGATAAAAATACCTTTAGTGGATATTTAGACTGGTACTATAACTGGATTGATGAATGTATTAGGGTTTTAAAGCCAGGTGGTGCATTATTCATTTACAATATTCCTAAGTGGAACACATATCTTTCTGAGTACCTTAATGGAAGAATGAATTTTAGAAACTGGATCACTGTAGATATGAAGTTTGGACTTCCTATACAAAATAGGCTATATCCAGCTAACTACAGCCTTTTGTATTATGTGAAGGGTGACAAACCTAAAACATTTAATGTTCAAAGAGTACCGCTACAGACTTGCCCTCATTGTGGTAGAGAAATTAAAGACTATGGTGGCTATAAAAATAAAATGAATCCTAAAGGTGTAACTCTATCTGATGTTTGGTCAGATATTTACCCTGTTAGACATAGCAGTTCAAAGAACAGAAAGTTTAATGAGTTATCTGTTAAGCTACTTGATCGTGTAATTAGTATGAGTACAAATGAGGGTGACGTTGTTTTAGATCCGTTTGGAGGAAGTGGAACAACTTTTGCTGTTAGTGAACTGTTAGGACGTAAATGGATAGGCTTTGAATTGGGGAATTGTGAAATTATTAAAGATCGAGTAGAAAATAAGGATAGAGACAAAAAGCTGTTTGAAAAGGTCTATGAAGAGAAGAACAAACTATTCCCTGACAAGGTTAAGGAATTGCGTAAGAAAAATGGTTTATGGACTGATGATGATTTTAGATCAGACAAAGAGAATGAGGAAAAAGAAAAAGCCAATAAGTTAAAAGAGAAAAATTTTGATCAGATTTCATTAAGTTTAAAATGATGAAAAAGGACTTCTTAGCGGAAGTCTTTTTTTATTGGTGTATTCAAAGTTGACCCACAAAAAAAGCACCCAATAAGGTGCTTATAAGAACTTTAAATTTTGTACGTCAACAATGGTACAAGGATTAGCTGTTTTATATTCAATTCTTTTTCCTTTTAAGTCACTAGGTATTTCTTCTAACTCAAAGGCAACTCTATTTTCTTCAATTTGATCTTTTCCGTAACTTAATACCTTATAGACTTCTAAAATCTCACCTTTATATACAGCCATTAACTCTTCTTGATTATATAAACGATCTTGACTAATTCTCCATGCCCTTCTTACACGATCTCTTAATCCTTCTTTAGAGTTTGGCACTTCATTTACTTTAATAACAATCATCATTAACAACTCACTTTCTTTTATTATTCTTTTGTCATTCTTATTATATTCTTTTAACATTCTTTTTGCAATAAAAATTTCCAATCAAAACTCAGCACTATTGATCGACTAGTTTTTCTAACAGACTATCAGGGGTTAACCTCGATCAAAAGTGACTGTCAAAACTTTAGCCAAAAAAGAAGGGTATAAGGAGTTAAAAAAGGGGTGTACTCTACCAGCGATTAAAAGCCCCCCACCTGATAGCACAGCCCTATATCAGTACATACCAGCCCTACAGCACAGCTAGTAATAGAAGGTAGGGCATAGTAAGGCACAGCAACAACAAAAGAATAGCCACACCATACAGCACACCACAGCACACCACCACAGGAAAGGACACCATGACGGGACACAGGACAACAGTAAGGACAGGGACGACACCACACGACACCACAAGGCAAGGAACAACAGCAAGGGAAAGAAACGAAAGAAAAGAAAAGAAAAGGAACAATAGTATAGATCAATGGCTGATCAATACCACCAGCTTTTACTTTTATATAAAGAGGCGACCCCGTACCCTCAGGGGGGCGGTATGCCCTCAGGGGCTGGTCTGGTGTGTTTAAAATATATGGACCATTTTTAAAACCTTTTATGGTAAAGCCTGGAATAAGTCTAACCAGCTACCACTAAAGCCACTAACTAATGTCGCTGATGGCGATTCTAAGCCAATTAACTTTTAATAGCTGGGTCATAGGGTTACTAGCTTTACTGTACAGGTAAGGGGGTGGTTAAGGTTTTAGCTAATTGAAAAGCAGCGATTCCCTTTTAAAAATTTTTGCGGTATTTTTCTATAACTTTTTAGGAGGCTACAGGCACAAAAAAGAAGGGCTACACTATTACAGCCATTGTTAGCTGTGTTTAGCATAAGCCCTCTTTTGTCGCCAGTTTCTTGTATGAACTTTATTACTCTTATTCCTACATTCCTTACAGTCGTTACGTTTACCCTGAAACCCTGTAGCTTTGTTTATAAAGCTGTAACTATCCTTAATAGCTTTACACTTAGTACACTCTAAGAAAAGAGTTCCAATGTCGTCTTTATATGCTTTACGTCCTTTATGGCTAACAGCGTGTAAAGTAAGTGTTAAACCTATCATTGTGCCACTTCCTTACCTTGTTCTTTAGCTTGTTCTTTCGCCTGTTCCATTTCCTCTTTTACCTTGATATAGTGCATTACTAGAATATAGTTAAGCCCTAACTGTCTAGCCACACTTTTAGGCTGTACACCTTCCGCTAAATGCTGATCTAACTGTTTAATAGTGTTCTTAATATTAGACTTGCCTTTCCTTGCTTTATTGTTAGTGCTTACCTTAGCTAACCTTTCGCCTGATTGATCACCGTAAGGCATATTACAAGCGTGTTGCTGGTGTGCCTGTCCTACCATGTTGCTAGGCTTACCAAAGAAAGTTACATGACAGCTAGAACATTGAAAAACCATTGTAGAGTGATCATTTACATAGTTAGTTAAAGGTATAACAGCACCGCTATAAACCTCTTTTAATTTAGTTTCAAACTGTGATCTATTAACTGAGTTACACATATTGTTAGCCCCTTTTAGAGTAATTTTGACAATAAAAAACAGATCACTAGTTATTAACTGGTGATCTGTTTAACTTCTTTTACCTTTTCTAGTTGCCTTACAGCCATACCTAATTTAAAAGCCTGTTCAGGTGTAAGCTGTTTAACCTTTTCCAACTTTTCACCGTTAGCGACAGCCTCTATAAACTCTTTATCGAACCTCACTTTATCACGTCCTTAATAGCTTTTAATTAGCGTCTGTCATTCATAGAAAGTCCAGCCCTTGCCCTTGCAACCTTTGCTTTAATTTCCTTTTCTAAATGTTCCTGACGGATCTTCTCACGAAGTTCATCAGCCTCACGTAAACGCTTATTACGTTCTGCTAAAGCGTTCCCTAGTTCGTCCTGTTCTTCCTGTGTTACTTTCTTTTGTTCATATAGAGAAAAACCACTATCCATAGGAACTATATTTTCATCACGTCTTAGCTGATCTACAGCAGTACCCAAAGCCATACGAACTGTTAACGGTAAATCCTTTATTTGTTCCTGTGCCTCTTTATCTCCATTAGCTAAAGCCTTTACTAATTCCTTGTTAAATTCACTCATAGTTAAAAACCACCTTTGTTTTATTTTGTTTGATTATTACTTAAATCCACGCTTTTCACGTTGTTCTAAAATGCCTCTTATTGCTAGAAGATCACCATTTGTAACTTTAAGTTTCTTACATGCCTGTTTTAGTCGTTCATGGTAGTAAGGGGTGAAATGAATTAGCCCATTTTCTAAACGTGAAATGGTTGTATCATTCATTCCCATGTATTTAGCCATGTCCTTTAACGTCAGGTTTCTAAGTAATCTCACTTGTTTTAAATAGCGTTCATCAAAGTTGTAATCGTGATTGTAAGCACCACGCTTATTTTCCATTCTTTTCACCTTCCTTACCTCAATAAAGTTGTATCAGCAGTAAATAAAAAAGGCATGGCAAAAGCCAGACCTTAATCACTAGGAACCCCAAAATGTCATTATTAACCGTAGGAAAGACATAAAAGCCGTTAAGCCTGTTTAACTTTCCCTTACTCTATAGTTCATGGGATTGAACGGATTACTGGTAGATATGAAAAGTTTTTTAAAAAGTTAAATGTAAATGTCCTATTCCTGTCCTTAATTGTAAGTCCCTTTGTGTAGGGGTTATCTGACAACCCCTAACATTCATACACTGAATTAAGGACGGTGAACAGCATGAAGAATACTGTCATAGAAGTAAATAAACCCGATCTGATTAAATTCGCTAAGGCGATTATAGACCTTCATAAAAAGCAAACTAACACGACTAGCGGGGAAAAATCCTGCTAGTCTTTTCTTTTGTTTTCTATACATCATATAAAAAACACAGTACCTACTTTTGTAGTGGATGCTCCTGGAGGCGGCGGAAAGATTTCGTTGCAGCCTAATTATTTGATTAGTCAAAGTGCTGACAAAGTGGTGCTGCGTAACTTTGAAGGTGTCATTACTACTTATCCAGAGCCTGAAAATTATGTGCCAGGCAGAGCAGATGACTATTTTGCTTCGATTTATCCAAATGCCTCACAGAAAGACTCAGTTATTGGAATTGCAGGTTTAATGAATGATACGCAATCTAACCTTATCCCAGAAGGTTTAGGAAGGGTAAGCCGACGAAGAAAGTATGAAGCAAATGTGAATCATACTAGTTTGAAAGATAAAAGAGAAAAACGGGATGAATTAAAAGAAAAGAAATTTAAAGCACAATTGAAAAAAGAGAACGATTCCGCTTCATCTTAAGGAGGTCTGGTGAATGAGGGTACAGTGTGCATGGTGTGAAGAAGAAAAAGCTGTGCAAACAACAAATACAGCTTTTTGGGAACTTCCTGATGGAACAAGAAGCATTGAAATTACCGATGTCCCTTGTGTAAGCTGTTCAGCTTGTGGCATCTCTTATCAAGAAGAAGAGGTGATTGAAGAAATTGAAACACAGCTTCTATTAATTGATACAAAAATACTATCAGTTACCACTTCATATGATGAATTGTTAAAGATGCCCCGGTTATTAAAGAGAAATTATTTTAAATTTTAACTAAAAGGCGCTATAAGTATGTTGCTTATAGCGCCTTTTACTGAAAAGAGTACATTTATTGTACATTACGCAATTGTTTATAAGCTTTTGATAATCGCTGGGTAATTGGACGAGTAAGAGGTAAGACTGCTTGATCGATTTTAGCGACAGGTAAAATACCAATGGATGTACTAGTAACGAATACTTCGTCTGCTTCTTTTAAAAAGGCCATTGTCATATGCTGTTCACGGACTGGAATGTCATGATCATGCGCGCACGACATCACATTCGTACGAGTGATGCCGCAAAGAATGTGCTTAGTCGCTGGTGTCGTATACAATGTCCCGTTTTTTACAGCAAAAACATTGCTGCTTGACCCTTCTGTTATGTAGCCGTTTTTTACGAGGATGGCCTCTTTACAGCCTTTTTGAGCTGCAGCTTGTTTAGCTAAAATATTAGGCAATAAATTAAGAGATTTAATATAACAATTAGCCCATCGTTCATCTTCTAAAAGCATTGTTGAGATTCCTTCTTCATATGCTTGTTCAGGTATTTGACGAGGGTTGCGAATTGTGAGCGAAAGCTGAGCATCAGTATCTGGAAACAAATGATTTCGTGGTGCGATACCGCGGGTTACTTGCAGATAAATATCTGCTTCTTGAAGTTCTGACTTTGCAATACCTTCTTGAATAATCGTTTCAAGTTCAGTACGAGTGATCGGAAGTTTAATAAATAGGGCTTTTGCACTTCGCTCCAGCCGATCTAAATGCTGATTTAACAAGAATGGTTTTCCATCATAAACTCTAATAAATTCATAGACACCATCTCCGAATTGATGACCTCTTTCATCGATTGGTATCACGTTTTCGTTAATATCTCTAAACTTTCCATTATAATATCCTAACTCCATCGCTTCTTTCTCCCTTCAACCTTTACAAATTTGTATAGTCAAACGTTAACATAAAATTCATTAAAATAAAAATATTTGCTTTGTTCTAATTGCTAGTTAAGTGAAAAAGTAACGATTCTTAAATTTTACACAAGATTTAAATATAAAAAACGCATCTCTTAAGAGATGCGTTTTTGTAATAGTAATTATGATAAAGTTCGTTTGAAGGCCAGAGAAAATTTCTTTATTGCTTTTTTGGGTGTAATAAACTGAACGACTAATTTTATGCTAGTAATAAGCCATTCTACAATGCGGCTTCCTAATAATACGGTTACTAAAATAGAAATAGCCGTTAAGACAATAATTCCCCATGAATTTGCGTCTAAGCTTTTTGAAAACTCGGTTGTGAAAAACCATTTTAAAATAAACCCATGAAGCAAATATACATATAGCGAACGCTGCCCGATGCTTGTTAAAGCGAACGGACGAGTAGGGATTAATGCCATGAAAGCAAATGACACAATAAAAGCAATTGCATAATGCGACAGCCGCATAAAAAACTCGGCTACATTGTCATACGTGTTTGTTCCGTACAGCATATCTGTGTAGGCAGTGTCATCTAAGAAATAATAACTGCCGATTAATGCTACAAGCAAGATAACAGATGCAATTACTCGATTGCGCGCCGTTAATAAATTTGTAAACGGCTCTTCTCTTTGAGATAAATAATAACCTAATAAGAAAAATGGAAAAAACACCAACATGCGACTGATGCTTAAGACTTTTTCAAAGCCATCAATGTCAACAAAACCAATGCCAACTCCTAATCCGATTGACACAGCCATGCTGATCCACATCGGAAACTTAGCAAAGGATGGTAGCATTAGCTTCCAAAAAACTAAGCTCAATAGAAACCACATAGCCCAGCGTGGAACCAAATATTGTAGCGTGTAAGTTTCATCTGTATATAGCACGCTGTAATACAAAGTATAGATGGTTTGAAAAGCGAGATAAGGGAGTGCGACTTTTGTGAATATTTTTTTATAGTATCCTTTTTTATGAAAGTTTTTTGAGAAATATCCTGCTAGTAAAATAAATACTGGCATATGAAAAATAAAAATAAAGTGATAAATGGACAGCATCCCATCACTATCTGTTCGATAAGGGGATATCATATGTCCGAACACAACCAAAAAGATTAATACGAATTTAGCGTTATCAAAATATGCGTTTCGTGTATTCATAGTATTCATCTTTCCTTAATGTATGTTGATGTATACCTCTAATCAACAAATTTTTGTAATGACTCTTTCATTAGGAGATTAAAACATGAATTTAACTATTTTGCAATTACATTTTCAAGCGTAAAATGTGTCGAAATCAATGTTTTGTCATAAAATCGAATCGTTTTTGTCATATTTTTTATGGAAACAGCTGAAATAGTTGATATCATCACTATTTTTCTTTACTATAAGTTTCAATACTAGATGGAAAATGTAATGATAATGTAACATTTATCAGAATAAATTCCGGCTTCTTCGACAGCTTTTTTGCTTTTACACAATCGAGCATAATATAGAAGAGAAAGTGAGTTAGTTAATGTTCTAGTTATTTTCAACGTTTGCAACAGCTAGTAGTATTACAAACATAATCGCAATAGGGGGAATAGATATGAAATCATTTTATCATTACATGATGAAATTTCGCTTTAACGCAAAAGAAGATCCTATTGGTGAACTTGCCCGTTTTCTTTATGAAGACCACAGCTTTCCCAAAAATGCGAAAAATTATCATGAAATCAGTTCTTATTTGGAATTAAATGGTCAATATTTAATAAGTATGTCTGTGTTTGATGAAGCATGGGAATTGTATCAAAGTAACAGCTAACTTATGCTATTCCATTCTTGTTCTATGCACAAACATAAAAAACCAAGCTATTTGAGGTTACTCAATTGGCTTGGTTTTTTTATGGATGTTTTCATCATTTTCATCCGATGAAAGCGTTAAAAAAATGATTGGATTTAAGGCTTGACTGCCAGAATGTTGCACTTCCGCTTTCTTGATTGCTGCATATACTATTGTAACTTTTCAGTAGGTGTGAGTTTAACAAGGGGGTGCGACGATGGCAGGAAAGAAAAAGCCAAAGTATAGTATTGGTGACACAGTCATTGTAACGATATACGGGACCGTTGGCACCATTACAGATATAAAAGTGATGGATGGAACCTTTGTATATGAAGTTAACCATAAAGAAGGCCTTTTTTTGGAAGATACAATTGAACTGCTAGAAGATTATGACGGACAAATCTTAATACAAGAAAGAGTCGAGCTTGAGTATAAATTTTTCTTTGGTGATATTGTTCAAGTTTTTAACTATGGAAAAGAATTATTTAAGGTCATTGGAATTCGCACAGAAATTTGGCGATACAAAGAAGATTCATGGGAAGATATTATCTATGAATTATCTCGTGTTACCGATGGAGAATGGCTAGAAGCAAGTGAAGAAGAGCTTATTCTCGTAACTCCTCATGAGGAAGCAGAAAACTATGTACAAAATGTTGAGATGCTGTATTTAGGGAAAGAAATTAAAAAGACGGAGTTGCTACCAACTATGAAAAAACAAAATGGGCATGAAAAAGAAGAGTTGAAATTAACTAAAGAAAAAAATGAAATAATCAACGGTTTGCTTGATGTCTATAACGATTACAAATTTTTATATGAAATGTTTAAGGATGAAGAATACATTGAAGTGATGAATCTCGTGTTAAAGCATTTACACAAAATTTCCAAATCTGAACATGGGAAATAACAAACATACAAAAATCTGCCTAGAAAATGTAGACTGATTGGAAGAAACGCAACGATGGATCATTTTCTAGATGGATTTTAATAGAAACATAGTTGGACGAGTCTTGCAAATATACAGCAGCAATAAGATATGAACCTATAATAAAAGCTTTTAAATTTTAGACATACTCTCTTATACGAAAACATAGAAGTATATAAAGTGAAATTCTAACTGGCAAGTTTTAGTTAGCTATTTCACTATTTGCGAGCTTTTTAAGCTACGCTCACCCTTTTACAAGGGATAAGGAGTGATATTGTGAAAGAAATCGAAGTAGTGATTGATACAGAAGAAATTGCGGAGTTCTTTTACAATGAATTAGTGAAGCGGGGATATGCTCCTGCTGAAGAAGAACTCGGGGAGTTAGCAGATATTACATTTGATTACTTAATTGATAAATGTATTATCGATGAGCAGGAAGAATAAAACGTTATCTATGCCTCCATTCAAACATGTAACATAGTCAAACAATCATGTTATTTTTTCTAGACTTAATCGGCTGTCAGCCCTCTTGCTGGGTTGACGCCATCTGCGTATGTGAGTCTATATAGGTGGATAGAAGGTGTCTTTCTTGACTGCTTGTATAATTCCCAGTATCAGAACACAAGCAAAAAAACTAGTGTTTGTAAGAATGACAAACTCGGCAGGTCTCAATCAACAATCAGCTGAAGGGAATCTTTTACTAATAGATAATTTCAAATCATTAAAACATATTGATAGAGCAGAAAGTAAATAGAAGTACTATACAGTTATTAACTCATCGCGACAAGCATGATTATGTAACGACGGGGAGACTCGTCGTTTTGTTGTATGTTTAAATAATTTTAGAAATGATGTTATGCTGATTATTCAGTATAACAAATAAATGGTGGCACAGGTAAAGCTTTTAAGAAATGAAAAGAGGAGAAATCTTGCAGCCAGTCACCTTTATTTAAAAATACGTGAGTGCGGTCACCCCAGCACATTGAAAGTGTAGGGCTATAAGTTTTTTGCGTATTTGCAGGGTTGGCTGAAAAGCTTTTTGGATCGTAATCACTTCTTGAGCCCGTATGCTTATTGGTATATGTGAACCGCCAGATTTTTGTACGTAAGCAATCATTAAAAAATAATAAGCTATATAAAAATTTTCCAGCTTCTATCCGATTTTTAACGGACTTAAAATAAGAAATTTTTAATCCTGTTAAAGCAATGGTTTGATGTTCATAGTAAGGAAATAAAATTTGTGTCATGCCCAGCACATTTTGTAAATAAAACTGCCACGTATCAATGACATCTAGTTTTATATGAGGGTGTTGAATGATTTTTTGTTCAATATGATGCTGTTCATTAATAATAAGAGCAATGGACAAAAGGTGTTTATTATGGTTGGTTAAAAAATCGTGCCAGATTGGTTCCATAAAAGAAGAGACACAAAACCTAGACAGTAAATAAAAAAGATTTTTTTTTTGAATTTTGCTTGCTTCATATAATAGCAATTGTGCGTAGGCATCTTGAAAAATAGCAGCATTCGATCTTTCTAAAAACAAAAAGAAGGCATGGTGTTTAACAGGAGAAAGCATCCTTTTGATGAAATCAGTTTGCAAATCGGTCATGTAATAACCGCTATTGCGTGATACGAGATGAGCAAGAAAAGCCCAGTGTATCTCAGGGTGTTTGTTATAAAAATCAAAATAGGCTTGAGTTCGTGTAAGGTTATTTCGATTATGAAACGTAACCACAGCATTAATTCTTTTAATAAGTGCAAGGTCTTCCTCTGTTAATAAGAGGGTTGATTTAGAAGGATGAAGCTGTTTAAATGCTTGGTTTTTAAGGGTTTGAATCTGTTTGTCTGTCATTAAGGGATTCGTGTTTGCGTTCGTTTTAGGAAGTGAATAAATCATAAGCAGCCTCCTTTATGTTTTAAAAAGGATGAAGCGGGAACAGAAAAAAGAAAAATTTGAAACCTTTATAACATTAGTACGTATAAAGGGTAACAAATGTTAAGAAAAGAGGTTTTAATGATGCTGAAAAAAATAATAAAATCGATTATGGGTTCACAAAGTCATCGCCACTATAGCAGCAGCGACCGTTATCATCGCCGTCCGCGTCACTATAGCAGCAGTGACCGTTATAAACGCGATAGATACTATGATAGCCGAAGTCATTCAAAATATGGTCATCAACACTATAAACGTAAGCGCAAAAGCTTTTTTTCAAGCTTTTCTTCTAGCTGATGCGAGATGTTTAATCATTTTTTAAAATTTGTCCACAGATGGATAGTTGATAGACCTTTGAAACCAGGAATGATGGTAGATAATCGTTATGAAGTAAAAAAACTTTTAGGTATGGGAAGCTATGGGTTGACGTATGTTGTGTGGGATCGCGCCAGTCAAAAAGAAGCAGTTTTAAAGCAGCTGAGGAAGACAAAGCAGCGGACAATTCAAGGGATGCATTCTTTTGGATATGAACAACAAATCTTGTCGAAATTAAATCATCCGCAAATACCGTCCCTTCATCATGTCATTGAACATGATGAAGGTTCCTTTTTAATTATGGATGTTATCAAGGGTAAAACCTTTGAAGATTTAATTTTCGAAGAAGGAAAATCTTACACTGAGCATGAAGTATTACATATACTGCTGCAAATTTTAGAGGTTGTAGCTTATCTTCATCAAGAAGGAGTTGTTCACCGTGACTTGCGCATCCCAAACATTATTGATGTTAACGGAACAATCCATATTATTGATTTTGGTTTAGCCCGTTTTTTAGATGATCAAGAAAATATCGAGCATTTAGTAACAGAGCAGCAATACATGAGGGAAATCTCAATTAAAAGTGATTTGTATGCATTAGGTCATTTTGTTCTGTTTTTGCTTTATTCATCCTATCAGCCTAAGACAAAAGCGGAGAAAAGCTGGGAAGAAGAATTGGCATTATCACCTGGTGTAACAGCGATTATAAAAAAAATGTTGCAAGTGAATGGATGCTATGATCAAGTCGAATGCTTAAGAAGAGACATTAATGAGTGCATAAATCAAAGTTTTAGCCAATATATTTCTGATTGACAGTTGCACAAATTAGGAGGGAACAAGATGGCCTTGTTTAATAAAGTATTAGCACGCATTGGAATTGGAGCAGCACGGGTAGATGCTAAATTAGTTAATGATACATTTCGGGCAGGAGAAACTATTGAAGGAATTATCGAAGTATATGGCGGAAATGTAGAACAAAAGATTGATCGTATTTACTTACGTTTATTCACTTCTTATGTGAAAGAAATGGATGATAAGAAAGTAAAGCAAGATGTACAATTAAATACCTTTAAAATTAACGAGCCGTTTACGATTCAGCCAGCAGAGAAACGTGAAATTCCTTTTACGTTTGAGCTCCCGGATGATACACCTGTGACGCTTGGACGAACTCGAGTTTGGGTAGCAACAGGCTTAGACATTAAAGACGCTGTTGATCCATCTGATATTGATTATGTGAAAGTACTTCCTAATCCAATGGTAACAAGTACAATTGAAGCGATGGAACAGTTAGGATTTCGCCTTCGCCAAGTCGAGTGTGAAGAAGCACCGCGCCGTCTGAGGAAACGTCTACCATTTGTGCAAGAGTTTGAGTTCGTTCCTACTAACGGACGCTTTTATGGAAAGCTAGATGAAGTGGAAGTGATTGTACAGCCAAACGGTTTGAGCCAATATGATTTGTTTTTAGAAGTAGACCGCCGTGCTAGAGGCTTAGGCGGATTTCTAGCAGAAGTGTTAGAGACAGATGAGTCATTAGTTCGTTTAACTGTCCATGAACAGGATCGGTCAAAATTGAGTGAGCTTTTAGGCAGCACCATTTCACGTTACAGTTCTTAGAACAAGCGGCGAAACCTGAACATTATAAACAACCAAAAAAGGATAACCGTTAGCAAGAAGCATGTGAACCTGCATGCTTCTTCTTCATTAGATGAAGGCGCGATAAACATAGAGGAGTTGGCAACGATGTTAAGTATAAAAAGATATACGATAGGGATGGTTTTGTCCCTCATCTTATTTTTATTTTTAATGTTTACGTATGAAACCATGTGGATGAAACAGCTTGATTTCCATGTGTTGCATACAATCTTTGATTGGCGAATAGATTTGCTGACGCCATGTATGATCTTTATTACAATAGTTGGTTCATGGCATGTAACGGCTCCTATCTGGTTTGTTCTTCTTATCTTTCTGTTGTATAAAAGGCAAGCTGCTGCTGCTTTATTCATTACCCTCGTGTTTTGGGGGGGGAGAGGGTTAAACTGGTTATTGAAGGAAATTTTTCAACGTCCACGTCCAGAGTGGAGCCAATTAGTTGATGCCTCGCATTATAGCTTTCCTAGCGGGCATGCCATGAACTCAAGTGCTTTTTATATTGGGATCCTTTTACTAGTGCTGACTTACGCGAAAAGCCGCTTACTGAAAGTCATCTCATTGATTCTGTTTTGCATGCTGATTGTATTAATAGGGTTTAGCAGGATGTATTTAGGCGTTCACTATTTAACAGACATTTTAGCGGGATACGCAGTTGGGTTTGCATGGGCGATTAGCATGTATCAACTTTATGACACGATAGCTAAACCGTTTTTAGAGAGGCTTATTCAACGGTAGATAACCAGTGTACGATTACATTTTTTTAACGAATGTTTCATTTTAGGTAACTAGGTCAAAATATTCATCAAAGACAAAAGAACAAATGATAAAATAACTAAGAGAATAGTGTAAACATACTTATAATGCAGTTTCTATGTCAAAATTATTCGTTCGACAAAAAACGTCTATTTTCGCCGAAGGGTTTTTCTCCTTCTATCGCTAATAAATATAGGTAATAGAGGAATAGTGTAGCTTTTAAAGTCCTTATATAAATTTTACATAAAAAGAAGAACAGCGTTTTTTTCGTTTGGAGGGGAACAGTTTGAGCGTATGGACCGCGATAAAAAAACAGTTAAATATTATTACCGAATACGATGTGACAATCATGCAGACAGAAAAGAAAGGGCAAATACGTGGCTATAAGCCTGTTCATCGTTTAACTATTAAAGCGTTTGATCATCAAGATGCAGCAGCACAAGTTTTCCAAAAGTTTAATATTGTGGATAATTTGCCAAAAGAGTGCGGTGCTCGTTTCATTAGCACGGGAGATATTATCTTGATTGATGAAGGCACGAGAGGGAAATATTATTACAAATTGTGGACAGATGGCTGGCAAAAAGTAAATCGGCTTCATGTAAGGTAAGTGTCTATAAGTTTTGTTTTTATTTTATATTGAGCAGTTGAAAAAGCGACCATCCTGGCCGCTTTTAGTTATGATTGATAATCACGCATATGATGACCAGGTCCATTTTTTCGTTTGTTAGCCGTGTACTCATCACCATGTGCTTCTTGTTCAGCAATAATTGCTTCTTTTGGGATATGGTTATTCTTTTTTGGTGAATTAATGCGATTGCGATGTTTTTTGCCCATGAAAACGTCACCTCAATTTTAAAGTTTATTGCCATGTTCGCTGTTAGAATACCCCCTTTATTTTGTTTTCACTACACCACTTATTTCATTACATATTTAGTGATGAAATAAGCCATAATTAATAACGATTGGCACAAAGAAATATATAAATAATTCGACAAATTATGTTATAGTGAAAGAGCAATACTTTTACATAATAGGAGGTACGAAATGAGCGTACATATTGGAGCAAAACAAGGTGATATTGCAGAAACAATTTTACTTCCGGGCGATCCTCTTCGTGCAAAATACATTGCAGAAACATTTTTAGAAGATGTTACTTGCTATAATGAAGTTCGAGGCATGTTAGGATTTACGGGGACATATAAAGGCAAGCGTGTATCTGTACAAGGAACAGGTATGGGAGTTCCATCAATTGCGATTTATGTAAATGAATTAATGAATGAATACGGTGTTCAAAATTTAATTCGTGTTGGTACATGCGGAGCTATTCAAAAAGATGTAAAAGTTCGCGATGTGATTTTAGCGATGTCATCATCAAGTGATTCACAGATGAACCGTGTAAAATTTGGTCCGATTGACTATGCACCTACAGCTAACTTTGATTTGTTAAAAAGAGCATATGATGCAGGTATTAAAAAGGGATTACAGTTAAAAGTAGGTAGTGTTTTTACGTCTGATCAATTTTACAATGAAGATGGTCAGTTAGAAAAATTAGCAGCACACGGTGTATTAGCAGTTGAGATGGAAACAACAGCTCTTTATACGCTAGCTGCAAAATATGGCCGTAATGCATTGTCTGTTTTAACGGTAAGCGATCACATCTTCACAGGTGAAGAAACAACAGCTGAAGAACGCCAAACGACGTTCAATGATATGATTGTTGTAGCATTAGAGGCAGCAATCAATCAATAAAATCAGTTGAATGAATCCCTGATTTTTAGTACAATAATGCTATAAATAAGATTCCTTAAAGGGGAGTAGCGTCAGGGAAATCCTGAAATAAAGTCGACATTACGTAGTGCACTTCTACCGGCTTTATTGACATGTTGCATAAACTGTCTAGCAAGACCTTTACCGATTTATGGTAAAGGTCTTTTATGTATTTAAAGGAGATAAAAGATGTAACCATAATCGTTTTTTTCTTATTTTTTACTTTTAAAAAAGAGGAGAAGCGATGTTTCGTTGAAACAAGAAAAGAACGTGTTTTTACTTATCGTGTTTTTTGTTGTAGCAAAATTATTTATTGTTGCCATGTTAACATTAGAGGTGAAAAATCCACCTCGTTTTCAGCACTTGTTCGGTGTAGTTCCGTTTATATATACATTAAATTATATAGAAATTCCACCACGCCGCTAAAAAATCTAGAAGATAAAGGAAGAGGAGGAACTAGAAATAGTTTCTCCTTTTTTAAAAAATACCTATTTTCAAGTTAAAGAATATGTGTTACGATATCATACGTTAAAAACGGCCCCGATTTTCGTGAAAGTCGAAAATCACATAAAAATTTAATAAGAGGTGATAGGATGAACGTATCAACAATGAAACAAGAGTGGTTCTCCAATGTAAGAGGGGATATTTTATCAGGTATGACCGTAGCGCTTGCTTTAATCCCGGAAGCGATTGCTTTTTCAATCATTGCTGGAGTAGACCCAATGGTTGGCTTATATGCATCGTTCTGTATTGCAGTTGTTATTGCATTTACCGGAGGTCGTCCAGGGATGATTTCAGCAGCCACGGGTGCAATGGCCTTGTTAATGATTAACCTTGTGAAAGATCATGGAGTAGAGTATTTATTCGCTGCTACGATATTAACGGGGATTATTCAAGTTATTTTTGGCTTGCTTAAAGTTGGGCGCTTTATGACATTTTTACCGCAAACTGTTATGATTGGGTTTGTGAATTCACTAGCAATTTTAATTTTTACAGCTCAGCTTCCTCACTTTGTTGGGGCAAACTGGATGATGTATGCAATGGTAGCAGGAACATTAGCAATTATTTATTTACTGCCGCTTCTGACAAAAGCTGTTCCTTCGCCGTTAATAGCAATTATTGTTATGACAACAATTGCTATTTTAGGTGGATTGGATTTAAAAACGGTTGGTGATATGGGGAATATTACGCGTTCATTCCCAATCTTTCACGTGCCAATGGTTGAGTTTTCGTTAGAAACATTGTTAATTATTTTGCCGTATTCATTGCCATTAGCAATTGTTGGCCTTTTAGAGTCATTATTGACAGCTACAATTGTAGATGAAGCAACTGAGACAACTTCTGACAAAAATAAAGAAGCACGCGGCCAAGGAATTGCCAATGTAGTTACGGGCTTTTTTGGTGGTATGGCAGGCTGCGCAATGATTGGCCAGTCTGTAATTAACGTGAAATCAGGTGGGCGTGGTCGTTTATCAGCATTCGTTGCCGGAGTATTTTTGCTGTTTTTAATTATGGTGTTAGGTGATATTGTTAAGCAAATTCCTATGGCTGCTCTCGCAGGAGTTATGTTTATGGTTTCTTTTGGAACATTTGATTGGCAGTCATTACGTGATCTGAAAAAATATCCGCTTTCTGATGCCGCTGTTATGGTGCTTACAGTTGTAATTGTTGTATATACGCACAATTTAGCTCTTGGAGTAATTATAGGAATCGTTCTTAGCGCTGTAGTCTTTGGCTGGAAAATGGCTAAAATTAAAACCGTTTCAAAAATTGAAGGAAATGTTAAAACATATTCTCTATCTGGACAATTGTTTTTTGGAACAATGACACATTTTATTGAAGAATTCGATTATATTAATGATCCAAAAACCATTCATATCGACTTTACTCATTCTCATGTGTGGGATCAGTCAGCAGTAACTGGAATTGCTAAAGTGATAGCCAAATACAATAAACTGGAGAAAAAAGTTGTTGTAACAGGCTTAAATGAAGAAAGTAAACAAATTGTTGAACGAATCGGCTTACATTCTCTATCGGGTCATTAGAAAAGGTGTGCAATATGCACACCTTTTTTCTATGTGGAAAAAATAAAAAGTTTTATTCTAGTAAACCATTCTGACAAAAAAGACTTTTGTTTAGTAAAGGATTGCTTACATTCCTGCAAGGTTTCTTGGCGTTGTTCAATTAAAATGGAATATGCTTTACGGCGGTATTGATAATCCAGCATCAGTATCCACTCCTTTTTAAACAATATATGTAAGCGTTTTCTTAATGCTAATATATCATATTAATAAAAAAAAACAAAGAAAAAGAATGCAATACTGCTCTTTTTCTTTGTTTTTAACAACAAACATATTGATAACTTTCAAGTTATTCTGTACCAAACATATAGCGTTTTTGATGCCATGAGATGCTAAACATTAACCCCATTGCAAACATGCTTCCCATCAATGAACTACCACCGTATGATATAAATGGAAGAGGGATACCGGTAATTGGCACAACTTGAATCGTCATTCCGATGTTTTGAAATACATGGAATGTAAACATTGTAATAACTCCTACACATAAATATGAGTTAAATTCATTCTTAGTTTCTAGCCCAAGCTTAATTAGATAGTAGATAAGCAGGAAGAATAAGCTAATAACAATACTTCCGCCTATAAATCCAAACTCTTCTCCAATTACAGCAAAGATAAAATCAGTTTGACTTTCCGGAATGTAAACAGCTCCGTTACCAGGACCTTTCCCATTTACCATACCAGAGCCAATGGCATTTAAAGACTTTGTTAAGTGATAGGCTTCGCCAGCGCTGTAAGTAGCTGGGTCTAGCCAAGCATAAATACGTCCAAATTGGTATTGCTTTACTCCTAAATATTTCTCAAGAAATTCAGGTGCATAGATAACAAGAGCTAAAATAGAAGCTCCGATTGTAGCGATGCCTAAAAAAGCAGGAACAATTAATTTCCATGTAACCCCTGATACAAACACAAGCCCTACAAAAATTGCAAGAAATACAAGTGAGGTACCTAAGTCAGGCTGCTGCATAACGAGTAAAAGCGGAAGGCCTAGCGCAGCCCCCATCTTACCTAATAAGAGAAGGTCTTCTCGAATGGTGCGAATTCGATATTTTTCATTATGTTTCACAATAATGTTGCTTAGGACAATGATTAAAAATACCTTTACAAATTCAGAAGGCTGTAATGAAAAGCCGGGAAGTGTGAACCAGCTTTTTGCCCCGTTAATTTCTCGTGCAATACTTTCAGGAGCAACAATTAAAAATAGTAATAGAAAGTTTCCAAAAGCATAGAAGACCCAAGAAAGTTTTTGAAGCTGATCAGAATCTAACCGCATCACAAATGCAATAATTCCTGCTCCGATTACATAGAAGGCAATTTGTTTAATGACAAAATTCGAGTCGTACTGACCAATTGTTTGCGCGCTATTAATTGCTACAACACTTACGCAGAAAAAGAGAAAAAGTAGGAAAGCTAAGTTCCAGTCGAATCTACTAACGTTTCTTTGATTTTCACCCATAATATTCACCTGTCAATATTGAATCTTATTATCTTTAATTACATAAATGGTTGATATTCTTAAACATTACTTAATGAAGAGTCGCACTAAATGATGTTTGATGTGTCACATACGGTAAAGCAAGAGAGCTCGGCTGAGGGAATGGTATCAAAAAGCTCGGTTAATTTGAATGTTGTTTACCATACAGCCTTTTATTATACATGAATTATTCTACAACATAAATAGGTTAAATGATAACAATTTTACTTTCAGATGTTTCTACTAGATTTTTCAGATTGAATAGGACTAAATCTATTAAATGAGACATATAAATCATAGTACATTCAGATCAAAATTCAGGTGAAGGGAAATCTAGTAATCGTAATTTGGAGCATACTGGTTAAATATGAAAATTAGTAGTGAAAATAAATTGCAACGAAATTTCACAGAATAGGAGAGTATGTCTATGATTATAGGTTCAAGTATTGTGGTTTGTCTATTGCTAGGATGCACATGTTATTACATACTTCGTTATTATCACTATGTGTCAGCAGCTGCAGGAAAAAGTATAGCAATTTATACAGCGATGAGCGCATCATTTGTTGTTGGAGTCAATAGTTTTACTTTATTGAATGAACCTCTTTTAAGTTCTAGTATTTTGGCAGCTTGTACTGGATTAGGTATCGGGTGGCTTATTGGAATCCCTTTTTCATTCAAAGCTATTGCAGGTGGAGTTGTAAGTGGGCTTGCAGCAAGCGGGAGCTTTTATGCAATCCAAATGTTTTGGGAGTATCAAAATCAGCTTTTGTGGTTCATTTTGGTCGGATTTGCTTTTTTCTTTAGCAGCGGAGCTTTATTTAAAACATTAAAAGCGATTCCTAACTGTGAACAAATCTTTTTAAAGGGATGCATCCAGCATCCGATTCTTATTGGTCCATTGTTGGTGATTGTGTTCTGGTTTTATCAATTTATTGAAAAGTATATGCCGCAATCTGATCCTACAAGGAAAGTGTAGTAAGAAACGAAATGAAAAGCTGTGCATTCACCTAATTAGTCTCCGGTGCATATTTTAACGTAGAGCGTGTTAATGAAAGGAGACTGTATATGTATCCATATTACTATGATCCACGTTTTCAAGTATTATTTCCAATTGAAGGTCAACAGGGAGCAAGACAAGGCGGGTTTCCGGGAGGTCAGCCAGGAGGATTCCCAGGAGGTCAGCCAGGAGGATTCCCAGGAGGTCAGCCAGGAGGGTTTCCGGGAGGTCCTGATCTCCCATCGCCGCCAGGTCAAGGAGGGGGGCAGGGAGGACCACCATCAGGACCGCCGCCTTCATTTACACCACAATTAACATCATCTGGAGGTCCTGCTGTTTACGCTGTTGACCCAGGCTCCATTTATGGTTGTCTATATAAGTACACATATATATGGGCAAAAGGTGGCCGTTCTTATTGGTTCTATCCAACTTATGTAGGGCGCCGATCTGTGTCAGGTTATCGTTGGACTGGTTTTTACTGGGTATATGCCGGTATTGATTTAAACCAAATCCGCGAGTTTCAATGCTATTAATTAAAAAGAACTCCGTATTTACGGAGTTTTTTATTGTCACTGAAAATAAAAATTAATTTATTTTTTAGTTTACGGTTGACGAAATGAAAATACCGTCATATAATAAATCTTGAATTCGAGATAATAGTTTATTTTAAAATCTCGAAATGGAAATATATTAATTGAATATAAAATGGGAGATGACCAATATGGCAAATGTATTATATGTAAAAGTAAATCCACAAGTGGATGAAGCTTCATTTTCAACTCGTCTAGCCCAAGTATTTTTAGATGAATATCAAACAGCAAACCCAAATGACACAGTGACAACGTTAGATGTTTATAAAGAAACAATTCCATTGATTGATGGCGATGTGCTACAAGCATGGGGGAAAGCTGGTGCTGGTCAAGAGTTAACCGCTGTTGAAGCTGAAAAAGTAGCGCGTATGAATGAGTTAGTAGACCAATTTTTACAAGCAGATAAAGTTGTATTTTCAGCACCGATGTGGAACTTAAGCTATCCACCATTAATGAAAGCATACATCGACAATATTTTAATTGCAGGTAAAACATTTAAGTATACAGAAAACGGCCCAGTTGGTTTAGCAGGCGATAAAAAAGTTGTAGTATTAGAAGCGCGTGGCGGAATTTATACAGAAGGTCCAGGAGCAGAGTTGGAATTTACTCAACGTTACTTACGTACGGTAATGGGCTTCATCGGTATTCAAGATTTCCAATTAGTTGTTTCAGAAGGAATGGCCGCTACACCTGCAGAAGCAGAAAATATTTTTGCAAAAGCTGCAGAGGAAGCAAAAACAGTAGCAAAAACATTTTAATTTAAAATTAAAATAGAAGCGCAGGCGGCTCAAAAGGCGAAAGCTTTTAAGTCGCCTTCACAACATGGCCGATCACGTAAATTCAGTAAGAGTAAGGAGTTAGCGTAATCGTCTGTTTTGTTATATTAATAACATTCATCATTCTTTAAAGGTATTATTAACTAGGAAGTAAATCGCTAAAAGTTAAAGTGTTTGTAAAATAAAAGTGAATAAAAATAGAGAAAACCATCCATGTTACAAACATTTTTGTTTACAATGTAATCACAAACATGTTTAAATAATGAACATATTTATCCCACTATTAACGGGCAGAAATCTCCACCTCAAGATGCTGAGAAAACAGAGAAGCAAAGTGAGGTTCAACTGCCTGTAAAGGTCCGTTTGTAGTGAAAGTGACACTTCCATTTTACCCTAATAAAGTGGCAGTTTTCTGAAGATCATATATTATGATGATTCTTTATAAATTGTGTTTTTCACTAGAGGCGATGGGGTATGATACAAGTACACAACTTTGAAAAAGGAATGGTGATTGTTATGTTCAAAAAATTATTTGGTGGTAAAACAAAAACAAAAGAAACAACAGTTATCGCACCGTTAACAGGTACAATTTTATCTTTAGACCAAGTGCCAGATCCAGTGTTCTCACAAAAAATGATGGGCGATGGATTTGCAATTGAGCCAACAGAAGGTCAAGTTGTTTCTCCAGTTGCTGGTGAAGTTGTTCAATTATTCCATACAAAGCATGCGGTAGGTTTAAAAACTGCAGCTGGCACAGAGATACTTATACATATCGGGCTTGAAACAGTAGCAATGGAAGGCGAAGGATTTGAAGCGCATATTCAAGCAGGAGACAAGGTAGAAGTGGGAACACCTCTTGTAACGTTTGATTTAGAACTTGTTAAATCAAAAGCAAAAAGTATTATTACACCAGTTATTATTACAAACAGTGATGATACAGAAACATTTGAAGTGGTAGCGCAAGGTGAGGTTCAAAAAGGACAAACTGAATGTGCGAAAGTGACAATGAAATAAGAATGTCAGTTAAATAAAGCCAGACCTAAAGTGTGCAAACATTTTAGGTCTTTTTTGTTTCGACAAAACGCATGCTGCGTTTAGAAAGAGATTGATGAATTAATCTCAGTTCGTTTACAATCAACATATGATGAGGGTATTCAGTCAAGTGTTTGAAGATAAGGGAAAAGCAGTGATTGTGTTATATCCTGCTTCATAAATCATTAAAAAGAGGGGGAGCAAAATTGAAAAGCGGTGTTATTTCGTTAGGAGAGGCATTAATCGACTTTATTCCATTAGATGAAACAAATCTTACATATCAAAAAAGTCCAGGTGGTGCACCTGCAAATGTAGCAGTTGGTGTTTCGTAGTTAGGGATAAAGTCAACATTTTTAGGAAAAGTGGGAAATGACGTTTTAGGGCATTTTTTAAAAGAAACGCTTGAAGGATACGAAGTTCATACTTCTGAGCTGCGGTTAACAGATGAAACGCGTACAGGAGCTGTATTTGTAACGTTAGCTGAAAATGGCGAGCGCAGTTTTGATTTTTATATTGAACCAAGCGCAGACCAGTTTTTAAATGAAGAAGAAGTCAGCGACATGTTATTTAAAGATCATCGTGTATTTCATTTTGGCACAATCTCTATGATCAGTGATTCGGCGCGATCAGCTACGCTAAAAGCAGTAGAGCTAGCCAAGAAAAACGATGTTCTTGTTTCATTTGACCCTAATATTCGCCTCACTTTATGGAAAGATGAAGCTAAATTAAAAGAGACAATTTTAGAAATGCTGCCTCAATCAGATATTGTAAAAATTTCAGAGGAAGAGTTAGCGTTTATCACAGGGATTGAAGAGGTTGAAGCAGGAATAGAAGCATTACAAACATACGAGATCCCATTATTAATTGTAACGTTAGGTGCTGAAGGCAGTTATGTGATTGCGAAACATGCACGTGCTCGCATTCCAGCAATGAAAGTAAAGGCAGTGGATACAACAGGTGCGGGAGATGTGTTTGTTTCAAGTGTGTTATTTTGTGTAAATGAGTATAAAGGAGACCTTTTAGAGTTAACAGAAGAGCAGCTTGTTGCGTTCGGACGTTTTGCCAGCATTTCTGGGGGACTTGCAGCTTCTAAAACTGGAGCGATGACCGCTTTGCCTACAATTGAAGAAATAAATAAATTGCTTACATAATCATTTGATCGATATTTAAAAGCAAGATTATTCGCTAAACGGTGTTAATTGATGCGCTTTTTGTGTCGTTCTAGTGAAACTTTTTTCGTTTTTGGACGTATAAGCAAGTAAACGGTTAACTACGAGTTGTATAAGCGTATTGTAAGTGCTAAACTACATATAGTAGATGAACCTATTTTAGTCAGAAAGAGAGCTAGTATATGGAATTTTACCATGATTTATTTCTATATGTTCCGTATTTATCTGCTTTAGTTACATATATTGTCTGCTATTATATGTTGCGTGAGGCGAAAATTTTTGCTGTTCATGCAGAACAAGTAACAGACTCAGACAATGCATTTATGAACTCAGCAGCTTTAACGGCATGGAAGCGCAGAATTGTGTTTATTCATGTATATAGAAAGAAGCCTGTTAAAGAAAAAAACAATGATGAAGAAGATCCTTTCCTTCTTATGAATGTATAACGAACTTATTATGTAGGAGGAAAGAAAATGAAAAAAAATAAAAAGTTATTACTCGTATTAGTTGGGATTTTAGTAGTAGCACTTGCAGGGTGTAGTACGCAAAATCCAATTACATCAACAAGCGGTGGATTTTGGGATCATTATTTTGTTTATCCATTATCTGTCGCATTAACAACTGTTGCTAAATGGGCAGGCGGTAGTTATGGATTATCGATTATTATTGTTACCATCATCATCCGAGTTGTTTTACTGCCACTTATTTTAAAACAGCAAAAAAGTACAATGGCAATGCAAGCACTGCGTCCAGAAATGGAAAAAATTCAAAAAAAATATGCGGGTAAGAAAGATCCCGAAACACAGCAAAAGCTTCAAAAAGAAATGATGGGGCTTTATCAAAAGCATCAGATCAACCCTCTTGGCGGATGTTTACCTATTTTAATTCAAATGCCAATTATTTTTGCGTTTTATAATGCTATTGCACGTACGGAAGCAATTGCTCAGCATTCTTTTTTATGGGTGAGCTTAGGACAACCAGATCCATATTTCATTTTGCCAATTGTTGCGGCGATCACAACATACTTGCAGATTCGTGTAAGTATGACAGATGATATTCAGCCGCCAATGAAAATGATGATGAATATTATGCCGATTTTTATTTTAATCGCAGGATTCACGTTACCAGCAGCGTTAGCTTTATATTGGGTAATCGGTAATATCTTTGGAATTGGACAAGGGTATTATTTGAAGAAAAGAATGTCTTTATTAAAAGAAACATCAAATAAGTCAGCTTCAACTAAATAACAATTAAGGATATGACTAAAGTACCTTTTGGTTTAGTCATATCTTTTTTTATGGAAAAAAATAAAAAAGAAGCGTATAATAATAGTTAAAATTTGGAAAAACGGCGTAACTTGTATCATGCAAGGCGTGACGGTTAAGACTTCCGGTTGGAAGTCTTTTTCATATGGAATTATGTGATGATAAATGAGTGTTTGTGCAACGATAATAAAGAGAAGGATGTTAGACAAATATAGGGAAGTTTAGTGAAAAGGAGCGAAATATGTGAAGAAAGTTATTTTTTGTCTCATGTTTGTGTTGATTTTTCCGCTTTCTGCAGAAGCAGCTCATACAATAAAAGCTAGTTTCGTTCGAGATGGAAATGTATGGAGCTATCAGAACGGCGAAGAAAAGCAACTGTCATTTTCTAATCATGCTAAGCAGCCTGAATGGTCGTTTAATGGCCAATATATTGCTTATATGGAGAAGAATCATTTAATGTTAACATCATTAAATGGTGAAAAAATAAAAGTGGAAGAAGATGTTCACACATACGAGTGGTCGCCAACGAGTGAAGAACTGGCATATGTGTCAAATAATATTTTATTCTTTTATAATGTAAAAACGAAGAAAAAAGCTCATGTTTCAGTAGGTGTTGATCAGTTCTCATGGTTTCCGAATGGAGAGAAATTTTTGTTAACATCAGCTGCGACGCTCACACCTAGAGGGTGGGGAGCTGTAAAATTATATACGGTTGATAAGTATGCAAATTTAGATGTAAAAAAAGTAGAACCCTTTGCTACACTGCCGGCGATGACTGATTCATTTTTTGCCTATACAACAAGTTCATTTAAATGGTCGGCAAATGGGCAATGGATAAGCTTCCTAGCCATTCCTACAGCTTCGATGTCTGCAGATATGAATACACTATGTGTGATAACAAAAGAAGGAAAAGCGTTTCAGCCTATTGGTAAAATGCTCAATGTAACAAGCTGGTTTAAGTGGGCCCCTAAAACTCAAGAGCTTGCTTTTATTGATGGAGAAGGTAGGTTTGCAACAGAAAATAAAAAGTTCACACTAAAGGAAATGCCGGTGTTTAAAGAGCATACGTTTACGCCAAAAGGATTTGCTGATTGGGACTTCACATGGCAAAATGATAAAAAAGTGATTATCTCAAGAGTAGTAGAAGCAGAATGGTCAAATGAACAAGCAAAAAGGCCATTGCCTTCGCTTTACAGCATAAATTTGCAGACAAATAAGCAAATGAAAATAACAAACCCTGGAAGAGGGATTGGTGATTATGCTCCTATTTATGATCACTCTTCGAAACAAATTGTTTGGATACGTACAAATCGTAAACAAGCAAATGTCATCGGAAGAAAAAGTGATGATAATAAAGATAAAACACTGATTGTGGATATAGATGTGCCAGGAAATTATTATGAATTATATCGGTGGAGTGAAGTATTCAGCCTATATGAAAAAGAGTCAAAATAAAAATTGAACGTAAGGTGACGAGATGAATATTCGATTGCTAACAAAAGAAGATGCAGATAGCTATTGGGCGTTGCGCTTAAGAGCTTTGAAAGATCATCCGGAAAGTTTTGTGTTAAGTTATGAAGAGGAATATGAAAAAGAAATCGTTGATGTTAGAGAGAAATTTCTAACTGATAAAGACAGGTTTATCGTAGGAGCATTTATTCAAAGCCAGCTTGTGGGTGTAGTGGGATTTAGGAAACAACAGCCCTTAAAGGTTCAACATAAAGGAGATATTTGGGGCATGTATGTTGCACCAGAGGCTAGGGGAAAAGGTGTGGGGAAGGCTCTGTTAAATACAGCAATTGAACAAGCAATGAAACAAGAAGACCTTTTACAAATCTATTTGGTGGTAGCAACAACGAATAAAAGTGCGAAGGCATTGTATGAGCGTATAGGTTTTTTATCGTATGCTGTTGAGAAAAGAGCCTTGCGAGTGGATCATGAGTTTATTGACGAAGAGCATATGGTTCTTTATGTAAGGTGAGAGTGTTGAACTGAAAAAGAGGTGTATGTAGAACGTTTAACAACATTATGTTATTTTTATGTCGCTGATTGAAATTAGCGGCATTTATTATTTTGTATAGATAAAAGGCAACTAATGGCACTATTATCCGTCAAAATATGCTACTATTTAACATAAAGTGAGTTTTTTGTTAATGATGTTTACTGGGCAGATAAACAGAGTTTACAGCGGCAGTGGTGCATTAGCGTAATACATAATAATTATGAAAGGGCAGAGGGTGAATGGAAAAGCTTATTGAGTTAAAAAATGTCTCAAAATCTTATCGAAAACATACTGTGTTACAAAACGTGCATACAACTCTGTTTAAAGGAGAGACTGTTGCAATCGTTGGAAAAAATGGTGCTGGCAAAAGCACATTTTTAAAGTTAATTGGCCAATTGGCTAAACCAACAACTGGATCGATCTACATACATAAACCGATTGGAATGCCGGCATTTGTGGTCGAGCAATTTCCTCAAGATCTTCACTTTAGTCTATACAGTTATTTATGTCACATGGGAAGAATTCAACAAATTCCTAAGAAGAAAATGAAAGCCAAAATAGATGAACTTCTTTCCACATTTGAGATGACAGAATTTAAAAATGAAGAGATTGCTTCATTTTCAAAAGGAATGAAGCAAAAAGTGAACATGATGCAAGCTTTGCTTAGCTCTTCAGAATTATTGCTATTAGACGAGCCGTTATCAGGACTTGATGCAGCAGCTCAACTGGAAGTAGAAAACATTTTTCTTCGCTTGAAAGAGCGCGGGATGACGATTATTTTTACATGTCATGAAGAGCGGCTCATTCAATCTGTGGCAGATCGCGTGATTACAATCGGCTCACAGAAAATTTTGCGAAATGAACGTATTCAAAAAGTCGAAAAGTTAGCAGTGATTGAGGCAAATGTGGTTATCAATAAGCCGATTCGACAACTAAAGGAAAAATGTGCAAAAATAGACCAGCATGGAAACCAATGGACTTTTTATATTGATGAACGATATATGAATGAATTATTATCTGAGCTGCTAGCTGTGCGGGCTAACATTCAGCGGCTATATCATGTTGAAAGGGAAGAAAAATAAAATATGATTGCACTTATTCGCTATCAATTTATTACCTACCTAAAATCTTATCGCTATATTCCACCACTGGCACTGTATTTAATTTCACTAATCGTCACCTATACATACGCACCAAATCCGATTATCGACAGCTTTTATAATACGGCTATTTATCTGTTTTTATTATCTGCTTGGTTCACCATTTCCTTCTTTCATGCCGAAGACGAGAAACAAGAGAGAATCACGAGAATACATGTGACTAAAAAAAGAACGTATTTCATAAGTAAAATTGTGTGTGTCATTATTATTGGAACAATATTAAGTGGAGTTTCGGTATTATATCCTACAGTAGTAGGTGGGTTTGAAACAAAACCAACAATTCATCAACTGCTTCTTGGATATGTTCTTCATTGGTTGTTTAGTGTAATGGGCATGAGCATTTCACTTTTATTTACTCGTAATATTACAGACAGCGGCAATGCATCATGGTTTGGTCCTGCATTGATTTTAGTGCTGACATTAGCTGTTGCAGGTGTATCATATCCATATGAAGGAATTCAAATGCTCATTTATGTTTTACCTCCAGTAACTGCTATTATTCATTTTATAAATGAAGGAATGAATCAATTTATCGCATTTGGATGGGGGATAGGGTACTCTTTTCTGTTAGTGCTTTTGTATATAATGATTGTTCAGAGAAAAGATCTATAATTTTTCATTCAGATCTTTTATGTAATGGGTGACATTAAAAAACTTGTCTTTGGAAAAAGACAAGTTTTTTAATGATGATGAAGAACTTTATATAGGCGGTCAGGATAGTTGGTAAAGATGCCGGTTACCCCCCATTTAATCAGCTTGCGCATTTGCCTTTTATCATTTACAGTGTAGGGATGAATATCAAGGCCATACGAACGGGCAGTTTGTACATATTCTTTTGTTAACATGTCAGCATTTGGTCCAATTCCATTCGCGTATTGACGAATTTGTTTGAACTGTAAAGGAGACAGCATCCTTCTTTGTTTTGAACTAATAAGCTGAATTAACTGAATAGACGGTTGAAGTTTACGGAAGGTTTTTAAGCTCTCGTCACTAAAAGATTGAATGATAATTTGATTTGTATGAATGTTATGCTTATTCAACAAAGCAATTAATTTTTTTTCCATACCTGGATATTCATGAGGGGATTTTGTTTCAATGTAATAGTGAATATCATTGCCGAACGTACGGAAAATTTCGTCTAGTGTTGGAATAGAGGCTGACTTTTTGCTAAGTAAAAACCAGCTTCCAGCATCTAGTGATTGAAGTTGCTTAACTGTTTTTTCTTTTACAAATCCTGTTCCATTTGTCGTTCGTTGCAGAGAATAATCATGGATTGCAACAAGCTGCTGATCTTTTGACATATGAAGATCAATTTCAATGTAATCGCTTTTCATCTTTTGGGCTAATTTATATGATTCCATCGTATGTTCGGGTTCATAACCAGATGCCCCTCTATGCGCAATAATTAATACATCTTTTTGCGAGGTGCATGCTGGCTGTTCATAGCTGAAAACAAGAGCAATGCATAACAGAAAAGCAATAATTCCGATGGCTGACCATTTATGTTTCATTGAAAACCTCCTGTTTGCACAATGTAGAAGATTATGCTTACCATAGCATATAATTGTAAAGATTTTGTAAAAGTCCGTGTCAATTAGTTTCTCCAGGCTTATTAAAATTATAGCGCAAAGTCGAGAGAAATATTGTTTGGGAAATACGAATCTTTGTGCATAAGAGGTTAGAGAATAAGGTGAAAAAGTAGCCCATGCTTAATGAGAAGCATGGGCTGCTTTTACTTGTTGCAGCTCTGTGTACACGACAAGCCGCTCTTCATGAGTTTGGTGCTTTTGGTCAAATAAACCTGCACATGTGATAAGATTTAGCTGATGATTGAATGTCGGACCAAAAATTTTGCGCATTGGTGCATCATTCCTTGGGTAAGTAGCCTTATCAATTACAGTAAACGTAAGGATATTACCTAATAGGTCTGACACAAAAACTTTATCTCCTTTTTCAAGCTTGCCTAGATTGTAAAAGACAGCAGGCCCCGTTTTATTATCAACATGTCCTGCAATCACTGCATTTCCTTCATTTCCTGGCTTTGTGCCAGGTTCAAACCATACTACATTTTTACCATTATCAGAAACAGTCATTTGACCATCACTATTGAGGTTTGCTTTTTCAATAAATGCTCGAATATGAAGCTTAGGGATTGATAATTGAGATGGTGCAGAAATATTGATAGAGTTAGCAGTTAGCATAGTGTCGGCCTGTGTAGCAGATTTTGTTTCTACTGCGTTCCCTGTTCTAGTCTCAGGCTGGGCTGCAGCTGTAATCATTTGTCGAGAGAAGAAGATTAAGCTGAAAAAAGTGATCATTGTAAAAAACTGAACCCATCTTTTCGTTTTCATTCGTTTTCATACCCTTTATGACGAACAACAACAAATATCGCAGCTGCTCCAATGCCTAGAAGTGTTAAAATCGGCAGAAAAGAATCAGACGTTTGCTGTGAAGCTCCCCCCACACCTGTTTTAGGCATCTCAGAAGGCATCGCGGTATGGTCTTTTAATACAAGCGGTTCGATATGGTCAGCTGTATTAATCGCTAATACTGTATAAACGGTGTTTACTTCAAGGTTCATGTCAGCTAAATCAAGAACTTTGTTATCTCCTTCAGCAGCTGTAATTGAAAGATCATAGGTCCCTGCATCTAGTTCAGCATAATCAGTTACCTGTTTGAATGAAGTATTCTCAAAAAGAGTGAGCTCATCAACAACACCTATTTTAACGGCAGGAGCATCGGGTGAGAAATGACCTGCACGTACTTTTGCTTTTCCTTTTGCTACCGTCATATCATCTTCTAGTACCTTCAACTCTAACTTAGCTAATTTATTAATAGTAGCTAATGTATAGGCTTTGCCCACTTCAACTGTTAAATTGGTAGAAATAACCGCATTTTTAGTACCGGCAGAAAAAATTTCAACTTTATGTGATCCAGCTGATAAATTTAAATAATCTGTTGCTTCTTTAAAAGAAGCGCTATGAATAACAGCTTTTCCATCCACATATATATCTACTTTAGGTGTATCTGGTGAGGCATGTACTACACGTAGCATAGCATTTTGAGAAGCAGCGGCTGCGGAGTTTCCGGTAAAAGTAAGTAATAAAACAAACATCAAAGAAGTTAGTGCAATTTTCATATTGTTCATATGTTTCATTCTCCTTTATTTTCTATCATTTTTGATTCATGATTTGTGTTCATATTAGGTGTGTGCTTTATATCCAATCTGTCAATTTATGAGTTTTCCCTTATTAATTTGATTTATTGCTTTTATTTGTTATCATCTACAATCTTTTCCAATCTATTCATGTTTTAATGTGCAGTTAAAAAATTAATTTACTGAAATTAAAAAAAGATTTTTTTGAATTTTGTGATAAAATATCTTTAAAGCGAGTCAGTGTATGAGTAATCTTCTTTTCATACGCTAGATGGTGAAAGGGGGAGTATGTATGTTACAGATTGAACAAGAAGCGGTCAGAGTCGTTCACCGATCACTATCTAAAAAAATGATCTTAAAGCGTAGTTTGCTTATTTTTATCGGTGCTGTTCTTATGGCAGTAGGGTTAGAATTCTTTCTTGTTCCTAATCAAGTTATCGATGGGGGAATCGTTGGGATTTCAATTATTTTATCGCATTTAACGAGCTTTAAGCTTGGATTTTATATCTTCTTATTAAACCTCCCTTTCTTCTATATTGGGTATAAGCAAATCGGAAAAACATTTGCTTTATCTACATTATTTGGTGTCACAATCCTTTCAATTGCCACGTTTATTTTTCACCCACTTCCTGTCTTAACAGCTGATCCGCTGCTAGCCACTGTCTTTGGGGGAATTATATTAGGAATTGGTGTGGGCATTGTCATTAGATACGGTGGTTCATTAGATGGAACGGAAATACTGGCTATTTTATTTAATAAGAAAACACCTTTTTCAGTCGGTGAAATTATTATGTTTTTTAACTTATTCATCTTAGGCAGTGCAGGCTTTGTATTTGGATGGGACCGGGCTATGTATTCGTTGATGGCATATTTTATTGCATTTAAAACAATTGATGTCGTTATTCAAGGGTTAGATGAATCAAAGTCTGCTTGGATTATTAGTGACCAGTATGAGCGGATTGGTGAAACAATTCTAGCCCGTTTAGGGAGGGGGGTAACGTATTTAAAAGGAGAAGGTGCGTATACAGGAGATGATAAAAAGGTAATTTTTTGTGTCATTACAAGATTAGAAGAAGCAAAGTTAAAAGCAATTGTCGATGAAATTGATCCCTCTGCTTTTTTTGCAGTAGCCAACATTGCTGAGGTAAGAGGAGGAAGGTTTAAAAAGAGAGATATTCACTAATGCTTGTTTCAAAACATCCATCTGTTTTCACGATGGATGTTATTTTATATTTAGTAAGGTAAAACAGCAATCCCTTTTGCAAAATGGTGTTTAAAAATATTTTTAACCATATCAACTTGTTCAGGAATACAATCAACAATAAGGATTACCTCATTCTTTGTTTGTTGTTTTTGGCGTTTTTTATAGACGCGATAATATAAATAATTGATAATAAAACCTAGAATAAACCCAATTGAGGCTCCGATTAACCCCCAGTAAATAGGTCCCCATTTTAACATAAAGCCAATGCTTGCTCCAATTACAGCGAACGCAGTTGCAAGCGCAGCACCTGTGTCGAATAAACTAATACCATCGGATTGATGGATTGTATCAAATAGTGTATATTCTTCCATGCTAGCTTCTAAAGGAACAGCGAGAATATGATCACTAGAAATTCCTTTGCTTTCTAGTAACGAGATGGCTAACTCTAAATAAGATGAATGGTCAAAGGTAGAAAAAATTTGCATAGCTAACTCCTTACTATCTAAATTTTCTTTATCACAATATATAACCATGGTATTCTTCATTCTTTGTTCAAAGGAAATAACCTTTTAATAGTTAAGTCCTTTGATTCATTACTCAAACTTAGAGTGGTTTTGCGAGTAGGATAAGTAAACGATATTATGATCTTGGCGGAATGCGAAAACGGTATAGTTGGTAATGCTTAATGAGAAAGTTCCGTTGTTCGTTATCATAGAGTTTGTTGTTTTCTATTGTATTAACATAAGCATCATATGCACTAAAGCCATAAATAGAAGGCAAAAACATTAGCCACTCTATATTCAAAACATTCGTTGCTTGAGAAATATCTCCTGAAAACAAGAAGTGAACAGCGGGTAAAATCTGCGATTGATTAAAAAAGATGACACCCCATATAAGGGCAAAAAAACCCACAATAATTCGGTGAAGGTACAGCTGACCTGTTCCAGGCATAAAAAGTGACCACATAACAGCAACCCATGGCGAGCGCTTGTCCAAATAGTTGATTTCTAACGACCCGATACTGAATGTATTAAAAGGTGCATTTTCTCGTTCTGCTAATAAACATACTTTATTCATATCAATGGTCGTTCGGTAACTATCCCAAATGGCAAATAAATAAACAGGTATGTATAGCAGTATCCATTGAGTGTTCAAAATTTCTTTTGCTTGATCAATTCGTCCTGTAAAAGAGTAGACCATCGCTATATTAAGATTTGCATGAATATTAATGTAGACTTCCCAAACAAAGAGCAGCAGGCCGCGAATGTATTTTGATAATAAAAGATGGCCAAAGCCAGGAAACGCTGTTGACCACCATGCTACAATATAAGGATTTCTCAAGTGAAGCTGTGTTGTTCCAAAAAGGTTAACATATGCTTTGTAGCGACGGGATTGATTGGTTCCTTTGAAATTTTCCATCATGTAATCCTTTATCAAACATTTTTTTTAGTTTGGATTAACTTAAAATAAATCATACATATGAAATCAATCTTTTTGATTGCGTCTTGTTCTCTATTTTGCTTAACTGTATAGGGGAGTTTAGTGTAAAAATAAAACTCCGCTGATTGAAATGCCACTTTATGATAAAATGAAAATTGGTTTTAAGTGAAAATATAGTTATGCTAAACAGCACATAACTCAAAGGAGATAGTTTGAAGTGATATGAAGATTGATAAAAACATTCAAAAACCTTCGCAAACAGCGTCAAAACAGAGTCTGGCAAACATTTTGGCGCAAACCGTTAAGACTGGAATTATTAAATCGAATCTGATTCCTATGTTTGCAGGGTTGACATTAGCTTTATATACATATCAGATTGATATATTCGAGAAAATTCCTGAAAGTATATTTGCTTTAATTGGTTCGATGTTGGTAATTGGTGCAGCAGGAGCTTTTAACAACTTGTATGATCGTGATATTGATTCTGTTATGGAAAGAACAAAATATAGACCGACTGTCACAGGAGAAATAAAGCCGAAGGCTGTGTTCTGGCTTGGAATCTTAATGGCGATTTTTGGGTTAGCTGCTCTTGCACTAGCAACACTTCTAGCAGCATTCTTAGGATTTTTGGGTTTGTTTTTTTATGTTGTCCCGTATACCATGTGGAGTAAAAGAAGAACCATTTATAACACGGAAATTGGAAGTATTTCTGGCGCGATGCCACCTCTTATAGGATGGGCTGCTATTTATCCTGATATTACACATCCTGCGATTCTTGGCCTTTTTGTCATTACAGTTATTTGGCAAATGCCGCATTTCTATGCAATAGCTATTCGTAAGCATGATGAGTATAAAGCGGCGAAGGTTCCTATGCTTCCAGTCGTCAAAGGCGTTAAAAGAACGTATATCCAAACTAATATTTATTTAATTATTTTAATTGCAATCAGCTTTCTTTTTGGACCTTTAAGTTTGGGTCTTATGCTAGTGGCACTTCTTTTAAGTGTTTTATGGCTTCTTTTAAGTATTTTCGGCTATCAAAAAATGGATTCAGAGAAATGGGCAAAATCAATGTTTATTTTTTCGCTCGTTCATATGACAATCTTATTTTCAACGATTATTATCTACTCTCTTATTGGCATTTTCTTCAGAGGGTAAAAAATTGACAGAGGGAGCGTTCAGCCAAGCGCCACTGTTGAACGCAACAAATTTATCTCAATTAAACGAACAGAAAACCTTTGCTGAGTGAAGTTTTGCTTTAGTATTTCTGATTAATAAAGTCGTTTAACAGTCTTTCCTGAGCAGGTTAAGTTCAACAAAAAAGTTCATAAAAAATAAAAGCAAAAAACGCAATAAGAAAACGATCATACCGCAATGAATGATCGTTTCTTTATTGCGTATTTTTTTGGCATGCAGAGTCAATATCTAAAATCCAATCGTTAAACTTTTGCTGTAAGAGCGCAAGAGAATGTTCATTATTAGAGACGACATCTAAGCCGCGGTCATCATAAAGATGAAAAATCGTTTCTTTATTTAAATTAATAATATAGCATTCATCTTCAATAGCAGGTTGAATATGAAGATCTCTGTTTGCAATCGATTGAAGCAATAATTTTTGCTTCACATCAGTTGTTTTACAGGCAATTACATATTCGTCTTGATCTTGTAGAGCTAGAGATTGGACATCTTGTTTTTTTAAACGGGAACGAATAAATTTTTTGATTGCTGTTTCTTTTTTTCTTACAAGCGGCAACTCGCTTTGCGGAGAAGCTGATTTGAATACAAGCAGCAGTTCATCATTTTTTTCATGGAGTGCTTGAAAAATTTCATAAGCACGAGTGTACACATTTTTCATATACTCTTTTTCCCATACGCGTTTTTGGTCTGTTAGCTCAAAACGAATTCCAGCAGGTGCATTATAAAAAAGGGGTTTTTTCATTTGAATATTTGGAAACATGTTTGTTAAATATGAATGAAGTGCAATTCTGCTCATGTACAACACCCTATCTGTTTGAAAAATTCTGTATTGCTAAATTTTAGTTGGTTTCAGTGTATCATGTAATTAGCTAAATTTGTAAAGAGACAATGCAATTTAATCAAAAGGTAATGAAAATGTTATATTCTGCTTGGAAAATTGACTTTCTACACATTCTCATCATAAAAGACAGGTATTCATTACAAAGTTGTCGTATTAGTAATCAAAATACTCTGCTGATTGTATATAAGGTGATGTTGATAAAGAAAAGGCTCGATATAAGAATAAAAAGGGTGAGTGGTGTGAAAAGGCAATTTTTGTTGATTGGTATCGTTACATGTGTTTTGTTTGTGCTAATTTTCCATAAAACGATTTTTCAAGAAGGGAATCCGCTTCCTATAGCTATCAGCATGATTAAATTAAAAGCAACAGACAAAAAAGTTGTTCAGATTTCTAAAAATCCAGAACGATACCTTATTCATTCAAAGGATTACGTGACGTTTATTGAAAGCATGGATAAAAAAGGGGATGTTTTTCAATATCAAGAAGACAAATTGTTTTATTTTAACCGCGATGATAAACGTGCCTCTTTTGTAAGTAAATCATACACAGATAGCTATACGATCATGGAGTTAAAATAAAGTGGTATTGTCTTTGCAAAAGCAGAATAAAGGTAGCGGCTAAGGATTATCCGCTACCTGTTCTTGAACCAAAATCACTAATTGTCACGTTAATATGATAATCAATCGTTGAATTAGCAAAGATCTCGTCCCATTCTTTTTGGTTTTTTTTCCAAAAATCATGGTGGTGAATACGTACGTATTCACGAAAATCAATGATATCTGCTTTGTAGTCCTGCTGGATTTTCTTGATTGTGGCTTCTGCATTTTTTTTGATTATTTTTTCCGTTTCTTGTTCAATACGGTTAACATATTTTGTATTAACTTTCTGATTGGATGTATTCCAGTCTTCTGATAATCGGCCATCTGTTTCCACATGTACATCAAAGTGTACAGAGCGATTTGAATTAATTCTAGTTTTTACGTGATGTTCCACAGAATGAACTTCAAATGAGTAAGGGTGCTTTCCATGCTTTCCATAAACAATTCCTCCGTCAATTTCCCCTGTTAGCCAATTAACTGATTGTATTTCTGACTGTGATAAAAAACGTGCTACACGCCCATTTTTAATAATGGCAGCTCCGTTTAACTCTACACTTTTAGCGCCTGTTGAAACAACTGGCACAAGAAAGCTTTGCTTTGTTGCTAATTTAGCTGATAACTCTCCTAGTGATAAAGGCGGCAAGAGCTTATTTGTCCGATAGCGGTTTTGAACAAACTCGTAGATCATAGTAGTAGGAGGCATAGGCAGTCCTTTGATCGTAAGAATATCTTGTGCCATCCCTTTTGTTAAAAAGACAAGGCAGCTTCTACGAATTTCATTGTCACGCATGTACTGATCAAGAATTGAATCTAGTTTGAATGTACGTCCGGCTTCTTCACCGATAAGCAATACACGCTGGTGCTGGCTAAACACAGGATCTGCTTTTAAGGAAACATCCCGTGTAATTTCATGAATGGTTGGACCTGCTGTGATAATGTTATTATAAGGAGAACTTGATGACATCCCGCTTCTGTCAGGAGAAATCAAGGTTTGATGTGTAAGCACCAGATTCTGCTTCCCAGTTCTTTTATCTACCTTTTCATCTGTGTCGATTGCCACGCCGACCACGAGTGAGAGCTGTTCAATATTGTGGTGAATGGCGCAACCTAATAATGACATACACGCACAGGCTATTATCAAGTGTCTTTTAATCATTTCATCACTCTTTTCTTAATACTCATCATGATTGTTAAAAGCATAGGAATGGCTAAGAAGATAATTAAAAATGCCCATCCCAGCATATCTGAAAAGACGATAATATCGCTTGCTTGTTGAGGAGCGAGCGCACTGATAAATATAATTGGCACTAAAAAAATAATATTTGTACTTTCCTGATTGTGAAACATCTTCTTAAGGCCGGAAATTGCTAAAAAATAAAAGATAATAAAAGTCAAAAAAAATTGTAACAGCCAAACGATCAGTAAAAAAAGTTCCAATCGCTCAACGAAAATCCCTTTTACTTCATGAGTTTGTACAAAATCAATCGTCGGATATACAACTGTTTTGATTTCTGGAACAGACAATGCGCCGACGACTAACACATAGGTAATGATATATAGAAAAAGCGGAATTCCAAAGCCGATGATGGAGATCTTTCTTAGGTCTTCTTTATTTTTTAAGTACTTGGGTAAAAACAGCATCACTTCTGCTCCAACAAATGAAACAGACACACTAGTGAGAGAAGATATAATAGGTTTTGCTCCATCTGCTAAAACTGGCTGTAAATTTTTTGCATCAACCATTTGGAAACTAAGAGCATAAAGTGTTAGTAAAATAATAATGGTAACAGGAAAAAAGAGGGCCATTAATTTTGTGATGGAGTTCATTCCTCCTGTTAACACATAGGTGGACGTTAAAATAAACGTTAATATAATCACTTCAATCGGCGTGTGTTCTAACAAGTAGAATTGAATCATTTCAGACATTGCTCTTACTTCAAAGCTGGAAACGGAAAAAAAATAAATAATCATTATAGCATTTAAGAAATTCCCTACTATTTTCCCTGCAGCTTGATAAGAGAAGTCATATAGAGAATCGATTTTAAAAGATTTAACCATTCGTGCTAACAAGATAATCACAATAGTGAAGACAATCCATTCAATTGCTAGCACAATCCAGCCGTCTGCATTTCCTGTTTGTTCAGTGATGGACCTAGGAAGGGTAAGCAACCCTACGCCAAGCATGGTCGAAGAAATTGTAGCCACTGCATAAAAGTTAGATAGAAGCTCGTTTGATTGTTTCATAAGCCCTCCTTATTTCTTCGATTGATTGATTCGTTTAAATGGCAATCGAACATAGGAATCCTTCCACGATTTTTTGTTCAGTGCGTAGAAAGGTTTAAAATATTGCATTCCAAAGCTTTCTAATTTTGTTAAATGGATAACAATTAGTAAAAAGAACAGCGTAACGCCGTATAATCCAAGAAGTGAAGCAATAGCCATTGAGCCGAAACGAAGAATTCGAAATGATAAACCGATTCCGTATTGTGGAACGGTGAACGATGCAATTGTTGTTACAGCTACAATGATAATCATAACGGAGCTAACAATATGTGCTTCAACAGCGGCTTGGCCGATGACAACTCCTCCAACAAGGCCCACTGTCTGGCCGACTGGCGTTGGAAGCCGTAACCCGGCTTCACGTAGTAATTCAATAGTCACTTCCATTACAATCGCTTCAATAAAAGGAGAAAAAGGTACGTCTTCTCTTGTTGCTGCAATCGTGATTGCAAGCTCTGTCGGCAATAGTCCTTGATGAAAAGATACTAAACCGATATAAATAGCTGAGAAAAATAACGTAATAAAGATGGAGATATAGCGAAGCAGCCGCAGAAGCGAACCTGCTATCCATCGCTCATAATAGTCATCAGGCGATTTCATAATCATATCAAGTGTTGTCGGTACAAGAAGTGCAAAGGGTGACCCATCTACGAATATAGCGACTCTTCCTTCATTAATGGCTGCTAATACACGATCCGGGCGTTCTGTATTTTGTACTTGCGGAAAAGGAGAGTAAGGAGTTTCTTCCAAAAACTCTTCAATCATTCCAGAGTCCTGCACGTTATCAAGCTTGATGCCTGTTAATTTCTCTTTTACTTGATTGACGATATGTGGCTTGCATTGCGTTTTATGAAAAACTATGCAGGTTCTATGGTTTTGGCTGTCACCTATATAAATATCTTCAACAGCCATATTATGATCTCTTGAACGTTGTCTTAGTAGGGCGATATTCTCATCTAAATTTTCAATTAATGAAATTTTAGGTCCCCGTACTACTTTTTCGGTTGTCGGCTCACTGAGAGTCCGTTGTTTCGACAGTGTCATATTCAATGAATAAGCCGTCGTATTCCCGCTTATAAATAACAATGGCTCACCTTTAAAAAATGAAGTAAGCGCTTGTTTATACGTATGTAATTCATCGCTTTTTACAACTGAAATAAAAGAGTCCCACGTATCCATTGTCTGATTAGGATTATTTGTTTTTTGCCGAACAATACTTTCTGCAAAGGTGTTTAATTTTTCACTGTCTACTAGTCCCTGCAGGTAGACAATATACATATATTCAGTATTAGAAATCCACAGCTTTTTTGATTCAATATCTGTATTCGAACCAACTAAATCTAAAAAGGTATCAATGGTGTAATCTGTGTTTGGTTGAAATGTTGAATTAAGCAAGAGCTCACCTCCTAGTAAAGAGAACGCAAGGTTGTTTTCATACTTGTTAGTGTTTACGATATGAAAAAAGTTATTCGACTGAATGAAACTTGAAATTGTTTGAAAGATGGAGAAAAATATAGTAAAACGTCAATCAGAGGAAGTTTCTTTCCACTAATCTTTCAGCCGCACCGCGGGATTGGATGGTTATGTTCCGTTAGGAGCGGAAGAAAGGGTGACATTTTTATCGAAAAGGAGGAATTTCATGTTGCAACAGTTTACGCTTCAGACTACTAGTAGAGACCAAATGATTGAGGTGACAGAGCAAATTCAAAATGAAGTGAGTAAGCATCAAATCAAACAAGGGATGGCTGTTATATATTGTCCGCATACGACTGCAGGTATTACAATTAATGAAAATGCCGATCCTGATGTGAAGCGAGATATGATACGCAGGCTTGATGAAGTGTATCCGTGGAAACATCCGCAAGATCGACATATGGAAGGGAATACAGCAGCACATTTGAAAGCTAGCACTGTTGGTTCTTCTCAGCATGTCATTATTCATAATGGGCGTTTGCTGCTCGGAACGTGGCAGGGAATTTATTTTTGTGAGTTTGATGGTCCACGAACACGCACTTATTATGTAAAACTAATGAATGAGTGATGGTGAGATTAAATTTGTATGCATAAGTGCGAATTGAAAAGAACCTGTTTTCGACTGGAAACAGGTTCTTTTATTCTTATGCGTAAGGGAAACGAGAATGAAGTTCAGTGGCTAAGTAATTGGCAATCTTCTTCATTCCAAAAAGCTGTGCTGCTTCTTCCGCATCAGGATTGTAATTAGTGTTTGTATTAATATCATACGTATAGGTTTGACCGGATTTATCTTGGATCATCTCAATGCCGGCAAAGGTAATGCCATTTGTTTTGAGAAATTGAGCATACTTGTCCAATACCGGGTGAGTAAAGCTTTTACGGATTTGAAACTTCGGTTTTGGCTGAGCGGTTGTTGGACAAAAGGCATCGCCGATTTGGCATGCGTCTGCTGGGCATAATTGAAAGCCTTCGGATGTATCAACATCAACAGCATAAAAAAACTGTCCGCCGATAAATTCACAGCGCGTAATTGTTTGATTTGGAGATTCAATATACTGCTGCAACAAGGTAATCCCATCAATGGGCTCATCAAATAAAGTACTATTCACATAATCTTTCAGCGCATCTATGTTTTGAAATAATTGAACACCTAGTCCCTTGCCAGCTCGATTGTGCTTTGTAATGAAAGGGCCTTCAAATGATTGGGCTGCTTTAATAATCTCTTCTTTTCCAATAGTTGCAATAGTTTTTGGTGTTTGAATCCCGTGCGCTTGTAAAGAAGTGTACTGAGCAACTTTACTAACTTCCAATTGAAGGGCGCGACTATTATTTAATACAGTTCTTCCATGGCTTTCTAGCCAAGAAAGGATAGCTGCTGTATATTCAGGAGAAAAACGATGATTTCTTGTATGAGAAGAAGCACTCATACGATTGTAAAAAATACCCTCGGGTGGTTCAGAAGATAAATCAATATGACCATATTCAATAAACCAATCTTCATATGGAACTTCGAGCTTATCGAGTTCGTTAAAGAGCGGAGCGCTCCATTCTGCATTTTCGTGAATTACATAAATCTTAGCTGCCAACTTAAATCCTCCTGTCATATACTCAATTTCTTAGAAGTATAAATGGTATTTCTTTTTCTAGTAAAGCCTTTTCAAGAAAGCTTCTTTAGACTCATCATATCATCATTCTAAAAGGTCGCCAATAAACTAGTCTCCCGTAAAATGAAAAGTTAGACAGATTGTCCTGTGCAATTGATTAAAAGAGAAAGCTTACATTCAGAACCTTGGCGTTTTCATAAAAAAGGACAATATTTGTTATAAAACAAAAACTATATAATATATATGTTATATAACAGAAAAAGGGAGCGATGGGAATGGAAAAGGTGACGGTTGAAAAAGAAACGAAAAATGAAAAGACAAATTTTATATGGATTGAAGAATATCCGAGTATATTAGATATTATTAACGAATACTATAGCACGTGCAGATGAAGCGAAGCTTTCAGTGAGGAGTTTGTTGTCTGTTAGAAGCCTGATAAGTGACATAGATATTAGGTGATGTTCAATCATGTTGTATGACTGCTACTTTAGCAATCTATTAAAATATTTAGGGGTCTACGTAAACAAGTAAAAGGCAAAATAAAATGGCTGAAGCCAACCGTCTTATTGGCGGTTGGCTTCAGCTATGTTAAAGAATAAAGGAGTATAAAGGCATTTTGTGCTTCTAACACTTTGATTTTTAATGAAGCAGAGTAGAGATATGTTTGACTGCAATCATTCCATGCGCAGTTGCTGTTGAAATACTCGAATATAACGGCTCGGTGCAAATATCGCCAATGGCATAGATAGTGGGCTGTGATGTTTGGAAATATTGGTTTGTGTTAACAGAGCCATCTTGATTAATAGATACGTATGATTTAATTAAATTAATATTTGGCGCAGCACCAATTCGAATAAAAACAGCGCTGGTATCAACGGTATACCGTTGGTTGTTACGGTCTGTATATACCACAGCTGTCACTTTCTCTTTTCCAATGATTTCTTTTACAATAGTGAAAGGATGAATCTCAATCTGTTTATGATTTAAAACAGGCTGTTTATACTCATGTCTTGCTCGGAATGTATCTGAACGATGAAGAAGTGTGACATGTGCACCGCTTTTAGCGAGTAAAAAAGCTCCTTCAAATGCGCGATCCCCTCCGCCGATTACCACTACTTTTTTATCTTGGAATAATTCACGGTCTCTCGTTGCTGAAAAGACTTCATTGCGATCATACAGTTCTTGTTCACCAGGCACGTGCAAACGGCGCGGTGAAGAACCGGTCGCCATAATTAGATAGCGATAGGAGAAGGTAATATGTTCGTGTTCATGTTGCACTTCAATGGATTGATTTGCAACATCAAGGCCGCGAACAGTTGTGTTGGTCATATAATTACATTGCGTTTGATGCAAATGTTGAATAAGATATTTTTGTAAGACAGTTCCATCTTTTGCAATAACTCCGGGATAATCAATGATTTCATTGTGAATAGAAGGGAGTTGACCTCCTAAACTATTCTTTTGTTCAATTAAAATATGGGTTATATTTAACCGCTTGCACCAGATTGCAGCAGCAATTCCTGCAGGTCCGCCTCCCAAAATAACGACATCTACATGCTGTTTCATTTTCAACTCTCCCTAAAATAGGTATGAACATATGTTTCGAATTGCAGCCAGTTAGCTACTCGAGGAACATCAACTGTACGGTTGTATGGATAATCCATTGCAATAGCAGTCCGGCCTGTTGATTGAAAAGCTATTAAATTATGCGGTGCATCATCAAATAGAAGATCACCATTCACTTTATCTTTCCGATGAGTAAAAATAAGGTTTCGTTTGCCGATAAAAGGCAAATGCTTTTCCACCCATTGTTCTTTCTCGGTGTATGCATACGTCCGGCTGCTTGTGACAATTAAGATTTCATATTTTTGCTGAAGTCTTTTTAGTACTTCAATCGCATGCGGCAATGGTTCTAATTGGAGAAAGAGTCCAGGTTCGTCTAAATAATCATAGATTTTATCTCCGCATTCCTGTTTTACATATTTCTCAGAGGCCCAGCATTTTAATTTATCTACAGATAACTGATCATTATAATCACGATTATAACGTGAGTGCCATTCTGTCATTAAATCACAGATAACAGAATCCATATCAATTAATAAAGTATACATTGCAATAAACGTCCTTTTTTATGTATTGTCTCCGCTTTTCTTTTTAAGCGATAATGCGCTCTCTCCAAAATAATAACAAACTTCTAACATCAAAGCTATCTTCAATCAGGATTGTCTATTGCTTGGTCATCTTGGGTAGGAATAAATTGTTATAAATAAAAAAGCATGAAAAACAACTAGAATCTCATTGTTTTCCATGCTTTTAAACAATTAGCGAACGGCTTTTGCACCTAAATAACGCTTGCTCCAGTAACTATCTTTTAAAGAAGAAATCGAAACTCCTTTTGAAGAAGAGCTGTGAAGGAATTGATTGTTTCCTAAATAGATGCCAGCGTGTGATGGCCCTTTTTTATATGTTTGAAAAAATACAATGTCTCCAGCTTTTGGGCTTGAAACAGATTTTCCCTGCTGATAAATACCTGCAACCGTACGAGGTAATTGAATACCAACGCTATTTTTAAACGTATACACTAAAAAGCCGCTGCAATCAAAACCGCTTGGAGACATACCTCCCCAACGATAAGGAACGCCCATGTATTGTTTTCCTTTATTGATGACTTTCGCAGCGTTAAATCCAGAAACGCCTTTTACATTTGTTTTAATTTTTCCTTTAATCCCTAATTTTCCGTATGTACCTTTTCCAACAATTCCATCAGTAGCAAGCCCGTTTTTACGTTGAAAAGCTTTAACTGCATTTGCCGTTAAAGGCCCGAAATATGTAGTGGTATTTCCTTTAAAGTATCCTTTATTTTTTAACACTTGTTGTAATTGTTTAACATCTTGATGTTTCATGCCTTGTTTTAGCGTTTGATCACCTAACGCTGCTTGTCCCACAACCGGACTAGATATAAGTACGCCAGCAAGCGTTAGAGTTGCAATAAGTTTTTTCATGAAACAAAACCCCCTGGAAATTTCCCTCGACTTTAGTAAATTTATCATAACATCTTTCGACACGAATCAACGTTACAATTTGATTACAAATAAGAAAAAAATAAAATAATTTGGTAATTATTGACTGTTTTTGTAAATAGGATAAAAGTTCCAGTGATCAGTTCATCTCTAGAAAAAATTTGAATATTTAGTGATAAATAACTAAAAGATATGACAAAGTAGGGACATTTAAAAATAAAGTGAGAAATATGTTGTGAATTACTACACAAAAACTTTGAAGTCGGGTAGAATGTAAAAATATAATATTGTTGTCAATTAACTTGACTTTTAATGAGGTGGATATAATGAAAAAAATTGGTGTATTAACAAGCGGCGGCGATTCTCCAGGAATGAATCCTGCGGTTCGTGCAGTTGTACGTAAAGCAATTCACGAAGGTATTGAAGTATATGGAATCTTCCAAGGATACCAAGGGTTAATCGAAGGGAACATTAGAAAACTTGAAGTTGGAGATGTAGGCGATATTATCCAACGCGGCGGTACGATGTTATATTCTGCAAGATGCCCAGAATTTAAAACAGAAGAAGGCCGTCTAAAAGGAATTGCAAACTTGAAGAAACATGGAATTGAGGGATTAGTTGTTATTGGCGGTGACGGTTCTTATATGGGGGCTGTTAAACTAACAGAACTAGGCTTTCCATGTGTTGGAATTCCAGGAACTATCGATAACGATATTCCAGGAACAGATTATACATTAGGGTTCGATACTGCATTACATACAGTTATCGATGCAATTGATAAAATTCGTGATACAGCGACTTCACATGAACGGACATTTATCATTGAGGTAATGGGACGTAATGCAGGTGATATTGCGTTATGGTCTGGACTTGCTGGCGGTGCAGAAACCATTTTAATCCCAGAAGCAAAAGATGAGTTTCAAGAGATGGTTGACCGCTTGAAAAAAGGTCAAGAGCGCGGTAAAAAACACAGTATTATCGTAGTAGCAGAAGGTGTAGCTAGCGGTAATGAAGTGGCAAAACAGCTATATGAAGCAGCTGGTATTGAAACACGTGTAACAGTATTAGGGCATATTCAGCGCGGTGGATCACCAACAGCTCAGGATCGTGTATTAGGCAGCCGCTTTGGCGGACGTGCTGTTGAGTTGTTAATGGAAGGTAAAGGAGGCCGTGCAATCGGTATCCGTAAAAATGAAATTGTTGATTATGATATTATGGAAATCTTAGGTGAACCTCACTACATTAATGAAGATATGTATCGTTTATCAAAAGAATTATCTATCTAATCACTTTAAAAGGCGTAAATTCTTATCCGAAAGAATTTACGCCTTTTTTTATTTGCACGCCTGTTTCTTCGCTATACTTACACTTTTTTATCACAAATACCAGAATTGGCCTTTTGTAAAATGTACAAAGAAGCTTATAACTGTTTATTTAACCCTCTTTCATTTGTCTTCACCCTTGTAGAATGAGTGAAAAGATGGATTACTAGGGGAAGTGTTCTGAAATTTTTTTAAAACAATTATAATAAGAGCTAATTACAAGTTAAAATGGAATTTATATGAAGAAAACTGTTATGATAAACTCGACAACTATTCTCAAAAGGAGTGAAGGTGATGTTTAAGCGTATTCTTCTTGCCTCTGACGGATCTGAACATGCAGCGCGTGCGACAGAAAAAGCCGTCGAACTCGCGAAATTGACCGAAAAAAGCTTTATTCAAGTCATATATGCAGTGGACAGTAATTCAAAGTCATATACTTTAAATCGCGATGAAAAGCGTGACAACCGCATACATACGACAAAGGAAATTTTAGATCAAGGCAATGTGGAGTATGAAATTACATTTATCGATGGGGATGCAGCAAGAACCATTATTCAATTTGCCAATAATAATCGCTTTGATATTGTCGTAGTTGGGAGCAGAGGGTTAAACCCAGTAAAGGAAATGCTTTTAGGCAGTGTAAGTCATAAAGTGGCTCAGCAGGTAGAAATACCGGTCTTAATCGTGAAATAAGGGAGAATAAAAGGGGATGGAGACGAAAATTAAGCAGCTTCAGCAATTAATTAAAAAAGCAGATAAAATTTGCTTTTTTACAGGAGCAGGTATAAGCACAGAATCCGGCATTCCTGATTTTCGTTCGCAAAACGGCTTATATAAACAAAATATTAGTTTTGCAGATGTGATTTCTAAGCGCTTTTATGATCGAAGCCCGGAGAAATTTTGGCCGCTTTTTAAAGAAATTTTTTATTTAAAAATGCTTCACCAATACGCGCCAAATCGCGGTCATCAGCTTATTGCAAATTTAGAGAAAAGCAAAGTAATTCATGTTATTACCCAAAACATTGATGGGCTGCATCAGGAGGCCGGCAGCACAAATGTATATGAAATTCATGGCACGATTAAAAAAGCTCATTGCCCTAGCTGTGGTTCTCAATTTGATTTAGCATACATGAATAAGACAGCGCTTCCTGCTTGTGAAGCGTGCACTCATTTGTTAAAACCGAATGTTGTTTTGTTTGGAGATGAAATTCATCAATTTGAACAAGCGGCAGAAGCAGCGTTACAAAGTGATTTATTTGTTGTGATGGGATCTTCTTTAGAAGTGACACCGATTAATCAAATTCCGCTTCTTGTCAGCAAGCATACTCAAATTCCAATGGTGATGATTAATAAAGAGGTCACACAATATGATGATGTGTTTGACTTAGTGATTCATGATTCAATTGGAGGAGTCGTTAGCCGGTTATAAAGAGAAAATCAGCTGAAGTAGCGATTCAGAAGCGTCAATGTTTTGTATAATTAATGTAAAAAAGCGTGCTTTGTAAATACAAAGCACGCTTTTTACACTTCAAAATAGATGGCAAAACAAAAGATAGCGATAATCAGAAAGAATGCGGAGTGTAATTTGCTTTCTTTAAAAGTAAGAATCGCTTCAATAAATAAAAATAAACTTAACAATAATTGAATGTATGGTAAATAAGCGATGTAACTTGTAGAATCACTATTCTTGAAAGCGATGATTCCATATACAACAGCTCCGATTAAAAGCATATATTTTAATAGTTTTAACCCTTTAAATAAATTCATGATTTATTTGGTTCCTCCTTGTTTCAACCTACGTCAAATGATTATAACATAAAATATTTAAATAAAGACAAGTCAAAAGTAAACAAAATCTAATATATTCTGTCTTGAAATAGTAGATTCCAGTGATAATGAGACCAATAAAATCATAGTATTTAATAAGTGAAAATTCAGTCAACATACAAGTTATCGTAAAGATAAAGTGAAAGGACTGTTTGGAAGTGGGTGTTGGCAGAAGGCTGATTCTTTTCTTTATAGGCATTTTATTAAAGGTTATAGGCGTTATGAGCTTAGTGATGGAATTAAGCTTAGTTCCGATTCATGGCAGGACTTCTGAATACTACGCAGAAGCATTCGATGGAAAAGTTCCATTTTTGTTATTTATAATTGGTTTTATTTGTATCATTATCAGCTTTTACTTACCGGTGAAAAATAAAAAAGCAAGCAAATAACCGGTCATTTCTTTAACGAAGGATGAAGGTGATTTTCGGGCTCAACAATGCCTAGAGAATGTTAGAACATTAGCTAAAACGTTTGACGGCACAGTTTTTTACATTTAAAATAAAATAAAAGAAATAATAGTTTACTACTAAAAATAACGAATAAAAAATGTATATTTTTAATCACTTAGGAGGTGAGTCCTTACTCGTTTTACAGCGAGCTAAGGAACTTGATTGGACATATTTAACTTGATTTTACTAGCGGTACTGATTGCATTAACTGCTTTTTTCGTTGCAACGGAGTTTGCGATTATCCGAATTCGCAGTTCTAAAGTTGATCAACTGATAGCAGAAGGAAGCGGAAATGCAAAAGCTGCGAAGCAAGTTATTACTAATTTAGATGAATACTTATCCGCTTGTCAGCTCGGTATTACGATTACTGCTCTTGGACTTGGATGGTTAGGTGAACCGACAGTTGCGCATATGCTGCAACCTTTGTTTGGCCAATTAGGCCTAGACGGTGCGCTTTCAAAAGTGGTTTCTGTTGCCATTGCTTTTGGGATTGTGACTTTTTTACATGTAGTTGTCGGGGAGTTAGCTCCTAAAACGTTTGCAATTCAAAAAGCGGAAACAGTCACACTATTATTTGTACGCCCGCTTATTCTGTTTTACAAAGTGATGTATCCGTTTATTTGGGTTTTAAATGGCTCTGCACGTTTGCTTACGGGATTGTTTGGGTTAAAACCAGCTTCAGAGCACGAGCTTGCACATAGTGAAGAAGAGCTTCGCATCTTATTATCAGAAAGCTATAAAAGCGGTGAAATCAATCAATCAGAGTTTAAATATGTGAGCAAGATTTTTGATTTTGATGACCGAGTTGCTAAAGAAATTATGGTCCCCCGTACGGAAGTAGTTTCCGTTGACCAGGGAGATACGATTGAATATATTCTAGATATGGCTAAAGAAGAGCGTTTTACGAGATATCCGGTCATTGATGGAGATAAAGATCATATTGTTGGCTTAATAAACATGAAGGAAATCTTAACTGAAATTGTGTTGAAAGATAATAAGGGTCAAATCGATCTACATGAATATATACGTCCTGTCATTCAAGTGATTGAAACAGTATCCATTCATGATTTATTGCTGAAAATGCAGCGTGAGCGTATCCATATGGCCATCTTAATTGATGAATACGGCGGAACAGCAGGAATTGTTACAGTTGAAGACATTTTAGAAGAAATTGTCGGAGAAATTCGTGATGAATTTGACGCAGATGAAAAACCGCTTATTCAAAAAGTGAAAGATGATCATTATATTTTTGATGGCAAAGTGCTTGTAAGTGAACTAAATGAAATGCTTGGAACAAACATTGATGATACGGATGTTGATACAATCGGCGGTTGGGTTTTAACTGAAAAATATGATGTTCAGCAAGGTGAATCCTTATCTTTTGAAGACTATGATTTTACTGTATCTCAGATGGAAAATCATCATATTCAATATGTAGAGGCCGTTAAAAAACGTCAAATTCAGCAAGTAACAGCTGATGCACCTGCTGTTACGGATATCGATCAATCACAAGTATTATCATCATAATAAGAGCGCACATTTTTATGTGCGCTTTTTATTATGAGTAAGAAGCTATGATTTCCATCACTAGATTTAGCAGTATAGGGGAATATTACCGCTATTAATCTCTTAACTTATTTGTTTTAATATTTTTTATGAAAACTTTATTAAAATTCTCATTTATCACACTGTTGTCTGTCACTCTAATTTTTGGTCAAAATCATTCTGCGCAAGCAGCTACAGTACATACTGTCCAATCAGGGGATACGATGTGGAAAATTGCTGTGAAATATCAGGTGGGCGTTAAGGAAGTTATTGATGCAAACCCGGCAATTTCAAATCCCGATTCAATCTATCCAGGGCAAAAAATAAACATTCCAACGGTTGCTAGTACGACTCAAACGTTTGAAGAACAAGTTGTTAAACTTGTAAATGCTGAGCGTACAAAAGTCGGCTTAAAGCCATTAAAGTCAAATTGGGAAGTAGCTCGTGTGGCTCGTTACAAGTCACAAGATATGATTGACCAACATTATTTCAGTCACACATCACCAACATATGGAAGTCCATTTGACATGATGAAAAATTTCGGTATCAAGTATCGGACAGCTGGTGAAAATATCGCAGCTGGACAAGCTACACCGGACGCCGTTGTAAAAGCATGGATGAACAGTGATGGTCATCGCAAAAACATCTTATCTAGTCAATTCACTGAAATTGGTGTAGGGTATGCAAAAGGCGGAAGTTACGGTCATTATTGGACACAAATGTTTATTTCAAAATAAACAAGGAGGATATAAAAAAGCTTGCTCAAGAGCCCGAGCAAGCTTTTTGTTAATTTCTAGCACCTTCTAAAAACTCTTTAGGATTTCCGGCTAGTTCTCCGTCTTGTTGGACGATTAATGTACGAGTTGGGAATGCAAACTCTACACTTTCTTCTTCAAGAATGTCCATAATTTTAAAATTGATTTTTTGTTTCACGTTTAAATAATTTGCGTATACAGTGGTATTGGTAAAAAAGTAGAGGTAGACATCTAAACTAGACTCGTTAAAAGTATCAAAGTTCACAAGAATGGTCTCATTATGGATATCCTCATCCTCTGTTAACATGTCTTTAATACGTTCTACGACTTTTTCAAGCTTTGCCTTTGGCGTATCATAGGTTAAATTCAAATGAAAAGCAATTTGGCGTTTCCCCATTTTTGCCCAGTTTACAATCGGTTCATTGGATAGTGTCGCATTTGGAACCGTTACAACTGCTTGTGCAAAAGTGCGGACTTTTGTGCTTCTAAATGTGATATCTTCAACGATTCCTTCCACACTCGGTGTTTTAATCCAATCTCCAATTGTGAATGGCTTTTCCGTAATAATCACGACACCACCAAATAAGTTACTAACGGTATCTTTAGCTGCTAATGCAAAGGCTAAGCCTCCTAAACCAAGACCTGCAACAAATCCGTTTACATTAAAGCCCCATTCTTCCCCGATAATAGAAGCTATCAGCACAATCACGACAATGCGAATAAGCTTTTCAACAAATGGAATGACAATACGGTCTACCTGTACATCAAAGTTTTTTGCAAATGTCGCAAAGAAGATATGGGTAGCGTCTGCTAAATTATATAATCCCCAGCCAGCCAGCGCGATAAAAGCAGAGCGAATGATATTGCTTTCTGTTTCAGCAGTTAATATCTCAAACGGCAAGTAAGGAAGAGCAAGCTGAGTACCGATAATAACAAAAATCCAGCGCATCGGTTTTTCAAATGCTTCGACAACACTTGTGATGAGATCAATCTTTTTATTCTTAACAAATCCAATAATAAATTTAAACAAATACGTCGTAAATAATTTGCGCATAATGAGAAAAATGAAGAAAATCCCAACTGCGATTCCTATGCGTTTCCAATTATCTAGCGACGACAGTGAATCAAGAAACTCCATAAAATCCTCCTAATAAACAATCTGTAACTATTAAAATAGCACAAGTTTGCTCGTAAATCTATAAAAGTAACCGTTACGAATAAATGTCAAAAATATTTTGAATGAAACCATTGAAAAACCTTAGAAATAAAGCAGGTTTTGCTTATACAATGAGTATCTTTTCGTGCAGTTACTTATTTTTCAAGCGGCTGCATTTAGCAGCCGCACTTGCTTTTAGTGATGAAGAGGCGGGAGAGTAAAAGGGGTATCCGTTGATAAGGATATGTGCAGGTCTCCTTGTTCATTAATTGAAGCAAAAAAGATACTTTTTATGTCTGTAATCCCTTTTTTTAGCAATTGTTCTTTTAACCATTGCTCTGTTTGATTACATCTTAATAATACATCCGGGTAAATTGTTCCTTCAATAATTAAAGGATAAGCAAAATCAGTGTTGTCCTTTTTGAGATCTAAATCTTCAACTGTTACATACTCTTTATTGCTCTTTTTCTTAACAGTAAGCTTGCCATTGGATTCAATAATTGCAATTTGAACAGTACTAATATCGAAAACATCTTTTTCTCGTAGCATGTAGAGAACATTGTCAATGGAATAGCGGATTTTTTTTAGGTTTTCAATAACAAATTTGCCTTCATTTATTACAATAATCGGCTTGAAGGTAATTCGTTTACCTAAGCGTCTATATTTAATTTTCCAGTACGCAACTGACTTTTGGAAGATTCCAATTAGAATAACAGCAACTGCTGTATGGAGGTGCTCTACCTTTGGCTCAGCAATATCCGCTCCAACAATTGCCCCTAATGCCATCAGAACTAAAAAATCAAAAACAGGAAGCTCTCCGATTGAACGCCGTCCCATAAACAATGTTACAAAAAGCATTAAAGGCAAGATTGTTAAAATTCTTCCTAGTAAGATGAACATTTCTTTTGCTAAATCCATTGACTTTACTCCTTAAAAGTATAATTTATCAAATCCTGATTCAATCAGCGGATTTTCCTGCCTGTTGAATCAATAATCTATGCTTTAATAAGCTTATATGTCATTTGTATATAAGAGTAGTATGTGTTTCACAAAAGATTTGTATGAATGCGAATAACTATCTATGCAGCATTAAAGGTACATGAATAATTTGTTAGGTTAAAAAGAAGAGCTAAGTGAAATCCTATAGACGTTAAAAAAATTTAATGAAGCAGGTGAATAGCATATGAAAAATAATCTTCAAATATTGCCGATTATTGCCTCTATTGGAATTGGTGCAGCAGCGTATAGCATCATGACAGGACGAGGCGGCCAGCTTCAAAATGTTCTTCCTCAATTGTCTAATGTAAGTAATCAAGGAATGAATGGAAACTCTGCACAGTCAACACAGAATAATCAGCCATAAAAATAATACCCCTCAGCCATTCGCGGCTGGGGTTTTGTTATTAAAAATAGCAGTGCGTTATTATTTTTTATTTTTTGCTTTATGAAGTCATTTGTGTTTGATGGGAACAAACAAATGTTCTATAATAGAAAGAGTAAAGATTCTGTATCATCAATAACGATCACAGCCGATTAACAGATTGATTTAATGGCATGGCAACAAAATACCTCGTCTATTATTTGAGTGGGTTTCAATTCCTCGCTAGTATCTTTAAGTAATGAAGTCTATCATTCCAAAGCATGAAGGTGAGGATTTTTTTAGCTAACGAATCAAGAAAATTGACCATTATGTAAATGCATTTCTTATACTGGAGGTTTAGGATATGGGCAATCAGAGAAAGCTGGTATTTTACGGAGCGATAAGTGTAGATGGCTACATTGCACGAGAGAATCATTCATTAGATTGGTTAATTGGGACTGAAGGTGAAGAAGACACTGGTTATTCAGATTTCTATGAAACGGTTGATACGATTCTGATGGGCAGAAATACATACGACCAGATCTCAATTCTTTCACCACAAGAATTTCCGTACAAAGATAAGCAGTGCTATGTTTTTTCTCGTAAAATGACCGGCTCTAATGAATTTGTAAAATTTATTAATGAAGATATTGTAGGCTTTACCCAATCCTTAAAGGAACAAGAAGGAAAACGGATTTGGATTGTCGGTGGGGGTGAAGTGCTGCACCCGCTTCTTCAGGGAAAACTTGTTGATGAGTTTATTATTCAGATTGCTCCATCCATAATCGGGCGGGGAATTCCATTATTTATGCCTGGAGACCAAGAGAACAAACTGACGCTGGTGGATGTTCGACGTTACAAACAATTTGCGGAACTGCATTATGAATCCCGCTAAGCACTTTGACAAATTTCAACATCCAATGCTGATAATTGCTCCTATCTGTTTAGAAATCACCACTTAAAGTAAAGTGGTGATTTTTTATAGGTGTTAAATAACGTGATGGTTCTTTTTTAACTAACGACTGGTTTGCATCAACTAAATTTTTTACTCCTGGTCATTTAATGGCTAAGTAGGAAATACTTAAAATTAAAGGGAGTCACATACATGACTCCCAAAACCAGTAAAAAAATGTAGCGTTAATGCTTTTATTTATTTTTTAAAATTAAACGTAGGGGATCCTTTAAAAGGAAGTACATGCTATTAATATTCGGAGAAATATGAAAATATTACGGTTATTTTTATATTTACATGTTTAAAACTGTTTTTTTGGCATTAAGTAGATTCTCTTACAATTAGTTTTGTCGGCAGCTGAATCATTTCTCTTTTGACTTCTTCACCTTGTTCGATATAGCTGAGTATTTTTTGTACGGACTGGTTTCCTAATTCAATTATAGGAATCCCGATCGTTGTTATTGTCGGTGCAGTAACCTGGCAGATCAATTGATTATCATATCCTATTATTGCTAAATCCTCTGGAACTTTATAATCGTTTAATATTGCTTTTTTTATAATTCCAGCAGCTACTTGATCATTGCCTGTAAAGAGAGCGGTAGGTTTCTCATTCAAGTTATGTAGTTTGTTAAAAATATTAAATCCATCTTTGATAGTAAAGGCACCATCAAAAATCCATTCTTCCTTTACTTGTAGATTGGCTTCAGATAAAGCCTTTAGAAATCCCTTCATTCTTTGTCCCTGCGCTTGACTGTAAGAAGTATCAAAGCAAAATCCTATTTTTTGATGCCCTTTTTCAATTAGATGTTTAACGGCTTTATATCCTGCTTCAAACTCGTCATAACATATGATGGGAATCGAAGCATTCTCATGATATTCATTACATAACAATATAGGACCATAAGCTAAATAAGGCTCAATTGTGGGCCATTCATTTTCTAAAGCTCCTAATATTACTCCGTCTATCTCTTTGTTTTTCAGCAGAGACATCATTTCAAGCTCATTTTTCTTCTTATAGAAGGTCTGGCAAATAAGCACTTTATAGCCTTTTTGAAAGGCTTCGTTAGAGATGCCTTTGATCAGTTGACCGAAAAATGGATGATCAACAGTTGGTACAGAAAGTGCAAGTGTACGGGTTTTGCGGGCTCGCAAATGTTTTGCTAAATAATTAGGAGAGTAATCCAGTTCTTTGATGACGTCTAGAATCTTTTTTCTTTTCTCTTCAGAAACATATGGATGATTGTTTAATACCCTTGATACTGTTGTTTTAGAGACTTTGCATATTTTTGCTATCTCATCAATAGTAGGCATATAGTCACTTCCTTAAAAAATAGATTGACATGTTATCGATTTCACAAATTACTATCAAAATATAAATGATAACAATATATTAACAAAGTATGCTGGAGGTCATCCATATGAAACCATTAATAAAAGTGAAGAAACGATGCTTCTATTAAACTATGTTGAAAGGGAGTTAAAAAGAATAGACATTAAAACACAAGATCCCATTGTTAATCCAACACTCTGTGAAGTCATTCATATAAAAGCTTCAGAGTTTGTGAAAAAGCAGGGACGATTGCTACAAACGATAAGGAAACAACAGCAACTGCCTTTGTATCAAGGGCTAGCGTTAAAGGAACAAAACAGAGTAATGGAGGCGTTAGATAGTGTTAGTAAACAAAATTGGGAAATTCAAACAAGTAAAAGGTGTCACAAATCCAAAGTATATAGTATTTTGTGATTTCGATGAAACTTATTATCCTCATGAACTCAATCTCGATAAACAAAAAAAATTGTATGAGTTAGAAGATTATTTAGTAAATAAAGCTAATCAGCAAGATTTAGTATTTGGCTGGGTAACAGGAAGCAGCATTGAATCTGTACTAAATAAAATGGAAAAAGGAAATTTGAGATTTCTGCCTCATTTTATAGCCAGTAATTTAGGGACAGAAATAGCTTATTTTTTTAAAGGCAGCTTTAATGTTGCAGATACTAGCTGGGATTTGCATTTGACGAAGACAACATTTTCTTCTGGAAAAGTAGAAAAGATAATTAAAACATTAAAAAGTCAATATCAGATTATTCTAGAGCCGCAAACACAGTTAGGAAGCTCGCGTTTTAAAAAGAATTTCTATTACAAAGAACAGAATCAAGCAGTAGATGAATTCAGCCTTTCAGTGATTGAACAACTAGCAAAAAAGGAAGGGATCTCAGTAAATATTAATAAATGTAACCCTTTTGCTGGTGATCCAGCTGATAGCTATGACGTAGACTTTATCCCTTCAGAAACAGGAAAAAATAAAATAGTAGAATTCATGCTTCATAAATACGGAGTAGATTTTAATCATTCGTTTGCTTTTGGAGATAGCGGGAACGACTTGCAGATGCTTAAGTCTGTCAAGCATGGATATCTTGTTGGAAATGCTACAAACGAAGCGAAAGCGAAGCATTCAGCTACTTCTATTGGCGAGTATTCAGACGGGATTTTAACCACGTTAAAATCGATTATTCAAGAATAAAGGAGAGCACATATCTGATATGTGCTTTCCTTTTATTTAACGGACTTTAATGTTTCACATAATTTCCGTAAGTAAAACAATCCATCTAACTGCAGTAGGCTCCGTTTATCAAATTGCTGCTGGCACTTTTCCACAATGTTTTTGGCTCTTTCTAAATCATTCTCTTGCAAGTCTTTTATTGATTTTTTTTAAGAGAACGACTTCTGCTGAGTAGACTAAAGTTTGTGTAAGCTTCATTAATAATATTTTTACGTATTGAAAAGAATCAAATATTAAGAAGAAAAGAGCGGGTAAAATAAGTTTAAATCAAATGCTCTTTATGTAGTGCTTACTTAATAAGTATTAAATGCCTCTGACTAATAATATACTGAATAATTAAAGGAGATCATCCATTTCAAACAGAAAGAGTGATCTAGGGAAGTGATAGATGACTTTTTTTGTTGAATCTATTATTTGTCAGTAAATAAAAGCTTTAATCCTAATAGACCAAAAACAGTTCCTTGCATGTATTTAAGTGATGCTTGAAACTGACGGTTTCCTTTTACTCTTTTACCAAGGTTTGAAGCAAAAATTGCAATCAATGAGAAAATAATCAGTGTTTCAATAATGAAAATGATACCGAACATAAACATCTGCAAGCTGACATACCCTAAAGATGGATTGACGAACTGCGGTAAAAAGGTAATAAAGAAAATCGCTACTTTTGGATTGGATAGATTGGTAAAGAAGCCTTTTCGAAAAAAATGCTTTGTGTTGATCTCGTTTGCAGTTAGTGACAAGGGTTCGGTTTTCGAACGAAAAGATTGAAACGCCAAAAATAATAAATAGATCACACCCACAATTTTCAATACGTTAAAAGCAATAATTGATTTTTCAAAAATGATCGACAATCCTGCAGCAGCCAAAATGGTATGAATAAGCGTACCGGTAATTGAGCCTAAAACGGTTTTAATGCCTGCTTTTACACCTGAGGATAAGCTTTGAGTAAGGACAAAAATCATGTCTTGCCCAGGTATAAGAACAATGGTTAATGAAACAAGTATGTAAGATAAAATCCATGATAAAGTCATTTGCATGCCCTCCTAAAAAGATTTAATCATGTTTTTGAAAATCTTCTCAAGAGTGCGTGCTAATGAATTAATAAAGCAATAGATTAGTAGAGTAAAGAGGTTATGTACAGTTTGCTATATCTGCTCGTAAAATAGTTGATAGGGTAAATGATATTTGTATCAGGAGGGGTGGCTTTAATGAAAAATTTATCAGTGCCTTATTATGCTGTGATTTTTTCCTCGCAGCGAACTGCAGAAAATAAAGGTTACGAGGAAATGGCTGAAGAGATGGCTAAGTTAGCGTCACAGCAAAAAGGGTTTCTAGGAGTAGAGAGTGTACGCGGAGAAGACGGCTTTGGCATTACAATTTCATACTGGAAATCAATGGAGGATATAAAACGATGGGGACAGAATTCAAGACATCAACTGGCGCAAGAAAAAGGGAAAAATGACTGGTATGAATCGTTTAGTATTAAGATATGTAAAGTGGAAAATGAAAGATGAACATGCAGCTGAAGCTTCATTTGTGTTGCAATAAGAAGGCTTACTTTGTACTGTCAGGCAAAAAATCTGCAAGCTTCATCTTTTATTGTTAGAAAATGAATGTAAGATACCTGATTTCTTATACAAGAAATCAAAACATTAGTGAGGGAAGAATCTTTTCTCCTGCTGTTCGTTCAAACGTGATGAGTTTCATGAAAATAATCGATAGATTCTTTAAAAGAAGGTGTTTTTATGTTGAAAAAATTAACAAATCGAGTTTATTATATGCCTCATTATTCAAAAACAGACCGCCCGACACTAGGTTTAATTTGCGGAGATACATATAGTTTAATCATTGATTCAGGCAATTCACCAGCGCACGCAGAAGCGTTTTTGCATGATGCAGCGAAAATGAATATCCCTCCTGTAATGGGGGTAATCATTACGCATTGGCATTGGGATCATACTTTCGGAATGGAGGCAATGAATGCACTGACGATTGGTCATCAAGAGACAAAAGCACAGTTAGAATATATGAAAACGTTAGAGTGGGATGACGATTCGCTAGATGCACGTGTAAAAAAGGGAGAAGAGATTGCTTTTTGCGGAGATATGATGAAGCTTGAAATGCCGGACCGAAATCATTTGAAGATAATCGGACTTGATGTAACGTTTCATGACAAATTAGAAATCGATTTGGGCGGGGTAACCTGTCTTCTTCAGCATGTAGGTGGCGTGCATGCAAAAGACTTCATTATTGCTTACATTCAAGAAGAAAAGGTGCTGTTTTTAGGTGATTGTCTATGTCCAGATCTTTATAGCGGCGAGTGGAGCTATGATTATAAAGATCTCAATCGTTTACTACAGCTTGTAAAGCCTTACGATGTGGAGTATTACGTGAGCTCACACCAAAATCCTCAAACAGATCAGGAGCTATGGAATGATGTAAATGAGTTATGTGAAATGGGAAAGTTTGTCGGCGATGAGAAATCGGTCGAAAGTGCTGTCAAACGCTTTCGAATGGAACGAAATGCAGGACCAACCGAGCAGCAAATGGAAGATATTACGTTTTTTGTAAATGGCAATCAAAAGCGCGATGGAATTTTTTAAGGTGCCTTTTTCTAAAAAAGATATTCATGAAACAGGTTTAAAAATAGTAGTAGAGGGAATTTTGTTAGAAGATTGAAATAAAAATGAGGAAGGAGCTATGATGATGAGACAAAAAACGTTAATTTCAAGTTTAGCTATTTCAACAGTAGGAGTTGGAATTACATCCTACTTGTTAAAAGATAAGTCAAGCCGCGAAAAGGCAAAGGGGCTTGTGCGCAGCGCAAAAATGAAAATTACGTCTTTTTCACGTAAGAAGCCAAGTTCTGTTCCTATTGAGAAAGCAGGAAATCCAGATCCTCAAGATATTGAAGAGAACAGAATGGTTGCAGAAGGCTCCGTTTATCCGGTTCAGTATTACAATCAAAACCAGCAATAAGTACAAAATCCTGGCATGATTATCATGCCAGGATTTTGTTGTTTAAAATAAACTTGACGAAATTAGATTATAAAAATATAATTACTTACACAAAGTAACTAACTTATTAAAAAGAAATAAAAGTGGTCGTCTAGCTGAAAAAATAAGCATGATTAGTACAAAGTAAACGTGCAATAAGCAAGAAGATAAATCATTTCATCGAGTAATAGAGAGGAAGAGAAGAGTTATGACATTTCATGGTGGACAAAATACATTTGTTGGGCAAGTTGCTCTAAAGGTTCAAGATTTGGAAAGATCGCTTGCGTTTTATCAAAACATTATTGGGTTCCGAGTGTTAACACAATCAGCCACTGAAGCAGTTTTCACAGCCGATGGCCAAACACCGCTGTTATCAATTGAGCAGCGAGCGGATCTTTTGCCGAAACAAAGCCGAACAACCGGTTTGTATCACTTTGCACTTTTGCTGCCAACCCGTTTTGATTTAGGAAAGGTATTAAAACATTTAGTGGAAAGTGGATATCCGCTGCAAGGGGCTTCAGATCATCTTGTGAGCGAGGCTATTTACTTAGCAGACCCTGACGGCAATGGAATTGAAATTTACCGTGACCGTCCGTCTGAAACATGGGAGTGGAACGAAAGTGAAGTGGTGATGGCTACTGAACCGATGGATGCGCAAGGGGTTCTTGCAGCAAGCGATGGCAAAGCGTGGGCAGGGTTGCCTAAGGATACAGTTATGGGACATATTCATTTGCATGTATCAGAATTGGCACAGACAGAAGTGTTTTATCAAACGTTAGGGTTCGATGTTGTAAATTATTTTCATAATCAAGCATTGTTCATGTCTACAGGCCGCTATCATCACCACATTGGTTTAAACATATGGAACGGAGTCGGAGCACCAGCACCTGTAGATAACAGCGTTGGATTGAAGTTTTTTACACTTATTTTTCCAAATGAAGCAGCAAGAAATCAAATTGTGAAGCAGTTAAAAGCAATTGGAGCGGATGTCATAGAAGAAAACGGACAATTATTTACGAATGATCCTTCTGGGAATAAAATTAAATTGGTAGTTTAAGTGCGTATTAAAAAAGATCGTCTTTGATGCAGAGGCGATCTTTTTTAAGTTTTTTTTGCAAAAACCATTACAATCAGACATAGATTACGAAACAGACCATTGGATGGTGACTGAAAAAAGGATAAATTGTTGAATGCAAGGAGAATTTGTATCACGATTATTGTGTGATGAAAGTTTGCCTAAAAATAAGAGTGGGAATTTAATCTGTAACAATTAGAATTATATGTAAAAAAAGAAAGAACAAATAAATATTTCAGTAGAAAAGGAGTGAGGAATTGTGAAATATAAAGTGAAACATTGGCTGCGTTTAACATCTGATGAGCGTTATTTGGTCTTGTTTGCCACAGCTGCGATTCAGAAAGAGAAACGTTAATAATAAGGTTCACTCATCAAAACGAGTAAAAAAACAGCAAGCGGATGGAAAAAGGAAAGCGTGCACGTGTATGCTTTCCTTTTTTCCTTATTAAGAGGCAGGTGCATTATTATAGTTAAGTTATGTTTTAAGATTTATAATAATAAGATAAAGAGAGTAAAAGTATGAAGGAGAGGAGATACATATGAAGACACGCGTAACAGAGATGTTAGGTATTCAGTATCCAATTGTACAAGGGGGGTTGGCATATTTAGCATATGCTGACCTAGCTGCAGCTGTTTCAAATGCAGGAGGGCTTGGGCAAATTACAGCGATGACGTTAAAAATGCCAGAGAAGTTAAGAAAGGAGATTCATAAAGTACGCTCTTTGACATCAAAGCCATTTGGCGTAAACTTTGCAGTTGGCGGACAAACGGAAGGGTCTTATAAAGAATTACTTGAAGTAGCAGTAGAAGAGAGCGTGCCGGTGATCTCAATTACAGGAGCGAATCCGACACCGATTTTTGAACGGTTAAAAGGGACAGGCATAAAAACACTTGTATTAGTTGCAAATGTGAGACAAGCGCAAAAGGCGGAAGCACTTGGTGCAGATGCCGTCATGGCAGTTGGCCAAGAAGCTGGAGGGCATATTGGACGTGATGATTTAGGCACAATGGTTTTAATTCCCCGTGTAGTTGAATCCGTTTCGATACCTGTTTTAGCAAGCGGCGGGATTGGCAGCGGAAAAGGGCTATTAGCGGCCTTTTCTCTTGGAGCGGAAGGAATTGAAATGGGTACGCGTTTTATTGCGACAAAAGAATGCGTTGATGCTGGAGAAGCTTATAAAAAAGCGATTGTAGAAGGGACAGAAAGGGATACAGTTGTTATTAAACGTTCACTTGGAACACCGGGACGCGTGCTGAAATCGGATTATACGTTAAATATTATTAGCAGGGAAGATGAAGGCCAAACATATGAAGACCTAAAAGATGTTATTAGCGGAAAAGCAAATTGTCGTTATATCTATGAGAATAAGCAGGAAGAAGGTTTTGGATGGGCAGGCCAAGTGATTGGGCTCATTAATGATATTCCTACTGTTCAAGAATTATTTAATGAGATGATTGAAGAATTTGAAACAGGGCTAAAACGTTTAAATTGGATAGCTGAGAACTCATGTGAAAGAAGCTCATAAGCTTATAATGAGAGAATAAGTGAATTGGATTTGCAACATTTTGTGGAAAAAGCAGTGAAAACTGTTTAAAAAAAGTAGATTTTGAAGTATTCTAACAAATATACAACTCAGAAGAGTCTACTTTTAAAATATGTTGAAAGCCCGGTGAATGCATGAGTTTTTTCACAAAAGATTTATTAATTAACTTTTTATTTATTCTCTTACCGTTATTTTTACTTCAAATGTATTATTTATTAAAATATGCAAAGCAAGTTAATTGGATGAAAGATTGGATAATCGCGGTTTTTCCAGTACTTTCAATTTTATTATGTATGCTGTTTCCTGTCGATGCAGTAATTGTACCTGAAAAGTATAATATTGATCTACGAAGAATTCCTTATATTCTAGGAGCATTATATGGGGGATGGGGATTGGGATCTTTTTTGTTCATTCTCATCTTAAGTGTTCGCTTTTTAATTGGAGGAGTAGGATTTTATGTTACATTACTATCTTTGCCCCTCCTAAGTGTGCCATTGTTCTTTTTAACGAAATCATTTCTAAAGATGTCTCTAGAAAAGCGTATACTTGTAAGCACGCTGCTCAGCTTGTTAGGAGCGTTATTAGCAATGTTCGTTTCGATCTTTATATTTGATATTTCACTGCCGGTTTTTCTTTGGGTTGAATTTGTTAGTTTAGATGTAATTGGTATGCTTATCATTACTATATTATGGGAAGCTATCCGAGCTAACTTTTCAATTTTGCAGCGCTTGATTAAAGCTGAGAAATTAGAGATTGTCAGTCATTTAGCAGCGAGCATTTCGCATGAAGTACGCAATCCATTAACAGCTAGTCGAGGCTTTATCCAAATGTTAGGTGAATCTGAAGCAGATACCATGAAAAAAAGGTATCTATCGATTGCCATTGATGAATTAGATCGTGCAAAAGAAATTATTGATGATTATTTGCTTTTTGCTAATTCAGCACCTGAACGCAATGAAAAGATAAGTGTATCCGTTGAGATTCATCATGTTCTGCAGATTATGACGCCACTAGCGAATATGAATGGTGTTTCGGTTTCTTCGCCAGCATTAAAAAATGAAAGAGGATATGTAATAGGTGAGCGAAAAAAGCTGCAGCAGTGCTTTATTAATTTAGTTAAAAATAGCATTGAAGCGATGCCAAATGGCGGAAGCTTGCAAGTAAAAGTAACGCAAGACAGCAATCGTGTCATTGTCAATATCAAAGATACAGGACATGGCATGACACAGGAGCAAATTAACAGGCTAGGTGAGCCGTATTTTACAACAAAAGAAAAGGGAACAGGCCTTGGCACGATGGTTTCCTTTAGCATTATTAACTATATGAACGGGAAAGTGCATGTGACAAGCGAAAAAGGAAAAGGGACTTGTTTTTCGATTGAGTTTCCACTATGCAGGTAATCTTTAATACAAGGTTGAATGAATGTAAGCAGAAATCTGATATTGTTGCTCGAGGAATAACATCGGATTTCTGTTTTACTAGTTTAAAAACAACTATATCATTCGTGAACATATCGTGCGAGGCTTTGAAACAGAGAATGTCAGAAAGTGTACAGAGCGAGCTATAACAAAAGATGGTTTCCTGTTTGCAAGAGAAACATAAAACAGGTATAAAAGTAAAAAATCCGGCATAGATAAGATGATGCCGGATTTTTTTATTGTTTTTCAGTGCTTTGAGCATACTCAGCAGCTTCTAATAATAGGTCAGCAAGATGAACAGCACGCATGCTATCTGCGATACTTTCCCGCTCAATCCCAAGTTTCATTTGCAATAAACAACTTGGGTTAGCTGTTACAATTGTGGTGGCATGAGTTGCTTTTACTTGGTCCATTTTATGATCTAAAATCTGCATCGACATTTCCGATTCGACAATGTTATAAATACCGGCAGAACCGCAGCAGCGGTCCGCATCCTTCATTTCGCGAAACACTGCCCCTTCAATCCCCTTAAGCAGGAGACGAGGCTCAAGTAATGTTCTCATCACATTTCGCAAGTGACATGAATCTTGGTACGTAATGACTTGCTGCGGTAAGCGGAGGGGTTGTTTATGAAATTCAAGCTCAACTAAGACTGATGAAACATCTTTTAGTTTTTCTACAAATGCTTTTGCGCGATCTTTCCAAGCGGCATCATTTTTTAATAAATGGTCATATTCAATTAAAAAACCGCCGCATCCGCCTGCATTCGTAATAATGTAATCGGCATTTAACGCTTCAAATGCTTGAATGTTTCGTTTTGCTAATGCTTTTGCACCTTCTTTTTCACCGCTATGGCCATGCAGTGCGCCGCAGCACGCTTGATTTTGAGGGATTACGATTTCACAGCCAGCTAGCTGCAATAGTTTAGTAGTAGCATTGTTTGTATCTAAAAACAGTGTATCCATTAAACAGCCTGAAAAAAAGGCAACCCTTTTTTTCTTAGTTCCATGCGCGTCTAAATATGCAGGGCGGTTTTTCATCTTGTTCATTGCCGGCACTTTCGGTATCACTTTTTCCATTGCGGCTAAGTTTTCAGGTAAAAGGTTTAGCATCCTTGTTTTCCGCACAATGGTTTGCAGCCCTGAGCGCTGATAAATACCGAGAAAGCCTGTCAATGTACGCATGCGGTTTTGATAAGGGAAAAGTTGCTCAAAGACGATTTTTCGCACAGTACGCACAGGAAGAGAATGTTTTTTGTTTTGATTGATAATATCCCGTGCTTCTTCTAATAGATGACCGTATTTCACACCAGAAGGGCAGACCGGTTCACATGCACGGCAGCCAAGACATAGTTCTAATGAACGTTCGACATCTTCATCGGGTTCAATCAAACCGTCAACGACTGCTTTCATCAGTGCAATGCGTCCGCGTGGTGAGTGGGATTCTTGAAAGCCTGACTCAATATAGGTTGGACAGGATGGCAAGCAAAAGCCGCAGCGCATACAGTTAAGCAGTTCATCTTCATCCATGCGTTCTTTAAATTCTGTTTGAATGATGTTCTTTTCTTTTACTGTTGTCATTTTGTTACCACCACTCTTTTGCGAGAATCTTTGGCAAACACTTTACCGGGGTTCATAATATTATTTGGATCAAGCGATGACTTAATGGCTTTCATTGCATTTATTCCTTGTTTTCCAAGCTTCAATTCTAGATAAGGGGCTTTCATCACACCGACGCCGTGTTCACCTGTAATGGTTCCGCCCAGCTCAACTGCTTTTTCAAAAATTTCAGCAAAAGCTTTTTCCACACGTTCAATTTCATCATGGTTGCGTGAATCAGTTGGACAGGTCGGATGAAGATTGCCATCTCCTGCATGGCCGAATGTACAGATTTTAACATCATATTTTTTGGCAATCTCATTAATGGCTCTGACCATTTTGGCAATTTCTGACCGCGGTACGGTTGCATCTTCTAAGATTGTTGTTGGTTTTAAGCGAGCTAGAGCAGATAACGCTGAACGGCGTGCTGTTCGAAGTGCCATTGCTTGTTCTTCAGACTCTGCGACTTGAACAGACACAGCGTGTTCGGCTGTACATACTTCTGCAATTCGCTTGATATCACGTTCGACCACTTCACTTGGTCCATCTTGTTCAATTAACAGAACGGCTTGAACGTTTGTTGGCAATCCGATCTTCGCGAACTCTTCTACTACTTGAAGAGTTGGCTGATCAAGAAATTCTAATGTTGTAGGCATAATTTTATTTGAAATAATTTTGGAAACAGATTTAGCAGCAGACTCGATATCTTGATAGAGAGCTAGAATCGTTTGTTTTGTTTCAGGCATTGGAATTAGTTTGAGTGTCGCTTCTGTTATGATGCCAAGCGTACCTTCTGAACCTACAAATAGACAGGTTAAGTCATAGCCGGCAACGTCTTTTGCAAGCTTCCCTCCTGTGCAGATAATGTCTCCGTTTGCAAGAACGATTTCAAGTGCAATGACGTAATCACGTGTTACACCGTATTTTAACCCGCGCAACCCGCCTGAGTTTTCATTAATGTTTCCACCGATTGTTGAAATTTTCATAGAGCTTGGATCTGGCGGGTAGAATAAGCCTTTTGCTTCTACTTCATGGATCATATCAAGTGTAATCACTCCAGGCTGAACGGTAACCGTTAAATTTTCTTCATCAATCTCAAGAATTTGGTTCATATGTTTGAATAATAAAACAAGGCCGCCTTCAGTTGGACAAGTGCCTGCACAAAGGTTTGTGCCTGATCCGCGAGGGATAATTGGAATCTGATATTGATTGCATATTTTTATAATGTCAGAAACTTCTTTTGTGTTATGCGGAGAAATAACGCCATCGGGCATGGATTGAAATTGAGGAGTTGCGTCATAGGAATAAACGAGCCTGCCAGCTTTTGAATCATCATAGTTTTCGATCCCGACAATGCCAATTAACTTTTTTTCATTAAATCTGTAATCATGTATCTTCACACCTTTACTCAACTTATGTTTGTAAGAGATAGGGGCGGCTTGGCTTCAATGCAAGAGAGGTGACTGCCCCCGTTACGTAGCTTATTCTCTTTGTTTTATCATAAAGAAATAAGTTCATGTGTGATATAGAGATTTATCTAAAATTTATCCGCTTTCAGTTTTATTTTTTTAGAGGATAATCCAAAAAATAAAGAGCTAAGTAGAGGCTAATGACGTCTGGGAAATGTTTGAGATTTAAGCCTGTTAGTTCTTCTAATTTTTTAATGCGGTAATGCAGCGTATTAATGTGGATATGCAGCGCTTCCGCTGTTAATTTTAATGACATATTATGCTGAAAAAAGGTCTGAAATGTATGAATTAACTCTTCATTCTTTAAAGCGGTTTGAAGAATACGCTTTATGAACTCTTGACGGGTAGAGCTGCTAATTTCTTCAAGGCATATGTCTAAGCGAAGCTCTTCTTCAAACACGATGCCATCTTTTTTTGATGCAACAGATAGAGCTTGTTCTGCTTGCTCGTAAGATTTCTTTAATGCTTGTCCTTCAAAGATCTGCCCGATGCCTAAAGCAGAAGATGTGCCCCACTCTTTCTGTAAAAAAGATTGCAGCTGCGCTAATTTTTGAGTGAGCGTTTCTTTCTCTCGGTCATTGCGTGGCTCATGTAAAATAAGCAAACGGTCATTTCCCCATTGAATAAAAAGATCAAAGGGATACGATTCTTTCCATATATGGGTTAACTGCCAGATATCTCGATGGATAAAGTCTGGTTGTTCTTTTACATATGCTAAAATGACTTGCCGCCTTTTATGCAAATCAATATTTAACAGCTGAGCTCGCTCAATAAAAGCTGAAGACCAGTCTTTTAATTGAAGCCAATCAAAAACAAACGACTCTAGCATTCTTGTTTGCCATTGCATTTGTTCAGAGTAATAGCTTTCTTGAATCAGCAGCTCCGTCATTTTTTGAAGAAGTTCACCATAAGGCAAAATGCGATCTGGTTCTCCTGTAATCCCGATTACACCAATTACATCGTGTGAAAACACAACAGGCAAATTCAACCCTGCTTTTACTCCTTTTAATTGTTCTTCATCTTTTTTTGTAACCAGTACTTTTCGCTTTTCTTTTATGCTTGCAAGCGCACCTTCGTGAAAGGTGCCAATCCGCGATTCATCTGTGCTTGCGATAATGGTGCCCTCTACATTCACAATAATAATATCTTCATCTAATAGCTTCTTCACTTCGTAAATGATTTTTTTTGCAAGGGAAGGCAATAGTAACATGCTGAATACCTCCGGCTAAAATCTTTCGTCGTTTTTCAATAAGTAATATAAAGGAGCTCTTATTCTTAGCCTAGCACAGGATGAGAAACCTCTACAAGCTATTCAAAAGAGAGCTCTGTTTTAAAAAGTAAAAAATTCTTTCATATTTTAGTTCTTTTTGAAATTTAATTTTAATATAATTAATTAATTGTTGAAATAATATTTTATAGATTTTATAATGAACATGAAATGAATGAAAGATTACACTCTTTATGAAACTAAAATTCAAGATTTAGATAGGCAATACGATAATTGGAGGAACAATCAATGGATCAAAATCTTACTTTATTGACAACTGAATCCCGTAATGAACGCACAATGCACATTGATACGGCAGGTACAACGGAAATTTTACGAATCATGAACGAAGAGGACCAGAAAATTGCTTCTGCTGTTCAAGCGGTTCTTCCAGATGTCGAAGCGGCAGTTAATTTTGTAACAGAGTCATTAAAAAAGGGAGGGCGTCTCATTTATATCGGTGCCGGCACAAGCGGAAGGCTGGGTGTATTAGATGCAGTGGAATGTCCGCCGACATTTAGCACACTCCCAGACATGGTTCAAGGGATTATGGCTGGCGGAGAGCGAGCTTTTGTTAAGGCAGTAGAAGGAGCAGAAGATAAAGAAGAATTAGGTGAACAAGATTTAAAAGACATCGCGCTAACCGAAAAAGATACAGTAATCGGAATCGCAGCGAGCGGCCGGACGCCTTACGTTATTGGCGCATTAAAATATGCTCGCCGTATAGGAGCAAAAGCCGTGGCTTTATCTTGCAATGAAAATTCGCTGATTAGCAAAGCTGCTGACCATGCGATTGAAGTCATCGTAGGACCAGAAGTGCTAACCGGTTCAACGAGGCTAAAATCAGCGACTGCGCATAAAATGATTCTAAATATGATTTCAACTACTTCCATGGTGCAGCTAGGAAAAGCGTATGAGAATTTAATGGTTGATGTAAACGTAAGCAACTACAAATTGAAAGAGCGTGCGATTGGTATTATTGAAAAGGTTACAAATGTCTCTTACGATGAAGCGAAAAAAACGTTAGAGGCGGCGCATAATGAAGTTAAGACAGCAATTGTGATGATTGAAACAAAGAAGAAATATGAAGAAGCAGTTGAGCTGTTAAAGCAAAGCAATGGTTATGTCAGAACAGCTATTGAGCTGAGCAAGAAGTAAAGGAGAAGAAGAATGGCTACTGGCGGATTAAGCATGATTAAAAATATGATGAACCAGCTCCCTGCCTCGGAGCGGAAAATTGCAGAATATATTTTAGCTAAACCGGAGACTGTTGTTGAAAACACAGCAGGGGAATTAGGTGCTTTAGCAGGCGCAAGCAGTGCTGCTGTAATTCGGCTTTGCAAATCGCTTGGAGTAAAAGGATTTCAAGATTTGAAAGTAAGAATTGCCGGAGATTTAGTGAAGCCAGCAGAACACGGCTACAGGGATATCACTCCTGATGAATCAATTCGATCGATTGTGAAGAAAACGACGAGTAACAGTATTCAAAGTTTAAGCGATACAGCTGAAATTTTAAATGATGAAGAGCTTGAAAGAGCGGTGAAAGTGCTGTTAAAAGCAAAAAATGTTCACTTTTTTGGAGTAGGGGCTTCTCACATCATTGCGATGGATGCTCAGCAAAAGTTTCTTCGGATTAATAAAGGGTCCACAGCTTTTACAGATGTTCATATGGTGGCAATGCTAATTGCGAATGCAGCACCTGATGATGTAGTTGTTGGGATTTCGTTTTCAGGTGAAACGTCTGAAGTTGTGAAAGTATTATCGTTAGCAAAAGCTCGCGGCTTACAGACAATCAGTTTAACGAGATATGGACAATCAAGTGTTTCGTCATTAGCCGATACACGATTGTATACATCATATTCAGCTGAAGCTCCGTTTCGCAGCGCAGCTACATCCTCACGTCTTGCTCAGTTATATGTCATTGACATCTTGTTTTTATCGATGGTAACAAAGCAATATGAAGAGACGATTAATTACATCGATCACACTCGAGAAGCTATTCAGTTTTTAAAAAATAGTAAGTGAGCTTAGTTTACTTAAGTAAACTGAGTTTTCTAGATAAAAAAATAAAAACGCTTACAATTATCTGTTGCTTCCAATAGGCGATTGTAAAGCGTCATAAGCAGGAGAAGTGAACTGGATAAAGGGGGAATTGGCGTGTCAGAAGTAAATCAATTATTAGCTAAAGGCATTTTAGAACAGCTTGGTGGAGCCGAAAACATTGCATCGTATACTCACTGCATGACTCGGCTTCGTGTTACACCAAAAGATGAAACATTGGTTAATAAAGAGGCAATCAAAAAGCTAGAGGGTGTATTAGGATTAGTTGAAGAGGAAACATTGCAAATCATTTTAGGACCTGGAAAAGTAAACAAAGTGACAGAAGAGTTTGGGAAACTCCTTGATCGTGCTGGCGGCATAAATTTAGAAGACCGTGCTGCACAGAAAAAAAGCGAGTTAAAAGAGAAAAACAAAACGCCGTTTAAGTTATTTTTACGCCGAATCGCAAGTATTTTTATTCCATTGATTCCAGCTCTAGTGGCGTCGGGCTTAATTACAGGGATTACAAAGGCTGTTATCCAAGCAGGGTGGCTGCCAGCAGAATCACAAATCGCAACGATTTTAACGGTGATTGGCAGCGGGTTATTCGCTTATCTTGGTATTTTAGTAGGGATTAATGCCGCAAAAGAATTTGGTGGATCACCTGCATTAGGCGGATTGGCAGGAATTTTAGTTATTAATCCGGCAGTTGGAGAGATTCAGCTTTTTGGTGAAGCGCTGTTACCAGGTCGCGGCGGATTAATTGGGATTTTATTTGCCGCTATTTTCATTGCTATTGTGGAAAAGAATGTTCGTCGTTTCATTCCCCAGTCACTTGATATTATCGTCACACCAACCATTGCGCTACTCATTACTGGTATTGTAACTTATCTTGTATTTATGCCGCTTGGCGGATTAATCTCGGATGCGATTACACAAGGATTGCTGGCTGTGTTAGATATAGGTGGGATCGTAGCTGGATTTGTGCTTGGAGCCACATTCTTGCCTCTTGTTGTAACAGGTCTGCATCAAGGGTTAACGCCTGTTCATTTAGAACTGATTAATTCAATTGGGGATGACCCGCTTCTGCCAATTTTAGCGATGGGCGGTGCCGGTCAGGTTGGAGCTGCATTTGCGATTTATATGAAAACAAAGAAAGCACGCTTAAAAAGAGCGATTGGCGGTGCTCTTCCATCAGGAATGCTTGGAATTGGAGAGCCATTAATTTTCGGTGTTACGTTACCGCTTGGTCGTCCGTTTTTAACCGCATGTTTAGGAGCAGGTATCGGCGGAGCGTTTCAAGCGTACTTTAATATTGCGACAATCGCAGTCGGTGTTTCTGGATTGCCGTTGACATTTTTAGTTCATGCTGAACAAATTGTGCTTTACTTACTTGGGCTGGTTATTGCCTACGGAGCCGGATTTCTTTTTACGTATTTATTCGGATTTAAAGATGAAATGGCAGGGGAGTTTGATTGATTGGTATTTCCTTTTATTTAACCGACGAATTCGCAGAACAGCGCATTATTGAAGCAAGTAAAAAAGGTGTGAAGCGAGCATTTACCTCGCTTCACATTCCAGAAGAAAAAGGAGACTTGGCAAACCGAGCAAAACAATTGCTGAAAACAGCAAAAGAAAACGGTATTCAGGTTTACGCCGATGTGTCGATGAACACACCAAAGCATTTAGGAATTGAAAGCCTTGAAGAATTAATTTCGCTAGGAGTAGCGGGGATCCGCCTTGATGATGCTTTTGACGGTGATACCATTTTGCATCTTGCTGCCCATTTTCAGATTGCCATTAATGCCAGCACCGTATTAGAAAGAGAACTTCAAGCATTAGTGGAAGCAGGGCTTGATTGTGAAAAAATCATTGCTTGGCATAATTTTTATCCGCGCAGTGAGACGGGGTTAGCGGAAGAATTCTTTTTAAAACAAGGCAAGTTATTTAAACGCTGTAACATTCCGGTCTGTGCGTATGTACCAGGAAGAGGAGAAAAACGAGGGCCTCTTTTTGAAGGACTTCCCACTTTGGAGAAGCACCGACATATTGATCCGTTTCTAGCTGCTGTAGAATTAGACCGCTATGGAATCAACGATGTGTATATTGGAGATCCCGATCCCGGGGAGATGCTTTTAGAACAGCTTGTAAAATTTGATCAAGATCGGATTTTACCTATCCGCATCCAGTCAGCAGTTTTACAGGCAGGAAATTATCGGATTCGTCCAGATCTTGCACGAGATGTTATTCGTTTGCAGGATACTCGATGTGCAGAACCAGTACCTCCATTCAATACGATAAACCGAAGCAAAGGTTCAGTGACAATGGATAATGATTTATATGGCCGCTACCGGGGAGAACTGCAGATTGCGCTCTGCGATTTACCAGCTGATAAGCGAGTCAATGTAGTAGGAGAAGTTATTCCGCAGGACATACCGCTTCTATCAATGGTTCAGCCAGGACAAACAATCGAAATTAAAACAGTCGACTAAGTTTTATGCAACACTGTACGGCTATAACAGGTGAGCAAAGTATAAACATGATTCACTCAAGATCTATTAGAGATTGTAAGCCTGCAAAAATGTGAAGATATGCAGTGAAAATAACACCATGACACAGTACATAACGAGTCTAGATCAATACAGTGCATCCAGGTTTTAGTGCCTGTTGAAATGCAATAAAAAGGGATGGGGGAGTTTCATATGAAAAAATGGTTTGCTTTAGCAGCCGTTTTTGTTTTAGTGCTAACTTCATTTTCAGCCGTTACAGCATCGGATATAAATGCCAAAGAACGAAAAGACAGAGGTCACGGCAAGCAGTTTAAGTTAGGAGTAGAGGTATTGCTTGAAGATCAAGCTGATTTATTAAAAGAGAAAAAAGTTGGTTTAATTACGAACCCGACAGGTGTAGATCAGCAATTAAACAGCATTGTTGATTTGTTTCATCATCACCCGGATTTTGAGTTAGTTTCCTTGTATGGACCTGAACATGGTGTGCGAGGAGATGCGCAGGCAGGACAGCATGTCGAGTTTTATATCGATGAAAAAACGGGTCTTCCTGTATACAGTCTGTATGGGCCGACAAAGAAACCAACACCTGAAATGTTAAAGGATGTAGAGGTATTAGTCTTTGATATCCAAGATGTCGGAACCCGTTTTTACACCTATATTTACACAATGGCTTATGCGATGGAAGCAGCAAAAGAAAATAATATTCCCTTTATTGTTTTAGACAGACCGAATCCTCAAGGCGGAGAAAAAGTTGAAGGACCTGTATTAGAAGAAGGTTATTCTTCTTTTGTCGGCATGTATCCGATTCCGATCCGACACGGAATGACAGTAGGAGAATTAGCTCAATTATTTAACAAAGAATTTGAGATCAACGCTGATTTAACTGTTGTCAAGATGAAAGGCTGGAAAAGGTCAATGTATTATGATGACCTTCCGCTTGAATGGGTGTCTCCTTCGCCGAACATGCCAACAGTCGATACAGCCATCGTCTATCCTGGTGCATCTTTATTTGAAGGAACAAATATCTCTGAAGGACGGGGAACAACAAAGCCATTTGAAACAATCGGCGCTCCGTTTATTAATGGAACTGAACTTGCTGAAAAGTTAAATAAGCTTAAGCTGCCTGGCGTTACATTCCGGCCTTCCTATTTCACGCCATCTTTTTCAAAGCACAGCGGAAAACTTTCAGGCGGTGTTCAAATTCACGTGACAGACCGAAACGCGTATAGGCCAGTGGAAACAGGAGTTGTTTTAGTAAAAGCGATTCATGATATGTATCCAAATGAGTTTGTGTTTAACGTCGGGAATAAACCATTTTTTGATTTGTTAATCGGTAACGCCTGGGTGAGAGAAGAGGTTGAAAAAGGCACATCGGTAGAAGCGATTCAGCAAAGATGGCAAAAAGATTTTCAAACTTTCAAAGTAACTCGAAAAGCATATTTGCTCTATAAATAAACGTTTTATAGCCTGGAGGAAGAAACGATGAAAAAGAAAAATTTACTGTCGGTTGGTTTAGCAGTGACATTAGCGACTACTAGTTTTATTCCCTTTACAGCGAAAAATGTTTCAGCCGAATCGACGAGGATTCCGCAAGTAGAACAAATTGTAAATGAGATGACGCTAGAAGAAAAAGTAGGGCAAATGCTAATGCCTGACTTTAGAAATTGGAAAAAACAAGGTGAATCAAAAGCGACTGGGTTTACAGTAATGAATGATGAAGTCGGGAGCATCATTAAAAAATATCATTTAGGCGGTGTGATTTTATTCGCTGAGAATGTTGTAGATACCGAGCAAACTGTACGGCTCGTTGATGGATTGCAAAAATCGAGTGAAGATATCCCCCTGCTTATGACCATTGACCAAGAAGGAGGAATTGTCACACGGCTGCAATCAGGGGCAAACTTGCCTGGAAATATGGCAATTGGTGCTACGAGAAGTGAAAAAAATGCCTATCAAACCGGCGACATCATTGGGAAAGAACTGAATGCACTCGGAATTAATGTTAACTTTGCACCGGTGTTTGATGTGAACAATAATCCAAGCAATCCAGTCATTGGTGTTCGTTCGTTTAGTTCAAATCCAGAATTAGTAGCCAAGCTTGGGGTACAGACGATGAAAGGGCTGCAAAAGCAAAATGTTGCAGCAGCAGCCAAGCATTTCCCTGGACATGGAGACACAGCTGTCGATAGCCATTATGGTTTGCCTTTAGTGAATCATGATAAAGCCCGCTTGCATGAAGTAGAGCTATATCCATTTAAAAAAGCAATTGAATCAGGTGTAGACATGATCATGACAGCCCACGTTCAATTCCCAGCTTTTGATGATACGACATATATTAGTCAAAAAGATGGTCAAGAAATTATGGTTCCTGCTACTTTATCATGTAAGATTATGACTGACCTTTTACGTGATGAACTAGGATATGACGGGGTCATTGTGACAGATGCTTTAAATATGAAGGCAGTAGCCGACAATTTCGGACAAGAAGAAGCTGTTGTGATGGCAATTAATGCAGGCGTAGATATAGCCTTAATGCCAGCTCAAGTAAATTCCTTAGAGATGGAAAAGAATTTAGAAAGTGTATATAACACTGTTGTTGAAGCTGTTAAAGACGGGGAAATTCCGATGGAAGAAATCGATGATTCAGTTGAACGTATAATTGAATTGAAAATAGACCGAGGAATTTACCAGCCTGAATCAACACCGCTTCACGAAAAAATTGAAGATGCACTCAAAACAGTTGGCAACGAAAAACATGTAACAGCAGAAGAGAAAATGGCGAAACAAGCGGTTACTTTATTAAAAAACGAAGAGAAAGTACTTCCGTTAAAACCGAAAAAAGATCAGAAAGTTTTGCTTCTCGCACCATATGATTATCAAATCGAAGCAATGGAAAGAACGATTCAGCAGTTAGCAGACAAGAAGCGAATCAAGCCTGTGCAAGTAGAAAGTGTAGAGTTTTACGGAAAAACATTCACAGAAGATGTAAAGAAAAAAATTGATGAAGCTGATTATGTCATTACCGGTTCCTACGTAGTGAAAAATGACCCTGCTGTTAATGATGGTGTCATTGATGATACGGTACAAGATGAAGCGAAATGGGCAACAGATTTTCCGAGAGCAGCGATGAACTATGCGCAGGATAAGGATAAAAAGTTTGTATTAATGAGCCTTCGCAATCCGTATGATGTTGCAAACTTTGAAGAAGCGAAAGCTGTATTAGCTGTTTATGGGTTTAAAGGGTATACAGATGGCCGTTTCCGTCAGCCTAATATTCCGGCAGGCATGTATACAATATTCGGGGTTTCAAAGCCGCAAGGGAAACTGCCTGTGGATATTCCGTCTGTCACAAACCCTGATCAAACACTATATAAGTATGGCTATGGTTTAAATATAAGAAACGGAAAACCGTTAAAATAAAGGAAAGCTGTTACCTTCCTTGATTAGTAACTTAATGAATTAGGCAAGCTCAATAAAAAACCGTTTTACATTTGTAAAACGGTTTTTTATTCTAAATCTTTTAGGTAATCTTGGATGAGTGTTTGCAATGTTCTTAATTTGGACTGTTCAGCTAAAGAGCTTTGATTTAATGAATGGATTGCGCTTTCAAGAATAAATTTGCGCGGAAATGGCTGATGAATGACTTCTTCTTGAATAAAATCTAATAGTTCAGTAAGCTTTTGGTTTTCAGTTTTTGTTAAAGATTTTTTGTCTTTGGCTTTTTTTAGCGTAATAATACAATCTGTTATTTGCTGCTCAAGCGTTTTAGTTTCATTCTCACATCGAGGAACCCACTTTTTAAGCAGAGAAGGGTCTAAGAGCTGAGCATTCGTTTGTGAGACTTCATTCACCATGTGCACTAATCGCTCGACACTATAGCGAATGACCTTTCTTGGATCAATATTATTATTACGTGCCATAAAATTATAGTGAAAATTACGATGCAAGATGCCTAAAAACATAATCGCGCAATCAAAAAGATACGGTTTTTTATCTTCACCAAATATATCAATAAACCGATTATAATACCATTGCAATTCAAAAAGTTGGGTTTTTTTGATGTGCTCTTTTAAATCAGGGTCATTTGAAAAAAACACTTCTTCGAATAATGTAAACAATTTGTTTTGATGATGTGTTTGCATTTGAAGTTCAATTTGCTGAATAAATATTTCAAGATCTGAAAGCTTTTGACCAATTAATAAATTGTTGCGCTTTTTCTCTAAATCTTGATAAAGCCATTTGAAAATTTCAATTACTAATTCATTTTTTGATGAAAAATAGTTGTAAAAGGTGCCTTTAGAAATTCCGCTGTCTTCTAAAATATCTTGTATAGAGGTTGCTTGGAACCCTTTTTCAATAAACAGCTGATGAGCATTTTTAAGAACATGTTGTTTTCGTTTATTCATGTTTATCACCTAGAAAATAAATTAGACTGACTGTCTAAAAAATATATTACAGTATGATAAGCTTTTACACAAATCCTTTTATTTTAAAGGGTTTTTTTGTTGCAAAAAATGAACTAAAGGTATAATATACGTTATGTGGAATATGTGTATAAAAAAATGAACTGAAAGTTCAATAGGAGGAACAATGGTGCAGTCTATTGATTTTATAAAAAAACCACCGTACGGAATGATTGCTATTTTATTAATTGGTGCATTTATTTCCTTGTTAAATGAAACGCTGCTGAATGTAGCATTACCATCCATCAAAACGGACTTAGATGTAACAATGTCGACTGTACAGTGGTTATCGACAGGATACATGCTTGTAAATGGAATTATGATTCCAACGACAGCCTTTTTAATTCAGCGCTATTCGGTTCGAGGTCTCTTTTTAACAGCAATGCTTTTATTTACGACCGGAACCATTTTAGCAGGAGCAGCACCTGTGTTTTCAATCTTATTAACAGCACGAATGATTCAAGCATCTGGAGCAGCGATTATGATGCCGCTTTTAATGAACGTACTGTTAACAAACTTTCCAATTGAAAAACGTGGTGCAGCAATGGGGATTTTTGGGTTAGTTATGATCTTCGCGCCAGCGATTGGACCAACTTTGTCAGGATGGCTAATTGAGCACTTTGATTGGAGAATGCTGTTCCATCTTGTAACACCGATTGCGGTGCTTGTTTTAGTTTTAGCGTTTATTTTATTAAAAGATCAAAAAGAAAAAGTAAATATTAATCTGGACTTTCTATCGCTTGTTTTGTCAACATTAGGATTTGGCGGATTATTGTACGGATTTAGTTCTGCTGGAGATAAAGGATGGGATTCGCCAGAAGTGTACGGAACGATTATTGTTGGTGTGATTTCATTGATTCTATTTATTGTCCGCCAATTTAAGCTTGATACACCAATGCTTGAATTCCGTATCTTTAAATATCCGATGTTTGCTTTATCATCAGCCATTTCAATCGTTATTACAATGGCATTATTTTCAGCAATGTTGTTAATGCCGCTTTATGTTCAAACAGTTCGCGGGATTTCACCGCTTGATTCAGGCTTGTTAATGTTGCCGGGGGCACTTGTAATGGGTGTGATGTCGCCAATTACAGGAAAGCTTTTTGATAAATTCGGCGCTCGTACTCTCGCTGTAATAGGGTTAACGATTACGGCTGTTACAACATACTTTTTTAGCCATTTGTCATTAACAACAACATATACAGAGCTCATTATTCTTTACACGATTCGGATGTTTGGAATGTCGATGGTGATGATGCCGGTTATGACCAACGGGCTAAACCAATTGCCAGCTCAATTTAATCCGCATGGCACAGCCATGAATAATACGCTGCAGCAAGTATCTGGTGCGATTGGGTCAGCACTTCTTGTCACAGTGATGTCAAACCGCACTGAATTTCATGCAAAAGAATTGGCAGATGCAGCTATGCAAAATGCAACAGCAGCTCCAACGGCTGACATGCAGCATCAATTAGGAATGCAAGCAATGGTGCAGGGGATTAACGATTCATTTGCAATTTCTGTTGTACTGTTAATCGTTGCCTTACTTCTTTCATTGTTCATGAAGCGCGTAACGCCTATAGAAGCGAATCATGCAATGAAAAAGCCGATTGGAAATAAACAGTTTGCGAAGTAAAACGTTCATAACGAATAAAAGACCAACACTTAAAGTAAAGTGCTGGTCTTTTTTAACTTGTGTAAACAAAGCTTAATCCCATCTTTTTAAGCAGTTTTCGATATGCAATGGATGTTTGATCAGCCATAATGTGAGCTTCCATTTGGAGGTCTAAAGGCAAGTCTTCCGGCTTTTGGTTTTCTACCATTTCACGGTCTTCATCAAAGACGCGCAAGTTGAACTCGTATACACCTTCTACAGGCAAATCTTTATCAAAATTTCTTGCAATCGGTACAAAGAGTCGCGTCTGGCGTGCTGATATTGGACAAACAGCATTCATAATCCACAATTGGCCACCCTCAGGAAAGTATACTTTTAACGTGGCTGTAAAAGGAGGATATACATCGAATACACGGCGCCATTTAAATCCTTCTAGGTTCAGATGGGCCTGTTCTTTTGAGTAGTTGCTTACAGTGCTGATATATTCTACATTCAATCCATAATCGGTATTTTCTACTTTGTACTTTGGAACAAAGGCATTATTACGATCACCGAATGTTTCGGTATGGACCCAAGCAAAATGAGCAACATCTAAAAAGCCTTCCATTTGCCGTCCTGCAGAGCCTTTTATGTCAAAGTTTGGACAGACAATTTGCTGAAATTCAGGATCTTCCCATGCGTCAAATGAAGGCAGATTTTCCATGTCACCTGTTAATGATGTCCAAACTAATCCAAATCGTTCAATGACAGGGTAGACTGTCATGCATAAACGGGGGGAGATGTTTGCATCTGGATGAGCGGGAATCGAGGTGCATTTGCCTTCTGTATTATATCGAAACCCGTGATATGGACAGACAATTTCATCATCTTCCACCCATCCCATACTAAGAGGCGTACCGCGATGAACACATAAATCTCTGGCTGCTACTAGCTGACCTTTCGTTCGGTATAAAACTAAATTGACATCTAACAGCGTAACTGCAATTGGTTTCTCGGTTACTTCTGAGCATTGAGCGACTGGATACCAATATTGGGATAAAATCGTCCAGTCTTCTGGATTGAACGTACAATTTCTTGGGTACGGTGTACTTCTTTTTAATTTTGTCAATGTTGGTTGCTGTTCCATTTATCGTCGTCCTTTCTGTCTGCCTGGATTTTTTATAAGATTAAATGATTTTTGGAAAATTTTCACTTTTTGTGTTAGGGACTCTTACATAAAACTTAAAAATTGTAAGATTTGCTGAATTTCATTTTGGTAAACTGTAGGATGTGTTGAAGGAATTCATAAAATTGAAAAGAACGGAGTGATTTACGGTGATTGTTCTTGCTGAATAGTAACCGGAATCAAATTTTACTTCCTTATAAATGAAAAAAAGTTTCTACTTTACATATATTTATGTTATAATTTTCTATGACGCTGGTGTAGCTCAGTAGGTAGAGCACTTGCATGGTAAGCAAGAGGTCGCAGGTTCGATCCCTGTCGCTAGCATAACAGCAAGCAGTAAATCATTTACAGTAGAAGAAGCGATCGTACATGTTTACGGTCGCTTCTTTTTGTCTATATGGAACGTGTTGCAATTGAATGCTTTCACATTTGAATGAGCAGTGCTCGGAGATGGAATCTATTTTATCAATTCATTTTAATACAGGAGATTTTTCAAGTGAATGCTTATTTAGAGTCATTGCTGCTTTTATATCCAGAGCTAGCAATTTTTATTAGTATTTTTGTAAGTGTTATTATTGGTATACTTGGCGTCATTCCAAGTGCTTTTTGGACGGCGGTCCACTTAAAAGTATTTGGCGTCCTAGCAGGCACGCTTCTTTTGGTTACAGGAGAAGTTGTAGGGGCAGCTGTGTCATTTTGGCTATATCGTAAAGGGTTCAACCGGCTCGTAAATGAAAAAGTTCCTTCTTACCCAAAGGTTAAGAAGTTGCTGCATGTCACGGGAAAAGACGCGTTGCTATTAGTGTTTATTCTGCGATTGCTTCCGTTTGTTCCGTCAAGCATTGTTACATTTTTTGCTGCGGTCGGGAAAATGTCATTTGCTGTATTTATCACTGCAAGTATACTTGGAAAAATCCCTGCACTGGCAATTGAAATTTATGCGGTGTATCAAGTGGTTTCGTTGACGAAAGAAGGACAAATGATCTTAGGCGGTTTATTGATCTGTCTTATTTTATATATATGGAAGAAATCAAGGGAAAAATAAAAGGCAGCAAGAGGAATGCTAAAGCTTTAACGAAAGCAGAAAACTGTAAAAAGAGGTTTTATTTCCGTTTATAATAGGTATACATAGTTAAGGCGAAAAACTGAATGAGGAGTGCAAATTGAATTGATTACTTTTAAAAATGTTTCCAAGCAGTATGATGATGGTACAACTGCTGTCAAACAAATTAACTTAGAGATTCACGAAGGAGAGTTTTTCGTTCTAATTGGTCCAAGCGGCTGTGGAAAAACGACGACTTTAAAAATGATTAACCGTCTTCATGAAGTAACAGACGGAGACCTCTACATAAAAGATAAACGTGTGGTAGATCACAATATTCATCACTTGCGCTGGAACATCGGCTATGTTCTTCAACAAATTGCTTTATTCCCGCACATGACGATTGCTGAAAATATTGCAGTTGTACCTGAAATGAAAGGGTGGAAGAAACAGAAAATTAAAGCGCGTGTTGATGAGCTATTAACATTAGTTGGCTTAGATCCAAAACAGTATCGAAACCGCAAACCTTCCGAGCTTTCAGGAGGCCAGCAGCAGCGTATCGGTGTTGCTCGCGCCCTCGCAGCAGATCCTCCCATTATTTTAATGGATGAACCCTTTAGTGCTTTAGATCCGCTAAGTCGTGAACAGCTTCAACAAGATATATTAGCTTTAAAAGAAAAAATCAAAAAGACATTTGTATTTGTTACCCATGACATAAGCGAGGCAATGACACTCGGAGACCGTATTTGTTTAATGAAAGATGGAGGAATTGTTCAAGTCGGCACGCCAGAAGAATTTATTCAACAGCCTAAAAATGAGTTTGTACAATCATTTATTGGAAATCAGGGAAGCATGCTAGTAGAAACACTTGAACGGTTTGTGAAAGAAAGTGACCAAAGCGAGTTATCAGAAGCAGGCGTTCAGCTAAAGTCTTCAGCAACAGTGATGGAAGCAATGAACTTACTTCAAGAGCATGACGCTGTGGCTGTTTATAAAGGCTCTAAGCAAATTGGCGTTGTTACACGTAAAAACCTCTTGGCGTTTCTTTCAGCGAAAACAAAAGAAGGAGGAACGCTATGAATACATTCACAATGTTGCTTGAACAGCGCGGAGATGCATCGCTGCAAGCGCTGCTTGAACATATTCAAATTTCTGTATTAGCTTTGCTTATTGCGGTCATTATTTCTGTACCGCTCGGCTTGTATTTAACTAGACATGAGCGGATTGCAGAGCCGATTATTAGCATAACAGCCGTTCTTCAAACGATTCCATCTCTTGCTTTACTTGGTTTATTAATTCCGCTTGTAGGAATCGGAACAGTTCCAGCCGTTATCGCTTTATTTTTATACTCTTTATTGCCAATCGTTCGGAATACATATACAGGGATTAAGGAAGTAGATCCTTCACTTATTGAAGCGGCACGTGCAATGGGAATGAATTCATTTAAGCGATTAGTAAAAGTAGAGCTGCCATTGGCATTGCCTGTCATTATGGCCGGTATTCGCACAGCAATGGTATTAATTATCGGCACAGCAACAATTGTAGCGCTGATTGGTGCCGGAGGATTAGGCAGCTTAATTTTATTAGGGATTGACCGAAGTGATAATGCTTTGATTTTATTAGGAGCTATCCCTGCTGCAATATTAGCAATTGTATTTGACGTCGTGTTACGTGTCATTGAAAATTCATCGAAGACAGGTTCAAAAAAGCGTTCGTTTATTATGATTTTGATTCTTGTGCTATTGCTCGCCTCGCCATTTGCTGTCATGAAAGCAACAGAGCCTGACTTAGTCATTGGAGGTAAAATTGGGGCAGAACCAGATATTTTAATTAATATGTACAAAGAACTAATCGAAAATGAAACTGATTTGAACATCGGCTTGCGTTCATCATTAGGAAAAACCGTCTTTGTATTTGAGGCATTGCGAAATGATGAGATAGATATTTACCCTGAATATACAGGTACAGCAATTGTGACGCATTTAAAAGAACAGCCAGCTAGCAAGGATGCCGATGAAGTATATAATCAGGCAAAAGAAGGATTTCAAAAGGAATTTGGGTTAACGTATTTAGAGACGATGGCGTTTAATAATACGTATACGCTAACTGTTACAAAAGAATTTGCAGAACAAAATAACATAAAGACAATCTCAGATCTTGCGAATGTAAGTGATCAAGTAAAAGCAGGGTTTACATTAGAATTTAAAGATCGTGAAGACGGCTACGTGGGTATTCAAAAAGAGTACGGCCTGGCATTCAACAATATTAAAACGATGGAACCAAAGCTTCGTTACAATGCGGTGAAAACAGGAGATATTAATATGCTTGATGCCTATGCAACAGACCCGGAAATTCAAAAGTATGATTTGCAAGTATTAGAAGATGACCAGAAATTTTTCCCGCCTTATCAAGGAGCGCCGGTATTGCGTGAGGAAACACTAAAAGAATACCCAGAGTTAAAAGGCATTTTGAATAAACTAGCCGGTAAAATTACAGATGAAGAAATGCGTGACATGAATTACCAAGTCAATTCGGAAGGAAAGACACCGGAAGAAGTAGCTCATAAATTTTTAGTCGATAAAGGGTTGATTAAAAAGTAGGGAGCAGCTTTGTTTCATTCTTGATCAGCATATGCTAATTTGGATGTACAAATAAACTTATTTAAAGGAGAAAACATAAATTGAAAACATTAGTTATCGTTGCTCACCCTCATTTGGAGCGATCAATTATTAACAAGACATGGCTTAAGCGTTTAAAAGAAGAAAATGTAGCTGTGCATGACTTATATGCTGCATACCCTGATTTTAAAATTGATGTAGAAAAAGAACAGGCTTTAGTACTTGGCTATGATCGAATTGTGTTCCAATTTCCATTTTATTGGTACAGTTCACCCGCGCTATTAAAAGAATGGCAAGACGTGGTGTTAACTTATGGCTGGGCATACGGCAGCAATGGAACGAAGCTGCATGGAAAAGAGTTCATGATTGCAACCTCAACAGGCGGTCCGAAAGAAGCGTATCAAGAAGGAGGATATAATCGTTATCCAATGAGTGAATTGCTGCGCCCGTTCCAAGCGATGGCGAACTTAACAGGCATGAAGTTCCTGCCGCCATTTATGCTTCAAGGAGTTAGGAATCTAACTGATGAAGCGATTGCTGCTAGTGCAGAGGAATATGCCAAGCTGTTACAGCAATAAAAGCCGCATTTGATGAAGCGTCTATATAAAACAGGACTGAATGTGAGTTCAGTCCTGTTTGTTTATTTTAAAGGGATGTACTGTCAGCTACCGGCATGAGCCACTTTTCTGGTTTGATATCCAATCCTTCAATGCTGAAAGCAGTCATGCCGGTAGCACTGCCAATTTCATAATATTCACCTGCGCGCCAAAAAGCGGCTTCTCCGGCTTTAATTCGTACTTTTTTATTGTTGGCTCCCAACACCCATCCTTCACCTTGAACAATCAGCAATAATTTAGGGATCGTAGCTTCTTGAAGCGGGGTATAATCATGTTCTTTAAAAGAAACATAGCCGATTTTGACATCTCCTGTATGAGAAAGCAGTGTTTCTGATTGATAGGTAGTATAGAGGTACGAGCGCTGGTGTTTTTCAATATATTGAAACAATTTCATCTTTTTCCCTCCATTTGCAATGAATCTAGCTTTTTTAAGTAATTAAAGATAGGGCTGATATGTGGCGTAAGTATCATATGAATGAATGAAAATAGAACGGGAAAAGAACCTTATTGTTTGCACGGTTAACATAAAAAAGGCAGATGACTCAAACGAATCATCTGCCTTTTTAATGTATATTACTCTAAAAATGCTTTAATTTCTTCTTGGTTTTGCTCTAAGTCTAACCGCAGAACAGCTCCAGCCCCAGGAACCCGTTCATTTGCAAACCCTCCATCTACTGGAATACGAAGAGAGTCAAGGCTGTTTTGATTGCCAATCAAAAAGTCTTTTCCAATCGATACAAATGTTTTCGGAGGAATGTTTGTATCGACGTAAGGATCGATGACTCCCCAAATCTTTGGTGCTTTAGCAATGGTTTGAATTTGAAGTGCTTCATTCATTAATTTTCCAATGACTTCTTGCTGGCGGTTGACACGGCCAAAGTCACTTTGACTGTCATGACGGAAACGGACATACCCCAGCAGCTTTTCACCGTCTAGTACCTGTTTTCCGGGCTTTAGCGTCATCCCAATGCCATGAGACATTTCATGCGGGACATCGACTTCTATTCCATTTGGCGCGATGGTATCAGCAACTTTTGAAAAGCCTTTAAAATCAACGATAGCATAGTAATTTACATCGACATCAAAGTTTTCTTTAATTGTTTTACGCAGTAATTCAGGGCCGCCGATTGCATAGGCAGCGTTAATTTTATTTTTTCCATAACCCGGAATGTCAACGTATGAATCCCGCATAATAGAGACAAGCTTTGGCTGATTATTTTTTTTATCATAATGTGCAACCATAATCGTGTCTGCACGTGAATGATCTTCGCCTCGAGAGTCAATCCCTAATAATAGAACATTCATTGTATCTAAGTCAGCGCTTTTGCCGTGAAAGGCAAATTGCCCGTCGTTTCCAAATTGTCCATCTGCTTCAGCCAGCCCTTGCTGATATTGATAAAAAGCATAGGCAGCAATTCCAAGAAAAAGGATGAATACAGTTAATACAAATCTTCTAAATCGTTTCTTTTTTCTTCGCTTATGTTTCTTCCTTTGTTCGCGTTGTTCCAATGATCTCACCCGTTATATTCAAAATTGTAGTTATTGTGTATTAATAATGGTAAAAAAGACTTGTTGAGTAGAATTGTTTTTAAAGTATGTCCTAATACACGTATTTAATTAGCAGAAAGCTGAATTTTTGCGCTAATCATTGTGTAAAAACAATATTATTAAATTACCATTACATGTGCCGATTAGCAAGTAACTTCTCTATATAATGTAGAAATGCAGTGTTTTGCTTATATTTGTGTAAAAGCTAGTAAGAAAAGTAGTGTAAACTGCCTGTAAAGCTTTCATTACAGGATGCAGAAATGGCTGGGTGTCCAACATTCAGAAGACTGCTGCTAAATACATAATAAAAGATGAAGCCTTTTGAGATTAAAGTTTTATTTTATATAAAAATTACAAAGTTTAGCAGGTGAATATGACAGCAGTCTTTAATAGTTATATAATCATGAAAAATTTACCTGTTTGAAGGAATGATAGTTAGAAAGATAGTTCATTTTTTTGGGGTGTAAAAATCATGAAAAAAGGGGTTAGATGAATGAGTGTATATGTATCGTCTTCAAGTCTTATCTTGATTCCAAAAGAGGCAATCAAGTATTGGAAGCCGTATGGAGTGGGAAAGGTTACTGGAGCAGTTGTTTCAGGAAAAGAATGCGGGAAGGTCATCACATTGCTAAATAGAACAGCTATTATACCCTTTAGAACTTTTTTCTATCGTAAGCATTACATTTTATTATTTGAAGAGGAGGAAATGAAAACACAGTTTGAACTATTAGCTGAGGTGTACCGTTCAGAAGGATATATCTTTCAATACTCTATTTTATATGATGATCACTGGTCGCAAATACTCGAAGGAACAAAGCCAACGTTAAGCGTAAACCGATTCTCAGTTCCAATCATTCAGTTAGATCAAACAGGAGAGTTTGATCTTGTATTAGAAAAGCATTCAGTCGATATTATTATTGATGATGAGGAAGAGGATGATGAGTTAGAGCTTGTTGTACATGATCTTGTTTTAACAGAAGGCAGCTATTTCATCGGAGATCCTGGCTTTATTGAAAACAAGGATATGTTAATTGAACATAATTTTAACAGTGGCAGCTACGAAATTATTTACAAGCATACCCATGAAGGCTGGTTAACAAGAGTAACAATTCAAAAAAAAGAGATTAATAAACAGACGAATTCATTAGAAATTGCCCGGTAAAAACAAAGTGTCTGTTTAATCAAATTGTAAAAAGTTCGATCCGATGCTTAACGGGCAGTAAGTATTTTACCTCGTCATGATAAGAATGAGAAGCGAACTGCCCGTTAAGTTCCGGCTATCAGAACACAGACTTAACGTCTGTGCAATCCACCTCCTGTACACCTCAATGACCCATCAGAAAAGGTCAATAAGTCTTTTATGACTGGCAGTTCCCCTTTATTGTTCAAAAGCATAGTTTGTGTTGATTATTCGAGATGAATGGATGTATATGGTATAATGACAGCGTTGCATAATGAAAGGGGTTATCTTTTTATGGAAAAACGTTTAAATAAAGTTGTATCGTGGATTCAAGAAAAAGACTATGATATGGCATTCATTTCATCTACGGAAAATGTATTTTACTTAACTAACTTTTATACAAATCCGCACGAGCGTTTATTAGGGTTATTTGTCTTCCAAAATGCTGATCCGATCTTAGTGTGTCCTTCAATGGAAGTAGGACAAGCACGAGACGCAGGATGGGCTTTTGAAATTATTGGTTATGAAGATCATGAAAATCCTTGGGAATTTATTCAAGGGTCTTTACATAAGCGGGATCTTTCCACAGTTAAACATATTGCGGTCGAAAAAGAATTATTATCATATGCACGTGCTGAAGAATTAATGAAGCTGTATCCGGATGCAGCGCTTGTTGCAGCAGAAGAAAAATTAAACCAGCTCCGTGTTGTGAAAGACGAAGCGGAAATTGAAATTTTAAAACGAGCAGCTGCATTAGCTGATTACGGTGTAGAAGTTGGGGTAGCAGCCTTAAAAGAAGGCGTTACAGAAATGGACGTCTTAGCAAAAATTGAATATGAACTAAAACGAAAAGGAATTCGTGAAATGTCTTTCTCGACAATGGTATTATTCGGTGAGAAAGCTGGCGAGGCCCACGGAAACCCTGGACTTCGCAAGTTAAAAGAAGGTGACTTTGTTCTATTTGACCTAGGAGTTGTATTAGATGGATATTGTTCAGATATTACACGTACCGTTGTCTATAAATCTGTGAATGAAAAGCAAAAGCATATCTATGAAACGGTGCAGCGTGCACAACAAGCAGCACTCGATGCATCAAAAGCAGGTACACGTATCGGTGACTTGGATTTAATTGCCCGTAACCTTATTAAAAAAGAAGGCTATGGCGAATTCTTTCCACATCGTCTAGGACATGGTCTTGGCATTAGTGTTCATGAATTTCCATCCATGAGCCAAGCCAATAATGATCTTTTACAAGAAGGAATGGTTTACACAATCGAACCAGGCGTTTATATACCGGAAGTGGGCGGAGTTCGAATTGAAGACGACGTAGTTATTACAAAAGACGGCTACGAAACGTTAACGAAATATCCAAAAGAATTACAAGTTATTTCTTAAAATGAACAAAGAGAAGGCTCGATTTTGCCTTCTCTCTTTTTATTATCTAAAGAGTAATCATAACGATTCTACTAATTAGTCTATAGATCGATAGAAATGCTTCATCATAGTTTTGATCGGTTCATAGATTCATCCCTACTTAATAGTTGAGCAGTGATATATTACGAATAGATAACATTTTCATCACATTTTGTGAAATCTATATCGAATGTGAAAAGAGTAGTATATGCTGTAGAGTAGGGGACTTTTTAAGGTCGCACGCAAGGAGGCTTTTTTATGACTAATTATTCAAAAGATGAAGAACAAATTATACATAAAGCAGTAGAAGTATTTGGCCGGAAAGATCGAATCGAAAATTATTCCGATGAACGTAAAAAGCATACTGTTCATGTATTAGCGAGCGAGAATCAGCCAAGACCAGAAGTGACAGCATATGCTACAGTCGGAGGATATCATTGTCCAACAGGTTACACAGTTGGCGGCATTCCATTACGCATTGAAATTGTAGGAGCGTGTCATTCGTCATTCCCGCTTTTTTCCTCAATCCTCGGAAACTGTGTATTTCATATGATGAAATCCCACGTATCTATTTTCCCAGGTGCGATTTATAAAGATGTAATTACCGCTTTAGATGACAGTTTACATATGCAGCATATTTTATTAATTCCGCCGTTTTTATGGGATAACTTTTCAACCATTGAACTGTCTGATAAAAAAGTAGCATTTCTTCAAGCGGTGCCGATTTCGGAAAAAGAGCGAACATTTGCACTTGAGTACGGAGTGGATTCACTTTTAAGCCGCTTTGATGACGAACATGTGAATGTGTTCAATTTAGAAAGAAGAACGGTTGTTTAATAAACTAAGGATATGTAAGTTATTTTATGAAAAACAGCTATCTTGCCAGAGCAATCAAACTGATTGCTCTCTTTTTGTATGGTTAAAAGGTGCTTTTTGAGTCAAGAGAAGTTGGTTTACACGAAGGGACGAGCATTTTTAGACCTTTAACTAAAATTTATTCGTATATTAGGACAAAACTCCACGTTTGTCCTAGTATACTAACCTATACCTTATAAATAACATCTACATATATTAAACCATAAGAAATAAGCAAGGAAAGAAAGGGGAAGGGGAAAAGTTATGATGCATCCAAACTATAAAGGACCAAATCCAAATCCGAATTCAAACCCGAATTCAGATTTAAATCCGAACAATGCAGATGGCAATAAAAATATTATTAGTCACAGTGGAAACTCCAGTGTAAATATTAACCTAGGTCAAGGGCAGGCTCCAGCACAGCCACAGCCTACAACTCCACCTGAAGATACGGCTTTTTAATAAAGAGAAAAAGTTATAGTCATTTTGGTGATCAATAGGCAAATTACTACTCATTAAGGGGGCGTAATTCGCCTATTTGTTATCGTAACGGGAGGGTTATGATGAAAAGTTTAGTCAGCGACAGTGGGAATTCAAAAGTTGATATTACGATAAATATAGACCATACAGCACTAGCCTATTTGATGGGAAGCTGTCTTCATGCAACAAAACAGTTAACTGATGAGCAATATCTTCAAATGATGACTAATTTTAATACATTGATGGGAAAGGACAATGAAGAGTTAAAAAACCTTCTTTTAAATGGTGATCTTTCCAATTCGAAACCATTCAAATCAGAAAATACATTAAACCATTTGAAAATCTATTATGAATGATGGTAGAGAGTCAAAGTCCGCACATAGCCAGAAAGTAAAAAAGGTCAAAGATCATTGCTTATTTATAAAATCACCTTTTTAAAAAGCACTTTTAAAAAGATAGTGCTTTTTTGTTTTAATCTAAAAAAAGTGACAAAAAGAGATGCAGTAGCGTTATGATACTTATATGCAAAAATACTTGTATAAGTAACAGCTTAAAGGAGGAAAAAGGATGAATAATAAGCGAAATCGATTCGTATATACCGTTATAATGGCAGCGGTAATGAGTTTAGGTCTGCTTTCAAGAAAGGCGACGCACATTCTGCCAGATTTTTTAAATGCTTATTTAGGTGATGCTCTCTGGGCTCTTATGATTTTCATTGGTTTTGGAATTGTATTAAGAAGTGCTGCCACAAAGATTGTGGCAACAGCAGCAATTTCTTTTTGCTATTTGATTGAGGCCAGTCAGCTATACCATGCCGGATGGATTGATACCATTAGAGAAACAGCGCTGGGGGGATTAATACTAGGATATGGTTTCCTTTGGCGTGATTTAGCAGCTTATGGAATCGGGATTGGAATTGGCATCATCGCAGAACAACTGTATTGGATGATAAAAAAGACATGAATGACTAACGGTTCCATTTGGGTTATTTAGATGGATGATATTTCTAAAAATAGGCTTTTCTTCTTATGAAAACGATTGCATTTTGTTGTATAGTTAAATGGTATTTACATAATAGTTGTAGGAGGAGAATTTATGGGGAGAAAAGGATTAACTCGATTTGTACCGTTTGTTTTGTTTCTTTTTGCATTTAGTACATTCTTTTTGCCATTAATGCAACCGATTGCATCAGCATCAGGTACAACGAAAGTAACAATTCATTATCAGCCAAGTGAAACAAATACAAAAGACTGGAGTTTGTGGGTATGGCCTGAAGGCGGAGAAGGAAAGGCGTTTTCGTTTACTGGTGAAGATGCGTTTGGAAAAGTAGCGGAATTCGAACTTAAAGGAAACCATAGCCGGGTTGGATTTATCGTTCGGACAGAGTCGTGGGAAAAAGATGGAGGAGACCGCTTCATCGATATCCAAAATGCTGAAGGAGAAGTTTGGGTAAAAAGTGGCGATGAAATGACATATCCGGAACCTCCCGATGGTGAATACCGGGATGTGCCAAAGTTTGAGAACGTAAATGTTACGTTTAACTATTTTAGATACGATGGAGATTATAAGGACTGGAATCTTTGGGTATGGCCTGGAGAAGGGGAAGGTCAGAAAGTTGAGTTTACTGAAAGTACGGACTTTGGAAAAAAAGCGACTTTCACTGTTAACAATGAAAATGGAGATTTATTTGATAAAGTTGGATTTATCGTACGCAAATCAACAGCAGATAATGAATGGGCAGAAAAGGATGGGGCGTCTGAGCGGTTTATAACTAAAATTGCTGAGGATGGAAGCGTGGAAGTATGGATTGCACAAGGACAGCCTCGTGTTTACTATGATCCTGCAGGAATTGAAAAGACGCCAAAAATCGTAACTGCAAGTGTGGATGGATTTAAAGAAATTACGCTAGAAACAAATTTTCCGTTTGATTCTTCAAAAGATTTTGGAGGAATCAAAATCGAAGGAGTAGAAATTGATAAGGTTCTTCCTGCTAAAGAAGGAGCTGGTTCTGTCACAAATAAAGTCAGAATTTTGACAAAAGAATCGCTTGATTTAACTAAAACATATACTCTTGAAAAAAAGGACTTTGGAACAGCAACACTTGAACTCGGGAAGGTTGTGCGTTCAGAAGAATTTGATAAGTTATTCTATTATGGCGGAAGCGATCTAGGAAACACGTACTCAAAAACAGCGACAAACTTCCGTGTGTGGGCACCGACGGCAAATGAAGCAAAGTTAGTTATCTATCCAGCATGGGATCAAGATGCTATCAAAGAAATTCCGATGGCAAAAGCTGAAAAAGGAACATGGAAATATACAGTAAAAGGCAATCAAGATGGATTAATCTATACATACAAAGTGAAGATTGGCGACAAGTGGAACGAAGCAGTCGATCCTTATGTGCGCGCGGTTACGGTTAATGGGGATCGAGGCGTTGTCGTCAACTTAGACAACACGGATCCAAAGAAATGGAAAGAGCGTAAACCTAAGTTTAAGAATCCTGAAGATGCCATCATTTATGAATTGCATGTGCGTGATTTGTCAATTCAAAAAGAAAGCGGCATCAAAAATAAGGGTAAATATTTAGGTGTCACAGAATGGAATACAAAAGGACCTGGCGGGGTAAAAACAGGTCTTAGCCACATTAAAGATTTAGGTGTAACACACGTTCAATTTCTGCCAATCTATGATTATCGTACAGTAGATGAAACGAAACTGGATGAACCGCAATTTAACTGGGGGTACGACCCAAAAAACTATAATGCGCCTGAAGGCTCGTATTCAACAGATCCTTACAATCCGACAACGCGTATTACCGAGTTAAAACAAATGATTCAAACGCTGCATGACAAAGATTTAAGAATGATTATGGACGTTGTTTATAATCACGTATATGCTGTAAATGAACATAGCTTTGAAAAAATAGTGCCAGGTTATTATTTCCGTTATAACGAAAACGGTACACTTGCAAATGGCACAGGTGTGGGAAATGATACGGCTTCAGAACGCAAAATGGTTCGTAAGTTTATCGTAGACTCAGTGAAATACTGGGCGGATGAATATCATATTGATGGTTTCCGTTTTGACTTAATGGGTATTCATGATACAAAGACAATGAACGAAGTGCGGAAAGAATTAGATAAAATTGACCCTTCCATTATCGTATTGGGAGAAGGCTGGGACTTAGGAACACCACTGGATGCTGAGTTAAAAGCCAACCAAAAGAATGCAGAAAATATGAAGCGCATTGCCCATTTTAATGATGGCATTCGTGATGGGTTAAAAGGCAGCGTATTTTACGATGATGACAAAGGATTCGTCAATGGCAAGTTAAATCAAGAAGAGTTAATTCGAAAAAGCATCGCAGCAGGAATGGAGTATGACGATGCTACTGCAACGTATCGTGATCCAGATCAAGTTGTGACGTATGTAGAAGCTCATGATAATCATACCCTTTGGGACAAGTTGGAATTAACAAATCCTGAAGCGACTGAAGACACACGTAAACAAATGCATAAATTAGCGTCTTCCATTGTATTAACATCACAAGGCATTAACTTTATACATGCAGGTCAAGAGTTTATGCGAACAAAAGGCGGCGACCATAACAGTTATAAATCACCTGATTCAGTAAACCAGCTTGACTGGAACAGACGCCGGGCATTTCATTCAGAAGTTGAATACATGAAAGGGTTAATTGATGTTCGAAAGCAGTATTCTTCGTTTAGAATGACAACAGCGGAAGAGATTAAGCAGAATTTAACTTTTTTAACAACTCCTAAACAGGTTGTTGGGTACTCGTTAAATGCAAAAGCAGCTAAAGACAAGGCGAAAGAACTTGTTGTTTTCCACAATGCAAATGAAGATTCTGTCACGGTTAATTTGCCATCAAAAGCAACTTGGAAGGTGCTTGTTGATGATAAAAAAGCAGGAACAAAAACGTTACGCGCTGTAAAAGGAGATAAGCTAACAATACCGGCATTATCTACGTTTGTTTTAAAAAGATAATGGAAAAAGCAAGAGCTGATCGATTCAGGCTCTTGCTTTTTCAGGTTTTATCCAACTCTTAACGTTTACACTTCAAGATGATGAAGGAGCGTTTATCGCTAACAGTCCAGGCATCAGAATACGAACACCGCCATTTCTTGTGAGTCACAGCTAATAATTATGAGAGAAATAACAAACGATACTGATTGAAACTTCACTTGTGCTTGGTTCTTTAAGCATTTTGTTTAGTAGTGTAAAGAATTAATTAAAATCTTTTTCTACCAAATTATTTCAGTTATACTAGTCTTATTACTACTAAGTTAGCGAGGATTTTAGAATGAACATTACCACTGTATTGCTTAGTTTGGTCCTTCTATTAAATATTGTTTTAGCTATGATTGTTATTTTTCAAGAACGCAGAGATATCGGTGCGACCTGGGCCTGGTTATTGGTGTTGTTTTTTATTCCAATACTCGGATTTGTAATGTATCTTTTATTTGGTCGAAATTTAAGCCGCAATCATCTCTTTCAATGGGATGGCTTAAAAGATCTCGGAATGGATGAAACGTTAGAAAACCAGTTAACAAAGCTTGATTCTAATGATTTTGAATTTCGAAATGCATCATTGCTAAATCACAAAGATTTAATTTATTTGCACGTTATGAACAATGCTGCCATTTTTACTGAAGATAATTCTGTTGAATTGTTTACGGATGGACATGAAAAATTTGATGCATTGTTTAAAGATATTGAGGCAGCAAAAGAGTATATTCATGTGCAATACTATATTATAAAAAAAGACAAGCTTGGCACGAAGCTGGTTGATCTTTTAACAAAGAAAGCAAAAGAAGGCGTTAAAGTCCGCGTTTTATATGATGAATTAGGTTCAAGAGGATTAACAAAACGCTTTTTCAAAGAACTTCGTGAAGCGGATGGTGAAGTGGAAGCATTTTTTCCGTCTAAATTACGATTTATTAATTTGCGTTTAAATTATCGAAATCACCGTAAGCTTGTGATTATAGATGGAAAAATCGGTTATGTGGGTGGTTTTAATGTCGGAGATGAGTACCTTGGGCTAAATTCAAAGTTCGGCTATTGGCGCGATACACATTTAAGAATACAAGGAACAGCTGTTTATATGCTACATACTCGTTTTATTTTAGACTGGAACCAAGCGTCTCACCGCCATGCTATTTCATATGCGCCAACGCTTTTCCCAGAAAATACTTCTCAAGGCAATACTGGTATCCAAATTGTGACAAGCGGACCTGATTCTGAGTTTGAACAAATAAAAAACGGTTATATTAAAATGATTCTCTCAGCTAAAAAATCAATTTTTATTCAAACGCCTTACTTTATTCCTGATGCAAGCTTATTAGATGCTCTTCGGATTGCATGTCTGTCAGGGGTGGAAGTAAACATTATGATTCCAAATAAGCCGGATCATGTATTTGTGTACTGGGCGACGCTTTCTTATATTGGTGAATTGCTTAAAGTAGGAGCAGCTGTTTATAGCTACAGTAATGGATTTATTCATGCAAAAACCATTATTGTCGATGAAGAAGTGGCATCAGTAGGAACAGCCAATATCGATGTGCGAAGCTTTAAACTAAACTTTGAGGTGAACGCCTTTTTATACGATGAACACCTTGCGAAAAGGCTGACTGAAACATTTAAAGAAGATATTAAAGTATCGAGCTTGCTAACGGTTGAGCAATATGAGCAACGTTCGAAATGGATTCGTTGTAAAGAATCGGTTTCACGCTTACTGTCTCCGATCTTATAAAACATAATTGTCTGCTGAATAGGCACATTTGACAAATCATGCATCAAAACTAGTAGCAGAAAAGCAAAGCTCCTGCAGCTCGTTTTGATTGCAAAATGACCAGGAAAAGCCCATAGAATTCAGGTTCTATGGGCTTTGTTAGGTTTTTGGATTTTTTTACATAACCAGTGATTTTTTTGTTGACTCTCACGTTGCGTAATACTTTATTGTTAAGTATGAAGGGAGGTTAATGAAATGACAATGAGAGTAAAAGAAGTAGCTGATTTAGTCGGTATTAGTGTGCGCACACTTCATCACTATGATGAAATCGGATTGTTAACTCCAAGCAGTGTAACAGAGGCGGGGTACAGGTTATATTCAGATAATGACCTCGAGTTGTTGCAGCAAATTCTGCTTTTTAAAGAGCTTGGCTTCCCTTTGAAAAAAATTAAAGAAATTATCAGCAGCCCTTCATTTGATCGGAAAGAAGCATTAATGTTACACCGGGAATTATTGCTTGAGAAACGCCGCCGAATCGATAAAATGATTGCAATGACTGATAAGACCATTCAACATGCGAAAGGAGAAATTCAAATGACAAATAAAGAAAAATTTGAAGGGTTTGACTTTAGTCATAATCCGTATGAGCAAGAAGCGCGTGAACGCTGGGGCGATAAGGCTGTCGATGATGCAAATGCAAAAGTAAAAAGCATGTCTAAAGATCAGCAACAAGCTTTATCAAATGAATGGAATGAGATTTATAAAAAACTTGCCGACTTGCGCAACGAATCCCCTGAATCAAAAGAGTCACAAGCAGCTATTAAAGAGTGGTATGATTTTTTAAATCATAACTTTGGAATGTACTCACCCGATGCGTTTAAAGGGTTAGGACAAATGTATGTTGATGACGAGCGTTTTACAAAGAATATTGATAAATATGGTGAAGGGTTAGCAAAATTTATGAGAGATGCGATGGGGATTTTTGCTGATCGGCAATCGAAAAACTAAAAATATACCTGTTTACTAAGAGGGGAAAAGCGGAACTCTGCATTCACAAGGAGTTTCGCTTTTTTTGTCGAAATATAACTAGTTATACATACAAGCAGTGTTTATGTTAAAAGGAGCTGGGTCTTATGTTAACCGAGAAACAGTTAGAACATATTAAAGAACTTCAATACGTGTGCGAAAAGGAAGGGAATTTGCAATTAAAATTAAATTGGGACATTCTTCGAAACCGGGAAGATGAATCAACCGACTTCTTTCATTACGAAAACGGAGAGCTTGCTGGGTTTGCCGGCTTGTATAGCTTTGGGAATAAAGCTGAAATCTGCGGAATGGTCAAGCCGTCTCACCGAAGAAAAGGGATTTTTTCTAAGCTGCTGAACAAAGCACTCGAAGTTTGCGCTGAACGAAAGTACTCAGAAATTCTCTTAAATGCTCCTGCAAATTCTCTTTCTGCAAAGGCGTTTCTTATGAATGTTCCATGTGAACTTCTTTTTTCTGAGTATCAGATGAAATGGTCTGAAAGTCCAATTGCTGAGCCGAGTGATGTAGTAGTGCGACTAGCTAAGCCTTGCGATTTAGAGGCTGAGCTTGAATTAGATATAAGCTGTTTTGGCTTTTCAAGAGAAGAAGCAGAAACGTTTAACGCACGAATTAAACAGGAGAATGAACAGCAGTTTTATGTCATTGAACAAAATGATACAGTCGTTGGCAAAATTCGTGTGCATCGTGATAACAAGGAAGCGTGGATTTACGGAGTTGCTGTTTTTCCGCATCATCAAGGAAAAGGAATTGCCAGACAAGCGTTAGCGACGATCATTGCCAAAGAAAGAAAAGCTGGATATGACCTGTTCTTAGAAGTCGAAGCAAAAAATGAACACGCATTAAAACTATATGAATCCTGTGGTTTTCAAGCATTTTGTGTACAGGATTACTATCAGTATCAAACAAATAAAATAGATTAAAAGAGTGTAACAGTGATAGTTAAAATTAAAAAATAGGCTTGCTTCGTTTTGATACTTTTATAAAAGGAGGAAATCAGCTGTGCGTGATCTTCCTGGCTCTTACCGGTCATTATTTCCTGTTTTGTCTACGCATGTTCATTTGGCGAACTGCTCACAAGGCGCGTTGGCTGCACCTGTTTCCGAAGCAATGGAAGAGTATCACCAGCGTTTGCTTGTAACGGGGAATAATTGGAGTGAAGCAATGGAAAAAGCAGAAGAAGCTAGAACTAGATTTGCTGAATTAATTGGAGCTGAAGCAGAAGAAGTCGCTATTGTATCATCAGTATCTAATGCAATTTCTGCTATTGCTACTGCACTGCCTTCTCATACAGAGAAAAATAATATCGTCTTTACTGACATGGATTTCCCGACTGTTAGCCACATATGGCGTGCGCAAACTCAATTTTTACATCAGGTGATTCGTTCGCGAAATGGAAAAATTCAGTTAGAACAATATGAAAAGGAAATAACAGCCAATACCTTACTTACTTGTGTGCCCCATGTGTATTATTATAATGGCTATAAACAAGACCTTAAATCAATTGCTGACGTTGTCCATAAAAAGAAATCCCTTTTACTTGTTGATGCATATCAATCATCCGGCAACAGTGTAATTAATGTAAAAGAAATGGAGATTGATATACTTATAACAGGAACGAGGAAGTATATGTTGGGAATACCAGGTGTTGCATTTTTGTATATTAAAAGAGAGGTTGCTGAACAATTCCAACCAAGGGTAACAGGCTGGTTAGGACAACACCCATCTTCAGCTTTTGAAATCGATCAATTTGCTCTTGCACAAGGCGCCAAACGTTTTGAAACGGGAACACCGTCATTTATTAGCATTTATGCCGCAAATGAAGCGATCAAGCTATTGCATAAAGTCGGAGTCAGCCATATTGAGTCCTATTTAGAAGAATTGACACAGTTTGCATTAAACTGCGGAGAGAACAAAGGCTTGCGTATCGCCGGGCCTTTGTCTATTAAGGAGCGCACAAGCTTGACTTCCTTTTATGTGAAAAATGCTCAAGAAGCGGAAAGAGTGTTAAGAGCTAAAAACATTCTCGTTTCAGCAAGAAAAGATGTCGTTCGAATCGCTCCACATTTTTACACGGAAAAAGCAGAAATTCAATATGCAATCGATGAGCTTGCCAAACTTGAATAGTCTATTTGTTTACTAAAACAAAAGCGAAACCTGCTGGAGAAGGAGGTTTCGCTTTTCGCATATGCTCGGATGAGCCGATATAAGATTTCATTTGTTAATTAGACAAAGCGACTTTTTTCACTTTCACTTTTGTTGTTTTATAGCTGTGCAAGATCATTCCAACAACGATAATAATCATTCCTAGCCATGACATGGCAGAAGGAATCGAGCCTGATAAAAAGATGATTTCACCGATAACTGTAAAAAGGACAGCCATTGATTGAGTTGCTTCAACCGCCCCTAATTTTTGAACGTCGTCTTTTACGAGATCAGTTGCTGTGAAAAATAAGACAGTTGCACATACGCCTGCAAATAAAGCAACAATGCTCGCTTGTGTCACTTGCGAAAGATGCGGCGGCCCGGCTGTCCGCAGCCCGAACAGCGATAGAATAATCCAAAATGGGAGGCTGGCAATGGTCATCCCTAACACTCGTTGATACGTATTTAACTTTGAAAGTAACATCATCTTTCGATTGCCTAACGGATAAGCAAACGAAGCGATGGTAATCGGGATTATACATAGCAAAGCATTTTTTAAGGAAATCTGGCTCGCATGTTCAATTTGCATACAGACTACGCCAATAAAAATGAGCAGTGAAAAAGTTAATTCTTTAAACGGAATTTTACTTCGCTGTTGGATTGGTCCGGCTGCTGTTTGAATTGTGACATAAAAAAAGGGCGCTAGTAACGAACCAGAAATAATCGTAAGCTGCCAGGTTCCTGCAATTAACCAACCTGGTCCATAAGCTGAAGCAAAGCATAAAGGCGCATAAAATAATCCAAAGCCAACAGTGCTCCATAATAGCCAATGCCAAGGCTGTTTTTTCAGTTCGGTAAAAACAGGTTTTAAGCCTCCTTTGAAATGAACGAGCACGATAAGAAAGGGAACCATAAAGAAATAGCGGAGTGAAGCACTCCAAATCCAGCTGCCGCCTGATAGCTCCATCGCTCGGTTTAATACAAATGTAAAAGCAAAGAAGAACGAACCGGCAATACCTAATAAAATAGGGCGCATGCTATTCACCTTTTTCTGTTTGTTTTGTTAGTAATTCGCCTAGACTCAACCAGTTCTCTTCGACAAGAGAAGCAGCTGTTGTCACATCTTTTTTCTGACAAGCTTTAATAATCATTTTATGCTGCTCAACAGATTGTAAGCTTTTTGCTGAAGAAAACTGCGAAATTTCTAAACGGTGAACTTTTGAAATACATTGTGCAAGGGCACGGATTAATTCAGGGTTTTGTGCACGATTTAAAAAAACAAGATGAAATTCCTCATCAGCTTCGATCGCTTCTAAGACATTCCCATTTTTAATGGCGGTTTCTAATTGTTGATTGGTTAAGACAAGTTGCTTGAAATCTTTTTCGTTTAAAGCAGCTGCTGCTAAGCGAGTTGCTAAGGCATGGAGCGCTGCAACGACAGTAAATGAATGTTTCGCCTCCTCAATATATAATGGAGCCACACGTGTAGCGGAACCCGGAATTGCTTCGACAAGTCCTTCATCTTCAAGGCGCTTCAGCGCTTCGCGAACAGGAGTACGGCTGATGCCGAATCGTTCCGCTAGTTCTTTATCGTGTAATCGTTCTTCCGGCTGAAATTCTAACGTAATAATTGCTTGTTTTAGCGTTTGGTACACTTCATCTCGAAATGACAATCGTTTAATCGGTTTAATGGAATTATTTTTCATAAAACCAATATATCGCATTTTGGTTTTAGATACAACTCAAAATAAAGCTTTTATGTTCACTAAAATAATAGAATAAGATGAATGCGCATACAAAAAAGGTTGCAAATTCTGTCATTCTATATTAAACTATGAAACGTTTAAACAGAAAACATACATACGGATACAACTAGGTGCCTTTGTGAAAGCAAGGGGTAACAGGGAATCGGGTGAAAATCCTGAGCGGTCCCGCCACTGTAACGATGAGAGTACTTTTTCAAGATGGCCACTTGATTAAATCAGGGAAGGCGAAAAAGTGCGATGATCTAGAAGCCAGGAGACCTACCTAGTATGTAGCAACAGCTGTGCCTTCGCGGAAAGGAGAGGTGTACGAGATCGTTGTTTAATTTGTGCTGTTCACAAATTAAAACTCGTAGCCCTCATTCTTTTACTTCGAATGGGGGTTTTTTGTGTCAGAACTTTCGCTTAAAAGCGTAACATTTATGAAGAAATGGGAGGATAGATCATCACTTGAGACATTCACTTGAAATTCAACCTGATAGAAAGAAAGCAGTTTCAAACGCAGCTTCTTTGTTTACAAATCGGCAACGATGGTTTCGGATGATGCTTTTGCTGTTATTTTTAGCTCTAATGCTGTCGATTACTTTTGCTGTCACACTTGGACCAGTAAAGATTTCGCCAATTACGGTTTGGAAAATTGCATTGTCCCATTTACCCATTGTTCAAGATTATATTGAGGTAGATTGGACGAAGGCGCAGGAGCGTATTATTTGGGATATTCGGCTCTCTCGCGTATTGCTTGGAGGGGTGGTTGGTGCTGGACTTGCTGTTGTAGGAGTAGTTATTCAAGCATTAGTGCGTAACTCTCTAGCTGATCCGTATATACTTGGTGTTTCTTCAGGTGCATCGGTTATGGCGACACTTGTTATTTTATTTGGAGCACTTCCTGTTTTTGGGCAATATGCGCTGTCATTCGGGGCTTTTTTGGGAGCAATGCTTGCAATGTTTGCTGTCTATATGCTCGCTCGCATAGGAGGAAGAATCCAAACGACAAAACTTCTGCTGGCAGGAGTGGCTGTTTCATTTATTATGTCAGCTGCAACTAACTTTATTGTGACGATGGCGCCTAAAGAGTCTGGTATTCGTGAAGTCATGTTTTGGATGATGGGAAGCTTAGCGGGAGCAAAATGGGAGTATTTATCGATTCCAACGATTGTTGTGATGCTGGGCTCACTTTACTTATTAACACAATACCGTGCTTTAAATGCTTTATTAATGGGAGAAGAAGTTGCTTTTACACTCGGCATTCCGATTGATTATTTTCGAAATATACTCATTGTTATCACATCGCTCATTACGGGTGCAGTTGTTGCCGTAAGCGGATCTATTGGTTTTATTGGACTGGTTGTTCCTCATATTTCTCGACTTTTAGTTGGTTCAGATCATAGAAGAGTCCTTCCTATGAGTATATTGCTTGGAATGATTATGGTCATTTGGTCAGATGTATTTGCTCGCTTAGTATTGGCTCCTCAAGAATTACCAATTGGCGTTGTAACTGCGCTTTGCGGCGGCCCCTTTTTTATCTGGCTGCTGCGCCGCGGGTCATATTCAGTTGAAGGAGGTGCCAAATGAAAATAAATATGCAGCATGTGTCTTACGGTGTTACAAATGTCCCTATTGTGCAAGATGTTTCTATGGTAGTTAAGGAAGGGGAGTTTGTTGGTGTAATTGGCCCAAACGGCAGCGGCAAGTCAACGCTGTTAAAAATGGCATCCCGCATTTTGAATCCGGATAATGGGCAGGTTTTTCTTAATGATTGCTTGCTGTCGGAACTACCAGCAAAAAAAATAGCTCAAGAGCTTGCTGTTGTGAGTCAAGAAACGACATTAACTTTTGATTTTTCTGTACAGGAAATCGTTTGGATGGGGCGGACTCCGTATAAGAAGCTGTTTCAATTGGATACAGAAACAGATGCTGAAATTGTTTGCCAAGCGCTAAATAGAGTAGGCATGAACGGATATGAAGAGAGAAGCTTTATGAGTTTGTCTGGAGGAGAAAAGCAGCGTGTCTTAATTGCTAGAGCACTTGCGCAGCAAGCTAAAATTATTATTTTAGATGAACCAACGAATCATTTGGATATACGTCATCAATTGCAGCTGATGGAACTTGTGAAAAAACTAAAGCTGACAGTGGTAGCAGCACTTCATGATCTAAATCTTGCCTCTGTTTATTGCGATTATTTATATGTCATTCAAAATGGACAAGTTGTACTAACCGGGAAGCCAGAGACAGTGCTAACCGAAGATCATTTAAGAGAAATCTTTGGGGTGGAAACAGAAGTGTCTATTCATCCTGTAACGAAAAAGCCTCATATCACTTTTTTAGCTCACTTATAACCTGTTCAATACTAACAGAATGATCGATCAATCTTATCTTAAAAGGAGAAATGAACATGAGAAAGCGAAATAACTACCTGTTACTAAGTCTTTGCTTAATGGTGGCAATAGTGCTAGGGGCTTGCAGCAAAGCAGCAGAGCCTGCTGAAACGAATGAAACGAGTTCGAAAGATAACGGATTAGTTATAGAAAATAGGGGAAATACTTTTACATATAATGAAGCACCTAAGCGGGCAGTGGCATTAAATCAGCATGCGACTGAAATTATGCTTGCCCTTGGATTAGAGGATTCAATGGTTGGTACTGCTTATTTGGATGACAAGATTTTGCCGAAATATAAAGATGCATATGAGGGCATCCCTGTGCTGTCGAAACAATACCCATCAAAAGAAGTGTTTTTACAACAAGAGCCTGATTTTGCATACGCTGGGTGGAAAAGTGCATTTACTGAAAAAACGCTTGGAACAGTGGAAGATCTACAAGAGCTAGAGATAAATACATATATTCAAGAATCTTCAAACATTTCAGGTCCTACGTTAGATGATGTTTATAAAGATATTGAGAACATCGGGAAAATTTTTCACGTGGAAAACAAAGCAGAAGAAGTTATTCAAACAATGAAAGCCGACATTAATAAGACCATTGAAAAAGTTGGTCCAATAGACAAAAAGCAACCTGTTTTTGTTTATGACAGCGGTCAGGAAACACCTTTTACAGCTGCTAACAATTATTTAACACATTTGATTGCAATAGCAGGCGGCAAAAATATTTTTGATGATATAGATAAAGGATGGGCGGAAGTAAGTTGGGAAGAAGTTGTCAATCGTAATCCTGAAGTCATTGTTATTATCGACTATGGAGCAGAAACGGTTGAGCAAAAAAAAGAGTTCTTGTTATCAAAACAAGAGCTGGCTGATGTTTCGGCGATTAAAAATGAACGATTTATTGTACTGCCGCTTTCAGCCGGTGCAGAAGGTATTCGTGCGCCGATGTCTTTACAAACGTTAGCTGAAGGGTTTTATCCAGATAAATTTAAAAAGTAAGCCAAAAAAAACAAGCGACTTGATGATCGCTTGTTTTTTTAGTTACTGCTGCGCAACGATTTAGATAAAATTCTTGCAATGGACTTGCTGTGTTCTACTTTCGTTTTCTTTGTTTCTTTGCGCTCAAGGGCGATTTTTTGTAAGCTTTTCTCCTCTTCAGATTGTGCGACAACTTTAGGGACAGGAGCAGGCTTTCCATTTTCTAAAGCAACAAATGTTAGAAACGAAGTAGCGGCAATTCGCTTTACGCCAGTCAGTAAATTTTCAGCAATGACTTTTACGAAGATAATCATTGAACTTTTTCCTGTTAATACAACAAATGATTCATAGGAGATAAAATCTTTTTCGGTCACAGGTTCAATAAAATCAACGTGATCAATGGAAGCTGTTACACATGATTTACGTGAATGTTTCGTAGCAGATAAAGAAGCGATCACATCCATATCAGCTACAATCTTTCCGCCAAATAAAGTGTGGTGATTATTCAAGTCATTGGGAAAGATATGCTGTGATTTAACAACTCTAGATACGCTGCAAGGGATTTGTTCAACTGTCATGATTAAGCACTCCTTAAAGATTGATATCATTAATGTATGTTCTCTCGTTGTTGTTATGTATTGTTCAATCTAAATTATATACTAATAAACAGATTGTAAAACAATGCAAGATAAAATAAAAAGACAATAGAAGCTCTTTCTTTTACATTCCCGATTTTTGATCTGGTAATCATTGTAGATGAAAAGGAATTTAAATTGAATGAAAAAATATTTTTTAGTTAATTTAAATTATTCTCTATTTTTTGATATACTATAAAAGCATCTGTACATACTGTGATAGATTGCTTTTTTTAGTGAGAAAGAGAAAAATGGTTTTAGAGAAACAAAGGGGGAGCACAAGATGAAAGGGGAACGCAGAGAGATAAGATTTATGCTTGCAATCATTCCGATGATTGTAATGATTGCAGCGATGATTATGACGATTGTAAAATTTGAGGGAAGTCCGCACGTTCCGCTCATTTTAGGAACAGCAACAGCTGCCATCATTGCATGGAAAGCCGGTTTTACGTGGAAAGAAATTGAAAGCGGTATCTATGAAGGAATTCGGCTAGCGTTGCCAGCGATTGTCATTATTATTATTGTTGGAACGATTATTGGTGCCTGGATTGGTGGAGGCATTGTCGCTACCATGGTATACTACGGTTTAAAAATTATTTCACCTTCATTATTTCTTGTATCAATTACAGTGATATGTGCCGTCGTAGCACTTGCGATCGGAAGCTCATGGTCAACGATGGGAACGATTGGCGTAGCCGGTATGGGAATTGGTGTAAGCATGGGGATACCAGCTCCAATTGTTGCAGGCGCTATTATTTCGGGCAGCTATTTCGGAGATAAAATGTCACCGCTTTCAGATACGACAAATTTGGCTTCAGGCATCGCCGGTGCTGATTTATTTGATCATATTAAACATATGTTTTATACAACTATTCCTGCACTTGTTGTCGCGTTAGTTGTCTATGGTGTGATGGGCATGTCTTATAAAGGCAGCTCAATTAACAATGAAAACATTGATACCATCATGAATGAGCTGCAAAACAGTTTTGTGATTTCGCCTTGGTTATTGCTCGTTCCATTAATTGTTATTATTCTGGTAGCGAAGAAGGTCCCGGCACTTCCTGCTTTGGCAGTTGGTGTGTTGCTAGGATGCTTGAGCCACATTTTTGTACAAGGCGGATCAATTGGTGATGCGGTAAATGCACTGCATGACGGGTTTACAATTTTATCTGAAAATGAACTGATGATGGAGCTGTTTAACCGAGGCGGCATTGATTCGATGATGTATACAATTTCCTTGACAATTGTGGCGATGATGTTCGGGGGTGTTCTTGAAAAAACGGGCATGCTTCGAGCGATTGTACAACAAATTTTACGATTAGCCAAAACAGCAAAAAGTTTAATTGTTACGACAATTGTATCGGCGTTTTTTACAAATGTGGCTGCAGCTGAACAGTACATATCTGTTATGCTTCCTGGCCGGATGTACAAGGAAGCATATGAAGAAAAGAATTTGCATCCGAAAAACTTATCGCGCGCTGTTGAAGATGGAGGAACGGTAACGAGTGTTTTTGTGCCGTGGAATACATGCGGTGTGTTTATTCTTGCGACATTAAATGTTCATCCATTTGAATATGGCCCGTACGCAATCTTAAACTATATTGGTCCTGTAATTGCGATTACAATGGCTCTTTTCGGTTTTAAAATTGCGTATAAAAATGAAGCTGACTCATTGCCAAGCCAAGTAACTACTATTGGAAAATAAAGAGGATGATTACGCTGCTTTAACAAACGAAGCGAAAGCTGCTATTATAATATGAAGCTAGGCTCTTAGAATTTGCATAGTTCTAAGAGCCTATTTATTTTAAAAAAGACAAAAAAAGTAATAAAAGTCGACAAAAAGCATTAATTTTTTTTGTCTTTCTCCGATAGATAAAGTAGTATATAGAGTAGGTGTTTGTAAGTTTTAATACCAGCTTACTAATTATATAAGGAGATGTGAAATGAAAAAAATAGTTTCAATTTTATTGCTTGTATCACTTGTTGTTTCCGGGCTTTCACTAAATTATGCACAAGCAGCCACTGAACCAACTGAACCAGTGATGAAAGTAAAGCTTGTTAATTATTTGAAAAACCAAACTGAAATCACAGTGAAAACAGCTGTAGATGCAGATACGTCAGATGATCAAGTGACATTTAAAGGAAACCAAACGTATCATTTAAAAGTAGAACAAGGAAAACTATCTGTTTATGAAGGTTCTACTAAGTTAAATAGCTATGATTCTTTTAAATTATATACGAGCCAAACGGATGAAACGTGGATCAACGGCCGTTCTTACTTTGGTGCTTTTAAGTTTGAAGTAGAAGGAACTCGTTATGTTCGACCGACAAACTATATCTTGCTTGAAACGTATTTAAAGGGTGTTGTTCCAAATGAAATGTATGCAAGCTGGCCTGTTGAAGCTTTAAAAGCGCAAGCGGTAGCAGCACGGGCTTATGCAATGAGTTATGCTGGTAAAGTGGTGAATGACACAACGCAATACCAAGTCTACGGCGGAAACACGCCGCATACAAATTCAAATGCAGCAGTAGAGCAGACGTATGGCAAGGCCCTAACCTATAACGGCAAATTGTTAAATGCAGTGTATTCATCAAGTAATGGCGGTAAAATTGAGTCAAATGTGAATGCATGGCCGGGCGGAGCAAATGTCCCGTATTATCAAGTGAAAGATGACCCGTATGATATTAAAACGAAATGGGATATTTCGTTTGCGACGGAGCAAATTGATTTGTCAGGAAAAGATCCTGCAAACGTCGATGTATGGTGGAATGCAACAACAGAAAAAGATGCGAAAGTAACGGGCAATATTAAAGCGTGGCTGCAAAAGAACGGCTATCAAGATAAAGACATAAAAGTTACAGGAATTCCTGCACTTTCTTTTTACGAAACGACTTCAGGAGGACGTGTAAGCAAAGGGAATTTTGTCGCTGAATTTATCGTGAAAGATGATATACATAACAAAACAGAACGCCTCGATGGCCCAACTCGTTATGAGACGACTGTTGCCATCTCGAAAAAAGGGTGGAATACGGCTGATACAGTTGTGATTGCCAATGGCGAAAACTTCCCAGATGCGTTAGCAGGCGCGCCATTAGCAGCACAGCAAGGAGCACCGTTATTATTAACGCCAGCGGACAAATTAAAACCGGTTGTTAAAGAAGAGATTAAGAGATTAAAAGCAACGAAAGCGATTATCTTAGGAGCACCGATCGTTGTATCAAAGGGAATTGAAAATGAGTTAAAGTCAATCGGTATTACACAAATTGAACGTATCGGCGGAAAGGATCGTTTTGAGACGGCTGCTAAAATTGCGCAGCGCCTAAACTCGAATTCGACGAAAGTCGTTATTACGAATGGCTTAAACTTTCCAGATGCTTTATCAGTGGCACCATATGCAGCTAAAAATGAAATCCCGATTTTGTTAACAAGAGCTGATAGTCTTCCGAAACCTACAGCTGATATTGTTGCTAATAAAACAGAAGCAATTGTTATTGGCAGTCCAGTAGTGGTAAATGAGCAAGTATTTAGCCAATTGCCGAATCCTAAGCGCTATGCAGGGCCAGCGAGGTATGAGACAAATACAGAAGTCGTTAAACAGCTTAAGATGGGGACAGACAAAGCGTATGTAGCAGCAGGAACGAATTTCCCAGATGCATTATCCGGTTCGGTTTTAGCAGCAAAAAATAATGCACCTATTCTATTAACAGACCTGTCTGATCTTCCTAATCCATTAAATGATGTGAAGAAAAACTATAAAGAGTTTACGATTTTAGGAAGCAGCAGTGTCGTTAGTCAATCAATTGAGCAACAATTGACATGGCTTGAAAACACAAAGTACTTAACAAAAACAGATGTGAAATCATCTGATATCCGTCCGATCCTCGGAAGTACGTATATGCTTAGTTATTTAGTAACAAACCAAACAGTGAAAGACGGCCGGATTACGATTTCAGGTCTTGGCAATGGGCATGGTGTTGGAATGAGCCAGTATGGTGCGAAAAAGATGGCTGATCTAGGAAAAACGTATCTCAATATTTTAGATTTCTACTATCCAACAACGAAGGTTCTGAGCCAATATAATTCAACACCTTCTTTGGATACAGAAGCATTAAAAGCGATTATGAATTAAAATACAACGCAAATAAACAAAAAAGCCATGAGTACTCGTGGCTTTTTTGTTTTAAGGTTTTAAAGGAATGTTAATCGCAAATGTTACACCGTTATTTGTGTTTTGAACAGATATGGTGGCATGATGCATCGTCAAGATTCGTTTTACGATACTTAGGCCAATACCAAATTCACCATTTTCACCTTTTTTAAACGGTTCAAAGAGCAATTGAATGATATCTTCATCAATCGGGGGTCCATCATTGCTTATTTGACATTGAACAAAGGGCTGTTCATTTTTGGTGAATTTCTGCAGAGAAACCGAAATGTTAGATTGTGCATAGCGCAGTTGATTGTCTAATACATTTTCAAGTACTTTATTCCACTGTTCACGGTCTCCGTACAGCGTGATTTCCGTATCGCTTACATTCCATTTAATATCAGGTCTGCTCCAGCGCAATCGCTCCACTACTTCATGAACGAGAGCAGTGAATGCAAATTCACTTTGCGTTAAGGTGTGCGTTGATAAATAGTCCAGCTTTGTTAAATAAAGCAAATCACGAATTTTCTTTTCCAAGCTTTTGGCTTCATCTTCAATTACTTGCACCGTGTTTGATAAATCGCCTTTTGGATAAATTCCGTCTTGAATCGATTGTGCATAGCTTTGAATAACCATCACCGGCGTTTTTAAATCATGTGAGATATTTTGCAAAAGTGTTTGCTGGGCTTCATCTTTACGAACAAGCCGTTTGCGCATTTGTTCAATGGATGAACCAAGTTTGCCAATTTCGTCAGCCCGGTCGACTGTGACAGGCTCATGCCAGTCTTGCTCGGCAATTTTTTTAACATGTTTTTCAAGCAAAACAAGCGGGCGACTTAAATATTTGGCCAGCCAAATAGATGGAATCCAGCTTAGCAAAAAGACGATAGACATAACAACTAACAGCTGTTTGAATAATGTATACGTAAGTGCGTTACGGTAAGTGTCCCATGAAAAGGAAAGTAAAAAAGCGGGCTGTCCATTTATCGTTACTTTGCGAATAACATAAAATAACGTTCGATTTCCCAAATCATTTTCATAGCGTTCGACTGTGTCTTTTTGTTCAGCTGCTAGTTCTTGGGCATGCTGTAAAAATTCTTGGGGCAAAACACGGGATGAAAAAAATGAGACATCCACATTTTCAGGAAGCAGAATATGATCGACAGTTCGATTGCGAAGAGAAGGTTCTCCGTCTTCATTGCTAAAATAGTATTCTCCTGACCGGCTTGGAAGCCCGTATTTTTTTAAAATATGCTGTTCATTTTCAATCGTTGTATAGATTTCATCCGTAAAAAACTGGCGAAGCGTGGTTGGAAATAAAATGACAAGCAGCAAGGAAATGACAAGCAAGATTCCTGATATAACTAGCCAAATTTGAAAAGCGAGTGACTTATTTTTCATGATTTCATCATCCGATACCCGTACCCATAAATGGTTTCAATTCGAGCTTGGGGAAGCTTTTTGCGAACGCGGCGAACAAGATCATCCACAACACGGTCTGTGCCAAAGTAATCTTTACCCCAAATCGAATTTAAAAGCTGCTCGCGTGAAAAGGCTTGACCAAGATCTTGAGAAAGCGTGACAAGAAAATCGAATTCTTTTGATGTTAAATCAATGGGTGCGCCGTTTTCCTGAACCGTGCGTGTCTGAAGATCAATTGTATAAGGATTAATATCAATGCTGTTCTCTTGTTTTGGTTTGTTCCCGTAAACGAGGTTAAGTAATTTTTGAACACGAATGACGAGTTCACGCGGTAAAAAGGGTTTAGATAAGTAGTCATCACTCCCCATTTCAAGCCCTAGTACACGGTCGATATCTGCGTCGCGAGCTGAAATGAAAATCACTGGTACATCTGGTGTCGCCGATTTGATTTCACGAATAAGCTGGTAGCCATCAATGTCCGGGAGCATAATGTCTAAAACCCACAGATGCGGTGGATTCGTAATGTTTGCTTTTGCATCTGCGCCGTTTAAAAAAGACGTAACAGCCCAACCTTCTTTTTGTAAATAAAGACTCAAGACTTCATTTAAGTTTTGTTCATCTTCTACTAAATAAATTGTAAAACTCAATTTTTATACACTTCCTTCTACCTATTCACCGGTTATTATACTACGTGTTTACCCAAAGAAAGAAATTTTTCACAATTTCACACATTCTTTTGATACTTATCCCAAACTTTTGTTTTATAGTGTAAATAAGGAAAAACATTTACATTTAAAGGAGTGCTTATATATGGAGCCGCGTGATTATGAAAAAGAGCAAGAGAAATATAATGGACATCACAATGATGAAATGTCCGAACGAAATGAACAAACACAGAGCCATCGATATGAAGAGCCGCCTGAGCATTATTCACAATATCGAACAGAGCAAAAACGAGAAGAAAAGCCTCGTGCGAAGAAACGCTTTCTTCCTTTTTTAGCATCCTCGGTAACTGGAGCGATTCTAGGTGGAGGAATTGTTCTGTATGGTGCACCTCAATTAGGGTTAATTGATGCTCCGCAAACAAATACAGGAAGTGAACAAACAACTTCAACCTCCGATGCGCCTGCTGCGACGACGGTGAGTACAAATGTTAGTCAAGGAGACTTAGTATCAGTCGTTGATAAAGTATCACCGGCTGTAGTGGGTGTTAATAATATTCAGCAGCGAACAAATCCATTTTCAGGAGATACACAAAGCGCAGAATCAGGAACAGGTTCTGGAGTTATTTTTAAAAAAGAAAACAATAAAGCGTATATCGTGACGAACAACCACGTGATTGAAGGAGCTAGTCAAGTTGAAGTAACACTTTCAAACGGTAAGAAAGAAGCGGCAAAAATTGTCGGAGCCGATCCATTAACAGATTTAGCTGTCCTTGAAATGGCGGGTAAGAATGTTGAAGCAGTAGCAGAATTTGGCGACTCTAAAACACTTGTAGCAGGAGAGCCTGTACTTGCGATTGGAAATCCGCTTGGTGAACAGTTTTCACGAACAGTTACACAGGGGATTATTAGCGGGACAGAACGTACTGTGCCGATTACAACATCAGCAGGTGAATGGAATTTAGATGTCATTCAAACTGACGCTGCCATTAATCCAGGTAATAGCGGCGGGGCATTGATTAACGCTGCCGGTCAAGTTATTGGCATAAATAGCTTGAAAATTTCAGAAGATGGCGTAGAAGGAATTGGTTTTGCCATTCCAACTGCAGATGTTCAGCCTATTATTGAAAAGTTAATGACGGATGGAAAAGTAAACCGTCCTTATATGGGAATCGGTTTACAAGATGTCGCTGAATTACCTTCTTATGTGAAAAATGAATTGGGATTAACAGATGATACGACAGATGGTATTGTCGTTACCACAGTTGAGCCGTTCTCTGCAGCAGCAGATGCGGGATTGCAATCGAAAGATGTGATTACTGGTGTGGATGGAAAAGAAGTGCAAACATCAAGTGATTTACGCAAGTACTTATATACAAAGCGTGAAGTAGGAGACAAAATTACGATGGATGTTTATCGAAACGGTAAAAAAATGAGTGTGAAATTAACACTTTTAGCGCAAGGGAACAATGGATGATTCACGCTGGAATAAAGCTGTTAGGAGTTATAACAGCCTTTATGTTTGTAACTGGATGTGTAAAAGAGCAGCCGGTGACGACATTTCCATCGTTAAATGAACAAAATTTACAAAGCAATAAAATCATCGCGGTGTACGGGAAAGAACAGATAACAGGAGCAGAGTTCAGTGAATTTTTAGCCGTACAGGGATTTTTAAATCCTGATGCTCCGGTTAATGACAAAAGGTACAGAAAAGATTCATTGTATCGTTTTATTATGGAACGAAGCTGTGCAGATAAAATGAGTTCGACAAAGTGGGTGGAAGATCAAACAAATGCTCTGTGGAAGCAAGTTGAACAAGCATATAATCAATCAACTAGAAAACGAGCATATCAAACACTTCAAATTGATGAAGAAGCAGTGAAGAAACATATTAAACGTTATTTTCTAACTGAACAGTATTTTAGCGAACAATTAACAACAAAAGAACTGCTTGACTACTACCAAAAGAACAAGAATGAATATACGAACGTATCTTTTCAACAGCTTGTTGTTTCTGCAAGCGAAAAAGAGCTAGAGGATGTTGAGTCGATGGTGAAGTCGCTGCAGCAGGGAAAGTCACTACAAGAAGTAAAAAAACAATACAGTCCATTTATCAAATTTGAACAAGAAAATCAATTTGTTCAAAACGCACCATTGACCAGCTTGCCCGATGAAGTCGAAGATTCTTTAACAAATCAGCAAATGGGAACGATTATTGGACCAATTAAAGCAGAAAACAGATATTATATCATCACATTAAAAGATAAAGACGCTAAATCATTTGAAAGTGTCAAAGACAAGATAGCAGCTAAAATGATCAAAATGAAAATGAGTCATTATATTCAGGATGAATTACAGACACAAGTCAAAAAAATCGATGTCTCGTAGTTCATCTTTTATATAGATTAACATGAGCAGCGGTAGGATGCTGCTCATGTATTGCCGATACTTTTTCATTAGTGCCCCCTGTTTATTAATGAGAAAGTAAAACCTCCATCAGCGGGGGAAGCTCTTTATCCTCCTGATGGTGACGCTTTGCAGATAGAAATTTAATAATAGACAGAAAATGTATAATCTGATAAAATGGAGTTGTAATACTTTCATTATTCGGAAAATTCTCATCACCTTCAACAATTGTTGGGGGTATTTTTTTGCTTCTATTGTATATGCACATCTGTCGATTTTTAAGTCAGCTATCAGTTTTTACGTTGACTTTGTGCTTTGCATTTGATATGATTATCTCGAATTAAAGATATTTATTCAGTTTAATATCTCGAGTTAAAGATATTCTGAAATAGAGAGGTGTAAGATGATGAAAACAGCAGGCATCCATCATATATCAGCCATTGTGGGACATCCACAGGAAAATATCGATTTTTATACAGGTGTTCTTGGATTGCGGATGATTAAAAAAACAGTTAATTTTGATGATCCAGGAGCGTACCATTTATATTTTGGGGATGAAACAGGAACACCGGGAACAATTATGACATTCTTTCCATGGAATCAAGCGCGGAGCGGGCGCATCGGAACTGGACAAGTCGGGGTTACTTCATTTGTTGTTCCTAAAAGCGCTTTGCCTTTTTGGGAACAGCGACTGCATGATAAGAATGTAGCATTTAAGAAAGTAAAGCGTTTTGGAGAATTATCTCTGCAATTTGAAGATAAACATGGCCTTCAGTTAGAGCTTGTTGCTCGCGACCAAGGTGAAAAAAGCAAGTGGACGTTTGAAAATATTAGTGAGAATGAAGCGATTAAAGGATTCGGCGGTGCAACGTTATATTCAGCTGACCCAGCACAAACAGCTCATTTAATGCAGCATCTATTAGGAATGGAAAAAGTTGGTGAAAAAGAAGGATTTCTCCGCTTTAAAGCATCAGGTGAAATCGGCAATGTAATTGATATTAAAACAGATGTAGCTGTCCGTGGATTAATGGGAGCTGGAACCGTCCATCATATCGCATGGCGTGCTGAAAATGACCGCAATCAGCTTGATTGGAAACACCATGTTGAGACAAATGGCTATGAAGTCACGCCTGTAAAGGATCGAAATTATTTTAATGCCATTTATTTTAGAGAACATGGTCATATTTTATTTGAAATTGCCACAGACTCACCGGGCTTCTTAATTGATGAACCAAAGGACAAACTTGGAGAAGAGCTAAAGCTGCCAGAGTGGCATGAACCGCATCGTCAGCAAATTGAAAAAGGGTTAACTCCAGTACACGTTCCGAAAGAGTTAAAATAATCGATATTGAAATAAAAAATGACACGACAATCGTTGTGTCATTTTTTGTTAAAGAGGGAATTTAACTGTGCCGGCGAATAAAAAATAAGGTAACAAGTACATACATGAACAAGGAGCGAGGCTATTGGTTTTAACATTAAATGGTTTTTATCAGAAACTGCTGCTATATAAAAAGAGTGACGTCTTTTTAATTGGCATTGATGGTTGTGGCGGTTCAGGAAAAAGCACGCTTGCTAAAGAAATAGCAAACGTGTCAGATGGCGTATTTGTGCATATTGATGACTTTTATCACCCCTCATCTGAGCAGGAAAAACATCGGAAAGAAATTGGAGGGATGTTTGATTGGCGACGGTTGCGTGATCAAGTGTGCATGCCATTGGCGAATAAGCAAACAGCTCATTATCAGCGTTATGACTGGCCTTCTGATTCGTTAAAAGAGTGGCATGAAATCCAGCCGAAAGGAACGATTGTGATTGAAGGCATTTCTGCGACAAGAGATGAACTAACATCATTCTATGACGTTCTTATTTTTGTTGATACTCCTTATGATGTCCGTTTACGGCGCGGAATCGAGCGGGATGGAGAAGAAATGAGAAGCATGTGGGTAGATGTCTGGATGCCGGCTGAAGAATTATATATGAAAGCACAGGCACCAATGGCAAGGGCGAATTTTGTTGTAGATGGATCGGGGGAGAATGGTGATATTACTGAAGGTGTTATTGTGTTGAAAGACAGCAATTAATTGCTGTCTTTTTTTATCATCAGTATGAAGCGATCGCATTAACGTGGCTGTAAATTTTGAAACAGCTCTGTGTTCATCTTTACTTGCGATAAAGCGATGTGGGAGATCGTTTTTGCAAATGGCGTAATATCATTAATGAATTGCTCGAGCTCTTTTAAATGAGGAAGCTGCAGTTTCGTAATAAAACACGCTTCACCTGCAATTCGCTCACAAAAAATCGCATATGGATACGAAGAAATGAACCGCTTAAACCGGTCGTATTCACCATTTTTCATCGTTATCTCAATAAAACAAGCAATCGGCAAGCCGAGCTTTTCGTAATTAATTCCGATTGTATACGTTTCAATCACACCGAAGCTCTCAAGCTGACGGACGCGTTCTGTAACAGATGGTGGCGACAAATTCACTTTTTTTGCGAGTTCACGCATCGACAAGCGGCTGTCTTGATATAAATGCTGTAAAATAAGCAAATCAATTTCATCTATTTTCAATTGAAAACCTTCTTTCTTATATATGTATCATTTTAAACATTATATCAAATAAAAGATTTTGAGTGTAATGTTCTCTTAGTTTTTCACTTTATATAATAGAGAAAAAGGAAGGTGGTCAATGATGGCACGAGTTTTATTAGGAGACGAACAGGGAACAAATTTTGAAAAAGCGTTATCTTATATTCCACATGTGAAAAAATTATATGATGAGTTATATGAGACACTATGGAATAGTCAACAATTGGATCAGATAACAAAGGAGAAAATCCGAGTCTATTTAGCGAGTGTAAACGGATGTGAAACATGCCTGAGCATGTCTTATGTAAGTGGTGGTGAAGTAAATCAAATGATTCTTGAGAAAAAATCAACTCTATCATCAAAAGATGTGCAATTATTTTCGTTTATTAAAGCATACAGAGAAGCACCGCGTACCTTAACAGATGAAGATTTTGTGGAAATGAAAAAGACATATACGGATGTACAACTGATGGAGCTATTAGCAGTCATTAACTTATTTGATGGTTTTCATAAGATGATTGTAAGCTTGGATTTATACGATTTTTGTCGAATGAAAACTGAGTGAATCGTGTATTGGAAAATTGTCTTGACAGAAAAAATTTACAGGAGTAATATAACTCTCGTGAAGTGAAGAAATACTTGGCAAACAGGCAATCTTCTGGACAAACGCTAGGGGGCTGAATCCGTTATTTGACCAGCACTTCATAAGAGAAAGGCAATGAAATTTATCATAAATAAATCGCTAAATCCTTTATGGAGCGGAGGACCCATTTTTGCACATTAATTGTGCTCGGGGTGAATCCTTTTGTATAAGGTAGGGTTACTCTCATAACCCGAATCCGACAGCTAACTTCGCAAGCGTTTTGAGGGGGAAGACAATTTGATTGTGTTAAGAAAACACAGGATTCTTCCTGTGTTTTTTGTGTGTTTTTAATGAAAAGATATAAGTAAATTTACAAGAAAAGTATAAGCTAATAACAGAAAGAGCAGTTGGAGAAAGGATCGTTAGAATGAAAAAGCAATTTGCAGTATTAGGATTAGGACGTTTTGGCGGAAGTCTTGTAGAGGAGTTTGCTAATTTAGATGTAGATGTACTGGCAATCGACCGAAATCAGGAAGTAGTGAATAAGTTTGGCAACTTAGCGACATATGTCGTACAGGCAAATGCAGTTGACGAGGCGAGTCTAAAAGGCCTTGGTATCCGAAATGTTGACCATGCCATCATCTCATTTGGTGATGATATTGAAGCGAGCGTCCTTGTAACAATGCTTTTAAAAGATATGGGTGTGAAACAAGTTTGGGTCAAAGCAGTAAACACTTATCACCAGAAGGTACTTGAAAAGATTGGTGCAGATAAGGTAATCCATCCAGAGAGAGATATGGCTAAGCGAATTGCTCATCATGTTGTATCTGAGAAAATCATTGATTATATTGAGTTATCAAAAGACTACAGTATTGTTGAAATTATGGCGTCAAGAAAGTTAAACAATAAAACATTATTTGATTTAAATATCCGTTCAAAATACGGTTGCAACATCATTGGATTTCAACGGAGAGATGGGGAAATGGTGATTTCTCCAACAGCACATGAGATTATTCATGAAGGAGATATGCTGATTGTGATCGGCCATAACCGTGATATTAACCGTTTTGAAGAAGAGGGAGTTTAACCATGAGCCTGTCAAGAAATATAAAACTTACTCCGCCTCAATTGTTAAGCTCCATTTTTGGCGGAGGTATTATTATCGGGGCATTACTTTTAATGCTTCCGTTTTCAACAACGGAGCCAATTACATGGATTGATGCGTTGTTTACTTCCACGTCTGCGATGACCGTAACGGGATTAGCAGTGGTTGATACAGGAACGCGATTTACAGTTATTGGTCAAGTTATTATTATGCTGCTTATTCAAGTCGGCGGGCTTGGTATTATGTCATTTGCTGTTCTGATTTTTATCATGCTAGGTAAGAAAATTGGTTTTAAAGAGCGTATGGTTGTACAGCAAGCGTTAAATCAGACTAATATTGGCGGTGTAGTACTGCTTGTTAAACGGTTATTTATGTTTTCGTTTGCAATTGAATTTATTGCGCTTATTTTCTTAGCTATTCGCTGGGTTCCTGAATTCGGGTGGTCGAAAGGGTTGTTTTTCAGCCTGTTCCATGCCATATCAGCATTTAATAACGCAGGCTTTGGTTTATTATCAGATAGCTTAATGCAATACGTAGGAGACCCGATTATTAATATTACCATTTCCCTGTTGTTTATTATTGGCGGACTTGGCTTTACAGTGCTGGCTGATATGTGGGTAAAGAAATCTTATAAAAAGCTGAGTCTTCACTCTAAAATTATGATTGTCAGCACATTTGTGATTAATATTTTGGCAATGCTGCTTATTTTCTTTTTGGAGTACGGGAATGCCAAAACATTAGGAGCGCTGTCATTAGGAGATAAATTGTGGGCGTCTTATTTTCAAGCGGTCACGACCAGAACAGCTGGTTTTAATTCAGTTGATATTGCAAGTCTAGATGAGTCGACTATCTTTCTGATGATTTTATTAATGTTTGTTGGAGCAGGAAGTGCTTCAACAGGCGGAGGCATTAAACTGACAACATTTGTCGTTATTATTTTCGCGGTACTCTCTTTTTTACGCGGAAGAGAAGATAGTGTCCTATTTCAACGCAGGCTCAATCCAATCTATGTTTTTAAAGCATTAGCTATTTCGATGATTTCGGTCATGTTTGTCTTTTTTGCTACGTTTGTTTTAAACATTTTTGAATCGGAGCGGATTCCGTTTATTCAAATTATGTTTGAAGTCGTTTCAGCATTTGGCACAGTCGGATTATCGATGGGAGCAACGCCTGAGCTTTCTTACTTCGGACGTATCATCATTATTTTTATTATGTTTTTAGGAAAATTAGGACCGTTGACGCTCATGTTCTCGTTAGCAAAACCAAAGCGTGAAGCGATTCGCTATCCAAATGAAGATATATTAATCGGTTGAAAAAACGCCCTTATAAGGGCGTTTTTTCATGTCTATATAACAGGTGCGGTTTCGTTGTCAGTTATGAAATGGCAGTAATTCCTAGTATGGCCGCAATTAGCAGAAAAAAAGTGAACATCAGTATGCTCGGTAATTTTGACTGATTGTGCATGAAACTACCTCCTTTACAAATCAGTTTTTTTGTTCTTGCAGATAGTTAGTTGAACCAATCGGAYCTTTACGGGCAGTTGGATTAGATGTAAAAATCGATGTTTGTAAATGAGTTACTGCCCGTTAAGAGTGGGATAAAGTGAAACTTCTATCTGCGTTGTTTTTTGTTCTTGCAGATAGTTAGTTGAACCAATCGGACCTTTACGGGCAGTTGGATTAGATATAAAAATCGATGTTTGTGAATGAGTTACTGCCCGTTAAGAGTGGGATAAAGTGAAACTTCTATCTGCGTTGTTTTTTGTTCTTGCAGATAGTTAGTTGAACCAATCGGACCTTTACGGGCAGTTGGATTAGATGTAAAAATCGATGTTTGTAAATGAGTTACTGCCCGTTAAGAGTGGGATAAAGTGAAACTTCTATCTGCGTTGGGGTCTTCTCTGTTAACATTCGCTGTTATATATATGACGTATGAAACGTGTAATTTGATTCACTTTTTGACGAACTTTGTAGAATTTTTTTGAAAATACGTCAATTTTTCTTACATCTTCTTGCAAAAGAAAAATCCGCTATAGCCGTCAACACTTGTCCCATGCAGAAGCTAAACATTTTCATATGATAATCATAAGAGAAGCAGAAAGGGGGAAAATATATGTCGAGATCAAATTTAAGCTTTTCTTTAATTGTAGTATTGTTCGTCTTACTTGTTATTGTCGGCTGCTCTTGCTTCAACTAATTCATTCATAAGTACTCATCATGCGAATCTTGTCTTCCAGGGTGAGTGCTTTTACATTTTTTAGGGTATTTGTTGAAAAATACAAGATATCCACGTTTGTCCGATGCGGATTTCATTATACAGCATATAGTAAAGCAGGAGGTAAATACTACTTCTGTTCAGATCATAACAAAGCCCCTTATAACCGATAAGTGACTATCCCCCCAAAAATTATCTTATTCGGTCGGTATGTAACCATGCGTAAGCATGGTTTTTTTTCATAATGAAAAATCGTAAGAGCAAAATAAATTGCTCTTAAGACTTTTGCTTGAAATTAGTAAGAGAAGCAAGAACAACCTACGATGATTAATAAAATAAATAAAACAACGATAAAAGAAAAGCTAAATCCACCTGTTGCGCCCATATGTGCAACCTCCTTTAACGAAAAGTCCCTATATCTTATGCAAGCTTTAGGTCAAGTGACTGATAAAAATGCCTAATTACTAATGAAATATTAGTTAATCAAAATACTATAGTAAAACAAAACCTCCGTAATAAGTGAAAGATAAAAAATTATTTTGAAAAAGTAAATAAAAGTAGTTAGCTAGAATGAAAGATGAGTAATCATGTTAGGAGAATGAAGGAGCTGTATGTTTGACTACAAAGAAATTTGTCGTTTTAATTATTACTTGGTCAATAGGCAGACAAAAAGGTAAAGCCATTAGCTTTACCTTTTTGTCTATGCTCATTTATTCTGCTTTAATAGGAGAGCAGCCACAGCTGATTAATTCTTAGCTTTATTGTTATATTTTTTCTGATAATGTATGAAGTTCATCAGATGAATTGGAAATTTGGTGAATTCGGTCATTCAGTTGATTAATGACAGCCGAAATTTTTTCAAGCTCTTGCTTTGTTTGAATCGTTTGTTGCTTGTTTTCTGTTGTCACACTTAATACATTGGTGAAAAAGGATGTGATGTTCGTCATATTTTCTGTTGTATCTTTTGTCAGTAACGCTACTTGGTTACCTAATTTTGAAACACTCTCAATTTGCTTTTGAATATCTTGAATGAATGTTGAGATGTTAGAAATTGATTTTTTTGTTTCTTCTGCAAGCTTTCTTACTTCTTGGGCAACAACGGCAAATCCTTTACCATGTTCTCCTGCACGTGCTGACTCGATGGATGCATTTAATGCAAGCAAATTGGTTTGTTCCGCAATGGAAGTTACAATTGACACAATTTGATTGATTTGCTGCGATGTATGCTCTAGTGTTTTCATTCGTTCTTGAATGAGCGCTGTATTTTCTTGAATGCCATCTAGCATATTTTGTTCATGTTCTAATTTTGCTTGGCTTTCAACAGATTCTGTCTCAATCAGTTCAGCTAATTCTGAACTTTTATTTGCAAACGATACGACGTCTTTTGACTGAGTGCGAATTTGTGATACAAATTGTGATGTTTCTTCAGATAAAGATGCTAATAAAGCAGAGGTGCGGCTGATTTCAGTTTGAATTGCTCGTTTTTCTGCTTGAAGCTGTTGACGCTGCTGCTCAAATTCCTCTTCGTATGCTTGCAAAACAATTTGCTGCTCTAAGTTAATGAGCGTTGTAATGCTTTTAATCGTTTCGACACATTCTTCTTGTGAATCGAATGTGCGATGACATGTAGAGATAAGGGAAGTTAGTAGATTTTGAAAAGCACATAAATACCAATTTGGATCAAGGCCAATTTTCACATGCATTTTCGAAATTCGCTGACGCTTATAAACAAATTCGTCATCAACGATTCCATCGAACATTTCTAAAACATGCTTTTTCAGCGTTTGTTTAAGACGATCGATGGTGCTGCTTTTCTCGATGATAGCGACGAGATGAGGCTGTTCGCCGATCGCACGATAAAACTCGTTCACGATGGATTGTATGTCGCTTTCAACAACAGGTTTTAGCCTTGCAATTCTTTCTAAATCAGCTGTTGTTAAGCGAATCATGTGTATTTGTTTTTGAATCATGGCGTTTGATACGTTTAATTTTACTGATACTTCTTCTAATGCCACTGCTGTTTCAACATGTTCTTTCTTTGTAAACCATTTCATAAAAATCACCCGTAGTTTCATAAAGTTATGTATCATTACTGCTTGTTACATTTATTGGTTAACATCCATCTTCATCCTTACGTTAAATAAGGAACCTTCTCTTTATATTTCGGTCAATAGTCAGGAGAAATTGAGAGAAATTTTTAAAAAAATGATGAAACTTTGATTTACTGTTATCCAATTGTTATCTTCTATTAATCGATTTGTTATTCTAACATGTTATGGTTGGATGGTACTCACTTAAATAGGCTTGCTGACTGGAATGAAGGTGAGAGAAAACGAAAAGGAACGGAGGATGTCGAATGAAAAAAATGTTAACAGCACTTGTGATGGGTGGAATGCTCGTGTCGATCCCTTTAATTGGAGAGGCTGCGCCGAATGATCAGGTATTAAAACAAGGAATGAAAAGTAAAAGTGTTGAACAAGTGAAGGTCGTATTAAAAGAAAAAGAATTTTTGGATGGGCAAGTTTCCACCTATTTTAACTATGAAACAAAAGTTGCTGTTCAAGACTTTCAGAAAGAACATGATTTACAAGTAGACGGAATCGTAGGGCCTAATACATATAAAGCACTTGGAATGACGGGGAGTGCTGTAAAAGGTGAAGCTGATTATGATGTGAATGCTGTTATTTCGAAAGCAAAATCATTAATAGGAACACCTTATAAATGGGGAGGCACAACTCCAGATGGCTTTGATTGCAGCGGTTTTTTGCAATATGTGTTTAAAGAAAGTGTAGATGTAGCATTACCACGAACGGTTGAACAAATGTACAATGCAGGTGAAGGGGTAAGGGAACCATCTGCGGGCGATATTGTTTATTTTAAAACGTATAAAGAGGGGCCATCACACGCTGGAATCTATTTAGGAGACGGGAAGTTTATTCATGCATCATCTTCTAAAGGTGTAACCATTAGTGATAAAAATTCAAGCTATTGGAAAGAGCGCTATATTGGAGCAAAAAAAGCAACTGTGAATTAAGCAGGTGGTATTTTTCTTTCCCCGTGTCATTTAGATTAGCTTATGCAGGCTGACGATTGCATAAAACGATAATTAGGTTATGAAACTAATTTAGATCGACAATATGAGAAGACTTAACGGAGTGAGGATATAAATCCTGGCTCTTTTTTTTGTTGAAAATATAAGTTTAATAACCTTAAATAAATTAGTCGCTAGCATATGTAAAGTGATAATAAAGTTATTTAATTTTAAAACCTCAAACACGCATAACCCCGTTCTAAATTTAGGACGGGGTTAAAATATAGTTGTTTAATTTTTTGATGTAAGATACTTCACTGTACTTAAAAATAGAACAATAAAGTTGTTTAAATCTAAATGTTATTCCATTATCATGCCCGATTACGGAATAAGAATAACATATTTTTTTCGGACTATTTTACATAATGCTTCTTTATCGGTAATGAAAGAGGTTAGGTATCCTTCTTAGATACCCAACCTCTTGTTTGTATACATGTGAGTTTTATTATCTTACTATCATTTTCAGTTGAACTAACTATTCTAGGGAATAAAAATGCTTTGACGAATTCTTAAGGTATGCTCAAAATATTATTTGACAATTTATTAATATGTGTAGCATGATAATTAAGAATGAATATCATTATCATATATATTGGGGGATTTATCATGCGTACATATTCAAAAGCGATGTTTGCTCTGTTATCGGCTCTTCTTTTGATTATCATGGCTTCTTGCAGCAGCAATGAAACTTCAAAAGAGGAAACAGAGTCAAAGCCAAAAGAAGACCAAGCTTATACAGTTAAACATGCTATGGGCGAAACAAAGATTCCAAAAACTCCTGAGCGTGTTGTCGTTTTAACGAATGAAGGTACCGAGGCACTTTTAGCTATGGGGGTAAAGCCTGTAGGTGCTGTAAAATCTTGGCTCGGTGATCCTTGGTATGACCATATTAAAGGTGACATGGTTGACGTTGAAATTGTAGGGACTGAGCTTGAAGTTAACCTCGAAAAAATTGCCAGTTTAAAGCCAGATTTAATTATTGGAAACAAGGTGCGCCAAGAAGCTGTTTACGATAAATTAAAGGTGATTGCGCCAACTGTGTTTTCTGAAGGTTTAAAAGGGGATTGGAAGGAAAACTTTAGTCTATATGCAAAAGCAATTAATAAAGAGGATAAAGGTAATGAAGTATTACAACAATTCGATGATCACGTTGCGAGTGTAAAAGAAAAACTAGGTGATAAAGTAAATCAAGAAGTCTCTGTCGTACGATTTTTAGCAGGAACATCCTACATTTACTATACTGATTCGTTTTCTGGAGTGATTTTCGATCAGTTAGGATTTAAGCGTGCTGAAGAGCAAAAAGAATTATTTAAACCAGATAATAAACTTGGTAATTTTGCTATAAAAGTTGGAAAAGAAGTGATTCCGAAAATGGATGGAGATCTTTTATTCTACTTTACTTATGCACCAGATGGTGATCAAAAAGCAATGGATACAGCTAAGGAGTGGACAAGTGAACCTCTTTGGAAAAATCTTGGCGCAGTAAAAAGTGAAAATGCATATGAGGTCAGTGATGCCGTTTGGAATACAGCTGGAGGTGTAATCGCAGCTAACAAAATGCTAGATGAACTTGAAGAAATTATAACTAGTAAGTAAAACTTTAAAAGATTTATTGAGTAGAGGAAACCGGAGAGTAGGTTAATACTTTCCGGTTTTACTCGTTTTTGCATGTTTAAACGAATAAAATGTTTTTTTAGTTTGGTTGAAAGGGAGGAAATACAGATGAAATATGTACCTTTATCATTTCAGATGATTCGTGTATATATACTTTCCATGCTTTTTTTTACAGCTATTTCTGTTTTAACCATTATATTTCCCTTGCAGGCTTCCCAAAGCGGTATGTTAGAAGGAGAAATAGGAATCATCATGGGGATATATATGCTCACCTGTATGATTCTAAGGCCATGGGCTGGACAGTTGGTTGCTAAGTATAGTGTATTTACCATTATGAAATGGCTTTTATTAGGTCATGCAGTCACTCTGTTCATTTACATTGTTTTTGATATCGACAGTTTATATGTCGTACGTGTACTACAAGGTGTAGTAACAGCTTTCTTCTCAATGGCTATTCAAATAGGAATTTCTCAAACACTTCGAAATGAAGATCGTGGGCAAGGTATGTCTATGTATTCTATCTCATCTGTCATTCCAAGCTTATATGGCCCAGCTTTGGCTTTATTGCTTTGGTCCCAAGCAGATAAGATATATTTACAAATATTTATTATAGTTTTAGCTGTTTTACCGCTATTATTTTTTATTCGTTCCCCTTTACCAAAAACAAAACAGTCAAACATATCATTTACGTTACAGGACATAATAAAAGCATTAAAGAAGGCAAGATATCATAAAGGACTGGTTATTGCTTCTATCACGATGTTAGTAGGTGCATGTATATTCGGAGCCATTTCAACCTTTTTACCGTTATATATGATTAATGAAAATGTAGGGAATGCAGCATTATATTTATTCTTTCAAGCTATTGTAGTTGTGGCTAGTCGCTTTATTTTTCGAAAACATATTCCATCAGACGGAAAATGGCATTCTAAATTTATCTCTCTTGTTTTACTTTCTTCTGTTGTAGGAACTACAGTCCTTGCGTGTGCTTCTATAATAGGACCATATATATATGTTGCAGCTGTGTTTAATGGACTGGCATCAGCTATGCTATATCCAACAATCACAACTTATATTTCATTTGCAGTGCCAGAAGAGTCAAAACATATTTTACTGGGTGTTTTTCTTGCTTCATATGATCTGGGCTTTTCTCTAGGGGGTCTTGCTATGGGATTCATCGTTCAATTTGTTTCATTTTCAACCATGTTTTTGATTTGTTCTTTACTAGCTATTTTCGTAATGGGATTAGTAGTTTATCAACGAAACCAAAAATTAATATAAGATAATATCAAGGTGTAGTGAGTTCAATTATATAAGTCTACTGCACGGTTCTGGTGCAAAAATAGTTTAATAGAAATATCCTGTCAACTTGGAAATTAAGCCGCTAATCCAAATAACTTATGAATGACTTCAACCTCATTTTGGTTAGATTTCATCCTTTGGCGAAGTCTGTCCAAAATGAAGTCAAATTCATACATACATTGTTTGGAATTGCATCATAATCTATAATTGAGTAGGCCATTTAGGTTCTATGTCTTTATCAAATAGTTTTTGCACCAGACCCGATTTTTTTGTACCAGAACCTAATGTATTAAAATATTAATTCGATCTATTCAATCTGTTCGTAAAAGTACACCTTTAATGTTAACATCAACCATCGTATCCCATTCTTTGCTTTTTTTCTCATATAAAGGTGAAAGTGGCATTAACCCTGCATTGTTGACCATTACATCAATCTTTCCATACTCTTTAAGAGCAAACGCAGCTAATTCTTCCATTTGTTCATGTGAGGTAACATCTGTCACTTTATAAATAGCTCGCCCACCATTATTTTTAATTTCTTGATGTAGTTTCTTTAAACGATCTTCACGACGAGCAGCCAGTACCAACTCAAGTTTTTTGGCAGTAGCTTCTCCACTCCCACTAGAAGCACCAGTAATGATTACAACTTTATCTTGAATATATGACATAAAAAAACATCTTTTCATTTTTTATATTCTTTCTTTTTAAGCTACCTCTATTTTTGGAGGTAGTAAATTTAATGTACACAAAACTAAACAACGGGACATTAACTAACTGCTATTCCCCATGCAATAAAAAGATCAGCTGCAAAAGAAATTGGTTTTGAAAATTTAGCTCATCCCCCCTTAACACAGGCAATCGCAATTGTAAAAGGAATGTCAATTGTATCCCCTTGCTCCTTAGATGTTATTTATACAAATAAGATTAGAGCTACACATAAAACAATTCCCACTAATTCTCCTTATCCTATTTCAACAAACTCTATTATTGGTGATCATTTGAAAGCATTTTCGTATTTAATAGAAGAAAGAGGAATAAGAGGAGGTTTAACAGATGGAGGCCGTGACCGAAAAGTTGTCTATGATTACAGTCCTCGCGTCGTAAAAAAGAGCCATGTAAAATCTAGTGCGGTTATTCCAGTAAATGAAGAAAAAGAAACCATTCATTTAGTCATTGAACAAGTGAAAAAAGCAGGTGTCGAAGAGATCATCGTTGTTGCGAACGGCTCAGACGAAGTAACCATTAGCCGTGCACGAGAAGCTGGTGCAATTGTTCTTGTCTTTAAGCAGCGGCTCGGCCACAACGTGCCCCGGGCGATTGGAGCGATGTACAGTTCAGGTGATGTCTGCTTATTTCTAGATGGTGACATTGTCATTTCAGCTAAAGATTTACGCCCATTTTTAGAAGCAGCAACAAACGGCATCGATGTCGCTTTAAATGATTTAGATTGTTTATTAGACGAAGTCCATCCGCTTCATTCTGTAAGTGCAGCAAAATATTTTTTGAATATTGTTTGCAAGCGCCCATATTTAACGATTAATACAACAACTGCTATTCCTCATGCAATCAGACGAGAGGTCATGGAGACGGTTGGTTATGAATCATTGATTGTTCCGCCGCTTTTTCAACTGAAAAGTATGATGGAGGGTTTTACTGTAGGAGCTGTTCACTTTGTTGATGTCGCGCGTACAAATCGGATTCGTAAAGAACATATGAAAGTAAAAGGGCTAGCTGTATCTACTGAGCGTATTTTAGGGGATTATGTTGAAGCAATCGCTTATTTGATTCATCAAACATCAGATCGAGGTGACTTTTTACCTGATAGAAGAAGACATGATTTATTGCAAGAGGTGATAGAGGATGACAGCTAAAAAAGTAGCGGTTCTCGGACTAGACTATGTCGGCTTGCCACTTGCACTTTTGTTTGCTAAAAAGGGGTTTGAGGTTGTAGGGCTAGACATCGACCTTCATAAAATTGATTTGCTTAAAAAGGGAAAAAGTTATATTTCTGATGTTTCGGATGAAGTCATTCAAAACGAAAGCAAGTTGCTGCCGTTTGAGCTTTATAGCGGTGCTTCTGCTTTTAAACAGTGCGATTATGTAGTTGTAACGGTTCCTACACCGATTACAAAAGAACATGAACCAGACTTACAAGCGCTTATTCATGCTTCGGAATTTTTAAAGAGTGAAATAAGTAAAGGACAAACAATCATTTATGAAAGCTCAACATATCCAGGAACATTAGAAGAAGTCATCTTGCCGATCTTAGAACAGTCCGGTCTTATTGCCGGCGCTGATTTTTATTTAGGATATTCGCCTGAACGAGTGGATCCAGCAAATGATACGTACAGCATTGACAAAATTCCAAAAGTCGTTAGCGGGCATACTGGTGCTTGCTTACAAAAAATTAACGAATTTTACAAAGAAGTATTTCAGGAAATTGTACCTGTATCGTCACCAAAAGTAGCTGAAATGTGTAAGCTATTTGAGAACATCCAGCGCCTCGTAAATATTTCTTTAGTGAATGAAACAAATAGTTTATGTGAGCAATTGAACATTGACTTTTCAGAAGCGCTCCAAGCAGCTGCCACAAAGCCATTTGGGTTTACACCTTATTACCCGGGCCCAGGAATTGGGGGACATTGTATTCCTGTTGATCCTCTTTATTTTGTCTGGAAATTAAAACAAAATGGATTAACGAGTGAATTGATTGAAGCGGCTCATCAAATAAATGAGCAAATGACTAAAAAAGTTGTTGAACGAGCGAAACAAAGATTGGCAGCGAATGAAAAGAACATATTGATTATTGGAGTTGCTTATAAAAAGGATGTGAATGATGTTCGAGAATCACCTGCTATTCCGATTTGCGAGACATTATTAGACGAAGGATACGAGGTTAATTACTACGATCCACACGTTGAATCGATCTTGTTAAAAGGAAGAAAATTCGAATCAGTCGAACTGACGAAGGAGAAAATTGATGTGGCGGATGTTGTGCTCATTTTAACCAACCATAGAAAAGTTGATTGGAAATTAGTAAAAGAAGCGAAGAAAATTGTTGATACACGCGGTGTATTAAATCAGTATTAAGCTGTCAAAGAGGTGACGTGCATGAAAAAAGTTTCCGTTATTATTATAGCGAGAAACGATGAGCTAACGCTGAAGCCTGTCATTCGAAGTGTGCGAACGTTAAATCCATTGGAAGTGATTGTAATCGCTTGTGGTAGCACAGACGGATCAGTTGCAATTGCAAAAGAAGAACAATGCATCGTAAAAATTAATGGTAAGCAAAAAAGCTTACATGAGGCACGGATACAAGCTGCTTGTGTTTCTGAAGGAGATGTGCTGCTTTTTCTAGATGGTGATTATGTTATTTCGCATTCGGAATTAGAACGATTTATGCAGCCGCTTCTTTTTGGAAATTGCGATGTCGTCTTGAATAAATGGGATGAACGGTTTACTCATTTGTTTGGGAGACTTGAAGCGATGTGGAGTGCAGTTTTGCATGATTTATTAAAGAAAAGTCATGCAACAAATGCCAATATAAGAGCACCTTATGCATTTACAAGAGAGGTATTGATAGAGCAAGAGAAAGCGAGTTTCTCTCATCCCATTTATCTATTTAAGTCATTGCAGGAGAATGGATGGCGTATTAGTACGCACATGGAAGTTCATACCTTTGGGAGAGGAACGTTTAAGCCGTTCAGCCAACACAACGATGATCAGCAACTATCTTTAATATATGAAAAAATCATTCAAGAAATGGTGCGAGGAAAAAAAGAACCAATGGAAGAAAAATCGCTCTTAGATGAAATATTGGCAAGGAAAGAAACGTGGAATGTTGTAGAACATGGGTGGGGAAAGCTTTCTTCTTTTTATGATGGTAAGCAGCTTTCTATCGTTATTCCAGTTCAAAACGAAGAAAAGACGATTAAGGACGTTATTTCTGAAGCCCGTAAATTAGAACCGCTTGAAATTATCGTTATCATAAATGGTTCAAAAGATCGTTCTGAACAATATGCTCGTGAAATGGAAGTGCGAACGATTGTATTTGAACAATCATTAGGGCATGATGCTGGGCGTTCAATTGGAGCAGCAGAAGCAGCAGGAGACATTTTATTATTTATAGACGGAGATTTTGTTATTTCAGCCCATGATTTGTATCCGTTCGCAAAAGCCATCGCAAAGGGAGCTGATGTAGCACTTAATAAAAGTGAAGATGAACAAAAGTTATCGCATATTGTGCAGGCATGGAAATATGTTTTAAATGCAATCAGCAATCGCATAGATTTGCAAATGAGTTCATTAACAGCAGTGCCTCATGCAATCAGTCAATCCTGTGTGAAGAAAATAGGATGCCAATCTTTAAGTGTGCCGCCAGTTGCACAAGTAAAAGCACTGCAGAATCAATGCCAGATAGAAGCAGTTCATTATGTTGATGTAAATAAAAAGAATCGCTTTCGTTTAGAACACCTTGCATTGGATTGCTATGGCGCAACGGCCAGCCGGATTATTGAAAATCATATCCAGGCATTTTTACTCGCAAAAGATGAGCAAGAGTAACCTTTTTTAGAAAGATATTTTGAAAGTCTTTACACATATTTATGTAAAGGCTTTTTTCATCATTGTTACATAAATGTAATAAAAAAACTATTGAAATTACGACTTGTTGTAACTAGAATAGTTACATAGATGAAGTTGCAATTTAATATACTAGGAGGAAAAAAGATGAGAGGATACGAGATTGGAACATTTTTATTACGCCTGATTTTAGGAATTACGTTTTTTGTACACGGTCTTAGCAAGTTCCAGGGCGGCATTGAAAATACAGTCGGCTTCTTTAGCAGTGTTGGGATTCCAGGGGTTATGGCTTATATTGTAGCTATTATCGAACTTGTAGGCGGAGCAGCAATGATTCTTGGGTTTGCGACACGTACAGTTGCTGTGTTGTTTGTTATCATTATGCTTGGTGCGATTTTTACAGTGAAAATCGGTTCAGGATTTATGGGCGGGTATGAGTTAGATGTTGTATTACTCGTAATTGCACTGCACCATGTATTTACTGGCAGCGGTGCATTTGCACTAGATCGCAGTTTAAAGAAAGACGAATACTATTCAGCGTAATCGATTGCTGGCGCATAATTTAACATCATTTTTCAAAAGCACACTGCTAATCGTGTGCTTTTTTGCAGTGCCAATGAAATAAAGGATTGCCAATAATTACCGATTCATTATATGATAAAGATATTAAAAATCGTTATCTTGCTTATATATAAAATGTAAGCGCTTTAAAAATAGAGAGGTGAATGGGGATGAACGTATTTGTTGATGTAGAAAAGAAAAAGGATGTAGCAATTGTTCGAATCAACCAAGCGATGTTAAATCGTATGGATAGTGAGGCCATGTACGAACTTCAAGAAGCGGTTACGAAATTGCAAGCTGATTCTTCTATACATTCACTCGTCTTTAGAGGAGAAATGTATAGAACAGATCGGTCTGCAAAAACGATGTCAGGAATACGGGAAAAACTTGGTCAATTATACAATCCTGTTCATTCTGTTACTGCACGTGCAGTTTTCCAACAAGTTGCCTGTTCTTCAAAACGAACAGTCGCTGTATTAAATAGCTTTACATTCGGCGGCGGCTACGAGCTAGCCCAAGCATGCGACGTACGAATTGCGCGTTCAAGTGTACAAATTAAACAGCCAACAGGTCAAATTATCAGTGCCCAGCAAGCAAAAGCAAACGGAAGCATTCAGCATATTATGGATGATCATGAAAGTTTGCCTTTGACTCTTGATCAATTAGAACAAGAAGCTTAGTAATAAAACGCTGTCGTTTATCGTTTTAAATTGAAAGCGTTTTTATTTTTCTGTTTTATATTTTTATAAGTAAATGGTATTGAAAATTCTGTGAAAAGGAGTAAAATAGTAAAATACCATCAATTGACTAAAAGATATTCAAGCAGTCGATGGTTGCTTAAATAAACAGCGAGTAAAAACGAGTCGTCCACTGAAGAGGGATGAAAAGCGTATATTTTAAAAGTTGTAAAGGAGATGATTATATGCCAATCATTCTAAAGGATATTGTAGTCGGACTTTTCTCGGCGGCAGCAGCAGGTATATTTGCCATTCAAGGAATTGAAGTAGTTTCAGCTATTATGGATTTAGCAACCTTTTGGAAGCAGCAATAGTCAACTTAATTGGATAAATTAACTTAAAAAGCATAAAGTACCATATTGGCCACTTTATGCTTTTTCATTTATGTGTGATAAGAAGAGTGAAATTATCGCTTTTTCAACATAAAAGATCGAGTTATTGATAAACTGAAAATGTAATGAGGGGACGTAAAGACTTTAATAAACAAGGGAAACTAGGCATGGAAACGATTTATGAAGATTTTCATTTACATATCGGTTATTATGAAAGCGTATATGATTTAGAAGCCATTGCGTTTAAAAGAAAAGGAATACATATATGGGATATTTACTTTGAACCTAATCAATATGACAAGGTGATTGCTGGAATTGAAAAGAAAGAGTACCTAAATCCCTTCGGATATAAAATTATGGCTGTTCCAGTACAAGAACTAACGTATAAAGATGGGGCTCAGCGATTTGAACAGTGGTTAAAAGAAAATGATTTAATTTGATGTAACTTCCCTCATTCATTATATAGTAAAAAGCTCTAATGGCAGGCAAAGTTCAGGGAGGCATGCTATTGGAAGTCTGCATCGCTAGTAAAGCATTATAACAACCTTAGGTGATCCTAATGAATTTTTACAGTTGGCATCAATAAAGGGGGCATACCGAGTGAATCAGGATCCAAAATTTACCCGAGAGCTGCAAGCGTTAAAGAACAGAGTGGCGCAGCTTGAAGCGGAAAATAAACGTGACAAAGGAACATATGGACGAACTTTTTTAGAAGCGCTCATCTCGCTATTATTTGGACTGTTCATAGTAGGTCCCGTAATTGCAATTGCAGCAGGGGTGTTTGTGATTATTGCATCGTGGCTAGGAATCAAGATGTGAAGCATGAAATTTGATTTCTGTAGAAAAGAATAGGAATAGAATTTTACTACTATAAATAATAAAAAGGAGAAGAGCAAAGCAGCAAGCGGCTATTGATAAAAGGGCCCTTAACAATTGCAATGAATGTGTCTTTAATTTCTTTATAATGCAAATCATACATAAGCAGCTGATTAAAAAGGAGGAATTTTTATGACCATCAATTATATAGAGGGAACAGAAAGAAGAAAGGGAAGTATATGCGGACTTATTTCTATTTTAATTCCTACTGTTACAGCTATTTTTGTTCTAAACTTTTTATTAGCTGTCGTGCCGATTCCAAAGATGGAAGGGTTACCTCTTATTTTTCCAATCTTCTTGTGTCCGATCGGATTACTTTTCGCCTTTATTGGATACATACAGAACAAAGATGGACTCTCCCTATTAGGAATCATCCTTAATCTGATTTTGTTTTTATTTCCGATTGTCTATCACATCTTTGGCACATTGCTTTTTGGACCGTAATTGAACAGGTAGTTTAAACGGAAGTAATTTTTATCAATGTAACTAGCCCGTAACGTAGAAGCTATAATAGACTTTGCATCTATCTTTCATGTGTGCATAGCCTTTTTATCTGCTATGTTATTTTATAAGAGTTATAAAAGTGAATTATGTTTCGGTTACAAACGTAAAGCGAAAAGAGGGGGAATCGATTGATGGACCGCTTAGCGATTATTTCAGACATTCATGGAAATCTTCCTGCGTTAGAATCCGTATTAAGTGATATAAAAGAAAGAGGAATCGATCGAATTATTTGCTTAGGAGATTTAGTCGGAAAAGGTCCGCACTCAAGAGAAGCAATTGAGTTAATTCGTCAATCTTGTGAAACAGTTGTCATGGGAAACTGGGATGATTTTATTACCAAGCCGACGGAGTTTGAAGCATTAAAATGGCATCAAGCACAATTAACAGATGAACATAACCATTACCTCCAAGACCTTCCGTTTTCTGTAGAGTTTATGATGAGCGGAAAGCTAGTACGAGCTTTTCATGCTTCTCCAAGAAGTTTATATGAACGAATTCAGCCTTGGGATGCAATGGAGAAACGTTTAAGCATGTTTGATAATTCCATGCAAACTGAAAACAGTAAAGGAAAGCGGCAGCCAGATGTGGTTTGCTATGGAGATGTGCATAATGCATACGTTCAAAATTTTGCAGGTAAAACGTTGTGCAATGTAGGAAGTGTTGGCAACCCGCTTGAGATTACACAAGCTTCTTATGCGATTTTGGAAGGGAAATATGACAGTGAGGAAGCAGCAAGTTTTTCAATTCAGCTTGTGCGCGTTCCTTATGATATCGACTTAGCAATTCGATTAGCACAAGAACTTGAAATGCCGGATCTTGACCCGTATATTCAGGAGCTAACGACAGCGAGATATCGAGGCCTTAAAGTATAAGAGTGGAGTAAACACAAAAAGCGAAATCCTTTTCAAGTACGGATTTCGCTTTTTATGTTTGCTATCAGCAATTCCTAAATGGACAATAGCCCTTATTGTGTCTCGTCTTCTTCGGTGTTAAACCATAAGGGATCATTATCATCGACATCACCATTATAGTTAATCAGTATTTCTTCTCCTGCTTTTATATCTGTGTAAGCATAGAAGTCAAATGTGTGGTTTTCAAAATTAATTTCATAAGTAGCGTTAGGTGTATAGGAATGATTAAACAGCATACCATATCCTAACAGAATTGCGCTGTGATTTATCCCATATTCAAATGCATAATCTCCTAAAAGCGTTTGCTGGATGAAAACATGCTCTTCATTAGGATAAGGAATTACTGGTGCTTGATGTATAGGTTCACCTTTTGCTATATCACGTGTTGCGAATACGCCTCGATTTAATTCCCCATTGCTAAGCTTAGAATTTTTTACTTCAATCATTTTGTCACCTAGTTATTCTTTCTGTGTAATTTACTTCCTTCTTGAGTTTGCCAGTTTATGAGAGCAAAAGCAACCATTTTAGCTCAAAAATTAAAATTGTAAGGTAAAAGTAAAAGGAAAGATTGACGAATTCGAATGGCTGTAAAACTGAAAAGTCTTACTAAAAAATCTGTAGAGATTAGCATCCCTACAGATTTTCATTATTTATTAACTTCTTCCATTGACTGTTCTAATTCATTGACCTCAGTTTCAATGATTTCAAGTTCTTGCTGCACTTGATTTTCTGCTGCTAATGCCGGTTCTTCATTTGCCGTTTCTTCTACAAGTTCTTCAGCTGGCTCTGCACAAGCAGCTGCTTCAAGTTCTTGTTTTGCCGGACGTAGCGATTTTACTTTGTTGACGACTTGAGTAGACTGTTCAGATACGACTTGAGACAAGCGAGCTGTACGCTGTTTCAAATCTTGTCCTTTCGCATACACAGTCTCTTTCACTTGGCCCGTTTTTAATAATGCTTGATTTGCCTGATCTTGAATGGATGCACGCAGTTCTTTACCTGACTTTGGTGCTACGAGTAAAGCTGTTGCAACACCAACTACGCTTCCGACGAGGGTGCCTACTAATAATTCCTTGTTACCTTTGCTTTCTTTAACTGCTGTTTGTTTTACATTTTCTTCTTTCATGACATATACCTCCTTTTATAATATGTAATCATATGAAGGAACAACCATTTTGTTGAATACTCCCTGTAAAACGCATTGCTTTCGCTAAAATAATCTGCAAGTTGCCGTCGGATGCTCGTACAGGCTGGTGAATTTTGATTGTATATAATATTCAACCATCTCGGTCAGAACCCTTTTTTTCGTAAAGAAAAACACGAAAAAAATTATCTTTAAAATCCGACACAAGAAAACGACAGCATTCGTTTTGCATTTTAGGGTATTTTGCTTGAACGTTATATTCTTGTCACAAAAAAATTAGTGTTTTGACAAGAAAGGTTTCTAGAAGGAGAATTTCCTTATATAATATGTTACAGAAATAATCTAGGTCTTAAGTATTTGTTGAAAGTCAAGGAAGACGAAATCGAAACTAGGAGGGGAGAACAGCTTGAGTATCTTTTTTTGGATATGGAAAAGTATTACAAAAATGCAGTTTAGAACGGTTTTTTCTTTATCAGTCACCATTGTATTGTTTGGAACCTTATCAATTTATTTATTAGAAAGGGAAAACTTTCCAACCCTGTTTGAGGGATTATGGTGGACGATGACGACATTGACCACAGTTGGTTACGGAGACTATTATCCGACAACAGTACTTGGGCGGCTGCTCGGGATGTTTTTATTCATCTTTGGAATTGGCATTATCGGTTTATTAATTAGTAAAGTGGTTGATACAGCAGCGACATATAATCGTTTGAAAGCGGAGGGAAAACTGATGATTAAAAAGGAAGATCATTACATTTATATCGGCTGGTCTAAGAAGACGAAAAGCGCGATTAATGAAGTACTCGCAAATGAACCGGAGGCTGAAATCGTCTTAATCGAGAACTTAGAAAAAACGCCGATTGAAAATGATCAAGTTTCGTTTGTTCAAGGCGACCCTTCTCGTGAAGATGTTCTCTTAAAAGCAAATATTCTGAAGTCCAAGCGAGTGGCGATTTTTTCAGACTCTTCAATTGACTCTGTACTATTAGCTGATGGAAAAACACTGTTAATCGCATCTGCTGTTGAGGGGCTTTCCAATAAGTACGGGACAAATATACATACGATTGTTGAAGTGAGCGATGAAACTCATATTCCAAAGTTTAAGCATATTAAGATTGACGATTTTGTCGTGTCAAATGACTCCGTCTCAATGTTAATGGCTAAAGCGACACTGAATCCAGGAACGACAAATTTATTTAGACAGCTGTTAAGTAAGCGGTACGGAAGCAATATTCATGAAATTCAGCCAAAATCTGAATGGATAACATATGAAGATGCTTACTATGGTTTATTTGAAGAAGGGGCGATTTTGATTTCTGTCAATGAAAACATGGATTTTGTAACGCAGAAAAAAGAAAAAGTTAAACCGGAAGATATCTTTTATGTCGTAAGTAATGATGAGGTGTTTGCAAAGCTAAGGTGAAACTTCAATCAGCGGAGGCTTATCGCCCGTTAGAGTAGGATGAAAGCAGTAAAATCATATTTAACGCAAAAAACCTAAGGAATGTAAAATCCTTAGGTTTTTTAACTTTATTTAAAAAAACACTTGTTTTACAAAATTTAATTGTGTACAATGTAATTATCAACGAAATAAGTGAGTAAATAATTAAATGAGAAATAAATAATAGAGGAGAGAATAAGAATGAAAACATTATATGAAACAACAATCATTAACACAGGTGGACGAAGCGGCGAAGTGCATTCTCCAGATAATATCTTTAACTTAGAAGTAGCAGCACCAGCAGCACTTGGAGGAGAAGCAACAACAGAAACGAATCCAGAACAATTATTTGCAGCTGGTTACAGCGCATGCTTTAACAGTGCATTAGAATTTATGATGAAGAAACATAGTGTAGAATTCGAAAGCAGCAAAGTAACAGCAACAGTTCGATTAGGTGTAGATCCAGCAGATAAAGGTGTAAAACTAGAAGTGGACTTAATTGCACATGTTGAAGGCTTAGATTTAGAGACAGCGAAAAAATATGTAAATCTTGCTCATTCTTACTGCCCGTATTCAAAAGCAATTAGCGGAAATGTTGATGTAACAATCGAAGTTATTTAATTTAAATGAAAAAACCCCGTGGACGTTTATCATCCACGGGGTTTTTGATGTTCTTAGCCGGTTGCTGATATAAAAGGGATTAGAACATGGAAATGAAACGACAAACTAGTTTCTATTTCTATTATTCTAAAAAGTAATGATAAAATCTCTCACAAACTCCTTTTTCTGATAAAATTTGGTATGATTGTACTTAACTCAAAAAAATACCCATACTTTGTTAAGACCAGCAGCTATTGAACTTAATAATGAGTTGTTGGTGTTAGCCTGTAGCAGGAGGAAGGACATCATGACATTTAACGGGAAAATACCGATGAATGTTAAGGCAGCAAAGGGAAGAACCTTCACTTTTGAAAGTCCGGAAACATAAGAAATATAATTCCCAATCCCTAATGGGCGTGCAATCGCAATGCTCCATAACCCGCATTTTTTAAATCAGCGCTGTGTTCGCTCAAACATTTTTTCTTTTTTGACAATTTCTTTTTCAATTTATGTTCTAATTTGTAGCCGATCCAATAAGGAATCAAACTAAATAGTGTATAGACAAAGCTTCCTAAAAAGGCAATCCAAATTAATTTGCCGATTGATAAATTTAATAAATACCCATACGTAAGAGTAATCAGTGAACCTGGGAAAGGAAGAGACGAAGCTTCAATCGCAAGGCCAGTCATCAACCCAAAAACGCCAAATTCTTTTAATAGATTGATAATAAATTCTAGCATAAAATCTCCTTTCCGCTCGCTTTGTATAATGAGAAAGTACCCTTTGCTTTAGGAGCCGAAACAAACATTTTTTTCTAGATTTAAAAAAATGAGCTCAAAGGCATATTTAAAACGTTAAAAAGCCATCACTTTTACAAGTGATGGCTTTTCAAGAAGCAGCGAGTGTTAGTACGCTTTCGCTCTAGCCGGACTTTCCGCTGTTTTCTTCATCAGCAGAAAAGAAGAGCAGAAGGTCATAATTGCTAAAATCATGACGACAAAGAAAATCGTATGAATGCCTGAAAATAGCTGTTCTTGCAAAGCAGCTAATGTAGTTGAATCGACTTGATTATGTTCAAAAGAGGAATTGATATTCGCTCCATTTCCTCCATGCGCATTCATTTTGATATTAAATAATGTGCCAAATACTGCCGCTCCTAACGTTTGACTAAATGTATTAATAAACGTGTTCAATGATACAGCCGTTCCACGTTTATTTTGAGACACTGAACCTTGAATGATCAGCATCAGGATTGGTGTAATAATCCCCATTCCTAACCCAAGCAGCCCAATTGCCAGATAGATTAGAAGTTCCGGAGAAGCAGCTTTTAATGAGAATAGTAAGGATGCTGCAATTGATATCAAAAGCGTTCCAATGGTAATGACATAAGTCGGACGAAGCTTGGCAACAATCTGCCCGGAAAGAACAGAACCAATTGTCCAGCAAACCGGCATTGGCATAAGCATTAATCCAGCTGCGGTTGCACTTTTACCTAGAATTCCTTGCGTCCATAGAGGTAAATAGACCGTGATACTAATAATAATGCCGCCTATAAACAAAGTTAGAAAATTAACGATTGTTATGTTTTGGTTTGAGAACAGGTTCAGAGGAACGAGCGGTTCAGGTGAACGCTTCTCAATTAGAATAAAAATAACAAACAGTATAAATGAAGAAATAAACAGCCCTATAATTATAGGATTTCCCCAATCCTGATTTTGGCTGCCTGTAAGCAATGCATACAATAAGGCTATGACGCCAAGTGAAAACGTGACAGCGCCAGGATAATCAATGTGATGTCGCTCTTTTTTGACATGTTCTTTATAATGCCGCACTAACATGAAAACGGATAGCAAGCCAAATGGAATATTTAAAAAGAATATGTAACGCCAAGAAAGTGAATCAACTAAGAATCCGCCTAATAAAGGTCCTAATACCCCAGATAAGCCCCAAACCGCACTTATCCAACCTTGTGCTTTTACGCGGTCTTGCTGCTCGCTATATAAGTCTCCAATAATCGTCATGGTAATCGGCATAACCGCTCCAGCACCCAGACCTTGAACTGCCCGGAAGATGATCAGCTGCGTCATATTGATCGACAAACCGCATAAAGTAGAGCCGACTAAGAAAATACCGATACCCACCAGTAAGACTTTTTTACGGCCGATTAAATCGGCTAGCTTTCCATAGATTGGCGTCGATACAGCTGTTGCGAGCATGTAGATGGCATATACCCAGCTTACGAGCTCAATGCCTGATAAATCACTTGTGATGTTAGGCGTCGCTGTGCTAACAATGGTTCCTTCCATCGCTGCTAAAGAAGTAACGAGCATCAGTGACATCATAATTTGCTTTTTCATTCTATTTCCTCCCCTCGTAACGATAAACACCATACAAACTTTTACAGTATACCCTATATTAAAATAACAAACAATAATAATGATCAGCTTTAAGAGTAAATTAGTTAGAAAGACTCTTATGAGAAGGAAAGAAGCAGGAAGGGAACGAATATTGTAAAAGTCTTTTAAACTACTAAGCTGAAATTTTTTATAGTTGGCATGAAGAAAGAAGAAATGTAAAGACAGCAAAAGCTAATGAAAAAGGGGAAATAGACATGGGGGAAAAACACTGGATTACCAATGTAGCATTAGAAGTCGGCTATGAGTTTTATAAAGGAGAGATTACCGAAACGAAGACAAGCTTGTTTCATTTCTTTATTGAAGATGGACTAATCAAGCGAATTGTGCCAAGCTCAGAGGCTGTACAGGACGACGAAGTATTAATAGATGCAAAAGGGATGTTGGCTGTTCCTGCTTTTCAAGAAAAGCATATTCATCTTGATAAAACGTATTATAGCGGACCTTGGAAAGCACCGATTAAAGGCAATCGTTTCAAACGGATTGCTGAAGAAAAAGAATTGCTTCCGAAGCTGCGTCCGTACATGCAAGAGCGAGCCGAGCAGCTTTTACAGCTGATTGGAAGATATGGAGCTACTGCTGTTCGCACGCATTGTAACATTGAATCAACAAGCGGGCTTCATAATTTGGAAGCGACTCAAAGAGCTTTAGAAACTTATCAAAATCAGTTTTTTAGTGAAATCGTCGCTTTTCCACAGCACGGATTACTGCGAGATAATAGTGCTGAACTCGTAAAGGAAGCGATGAGAAATGGAGCTCATCTCGTTGGAGGTGTAGACCCGGCAACATTTGATGAGAATTTAGAAAGATCGTTGTATACAACAGTCAATATTGCAGCTGAATTCAATGCAGGAATTGATCTTCATCTTCATAATCGCGGACAACTCGGTACATACACAATGAAACAGCTGGCAAAATTAACAAAAGAAGCAGGGCTACAAGGGAAAGTTACGATTAGCCATGCCTATGCATTAGGTGATGTGTCAATCGAAGAAGCAGAAGAAGTTGCCGATCTATTAGCGGATGCCCAGATTGATTTAACATCAGGCGCGCCTTTTGATATCCCGGGAATTCCTTTTGCAGCAATGAGAGAAAAAGGTGTCAGCATTGCGTTAGGAAATGATAGCATTACAGATAATTGGGATCCATTTGGAACGGGGGATATGCTTCGAAAAGCAAGGGATTTAGCCCGAAAATGCGATTGGCGAGATGAACGTTCACTGGCAAAATCGTTAGCCTATATTACAGGAGGAAAGCTTCCGCTTGATGATCGCGGGACACAGCTATGGCCTAAGCCTCACGATGAAGCAAGTTTTGTTCTTTTAGCTGTGTCTTGTTCAGCAGAAGCGGTCGCTAGAGGCGTTCACGAACGGATTACGCTTCGTAAAGGAAACATAACATTCCAAGATGAAGAAGTTCGATTAATAAGGCAATGAAATGCGTGTTCTATAAAAGAGAGTCTTGCAGCTCAAATAAAAATTACCATTTGAATCGCATGTTAATTGTTCTATAATGAATGTACCTTAACTTAATTTGTTGTAGGGCGAGTCCTTACTGACAAAACCCACATTCCTTAACTGGCTGGAATGTGGGTTTTGTCATGTTTTCACCCGTTCGTAACTGCATTTGCTGATGGAAGTTTGCATTTAGTAAGTGAATAAATTTTGGAAAAAATTAACATGAAAGCACTTTCGTTTTATATGCATATATGATATATTGTTAGTGTTGTACTTTGTCATTCTAATATTTTAGATCCTACATGTGTAAGCCGATTGCCTTATGGCAGTCGGTGTTTCTTTTTTAAAGCACCTTTAGAGAAATTTGTCATTGGATTTTTAAGATGCTGACAACAAGATTATTCATCAACCTTCATTTTAAAATCTATATCCTTTTCTTTTTGTATTAACTGCTTGTATTCCATCATTCTTCTGTACAAATAGAGTTTAAATGATGAACAAGGATTTTGGTAATTCGTTCCTTGTTCACGCGGTCTGCATCAAACATCGCATGCAGGGCTAATCCATCGAGCAAAGCATAAAGCTTTTCAGTTTCTAACTCTTTATCTATGTTTTCTTTTAGTAAGTGAACATGGTCTAAGTAATCAATCAGCTTTTGGACCCCTTTATAAATCCCGTCGTCATCAAGGTGCTCCTTTTTATGTCTTGTATGTGCGATGAATGTGAACCAAACCTCCATTTCAGCCATTTTTTCAGCATCAGTCGGCACAAGTTCCAGTAAAATGTTTAATATTTTTTCTTTTACAGGCAAGTCTTGCATGGCAATATGATTAATTCGATCTTCTGCTTTTTCTTTCACGAGTTTCATTGCGTAAACGAGTAAGTCTTCTTGGGTGGAAAAATAATGACGCAGTGCACCTAATGATAGTCCTGCTTCTGTTGCTATGTTTCGTACAGTCGCTCCTTCCATTCCTCGTTCTAAAATCACTCGCCAAGTTGCTTCTGCAATTTGTTTTTTTCGTTTATCATGATCAACTATTTTTGGCATAGTTGTATTTTAACAAGAAAAAAATTAATATGCAATTTTTATAATACAGTTGTATTAATTAAGTTCAAATGCTAAACTGATCTTAAATAATACATTTGTATTATAAAAGGAGGATTTCATTGAACTTTATAGCATGGATGATCGTTGCCTGTGAAATTGCGTTTTGGCTCGTTATTGTAGCAGGGTTAGTGGCGCGTTATGTATGGAAGAAAGAGAAATTGGGGCTTATGTTTTTAGCGTTAACACCTGTTGTTGATTTGCTGCTACTATTAATAACCGGTGTGGATTTATACAATGGTGCCGTTGCAACGATTGCACATGGAGTGGCTGCTGTATATATTGGTGTGTCAATCGCTTTTGGAAAAAGCATGATTAAGTGGGCAGATGAACGTTTTCAATACTACGTAACAAAGCAAGGATCAAAACCGCTGAAACGATACGGGATGGATCATGCAAAACATGGACTAAAAGGGTGGATCAGCCATCTTATTGCCTATGTTATTGGAGCTGCTTTATTAGCAAGTATCATCTATTTTGTTGATGATCCAACTCGAACAGAGGCGTTAAGCGGCATATTAAAAATATGGAGCCTTGTATTAGGGATTGATTTTGTGATTACAGGGAGTTACTTTATATGGCCTAAAAAGGAAAAGTCACAAGTGAATATGTAATGAGCAGAAGGGGGGATTTTGAAAGCTGCAATCAAAATCCCCCCTTTTCTTTTTATATAAAATGTGTCAAAAATAATTATTCCTTGGATTTATAATACTCTATTCCTTGAACAGATCCGATAAATCCAACGATGATGAGGATAACAGCTAATGTTTTTTTCAGCCATTCTCCATCAATGAAAATATAGAGAACACCAATCAACATAACTAAAAGAAATAATAAGAGGACTCTTCGAAAAAATTTTGATTCTTTACTCAATCTTTTCACCTCGATTTATCAATCTTTTTAGATACTACGTAGGAAAAATAAAAACATGAGGATAAATTTATCATAACAGGTTGTACGGCATAATAAATAGAGAAAAATCATGAAAACCATACATATCATAATAAAGTGAAACTTCAATCAACGGAATAAGGATACAATAGACAAAGGAGGAGAATCCGTGGTCCTCTTCTTGATTGGATTCGTGTTGTGGTTATTAATTGGCGCTTCCTTGTTTTTGTTTGGATGGGGAGTATGGAAAAAATCAGAAAAAGCGCTTTTTATGGGAGGATTGGCTATTTTACTGCCATCTGTCATTTTTATCGGTGCAGAAGGGTGGATGAAGCTCGTTGCTTTTCTGCCTTTGGTTTTCTTTGGGCTTGCTTATTATATTCAAAAGCAGCGATATTGAAAATGAAGAGAAACAGTAGAATTGGCGAAAATGAAGCAAATCCTGCTGTTTTTCTTTATTTTGTTCATAGTTATTTTTTGAATGTGATAGGTAGAAAGTATTGGAATTACTATTTTGAAAAATTTTTGAAGCGGTCTATTCCTTTATCCTTTATAATAGATTAGGTCATAAAACAATTGTTATAAAAGGAGATCATGAAATGGATATTTTAAGTGCAGAATTTCTGTCAGCGCTTCTTGCTATTGTGATTATCGATTTAGTGTTAGCTGGCGATAATGCAATTGTAATTGGTTTAGCAGCCAGAAATCTACCGAAACAGGATCAAAAGAAAGTTATTGTATGGGGAACACTTGGAGCGATTGGAATCCGAATCGTTGCAACGTTAGCCGTTGTTTGGCTGTTGAAAATTCCAGGTCTGTTATTGATCGGGGGATTATTGCTAACAGGTATTGCGTATAAACTGCTTGTAGAGGACCAAGATCATGATGTAAAAGCTGGAGACAGCATGTGGGCAGCCATCCGTACGATTATCATTGCTGATGCTTTAATGGGATTAGATAATGTACTAGCTGTTGCAGGTGCTGCTCATGGTAGCTTTTTACTTGTTGTTTTAGGGCTGTTAATTTCAGTTCCAATTGTTATGTGGGGAAGTACCCTCATTTTAAAATGGGTAGAGAGATTCCCGGCAATTATTACAATCGGTGCTGCAGTTTTAGCGTGGACAGCCTCTAAAATGATTGTAGGAGAACCGTTTTTAAAAGATTACTTCGCGAATGATTTCATTAAATACGGTTTTGAAGCATTAGTAGTTGCAGCCGTTGTCATTGCAGGAAAACTAAAGCAGGCCAAATCAGCTCAGAAGCAAAAAGAAGAAGGCGTGCAGGAAATAGAATCTTTTTCAAAGTAAAGAAAGCAATACTTTAATCAGCGGAGTTTTTTTCTCTCTGACTAAATTTGAATATGTATATATGAAGGGATGAATCTTTAGTAGAGATTTATCCCTCTTTTTATGTACAAGTTTACTTAGAAAGATAAGATAAAGAAGTTACTGTACTAATGTTGTGATGAATTTTAATTGACTTTTATAATTAAGTAGTTGCATTTATTTAGTTTAGCAACTATACTAAATGACATGAAGAATAAAAAAAGTATTACAACAGACAATTTAAGCCATGGCAGTCACAGGATCGGCAGGTTAATTTTTCAACTTCAACGCCTTGAACGCAATCCTCGAACCTTTGGTGAGGCGGGAACGTTGACTCCAAGTGAGATTCATGCAGTAGATGCAATTGGAGAAGATGGAAATGTACTTATGAGTCAATTGGCTGAGCGGCTTGAAGTGACGAAAGGAGCAATTACCCAGGTTATTAATCGTCTGGAAAAGAAGGGAATTGTTTGTCGCACTGCTCATCCGGAAGATTCAAGAGCTGTATTGATTTCATTAACAGAAAGGGGAAAAGTAGCTTACCAAGCACACATGGAGCTTCATCAGCAATTTTATCAGCAGCTTAGAGAGCAGCTATGTCCGGACGAAATCGCTATTTTTGAAAAATGTATAAAAACGTTTACGAATTTATTAAAAGAAGAACATGAACAGCAATAATTAGAGGCAATCAGCAGGCCGCTTTCCTGCTGGTTGCAGTCACTAATTAAATTTTTTTGTGAAAAAAGTATAGTATCTAAACTATGTTGTATTTCAGCTTAACACCTTAATAAAACTGCACGATAAGAGTTTTTTATCTTACATTCGATCTTAAGCAAGGAGAGATACAATGGGCGTTGTGTTTGCGATTTTATCAGCCGTTATTTTTGCCGTTAATAACGTAATTGTAAAGAAAGGCATTAGGCGCGATCCTCATAGTGATAATGGTTTATTTATAACGGTTCTTATGAATGTCATTCTTTTAGGAGTGCTGTGTTTAATTGTAATCGGTATAAGCGGGTGGAACCTTCAAATTTCCTGGAAAGCTATTTTATTCTTTGCAATTGCAGGATTGTGTACAACAGGAGTAGGGAGGTTGACTTTATTTTCAAGTATTTCGTATATTGGCCCATCAAAAGCTTCTGCGATTCGTAATTCTACGCCTATTTTTACAACGGTATTTGCCCTCCTTTTTCTTGGCGAAGAAATTGCGCTATTACCAGGAATCGGCATGCTGCTTTTGCTAGGCGGGCTATTAAATGAGGGATATCGGTTTCATAAGTTTGAAGCATCGAACCATACGCAGATCCATAATACAGCTTCACCTAAAAGATATCAGTATGTAGGATTTGGGTTAGCTCTGTTCTCTGCTATCATCTTCGGAATGGGTCAAGGAATTCGAAAGCAAGGCTTAATCGAAATGAATCATGCTTTTTTCGGTGCATGGGTGGGAACCTTAGCTTCTCTTGTGTTCGTTATAATTTATCAATGTGTTCGCCGAGAGTTTACCGCGAATGTTAAGAAGAGCTTTGCGTTCATGAATCCTTACTATGTAATTGCAGGTGTACTAACAAGTCTAGGTCCCTTATTCTTTTTTCTTGCTGCTCAAACGATTCAAGTCTCTTATGTAAGTGTTATTGCAGCTGCCGAACCATTAATCACCGTATTGATTAGTGCAGTCATTTTTAGAGGGATAGAATCGATTACCATGCATACTTGGGTAACCATTACGATGATGTTCTTTGGAACAACTTTGCTCGCTATTTATATCTAAAAATACAATAGAAAGAAGGGAGAAGGAATATGAAGGAACATATTCTTGTTGTTGGCGGGTATGGTCACGTAGGAAGCTTAATTTGCCAAAAGCTTGGGAAGCGATATCCCGGTAAAGTTATCGCAGCTGGCAGAAAATTGAGCAATGCAATCGAATTTTGCCAAACAACGAACGGCACGGTGCTACCTCTTGAATTAGATATTACAAAGCCACTGCCTTTAGATTTATTTGATACAGTGAAGCTAGTTATAATGTGTCTTGATCAAAGAAATATCGATTTCGTACATGCTTGTTTTTCCAGCCAAGTAGCTTACATAGATATATCAGCAAACTATTCATTCTTGTCACGTATTGAGAAATTAGAAGCAGAAGCAATAAAGAACGAAACAGCTGCTGTTTTAAGTGTTGGGTTAGCACCGGGGCTTACCAATTTATTAGCCAGTCACATAAAAAGCTGCTTAGATTATACAGAAGCAATTGATATATATGTTATGCTCGGTCTCGGAGATCGGCATGGTAAAGCAGCCATTGAATGGACAGTAGATAACTTGAATACAAGTTTCTACGTTTATTCAAACCGAGAACATGTAAAGGTAGACCCATTCCGCAATGGGAAAACAACCTATTTTGGCAGGGAACTTGGAGAGAGAACAGGCTATAGGTTCAATTTTTCAGATCAGCATTCACTGCCACATACGTTACAGGTCCCGTCGGTGTCTACTCGACTATGCTTTGATTCTCGAGTTATGACGAAGTTAATTGCGTTATCTAAACGAGCAGGAATATTTCATTTATTAAAATATCAATCTCTCCGAAAAATGATGGTATGGTTTTTAAGTAAGATAAGATGGGGAAAAGAAATATACGCATTGAAAATCGATGCGTGGGGGGAAGTTAATGGTAAAAAAGTTCTTGCTGAGGCCGATATTCATGGTCAGCAAGAAGCGCTCATAACTGCTGCAATCGCAGCAAAGGCAGGTGAAGAGCTATACACTGCTAAAGGGTTACAAGGAATCTATCATCTAGAAGAGTTTCTTGACATATATTCGCTCGATTCGTATGTTATAGCTCCTAAGGTCAGGATAACTGAAGCTGGCAATAAGGAGTAATAGCCAGTATCAATAATAAAAGGGATAGATTTCTATCCCTTTTGTTTTTAGCTCTCTAAATGCCTCTCTATTACTAGCTGAGAGAACCAGATGGAAATGAAGAGCAGTTTTCTATCGGTGATTCTTTTTTTGAATTGCTGCATCTATTAAAGCTGTGAGCTTTTTGGCGCCTTCAGGAACGAGGTGCACGCCATCTTTTGTAAAGTATTCAGGGTGCTCAATCGCAGTAGAGTACCAGTCTACTAATGTCACGTTTTCTCGTTTAGCGGCAGCATCTTTTAACAGTTTGTTCACTTCGTTTTCCCATTTGCGAGGTACCCGCGTGTTCACTAAATAAATATCAGATTTGGAAAAAGCGCTTAATAAATGATTCAGCTGTTCTTTAGTAAAGTAACCGTTTGTTCCTAATTGAATAATGATAGCGCTTGTTGGTTTATTAAGCTGTGCATAGTTTGACGCTAACTGAACAGCTTCTGACAGTTGTCTGCCAACTTTTGCGTCAATTGTGACTTGAGCGTATGTTTGCTGAAGGTACGGTGCAATATTCAGCATCACAGAGTCGCCGATTGAAAGGACTTCCTCGTAAAGCGGCTCCTTCGTTTGATTTTTTTCTTGTGAGTCATTGCCTGATGGCTGCTGATTAAATGCTTCTTTTGCATCCTGAGACGGAATTTCTTTGTGGCTTGTTTTTAGCTGTGTCACTTCACGTTTTTCTTCATCTTGTTTTTGGTCAGGAACAGCCAGCGGCGTCATCCCTGTAGTGAATAAAATAAGCAAAACGAGAGAGCATGGCATGGCCACTTTGCTTATTCGCGGTAAATTGCCCCATTGTAAGATTCGTTTTGGCTTATATGCTTGGAAATAATGACGAAATCCGTGTTTTCGAATCGGCATCTCCACAAAGCGATAGGAAAGTTCTGCGATTATCAGTATAGCAGCGACTTGTAATCCAACATGCGCGTATACAGGATGACTGATTTCAGCGACCGGTGTTGTAAGCACAAGGATTGGATAATGCCAAAGGTAAATGCCATATGAACGTGTACCGACCCAGCGCAGAGGTTTAAATGACAGCAGTCGCCCGACAGAACAGCTTGGATGGCAAACAGTTGCGACAAGAATTGCTGCATTTAAACAAACAAGCAGCATGCCTCCTCTATATAATGAGGACTGATACTCGTTCAAAAACATGACGCATAACATGACCATCAGCAAACTCGTCAAACTCGTTAAATCTAAAATAGCTTTGCCGAAAGGAGGCAGGTTTTTCGATGAAAGCCGCTTCATTGGCCAAACGAGAGCTAACCAACAGCCGATCAATAGTTCAAATGAACGGGTATCTGTTCCATAATAAACACGGCTGGGGTCACTTCCAGGCTCATAAAGAAAAGCCATTAATCCGACAGAAACGATTGCTCCAACAAAGACAAGCAGTGAAAGCATCGAGCGTTTTTTAATAAACCGAAGACCGATAAAAAATAAAATGGGCCACAGTATGTAAAATTGTTCTTCGATGGCTAAAGACCATAGATTTTTCAAAGGCGATGGTGAATTAAAACTATCAAAATAGGAAACTTCATGAAAAATAAACCACCAGTTGCTTGTATAAAAAATAGATGATAAAGCATCGCCGCGCAATGTTGTTAAAAGAGCTTGATCAAAAAGAACCGCCCATGCAACAACCGTCATGACCATTAAGTAAGCAGCAGGAAGCAGCCTGCGCATGCGTCCAATCCAGAAATGAGCAAGGTTAAACGACTGTTTTTCTTGCTGATAAGCTAAAAGTGCAGATGTAATTAAGTAGCCCGATAAAACAAAGAAGATATCGACACCTAAAAACCCGCCGCTCGCCCATTCGAAACCATAATGATAAGCGATCACAAAGATGACCGCTAATGCTCGAAGTCCATCCAACCCATGGATGTGACGATAATGAGTTTTCTTGTTGATCATTAAAACATCCTCCAATTAAAATAAGTAAACATATCTTTCTCACTATGTATTAGCAAACTAAGATAAATATGACATTTTCCCTATGTGTAAGCAAAATAGAGTTCCACAAACTAGACGTAAATAAAACTTATTTAGTTTTACTTTTTTAAAGTTTTTTTATCCGCAGTCTTTTTTGGCATCTAGTATTGTTTACTATTTTTGATTAAAATGCAAGAAATTTTTGGTTTTATTTAAAAAATAGTAAGATAATCATGAGGGAAATGGAAAATCAAGAAGTCCAAAAATATTTATACACTGATTTGCTAGAAACAAAGATACGGCTACACTCACGTAAGTGAAGCCGGCTTTTTTATAGGAAGTTTAGGATCGAACTGCCTGGTCAGCATTTATTTTGCCATATATCCAGTAAGTTCCCGTACCCGGAATAGGGTCGCATGTATTTTGAATAGTATGTCGAATTTGCACGTTCGTTCTACCTTGAGCTGCTAGGAGGCCGGCGAGTCCAGCCGCATGCGGAGATGCCATTGAAGTTCCGCTAAGATAAGCATAGTATCCGCCAATATAAGTTGAGAGAATGTTAGATCCGGGAGCAGCTACTTCGACCCATGTTCCATAATTGGAGAAAACAGATTTTTGGTTTGAGGAGTCCGTAGAGGCAACAGCGATGACGTTTGAATAATAAGCTGGATAGGTAATCGCAGTAGATCCGTCATTTCCAGCAGCGGCAATAAGAACCGACCCTTTGTTCCAAGCGTAGTTAACAGCATTTTGTAGAGTAGTTGATCCTTGGGGAGCACCTAAGCTTAAATTAATTACTTCGGCGCCTTCATTGGCAGCATAAACAATTCCATTTGCGATATTGCTAAGAAGTCCGTTCCCGCTGTCATCGAGAACACGAGCGGGTAAAATCGAGGCTAGCGGTGCAGTGCCAGCTACTCCTAAGTTATTGTTCGTCACAGCAGCAGCAATTCCGGCTACATGTGTTCCGTGGCCATTTCGATCATTTGGAACGAAATTCCCATCTGCAAAATTAACACCAGGCAAAAGCTTAGCTGCTAAATCAGGGTGGTCGAGCTGAACACCGGTGTCAAGAATGGCAATTTTTATGTCGCTGCTGCTTCTTGTCACATCCCAAGCAGAAGGTGCTTGAATATTTTGAGGGCCATATTGGTAGGGGTAAAAGGAGTCATTTGGAAGGTAGGATGCTTTGAATAGATAATTCGGTTCAGCATACTCAACTTCTTTTAATTTAGTATAGCTTTTAACTAATTTCTTTATCTTTCTTTTTGTATGGACAACTTGAAATCCTAATTCTTCGTTTGAATCAACCATGGTACATTTGTGTTTCTGATGAATCTTGTTGATTTCTTCTTCCGGTACATCCTCTTTAAATTTAACAATAAGCTGATTTTTGGAAAAAGCAGAGGGGGTTGAGCGCAGCAATTTTACAATCCATTTGATTGCAAAAAATAATAACACTATTAAACCAATTGTGCCTGAAACAATCGCTAGCCAAGTAAACATTTATCAATCCTCCTAATTTGTTAAGACCTTATAGAATATGTGAGTCGAAATTAGAAGGATTGGACAAACTGGCTGAATGTTTAAAAGAAAGTAAAAAAATTGACTAGAGTGTGAGAGTCAGTTACTTGTTTAAATACTTAATAATTTTTGCTGGATTTCCGCCTACGACGACATCATCGGGAATGTCTTTTGTAACAACTGCGCCGGAGGCAATGACAACATTGTTTCCGATTGTTACACCTGGATTAATAACAGCTCTTCCGCCAATCCATACATTGTGTCCAATGACAACCGGCTTGCCAAACTCTGCTCCGCTTATCCGCTCAGCCGCATCAAGAGGATGAGAAGCTGTGTAAATATGTACACCAGGTGCGAGCATACAGTTATCACCAATAGTTACTTTGCACACGTCTAAAATGATACAGTCAAAGTTGGCGTAAAAGTTTTCTCCTACATGAATATTAGCGCCGTAATCACAGCGGAATGGAGGTTCAATATAAATGTTTTTACCTGTCGAGCCAAACAATTGTTTAAGTATACTCATCCGCACGTCATCATCTGTTTCAATTGACTGATTAAATAGCCTTGTCAGCTTTCTTGCATGGATTCGCTCCTTGACTAGCTCTTCATCAAAAGCTAAATAAAGTTCACCGTTTAACATCTTTTTTTTTTCAGTTTTCATCGCAATCCGCTCCTTATCGATTCTTTATCTCTTAATTAAGTAGCAATTCACCGCTTAAATTGCAAGTTTTTTAGTAGAGAAAGTTAATGTTAAAAATAAAATCTTCCAATTAGCTTTCTTTTTTTTTCTCACTATTTTCAAGATAGAGTTTGGGAAGAGAAAAAAGAAGGAAGTGTTTGTATTGTTTAATGAATTGACGATAGATAAGAATGTTCAAGATCGTTTGCGTTCAGATTGTGCAAATTGTTTTGGCTTGTTCTGTGTCGCTTTACCTTTGATAAAAATGGAGGTACACCTTGTCGCAACCTACAATCAAATTATCTATGCAGTATCCATCAAGACCTTAGAGAAAAAGGTTTTCGGGGCTGTGTTTCGTATGAATGTTTCGGCGCTGGCCAAAAGGTATCTCAAGTTACTTATGAAGGAAACGATTGGCAGACTAATCCTGAATTAGCTAAAGAAATGTTTGAGGTATTTCCCGTTATCCAACAGCTTCATGAAATGCTTTGGTATTTGAGTGAAGCGCTTAAAGCAGAAGCGGCTCAACGGCTTTATCATGATTTGCTGGCTACTTTTGAAGAAACTGAATGTCTTACGCAGCAGAATCCCGGCGCTATTTTGAAAATTATGTGCCAGAGCATCGAGCAAAACTAAATGTTTTACTTTTACAGACAAGTGAATTAGTCCGTTCTAAAACATTTAATAAAAAGCTTCCCAAAAAAGTTACTAGCAGCAGAGATTTGATTGGAGCTAATCTAAAAAAGCGAATCTTAAAGGAGCAAATCTAAGAGGCGCATTACTTATAGTTGCCGACCTTAGAGAAGCTGATCTTCGATTCACGGATTTTATTGGCGCAGACTTTAGAGATGCTGATTTAAGCGGAGCAAATCTTACAGGAAGTATTTTTCTTACGCAAGCGCAGGTGAGTGCTGCAAAGGGCAATGAAAATACAAAGCTGCCACCTTCTTTAAAAACCCCAGAACACTGGAAAAAGAAAGCTTAAGAACTATTTGAGCGGTTCTTGGGCTTACTTTTTTTGTTTTTATAATTGTGTTTACCTGAACTGGAATTATAATATTTATAAAGGTGAGGTGGAAGGAGTGCTAGTAATAAAGCAACCCTGTGGATTGATTGGATTACTTAAATTACAGGGTTGCTTATGAACAGATGAAGAACAAATGTAATACATTGAAAGCCTGCTCGCGAAGCAAGCTTTTTTAAAACAAGATTTTTTTACAAATATTTTTACGATGAATATCGTAAAATTCGCTAATTTCATGCTTGTCAAACCGGTCTAACAATTTATCTATTCCATGTTTCATTTTATACTTCATTTCACTTTCATAAAGAAGTATAACATTATAAAATTCAACATTTTTGCCTTCTCGAATATGTGCCACCAACGCATCTTCTTCGTTCAAGAGTGGAGGGAGAAGAAGTGACGCACATAACTTCGTGTTGGGCGCAAAAGGCTGAATCGGGTTACCATTTTGAACGGTATGACCAAACCCAATCCATGTATCCAGCTCATGCGGAAAGCGAGCTGAAAATTTTAAGTTTTCGATTGGCCAGTATACAGTGTCATCTTTAAATCCTTCTTCTGAAATATCCCATTCAGGTGGCAAAAAGCAAAGTAACTCGGCATATTGACTTTCATCCACTTCCGGCAGCGTAACCATCGGTTTATCACTCATTCCTTGGGTAATAAGAGTATGATACGGTCTCTCTTCACTAAGGGCGATATGATACACATCAACATGCACTAAGTGTGAAACGACTTCATGATATACCATATGGATAGGGTCAAAGTGTCTCTCGATATGGGATTCCATTATCTCTCGTGCTTCTTCATCGATATCAACGTGAGGGGTCAACTCTTTTCCTTCTCTATGATGATTATAGAGGATATCTCAAGATTCTGTATGTTTGTATTTATTTTCCGTTATTTTGATTCCCTTCGTGTATTGCTAACATTTTTTATCTTATTATCTGTTTTATGGTAAATAGATTTGTACAGAATATCAAAACATGTAATTATTAAAGTGTTTGCCCATTATCAATCGTGAATACTTGTCCCGTCACAGACTCTTGCATTAGTTGAAAAAGAATAGCATCTGCAATATCGTTTGGAGCTGATATTCTTTGAAGGGGTAAATTTCCTGCAAGTTGATACATCTTCTCTTCATTGCCAGACCACCATCTTGTCTCGACTGCACCTGGAGAAATGCTGTTTACTCGAATCTCAGGTGCTAGTGCAATTGCTAATGATCTCGTCATAGTGTGGATGGCTGCTTTAGTTGCTGCATATGGAATGGATGAACCAATTCCTGTCATCCCGGCTACACTTCCTAAGTTAACAATAGAGCCTGATTTCTGCTTCTTCATGTATGGGACAACTGCTTTTACACAGTGAAACATTCCTTTCACGTTCACATTGTACAACGAATCCCATATTTCATCAGTTGCAGATTCTAAATCATTCATTGGTATCTGAGCTGTAATGCTGGCATTATTGACTAACCCATCTATTTGTTCAAATTCATTAATCGTTTGAAATACCATTTCTTTAACTTCACTTTCTATCGCAACATTTGCTTTAAAAGCAAATGCTATACTTCCTCGTTCTATAATTTGTTTGACAACTTCATTTGCTTCTTCCTTTGATGTACTATAGTTTATAACAAGTTTTGCTCCCGCATCTGCTAATTTTAAAGCTGCTGCTTTTCCTACACCAGTACCACCGCCAGTGATAATAAATACTTTATCTTTAAAATATTCCATTCTTATAATCCTCCCACTTTCTGTCTTGTTTCATTATATCTTCGTTGAGAGAAAGGGTATAATAGGTAATACTAAGACAGGTATCATTTTAAATGATATCAATGGAGGAATTTTTTTGGAAAGCCATGATTTAAAGATATTCAAACATGTTGCAGAAATGAAATCAATCTCTAAAGCTGCTGATTTATTAGGATATGTTCAACCAAATATCAGTCAGCGAATTAAAAGCTTGGAAGAAGAGTTAGATGTCAAATTATTTACGCGTACGAATAGAGGAGTGATATTAACAAATGAGGGGGAACTCTTATTAGAATACACACACCGTATTTTATCTTTAATGGATGAGGCTAAAGCAGAGATTAACCCTAATAAGTGGAGGGAAGCTTTAATAATTGGAGCTTCGCAAACCATTTCTGCTTTTAAAATTCCACATTTATTCTCTTCCTTTCTGAAAAACAATGAAAATATAGAGGTAAAAGTAAAGACTGATACCAAACAAAAGTTACAAGAAATGCTTTCTTATGGAGAAATTGATGGACTTTTTTTAAGTGGTACCTATAATGAATCACAGTTTAAAGTGATTTATAGTTATTTGGAGAAGATTGTACTGATTTCCCCTAAATATGGAGCTGAGGAAGAAAAAGCTCCTCAAACGTTACTCATTAATAGCGATGTAAATTGTATATATAGAAAAAAACTGTTGGAGTTTTCGCGAAAAAATCATATAAATAAACCAAAAGTAATGGAATTTGATTCACTAGAAGCTATTTTGCAAGCTGTTTATGATGGTCTTGGGATTAGTGTAGTTCCAGCAGATGTTGCATACGCCCGTAAAGACATACAAACCGTTCAATATCAAGAACTCTCAGAAGCAGTTCGAATCGATTTTGTGATAAAGAAAAGAAAACAGAGATCACAAAGTCTTAAAAAGTTTATTCGCTTCTTGGAAAATCTATAGGTGGCTAAGCCTTACAAGGATTTATATTACTTCTAATCCAAGGTACAAATTTACAGCAATATAACGTTTTAAGACAAAAAGTAAATCTAGAATTGTCTTTCTTAAAGAAGAATCATTTAAGAGGTTTCATTTAAGCGAGTTTAAATTATTTATTACAGGCTCCTGTAATCAAGTTTATGTTAACTTATAAATAATGATAATAGTAAATAAAACTAGGCGTAATGATTTTTCACAGGAGAGATGCTACATGTTAGAAAATTATCTTGGTAAAGAGGTAGTTGTAAAAGTAGACCTTTGGGGTCAAGGCATTCAAAGCATAATTATATTTATCCTTTGAATTATGGTTACATCCCTGGAAAAAAGGTTGCTGACGGAGAAGAGATTGACGCCTATATATTAGGAGAATCTAATTCTTTAGACGAATATATAGGCATTGTAATAGGGATAGTACACAGAAAAAAAGCTTATTGTATTCAATAAAAGCTTCTCTTTAGAATAAATTCAACAAGCATTACACTTTCAAGAGCAATATTTTAATACTGAAATTATTTTAAAAAGCGACTTCCTATAAGGAGTCGCTTTTTGATACCGATAAGAGTGATTACGTTAACTAAACAATAAAAAAGAAGTGTTTTCCAAAAAAATGTTATTATATTGGTTTTATAGAGGAGAACTAAAAAGATTTATTCCTCCTCTCTGTTTTCTTACTTTTAACTCTTTACGAACGTACTGTATTTTTTACTGGATATCCATAAATTGATCCATCTTTAATTTTAATTTTATCTTCCCAAGGAAGCTTGTAATTTCCTTCAGCTAAATCTTTAACGAATGTATATGGATTCTCTTTTACTCCCCCAGGAGTAGATACATAACCTCTAGCTCCTAGATTATAAATGTTATTTTCAAGTCCCCATCCTATTCTAGCTTGGTCAGCTAGTTCTGGATAAACCTCTGCTGTAACAATTTCATAAGGGTTTCTGTGACCTTGGACTAAAGTAGTTCCGTCAAAGTTACATACTTGTCCTTCACCAAAATAATAAAAGACTCCATCGTAACCTGCTAAATTTACAGATAAAGTGTACATTAGATTCTGCCATGCATTCGAACGGTTAGTCAAAATCCATTGATCATTGACTTGTGTACTATATCCTGAAATACGGATTAATACATTCGCGCCTTTATATGCAGCCTCACGAGCGATTTCAGGAAACATGCCGTCATGACAGATACAAACTGCTAATTTACTACCACCTGGCCCGTCACAAACAGGTAAGCCTAAATTACCTGCTTGCCATGGTTCTACTGGCACCCAGGGGTTTAATTTGCGATATTTTAATATGATTTCTCCTTGAGGATCAATAATAATGGCTGTATTGTATGGGTCTCCACCATCAGGGTCTTTTTCCATAATAGAAAAGACACCATATACTTCCGCTTCTTGGCAAGCACGAGCAAATAGATCCGTTTCTGGTCCAGGTACGGTACATAAAAATTCTTCTGTTGTCCATTTTTTTGTATTCAAACCTTGAGTGCTGTATTCAGGGAAAACAATTAACTCTACTCCAGGATAGCCAGCTTTTGTTGAATGGACTGTTCTAACAATCTCTTTGATTTGTTTATCAATATCAGCTCTTGAATCAACTATCGGTACCGGATACTGAACTAAAGCAGTTAAAAATCCATTTGTTGGTTTTACCATACTTCCAATGCTACCCATAAAAAAATCCCCCTTAGACTTGTTTAATTATTATGTTAATAAGAGAATCTATCATTTAGACAAACTCATCTTACTCCATCCATAGAATATTTCTAAAAGCTCATGTTTGTCTTCTTTATTAATTTATGAACTATATGAAAATACTATATTTTCTGATTATTTTTTACAACATTTATGTTAAATTGTCTAACATTGTTCTCTAACTTAGAACAAGAATACAGTGCAAATTTAGGCTAGATTGTACCAGACCCCTTTTTGGTGTGGGGTTCCGTGAATGATGATTATGGTAACTAAGTTTGTATATGATATACAGTCTAAAAAGTGAAAAAACTACCTTTAAGTGAAAGAAAAGGTAGTTTTTTCAGTCATATGAAAAGTGATAAGGATGCCTCACGGCGTTTTGAGTAGTTTGCTCAAGATATTAAAATTTATTCGTTTATAAAAAAAGAAAACGTTTACTTAATGTTTAAATTAAAAGGCGCCTCTTCTATTTCATACCGATCAAACCCATTATGGTAACTAAAAACTTATAGGTTATACAGATAAAAAAAGCGCCCCTTATTTGGGGCGTACTCTATCTATATGATAAAACATAACCTAATAAAAGTCTATAATTTCGTGGTTTTTTATATTATAGTTTGATTACTGAATTCAGGAATACCCATGGGTAAATATAGGATTGAAAGGAAAATATCTATGACATACAAGCATACTCCTGTTTTAATAGCAGGAGGAGGTCTCAGTGGACTCACCGCTGCTCTTTTTTTAGCACGTCATAACATTGATTATTTACTCATTGAAAAGCATACTAGTACAGCTATACATCCAAAAGCTGGAGGAATTACGTTTCGTACGATGGAGTTATTTCGACAACTTGGATTAGAGTCAGCTATTCGTACTGCTAGTGAACCGTTAGATAATATTCGTGGAAGGGTTGCTGTAGAAACACTCAAAAACATAGACCTAGAGGCGTTGAAAAAAGGTAGAGAGTGCTCAAAAGGCAACCAACGAAAGGACAGCCACTCGTTTTCAAGATGAGCGAGTCTTTCTAGTTGGAGATGCAGCTCATCTTATGCCACCTATGGGAGGATTTGGTTCAAACACAGGTATTCAAGATGCTCATAATTTAGCTTGGAAACTGGCAGCAGTCATTCACAAACAAGCACATCCAAGATTACTCCAAACTTATCATGATGAAAGGCACCATGTTGTAGAAGAAACAACGAAATATGCTAGTGATTTGTTATTTAGAGCTATGAATAAAGGTGTAAGTAACCTCAATAATATGGATCACCTTGCAATTACAGTAGGATATAAATATAGCTCGACAGCCATTATCGAGGAAGACCTTACCACACATAGAATGGATCGATTAGAACTAAACGGAAGACCAGGTACACGTGCTCCACATATGTGGTTGAAGTATCAAGATAAATATATATCTACCTTAGATTTAATAGGTGAAAATTTTGTCTTATTGACGGGAGAAGATAATAGCGTTTGGCACACTGCTGCTCAAGATGTAGCTTCTCACCTAGGCATTTGCATCAATGTTTATGGTATTGGCTCAGAAGGGGATTTTATTGAGTATGAGGGTAGCTGGGGGACAGTGTACGATGTTACTTCTCAAGGTGCTGTATTAATAAGGTCAGATGGTTTTGTAGCATGGCGTACAAAAGAGAGACTATTGAACCCTCATTTAATTCTTAAACAAGTCATGACTACTATCCTATGGTGAGGTATTGAAACAATGTAGGTCTTAGATAAGAAGAATTTGATAAGCTTCGTTACCAATATATTATCGAAACAAGTAGTGTCCTAGGGATACTGCTTGTTTTTAGATTGCTTAAAGAAGACTTAAGTTCCTATAAAACTGTTTAAATGAAGGGTTCTGGTGCAAAGATTGCATCTATTTAAAAGAAGCATATAGATTCCTAATAGAATTTGTTCTTATGCAGCTATTCCTAATAGTTGATGAATGAACTTCACTTGATTTTGGACAGACTTCACCTGCTCGTGAAGTTGTCCTTTTCTCACCATATGCATCACTTCAATGCCACTCAATATAGAAGTGGCTGTTTCATACGACTTGAATCCTAGCATCGAACGTACTCGCTTTTTAATGAAACGATGGTACAGAACATCAAGAAAATTCAAAGGCCTTATGCTGCCAAAGAAATCATTAGTGAAATAAGTAAGTGTGAAAACTACAAAAAGAAAGTAACAATAAATTAACAATCCCACGATAATTTCTCGTGGGATTGTTGAATGTGATCAGTGGTTAAAAAGTAGGTAAAAGCTACTGAAAAAACCCTTCTCTGTTGCCTGCGAGGCTAGTTGTCAAGACGAATACTGTCTCTCATATCAATAAACCCCTTATTTCTATCACATGCTATTATCTAAATAGCGGATATCTGCATATCCTTTTTTTCGGCGGTACCAGATTATCAAGATTGATACAAAGATTAATACGATAGAAATGACTTGTGCTATTCGCAAATGTTGCGTAAGCATTAAGCTATCCGTTCTCATTCCTTCAATAAAGAAACGTCCGAACGAGTAGTAGATGATGTATGTTAAAAATAATTCACCACGCCTTAAATTTGTACGTCGGAGAGACATCAACACGATAAATCCTCCTAAATTCCAAAGAGACTCGTATAAAAACGTAGGATGATAATACGTTCCTTCTATGTACATCTGATTAATGATAAAATCAGGAAGATACAGATTTTCGAGAAATTCACGGGATACGGGTCCCCCGTGGGCTTCCTGATTGATAAAATTTCCCCAGCGTCCAATTGCCTGAGCTAGAATCAGGCTTGGTGCCAAAATGTCAGTAAGTTTCCAGAACGAAATTTTTCGTATATTCGCAAACACTATTATTGTCAATACTGCACCGATTAGTACACCGTGCATGGCTAGACCGCCTTCCCAGATAGCAATAATTTTATTGGGGTGTGCGGAATAATATTCCCATTTAAAAATCACGTAATAAACGCGTGCAAATAGGATAGAAATCGGAAGCGCAAAAATGACGAGATCAACAAAGGTATCTTTTGGAAGAAAACGTTGCTCGCTTTCACGCATGGCGAGCCGGAGGCCAATTAAGGCCCCGGACATGATAATAGCACCGTACCAGTAAATTTGGAGCGGACCGAGAGTGATCGCAACCCTATCGATCGGTTCAATCGTATTTTCCATATTCTTACTCCTTTTCGCATCATAAAAGTCTCTAAACATAATTCCCTTTATAATTTAATGTGTTAATTCTAAATCAAACCTTTTTATGCACTTGGCACTTGAGGTATGACTCGTCCTTCAATACGGTCAAAGATATCATCTAAATCGCGACCTGTAATTGTAAGACCGTGATTTTTGAGTCCAATGACTGTCCTAGATGGATCATCGGCATTACGTACTAAATCTGCTACAGTTTCCGCCAATTGAATCGTACCGCAAGGGTAGTTAATTTGCGTTGCTGTTATACCATCCATCCATGCATGAATATGAACAATTGCCCCCACTTTTGGATGTTCTTTATAAATCATCCAATGTTCAATCGCATCAACCGACGCTCTTTTTGGAGAAATGCGAGGAGGAACACTTATTTCCATCGCATTTTTTTTCGGATTAAACCCATTGATATATAAAATATCTTGGCCAATTACTCGCATATTAGCTTTGTTGACACCGCTGGCACTCATCCAAAAACTTTTATCATCGTGTCTGCTGCTTAGATTTCCGTAGCTAAGACCTCCTATCCCGTACAATTTTTTTAACTGACGCATATCTCGAGATGATAAATATTTTTCAAGTGGAAAGGGTGCAGGCAATAAATTCATTTCATCTAATTTTTTGCCTGATACGTACATTTTTTGTGTAATATCATTACCATTCCATAAATTTTGATCCAAATCATCTGCAAAATGATTGTCAATAACTAATTGAGCCGATGCAATCGGTTCCAATCTTTCATAAATCTTTTGGAAAAAGTCTTCTTTTTCTTCAATTTGATAACTTAATTTGTAAAAGCCTTGTTCAGGAGTAATAAAATAAACATCTGTTTTTTCCTTATTGTGTACGATGAACATTAAATGGTTCGCTAAAGATCGAATTAGATATGGATAAGCAACTTCAAATATGTTCTCCGGTTCTTCATTCTTCTCTAGTACAGATACGACAAAAGTCGCCTGTGCCTTTCTACGAAACGGACGTGGTTTTTCTTGTTCGATCACATTAAATACAACTCGAATATCATCAACTGGTTCTTTACAAAACTCGTATCCTTCAGTTGAAAATTTTTCTTTTAATCCTTCCATATACCATGTGAGAAAAGGCGTTTTTTCGGTACCTGTTATTGTAAAGTTCTTCATTTTTGTCTTCCTCCTAATTTCTGTTAATTGTTACGGTTCAAAAACCACTTTGATTGCTGCACGATTTTTCTTATTAGAAGCAGTACCAAGGGCATTTTGGTAATCTTCTATTGGAAATCGGTGAGTAACCAATGGTGATAGATCGACTTTTCCATCACGCATTAATTCAATCGCAATGTCAAATGTTCGTGTACTTTTTCCTTTAAAAATTTCCGTACTATAAGCAAAGCTTCCTTTGATATCTAACTCATTAAGCCAAACTGTCGTCCAATCAATACCGTCCATTATACCGGCTAGACCTAACAGAACAACTTTTCCACCGTTTTTAGAGAAACGAAGTGCGTCATTGATACTCTGTTTTTTGCCAACACATTCAAAGACAATATCTGCACCTCCTTGTATTACTTCAGGACCAAAAAGGGGTTTTAATACCTGTCCTTTAAGAATTTTTGTTAGGTCATCAATATAAGTTTGTTTTCGAAGAAAGATTATATTGTCTGCCCCATAATTGGACGCCAACTCAGCTTGAAAATGATGTTTCACCAACGCAACAATTTTACACGGGATTTCTAGTGCTCGAATAGCCGCAATGACACATAGTCCAATTACTCCTCCCCCTATGACCAATACGGTGTCGTCTTTACTTGGTGGATTTCTTAAAACACTATGTAAAGCACAGCTAAAAGGCTCTATCATCACGCCGTTTAAATCATTTACAGCTGCTGGGAGTTTAAATACTTGGCTTTTGTGAGCCACTATATACGAACTCCATCCGCCACCTGTGTCACGACATGTTCCTATTAACAAACCTGGTGACAGGTCTCCTTTAGTTTTATATGCACACAAACTAAAATTACCCTTAAGGCATGCGGGACAAGGATGTTCTATACCTCTCGATACACACGACAAAATTGGGTCTATAACAACTCGATCTCCCCTAGTTAATTCAGTAACTTGTGATCCTACTTCCGCAATTTCCCCTACGATTTCATGGCCTATTGTGAATGGAAATGAAACAAATGGTGAAGTAGCAGGACTATCATTTAAAAAAAGAAGATTAAGATCACTGCCACAAATACCGCCATATTTTACCTTTACTTTAACCCAGTTTGCATTTGGAAGCTCCGGCTCCAATTGTTCGTGAAATCGTAAACAGGATAGCCGGGAATTCCAATAAACAGAAGGAATAAAACTTCCGATTATTTTACTGAAGATATAGTTGGGCATTTTATAATCGAATTGCAAAGCTTTCAATACATATCACCTAGTTTCTTCAACGATTTCAAGTGATAATTTACCCGAATAATTTCCTTACTATTCATTTTATTGATAAATATAGAAATTTTTTTTGTGAAAAGAAACGTTTTTTAAAGTAAAACAGAGAAAAATAGTATTGTGGTTAGAATGTTAAAGTCTTGTGGATTGGAGGATTAACTATGAATAAAATAAACAAGCAGGCATTAATGATTTATAACCCATTTTCTGGAAGAAAGAAATCTCATAAAGCCTTTCCGATGCTACTAAAAAAACTTTCAGAAATGGGGTATCGATTAACGATTCATCAACTAACTGAGTTGAATAGCATCGATAATTCCATTAAAGAAGCATGCCAAAACAGATGGGATGCGATTTTTATTGCCGGAGGAGATGGCACTGTAAACCAATTACTTCAATTTTTAGCGGAAGAAGAATATAGACCCACTGTAGGGGTATTCCCATTTGGAACGAGTAATGAATTTGCAAAATATATAGGTATGTCTTGCAATATCCAAGCTCTTTCAATTATTGAAAGAGGTAATACAAAACCGATTGACATCGGGAAATTTGGAAACCGATACTTTGCTAACATTGCAGCAGCAGGTTGGTTGTCGGATATTACCTATAGAACGTCTCCTTTCCTTAAATCTTGTTTTGGTGAATGGGCCTATTGCCTTTATTTTCTTAAAACATTTTTTTTGACAAAACAATTAAATACAATTTCTGTTGATGTTTCTACCAATGAAGTAATTTCTGAACTCTCTTTATTTTTAATCATGAATGGAGACTCTGTTGGTCCTTTTGAACGTCTTATCAAGAATTCAACACATAATGATGGCTATTTTCACCTTCTCACTTGTGAAAAAACCAATCGATTACAGTTGTTTTATTCATTACTTGTAAAAATATTCAACATTTCTGACAAACCATCACTAATACATCATACTAAAATAAAATCTGGTCACTTTACGATTCCAGAGGCCTTGGCTCTCAATCTTGATGGCGAAAAGGTTGATGTAAAAAGTCTGCATTTTAAGGTATTGCCCCAGCATCTTCATGTTTTTAGTTCAACTTCAAACTAAGAACGCCTTAATATGCTTGTATATTTACAAGTAAAGTAGGCTATAATTTTGTTAAAAAATTATAATTAGGTGAGATGTTTGTATTGTTTTATTGTTAATAAAGTTTCCGGTAATGGCAGAGCTCTTAAAATTTGGTATCAAATTGAAAAAAAGCTTCAAGAAATAAACGTTAATTACTGTGTTCATTTTACACAGAAACCAAAACACGCCACTTTATTAGTTCAAGAACTTATCAACAAGGAAAAAGTCACTGTGGTTGTTGCAGTAGGAGGCGATGGAACTATCCATGAAGTGATTAATGGATTAGTCGGTACGAATATACCTTTAGGAATTATTCCTGCTGGCTCAGGAAATGATTTTTCAAGAGGACTAGGTATACCATTAAAACATGATAAAGCGCTAGAACGTATATTAAGTGGGAAACCCAAAGTTATCGATATTGGATTTGTAAATTCTAGATACTTTTGTACAGTGGCAGGAATAGGATTTGATGGGGAAGTAGCTCAGAAAACAAATGCTTCTCGATATAAAAAACTCCTTAATTGGGTACGGATGGGTCAAATCTCATACATCATTAGTGCAATTAATGTATTACTCCATTATAAACCTAAGGATATCTCCATAATGATTGATAAGAAGTTATACAAGATTCCAAAGGTGTGGCTAATTGCAGTGGCCAATTTACCTTCTTATGGTGGAGGTCTTATTATTTGCCCAAAAGCCGAAAGCAATGATGGTCTATTTGATATATGTATTGTTCAAGGAATGTCTAAGTTGGAATTTTTACGTATATTTCCATTGGTTTTTAAAGGAAATCATATAAACTCCCCTTTTATTAAAATAATAAGGGGAAAAGAACTAGAAATTTATTCCCCAACACCTCTATTGGTACAGGGGGATGGGGAAGCGATTGGTCAGACTCCTGCCCGAATTAGAATTGAACGATCTGCTTTATATGTTATTTAAACAATAATAAATCACAAGACGGAAAAACCCGTATTTTATTGTTTTGTTAAAATACGGGTTTCTTGTTTAAAACATAAATTATTTTCTTTTCGTTTCTTCTAAATACTCTTCACTATAAAATTCAACTATCTCTACAATGATTTGATTTATTTTTTCAATGAGAACTCTAATAAATTCTGTCATGATTGTTTAAAAGAACTCCTTTCTAGATTTAGATCATACTGAACATCACAAATATTGTTATTTTCGTTCCCGTTACGAGCTTCGTTTGTATCATTAACTGCTCAGCCAACTAATAAGAAATAGGACGATATAACAAACGATCTTATTCCAGGTTATATACACTTCAATTACTATGATTAATCTTTTTAGTAATTAGTTACTATTCGTTTTCTTGGTTTTGTTCTTCAGTTGGATCTGGTTCATTTTCATCAACGCCATTACATCCAAATAGAAATCCTAGGGATAAAACAGAAGACATTGGTATAAGTAAGTATTTTTTTCTTTTCAAAGTTTATTTCTCCCTTCAAGAAATATATTATTTTCTCAGTATCTACCTGATCAAAAAAATTATTCCCTTTTCAAGGTAATACCAACAATGATATTAAGAATTTGTGGGTCATTCCCGAAAGGTTAGAAAGAGAAGAATTTAAGTTTAAATTTGACAAAATTGAAAAAGCTCTTCAGCAAATTCTAGAGAACTAAAATTCATTTCATGCGGTGGAACATTATAATTCCATAATCGGGCGCAATTGCGAGCAACACAGGTAGAAAGTGATCAAACTTTATTTCAAAGCAACAATAAAGGGGCTTTTTTGTTTCTAAGAAGGATATGATCGTTCGAATATAAAACAAACTAGTAGAGAGAATCTAATAAAAAGTAGGAGGGCGAAAAAGATGCTAGTACGATGGACTCGATTGATCTTTTGATGCATCGCCCTAAAAAATGTATCGTGGATTTTATTTTGATGAGAATGTATTAAGCATTATTGATCGTGTTCCTAAAAATTTTAAATCTGAATGGGTCAATGAAGTGTTACGAAAAGTGTTTTTAGATTAAATAAAAGAGATTAAAATTGGTCGTGTGTTAACCAAGTATGTATCTAGATTTTAAGAATGAAAAAAGAACATAAATTATATATCTTCTCATAAGAGTTGTTATGTTAACTGATTTTGTATATGACATACAGCTTATTCCTTTTATCTTTAGTTTTTTCACAGCTAACGTATGTTAGATTGAACTTGTATAATTAATAAGAGTTAGGCAGATTCTCGAAGCAATGCTAGACATGTTGTTAATGTTATAGTAAAATGAATGACAATCATTCATTTTTGGGAGGAGATATAATGAAAAATGAATGGATGTACTTAACCTTAACATCTTTACTTGAATTATTTTGGGTATACGGGTTCAATGTTGCTAATAAATGGTGGCATTTTATTATAGTGATTGCCATAATTATTGTAGATTTTCACTTCCTGTCGATGGCGTGTAAATCAATACCAACCGGCACAGTCTATGCTATCTTTGCAGCTGCTGGAACCTTGGGCACAGCATTAATGGATATTTTTATTTTTGATAAGTCATTCAGTGTTTCTAAAGGATTTTTTATGCTGATTTTATTAGTTGGTGTTCTCTCGTTAAAACTTGCAGATAATAAGAACGAAGACATCAATATAAAAGAAGAAGGAGTAAGATAATATGGGCTGGTTATTTGTGTTCTTAGCATCAGCTTTTGAAATGATCGGAGTAGTTGGATTAAAAAAGTTTAGTGGAGAAAAAACACTCAAGAATGCTGTTGTTTTCTTTGGTGGATTAGGAATGTCTTTTATATTGTTATACTCATCCTTTAGTTATCTCCAAATTAGTGTTGCTTATGCAGTATGGGTTGGGATAGGAACAGCTGGCGCAGTACTAATTAATATGATTCTTTTCAATGAATCAAAAAGCTTAGGGAGAATTATAAGTGTCATTGTTATTATTATAGGAGTTTCCGGTTTAAAAGCCGTATCCTAACGGATAGTTCTGTTACTTCAATTAAAATTAATATGTAAAAGGAAAGTCCTATAAGCATATTTTTTCATTCTTCACCTTTTTCATGGCTACAGGGTGAGCTGGATTTTTATCGATGGTTATAACACGAGGATTTGAAACATAAAGAGGCCGCAAAGCTTTCTTGAAGAAACGCTTTGCAGCCTTGAAACCTCTTGTTTTGCTTAGATAAAAATCAATCGTATTTCCTTTTGAATCAACGGCAGCTAGTTTTTTTGGATATTTCATATATTCTTAGGATAATAATCTTTGACTGAGGTAATGAAGATAGTGGGCGCATTATTCGAGAAAGGCAATTTTAGATAAAATAATAGTCATTTAATAGGTTTAAAGGTATCTTTCTGTAATCCTTCCATCTCTGGAAATGGTCAATTTGTTCCGTTGTCTTTTTACTTTTGGCAAGACTGATGAGGCATTTGCTTTTGGGGATCGAAGGTAAGGATGTTCAGTACAAGCTGCTATTTTTACGTCTCTGTCTGGTACATTCAAAATAATTTGAACAATAATTGGGCTACCTGTACTACTAAAACCTACAATAGTCAGTAGAATAGTGTCGAGGGCTCCAACATTATTGTCTTCTAATAGATTTAAAATAAATCCAGCTGGAGTCATATCTCCCTCAAAATTAAGGATTCCTGTTCCGCCAACACTCAATGCAACGCCTTGGGTAACCTTGTGACATAAAGGCTGAGCTATGGAAGTTGATTTAAATGTTAAAGTATTAGGAAGTTTAAATTTTAAAAAGCTTTCACAAGGGTTACATTCAGGACAAATATTTGCTTCTAAAGCAATGTCGGAAACCAAACTTTTTACTTTTGCTTTGCATTTACAGTCATCATTGCATTTGTTATCTTGATGACGATGTTTATTATCTGATTCTCCCATTTTATCACCTCTTTCTATTCCTCTTATATATGATATTACATAATAAAAAAAGGGCTTGGATAATTTGGTAAATTTTTTGTTCAGTTCATTTTTCTAGAGAGTAATACAATCTACTTTTCATTTTTTTAAGTAGGTCTTGAAGAGAGTTCTACTTTTAATTTGGGCAAAGTCCAATAGCTTTATCTACCCCTTAAAAGTGGAGGATTGTCTGTTATCTATATATAGCAAACGGTGCATATGATGAAAAAAGGACAACCTTTTCAAGGGGAGAAGTCTGTTCAAAATCAAGGAAACCTCATTCAGCAACTATTCAGTTTCTCAGCATAAAATGGATTCTACTAAGAAATTGTTCGCCTCTTTACTATCTCTGCCAAGTATTTGAACCAGAACTTAAAAAAGCTATTTCTTTTTATTTTGACTATACTCCTAAATTTTTAAAATTAGCTGTCCCTTGGTCACTTATATCATTTCTTGCCATTGGCTAACTGATCTCGATCTGGTGCTTGTGGTGGTTGCTCTAGCCAGCCGTTATCAATCATGATATTGATTCCATCTTCTGCATAGTTTGCGATTTCTGCCATTAATCGAGGATAAAGAGCTCCTAAATCGCGTCTTGAACTTGTCCCAAAACTCGCTCCGTAATGAGCGATTCCTATTCCAATTAACGATGTTACATGGAACATCATCAGTTTATCGGAAAACGGGGCAACCGTTGAATCAGTGGCTTCAGCATCCCATTTACTGGCTGGAGGTAGGTGATCTTCACTTAATACGGAGCCGAAAATCTCAATATGTTTGGCCGAAATGTCTCTTCCTCTTATCATGTAGTTACAAACCTCTTGAGATCTCGCGACTTGACCAAACCCCGTTACCAGTGCTTTCCCTAATATATTTCGTATCATACTAAAATAGATATTCGATATTTCAATTGAATTAAGAGGTCTCCGCTTGCCAAACCAACCGGTTAAATAACTTTGTTTCTGAACGTATTGAACCCGTTTTGTTTTTGGAATATACGGAGGTCTTGTATAGTTTCCCTTTGACAATAACACTTGTGTTGCTTGGTTAAAAAGTTGGATGTATTCAGTTAGACAGTTGGTGAAAAATTGACATTGGTCTAATCGAGCAGAATTGGCTAGAGTCATCCCATATGTTTCAATTCCAATTTTGCCTAAATTGTGAATGTATGTCAGATAGAACGTATTTGTAAATAAAGGAGGGGCTTGTAAATTAAGATCCTCCTTTTCGTTAAATCCATCTGGAATCGGAAGCTGTTCTTCATCAAACATAGCAGTTAATTGTTGAACATGTGATTGAGATATCTGTAATACAAATTCTAAAACGCTCCGAATTTCTGTATCTTGAACGGTGGCTAAAGCATATTTAACGACACAAATAATCATCGTATCCTTTTGGTAAGCTGTCCAAAGATTTGCCATTTCTGCAGATGTTAAATCAATATGATGTTCTGTTTCCATTGAAATTCCTCCAATTTTTTTCACTAGTAATAATTTCTCCGAAATCACCAAAAATATTTTGAATCATTTGGTTGAGAACGTATGGTATAGCAGCTGTCATAATGAAGGGAATAGGAGGTATCATGCTTTTTAGCTGATTATTGTTTTGATCCAGGAACAATTATAATAAGATGGGTATATTCGGAAGTCCTTGAATTTATGTTTGAAGACTTTTTGATGGCTAATAATCTTGATTATGCGAGTCAGCTGTACATAGAGTATACATATCAAGATTTATCCTTGATGAATTAACCCTGCCTATTTTGAGCGCGAAATGTCGGGTGGATCGGTTCAGCTCCTGCTATTCTGTTGATAAAGGAGGTCAGATAAATGGATTTGCTTAAAAACATGAATGAAGCATTAAAATATATTGAAGAAAATCTAACGAATAAGATTAACTTTAAAGAAGTCGCAAGACGGGCTTTCTGTTCAGAATATCATTTTAAAAGGATGTTTTCCTTCCTTGCAGGGATTTCACTATCGGAATACATCCGCCGCAGACGTCTTACTCTTGCGGCATTTGAGCTTAAAGATCACAACGTAAAAGTCATTGATGTTGCGATGAAATACGGGTATAACTCACCGGACTCTTTTACAAGAGCTTTTCAGCATTTGCATGGCATAACACCGTCAGAAGCTAGAAATAATGGCCATTCACTTAAAGCTTACCCACAAATGACCTTCCAGTTATCCATTAAAGGAGGAAGTGAAATGAACTATCGAATTGAAGAAAAAGCGGCATTTCGCATCGTTGGTATTAAGAAAAGAGTTCCTATTATTTTTAACGGGGTTAATCCGGAGATTGCCTCTATGTGGAAAAGTTTAGATGGTGAAACGATCACTAAACTTAAAAAGCTTTCTAATGTGGAGCCGCTCGGACTGCTTAGTGCATCTATCAATTTTTCTGAAACACGAATGGAGGAAAAAGGGGAGCTTGATCACTATATTGGCGTGGCAACAACCAAAGAGTGTCCTGATAACCTAACACAACTTGAAGTTCCTGCCTTAACATGGGCGGTATTTACAGCAATCGGACCATTTCCTGATACGCTGCAAAATGTATGGGGACGCATTCATTCCGAATGGTTTCCATCCTCAAATTATGAACAAATAGAAGGTCCGGAAATCCTGTGGAACGAGAATAAAGATGTAACCTCACCAACTTTCAAAAGTGAAATATGGATACCGATTTTAAAAAAGTAATAAAATCAGTAGTAAGGTTTATAGAATTAATTTACTCCAACTTTATTTCAAGGCTACATTTGTCTACTGTAGGGAAAATACACTGATAGATAAGGAGGGACGGATGTGAACGAAAAAGAGAAGAAAGAAAAAAGCGCAATCGAAACAGATGATATATCTAATCGATCTTTATACGGTACTCCAACCATAGGTGGAGCAATTGTAATAGGAGTTATTGTAATTGTAATACCCTACGCTGCTTTTTTTTAATAGCTATCTTTCGTTATGCTATAGGTAGATGAAAGACTAAACAGGAGGATAGCGATGGATGGAACGGATTTCTGAATTTATAAAAATAATTTCGGGAAGAAATGATAAATATTTTGCAAAGCAGTTAGGCTTTACATCTTGGAATGAAGTTATAGAGAATACATTTGAAATTTTTCGGATTCCTCCTGATGCTTCTTATGCTGCTACACAGCTGCGAGACGGAACATGGGTTGTTTGGAATAATGAAGGTTATCCTCCATATTCTTTTCTGTGCGCTCTCTTTATTTATCATTAGGATCCTTATGATAACGCATAAAATAAATGATTCTTATAGCAAGCTTTTACTAGTAGGAGCGGTTGCTATTTATACTGTGCAATTGGTTGGTAACGTAGGAATGATAGTTGGTTTCTTCCCTATGACGAATATGCCTTTGCCATTTATAAGCTATGGACTAATGCCTGTTTTGCTCAATGCATTTTTAATTGGGATTGTACTAAGTATCTATAGACGTAAAGATTTAATAGCTACAACTACTTTCCATTCTAATAACTAATAGTCAGTTATTCAGTAGGACCAACTTAAGGTCTATAATGATAACTTCATATCCTTTTTTATGACTGTATTCCAAATCCATATTCACGGGTTATGATGCCATTCCGAACAACTTATGTCTAGTTATGAATAGTTCAATTCTTGGTAAAAATGATGGTGTGCTAAAATTTACATTTATAATTTTTAGTCCTATTTGTAATTTTTTTGATAAAAGGAATGATGATTCATAGTGGTACGTATTAGTCACTTTCAACTATTTGCCTTAATGATGCTGTTTGAAATTGGAAACACAACCCTTTTTGTTTTAGGACTTGATGCCAAGCAGGAGGATCTTTAGTTATTCTGTATGCTTTAGAATTTTTTGGATAGGCACGTTAAATTTCCGAGAGTTTGGGGAGCTTGTTTCTATGATATTATTTCCAACCACCCTAATTGTTAGAAATGCTCTAACAATTAGGGTGCAGTTTTTTGTGACCAAATATCCATCTGTTATTGCGACCGAAAGGAAATAGAAGATTTTAGTATTTATGATTGAATTAACGATAAAAGCCAATCTTTGATGTCTAAAATACGTAAGTACTTTGGGGTTAACTGAGTGCCGCTAACGATCATTGCCACTAAGGAATCTTCTTTGTGTAATCCCCCATGACTAGCTCCACCTACATGTGTCGGAGAACCCTCGCCTATAAATTCGTATCCAGGTTTTGCACTTACAATTATGTACTCACCTTCATGTGAGAAAAATGAGGAATATAACCTTGCTAAAGCATCGGGGTAATTTCTATACTTGATCCTCTTATCAGTGATTGAAAGATCTAATATTTCTGTATTTCCTTCTAAAAACCAAGATTGCCCATATGTATCAACATAATCTCCTTCAGGATGAAATTTAAGATACCCGCTATGTATTCCAGACGTAACTGTTATTGTTTTTTCATTTTTTAATGCAATGACATCAATTCGATTGTCTTTTTGCAAGATACCTGCTATTTCATTTAACCGTACTTTTTGGTCGTTAAGAGTATAAATAAAAGCCATTCGTTCGTTAACGCACAGAACGATTTCGTCTTGGGCCGTAATTCCTTTTCTTAATTTAACGATTCGATAGGATTTCAAAAGATCTCTTAAGTCAATCAATGCTTCTTTACGATTATTACTAATCCAAGCTTGACCATTGTCTCCCGCAATTATCCATATGTTGTTTGATAGAGCCTCATCCCATGACGGGTACTGATTTAAGATTTTTTGTAATTGTTTATCTACCTTTTGAATTCCTTTTACATCGATTCTTCCATTTTTATGTACACTTTGATCTAAGTTAGGAAAATAAGCAATGGTCAAAGGCGGGACTTTGTTTTGTTGGATAAGGTAACTTATTTCATTAGCTGAAAATTGATCATTAAAACCATACTTTTGCCAAAAATAAGCATTCTTTTTTAAAGGATTTAGTCTGTGAGAAGCTCCATATGAGAATAAGTCCGGTGAATAAGCCATTAGCTCCTTATTTATACCTGTTAGCATTGATAAGAGGAATGGGATTTTTAATTGAATTGAGTTACTTCCTCTATATAAAAGCGCATTGATTGATGCTGTTTGAATTCCTTTATCTTTTAAGATTTCATGAATCGTTTTATGCTGTTTGCTTAAATGTACATGATTTAGATTGAAAAGTATATCTTCCATGGATTGCTTTAGTCCCAGCTTAAAAAGTTCTCTAACATGGCTTCCATAGTTAACGATTCTTTTTTCTTGTTGGTTGTACCAAACGAGTCCTGGCACTTTGTGTTTATCACTGTTGACACCTGTTAATAACGTACTATCAACAGTAACTGACATTGTTGGAAATGGACTAACAACATCCGGAAAATAATAGCCGTTTTCAATGAAAAATTGAAAGGCAGGAGCTTTTCCAGCCTTTATAGCAGCCTGTAAGGACGAATCCATTAATGTATCAACTATAAGCATAATAACTTTTTTTTTCTGAGAATGTTCTGATATCATCAATCATTCTCCTCCCATAGAAATATTGTTACTTGTATTATTTATTATGGAATGATTTACATAAAATTATCAAAATCACCTTAGTGAAAGTTATTTTCGTGTTCAAAGTTCATTCTTTTTTACAAGAAGACATTTGTAAAATGAAAATAGACATTCACGAATGAGTTTATTGACTTTTCATGATTATCTTTCCATACGATAGAGTGGATAGGATACGGTTCAAAAGGACAATATACTAACGCTTATGCAATTAAACGATTAATGGAGGGAAATGTATGAACAATTTTTTTGGACTTTTTGAAAATGAAAATGAGAAGACACAAAATGAGCGTGAAGATGGAAAGCTTCGTCTTCATAAAGAGGAACTAGACATTACTAAAAATAAGGTAGATGCAGGGGAGGTAACCCTAAACAAAGAGGTTTTAGAAGAGCAAAAGACGGTTAACGTCCCTGTTACTCATGAGGAGGTTGTTATTGAGAGAAAAGCCATCAATAATGAACTCAGTAATTCACCTATTAGTGATGAAGAAACCATTCATATTCCTGTTAGTGAGGAACAGGTTCAGGTAGGAAAACATACTGTAACAACAGAGGAAGTTTCCGCTTACAAGCACGATGTAGAAGAAACGAAACAGATAGAAGAAACGTTAAAAAGGGAAGAGGCTCATGTTGACACAACCGGTCATGTTAATTTAGTCTCTGATGAGACAGCTTCCTCTACAGATTAAAAAAGATACAAATTAAAACTCAAAAAAACACCTCCCGAATCAAAAGGCAGATTTGTGAGGTGTTTTTTCGAAAGGATTTTAAACGATGACGTTATGCTCTCGTTTTATATGATCTTAAACAGGAAAAGGACTACCCTATATTTATTCAAGCGGTTATGGAGGATGAAATATGTCAAAGAACAAATTTGTCAAATATGACTCCAATGTGAACGATGGCAAAGCTTCAGAACAATTTATTTATAACACTGATCATAGTGCAAAGCTCCTGCTTCATGAGGAAAAGTTGGATGTTTTTAAGAAATGGATACAAACAGGAGAGGTGACCATACACAAAGAGGTTTTCTCTGTAGAAAAAACCATTGTCGTACCTGTGACCTGTGAGGAGCTTGTCGTTGAGAAAAAAGTTTTAGGTGCAGAAAAACCAGACCAAACCGATGGACACACGGAAATCATTCGCATACCTATTAGCGAAGAACGTATCGAAGTCATCAAGCATCCGACAATTCTAGAAGATGTTACAATTTATAAACGCCAATTCCAAAAAATTGAGTCTGTTGAAGAGACCTTAAAAAAAGAAAAAGCACATATAGAAACTATCGGAAACCCTGAAGTAATAGATAAGGATATTGAAAAGCACTCATCATTCACTTAACGGATATATCCAAAGAAAGTATATCTATACTTTCTTTGGTTGTAACTTTTATATTTGTTTTGTATGAATAAAAACGAATCTTTTCATTCTTATTATAAAATCTACTAGCGTTGTCTCTACAATAGATGTAATTATAAGCAGTGTCTGCCTAAGCTTTGAAATGCAACATATCCTCACTTAATACCTATCCAAGCTCATGCTTCTTATGCATGGGATGATATTGTAATGCCGTTATTTTATGAGATGGTCTATAAAACTTTTGCTTTTAAGTATAGAATTGATATTAAGCCTGATGAAACACATACGTATATGTTTAGCTTAAGGGGTTATCAAGGCATTCATCATATTGAATGTACGCCTAAAGGTTCCTCTTTTAAAGCTTTAGTGGATGATGAATGAATGAATATTGATAAACGCAGTGTGGAAAAGAAGAGGCTTATTTTCAAGTCATTTGGTGATGGTATATATTCTCTGACAGGAGGGCTAGACATTAAAGAAGCCTCTAAAGTGAATTTTGACTTGGTTGAGGCAGATATTGTATCTGCTCAATCAAATGATCTTTCGAGTATTAACGGTTACAATACAGTATTCATTCATAAAGATGATGTAGATTTTATATTTGTTTCAGAAACATTTGACACGGATTTACATGATTAAAAAGAAGAATCAACATTTTCTTCAGTTTTTAATAATTTTTATTATGGTAACTTCATAGTAGATGCTATAATTAGAATAATATGGAATTTAAATTCGGTAAGTGTTTGTATAGGTTAAGGGGGAGATTATTTTGAAGAGATATGGCGTATTTATTGCTAGTTTTGTCATATTACTGTTTGGATTTGAAATTGTTTCAGGAATATTCCTTACATTTACATATGTTCCTGATCCTTCACAGGCTTGGAGCTCAATGACTCATTTGTCAAATGAAGTATCCATTGTGAGTGAACCAAATCGTTTTGCATTTTTGATTCCTGTCATAGCAGCGACCATTTCCTTTATTCTTTCAAAAAGAATTGGCAAGGCTTAAAGAAATTGTTTAACTAATACTAAACTAAAACTACACAGTAGATAGATATTGTGTAGTTTTAGTTGTGTTTTAAAGCCTTTAAGCACTAAGTTTTCCATAAGGCCCAGCAATATAATGCTGTTTGACCTGTGTTAAAATTATAATTATTGAAAATTCAGATAAAAAAGAGATGAAGATGAGCACCTTGGTTATGTTTGGGCAGAGATCAAAACCTACCCAGATAATGCGTTTAAAAAGGAATATAAATCTTTATATGTTCATCAACTCAGTATTGCTGACTCCAAAAGAAAAAGAGGGTACGGTTCTAAATTGATGCAAGAGCTTTATAAAATACAGAGAATTTGTTTATAAAGAGCTATAAATCCGTTCAAAGTAACTTCCATTATAAATGATAAAGTTAATTGTTTTTACATAATTTTAGTAGATAATGATAATCACAAAGAACTGTTAAAAAAGGCAACAAAAGAATAAGCAAACACGATACTTAATGGTCTTCTGAAGGAAAAGAAGTTAAACGGCACTTCGTTCAGTCCCATGTTCATTTTTTTACTTATAGTCAGGGGGAAGCAGATGATAGAGCAAACTTTAATCGACTTAAAACGAAGATTAAACGAGAATAATGAAATGCTTATTGAAGAATCTGACGGAAGTACGTGCTTGAGGAGTTTTGTATTTGCTCCGCCCGCTTCTGAACAGGAGCTGATTGATTTCACCGTTCGGACTAGAAACATCCTTCCCGAAGATTATCAACAATTCTTACTCCTGCATAACGGTGCACAGCTTTTTAAAGGGCAATACGAAAACATAGTTGACCTTTCTAAAATAGAAGATATCCCAAATGATCAACGAAATTTTAATAAAGCGTTTGGCTCTTATCTTACAGGGGATAGGAAAGACTCTTATCCAATTGGTCACTTTATCGATATAGGATCGATTATGATAAGCAATACGCGCTGCCGTGAAGGAAAGAGAGATTATTTATGGATTGCATCTATAGAGCATATTGAATTTCCATATGATTTTCAAACTTGGTTACATAAGTTAATAGCAGCTGACGGACATTCATTTTGGACTTAGGTCCATTTCGGTAAAAAGGACTGATTCCTTGATGGCAACAGGAGCTGTATAAAGCATGCATAATAACGTTCATTTAGGAAAGGCTTTAATTTATACAAACTGCCTAGTCAGGAATCAAAGGAGCAAAACGTCTATGCGAACAGATGATAACCAAATCTCATACGATAGAAACCTCAATAATAGTATCGCTTTGATGCAGGAAGGCTACCTGTTTATCAAAAACAGGGTTGATTTATACCAATCCGATCTATTTGAAGGGCGCATAATGGGACAAAACGTTATTTGCATGAGCGGGAAAGAAGCAGCGGAAGTGTTTTACGATTCTGAACTGTTCCAGCGACACGGCGCTGCCCCGAAACGGGTACAAAAAACATTATTTGGTGTCAATGCAATTCAGACGATGGATGGAGACGCGCATATTCACCGGAAACTTTTGTTCATGTCGCTTATGACTCCGCCGTATCAACAGCGAATAGCTGACCTTACGATGGAGCAGTGGGAAGCTGCTGTCAGCAAGTGGAAAGATGCAAAGAAGATTGTCCTTTTTGATGAAGCTAGTGAGATTTTATGCCGGGCAGCATGTCAGTGGGCTGGCGTTCCCTTGCAAGAGTCAGAAGTAAAAGAGTGTGCCAAGGATTTCAGTGCAATGGTAGATGCTTTCGGAGCAGTCGGGCCACGGCACTGGAAAGGAAGAAGAGCAAGAACAAAAGCAGAAGAGTGGATCAAAGGTGTAATAAAGAAGGTAAGAGCAGGCAAGCTGGAAGCTGAGGAAGGCTCAGCACTTTATACAATCGCTTTCCATCGTGAACTCGATGGCAGCCAGCTCAATACCAAAATGGCTGCGATAGAACTTATCAACGTACTGCGGCCGATTGTGGCAATTGCAACCTTCATTACCTTTACAGCGCTAGCACTCTATGAGCACCCGGAGTGTAAAGAGAAGCTGAAGTCGGGTGATAAAGACTACTTTGACATGTTCGTGCAGGAAGTTCGGCGCTACTATCCATTTGGCCCTTTCGTTGGTGCAAGAGCACGAAAGAATTTCAGCTGGAAGCAATACGAATTTAAAAAAGAAACACTTGTATTGCTTGATATGTATGGGACGAATCACGATTTGAGGATCTGGGAGAATCCAAATGAATTTCGACCTGAGCGGTTTAAGGAGTGGAAGGGCAGCAGCCTATTTGATTTTATTCCTCAAGGCGGGGGTGATCCTGCTAAGGGGCACCGCTGCCCTGGTGAGGGGATTACCATCGAGGTTATGAAAGCAAGCTTGGATTTTCTCGTCAATAAGATTGAGTTTGAAGTTCCAGATCAGGATTTAAGCTACAACCTGGTAAGAATGCCTACATTGCCTAAAGACGGATTTGTCATGAGTAACGTCAGACGAACATAATTCAGCTATAGAAAGAGCCTGCAAAATGAATGTGCAGGCTCTTTCTTTTTCTAATGAATTACTTTTCATAGTAAAAAGTAATCTGTTGTGCTCCTTGTTGCTTGAAAATAATGTTTGATCAAAACACGCTTTTATTATATTCAATTGAATCATTTTTTTATAAAAAAGTTTGATCATTTCTGTGAACCTTATTTCATTAAAGCGCTCGATTGTGGAAACTCGTTCTCAAAAAAAGCCCCCATAAGTTGAAGAATGTATATGTGTTTATTGCCTTGGTCCAAATAACATTACCGAAACACCGATTGAACATATCCCTGCACCTAACCAATCATAGAAATCTGGTGTTTTTTTATCAATGCCCCATCCCCATAAAACAGAGAGAACAATAAACACCCCACCATAAGCTGCGTAAACCCTTCCGAAAGATGGAAAAGTTTGAAATGTAGCAATTACACCATATAAAGCTAATACTAATCCACCACTAATGCCCAAGTAAAAAGGTTTCCCTTCTCTCAACCATAACCAAATCAAATATCCTCCACCAATTTCGGCTATTCCTGCAAGGATAAACAAAATTATCGCACTAAGAATAAAAAACCACTTCCTTTAAACTTTTTAGAATATGTAGATTATAACTCATTCTTCTTTTATAAGTCTTGCTTTCTTAGCTAAGATTAGGATTGCATTACGAACGTTTAAAAATGGCAAATACAACTAACCACGAAAAGTATTATCAATAGGCGGAATTACAGTACTACCACAAATCAAGAGCAATACATTTTAAAAGTTATTTTACAGCTACATCTTTAATCTAATCGCCTAAACTGGATATGCCGTTCTTTTATCTTCTAAACAAGAAAGTCCGAAAAATAAGCGATCTTTCTTGTTTCATTAACCATCTCTATTAGTATAAGTGTAATACTTCACATTCAATCTTCAACAATCTGGCCCGATTGCTGAACAAGAAAAATCCTATACTTTCAGTACAGGATTTTGATCCATCTTTTTTATAAATTATCGAACTTTGTTTTAAATTATCAATCTTTTTTTACAACACTACACTCCTTGCGGGCAAATCAATGCATGACCTTTCGTATTCAATGTGTTGTATTTCTCAATGACTTTTTTTGAATTTTTTCTTCAGCATAGCGACTGTTAGCAGTACCAGCGGCAGCAATAAGCCGATTATAGCTGTATAAAACGGTGACGTTTTTTGTGTATACTCAGCTAGGTAGGCCGTATTTGGAACAAAGACACGGGCAAAAAACAAGAATAGCATCCCGGATGGCAATGTTAAATAGCGATAGGTTTTAAGGTTCAATAGTTGAGCCATCCCTACGTTTAAGACGTAAAATAATATACTCAACTTAAAGAAAGTGGAGATGAACCATATGATTGCAACAATGACTTCGATTCTTGTTATGATATCATTGACACTGATATTTTTCGCCAATAAATAAGTCGGGAACATTCTTGTTGAAGTTTCGTCTGTGCCTAGAACGGCAATGGACAGGGCAATAATGACAGTTAAGAAGATCCCCCCTAACAATGTTGCGATGTATAAAGGTTTTCCACTTGTTCCATTCCATTTTACATGAGGAAAAATCATTAAAAAAACAACCATATCAAGAAATGGAAAGCTGAGAAAATGAATAATTGCTTTTAGTACCGGTTTCATTCCTTCCCCTAACACAGGTTGAAAATTTTCTGGTTTGATCTCTGGATTTAAGAGTAAAACGAGCATAATGAAAAGAAAAAACACCCAGGGAAATAAAATTTCGCCAGAGCGTGCTAGTACTTCTATTCCCAGCCTTACACCTATAATCGAAACTCCTGCAACGAGAAGGTAAATCGCTAGAATGGGGGTTTCTGGCATAATTTGTGTATGGATAAAATCACCTATGTTATAAAGGGTAAGGGATCCTGCCACAATTGGAAAGGTGAGAAACAAAAGCGAAATCCCTTTTCCTAACCATTTTCCTAGAATGTCGTCTGTGTACTCGATAAGCGTTTTATCGGGAAACCGCCTTGCAAGTGCTATATATAAAGGCATAATGGCTAAAGCGATCCCGACTGTTAATAAAGAAGTGATCCAAGCATCTTGTTTTGCAAGGGAGACGAGTATGGACGGAATCACTAAAATTGCGCTGCCAATGATATAAAGGATGACGAGTACGATAAATTGCTTCTCAGAAATTTTTGTATTGCTTAACATCTCTTCATATATCCCCTTTACAAAGGCATCAGTTCCCATTTCGAATACTAAAGCATTATTTTCAAAAAACAGCTGACCTGTACTGTCGAAATGAAAAATGATGAGAGTGTTACTTTAAAATAAATTCAGAGTCTGTCTTGATCAATCTTGCTTTCAAAAACAGACTCTGAATTTACAATCAATCAACCGTTTAATCGACATATCAGTCAAACTATATTTTGTACCAAATGAGTTAAAATATACCTTTTCAATGAAATTTATCATGTGAATTTCAATTTAACGAATGGATCTCCTATTTAAATGATAAGCCAAGCTTGCAGCTGCCAGCAGGGTTCGCTTTTTTTATAGTACATATAGAGTGCAATAGATAACAAATTGAAATCAAACTTAACGAGCACTTTACAATCTATTAAAAAGAGATTAATAAATTGCTAATACAATTGTCTATAGAAAGAGAAGACGACACCAACCGGGAGGTAACGACAGTGTTTAAAAAGAAGTTAAAGAAAAAATTATTGCCAGTAGCGGTTCTTTCGACAGTAGCTTTAGGCGGATTAATGAGTGGGCTTTCACACGTAGATGCAAAAGGGCATGATCGAAAAGACAGAAAGCATGATAGAGACATTAGAAATGTCATTGTTTTAATTGGCGATGGCATGGGAGTTTCATATACTTCTGCTCACCGTTACTTAAAGGATAATCCTGCTACAAAGTTTGTTGAACCAACAGTACTTGACCAATATCTTGTTGGCCAGCAATCGACGTATCCAGAAGATCCTGCACAAAATGTAACAGACTCTGCTTCTGCAGCAACTGCGATGTCTGCGGGTATTAAAACGTATAACAATGCCATTGCAGTTGATAACGATGGATCAGAGGTAAAAACAGTTCTTGAAGCAGCTCGCGAGAAAGGAAAAGCGACAGGTCTTGTCGCTACTTCTGAAGTAACGCACGCAACACCAGCTTCTTTTGGTTCTCATGATCACAGCCGTAAAAATATGAATGCAATTGCTGATGATTATTATGATGAAATGATAAAGGGAAAACATAAAATTGATGTTATTCTTGGCGGCGGTTTAAGCAACTTTGACCGTAAAGATCGCAACCTTATTGAAGAGTTCAAAAAAGATGGATATAGTTATGTAACAAACCGTGAAGAAATGTTAAAAGATAAGAACGGCCAAATTCTTGGTTTATTTGCTCCGGGCGGCCTTCCAAAGAGAATTGACCGTACAGAAGAAATTCCATCATTAGAAGAAATGACAAACACTGCAATTTCAAAATTAAACAAAGACAAAGACGGTTTCTTCTTAATGGTAGAAGGAAGCCAAATTGACTGGGCAGGACATGACAATGATATCGTTAGTGCTATGAGTGAAATGGAAGACTTTGAAAAAGCATACAAAGCAGCAATCGATTTCGCTAAAAAGGATAAACATACATTAGTAGTGGCAACAGCTGACCATTCAACTGGCGGATACTCAATTGGAGCAGACGGTATTTATAACTGGTTCAGTGAGCCAATTAAAGCAGCAAAACGCACACCTGACTTCATGGCAGAAGAAATTGCTAAAGGGGCAGATGTTGAAGCAACATTGAAGAAGTATATTGACCAAAAGGTTCTGGAATTAACGGAAGAAGAAATTCAATCTGTAAAAGAAGCAGCTAAGACAAATAAAGTAATTGAAATTGACAATGCGATTGAAAATATCTTTAACAAGCGTTCTCATACGGGCTGGACAACAGGCGGACATACAGGTGAAGATGTTCCGGTTTATGCATTCGGACCTTCAAGCGAAAAATTTGCTGGTCAAATTGACAACACTGAAATTGCAAAAAATGTTTTTGACGCTTTAAGATATAAAATTAAGATTCAAGACAAATAAGGAAGAGCAAAATAAAATAACGTACAATTTCAGTCAGTGGGGGCTTCATTCCCCACTGATTGTTCGTTAAAGCCCATTATATGCGGGTTACACTGCCGCAGCATGTGTCTGTGTTCTTAGATTCAGGCTTTTACAGCTTCCCTGCTAAGTTACCTTACAGGGCTGATTGCCTGTTAAAGCGGGATACAAGAGTCCCGTTGCTTTCAAGATAAGCAACGGGTACTTTTTTATTTAACAACGATACGGAGGAATCATCATGAAAAAGACCCTTTGCAGTTTATTTGTCATCACGATGCTTTTTGGCTGTTCATCAAACACAAGCACTGAGCAAAGTGAAACAAATACGGAAAGTGAAAAAAATACAGAAAGTAAAACACAATCTGAAAACAATCAAAATGAAGCAAAAGCTGAAACGGTAAAGAAAGAGGAACAATCGGCTGACAGCATGAACGAGTACCAGCCTAACCCTCAAGTAACGGATGATCGATCATTGCAAAAAGTTGGTCAAACACATAGAGATGGAAAGGGAGAAGCAACGTTAAAAGCAATAAAAAATATTAATCAAACCTATAAAATAGGATCTGTTGAATTAACAATAAAAGAGATGAAGTCGATTCATCTGAGACCTGATTATAGCATGATTGATTATTTTCATGTGTTAACCCATGATGAGGAATTTGACTTTGTGAAAGTGTTTGTAGAGGTTAAAAACACGTCTTCAGAGAAAGTGAATTTTGCACCGGTTGCTTTGTTTAAAACAAGTACAGGTGAAACATTTGATTGGCAAAAAGATATTTACCTTGAAGAATTAAATGGCGAACTTGAAGGCAACGAAACAAAGTCTGGAAACATCGGCTTTATTGTCAATGCAGCGGGCGGTCATGAGCACGAAGGTGAACATGGCGAGGAAGCACACGGAGAGCATCACGAAGACGAGAAAAACAATGAAGCAAAAGAGACGGAATGGATTGAAATTACAACGAGTGATGTATTTGATCAAAATCAGAAAAAAATCAACGATGCTCAAAAAATTAAATTAGAATTTTAACAAAGCTCCCCAGTACTAACTGGGGAATTTTTTATATCATTTACAGCAGTGCTAGGTGATAATTATTTTACTATGTAAATAAGGCTGAAAAACATATGCAACGGTGAACGGTTTCTTTTTTATTTATAATCAACAGCTTCTAATAGTGGTACAAGTATAGTATTTTCCATCAACATATGATAAAAATAAAAGGATGTTAAAGTAAGGGGTTAACTAGAAGTAGGTGGATGAAATGAATGAAAGACAAAAAGAAATTATAAATATTTTATTATCTCAATTAAATGAGTATTTATTAGTCCAAGATTTGGCTGAGACAATTAATTGCTCAGAAAAAACGGTTCGCACAGACCTTAAAGTGATTGAATCGTATATTACAGAAGAATCAAATGGTACATTAATTCGAAAGCCAGGGTTAGGTGTGTGTTTAACAATGGAAGAACATGAAAGAACGCATATATTTAATCAACTGCATTTAACTGATGATTCTGTACATGCTCAATCTGATGAACAGCGAATTATTGAAATTGCCTATGATATTCTGATGAATAGTAAGAATGTTACAGTCCAGGATTTAGCTTCTCGTTATTTTGTAAACAAAGCAGTCATAAGAAAAGATTTATTAACTATTGAAAAATGGTTGCAAAGCTTTCAGTTAACATTAGTTGTGAAACAGAAAGTAGGTTTAATAATAGAAGGAGATGAAAAACAAAAGAGAACAGCGCTTGCTCGATTGCCTCTATTATTGAATGACTCATCTTTTGGAAACGAATTCATAAAAACCCAATTCTCATTTCATGAAGTAGAAATCATTAGAAATGAATTGAAAGCGCTACAAAATCATCACTCTCTTTATTTTACAGATGAAACCTTTGAAAACTTACTTATACACACTCTCTTGTCTATAAAGCGAACAAAATTAAAAGAACCTATTTCTATTACAGAAAAGGAAAAATCCAGTGTTGAGCATACAAAAGAATATCAATGGACAGTGGAATTTTTAAAAAAGTTAGAACCTATATTTACAATGCGCTTTCCAAAAGAAGAAGTAATTTATTTAACCTTACATATTATGGGGGGGAAATTTAGATATCATTATGCAAAAGGATCTAGAAGAGAGGAGCAAGATAATCCTCATCCTTTGCTTGCTCAGCTTTTAGAACACTTAATTCAAGAGATGTCAAATGTGCAAAAAGTTGATTTTGCGCAAGATCAAATGCTTCGGGAAGGTTTGTATATGCATTTAAGCACAACACTCAACCGACTAGAATATGGTCTTAGTGTGAACAATCCCTTATTGCATAAAATTAAAAAGATGTATCCTTACCTGTTTGATACGACAATTTCATTACTAGAAGAGGTTAATCAATTGTTTTCACTTTCTATACCAGAAGAGGAAGCAGCTTATCTTACGTTACACTTTCAAGCTTCGATTGAAAGATTGCGTAATCAAAAGCAGAAAATGAATAATATCGTCATTGTATGTCATATGGGCATTGGGATGTCGCAATTACTGAAAACGAAAATTGAGCGTAAGTTTCAGTATATTAATGTAATAGCATGTCTTGCTAAAGCAGATGTTGCAGAGTATATATCGAACCATGAAGTAGACTTTGTCATTTCAACAATCCCGCTTCCAGAGCTGCCGATATCTCATATTGTTGTATCACCTCTTTTAGAACCTGTAGAAGAAAAGAAATTAGAAACCTTTTGTAAAAAAATAAATGAACCTGTTAAAAACGAAGAAAAAGAATCATCTATTTTGATGTATACGAACCCTTTTTTAGTGTTTTTACAGCAGGAAGCAGAACACCGTTACAAAGTAATAGAATACTTGGGAAACATTTTATACAATAAGGGCTTTGTAGAAAAGGAATATGTGCATAACGCTATTAAGAGAGAGCAACTTTCAGCGACAACAATTGGAGCAGGAATTGCGATTCCACATGGCAACCCTAAGTTTATCAAAGAGTCAGCTATTGCTATTGCTACATTAAAAGAGCCGATTGAATGGGGAACGGAAAAAGTATCGCTTGTTTTTATGTTAGCAATTCAAAATGAAGAACAAGAAGTGACAAGAGCTTTATTCCGTGAATTATCTCACATCAGCGAAAATCCCGCTTTTATTCAAAAACTAACAAAAGAGAAAAATGTAATACAATTTTTGTCTCATTTAAGCGATTAAGACGTACAGGTGAGATAAAACACATTTTTCCGGAGGTTACGGTAAAAAAATAAACTTTTAGCCGTATAAAATTGAATTATAGTAAATGTAAGCGATTACTATATAGAATAAGGGGGATTAGAAATGAAGCTGTTAGCGATTACATCATGTCCAAATGGAATTGCCCATACGTACATGGCAGCAGAAAATCTTCAAAAAGCAGCCGATAAATTAGGCGTTCAAATGAAAGTTGAAACGCAAGGCTCTATTGGAGTAGAAAATGAATTTACCGAACAAGATATTCTAGAAGCAGATGGTATTATTATTGCTGCTGATAAGACGGTTGATAAAGAACGCTTTGTTGGGAAAAAGTTATTAGTCGTAGGTGTTCAAGACGGAATTCGCAAACCAGAAGAATTAATTAAGAAAGTTAAAAGTAATGAAGTACCTGTCTTTAAAGGAGAATCAAATAGTACTGGTACTAATCAAGCAAGCAAGAAAAAACAAAATTCAATTTATCGCCATTTAATGAACGGTGTTTCTTATATGGTTCCATTCATTGTAATCGGAGGGTTATTAATTGCGATTGCCTTAACGATTGGCGGTGAAAAAACACCAGGTGGTTTAGTCATCCCTGATGATTCATTCTGGAAAACGATTGAAAAAATAGGTGGTGCATCATTTCAATTCATGATTCCAATGCTAGCCGGATTTATTGCGCTAAGTATCGCTGATCGACCTGGTCTTGCTCCGGGGATGATTGGAGGATATATTGCAGCAACAGGCAGTTTTTATGGAAGTGAAGCTGGTGCTGGATTTATTGGGGGAATTATTGCTGGTTTCTTAGCAGGTTATATCGCTCTTGGAATTAAAAAATTAAAAGTGCCAAAAGCGGTTCAACCTATTATGCCGATTATTATTATTCCGGTATTTGCATCGCTATTAGTAGGGCTAGCATTTGTTTATATTATTGGAGCTCCTGTCGCACAAGTTTTTGAAACATTAACTGTGTGGCTTGAAGGAATGCAAGGGACAAGCTCGATTCTTTTGGCACTTATTTTAGGTGCGATGATTTCGTTTGATATGGGTGGACCAGTGAACAAAGTAGCTTTCTTATTTGGTTCTGCCATGATTGCTGAAGGAAACTATGAAATTATGGGGCCGATTGCCGTAGCAATTTGTATTCCTCCAATCGGAATGGGAATCGCAACGTTTTTCGGAAAGAGAAAATTTGAGCCTGCACAAAGAGAAGCAGGAAAGGCAACGTTCACAATGGGACTATTCGGGATTACAGAAGGGGCTATTCCATTCGCAGCACAAGATCCGCTCCGTGTAATTCCAAGTATTATGATTGGTTCAATGGCAGGTTCAGTTATTGCGATGCTTAGCAATGTTGGCGACAAAGTTGCTCATGGTGGGCCAATTGTTGCAGTTCTTGGCGCAGTTGATAATGTTCTCATGTTCTTTGTCGCGGTAATTGTCGGATCAATGGTAACTGCTCTTTTAGTTAATTTACTAAAAAAGGATATTGTAAAACCTGAAAAAATCCAAACAGAACAAAAGAAAGAAGATAACGAAATCAACGAAATATCGTTGCATGAAAAAGCACAATCAGAAGAGATACAGATTAATAAATTAACAGACATTACAAATACGGAATTAATTGAAATACATTTAAATGGAACAACGCGCGATGATGTAATCGATGAAATGATTCAAAAATTAAATGATGCTGATGTTTTAACTTCAAAGGAAGAATTTAGACAAGCAATCATGAATCGTGAAAAAGAAAGTACAACAGGAATTGGCATGAATATTGCGATTCCACATGGTAAATCAAGTGCTGTGAAAAAGCCGGCTGTCGTTTTTGGAATTAAACGAGACGGCGTGGATTGGGCAAGCCTTGATGGCACAGATGCAAAATTAATTTTTATGATTGCTGTACCGAAAGAAAGCGAAGGGAACGAACATTTAAAAATTCTTCAAATGCTTTCCCGGAAGCTAATGGATGATCAGTATCGCGAACAATTATTAGCTGTTCGTACAAAACAAGAAGCACTTCAATTGCTAGAAGTAATTGAATAAAGTGAAATTTCGGCTAGTGAAGGCTGGAATAAAAGTAAAAATATAGGGTTGAATGGAGAGGTTAGAATTGAGAACTGAGCCATTGTTTTTTGAACCAGTTTTTAAAGAGCGGATTTGGGGAGGTACGGAGTTAACTTCTTTTGGGTATGACATTCCATCTGATAAAACGGGGGAATGCTGGGCGTTTGCCGCACATTCGAATGGCCAAAGTATTGTTAAAAATGGAGAGTTAAAAGGCTTAGCGTTAGGGGAGCTTTGGGAAAGTCACCGCAGTTTGTTTGGAAACGTAGAAGGAGATCGCTTTCCGCTATTGACCAAAATTTTAGATGCGAACCAAGATTTATCTGTCCAAGTTCATCCAAATGATGAGTATGCTTATCTTCATGAAAATAAAGAACTAGGCAAAACAGAGTGTTGGTATGTGATTGATTGTAAAGAAAGCGCTGAAATTATTTATGGACACAATGCTAAAACAAAAGAAGAGCTTGCTGAGATGATTGAACAAGATAAGTGGGACGAGTTGTTGCAGCGAATAAAAGTGAAGCCTGGAGATTTTTTCTTTGTGCCAAGTGGAACAATTCATGCAATTGGAGCAGGTGTTACCATTTTAGAAACACAGCAAAACTCTGATACCACTTATCGAGTCTATGACTATAACAGAAAAGATGCTGATGGAAAGTTGCGGGAGCTTCATCTTGAAAAAAGCATAGAAGTAACAAAGGTTCCTTCTGTACATGCCACCACGAATACACAGCATTGGAAAGTAGATGATTTAAAGGTTGCGAGATTTATTGAATGTCATTACTTTACCGTTGAGAAATGGGACATAAATGGAACAGCTCGTTTAAAGCAGGAAAAACCATTTATACTTGTCAGTGTAATTAAAGGGAATGGAAAACTCATTCATGAAGGGAATTCTTATTGTTTTAAAAAAGGAGATCATTTTTTGCTGCCAGCTGATTTTGGTGAATATGATGTAGTTGGCGATGCAGAAATGATTGCTGCGAGCTTGTAAGAAATAAATTCATCAAAAAACGATCTGTTACCTGTAACAGATCGTTTTTTGATGAATTACTTTTATAACACCCAATGGCGAATCGCTTGGGCGACACCGTCTTCTCTATTTGTTCCTGTGACCCAATCGGCAGCATCCTTTACAATGTCTTGGGCGTTGCCCATAGCAACACCGCAGCCTGCTTCTTTAATCATTGCGATGTCATTCAGGCTATCACCCATGGCAATTACTTCATCCATCGAAATGTTAAGCAGGTTACAAACCGTCATAAGTGCTTTTGCTTTATTGATGCCAAGTGCATTAACTTCGATATTGGTTGGGCTTGAGTTTGTGATTTCGAGCTCTTTGTTTTCAGACAGTGTTTCTAAAATCTGCTTTCGCAGTTGATCATCTGGGATATCATAGCCGAATTTAAGCCATTCGTGGGCAGAGACATCAGCTGGAAAATCTTCACGCCATATTTTCTCACTTGTTACAGCCCAGAATGCAAGGTTATGCTGTTGGGTTAAATCCCACATTGTTTGTATGTAATCACCATGCAGAATCGTTCTTTCAACTAAATTCCCCGAGCCATCCCATATTTCACTTCCATTTACATTAATGAGATAGGAACTGAGTTTTAGAGATTCAGCAAATTCAATGCTTGTTGAACGAGACCGCCCCGTACTTAACACGACATGTATGCCTTTTTCTTCTGCTTCGGCAATTGCTTGCCAATTTGCTTCAGAAATTTCTCCTTTCTCATTTAATAAGGTTCCATCCATATCCAATGCAATCAGTTTAAACTCTTTCTTTTGATTCGCCACTACTGATCATCCCTTTCACAGAACTCATAATAGTCTTCCTTCTATTACAATAGCACGGATATGAATGGGGAGAAAGGAAACTGTTTCAATCTAAAAAAGAAACTTTATTTCGTGATGACGTTCCTTTAAAATCCTTCTTCAGCAGCTCATAAGAGAAGGGGGCTCTTCATTGGTTTGCACTGTAAATGAACAATTCCGCTAACAGCGGAATTGTCTGCGTTCTCTAATTGGGCGATTATTGATCTTCTTCATTTTTATCTTTTTCATCATGTGTCAGGTGTGAGCCAGGAAACTGTCTTGGGAGGTCTTGATGCAAGTTTCTGAATTCATAGGTGGTACTCGTGTAGTATTGCTGATTTTCTTCCCACGGTGTGCTTTTGTTTTCAACCCGTTTATCTTTTCCGCGAGTTGAACCATATGGACCTTCTGGAAATTCCTCTGCTGTTAAGAAGTTTCGCTGCTTTTCCACATTTGAAAAATCTTTGTATTCGTCTTCGGAATTCATTTTAACACCTCACTTTTTTCTTATAGTGTAACCACAGGTGAGAAATCTATCAGGATCGTGACCTTAATGAAACTCTTTTTCATTGAAGTTCCACATTCCTGGATGTTCAAAAAGAATTGACGGATACTGTAAAGAGACCTATAATTTTCTAAGAGCGACTTGCAGCACGTTTCTTTTTTTTTGAAGATTTTTGCAATCGTTTGCATAAAAACTTTTGTTCATAAGAGAACAGGGAAAGGGGAATTAGGCAATGAAGAAAAGACTTAGCGTATTGGTAGCTGTTGTGATGAGTTTTGTCATCACGCTAACAAGTTACACATCTGCTCAAGCAGAAGTAAAATCTGATTACAAATTGTATGTGATGGCGCCATTAGGAGAAGTCACAGATTGGGATGGATTTGAAAAGCAGTTGGTTCAATTAAAACAAAATGGTGTATACGCATTAACAACAGATGTATGGTGGGGTCTTGTCGAAGGTGAAGGGGATAATAAATTCGATTGGTCATACTACAAAAAATATGCAGATGTCGTCGAGAAGTCTGGGTTAAAATGGGTGCCGATTTTATCCACACATCAATGCGGAGGCAATGTCGGCGATGATTGCAATTATCCAATTCCAGCATGGTTATGGAAAAAAGATTCAGTCGAGAATATGGCGTTCAGAAGTGAGAGCGGTTTCCTTAATAAAGAAGCGCTTGCTCCTTGGTGGAAGGGCATTGAGAAGCAATACAACGACTTATACAAATCGTTTGCCAAGAACTTTGCAGATCAAGAAGAGTTAATTGCGAAAATTTATTTAAGCGGAGGTCCAGCAGGTGAGTTAAGATATCCGTCTTACCAGTTTGCAGATGGCTGGGACTATCCTGAAAGAGGCCAGCTTCAAGCGTACACAAAAGGCGCAAAAAATGATTTTAGAAGCGAAATGAAACAGAAGTATAAAAATATTAAAAAGCTGAATATTGCTTGGGGTACAGCCTATAAAAGCTGGAACGATATCGAACCGCCAAGCAACGGCGATGCGTTCTTTACGAGCGGACAAGCTTATCAAACACAGTACGGAAAAGACTTCATGGGATGGTATCAAGGTGCTTTAGAGAATCATCTTAAAACCATTTCAAAAGTTGCTCATAAGCAGTTTGATAAGTCATTTGACGTAGCAATCGGCGCAAAAATTTCAGGTGTTCATTGGAAAATGAATGACCCAGACATGCCGCATGCTGCTGAATACAGTGCTGGATACTATAACTATGCAAAATTACTTGATCAATTCAAAAAATCTGATTTAGCGCTGACGTTCACTTGTTTGGAAATGGGCGATCAAGATGCACAAACAGCTCCTTTTTACAGTGCGCCAAAAACGCTTGTGACACAGATTGCGAACCTGGCAAATGAAAGAGGTATCTCCTTAAACGGTGAAAATGCGCTGCCATTGATTCATAATGAATGGGGCTTTAACAACGCTGCTGAGATGGTCTTTAACTATGGATTTGACGGTTTTACACTTCTGCGCATGACCTATTTATTTGACACGGAAGGAAATCCGACAAATGAGTTGAACATGATGACAGATAAATTAGGCGTAAAAGCCATTCCTGTAACATTTACAGTAAAAGGTGTTCCGGTTGACAAAGGTCAAGCAGTATATGTAACAGGGGATCGAGGAGAAATTGGAAAGTGGAATACAGAAGCCTACAGCTACAAGTTAAAACAACAGGCGGACGGAAGCTGGAGCGGTACGTTTCAGTTAGCTGCGGATCGTTCATATGAATTTAAGTTTTACATGAAAGATGAAAAAGGCACGATTACATGGCAAGACGGAGGAAACAATAGCTATAAAACCCCTGTAACGAGTAAAGGAGTATATAGTACATCTTGGTAAAAAAGAAGCACCCTTTGTCTCCTAGGAGAATAAAGGGTGCTTTTTTATGAAGTCAGTTATTTCAATTGAGATTCTTTTTGAAGTGAGCTGCTGCTGTCAGAATCAGTCTTTTCAGAATGATTATTAGCTGTTTCTGCACGTTTAGTGGGTGGTGAAGGAGTGGACATGATAACATAGCCCTCACCGTCGCATATTTTGCATTTTATAAAAGAAAGAAGCGTTATCCCATACTTCTTTCCGCTCCCTTGACAATGTGGACAAACGTATCGAAGAGGCATAATTAGGTACCTTCCTTTTTAAAAATTAGTTGCATTTTCTTTTACTTTTAATAAAGTGAAATCTCAATAAGTGCAATAAATAGAACCATGTTAGCTATCATTATAAAGTTCTTACAACGGCTTAACAAGGTACGAAAGTTTAAGAGTTTTTAGCGCAATCGATGCATAGAGTAAGAGAAAAGTAGGGGGAGGATTTTCCTCGTTTTTTGTCGATTTTAGATGGATAGTTCAATATTTTACACCCTACTGGTCAATGTAATCGGTTTCAAGAACCTTTGCATTTTACTAAAATAAAGACAAATAGGAGGTGCGGTTACATGGAGAGCAACAGCAAATTGCAAGATAAACAAATTGTTTCAGCAGGTAACCAGAAGCAGGTGCAACAGCAGCCACAGTCATCAGTAAACACAAAAAATCGTAAGAAATTAAAAAAAGCAGGATTATTCGCCTTATTCGTCGGACCAGTTTTTTTAGCATTTAGTATGATTGTCTTATATCCATTTTTATCTGGAGTCTATTATGCTTTTACAAACTGGAATGGCGTTACAGGAAGTATTGAATGGGTTGGGTTAGATAACTTTAAATACTTACTTTTTGAAGATAAGCAATTTCACGCTTCCTTTATTCTGACCGCCAAGTATACGGTCATAGCAATTTTATTAACAAACGCAGTCGGATTTGGGCTGGCACTTCTTGTCACTCAAATGTTGAAAACGAGAAATATTTTACGTACAGTCTTTTTCTTACCAAACTTAATCGGAGGATTATTACTTGGTTTCGTTTGGCAGTTCATTTTTGTTCGCGGATTTGCATCCATTGGTCAATTAACAGGGTGGTCACTGTTTGAGCTTCCTTGGTTAGGAGATGCAAACACAGCATTTTGGGGAATCGTAATCGTAAGTGTGTGGCAAGGTGCCGGTTATATTATGATCATTTACGTAGCAGCTTTACAAAATGTACCGCAAGAATTGCTTGAAGCAGCAAAAATCGACGGAGCAAACCGCTGGCAAACGCTTCGCCACATTACGTTGCCGATGGTAGCGCCAGCTGTCACAATTTGTTTATTCTTAACAATTTCGTCTTCATTCAAAATCTTTGATGTGAACTTATCATTAACAAACGGCGGACCATTTAAATCAACAGAAATGTTAGCGCTTAACATTTATACAGAAGCATTTGTAAATAACCGATATGGAATAGGGGAAGCAAAAGCCTTAATCTTCTTCTTAATTGTAGCGGGAATTACAACTATTCAAGTAATGTATACGAAGAAGAAGGAGGTTGAATCGTAATGCGTAATAAATACACAGGCAAAACATTTACAATTGAGATCTTAGCGATTCTACTTGGATTAATCTTTCTTGTTCCGTTCTATTATGTTATTGCAAACTCATTAAAACCATTTGCAGAAATTTTAACAAATACATCAGCGCTGCCTTCTGCTTTCCAGTGGCAGAACTATGTAACAGCTTTTGAGCGAATGGATTATTTACGAGTTTTTAAAAATTCTTTGTTAATTACAGTTGCAAGTAACGCAGTTATTGTTATCTTTTGTTCGATGGGAGCGTATATGCTTGTTCGTACAAAAACAAAATTTAGCAACTTTATTTTCTTACTGTTTGTAGCGGCAATGGTTATCCCATTCCAATCAATCATGATTCCGTTAGTAAAAGCGGCAAGCTCATTTGGATTAATGAACAGCATCTGGGGCTTAGTCATTATGTACTTAGGATTCGGCTCTGGCTTAGCAATTTTCCTTTATCACGGATTTATTAAAGGGATTCCAGTGGAACTAGAAGAAGCAGCAATTATCGATGGGTGCTCCACATTCGGTGTGTTTTGGCGAATTGTGTTCCCGTTATTAAAACCAATTACAGTCACAATCGTTATTTTAAACAGCTTATGGATTTGGAATGACTTCTTGTTACCATTACTTGTACTGCAAGATCCGTCATTGCGTACAATTCCATTAGCAACCTTCTTCTTCTTCGGTCAATATACGAAGCAGTGGGATTTAGCACTAGCAGCATTAATGTTAAGCATCATTCCATTATTAATCTTCTTCTTCTCAATGCAGAAGCACATTATCAAAGGGATTACGAGTGGATCGATCAAATAATTGCAGGAAGAAGTGCCCTTTACTGTCCAAGGGGGCAGTAAAGGCATTCAATATATTCAAAATCATAGGTTCTAACAACCAGGAGGGAAAGAAAATGGCATTAAAAATTAATAAATTTCCATTAGCAGCAGGTATATTATCAGCTTCACTTCTTTTCACAGCAGCATGTTCAAATGACAGCGCATCTGGAGACAAAGCAAGCAGCGGCGGTGATAAAGGTGATCAAGTTATCGTTGATATTTTTCAAGGGAAAGTTGAAATCGCAGATCAATTGAAAGCGTTAACAGATCAGTATACAAAAGAGCATCCAAACGTAACATTTAATATTGAAACAGTAGGCGGCGGTGCAGATGGCGCTGCAGCATTAAAAGCAAAATTTGCTTCAGGAAATGAGCCTGATATTTTCGGAAACGGCGGTTACCAAGAAGCGCAAACGTGGAAAGACAAGTTAGAAGATTTATCAGATCAGCCTTGGGTAAAAGATGCATATGAAAATACATTAACACCAATGACAATTGACGGAAAAGTTTACGGACAGCCAATCAACCTTGAAGGATACGGCTTTGCGTATAACAAAGAATTATTCAAAAAAGCAGGCATTAAAGAAGTGCCTCAAACATTCAGTGAGTTAGAAGAGGCAGCGAAAAAGCTAAAAGCAGCAGGGATTACACCATTTTCAATCGGATACGGTGAATGGTGGGTGCTAGGAAACCATGGCTTAAACATTCCGTTTTCTGCACAGGAAGATCCAGATGCATTCATTAAAGGGTTAAACGAAGGTAAAGCTAAAATCTCTGGAAACGAAAAGTTCAAAGAGTATATTAAATTATTAGATTTAACAATCAAATACGGCAACAAAAATTCATTAACAACTGACTACAACACGCAAGTGACAAACTTTGCAACAGGTGAAGCAGCAATTATTCAGCAAGGTAACTGGATTCAGCCGATGCTTGATAAAATCAATCCGGACTTAGAAGTCGGCATTATGCCAATGCCTCTTGGTGAAGGCGGACCTGAAAAAGGCAAAATTTCTGTTGATGTGCCAGGAAGCTGGGTTGTGTATAACGGCGCACCTGAAGCAGATAAAAAAGCAGCAAAAGATTTCTTAAACTGGATAGTTACATCTGAAGAAGGTAAACGTGCTTTAGTTGAAGACTTTAAATATGTACCAGCATTCAAAACAATTGAAGCAGATGCAAAAGATATCGGTCCATTAGGTGCAGAAATTCTGAAGTACTCTGAAAAAGGCAACACGATTCCTTGGCAGTTTATGAAATTCCCAGATGGCGTAAGAGAAGAGTTTGGCGCATCTCTACAAGAATATGTAGGTGGTCAACTGACAGAAGAAGAACTGTACAAAGAATTTGAGAACAGCTGGGCTAAGCTAAAAAAATAATCATCATTTCATCAAGAGCTCTTCCTGAAAAGGAGGAGCTTTTTTAGATTAAAATTGTATGAAAAAGAAAGTGGGATTAATGTAGTTACGTTTCAACTTAGCTGTATGTGGTTATTTCATTGGTGAAGGGTTAAGCGGGCATCTAACTCTAATGAAAGAATCGAATGTGCAAGTAACGAAGAAAAAGCAGAAGGTTCAGTATTGAAATATCCAGATATACGAAAGCTACAGTTAAAGGGATTAATAGCGAAATAAGCGGTTTTCTTCTAGAGAGACAGTTTCATGATCATCACTAAAAATACATATCGCTTTACATAGGGTGGGGGGGTACTTTATAATGAGTTATGAAAGGAGGAAGGATGATGGACGAATTGAATAAAACAGCTGAAACAGAAAGTAGTTGCCATGCAACTAGTGAACGCAGAAGTCATCACTCTCCGGAAGTGAAAAAAAATTTAACAAGCAGGTTAAACCGTATCGAAGGACAAATCCGCGGTATCAAAGGGATGATTGATAAAGATACGTATTGCGATGATGTCATTACCCAAATTTCGGCGGTCCAGTCTGCGTTAAATAGTGTAAGCAAAATTTTGCTTGAAGGTCATCTGAAGCATTGCGTGGTTGAACGTGTGCAAGAAGGCGACGAAGAAGTAGTCGATGAATTATTAACAACGATTAAACGGTTGATGAAATAAAGGGAAACTTTCATCAGCGGGAGCTTTGTGTTAGGTGAAGATTGAACATAAAAAAGGAGATGGTAAGAATGGAAAAAGTAACATTATCAGTAACGGGCATGTCTTGCGGCCATTGTGTGAAAGCAGTAGAAGGAAGTGTTGGAGAGCTGAATGGTGTACAAAACGTGAACGTAAATTTAGAAGAAGCAACTGTAACGGTTGAGTTTGACCAAAGCAAAGTCAGCTTAGACTTAATTAAAGAAACGATCGATAATCAAGGTTACGATGTAGCCTGAAAACTTGCGTGCGGAATATTCGCACGTTTCTTTGTAAAAATAATATACCTATATAGGGTATGTTAAGGAGGTTATATAATGAGTGAACAACTAAAAGAAACAACGTTACAAATTCGCGGAATGACATGTGCTGCTTGTGCGAATCGGATTGAAAAAGGATTAAAGAAAATCGAAGGTGTGCAAAATGCGACAGTTAATCTTGCGTTAGAAAAATCAACTGTTGTCTATGATCCAGGTGCGGCAACGGTTCAAGATTTCGAGTCGAAAATTCAAAAGCTTGGGTATGAAGTGATAAATGAAAAAGAGGAATTTTCGATTACGGGAATGACATGTGCCGCTTGTTCAAACCGAATTGAGAAAGGGTTAACCAAATTAGATGGCGTTGTAACAGCAAGTGTGAATCTGGCGCTAGAAACAGCAACAGTGGAATATAATCCTTCTCAAATCAATGCAACGGATGTTATTAGGAAAGTAGAAAAGCTTGGATATAAAGCAGCTGTAAAATCAGACGAACAAGAAGAGACCATTGATTATCGTGCAAAAGAAATCGAAAAACAAAAAGGAAAGTTTTGGTTTTCGTTCATTTTAAGCATTCCGCTGTTATGGGCAATGGTGAGCCATTTTACGTTCACTGCATTTATTCCAGTACCAGATATGCTGATGAATCCATGGGTTCAGCTGCTGCTGGCAACACCGGTTCAATTTATTGTCGGTAAGCAATTTTATGTCGGGGCATACAAAGCGCTTCGCAATAAGAGTGCAAACATGGATGTACTTGTTGCATTAGGAACAAGTGCAGCTTATTTTTATAGTTTATATCTTTCCATTATGTCAATTGGCTCAAATGGTCACATGGTTGAACTTTATTACGAAACAAGTGCGGTTTTAATTACGCTCATTATTTTAGGGAAGTTATTTGAGGCAACTGCAAAAGGACGTTCATCAGAAGCGATTAAAACCTTGATGGGCTTACAAGCAAAAACAGCCATTGTTGAGAGAAACGGCAAGGAAATCGAAGTTCCCATTCAAGACGTGCAGACAGGGGATATTCTCTATGTAAAACCTGGTGAGAAAGTGCCGGTGGATGGTGAAATTATCGAAGGGCAATCAGCATTAGATGAGTCGATGCTAACGGGGGAAAGCGTGCCTGTCGACAAAACAGCCGGTGATACAGTGATTGGAGCAACAATCAATAAAAATGGATTTTTAAAAATAAAAGCGACAAAAGTGGGAAGAGAAACAGCGTTAGCTCAAATTATAAAAGTAGTCGAGGAAGCGCAAGGCTCCAAAGCACCCATTCAACGATTAGCCGATCAAATATCAGGCATCTTTGTGCCGATTGTTGTCGGGATTGCGTTTATGACATTTTTCGTTTGGTACATCTGGGTAGAGCCAGGCAACTTCGCTTCTGCTTTGGAAAAACTGATCGCTGTGTTAGTGATTGCTTGTCCTTGTGCACTAGGATTAGCAACTCCAACTTCAATTATGGCAGGATCAGGACGTGCAGCTGAGTTTGGGATTTTATTTAAAGGCGGCGAACACCTCGAAACAACGCATAAAATTGATACAGTGATTTTAGACAAAACAGGGACTGTTACAAAAGGCACGCCGTCATTAACGGATGTACTTGTCGCAGAGCAATTTAAGGAAGAAGAATTTTTACAACTAGTTGGTTCTGCTGAGCGGCAATCAGAGCATCCCCTTGCTCAAGCAATTGTAGATGGCATAAAAGCAAAGAGAGTGACACTTGTCAGTCCTGATAAGTTTGAAGCAATTCCGGGGTTTGGAATTTCAGCGGTTGTGAACGGGAAAGCGGTCGTTGCCGGTACACGCAAATTAATGAATGATCATCACATTGCGATTACACATGTGTTAGATGAGATGATGGAGCTGGAACGTGCAGGAAAAACGGCAATGCTTGTTGCAGTAGATGGTGAATATGCAGGGTTAATTGCGGTTGCGGATACAGTGAAAGACACGTCAAAAGAAGCAGTTGCACGTTTAAAAGCAATGGGTTTAGATGTTATCATGATCACAGGCGATAACAAACAAACAGCTGAAGCGATTGCAAGTCAAGTAGGCATTGAGCATGTGATTGCCGAAGTATTACCTGAAGGGAAAGCTGAAGAAATAAAGAAGCTTAAAGCAAAAGGCAAGAAAGTAGCAATGGTTGGCGATGGCATTAATGATGCTCCGGCACTTGCTTTAGCAGACATTGGAATGGCAATTGGAACAGGAACGGACGTAGCGATGGAAGCCGCTGATATTACGCTAATGCGCGGAGATTTAAACAGTATTGCTGATGCGATTTTTATGAGTAAAATCACAATCCGCAATATTAAACAAAATTTATTCTGGGCATTTGGCTACAACACATTAGGAATTCCAATCGCAGCAGTTGGTCTATTAGCTCCTTGGGTAGCTGGAGCAGCGATGGCATTCAGTTCTGTATCGGTTGTTTTAAATGCGCTTCGCCTGCAAAAAGTGAAATTGTAAAGGAGTGTAGAAGATGAAAAAGTGGATTATTTCAGCAATTATCTATCTTCTCATTGTGATTGCAGCCTACACGATTTGGGAGAATGTCAATGAAGAGCCGGTTGAAAATCATGACAGTCACCAAGAAACTTCACACGTAACAACAATGCTCTCACTAAAAGAAAGTTTCTTTTTATACTAACTTTCATATTAAGACTGTTTGCCATTGATGATTCGAGATAACAAAACAATAGGTTTATGAGGAGGCTATATACAAATGAAAAAGCTAAACAAGTACCTATTAGGTGCATCGCTTGCGGCAGCTCTTCTTATCGCAGGGTGTTCAAATAATGAAAAAAACCAGCACGAGATGAATCATAACGAAATGGAACATGCAGAACAAGAACAGCCGGATTCAAAAAGTGTAGCTGAGAAAGCGAGTAAAGCACCTGCAGAGATAAATGAAAATGCAGGCCAGAATTTAATCGTAGAACATACAAAAAACACGATGAGGTTAAATACGGATGATCCGCTGGAATTGTCTGTGATGGTATCACAAACCATTTGGCCAGCTACGCATAAGGAAAGCCAGCCGGGGAGTGTCATTTTAGTACCGGAGGACAACTGGCAAATTGCTTTAGCTGCCAGTGATTTAATTCATCATCCAAATAACGGCCCAGTTTTGTTCGTTGGGAAAAACGAATTTTCAGAAGCGGTTATCAATGAAATAAACCGGTTAAATCCTGTCGGTAACAATGAAGGTGTTCAAATTATGGCGATGGGAGATATAGCTGATTCAGCTCTTCAGCCGTTGTCAAATTATAAAATCGAAAAAATTAATGAAAGTGATCCAGCTATTTTTGCTCAAAAAGTAGATGAGTTTTATGCAAAATCAGCGGGCGATTTACCGCAAAGTGTGATTGTTGTGTCACAAGATCAACGTGCAGAGGCTTACTCGCTTCCGGCTGTTAACTGGATTGCTCATATGCCTGAGCCAGTTTTATATGTTACAAAAGATGAGGTGCCTAAGGCAACGAAGCAAGCATTGAAAGAGCGTAAGAACAAAGCCAATATTTATGTATTAGGTCCAGATTCAGTGATTTCGCCAGAAGTAGAAAAACAGTTAAAGGAATATGGAAATGTAACGCGCATCAGCGGTGACAACCCGGTTTCAAACGCGATTGCATTTGCTGCGTTTAAAGATAAAGATACTGGTTTTGGCTGGGGAATAACAGATCCTGGGCATGGCGTATCATTTATATCAACGGCTAACCTGAACTTAGCTATTCCAGCTGCTCCTTTTTCTCATATGGGAAAGCATGCACCGATGATTTGGCTTGAAGATGGAAAGCCGAATGAAGATGTATACAAGTTTTTAGCGAATATCAAACCGACCTTTAAAGATGATCCAACCACAGGTCCTTACAATCATGGATTTATCATTGGTTCACAGCAGTCGATTTCATTTGAATCGCAGGGGATTTTGGATGAAAAGCTTGAGATTGTCTCTCAAAACGGAGCGGGGCATAGCAACCATAGCGGGCATTAAGTCTGTAAAAAGTCACAAGCTGCAAGCGGCTTGTGATTTTTTATACTTGTCTGCTGTAGCCTTTACTTAAAAGAGGAATCGTTGGGAGGAAAGGAGAAGAAGTATGATATAGTTATAGCGAAAAGGAGGATACAGAGATGACAAAAACGGTCATGCTAGCCGGGCACGCTAAGCTTCCGCAAGGGATGGCGGCAAGTGATATTTATCAAACGCTGACAGTGACGCTTGAAACGGATTCAAAATACGGAGTTGTTTTGGATGCTTCATGCACATTAGCAACCGATCATGCCCAGCATTTTTTTAGACAGCTGTTAAAGGGGTACAGTCTTTTAGACGGAATTGAACCGATTCTTCAGGTAATTGAAAGGCATTATGTCGGCAAAGCGCAATCAGCATTAGTCGCAGCGACGAAAGATGCGTATAAGCAATATACATACATGAAAGTGAAATGAAAATTCTAAATTATCGAAAATGATTGACAAATCAAATCTGAGTTTTATAGAATATGAGTAACAAATTACTTCTAGAAAGATAACCCTTTCATGATCAGTAATTTAGTAAATTAACTCATCCAAATAACTGTAAAATCTATCGGACTTCTTGCCGGAAGCCGCAAGTAGATTATAGCCAGTTATATCATTTGACGTGCAAATGTTTAATGATATAGCTGGCTATTTTTATTGTTCAAATGTAAAAGGAGGAAGAAAATATGAATGTTATTCAAAAAAGCGAAAAGTCGTTAGTTGGCAAATACGATACGTTTGAGATCAAGGAACACCCTCATCATCATCGTTTATACATGATTGAAATGACAACCGAAGCACTCGCGGCATTTTTAGCTGAAAATGAAGCGGTAAATGTCCAGCAGTTAGAATATGTGCCATATATGAGGTTAATCCTGGCTGAGCGTCTGCAAAAAACACTTGGCGAGCCATTTGTCAAAGCAGTGCGTGGCATTTTACATGATCGCACATCAGGCGGCTTTACAATCGGGATGCAAGGGCAAACAGTGAATGATCAGGATTACGTCAAATTTTCGACAGCACTGACACATTTAATCGGCGGCGTAAATTTTGACGCGATGTCAGGTACGTATTATGCGAGATTTACTGTAAGCGATACTGACAACAGTGATTCATATTTACGTCAGGCTTACCGTTTGTTTACGCTTCATACAGACGGCACATTTGTTGATGAGCCAACCGATTGGCTGCTTATGATGAAGTTTGCTGAAGCGAATGCGGCTGGGGGGGAATCCAGACTGCTTCATTTAGACGATTGGGAAGACTTAGACAAATTTTCGAAGCATCCGCTAGCGGCATGCCGCATTGAATACAAAGCGCCTTCTAGTAAAAATGTAAGTCAAACCGTCTATAATCAAACGTTTTATGAACAAAACGGAAAGCCTTGTATTTGTTTTATTGACCAATTTGCTTATCCTGCGACATTAGAACAAGCGGTTTATTTAAAAGAAATGTCTGATTCAATGGAAAACAGTGATGCGACGGTTGCATTGCCGCTGCCCGTTGGTGACCTCGTCATGATTAATAATCGTTTCTGGCTTCACGGAAGAGCTGCATTTGAAAAAAATCCAAATCTGCACCGTGAGTTATTAAGGCAGCGCGGCTATTTTGCTAAAGTGTAAAGCAAGGAGGAAATGAAATGAAAGATGTGATTGTCATCGGCGGGGGGATTGTCGGTTTATCGACTGCTTTTTCATTAAGTCAGCGCTTCCCTCATGCCCGCCTTGCTGTGATTGAAAAAGAACATGCGTGGGCAAAACATCAAACGGGAAATAACAGCGGTGTCATTCATTCCGGCATTTACTACAAGCCCGGCAGTTTAAAAGCAAAATTCGCAACAGAAGGCAGCCGGCAAATTATGGCGTTTTGCAAACAGTACGGTGTGAATTATGAGCAGTGCGGGAAAATCATTGTAGCGACAAAGCCCGAAGAATTACCGCTTTTAGATGATTTATATGAACGAGGAGTGGCAAACGGATTAGCAATTTCTCTTATTGAGCGCAAACAAATAAAAGAAGAAGAACCTTACGCAAACGGGATAAAAGCAATAAAAGTATCGCAAGCAGGCATTGTCGATTATAAGCAAGTGTGTGAAACACTGGTTTCCCTTTTACAAGAGCGAGGTGCTGAACTGTACTTAAATACAGAAGTAAAGAAAGTGGTCGAGCATGATCATCAAGTGGAAATCATCACAAATGATCAAACTTTTACAGCAAGCTATATCGTGAATTGTACGGGACTTCATAGCGATAGAGTAACGAAGATGTCTGGCATGGATGTGGATGTGCAAATCGTGCCGTTTCGAGGAGAATACTATGAATTAAAACCTGACAAATATCATCTTGTTAAAAATTTAATTTACCCTGTACCGAATCCGGAATTTCCGTTTCTTGGCGTTCATTTTACAAGAATGATTAACGGTGGAATTGAAGCAGGTCCGAATGCAGTGCTTAGTTTAAAGCGAGAAGGCTATAAAAAAACAGATATTGATTTAAAAGATGTATCGGAAGTCATGAAGTATAAAGGATTTTGGAAGCTTGCCCGGAAGTATTGGAAAGAGGGAGCGAAAGAAATGTGGCGTTCTTACAGTAAAAAAGCGTTCGTCAAAAGTCTCCAAGAACTGATTCCGGCGATTCAAGAGCAAGATCTCGTTCCGGCTTCAGCAGGTGTGAGAGCACAGGCTTTACAAACAAACGGCACATTAGTTGATGACTTTTTCATTGTCGAAGGAAAGCGAAGCATTCATGTATGCAATGCCCCGTCTCCGGCTGCTACTGCTTGTTTGCCAATTGGAAAAGAAATTGCCAAGCGCGTTCCAAAAATCGAGTTAAATCCGCGGTTTGTTATTCATTCATAAAGATTACATGAGGTTTGGTATAGACAGATTTGCCTTTTGGTGAATCTGTCTTTTTACATGGACAGGAAGACGGAAACAGCTATATTTCGATTTATTGAAAGGGATTTGGCATTTTTTAGCGAAAATAAAAGATAGTTTCATTTAGCGAAATTTGTTTGTTACAAGAAAAGGTGGAATTTGTTATGTATAGCCAATCAGCGGAACTAGGACGGTTAAAAAAGGAATTAAAAGAAGCGAAAAGTTTAAATCGTGAGCTGGATGCGATTATTGAAAATTCGTATGACGTGATCTACATAACAGATAAAAACGGTGTAACATTAAAAACCAATTCAGCCATTGAACGCATTACCGGTATTCCAAAAGAGTATTACATTGGGAAAAGTGTAGATGCCTTGATTAAACGAGGAATTTTAAAAAGCTCTGTCACGCATAAAGTCATTCAGCAAAGGCGTCCTGTCTCAACGATTCAATACAATTATGCAGGACAGGAAACGCTGATTACCGGAAATCCCGTATTAAATGATGAAGGTGAAGTCGAAAAAGTCGTAACGAATATCCGGGATTTATCAGAGTTGAATGACTTGCAAGCTGCGTTAAAGAAAGCAAATGAATTAAATGACAGTTATAAAAAAGAGATTGAACGATTAAAAGGAAACAGGAAGGAAAAGGGAGGCTTTGTCGTCAAGAGTCCGCAAATGAAACTTATTTATGACATGGCGGAGCGGATTGCGGATGTAGATGCAACGGTTTTAATTTTAGGAGAAACCGGCGTCGGAAAAGATGTGCTCGCGCGATTTATTTATAATAAAAGTGCAAAAGCAAAGCAAGGAAACTTTATTAAATTAAACTGCGGGGCGATTCCGCCGGATTTGCTAGAATCAGAGCTGTTTGGTTATGAGAGCGGAGCGTTCACAGGGGCGAATGCTAAAGGAAAGCCAGGAATGTTTGAGCTTGCTGATAAGGGCATCCTGTTTCTCGATGAGATTGGTGAATTATCGCTTGGCTTGCAAGTGAAATTATTAAGAGCGCTTCAAGAGCAAGAAATTCGTCGAGTAGGCGGTACGAAAACGAAGAAAGTGAATGTGCGAATTGTTGCTGCGACCAATCGGAATTTAAAAAAAATGGTAGACAGCGGTGATTTTCGTGAAGATTTATATTATCGTCTCAACGTTGTTCCCATTATGGTTCCATCGTTAAAGGAACGAAGAGACGATATTTTGCCGCTCGTGCAGCTGTTTTTACGTCAGGCAAATCAAAAGCATGCAAAACAGAAAGAAATCGACGTAAAACTGCATGATTTTTTCTATCGTTATAACTGGCCAGGAAATGTGCGGGAGCTGTCGAATCTGATTGAACGAATGGTGCTGACTACGCAAAGCGAGCTGCTGAAAATTGAAGATCTTCCCGTTGAATATACCGAGTCGACAAACTCTGATTTGATATTTACGCAATTGCTCACATTAAAAGAAGCGGTTGAATTAGCAGAAAAAAAAGTGTTGTCACTGGCTGTGGAAAAGTATAAAACAACGTATGAGATCGCAGAAGCGTTAGAGACGAGTCAGCCGACAATTGTTAGAAAACTGAAAAAATATCAGCTGAAGCATACAGAATAACTGCTTATTTAAATAACGCTGTTCTTCAATAAAATGAAAACGGATTCAATTTGTTGGCGGAAAAGAAAAGCAGAAAGAGATGATCAAAGAAGGAAGGAAGCCACCTTTTGCATCATCTCTTTTCTTTTTGGTGGAAAAGTTAATCCAAAAATAAATCATCTGATACAAAAATGAATCAAAAATGAGAGGGTTTTCTTGGTTTAATGTCTATTTTGATTCAAAAATGAATGACGCAGCTTTTTAATGATGCAGCCACCCCTTTAAAACAGGAAGTTAATAGAGCTGGTACAGTTCTTGCAAATCATTTAAGTGAAACTTTTTAAGGGGGACGATGCAGATGACAGTTACATTAACAGAAGAAATGCAGCAAATGAAAACGATGATTCGCAACTTTGTTGAAAAAGAAGTGGAGCCCTATGCAGCACAAATCGAAGAAGAAGACGCCATTCCCGGGCATCTCGTTGAACAAGTAAAAGAACTTGGATTGTTTGGAATGAGCATTCCGGAACAATACGGCGGCATCGGATTAAATACAATTGAAAAAGCGACGGTACTAGAACAATTAGGGCGAACGCATAATGGATTTGTTTCACTGATTAGTGCCCATACAGGAATCGGCAGTACAGGTCTTGTCAAGCTGGGATCTGAGTATTTAAAAGAAAAGTATTTGCCTGATATGGCTGCTGGAAATAAAATCGCGGCTTTTGCTTTATCAGAGCCGGGTGCAGGCTCTGATGCAACAAATTTAGCAACACGAGCTGAGAAAAAAGGCGACTATTGGGTAATGAACGGAACGAAGCATTTTATTACAAATGGACCAATTGCGGATGTATTTACCGTCTTTGCATTAACAGATAAAGATAAAGGAGCAAAAGGCGGGATTACAGCTTTTTTAGTAGAAAAAGATTTTCCGGGATTAATTGTCGGTAAAAAAGATAAAAAAATGGGCTTAAGAGGATCTTATACATCGCAAATTATTTTTGAGAATTGCATCATTCCAGAACAAAATGTCATTGGAGAAGTAGGAATGGGCTATATATCCGCACTCAAGATTTTGGCAGAAGGACGTGTAGGCCTAGCAGCAAGAGCGGTTGGGTCTTGTGATAAGCTGATTGAATTGTCTGCGCGCTATGCAAAAGAACGCATTCAGTTCGGAAAACCTATTGCTGATAATCAAGCAATTCAATGGATGCTCGCTGACATGGCGACAGAAACAGAAGCAGCGCGCACCTTGACACTTATGGCTGCCCAAAAAATTGATGAAGGGAAAAAAGTCATTAAAGAAGCATCCATGGCGAAATTGTTTGCATCTGATGTATTTAACCGAGTAGCGGATAAAGCAGTTCAAATTCACGGCGGGATGGGGTATGTATCCGATTATCCTATTGAGCGCTTTTACCGGGATGCGCGCATTACAAAAATTTATGAAGGTACAAATGAAATTCAGCGCTTACTCATTGCAAGAAATGTGTTGCAAGAAGCGTAATGAATAAAAAAGAAAGGAGATATCCCTTTGCATGATTTAATGAATCGGCCTTGGTATCAATTTTATGTAAGCAAAACCGAACTTCAAGTTCCAGAAGTTTCTTTATATGCTCTTTTAGGCGAGGCAGCCAGGCAATACGCAGACCGAACCGCTGTTATCTATAAACAGACGGAATTGACTTATCGTGAACTAAAGGATCAAGTCGATCGTTTAGCTGCTGCGTGGGAAGAGATAGGGTTGCAGCAAGGAAAGCGTATCGGATTAATGCTTGGCAATCATCCTGATTACATTATTTCTTATTACGCAGCACAGGCTCTCGGGCTGATTGTCGTTCAAATCAATCCGCTGTACACGCCGAGAGAGCTGCTGCAAATTGTAAGCGATTCCGAAGTTTCCTATTTGGTGGCAGATGCTACCGCATTAAAAACCGTCCGTGGAGTATCTGAGCTGTATTTATTTGAGCATATATTCGCCGCAAACATGGGTGCTGATGAAAACCATTCGCTTGTCAGTTTGGCTGAGTTAAAAAAGTATCCGCATCATTTAAGAAAACCCGCTTTTGTGTCAGTGCACAATGATGTCGCGGTTATTCAGTACACAGGCGGGACAACTGGAAAAATGAAAGGTGCGATGTTAACGCATTACGGCTTGGTTGCCAATGTCATTCAAAGCTATGTGATGTACGGGGATCGAATGCTGCTCGGCCAAGAAGTCATTCTAACTGCAATTCCTTTGTATCATGTGTATGCGATGACGAGTGCGATGAATTTGGGGATTTATATTGGCGGCACGATTTTATTATTGAGCAAATTTGAAGTCAACGATGTGTTAGAAAATATAAAGAAATATCAGCCGACTTTCTTTCCGGGCGTACCGAAAATGTACAATGCGTTTGTGAACCATCCCGAGGTGGAGCGTTACGGATTAGATTGTTTAAAGCTCTGTTCTTCAGGGTCAGCACCGCTTCCAATAGAGGTACTGAACCGCTTTGAACAACTCACAGGCGCGATGATTAGTGAAGGATTTGGGATGTCAGAAGCATCGCCAACAACGCATCGCAACCCTTCATTAAAAGGGAGAAAAGTTGGAAGCATCGGTATCCCGATGCCGGGCACCGATTGTCGCATTGTTGATGAGAATGGGCAGGAATTACCGCCTAAATGCGTCGGGGAAATGATTATAAAAGGACCGCAAATCATGAAAGGGTATTGGAATAATGAAGAAGAAACATACCATTCGCTGCAAAACGGCTGGCTGTTTACGGGTGATCTCGCGACGATGGATGAGCAAGGTTATTTTTACATCGTCGGACGCAAGAAAGAAATGGTCATTGTCGGAGGATTTAATATTTACCCGCAAGAAGTTGAAAGCGTTTTATATGAGCATCCCCATGTGAAAGAAGCGGCTGTTGTAGGTGTTCCAGACGAAGCAAATGGTGAGGTAGTAAAAGCATATGTTGTGCCAAAAGACGGCTGTGACATTGATTTGGAAGAATTAAAAGGCCACTGCTACTTAAAATTAACACGTTACAAAGTGCCAAAACAATATGAAATACGAGATTCATTGCCGCGAAATACTGTCGGCAAACTATTAAAACGGCTGCTTATACAAGAAGAGAAGGAGAAGGGAGAGCGAAAAAGTGCGAATTGAACAAGTGAAAAAAATAGCGGTGATCGGTTCAGGAACAATGGGTTCGCAAATTGCAATGGTGTGCGCATTAGGAGGGTATTCCGTTGTCTTGAATGATATTAGCGATGAAAGTCTAGTGAAAGCCAAACAGTCGCTTCAAGGTCATATGAACCGAAGAATAAAAAAAGGCAGATTAACAGAAAAGCAAGTGCATGACGCGTTTAGCAATCTAACATTTTCTGCTTCATTAGACGAATTAACAGACGTCGATTTTGTCATTGAAGCAATTGTTGAGAAGCTAGAAGTGAAACGTGACTTATTTAAAAAGCTAGATGAGATTACCCCGAAGCATGCGATTTTAGCGACAAATAGTTCAACGATTGTCAGTTCAAAAATCGCAGACGTCACGAAACGTCCTGAAAAGGTATGCAATGTCCATTTCTTTAATCCTGCACTTGTGATGGAACTCGTCGAAGTGGTGCGCGGTCCGCATACGTCAGAAGAGACGGCGCAAACAGCAGTTGAGTTTGTCAAGCGCATTCAAAAAACACCTGTCTTATTGAAAAAAGAAATCTCTGGCTTTATTGCCAATCGTATTTTAGGAAAATTAATGGATGAAGCGGTGTATCTGCTTGAAAACGGCTATGCCGACCATGAAGAAATTGACCTTGTCTGCACGAAAGCGTTAAATCATCCGATCGGTCCATTTGCACTAATGGATTTAACGGGCATTGATGTGACTTATTTTGTCCGAATGCAGCGTTATCAAGAAAGCGGAAATGAAGCGGATATGCCAGCAAGCATCATCCAAGAAAAAGTCCGCAACGGAGAACTTGGCCGAAAAACCGGCAAAGGGTTTTACACGTACGATGAGTCAAAAGTAAAAGCATAAAGCAAGCAGAGAGTAAAACGTGAAGCTTTATACCTTGAGTTTGATACAAAAGAAAACATTTGTGTAGGAGCAGTGAAATCCAGGAAGATAAAGCAGAATGTAAAAAGCATAAAGGAAGCGTGCAAGCAATAAAGGAGGGATATGATGGTTAAGTATATAAGCGTCATTGGAGCAGGAACGATGGGACGAGGAATTGCTTATACTTGTGCGGCAGCTGGATTTTCAGTTGCTGTGCAAGATATCGATTCTACTAATCTCAAGAAATGTCAAGAATACATAGATATTCAATGCCAAAAAGCAATCAGCAAAGGGGTGCTCTCTGCTGAAGAGGCAAAGAAGTGCTGTAACAATGTCGTCTATACGAAAAGCCTTAAAGAAGCAGCTGAACAAGCAGACTTAGTGATTGAAGCCGTACCTGAAATCATGTCGCTTAAAATCGAAATATTCAAACAGTTAGATGAGTTTGCTCCGCCGCATGCGATTTTAGCGACGAATACATCGACAATGAGTCCGACAGAAATTGGCGCTCAAACGAAAAGGCCTTCGCAATGCATTGCGCTTCACTTTTTTAATCCTGTTCCCAAAATGAAGCTTATTGAAGTCATTTGCGGTTTGGAGACAGCTGATGAAACCGTGGAAAAAAGCTATACATTTGGCGAAGCGATCGGCAAAGAATGCGTGAAGATTAATGAGTTTCCAGGATTCGCGGTGAGCCGAATGAATTGTGTGATTGGGAATGAAGCAATGAAAATGGTGCAAGAAGGTGTTGGGACTGTTGAAGACATTGATAAAGCAATGAAGCTTGGTCTAAATCATCCAATGGGGCCATTGGAGTTAGCGGATTTAGTCGGGTTAGACACAAGGCTTCGCAATATGGAATATCTTCATCAAACATTAGGCGAACATTATCGGCCTTGTCCGATTCTGACTAAGTATGTGAAAGCAGGAAGATTAGGCAAGAAAACTGGCAAAGGTTTTTATGAATATAGGAATGAACAACAATTGGTTAAAAAATAGAGAGAGGTGACGAGAGTGGATTTTACACTTAGTGAGGATATTCAATTTTTAAAACGAAATGTCCGTGACTTTGTTCAAACTGAAGTGGAAGCAGTAGCCATGCAGATTGAACAAGAAAATGAAATCCCAAAACGGATTATTGAGATGTCAAAAGAGCTTGGTTTGTTTGGATTAAGCATTCCAGAAGAATATGAAGGGCTTGGCATTGGAATGGTTGGAAAATGTGCGCTTTATGAAGAAATTGGCGCGACGCATAACGGATATACGACCTTAATCGGTGCTCATACAGGTATTGGAACCGTCGGGATTGTCGAGATGGGAAATGAAGCGCAAAAGAGAAAGTACTTACCCGCAATGGCAAGAGGTGAAAAAATCGGTGCCTTTGCGTTAACGGAGCCAAGTGCAGGGTCGAATGCTACAAATTTAAAAACAACGGCTGTAAAAAAAGGTGATAAATACATTTTAAATGGAACGAAGCATTATATCACCAATGCTACAGAAGCCGATGTGTTTACGGTCATGGCAGTGACTGATTCGAGTAAAGGTGCAAAAGGCATCACGTCATTTATTGTAGAAAAAGATTTTCCAGGTTTTCATGTGGGTGCGGTTGAACAAAAGATGGGGCTGAGAGGGTCGCATTCTGCTGAAATTATTTTAGAAGATTGCGAGATTCCTGCTGAGAACGTGCTAGGAGAAGAAGGGCAAGGATATGTCAATGCGTTAAAAATTCTTGCGAATGGCCGGGCGGGGTTGGCTGCCCGCAACCTGGGCTCGTGTCAAAAGCTATTAGACTTAACGGCTGCATACGCAAAAGAGCGAATTCAATTTGATGTCCCGATCTTTGAACATCAAGCCGTCGCCCATATGATTGCGGAAATGGCAGTTGATGTCGAGTCATTGCGGTCATTTACGTACCGCGTTGCGTGGATGGTCGATGAAGGGATGAAAGTGATTAAAGAAGCGGCGATGTTAAAGCTGTTTGGGTCTGAAGTGTATAACCGAGTCGCTGATAAAGCAGTTCAAGTGCACGGAGGAATCGGCTATATTGCGGATTATCCAATCGAACGTTTTTTCAGAGACGCAAGAATTACCCGTATTTACGAAGGAACGTCTGAAATTCAAAAGAACATTATTGCCGGTCAGTTGAAAAAAGAATACAGCTAACAACAAGGAGGCATAAAAATGGGAGAAGATGTGGTCATTATAAGTGCGGTTCGTACTCCAATTGGGCGGTACGGAGGTGCATTTAAAAACATCAGTTCAGGACATTTAGCAAGCACTGTTATTGCAGAAGCGGTAAAAAGAGCAAATCTAAAGCCAGAGCAAATAGATGAAGTGATTTTTGGCGAAGTGAGGCAAACGACTGAATCATCGAATGTTGCAAGAGTCGCAGCGCTTCGTGCAGGGGTACCAGAGACATCTCCTGCTTTTACGATTAATCGCTTGTGTGCATCAGGTATGCAAGCTATTGCATCTGCTATTCAGCAAATTCGTTCGGATCAGGCAAATATCATTGTTGCTGGCGGTACAGAGAATATGAGCCGTGCACCTATTTATATCAGAAATACGCGTTTTGGAGGAGACCAGACAAAACTGGTTGATTCAAATCTTGAAAATGGCCAGCAGCCCAAAGAAATATATGGGGATCAGTTAGGGATGGGCATTACAGCTGAAAATGTAGCAGAGCGTTACGGCATTTCAAGAGAAGACCAAGATGCGTTTGCGGCTGAAAGTCAAAAGCGTGCGGCAAAAGCAATTGAAGCTGGAGCATTTAACGCTGAGATTGTTCCAGTTGAAGTAACAGAAAGGAAGCAAGCACTTACGATAGCAAAGGATGAACATCCCCGGCCAGAAACGACCATTGAGAAGCTTTCCAGCTTAAAGTCTGCTTTTAAAGAAGGCGGGACAGTTACAGCGGGCAATGCGTGCGGTCGAAATGACGGTGCTTCCGCTTTACTATTAATGAAAGAAAGTGAAGCAGAGCGATTGGAGGTAAAACCGCTCGCAAAAATTGTAGATTGGGCAACAGTAGGTGTATCACCTGAACTGATGGGAATTGGTCCAGTACCTGCCGTTAAGAAATTATTAGAGCGAACGAGTAAATCAATCGCAGACATCGGTCTGATTGAATTAAATGAAGCATTCGCTTCGCAAGCTTTAGCGGTCATTCGCGAGCTCCATCTTGATGAAAAGAAAGTCAATGTTAATGGAGGAGCGATTGCGCTAGGTCATCCAGTAGGATCAACGGGTGCTCGCATTGTGACGACGTTACTTTATGAAATGATTCGACGCAATGAGAAGTATGGGATTGCAACATTATGTGTCGGCGGAGGCCAAGGGATGGCCATTATGATTGAAACAGTGTAAGAGCTGGGACATAGGCAAGACAAGGCGCGGTGTTCAGTGGAAATCTGCTAAGTATTCGCTGTTGTTTGACAATCTTGGTTTTAAGCAATTGAAAAGATAGATAAATGAGGAGGAATTCGATGAAACAGCCTGTTATTGTATCAGCAGTTCGAACAGCAATTGCCAAACAAGGAGGCACACTTGCAAGTATCGATCCATCTGTTTACGGAGCGATTGTTATAAAGGAAGCGGTTAAGCGTGCTGGCATTAAAGAAGAAGAGATTGAAGATGTGATTTTTGGGAATTGTCTGGCTGGAGGAGGAAATATGGCAAGGCTGACTCTTTTAGAAGCAGGCTTGCCGATTTCCATTCCCGGACTGACCATTGACCGCCAGTGCGGTTCTGGAATTAATAGCGTTGCCTTGGCTGCTGATCAAATTCGTGCAGGCCGCGGTGAGGTCTTTTTAGCAGGCGGAACTGAAAGCATGTCACGTTCACCGCATTTGCTTGCTCCGCAAGCAAGAGCATATGACCACATGCCGCCCCAATTTGTCAAACGGAAGCTTTCACCAGATTGGATAGGCGATCCACCGATGGGGATTACTGCGGAAAATTTAGCGGAGAAATATGAAATATCACGGGCAGAACAAGATGAGTTTGCGTTAAGAAGCCAGCGAAACATGCAAGCAGCTATGGAAAGCGGCTATTTCACCGAACAAATAGTACCTGTTCCAATCACCAATCGAAAAGGCGAAACACAATTGTTTGATCAAGATGAACACCCTCGTGCCAATCTTACATTAGAGAACTTAACAAAGCTTTCGCCTGTTTTTAAAAAAGGAGGAAGTGTCACGGCAGGAAATTCATCTGGAGTAAATGACGGGGCATCAGCGATTGTCTTGATGACAGAAGACTTGGCAACTGAAAAAGGAGTAGAGGTGCTAGCAAAAGTCAAAGATTGGGCCGTTGCTGGAGTGGACCCGTCGATCATGGGAATTGGCCCTGTGCCAGCTATTCAAAAAGTGTTGCAGCGAACAGGTTTGTCACTTGATGATTTTGACTTGATTGAATTTAATGAAGCCTTTGCGGCTCAAGTACTTGCTTGTAACCGTGAGCTGTCTATGGATTTGGAAAAAGTGAATGTAAACGGCGGAGCAATTGCTCATGGGCATCCAATTGCAGCAACGGGCTCTATGCTTGTTACGAAACTTGTATACGAAATGAAAAGAAGAGATGCAAAGCGCGGGTTAGTCGCTGCTTGCATCGGCGGAGGTCAAGGCATTGCATTAGTACTTGAACGGTAGACGCTTTCATCAATAGGGAATAAATAATCACTTATAGCGAAAGGGGTATAAAAGATGCTTGCATTCTCAACAATTGAAATCAAAAAAAGAGGTCAGCTTGCTTATCTCATGATTAACCGTCCAGAACGAAGAAATATGTTAGGAAAAGAAACGTTAGAAGAAATTGTCGAAGCGCTTGAACAGTTCAAAAATGACGAGTCTGTTGCATGTGTAGTATTCACGGGAAAAGGAGACAAAGCGTTCGCAGCTGGAGCGGATATTAATCAACTGCGTGAAAAAACGATGGTGGATGTACTTGGCACAGGGGGCATGCAAGATATTTATAACTTGATTGAAAACTATGAAAAGCCGACAATTGCGATGATTAACGGCTATGCGCTTGGAGGAGGCTGCGAATTAGCGATGTCATGTGATATTCGCATTGCGTCTACGAATGCCAAACTGGGCTTGCCTGAATTGAATTTATCGATTATTCCAAGTGCAGGTGGAACGCAGCGGTTAGTGAGACTAGTCGGGAAGGGAAAAGCGCTTGAAATGATTTTAATGGGAAAAATTGTGGACGCAGAAGAAGCGCTTCGCATTGGTCTTGTGTCAGAAGTGACAGCCCCTGAAGAATTAGAAGATAAAGTAGAAGAAGCTGCGGCTCAAATACTATCGAAAGGACCGCTTGCGGTTAAACTAGCAAAAATTGCTGTGCATTTAGGCGGAGATGCCGATATGAGAACCGGACTAATGCTTGAAAAATTGGCTCAAGCCGTTCTGTTTTCATCAGAAGATAAATTAGAAGGAACAACGGCATTTTTAGAAAAAAGAAAACCGCGATATCAAGGGAAATAAAGGAGGAAATGAACATTGTCAGTCACAGTAGCGGATATTCGCAAAAAATTTGAAAGCAATCCATTCTTTTCTCATATTGGATTTGAAGTTGTCGAATTTGAAGAAGGACGCGTCATAATCAAGCTCGACATTAAAGACTATTTGCTTAATGTTAATGGAACTTTGCACGGCGGAGTTCACGCTACGATGCTCGATTTTATTTTAGGTATGGTTACTCGCACGGTCACAAAAGCAAGAGTGATGACGACTAATTTAACGGTGCATTATTTAGCAAGCTCATCAGCCGGCGAGATTTTTGCAGAAGCAAAAGTGCTGCAGCAAGGCTATAAGCTCGCATTTGCTGAAGGTGAAGTGAAAGATGCACAAGGACAATTACTGGCCAAAGGAATCGGAACATTTAAACTCATTCGCGATGAATAACCGGAAGCACTCTCTTGCCAAGAATACGTTAAAGAAGAAAACGCTTTTGATTCAAGTACGTATTAATCATTCATATTTGAATCAAAAGCGTTCTATTATAAATGGCGAATAGAAGCAGGCAGCGAATACAAAAGTGAATCATTTTAAGATTGTGTGTCAATGAAATGCTGCTACGTCTGTCTGGTGTATTTGGCATAGAACTTGCAATTAATTATAGAAAGATCGTTACAAAAATCCGTTTGGTGTGTTTATTTTGGTAAGCGGTTACAAAAAGGAGGGAAAGCCTTGGGGTGTTAGGGATAAATGTCATAAATGATTCAAATCCGCTGCTTAAAAAAGAAGAACAAGTGATAATGCTGTAAATAAGTTGGATGAACACAAAAAATGAAGGTGATAAAAAAGGAGTGAGGTTGAAGCATGAGATGGATCGTACTTGGGTTTTTATTTATTTTATTTTTAATTAACTTTGCAGACCGCTCTGTTATAGGCTATGCGAATATTCCAATTATGGAAGACTTAGGTCTTACCTATGCGCAAATGGGGCTAGTTGCAAGCTGCTTTTATTGGCTCTATTCAGTTGCCGGGGTTGCGGGCGGTGCATTATCAGATAAAATTGGCCCGAAAAAGATGTTAACTATTATGGCGCTTGCCTGGACTGTGCTGCAATTTTCAGCACTCGCTATTTACAGTTTTCCTTTGCTTATTCTGTCTCGTGTTCTTCTCGGTGTATTTGAAGGACCGTTTTCAGCCATCGCTATTAGTCAGCTTAGCAAGTGGTTTCCTCCTGAAAAACGCGGGTTTGCAATTTCAATTTTAAACTCCGGCGGTACGATTGGAGCATTTGTAATTGCGCCGATTGTCGTAAGCTTAATTACAGCATTTGGATGGCGTATCGCTTTTGGTGCATTAGGTTTGGTCAGTCTAGTTTGGGCTGTCATTTGGGTGTGGATAGGGAAAGAAAACCCAGCCAAAGAACCTGTTCAACAAGAGGCTGCCAAACCGAAAAAGCCTGCTCAAAAAGCTAAATGGAAAGACATACGACCGGTTTTACTTACACCGACTTTTATTTTTACATGCCTGGCTTATTTCTCTTGTGCTTCGCTTTTAACATGGGTGACTGCTTGGCAACCGACGTTTTTTATAAAAGTAACAGAAATGACGCCCGCACAAATGGGGTACGCTTCCGTTATAGTAGGAATTGGGTCAGTTGTTCTGAATGCTTCTCTTTCACTTTTTTCAGACCAGCTGTTTAAGAAAAATCAAAGTTACCGAATTTCACGTGTATTTGTAACAGCGATTGCCTTAGTTCTGGCAGCTTGTTTATTATTTACATTGACAACGATTGAGTCAGCTATCTTAGCTGTTGTGATTTTGACATTTGCAAAAGGGCTGGGCTATACAATCTTTGTGATGGGGCCGCAAATTGTAAACAGCCTGCTTCCGGAGCGAAGCGGGTTAATGTCTGGCATTCTAATTGGATTTGGAAACACAGCCGGCATCATCGTGCCGCTTGTGACAGGCATTCTTGTACAATCTGCAGCTGACAATGTCCGGATTGGGTTCAACTACTCGCTTATACTCGTCGCTTCGTTAATGGTCGTTCTTGGTACGTTATTCCTGATTTTTGCAAAGCCAGATAAGAAAGTAACGAGCAGCCAGCTAGTAGAAGAAACGAGTGCTGTGTAAGCGGCAGCCAAAGATAATAAAATCGCTAAAAACCACCTTATAGCGCATAAGGTGGTTTTTAGCGATTTATTGCTGTCTGCAAAAATTCAGACAGCTGAATGCAGATGATAAAAGGCTTATGTATAGATGGAAATATAGTTGTGAAGGCTTCTATTATAAGTGAGAATTTTTGAGATGGAGGATAAGCTATGGTTTCATTCCGCGGAGACGCTCATAAAATCTATCTTCGATTAAAAAAGGCAGCAACCAAAGACAAAAATTTAAAAAGTGTGAAAGAACTTGCAGAAATCGAGGAGATTCAACGTTTGTATGTATCACTTAACAGCAGCACATTACAGAAAATCTACTATCGTATGGTGAAAGAAAAGAATGGATCAGGCATTATTCCTGTATTTGTGTCCTCTGTGCCATGGCTTTTGTTTCTGTTTTCAAAACAATTGCAGCAGTTTTTGTTCAAAGAAGGAAGTTTCCTTTGGGTTATTTTTGTCTTCGTTTATATTTCAGTTCTAATCGTAAGCGTGCTTCTTCATTTTCGTGAAAAATCATGGGCGATGGTTCATACTGAAATCATTCAGGACATTTTAGAAGACCGAAAAAAATAAACTTATTCCTGTTTTCTATCGTAGAACAGAGCGAGTACGATGCCATTATTTTGACAGATTGTCTTTTTTGAAGGAGATCTTTGTCAGATGCCGTATAGTATTACTTATGTATATCTAGCTAGCAATAAAACGCAGGGGAGCCGATGAAAACATTCATTTATATTGTTAGGCATTGTGAAGCAGAAGGACAGCTTCCGAAAGCTCAACTTACAGAAAACGAAGCAGTAACTGAACGGTTATGGAGTTTGCCGAGGGGGAATGTTCAATGAGTACAGAAACGTTACCAGTTTGGTTTTGGATTTTATACTATCTCTTTTTTATTGTCACTCTAGCAGCCATCGTGTTTTGCTTAGCAAAAAAGAGAATGATTGGTTTGACGGTTGCAAGTTTACTAGTAACCATTACGCTGCCGGTTATTTTATTCATTAACTGTATAGGAAGAACAGAAGGTTTTAATGAAGGAGAATATGTGTTAGCAGAATTGCAAAGAGGAGCCGTTTGGGCAGTTTATACGGTACTGGGCTTTCTATTTTTAGCGGTATGGTGGTACTTGCTTTTAACAAGACGGCAAACAGCAAATAAAAAAATAATGATGACATAAGCAAATCTTTGAAGCCTCATGGACGAAGCTGTGTACGAGGTTTTTAGTTTCTAGTACGGCTAAAAGTATGCAAGATGCAAATAGAATAAAGGAGAAATTTATGAATGAACGTAAAACGGACAAGAAGTTTGAACAGCTGATCAAGAAGGTGGATTCCAAAAGCAGGTTGCTGCGAGTGTGGGAGTTAAAAGGCGGAGTTTCAGCTCAAGTAACAGGGCTCGAAATACTATTAGGCAATGGACAAAAGCAAAAACTAGTCGTACGTCAATATGGTAATGCTGACATCCAAGAGAATTCAAATGTTGCCTTTGACGAATTCGCGCTTTTAGAAATACTTAAATCTGCTGATATACCGGTTCCAGCTCCGTATTGCTTTGATCAATCAAGCGAGATTTTTTCTTCATATATTGTGATTGAATTCATCGATGGCTGCACGGAATGTTGTTCTTCGAAATTAACGAATGTGACTTTTCAGTTAGCAGCTGTTTTGGCTAAGGCTCATCGTCTTGACTGTTCCAAATTGAATGTATCTTTTTTAGCAAAGCAGGAGGAAAGAGTGGCAAAGAAGCTTAGCAACAGACCGGTAGTGCTTGATGAATCGTTGGATGAAGGAGTTATACGAACCGCATTAACAGCTGTGTGGCCATTGTCTGAACGAAACAAAAAGACGATAGTACACGGAGATTTCTGGCCAGGAAATGTATTGTGGAAAGGTGAAGAAATTGCTGCGGTTATCGACTGGGAGGATGCAGCGCTGGGAGAACCGCTTGCAGATCTTTCCAATGCCCGGCTCGAAATTTTGTGGGCATTCGGACAAGAAGCGATGAACGATTTCACTGATCAGTATCAATCACTCATGCCGGAAATTGATTACAGCCATCTTCCTTATTGGGATTTAGTTGCTGCATTACGGCCTGCTTCTCAACTGTCTTTATGGGGATTAGAAAAAGCGCAAAAACAAATGATGCGAGACCGCCATAAATATTTTGTTACTGAAGCGTTGGGCAAGCTCCCTCGACAGATCTAATACTTTTATATTAAAATATAAACATATGAGTCTTTTAAGGAGGAAACCATGATTCAAGGCATTAATCATCTCTGTTTTTCAGTTTCGAATTTAGAGAAGTCGATTCAATTTTATGAAAATGTGCTTCAAGCAACCTTGTTAGTAAAAGGGCGGAAGCTTGCTTATTTTGATTTAAATGGAATATGGATTGCGTTAAACGAAGAAAAGGATATTCCGAGAGAAGAAATTAAAAAATCGTATACACATATTGCTTTTACTGTAAGTGATAAAGAATTTGATCGTTTGAAAGGACTATTAATGAAGCAGGATGTCAATATCTTACCTGGCCGGGAGCGGAATGAACGTGATAAGAAGTCGATTTATTTTACAGATTTAGACGGTCATAAGTTTGAGTTTCATACAGGTACATTAGAAGATCGGCTGCAGTATTATAAAGAAGACAAAGAGCATATGATTTTCTATACATGACGCTTTGCAATCGAGGGAAATGATGAAAAAATTACTGTGAGTAATGGCTGGGTGTATATTCTCTTTTTTCAGAAAAATGACTAAATTTTATTGTTAAATAGTTTTAGAGATGCTATATTTAGAGTGTGAAAGTGGTTACATGATACAATCATTCACAAGTCACAGCTTGATGACCTGTTGTATCGTCTGTGAGAAACTTTTGGGGAGAATAGGATAATTTATGTTTAGTAAAGACACGATTTATGTGATTGGAGATGCGAAAGCACCGCAAAGCAATCCAATTACGAAACAGTTTAATCAATATTTTGTTGCACTCGTTGTTAACAAAACAAATGGGAAAATCATTGATGCTGAATGCTCTGCAACGGTTGATTTAACAGTTCGGTTTATCAAGTCCATTTTTGTAGGACGTCATATTAATGACCCTGACATTATGACTGATATTCTTGAGCGTTATTTTGGAGCTTCTCAAAAAGCGTTAATGGTTGCGTTCGGCGATGCCCAAAAAAAATATAATCAATTAGTATAGCTGCTTTATCTACATAAGCCTAGATAAAATCCAGCCCGACGTTTTTTCGTTGGGCTGGATTTTGTTTTGTATAGAGTAAAATGTGAGGCTAAAAACATGAAGATTATGGATGAAGGGGGAAATAATATGATTCAAGACGGGTTTATGTATGTAAGTGTATTAACGGCTTTTGCTGCGTTAATGATTGCGATTGAAAAACGTTTTAGCACCAATCGTTTTTTCAAATTCATTCCTGGAATTGTCTTAATTTATATCGGGGCAGCACTCATGCAAACAGCGGGATTATTTGCTGATAATGAATCGAATGCTGCAATGTATACAGGTGTGAAAAATGCGCTGCTGCCGGCGATGCTGGTGCTAATGCTTTTAAAGTGTGATATCAGAAGCATTATCAAGCTAGGTCCGAAGATGCTTGGAGGTTTTGCTGTCGCCGCTTTTAGTATTATGGCAGGGTTTATTGTTGTCTACGCGATTTTTAAGCAATTCTATGTTGAAGACACATGGAAAGCATTTGGCGCGCTAGCAGGCAGCTGGACTGGCGGATCAGCTAATATGGTTGCTCTACAAGGAATTTTAGAAGTGCCTGAAAACATTTTTGGCTATGTTCTGATGATGGACACGATTAACTATGCAGTTTGGGTTATGTTTATGTTTTGGCTTGTTCCTTTTGCCAATACATTTAATAAATGGACAAAAGCAGACGTAAGCTTTATTGAGAGCAGTGTCAATGAAGTGGCGGCTGCGAGTGAAAAAACAGAGTCAGGCCCGCAGTTTCAGCACCTTTTATACTTGCTGGGAATTGGGCTTCTTATTTCATCGCTGTCAACATTTATCGGAGGGCGCTTGCCGGAAGTAGGAGCGGTTATTAATGCAACAAGCTGGACGATTATGATTGCATCTGTAGTTGGGTTAGTGCTCGCCGTGACGCCGGTTGCAAAAATTCCGGGAACATTAGATGTCTCAAATGTCATGCTTTACATGATTGTGGCACTGATTGCTTCTCAATCGGATTTTTCAAATTTAGCACAAGCGCCGATTTACTTAATTTCAGGCTTTGTCATTATGTTTGTTCACTTAGTGATCATGTTACTGCTTGGAAAAGTATTTAAATATGATTTGTTTACGCTTGGCGTAGCAAGTCTTGCGAATATTGGCGGAATGGCATCGGCTCCAATGCTTGCAGCAGCCTATAATAAAGCGCTCATTCCAGTCGGTGTCGTAATGGCGTTAATGGGCTCATTTTTAGGAACCTATTTTGGAATGCTTGTTGCAAAAATTTTAGGCGCTTTATAGGAGAGATTAACCGATTGAAAGGAAGAAAAGAACATGATTATTCGAGATTTACACGTGAAACATCAAACGATTCCACTGTGTGCGCCGTTTAAAACAGCCTTACGGACAGCAACAGAAATTGACAGCATTGAGGTTGAAATCACCCTTGAAAATGGCATAAAAGGAAAAGGCGCAGCAGCCCCGACTTATGTGATAACAGGTGATTCGTTACAGGGCATTGAAGCAGCATTGAACGGACCGATTAAAGCAGCGTTAATCGGTCAAGACATTACTCATTTTCAAAGTGTTTTATCTAAGATACAAGCTTGCTGTATCGGGAATACTAGTGCCAAAGCAGCCGCTGATATTGCCTTGCATGATGCATACAGCAAGTATTTAGGCGTTCCGCTTTATGCATGGCTGGGAGATAAGCAGCCGCTTTTGACATGCATGACAATCGGCGTGGATGCACCTGGAAAAATGGCAGAAGCTGCAAAGAAAAGTGTTCAGGATGGCTTTCGAATTTTAAAAGTAAAGGTAGGCTCAACGCCTGAACTAGATATTAAGCGGATTGAAAGCATTCGAGCGGTGATTCCTGATCATGTAAAACTGCGTCTTGATGCCAACCAAGGCTGGAGTCCTAAGCTGGCTGTACAGCTTATCAATGAAATGGAACGCAAAGAGTTTGGCATCGAACTAGTAGAGCAGCCTGTTCCAGCTGATGATTGGGAAGGGCTGAAATTTGTGACGGAGCGAGTGAATGTACCGATTATGGCGGATGAAAGTTTGTTTTCTGCCAAAGATGCTTTAAAGCTCGCAACAGGCCGTTATGTGGATTTATTGAATATTAAATTGATGAAATGCGGAGGCATTAATGAAGCATGGAAGATTGCAAGCATCGCTGAAACGAATGGAATCGCCTGCATGATAGGCAGCATGATGGAACCTTGTCTATCGGTTGGAGCAGCCGCTCATTTTGCAGCGGCACATCCTAATGTTAAATACTTTGATTTAGATGCACCTCTATGGCTTTCACAAGACCTTGATGTGCTTCAATACAATGGTGAAGAAGTATGCCTGTCAGATTTACCTGGTATTGGATGCGTTACTGTTTCTGCAAAAAAATGAATGTAAAAGAATCGGATAAGGGAGAGAGAAGATGAAGATAAAACATTTAGCGTTAACAATTGCCGCTGTTTTGCTTACCGGACTAGGATCAGGGACACCAGCTCAAGCAGATGTTTCACCTGAAGAAAACACCGCATACGTAGATGTCTCTGTCGCAACGCTTTGGACTGGACCAGATAAATTAAGAGAAGTAGATGCACCATCTGCAACCAACCCTGTTGATATGAAGAAGTGGACGACGTCGATGAGTCTTGCTCAAAAACTTCAGCTGTCAAGTGATGGCATGCTTGAGACACAAGCATTGTACGGAAACAAAGTGACGATTCTTGAAAGGAAAGAGGACTGGGTGAAAGTAGCAGTAAATGGCCAGCCGACTCCGCGCAATGCGTTAGGCTATCCAGGCTGGATGCCAGCTTCGCAGCTTATTTATAACGAAAAATACGCTCAAAAAGAGACAAAGCCATTTGTGTTAATTACGTCGCCAACGACTTATCTCTACAAGAATGCGTCGTTAAAACGAAAAGATATTGAACTTAGCTATAATACACGCTTGCCTCTTGAAGCAGAGACAAAGAACAGTTACAAAGTAGTAAAGCCAAACGGTAAGCCAGCATGGATTTCCAAAGAGGCGGGACATGTGTACAAATCACAAGCTGACATTCCAGCACCGACTGGTGAAGAGCTAGTTGAAAGCGGAAAAGCCTTTTTACATTTACCGTATTTGTGGGCAGGTATGAGCGGGTTTGGATTTGATTGTTCCGGCTTTACATTTACCATCTATCAGTCACATGGCATAACAATCCCGCGAGATTCTGGACCGCAATCCCGCTCAGGCGAAGCTGTAGAGATGAAAGATCTCAAGCTGGGTGATTTGTTATTCTTTGCTCATAACCAAGGAAAAGGCAGCGTTCATCATGTGGCGATGTATGCAGGAGATGGCATGATGATTCACTCGCCGAACTCTGAGCGTTCAGTTGAAATCATTCCTGTTAACACAAAAGGATATATTGAAGAGCTTTCAGGTGCACGTCGTTACTTACCGCTAAATTAAATCAAAGAGGACCTTTGTGATCGCAAAGGTCCTCTTTTTGTATCGTTAACCAAACAGATAGAGTCCAAGCGGCAAACAAAGACCCAGCAGGATTGTGAAGCCGACCATTCCAATGAAAAAATAGGTGCTTAATTTCTGATAGGTAGGATTGGCTGTCGGGATTAAATAGACTTCGATCACTGCAATGCTGCATATTCCGAGAAATATTTTAAAGACACTGAGAGTATTGGTGACATAAGATAATAAAATGAGCCCGGTGACCAAAATGAAAATATAGATTAAACGCAAAAGTTGATGGAAGATAAATGCTGTTTTCTGGTAGTTTTTAGCGCGTAAAACTTTTACGGAAATGACCAATGCAATCGCGCTGGAAACAGCAAACAAATGAAAAATTGTAAGCAACTTTTACCCCTCTTTTCTCCTTTTAAAAAATAATAGAAAATAAACTGACTAAATTATAACGTTGATTCTGTAAAATAGGAAGGGCAAGAGAGGAAAGGGAATTTGATACAATTTATTATTTATGCAATAACAAGGAGTGATATTGTGGAACAAGCTGAGTTAAAGGATCGATTAAAAATAAAAAAAGTGGCATTTACAGAGCTAATAGGTGAGGGGGAGAACTTAAGGAAACGATGGGAAGCGCAATTTGCTAATCATCTAAGTCATTCTCAAAAGAAAAAAATTTATCTTGATTCATTTTTATGGCACATTTTTAGTTATGAAAAATTAAAATGCGCAGAAGGTGAGCAAGCAACGAAAGCTTTTAATGAAGCAGTGAAGCAGGAATGCTATGTATTTTATCAGCACGTCGATGATGCTTTATTCATTCAAGATAGCAGCAAGCTAGAAGATACCGATTTTATCACTGAAAATAAAGCTTATCTATCAGACATTTATGTAACAGATAAAGATTTTACATGGACATATGTTAAGACGCATGAAGCATGCTGCGGGCCGTATTTTTATAAAATAAGTGAAGCTTACTAAATAAAAGATATTAATTTTATACATAGTAAATACGTTATGTAGTGGTTATGTTTCTGTTCTTGTTTCTTTTCCTTCTTGCTAATTCAAAAATGATGAGTACAAGAAAGGTGAGGGATAACACAGTAAACGTAATGGTATAACCTATATGTTGGTTCGTAAAATGATTGTAAGCAAGCATGCCCATTAAAAGAAAGTTGATAAAAAGAGTGATCAGTGTCATTAGATTTTGCTTAGCCATTTTTTCACCTCCGTTCTTTTATTCTATCATAGGATGTTTAATATTTCCTAAGTAAGAATATATTTGTAAAGTGACAATAGAGTTATTAGATTTTAAAACCTCAAACAAGCGTAGCCCCGTTCTAATTAGGACGGGGTTCAAATATAGTCGTTTGATTTTTGAGATAAGATACTTCACTGTACTTAAAAATACAGCAATAAAGTCGTGTAATTTTATATGTTATTCCATTATTGCGCCCTTTTACGGGTAGATTGTTATGTAGGCATAGGCTCCACAGATGTTAAAGAAAGCTTCCTATAGTTGAATAAAGGCTATTAAGATGCCTTTGTCTGAAACAACTTTATTCCTAACCCAATGAAAATAACACCTGTTATTTTATTCAATATGAATTCTACCTTTGGATTATTTCTTAGTTTTTTAGTTGCAAATGACGAAAATATAGCTACTACCAAACACCATAAAGTTCCCGTTGTCACAAAAGTAAGTCCTAATATAATAAAGGGTAAAGGACCATAAGAATTATCCCCTGAAATAAACTGAGGAAGAAAAGAAATGAAAAACAAAGCTACTTTTGGATTCGTCACATTAGTAAGAAGACCTTGGGTGTATATCTTTTTTATAGGCATATTTTTTGTATCCTTAAATTGAAAGTTAGATGATTTCTGTATTAACATTCGAATGCCAAGATAAACCAAATATCCTGAACCTATAATTTTAACAATGGTGAATAATACAACAGATGTTGCAAGAATGACAGATAATCCAATAGCAGCCAAAAATGTATGCACTAATGAACCTGTAGAAATCCCAAGAACAGAATAGATTCCTGCTTTTTTACCTTGCGATATACTTTTGCTAACAATGTACATTGTGTCTGTACCAGGAGTAATATTCATCAAAAGTGCCGTTAATAAAAATAGTCCGAAACTTGTGATTCCAAACAATATGATCCACTCCAATTAACTTTTATTTATTAACCTTATTACACTCCCTTGCCCGTTTGCTTAATCATAATTATTTCAAATTTAGAGTTATGTAACAACCACTTATTCAATTATCTGACCTGATTGTTGAAGAGCATGACTGGCGTCTTTTAAACAATTTTATTATTTTTGAAACGACGTTATCACCCTTTCACTTCTTGTTCCATAAGCGCGCCCGATTGTTGAAGATTTTTATGTACAAAAGGGTTCTTTAAACGACCCATTTTTCCTAGTACGCTTATTATTCTAGAAATTATTGTAGGTTATTGGTTGTGTTTTTCTTGGAATATATTGTATGATATTTCTTTTTGTAGTATTCTGTCAGCGATTTGGATGCTATCGAAGTAATGGATCTAGTTTATTGTTTGCAAGGCAAACCCTTCTATCTGTGTCTAAGACAACCTTTTATTCCAAATCAAAAAATATGGGAGGGATTGGATGTCCAGGTTTTACAGACATATCGTTTTAGCTGTACTTCTTTTGTTTTCGGTCATGGGAATGATTTCACCGGCACAAGCGCAGTCTGCTTCAAATGGCGGAGGTTATTGGCTCCCAAACGACAAGGGGAAGATTGAAAAGGCAACTAAACTTATGAAGCAAGGCAAATCAGTTGAAGAGCTTGGGATCAAGCAAGATCAGATTCAGCAAAAAGAAGGCATTCAGACATTAGATGAGTTGATAAAAGAAGACCAGCAAAGTAACGCAACATACAGAGCGAACATGGCGCCTCCGGTCAAGACGGCAGCCGGATGGACACCCCCTGAATTCGACTATGATCATATCCTGACTACAGAAGAATGCCGGAGAAGTCCAGACAGCAGTTCAGAAACAGGGTATATCAAGAACCGGTATTCCTTCTGCTGGTCCCACGTCGCAACATATCAAGTCCCAGTAAAATGCATTGGTGGGTTCTGTTTTTACGAAGGCGTTCAATTTCAATTCACTGAAATAGGCTATGGCTCCAACCAAAGCCGGAAAATGAGGGTTTATTATACACTTGATGATATCCTCGTGACCCATCCATCCTTGAATGGAGCCAAGTTGAAAATCGATATGGTATGTGAATCCAAGGTGAATGCAAGTGACTGTAAAGAGGATCCCGACTATCCACCGACGGAACGAACGATCGCCCAATGGAAAAACACGAACTTCAGTACAGAAATTTTCACATCAGAAGCGCCCCCGCCAACTGATGCAAACCCTGACCAGTTAGGGTACATGGAATTTTGGCCAAAACTTACCCTTACACATGCGCCAAGGAAATTCAAAAAGAGCATTGATGGCATTAAACAGACCGTTCGTTACGATTCTGCAAAATATATGTTCGCTTTCCCTGATCAATATTTCTGGCAAGGGGCCGTATTCAGCAAAGCCACGCCAATCTTCAATGTTCCGATTACAAAACCGGAATTTTCGATGTTAGCCGAAGCCGGCCAGCATTGGAAGTTCGCGATGGATCACCCGGAACAGACGAAGCCTCAAATGGTCGGAAAGAAGATACCGGGCGGTGTCGGAGACAGCACGTTGACACGGATGTATACGAAACGTCATCCGGATGAATACAACCGCAACAGGTCAAAGACAAGAAGGACTTGCGATCGGGAATTCGGAGATGAGGATCGGACTGGCAAGGATTGTGACGAGTATCCGTTTGCTTCCACCTGGGAAGGCTCCTCGACGAATGGATCGGATAATTTTTCTGTGAGCCTTATTTCATCGGACTCCAATCAAGCTGCAGGGACATGGCTAGCTACCTGGTACGCCTATGACCGTGTATTAGACGGAGACCAATTCCATGTCCAGGTCGAAGCTCCTGAGAAAATTGCGACGATCCGTTCTGAAGGCCAGCCGCAAGACGATCAGGACCACCGTTCCAGCGATAACTTCTCTATTCAGAACATACCGTCATATGCGACCAAGCTACAGTGGAAAATCGTCGATGGACCAACTGATGCCAAGTTCGATGTCATGAAAGACATCAGTTTCGGCATCGATGAAACTATTTTCTATGACCTCCAGGACGGATCGGAAACAGAAATCGAAACCAGCGAGGATCTTTATATCGCCAATCCGGAAAATACGAATGGAGAGAGCTTCACTGTCGAAGTTTATGCAATCCCATAATAATAGCTTAAAGGCTGTTCTTTAAGTATGTGACACTTAAAGGGCAGCCTCTTTCTTACCATTAGTGGATCGGATCCAATCCTACTGTTTCACCATTACGTTATCTATTTAATTCAAGAAATACTAATTTCTCTTTAATAGTCCTCTATTTATCTATAAAAAATGCTAGTAAAGTTAAACATTTCATAAACAAAACAATATTTAATCACTATTTTTACTCTTCCTGATTATTCAACAACAATAAGAGAGAAGCACCCCACTAGCATAGTGGGGTGCATCCTTTATTTAAATATTTCTGTTAGAGGATCTTCCTTTATTTATATGACATAGAAAGTCCTTATATCTTATTGCTTGTCCTTTTGTTGTTTTTCAATAATCGTGGCGATTCGATTCATGATTTCTGATAAATGATCTATTTTTTTTTCAAACCGTATTAAAAGGTAAAACGCTACAGCGATAGGGAATCCCACATTAGCAACGAGATTCAACCAGTTTTCGATTGTAAGCACCTCCTTTATAAATGGAGTTACTGTATTATATGCTGACTATTTGTAAAGGTTTGTACGAATAACATCAGAAGCTTCATGCGTGAAGATGATGTCTGACCGGCTATAAATCTCCGGATTGAAATTTAATAAACAAGCAGGGAATCTGAACAGTAAAGACGAAATCTGCAGAAAAACGTTAACACATATCGGTATCAGAATTGGTGATGATTGTTACTTGAAAATTATAAGCTAGTAAGGGGATGCGTATGAGAGGAAGGCCAGAATGGAAAATTGAACATGAAAAAATCTATAAAACAAAGAAAAATAACAATGGCATGCTTGTAGCGCGAATTATTCAAAAGCCAATTGAAGATGATTTATTAGAGTTTAGTTTGATGGTGCAAAACCGTAAAACAAAAGCTGTCTTATATCATCAACCTTTAGTTGTTACTGGCAATGATTATTACTCGTTTCGTTTGGCCCGCGGCGACATCAAGTGGGTTTCTCTTTATACTGTTGCGGTGTGGGATGGTCTTGGAGCAAAGCTAGTAGAAGTGGCTGCTTTAACCGGCAAAGAAAACGAGCGGATTTCTAATGCGCATTGCTCAGCCTATCGAGAAAGAGATGTGTAAGTCAATCTAAAGGGGAGAGTGGGTTGATTGATTGTACGAAAAGCAGTTTCAGAAGATATCCCAAGCCTAGCAAATTTAATAGAAGAGTTAGAGTATCCATGTGAAACCGAGGAAATGAATGAACGATTTAAATTAATTGCTGAGCATTCTGACTATCGAACAATAGTGGCAGAAACGGAAACAGGAATTGCAGGTTTGGTAGGGATGCAAAAGAGTTACGCGTATGAGTGCAATGGCTATTATGTTCGTATTGTTGCTCTTATTGTGAGCGAAAACCATCGAAATAAAAGAATCGGCTATCAACTCATGCTCGAGGCAGAGAAATGGGCGAAAGAGCTTGGCGCATCACATCTAATGCTAAACAGCGGAAACCGGCCAGAAAGAGAGACCGCACATCGCTTTTATCAAAATCTTGGTTTTGTTGGCAAGTCAACGGGGTTTGTTAAGCTTATTCGCACAGGGGAATAGTGTTTTATGATCAAAAGCCGCTATCTAGATGAATAAAAGGGATGGTCCTGTATAAAATAACGATGTCCATAAGGAGGTGCGATTATGCCGAATTTAAACGATAACAAATTCAGAAAAATTCAATCTGAGAGCCAAAAGCAAGGAAAGACTCAAGAAGAGTATGCAGCTGAGCTTGAAATGAACCGCGCGAAAAGTCAGCAAAAGAAAAAGTAAGGATATGAAAGAAGTTGTCGATTATGTTATTGTGTGCTAATTGGCAGCTTCTTTATTTAATTCTTAAGCATCACGTAACTTACTACCGGCAGGTGACAGCATTCAGTATCGGAGAAGCAAAGCAAAAGGTGAAAATGGAGTTTCCGGATGGAGACATTCGATCCGTTCATTCAATAGAAAATAGTTAAAAACCTATACGTATTAATGAATGCATGGAGTCGAAATGAAGAAAGAAATTTAAAAATTTCTTATCGAGTGCAAATAACATGCTAGAATCCTTAGATGAAAAAGTCTAAGGTTTTTTTATTGTCTGTACATAGGCACTGGAAATAAAGTAGAAAAACTTTCGTGATTATGATAGGAATGAAACAATTTGTTCGTATTAATGAGTGTACTTGCTTATTGAAAGGAGGGACGCGGAGTGGAAGATGAGTTAATGGTCAGGTACATATCGCGTAAGAAAGAAGAAGGATTAGAGTTATTGGTAGAGACGTATGGAGGGCTCATTACTTCTATTGTCAGAACACAATTAGGGAGTTTAAAAAACTATGAGGAAGAATGTGTGAATGATATTTTATTAGGGATTTGGACGAACATCGACCGTTTTGACGATAAGAAGAATACCTTTAAAAACTGGATAGCAGCAGTAGCTAAATATAAAGCGATTGATTACAAGCGCAAATATGTAAAAAGCCAGCACAGCAAAAGCTTAACGGAAGTGGAAGGAATGCTTGGAGATGATTACTTGGCATTACAAAAAGAGCTGAAGGAAGAAGTGAATGAACTGCTCAGCCATTTAAATGAACGAGATCGAGAGTTATTTAAAAGCTATTATTTAGAAGATGTAGCGTTAGAAAACATTGCCGTTAAACGAAATACAACCATCAGCAATTTGTATAACAGGCTGTCTAGAGGCCGGAAGAAACTAAAAGAGATATTTAAATAATCAAAAAGGAGGTCTGAAAATGAAGAATGAATATGATTTATTAAATGATATTGAAGTGGATTTTGATGAATATGATGATGTAGAACTAAGTGAGAGAGAGAAAGAAAAAATGAAAAATAGGTTTCGAAGTCAAATCACTTCTGTCCAAAAGAAAAATCGGCGCCCTTTAATTGCTTCTGCCATCGTAGTTGTTGCATTAAGCTCAGTCGTATTAAGTAATGGCGGTGTATGGGCATCGGTAGTAAAGATAGGCCAACAAATTGAACAGTTTTTAGATAAACCAGATGATAGCTTTACAGGTTACAAACAAACCGTAAATCAAACGGTTAATGATCAAAACGTAAAAATAACGTTAAACGAAATGATGCTTGATGACGAACAAATCTTATTAAGTTTAAATGTGAATGCAAATGAGCTAGATAAGCGAGGACTTGATATTGAAAACGTCTCAGCCATAAGGCCAGGAGCATTGCGAGTGAGCATAGATGGAATGGATTTTTTCGATTCAACTTACAGTTTGCAAAGAGAAAATAAACAAACAGAAGATGGAAGCTGGAACTATTTATACAATTTTAAATTAGAGCAAGCAGATACAAACAGCGATGGTAAATTAGATATGCATCATTATAATATTTTAGATAATCTTGATTTAAACAAGAATTATGAAATAAAAGTTGCTTTTAACAGTGTAGAATACGACAAGAAAGGTGCTTCCAATTCAATTGGAAGATATTCAGATTCATTTGGTGAAATTAAAGGAAACTGGGTATTTGAAACAAAAGTCAATGGTTCAAAAATTGCATCTGACACAAAAATATACCCTGTTGACAAAGAAATACAAATTGATACTGAAGATATAGAAGGGATCATGCGAATAAAAGAAGTGAGAGTATCTCCTGTATCCATGAAAATACATTATACCTTTGAGTACAGGAAAGGGTATAATCAACGAAACGGACTAAACGCTGGGCTCCGTATAGAAGATGAGCATGGCAGACAGCTATTAGGACACGCAACGGGTGAAGGGACAGACACACTCTTTGAAATGGATGCTGAATACTCAATTAATCAAAACGTAAAGAAAGTTAAGATTATTCCGTACGCAGGGTATTTGAATGGTGAGGCGACATATTTAAAAGACCAAGCCTTTGAACTGACATTAACAAAATGATCTTATAAGTTATGGAGCGTATAAAAAACGCACGTTTGGAGCTGATTTTTGTACTCTAAACGTGCGTTTATCAATCTAAAAGCTGTATTTACCAGCGTCTAGAACATAAGGGTTCATTTTTTCATTTGCTTAAATATTTTCCTGTTTTTATCCAAGTAATTTGTGCCCACGACTCCGGCAAGAATCAAGGCAGCGCCAATGATATGATAAAATTTTATCGTTTCATTTAAGAAAATCACACCAGCAATAATTGTGACCAGCGTTGCCAGATTACTAAAAACACTCATTTTCGAAGCTTCTAGTTTTGATAAAGCGTAATTGGATAAATAGGATGTGCACAGAGATGATAAAACGCCTAAATAGATAACGGAAACAATGAATTCTATGCTTGAAAACGGTGAAAAAAAGCTGCTTAAGGATTTTTCCATCAGATGGTTTACAATAGCGATTCCATTAAATGTAATAAATCCAAAGAAGGTCATTACATATGTCAAAGTAATTAGCGGGTACTGTTTTGTCAGTTTTCTGGCTAAGATATTATAGGATGCAGACGCTAAGGCAGATAAAAGGATGAGCACAGCCCCTTTTACATTGTAAGCTTCCACATTCAAACCATTCATCATAAAAATAAAGATTACGCCTGAAACAGATAAAAAGATTGATAGTTTTTGCCAACTGCTTGAATGTTCTTTTAGAAAAAGTGCTGCGAGAATCAATGTGAAAATCGGGATTGTAGCCTGGATGATTCCTGCTTCAGAAGAAGATGTGTAGACAAGGCCAAATGCTTGAAACGTAAAAAATAATACCGGGTATAACAACGCTAAAGGAAGAATTGGCAGCACATCTTTTATCTTTATGCTAACCTGATTTTTCCTGAATAAAACAAAAGCTGAAATAACGAAAAAAGCGATTGTAAAGCGATGGGCAAGCGTATCGAGCGGACTTGCTGCAGTTAGAGCTATTTTTACAAACATAAATGAGAATCCGATAATTAAAGTATATGAGATGGCGGCATAATATGCCTTTTTATATTCTGTCATGTGTCACTAATCCTCCATTTGTTTTAACCGGCCGGTTACTAGTATGGTATGAAAAGCAGAGGTAATGTACAATATGAATAAATTCAATCTGTACCGGTACAGTTGGAAGGAGGAACTGATGTTTAAATATTTGTCTTTAGTAACTAGTTTGGAATCACAGATTCAAACAGGACAATTCATCGAAGGAACAAAGCTTCCTTCGATCCGCACACTTTCTGAACACTATCAATGCAGCAAAAGTACGGTAATCAAAGCGCTTCAGGAATTAGAGAAAAGGCATTTGGTGTATGCAGTTCCCAAAAGTGGCTATTATGTTGTAAAAAAACGATTTGATGTTCAGCATGATCTAAAGGACGGGATCGATTTTGCTACTTCTGCGCCAGATTGGAATCAGTTTCCCTATGTAGATTTCCAGCATTGTATTAATAAAGCTATTGATACATATCAGCAAGACTTGTTCGTATACGGAACCCCAAAAGGCTTGCCTTCTTTAATTGAGGTTGTGAAAAAGCAGCTTGAAACGTATCAGGTTTTCGCCAAAACAGAAAGTATTTTTATTACCTCTGGTGTGCAGCAGGCTCTTGCCATATTGAATATGCTTAAATTTCCGAACAGCAAAACAAAAGTGCTTGTAGAGCAGCCAAGCTATCATCTGTTGATTGAACATCTACACGCCCATAACATTCCGGCCCTCGGGATAAAGAGAACCGCAAAAGGGATAGATTTAGAGGAATTAGAACGGATTTTCAGCAGTCAAGATATCAAGTTCTTTTACACAATGCCAAGATTTCATAATCCGCTTGGAACGTCTTATTCTAAAAAAGAAAAAGCGGAAATAATCAAACTTGCGGTGAAGTATGATGTGTACATCGTAGAAGATGATTATTTAGCAGATTTTGAACAAAATTTGAAGACAGACCCGCTTTTTTCCTACGATATCACTGACAGAGTCATTTACTTGAAAAGCTTTTCGAAAATTATGTTTCCCGGTTTGCGGGTCGGAGTCGCTGTTTTACCCGAATCATTAATTGAAAGCTTCCAGCAATATAAAAGAATAGCCGATATCGATAGTTCGATGATTTCCCAGGCTGCTTTAGAAATCTACGTAAAAAGCGGCATGTTTGAGCGCCATAAAAATAAGGTAAGTCTTTCTTACCTTTCCCGTGCAAATCTGCTCTATCAATCGCTTGAAAAATATGCAAACACAGCTTTAGGGCCTGAAACGTTCCTCAGACCTTCTTCGCTCTGTATGAAAGCGCATATTAAGCTGCCGAAAACGGTTCACGTAAATCGGTTAATGAAGAATTTAAGCGAGCAGAAAATCCGCTTGGAAACGATCAACCAAAATTATTTAAACGGATTTCAGCAAGAAAAGATCATAAAGTTAAATGTATCCAATCTGGATGAAACAAAAATTGAAGAGGGAGTAAGAGTAGTTGTAAAGGAAATTGCTAACAGCAGGAATCATTTCTTTTAATGGCGTTAAATAAAGCATTTACATCAGACGTATGGGGAGCAGCTTACTTAATGATGGGCGGCTGTTCCGATGATTGTTTTATGGATTTCAGAAGCTGGTTAATTGCCCAAGGGGAAGCAGTCTTTTCTAAGGTAGTAAAAGCCCCGGATTATCTAGCAGACTATATTTCAGAAGAGAATTTAGGAGAAGAAGGCATGCCGCAGCTGGAAGAAATGACTGAGATTGGCTTTGACGTATACGCCATGAAAAAGACAGGGGAAGAAGATCCAGACTGGGATGATGAGTTATATGGTGCTTTTTTAGAAGAATTAGATCAAAAGGGTTTGGAGTGTGAAGAAGACATCGAAGTTGATTGGGAAGACGAAGAAGATCTTGCACCAATGTTTCCAAAACTGTATAAACGGTTTGGAGAAGAATCACTGGCGTATTTGGACTAAAGGAGAGTCAGTGAAAGTGTACACTTGTCTCGAACAATGGCGATGCTATCATTTGAGACAAGTGCAAGTTTTTTTAGGAACAGCCAATTAGTAGAAAGGATAGCCATACCCATAAGGATAATATGGATAAGGGTAGCCATAGCCAAATCCATACGGAGTAAGCAGTGCGCCGGCTAATAAGCCGCCAGCTAATCCGCCAAGAAAAGGTCCTCCAAAGAAAGGTCCCCCAAAGAAAGGTCTGCCAAATCCAAATGGCCGGCCGAACCCGAATGGTCTGACGATTGGTCTGCGTAAATCATTTTCATAAGGAATACCGATTGGATTTCCTGGGACATACGCATTGTGTACATTTCCAATATTCATAAAAGCAACCTCCGTTTTATTTAGTAATCCATAAATAATATGCATTTGCCTACAATACGCTTGGGCGAATATCCATAATTTTAGAAAAATAATGGCAAAGATCTAACAATTTTCAAGAAATGAAGGGAGTTAAGATCTATAATAATGGTAGTATGTAATAAAATGAGACTCCTATCAGTAGGGGAAATCAAATCTTTTCAACAGGAGGAAAACGCATGTTTGATAATGGTTATAAAATAAGAAGTGCGATGGTAAAAGACTTCGAGGATATATCTGTTTTAAAGGAACAGGTTCAGCAATTGCATTTAGAAGGAAGACCTGATTTGTATACGCCTGCATCTGGTTCGTTAGATAAACATACATATGAAATGTGGCTTGCAAGCGAAGACATGGAAGTATTTGTGATTGAAGACAAAGAGCAACAGCTGCTTGCTTATATGATTCTAGACATCAAAAAGTCTGGAGATACAAATCCGATATTACGCGATCGCACAATCGTTTTTATTCGAAGCATTGGTGTAAGTGAGGTTTGTCGAGGCAAAGGTATTGGAAAAATATTAATGCACAAAGCGTTTGACTACTGCCGAGAAATTCAAGCGGAAAGTGTAGAACTTAATGTTCTTGAATTCAACAAAAGTGCAATCCGTTTTTATGAAAGTCTAGGATTTAAGACAAAAAGCAGACAGTTAGAATGGACTGGAGAAGAGAAGTAAATTTCCATCAGTAGAAGCTTTCCCTTCATTGTAATTAACGAAAGGCGCTGTTATGACAAGCGTCTTTTTGCTTCTTTTAAAACAAGCAATTTAGGGTTAATTGTGATTGGTTTAGGTATCTTAATTTATAAACTTATCAGTAATAAATGGGTGTTAGGTTACTCTGATACGAGTTTATTATTAGCGAGTACCTTAAACACAGGTATTGCGACAGCTCACGGAACAAACTTTGTGGATTTAAGAGGAGAGTATTGGGACGATACAACTTCGATGTGGGAAGCGGTTTTATCCACAAAAATAGGTCATTCTGTTTGTCAAACCTCATCTGCCTATTATCAAAAAACATGGCAGCATGATAACTCGTCACCATGTGTGTTTCACCTTACAGAAAAAACGGATTGGAAAACAATAGACAGAAAAAATGCAAAAATAGAAGGACGTTTACTCGGGGGGTGTATAGATACAATCAGACATCTAGTCGGTACACCGTTTGGGAATGCTCAAAAGTTTAGAAAGCAATTTATTAGTGGAGAGCCGATATTATGGTACTTTGAAAACTGTGAGTTAACAACAGTTGATTTGCACCGATCACTTGTTCAAATGAAGCTAGCGGGATGGTTTAAAGATTGTTCGGGAATTCTTTTTGGTCGAAGTGCCGCAAATCAAACGATTGATGGCTACACAGCAGAAGATGTGTATCGAGACTTAGCCAATGAGCTTGAAGTTCCAATTGTTTACGATATCGACTGTGGTCACGTGCCTCCGCAAGTGACACTGATTAATGGAGCGCATGCGGAAGTGACAGTAGCAGGTGGGCAAGGAACAGTCATTCAATCTTTCATGCTGTAGAAGGTGTTGCTGTCAATCAAGAAGGAATCTGGGTCAGTTATTTTGATGAAGGGGTGTTTGGAGAAGGTATTTCCACAGAAGGATTGGTGCTTTTAATTTTAACGGAAAGCCGATTTATAAATACCATTCTGACCGAAAAGAAGGAGAGCCTTATGTTGATGATTGTTATGCAATCTGCAAGGCAAAAGGATCAGCTTTATGGATGTTTCCGTATGATTCCTTTACATTAATTCATGTGAATCCTGAAACCAACTTGCTGAAAACGTGTTCTGTACCTGAGAAATTACATGGTGCAAAGATGATTTGTGTTCGAGAAGGTTATGCTTATTTTCGCGGCACGTATGATCGTTATGAGACACTATATGCTTTAGAACTCGGAAAAGGAAAACCGAAAGAAATAGGCAAGATTAAGGAGCAATTAAGAGGATTGGGAATTGAAGATAAACCTCATTTCATTAGCTGTGATGATACTTCTGTGAAACTATACTATATTGGTCATGACTAAAAGCTTCGAAGAGTGCAGCTTAGCAGCATGAGCACTCTTTTACCATTTTATTGGGTTTTAGTAGTTTTCTAGACCTGTTTATAGTATCATTTAGGAGAGATTCTCAGTTTTTGTAAAAAATGAGAGAGAAAACAGAAATAGCATGAAAAGGGGATTAGAAGCGTCATGGAGGGGAGAAAGGTACGAAAAAGGAAATACAGAAGGTTGCGCAAAAGGGGAATCGTGACCATCTTAGGGTTCATTGTGCTGGGTTATTTAATCGCAGCGAACTTAAAGGACTCAGACACTGTAAGTAGAAATGAAAGTGATTTCAATAAAGAAACCCAAAATGGAAATAAACCGTCTGAAGCACGCCAGCAAGAAAAACCGAAAGATAAACCTGTTGTCAAAGATAAGAAAGAGACAACGATTAAAATAAGTGCAGCAGGTGATTTTACACTTGGAAGGGATGAAAGTTTTCCATATCGACATACATTTGATTATGAAGCGGATAAAAATGGACTGGCTTTTTTTGTAAAGAATGTTTCGAATATTTTTGAAAATGATGATCTGACAACAGTGAATTTAGAAACGACTTTAACAAAAGCTACACAAAAAGCAGCAAAAACCTTCCGCTTCAAAGGGGATCCTGCGTATGCAAAAATTTTAACTTTAGGAAGTATTGAAGCGGTGAATCTGGCAAACAATCATACCTATGACTACTTAGAGCGAGGATATGAAGACACGATGGACAATTTAGAAAAGCACAACGTTAGTTATTTCGGCTACAATCATCATTATGTAACCACGATTAAAGGAATAAAAGTAGGAGCGCTCGGCTATGAAGGCTGGGAAGATACGAAAAAAATGCGTAAGCAAATTCGTAGGGGTATCAAAGATTTAAAGCAGCAGGGAGCTGAAATTATCCTTGTTCATTTTCATTGGGGTGTTGAAAAAAGTCCGGTTCCAAATAAAACTCAGCAAACATTAGCCCGCTATACAATTGATGAAGGAGCGGATCTCATTCTCGGTCATCACCCTCATGTTGTACAAGGAATTGAAGAATATAAGGGGAAATTTATTGTATACAGCCTTGGCAACTTTATGTTTGGCGGTAATAAAAATCCAAGCGATAAAGACACCTTCGTATTCCAGCAAACGTTTCATTTAAAGGGTGGAGAACTGACGGACAAAAAGGATATTCGAGTGCTTCCGTTCAGCATTTCATCTGTAGCATCACGCAATAACTATCAGCCGACACCACTACAAGGATCTGAAGCGGAACGAGTAACGAATAAAATTGTGAGCTTATCAGCGAGAATTACTGATTCCAACTGGCTTGTGTATCAATCTGAACAGTAAACTTCTACATAAAGGAGAAAGAAATGGCTGAGTCCGTATCTTTCTCCTTATTTTCCTTCTTGTTCAATCAGTGAATGAATTCCTTGAATAAATGTATCAATGAGAATGGTTAAACTTTTATCAATTTCAAGAGGCATTTGAAATCCGCCCATTTGTTCAATGGACGTAAATCCGTGTAAGATACTGCGCAATCCCCGGACCATATGAAGAGCCATTTCTTCTTCTAGCCCGTATTCATTTAAAACTTGCATAACGAGTTGAACAACAGTGTGCTGAGCTTGCTGTAATTCAGAGTCATGCGGGTCTGAAAACTGGAAAATAGCTTCGTAAAGTCCAGGATGAGTTCGGGCAAACTGTACATAAGCGTTGCTGAGCAAGCGGATCGCGTTGTCGCCAGAACGGCCAATTACCGCTTGTGCCATCGCATGATAAAGCTTTTTTAAGCCATGGATTGCTAGCTGCTGTTTCAGCCCATCTAATCCGTCAACATGGTTATACAGTGAAGGAGTCCGGATGTTGAGTTCTTTTGCCAGCTTGCCTAATGTCAGTTGGTCGTGCCCGTGTTGGTCAATTAATTCAATTGCTTTTTGTAAAATTGTTGGCAGGTCTAATCCAATACGTGGAGACATGTTAGTAATCAGTCCTTTTTCATTAAGTTTTGTTCACTTTCTTTTAATGATAAGTCCATCTTTTGAACGGGATTCTCAAGCATTCTTCCGTGACCGACTGCTAAGAGCTTAGGTTCTAGCGCTCTTAGTTTCTTTGCGCTTTCAAGAGCCAGTTTTTTGTTCCATGTTCCAAATGCAGGAAAAGGAAACAATGGTTTTATTGTACCAGCGACAGCGATTCCTCCTCGTGTTTGAAAAGCATCTCCTGCAATTAAGTGCTGATGCCGAACATCGAAAAGAGAAATGGAGCCAGGTGTGTGTCCAGGTGAAGCGATCACTTCTAAAGAGCCAATCCTGTCTCCTTCCTCAAGCAGCCGGTCAGGCTGGGTCTGAAGCTTTTTTGAAATGCCTCCGCGAATAGGAGAATTTTCTTCCCCTTGCAATAAGGCTGTGTCACCTGCTAGAAGGCGTGAATCTCTTGATGAAATGCTTACTGAAACGTCTGGCAAGCGTTGTGCTAACGAGTCAAGAGCCCCAACATGGTCATCGTGAGCATGGGTAAGAATGATAGTTTTAATAGGTTTGCCAATGATCTGTGTAGCTTTTAAGATTCCCTTAGTGCTATAGGGAAGCGCAGCATCAATAAGTGTTAATCCATCTTCTTCTTCCACAAGGTAACAATTAACGGGGAACAAACGAGGCATGAAAGCCAATTGATACAATGTACCGGTTTTTATTATTTTCATATTTTCCCAACTCCTTTATAAAGCTAATTATATTATATTTAAAACTAATTATGTTAGTTTTTTGCGAAGTTTTTAATTTTAAGGAGGGGAAAGAGATGACGATTTTAATTACAGTTTTAGCTGTGCCGAGAATAGGTGTGACTGCTGCCAATATCGCAACAGTCGTTGGACAGTTATTTGCCGTATGGCCATTGACTATTTCGGCTGGTTTGGAAACAAGCAAGTGCCATTTGATTATGAACGCTGGATTGGTGCAGCATTCATGCTAGTAGCTTTATACTTTGTCTTTAAGGACAATCGCAAAATTGAAGAAAGTATGGTTAATGAATACCATTCATCCAAATTCTAAGGTAAGTCAGATAAGATACAAGAAGATTGAGAAGGGGGTTTTTCTCAATCTTTTTGTAATTGTGCTTGCGGTGGCATTGTCTTTATGTAATCGGAAATTTGTTCTTCTGATAAGACCTGTATGCCATTTCTTCTTAGCAAAGCAGTTGTGACGCCATTGCCAATGGTCGTTTTGCCTGTAAATTCGCCATTATAAATCATTGAGCTGCCGCACGATGGACTGTATTCTTTAAGAACAACGGCTGTTGCATTCACTTCTTTGGCTTTCTGCAATGTAGCATATGCGCCTTTTATATACAGTTCAGTCACATTGCTTCCTGATTTTTCAACAACGGCTGCTTTCCCATCTAGCACATCTTCTCCGTTTCCTCCCACTATTTCAGCAGGTTCCCTAGGCGTTGAAAAGCCGCCAAGCAGTTCAGGACATACAGCTACGGCTTGCTTTTCTTCTAAAAGCTTACGTATGGTGTGATCTAAACTATGAGTGCCGTTATACCTTACCTCTAATCCGGCTAAACAAGAACTCACTAATATCATTGCTTTCACCTCGGTATCCTGTTGCTTTATTTAGTTATTTTACCAGACACTTAGCCTACTTCGACAATCATTTTTATCTGTTACATACGCAACAGATTTGAATTTATGTTGTTGGGCATTTTTATATAATTGATTTAACAAGTTTGCACCCTTGCAGTAAATCGTGCAATACGTAGAGTCAATAATTAGTAGAACGAGTTCACAATTGCTGTTCAAAAACTCCACCCCTTAATCAATTAGTTTGCATGCTTGTTTCATAGCAGCCTCCACGTAACATCCCGCTTATCAAACTTTGTTGGCTTTCTCACGATGTGTTTGAATTCTTCTTCACATGCACCAAATACAAGGAAGTTTTGCTGAGCTTGCTTTAATGAGACTTGATTTGCCCCTCCTTCATAGTCGGGCTCGTAAAATTGGAGCTCGTCATCTTCCAAATAACAGATGCTGCAAATATCGAAAGTGTCTGGCGGTTCTTCTTCTAATGTTTGATAGCCGCAGCACGGACAAGTGTAGTTCATATGTTCACCTTATTGACTTTTTACGTATAAGCAAAGTCTTCAAGCAACCGATTTTTTTCATAGGTTATTCAATCTCAAAATCGAGTGAAGTTTTCACATCGCCGTTTAGAATAATTGAGAGGGTATGTGTGCCTTTATAATGCTTTCTCGTTGATAAATCTTGAAAGGAAAGACGTCTGGTATACAGTTTTGTCTCGTTTTCTTTCAGTTGAGTTTCGGTAATTTTGAAGACTTTTCGCGTTCGGTTGCCTCTTGCTTTTACATAATCAACGGCATATTCAATTCTCGCTTTCGTGTTCTTTTTCGCGTGAAGTTCGAAAGCGAACTCAATCGTATCTCCAATTGCTATTTGATCTGGCTGCAATGTAAATGACTGAATCCCAAGAGAATCATCCTTTTGAAAGCCAAATAAGGATAAAGCTTGCTGGTTACCTTGTTTTAATAATGTGCGGCAGGCATGCTTTAAAATCCAATCTGTATAGGCGTTATTTCCATACTGCTTTCTAGCGAGCTCTAAAACGATATCTGGATGCGTTTTTGAAATATCATTTAAATTATTGGCAACACTTTTTCGGACATATAAGGACTCATCCAGAAGCAGATTTGTCAAAATTGGCAAGACGGGACGAGGATCTATTTTAAGCGATGGAATCGATGTTCCCCAAGGAAGGCGAGGTCTGCATCCTTCGCTCGCTAATCGCCGTACATGTTCATTTGGATGTTCTGACCATGCCAAAAATTGAGCCATCATTTTTTCTTGATCTTTTAATAAAAAAGGACGTACAGCGAATTCAGAAGTAGAGTATTGTGTAAAGAACTCTAATGCCTGCATCGACTCATTCCAGTAGGATAATCCGTATTGTTCTACATAGTCCGGAAAAATGATGCCATTCAATCCGCCTTTAACTTGAGGGGCAACAATGAATAGAATGCTTAAAGCTTTTGGATACTCTTTAGGCAATGCTTCGTATAAAGATTCTGTAATGCGGCGCATTCGCTGTTTTAAAGCAAGGTCTTGCCAATCGTTTTGAAAGACGGATTGCTGAAACTGGTTTTTGTTAAATAAAGTGTATTCTTTTTCAATTAAGGCAGATAATGTGTTGATAAAGTGTTCATCATAGATATTTCTTCGTTCAGACATGTTTGTCCCTCCTCTTATCTATTTTATTCTTTTATTTTAGACTCGTTGCACTAAGCATTCAAATTTCAACTTTGAAAAAAATAATCATCCCCCAATCTTGCTTTCATTTGTATCTATATAATGAAGCCTCCAGACAGCTGTGGAGGTTTTATTTGCTTATCGAAAAGGAGGATGTTAGATGAGTCGTTTGCTAGTAAATGATCAGCCGTTAATCGTTTTGCCATCTTTAGCTGTGAAAGTGGGCGTGAATGGAGCGCTGTTTTTACAGCAACTGCATTATTGGCTTGAAAAAAGCACGCATGTAAAAGAAGGGTTTAAATGGGTGTATAACACAAATAAACAGTGGCTCGCACAATTTCCGTTTTGGTCGCTTTCAACGATTCAGCGAATTATTTCAAAGCTTGAACAAGATGGACTCATTGTAAAAGGAAACTACAACCGTTCCAAATTTAATCATACGAGTTGGTACCGAATTAATTATAGCCGTCTTCAAGAAATGATGATACATAACGACGAACCAATAGAATGTTACAGTATGCACATAAATGAACCCGTTATGCAAACGGACAGCCAGCTTGATTCATCACAATTAACCGATATGGTCAATGTGAATACAGCGAATGAGCCGCATCAGCTAACCGATGTTGTCAAGGTGACAAGCTCATTAACAGAGAGTACTACAGAAAATACGAAACAGAGAAAAAGAGAAGAGATGCCTGCTTGCGGGCCAGCAGCGGAAACAAATGTGAATCAAGAACAATACGCATACCAGCTTGAACAAGCGTTCACCGCTAAAAGAGGAGGATTCTATCCATCTGCTAAAGACTTGCAAGGAATTTGTGAAGTTGCAAGCAGCGGCATTTCTCTCGCAGATGCCCTTCAATCGCTGCATGAAGCATTTGATTTATATGTGCCGAAATACAAAGGAGACTGCATTCGGACGTTTGCATATGTGAAGCAGCATATTTTTTATAAAGCTTCTGTTCAAAAAAAGCGTAAAAAGACAGCTCAAAATCAGGCGTACTCGTCTAAACCCAAGCGGCAGAAGCTGATTCGAAAAGAGATGGTCCCTGACTGGTTAAAAGACATTCAAAAACCAGAAGCGCCTGAGCCGACCATTTTTATAAGTGATGCTCATTTTGAAGAAGAAAAACGTAAACTTGTCGAAAGTTTACGAGAGTTAGAGAGAGAACTGAAAAATGGTGCAGCGAGATGAACTCATCCATTTTTGGTAACGCTTTACACAATCTGGTTAGGATAGGGGAATTTGAGTAAAAGTCTTCCAGATATGCACTCTTTCTTTACTAAAACGATACATTCTGCACATATTTTCTTAATACTGCTCCCATAAAATTAATCTGTATAAAACTTTAGTACATCGGAGGTTTAGACAAATGTTAAAAGTGTTCAAGTCAATGACAATTTTGGCTTTAGGTTTTACCATCTTGGCCCAAGGTACACCGGCTGATGCAAAAGAAACAAGAGGGCATCATGAAAGAGGGCATCATGAAAGAGGTCAATGGCTGAAAGGTGAATACCATGCTCATACTACTCAGTCTGATGATGCACAGCAGTCTCAGACTCTTGAACTTTTGTTAGATCAGGCATTTGACAAGTATGATATGGATTGGATGGCTGTTTCAGATCATTTGAGAATGTCTTCGCGAGATGCGGATGGAAACGTGATTCCAGGAGGACCGATTCCATTTTCTCAAGGAATGATTCAGTATCAAGCACCGAAAATTAAACAGCTGCTAGATGAAGGAAAGTATAAAAATAAAATTATCTTTTCCGGATTCGAATGGGACATGCCTGCTTATGAACATGTCGGCATTGGAATTTTAGGTAAAGAAGCAGGATCGATGGAAAGCTTAAAAGCAGCAAATCAATTTGAGTACTTGTTTACAGACCGCGATGAAAAGATGTTTAATCCGCAAGATGTAGCAGCATGGAAAGCGCAGGATGAAAGAGCTTATACGACGTCTCAAGACGCTCGTAAAGCGTTGGCTTGGCTTGAAAAAAATTATAAAAACACGAGTTTTGCAATTTTGAACCACCCGTCAAGAAAAAGAGTGTACACGATTGCAGATTTCCGTGACTTTAATAATATCGCTCCGACTGTAGCATTTGGATTTGAAGGAATGCCTGGTAATCAAATGGAACCGGATCGAGGCGGACTGAATTTGACTACTCCGGAAAACCGTACTTACGGCGGTTCTGATTACATGCTTGCGAAGGTTGGAGGCACATGGGATGCGCTTCTTGGAGAAGGAAGAAGATTCTGGAATTTCTCAAATTCAGATTCTCACTTTGAAATCAGCGACAATCGTCTTTATTCAAGCGGATACTGGCCTGGTCAGTACTCTAAAAACTATACATGGATAGAAGGCTCTACGGCACAGGATGTTTTAGAAGGTATGCGCTCTGGAAAATCGTTCTCTGTATATGGCGATTTAATTAATAAGCTTGATTTCCAAGCGAGAAGCGGAAGAAACGATGCAGAAATGGGCGAAGAGCTTCAAGTGAAAGAAGGAAAAATGGTTAAAATTACAATCCGTTTTAAGAGTCCTAAAAAGAATAACAATGGCGACCGAGTTAAAGTAGATCACGTAGACTTAATTGCAGGTGATGTAACAGGCAAGGCGGTACCTGGCACGGATGCTTATAACAAGGATACAAATGATACAACTAAAGTCGTAAAACGTTTCACAAGCAAAGACTGGAAAACAGATCGTGACGGCTACAATGTTATTACGTATAAAGTGAAGGTGAAAAAGGATCAATATTTCCGTTTAAGAGGAACGAATCTTGGCTTGAACGTACCGGGAGAAACACTTAACGGTGAACCTCTGATTGATCCTAAGACGGATATTGAAGACAACGAAACTCGTTTTGCAGCTATTAATAAGCGAAACTATCAAGATTTATGGTTCTATTCTAACCCTATCTTCGTAGATGTAAAGAATAAGTAAAACATTATTGTCAGAACAAAGGCAATAGAGAGCATGATAGCAAATTGAATGGCCCCTATAAGAAATTTGTGTGTTGCGTAAACTCCACCTGTAAAGGTGGAGTTTTTCTTATAAGAAAAAGATATACGTAAATGAAACTAAACAATTGTCATTACTTTCCCTGTTTTGCTATAATCTAGTAAAAACGCCTCCGTAGCTCAGAAGGGAAGAGCGCCGGAAAACATTGTCGTTACCGGGTCGCAAGGTGAGGGTTTCAGAAGCACCGAAAAGCAAACAGAGCTGAAACGGGTGAAATTCCCGTTGGTGAAAGTCCGTAGGGAAGCGTGTTTCCCCAAGCCTATGCTTACCAAAGGAGTACGGGTTCGAATCCCGTCGGGGGCATTTTCGTAAAAGAACAGTCAAATTTGCCAGTTTCATAAGCTTGTATGTACACAAAAAAAGAAGCATCTTTAAGTATTGAAATAGCTTAAAGATGCTTCTTTCATTGTGCTAACCGCTTAGTTTAGTACCACTCTTTTGGTTCATAGTTTAACTGTTTAAACAGCTGTGTGCGTTCTTTCTTTGTTAAATCACGCCATTGTCCAACAGGCAGGTTGTTCAAGTGGATGTTCATAATTCGTGTGCGCTGCAATCTGTACACTTCATACCCTAACACTTCGCACATGCGGCGGATTTGCCGGTTTAATCCTTGTGTTAAGATGATTTGAAATTCAAACTTAGACAGCTGTGTTACTTTGCAAGGGAGTGTTTTGGTCCCTAAAATTCGAACGCCTTCTGCCATTTGTTTTAAAAATTCAGGCGTAATTGGCTTGTCTACTGACACAATATATTCTTTCTCATGCTTATTTTCAGCGCGTAAAATTTCGTTTACGATATCGCCGTCGTTAGTCAGGAGGATTAAGCCATCTGAATCTTTATCAAGTCTCCCGATATGGTGAATGCGTAAAGGGTGATTGACTAAATCAATGATGTTTCCCTTTACTTTCTTTTCACTTGTGCTTGTAATCCCAACCGGTTTATTTAAAGCAATGTAGACATTGTTGCGAGCAAGTCTAATGGGATCGCCGCTTACGCGCACATCATCTCCTGGCTGAACTTGGCTCCCTATTTTTGCAATCTTGCCGTTAATCGTTACTCGGCCTTCACTAATTAATTTATCTGCGCCGCGTCTGGATGCTTTTCCAGACTCGCTAATGTATTTATTGATTCGCAGGTTAATCACATCCGTATCTTTATAAATTTATCTCTCTTCAACGGGCTATAAGCTCCCGCTGATTGAAGTTCTATGCAACGCCTGCCTCATTATCATAAAAGGGAAGTCGTTGTGATTCTGTACAGCATTAATATCTTAACACGACATGTAGATCCCGTCAGTTGTTAATTTCATCTTTCTTTTAAAAATACACCATTTAAAGATGCATTTGCAACAAAGCCTGCATTTGTCTGTCAATCATGAAGCAATCTGTATCGTAAAAATGTGCTTATATGCTGGCTGCAAACGTATCAGCAGGAGAGAGTGAATATGTCTTGTTTTCAAGGCTCTGATGTGAAAACTGTAAAGGAACTGAAGCTTCACTTAAGGAATAACCGTATACACCATGTCAAGAGGCTGGATAAATCTGTTATACTTGTATGATATTAATCGTTGGATACATAGCTATTTTTGTAGAAAGGCAGTAAAATAGAAAAGGAAATAAAATGAAGATGAGGTTATTAGCAGGAAAAAATCCTGCAAAATTGAGAGTGAAATGAAATAAATGCACAAAATCAGACTCTGGCTGCAGCAGATTGAGTAACGGTCATTGTTAAGTTAATGCGTATGGAGTTTTACGGACTATTTTATAAAAAGAAAGGTTGAGTGAAGTGACAACAAAGAAAAAGTTTTATCAGAAAAAGCGATGGATGATTCCCATCTCTGCGATCTCAATCGTTGTTATTCCGCTATTGCTTTTATTGATTATTGGCCAGTTTACACCTGCGCTTAACGCTTTAATAATCAAGCAGCTTTTTGAAGCGGATTCTTTTGCAGCGCCGAAGAATATTGAAACGATAAAAAAACAAGTTAAGGTTGAAAAAGATATTGTGTATGCTGAGGATGGAATTGAAAACAGCTTTTTAGATATCTATTATCCGAAAAATGCTAAGAAGGATCTCCCTGTGATCATGTGGATACATGGAGGCGGGTTTGTATCAGGCAGTAAAGAACAAACACAAGAATATGGCATGGCATTAGCGAACGAAGGTTATGTAGTAGCAAATATAAACTATGCGATTGCGCCTGGTCAACAATATCCGGGGCCAGTCATTCAAGCCAATCAGGCGCTTAAGTACCTTCAGAATAACGTAGATAAATACGGGGGCGACATGAGCCGCTTGTTCATTGGCGGAGATTCAGCAGGCGCTCAAATTGCCAGCCAAACAGCAGCCGTTATCTCGAATGAAGAGCTGGCTAAGACGATGGGGCTTCAGCCTTCTGTTGATAACGAACAGTTAAAAGGAGCTCTTTTATATTGCGGCCTTTATAACATGGATAGAATGGGGAAATCAGAGAAGTCTCCAGTGCTGAAGGCTGGGGTTCAGACGGTGCTTTGGTCATATACAGGCGTAAAAGACTTTGCATCGTTTTCTAGACTGGATGAACTATCTACCGTCAAACAGGTCACACCTGATTACCCGCCTGCTTTTTTAACAGTTGGAGATGCTGATCCTTTAGCACCGCACTCGGTAGAACTGATAGACGTTCTTGAAAAGAATAACGTGGAAGTAGAAAGTGTGTTATTTGATGGCACGAATACTGACTTGGGGCATGAGTATCAGTTTGATTTCACTACACCGCATGCTGAACAAACGCTCGGGAAAACACTTGAGTTTTTAAATAAACATAGCAAATGATAATCGGTTAAAAGTCATTCATAGCATCTATTGTGGCTAAACTTTATACGAAGCCAAAAGATGAAGGAGTGTGAATCCATATGTTTAGCAATTATGGATTCATGCTCCTTCTGTTTTTTTTGAGTCACTTGCAGCATTGTGAACGAGTTGTAGCAAAACCAGCTCTAAGACGTCCGTTATTGAAGGTAGTCAGGGTTTTGCTTTTGCTGCGTCTCGATTTCCTCAAAGATATTTGGAACACTGCCTGGCTGCTGCTGATTTTTACTTGATGAAGCTATATTTTGATTAGCAGAAGATAGAAGTGGGAAATATGAATTCATTAGCTGTTTAAATTCACCGACTGTCAAAGGTTTTGCTTCTTCTTTCAGCTCATAGCCAAGCTGCCCGTTCGGTTCAAGTGTTGCCGTTTTGACATCTTCAATTTTAGCAATCCCTTGATTACGCAATCTCATTTCTAATTGATCAACAGTTAAACGCAGTTTTTTTAAATTTTGAATGTTTAGGCTCCCGTTTTGGATGACAATTTTAGATTTTCCTGTAATAAATTTTTCAAAAGCGTTTGATTTAAGCTGAAAATATTCTAAAAGAAGAATCGCAGCAACAAAAATAGCGGCAGCTCCAATGGCCTTAATGACACTTTGTTCAACAATTGGCTGAACAATAACAGTCCCCAGTGAAATCATGATAACGGTTTGAGCTAATGTCATTTGAGAAATTGATTTTCTTCCAGCTATTCTTAATAGCAAGATCCCAGCTACAATGAGAACAAAAGACTGCCATATAAAATCCATGAGATCATCCTTTCAAAAAATGTCTTCTTTTAGGATGAACAGATGAAATTGGATTTATGCTGTGAGGCTTAAGAAAAAGTTTTAAGCTGCATTTTTAGGATTGGGACATAAGAAAGGACAGCGAGTTAATAGGTTTGGACAAAAAGTCCATCTTCTTCGAGCCATTCTGCTAAGAAAACGTCATTGTAGTCCGAAATCCCTTGCGTCAGAAGCTGCGCTTTTAACCAAGATTCAGTAAAGCCCAAGTCGTTCAATTCATCCCATAAAACTTCCCGATCCCGTATCAGTGTAACAGGAACGTAAACGGGTTTAATCACCATATCAAAATCTTCTTGAGTCGTTTTTTGATACTTTGTCTTTTTCAAAATACTAATCGAACCGTTGGCTTCTAAATAACAAAAAGCTACTTCTCGAATGGAAAAAGTTTCGCTTTGGCGAAGCAAGCTTTGCAGCTGATTAATGTTCATTCGGTTCTTTTTCAATGCTTCCCGGTCAACGATGCCGTTTTTGATAAGAGCAGAAGGATTTCCTTCAAACAAGCCGCGAAATGATAAATACTTTTGGCTAAGATATTCCACAGCAAAAAGTAAAACAGCCCATAATCCCATTGAATAAATGATGTAAAAAACTCCGGTTTTCTCATCGTATAATGCGTTTCCCAAAAGTTCTCCTAGCACGACCGAAGCAATAAAAGTAAAGGGAGTAATTTGATCAATGATTTTCTTTCCAACAAATTTCACAACTATAAAAAGAAGAAAAAAACCGATAATCAGTTCAACTGTTAGGCTGATGATTTTCATATGGCAAGTGCTCCAATCCAATCGTAAGTTCTTTTATCTCCTTATTTATTTCCAGCTGCAGCTTGTTGTCATACATCTGTTCCATAATTTTTCTTGTTAATCATTGATATAAACTGATTTTCTTTAATATGTATGAAAGGAAACGAATTCACTACAGGAGGAGAATCATGAACAGTTATACACAAGCAGCTGTTTTTGAGCATACGTTCTGGCTTCAAGTTTTAAAAGATCATTCACAGTTTATTTTGGATGCCTTGGCTGAGAAGGAGAAAGAAGAAATCCAATCAGCTAAAACATTCGTTGAAACGTTTACGATTTTATTAGAGAGAATTAAAAGAAGCCAAACAAATTTAGAGGACCTGACCATTCAGGCAAAAACACAAGCAATAGCACTTCGGGAATTTAAGCTGTCTTTATTAGAAAAACATTTGACGACTGACTTGACGATTCATCTTACACCTACGTTCCTAAACCATATGGTGAATGAGCTTGATGAGTATTTATTGATTCTTAGCTACTTAGAACAAAAACAAATTCCGCCTATCTTTCATGAGCTTCATCACCATTTATTATGGACTTTAGATGCTGCAGGACACGCTGGAGCAATTTCTGACAGTCTTGATGCGGTCGAAAAGAAGCTTAAGGCAAAGAGCAAGGAATTTTCGGTTCATTTTGAACAGTTTTATTTGAAAGCAGTTGAAATGACAGGGTATTTAAGAACAAATCTTGACTCCTTTCCAGCCTTAAAGAAAATGAATAAAGATGTTAAGTTAGAAATAGAGCTGTTTCAACTGTTTCTTCATGAAATTGAAGAATTAGAAATATCTAATCAAATGCTAAGCACCTTTTCAGCATTAATGGCAGATCATATGATGCGGGAAGAATGTTATTACTTAATGAAACTAGCTCAATCAACAAATACAGAGAATCCGCCGTGTAATCCGACAGCATCGGATTATCATTAAGTCCGGAATTTAAATGATTGAAAAGTGAGATGAATCAGCCAGAGCTCTAAATGACTGTTAGAGGTTTTGGCTGATTTATTTTTTAAAAAAGATCATGGCAGCAAATGGGCAGCTTCCTTTAAGAGCACGTTTCATTGATCAGCAGGATAAGCCAAAAATTCTTTCATCCATAAAATCGATACACAGTCAAAAGATGAATAATAAATGAATAAAGAGCGAAAGCTAGCTTATGTAGAGTGTCAGGTGAAAAAGACAAGAGATTAAATGATAGAAAAGAAAGTTCGGTGATCTGCTGATTAAGGTTGCTCTTGTTCGTGCGGCTGAAAAAGTAAAGCTTTGATTAATAGGGGGAGATGAGATTCATCGGATGCAGGCCGCAGAAAGAGGTGCCTGTGGTCTTCGATGTTACAAAGAAGGAGGAGTCATGTTGAGTACAACAGAAGAGACATTGTCCATTTTTGCTTTAGGCGGCGTAAATGAAATAGGAAAAAATATGTATGCTATACAGTATGCTGATGATATTGTAGTGATTGATTGCGGTTCTAAATTTCCAGATGAAAGCTTATTAGGAATTGATTTAATTTTACCCGATATTACATACTTGCAAGAAAATAAAGAGAAGGTTCGCGCCTTAGTTGTGACACACGGCCATGAAGATCATATTGGCGGTATTCCGTATCTGTTAAAACAATTAAATTTGCCGGTCTATGCAACGCGTCTGACCTTAGGTTTAATTGAAGGGAAATTGACCGAGCATGGCCTTTTAAGAGAAACGGAGCTGTTTCTCATTGATTCTGAATCAGAGGTCGAGTTCGAGAGCATCAAGCTCACTTTTTTCAAAACAAACCACAGCATTCCAGATTGTCTCGGCATTGTTTTCCATACACCGGAAGGCACAGTGGTCCATACAGGGGATTTCAAATTTGACTTGACGCCTGTCAATGACCAGTACCCTGATATTCATAAGATGGCTAAAATCGGAAGTTCTGGTGTATTAGCACTATTATCAGAAAGTACGAATGCAGAACGTTCTGGATTTACGCCATCTGAGCGATTAGTAGGGGAGCATATTGAAGAAGCATTCACTAAAGCCCGCCGAAAAGTCATTATTTCGACGTTTGCTTCAAATGTTAATCGGGTCCAGCAAGTCGTCGATGCGGCTATTAAAACAAACCGCAAGCTCGCTTTGCTTGGCAGAAGCATGGTAAATGTCGTATCCATCGCACTTGAACAAGGTTATTTGAACATCCCTGATGGCATGCTGATTGAGGCGCATGAAATCAATCAAATGGACCCTGAGAAGGTAGCGATTCTTTGCACAGGAAGCCAAGGAGAACCGATGGCGGCTTTATCTCGCTTGTCTAGTGGAAACTACAGACAAGTAGATATTTTGCCTGAGGATACAATCATTTTTGCGGCAAGTCCAATACCGGGAAATGAACGGAATGTGTCACGCATTATTGATAATTTATTTTTACTCGGAGCGCATGTGATTTATGGAACGGGAAGTTCAACCCGCATGCATGTTTCGGGACATGCTTATCAAGAAGAATTAAAATTAATGCTTACGTTAATGAAACCGAAATATTTTATTCCAATTCACGGGGAATTCAGAATGCTGCATCATCACAGTTTGTTAGCAGAATCTGTAGGTGTGCAAAAAGAAAATATTTTCATTGTTAGTAATGGTGATGTGGTCGACATCCAAAATCAGGCTGCCCGCCAAACAAGACGAATACCTGCAGGAAATGTATACGTAGACGGATTAGGAATCGGTGATGTTGGAAACATTATTTTACGCGACCGCAAACAGCTTTCTGAGGACGGAATGATTGTTATTGTCATTACACTTAGCAAATCGGAAGGAAAAATCATTTCCGGACCGGATACGATATCTCGTGGATTCGTCTATGCGCGGGATTCAGACGAACTTTTTAAAGAAATCAATCAGCGGGTGATCACGACCGTCAATAACTTACAAGAAGCAAACATTCACCGGTGGAATATTGTCAAAAAAGAAATCAAACAAACACTTGGCCAATTTTTATATAGTCACACAAAAAGAAGACCGATGATTCTTCCAATCATTATTGAAATTTAAATCACGGCTGTCTATCTATACTCGCATTGATTTGCAGTGAATAAAAACTACCTCGACGGCGCAGAGGTAGTTTTTGCTTATAAAGATACGCTTCTTGAACTGTCTCAGAGTTAAATTGTACACGCCATCGTGTATATGTTGCTTAAAACAGAAGAGAATCATACTTAAATTGTTTGAAATTGCGGTTGCTTCTTTCTAGGACAGCTGATGGTGAAAACTGTTAGGATTATTTAGATTCATTTGTTTTATCCTATAAACGAGATGGCAATGGCAGTTATCTCATTATTGGAAAGTATCCTATCCTTGAGGTGATTAGATGAGTTACAAAGATCAATTAGATCCGCACTCAGAACTTTTTTACCACAATTGGACACGACCAAAGCGTGCTAAGTCGCAAGTAAATGGACATACAACCATGTCGCAAACAAACATCATTTTACGAAGCAATGCTAAAGCGCATCGTTGGTAAGGATGCTATGACAAAGGAAAAAGACGCGTGTGCGTCTTTTTCCGGCTGATGAATGTCAGCGTCGAAATGAAACTCACAAGCCTTAAAATCAGACACAAACAATTTAAGAGGAGGGTTTGCCATGGGAAGAGCAAACAATCATAAATCATCTAATCATAATAAAAGTTCATTACCCCAAACTCCGAAAAATTTAAAGATACCATCTGATGGTGTAGATGAAGAATTTTCTCTTGAATTAGCCGATCACGATGATATGGAAGCGCAAGCAAGAGCGAATGCAGCAAATCAGCGACAACAAGGTAAACAGCGCTGAGAAATGATTACTCAATTGCTTGTACTTCGGTTAGAAAGTAAAAAAACTACCTAGAGCTAGGTAGTTTTTTCATATCAATTATTTATTGACCATCGGCGCCGTTTAACGTGCCTTTGCGGATATGTTCATTTTCGTAATTGGTTTCTCTCAGTGCTTTGGCTTTATCGTCCACTAATTGCTTTTGATCGACCTCAGCTGAAGGAGTCAGTTTTTTCTTTGCCATTTTAAACACCACCTTTATCGCATGATTTTTACATCATTCTTAGTTTGACTTATTCCTGATAAAATATAGATCATCTATTTAAATCCTCATTCATTTTCGAAACAAATCGTGAACTTCCGCTGTTTTATATTTCCTTCAAGCTCCTTACATCAGTCAGCTAAAAAAATCTATTTGCCACCAAGGACTTCGTGGAAGCGATTATTTATTATGTATAAACGATTTATCTTCAGCTGAATAATAATTGAAAAGCCTGCCAGCCAAAATAAAAGCCAAAACCAATTAAAGAAACGCCTGATAAAATGGAGACAACGGTTAAAAAGTGCGCAGACAAATACTTTCGAAACGTGCTTGCTAATGCCGCCATTGTGATGTCCCATGATAAAACACCAATGAAGATGGCACAGCTGTACATAACAAGCTGTTCAGTTGCGTAGGCATCTGCTGTTTTGGCTAACACCGATCCATAAATTCCAAGCCAAAATAGAATGGTCAAAGGATTTGTAAGCGAGAGAATAAAACCTGAAAAGAAACATTTTAACACAGGTTCATTCTTCGTTTTCTTGCTCTGTACAATTTTCCCTGCACTCATTAAGCTTTCAATACCGGTATAGATTAAGACAAATGCCCCAAATGACCAAAGAAAGGTTTTCATAAAGTCACTGCCGAGAAAGTGAAGGGAACCAAAATAAACGAGTATCATATAAAGAGCATCAGCTACAGTGGCGCCGATTCCTAAAAGCCAAGCATGCCAAAAGCCGTTTTTAATTCCTTTGTCCAACTGAGCAGCATTAATAGGTCCGATTGGTGCAGCTAAAGATAAACCTAAAAAGATATAACTAAAAAAGGGTCCCATGAACGATTCTCCCTTGCTCTTGAGATTTTCCATAAGAGTGGACTACCATAAATTTATGCAGAGCTTTCGGCTTGTACAACATAAATGTAAAAAAATTCATCTTTACTAAAAAAGAATGAATAATAGAAAAAAGAGGAACACATGTTAAGGGTAGTACTTACACAAGAGAGGGATGTCTGCAATGAATCATAATCAAGAAGAAGTCGAAAAAGCTGTAGAACATGCTGAAGAAACAGTTTATCAAGCTCAGATGAATACAAGTTCAAGACAATTACAATCAGCACATATGCAGTTAACTATTGCTCAGCAGCAAATCAGCGAATTCAAACAAGAAAATCCAGAGCTTTCAGGTGACAGAGAAATCAAGCGGATGGAAGAGCATTTAAGGCATTTACGGGAAGCAGAGGAAGCTGTTCAGCAAAACGATTAATTGGCTGCTTACGTGTAAAAAGCCCTCTTTTCAGCTGCAGTCGAAAGGAGGGCTTTTTAAGCATAGGGATCTTTATCTTACTAATTCACTTACTGGAGGTGTTCCATGAACATAAGGCGGTGCAGGGTTCAGCTGCGGATTTTGCCCCATTGCCTCCGGGTTCGCTACATATTCAAAATCTGCTTGTCCATCTAAGGTTTTTCCGCTTGCCCAGCGTCCAGTTTTACTTTCTTCTCCTTGAGAGAAGTTCATAAATGAGTAAGAAACTTCTTGTTTTTCATACTCTTGATTAAAAGTGCTTGGCACAATGGCTTTTTGATTTTGTTCTAATTCTTCAATCGCCGCCATCCACTGGTTTTGATGCATGGTATCACGTGCAATTAAGAAAGAAAGCATATCACGAACCCCAGGGTCAGTAGTGGATTCATACAAGCGAACGACTTGTAAACGGCCTTGTGATTCTGCATTTAAGTTAGCGCGAAAATCTGCAAGAAGGTTTCCGCTTGCAATTGTATATCTAGAAGTCCATGGATAGCCAACACTATCTGTAGGCGTAGCACCTAAACCAGAAACAATCACGTGCTGAGGATTCATTCCGCCTAATACGGCTCCAATAACAGGATCTTTCGCTGCTTCTTCTTGCTGTTGAACAGGTGCTTTATCTAAAAGCTGAGCAATCATTGTTGCAATCATTTCCACATGGGCAATTTCTTCTGTTCCAATATCCAGCAGCATGTCGCGGTATTTCTGCTCTGCACGACAGTTCCAGCCTTGGAATAAATATTGAATCATGACACTTATTTCGCCGAATTGGCCGCCTAATATTTCTTGAAGCTTTTTAGCATAAACAGGATCTGGCTGGCTTGGTTTCGCATTATATTGTAATTCTTTTACATGAAAAAACATGGCTTCAGCTCCTTTTAATTTGTTGTGATGTTCTCATATTCAGCTAAGCGTGTATAAATGTTGAAAGAAAATATTAAAAACCGTTTTAACTCTAAGTCTTCCGCTTACGTCATACACAGCTGTTACAACTAATTGTGTTGTAACGGCTCTTAACAAGTTCACTTACTGTGTGAATCTGCTACAACTTTTAGCGTAACCTGTGTAAAAAAAAAATATCCTTTTTTATTTTTGTATAAATCAGACAGCTGTTTTTTATTTGAATAAAAAAGAGGGCGTGGAACATCATAAGATATGATTGAAGGTTGTTTAGAATGTAAGGTTGAACGTCTAGTTTTTGAAGAGGGGAAGTAAAAGGAGATCCTGCTCAATGATATCTGACAAGCCTTTGCTTACTAGAAGCAAAGGCTTGTCAGTTTATAAGCGTCTCATATTTAATTAGTTGCATATGCATTTATATTTTCTTCTTTTAGTGGTACAGCGTCATAGCCAAAGCATACAGGTGCTCCATTATAAGGATCAACCATAATTCTGGCATGAATATCAAATACATTTTTCAATATTTCTGGTGTAATAATTTCAGTAGGGGTTCCAACTGCAATAATTTCACCTGCTTTCATAGCAATAATTTCATGTGAAAATCTTGCCGAAAGATTGATGTCATGTAAAACCATGACAATCGTCCGTTTTTGTTCTTGATTTAATCTTTCGATAATTTGCAGTACTTCTAATTGATGAGCCATATCAAGGTATGTTGTCGGCTCATCAAGCAGTAGAATTTCTGTTTCTTGTGCTAAAGCCATTGCCAGCCAAACTTTTTGCCTCTGTCCGCCAGATAAATGAGCAATTTCCCGATTTCGAAAAGAAATCGTTTTTGTAACATCCATTGCCCATTCAATCATTTCTTTATCTTCTGGTGATAATTTATTCGTATTCTTGCGGTGTGGATATCTTCCGTAAGAAATTAGTTCTTCCACTTTCAATTGTGCAGGAGCAATTGGATTTTGTGGAAGTAGCGCAAGGTGTTTGGCAATTTGTTTGGTAGGAAGGGTCTGTAAATCTTGACCTTGCAAAAAAACTTTTCCGTTCTGCTGTTTAAGAATCCGTCCCATTGTTTTTAACAATGTAGACTTCCCGCATCCATTAGGACCGATGATCGTTGTAATTTTTCCTTCCTGCACTTCTGCATTTAAATCCCGAAATACGGTGAATTTTTCATAACTTGTTTCTAAATCTTTCACACGTAAGATGCTCAATGATCCGTTCTCCTCCTATGCTTTTACTTTAACTAGTAAATATAGAAAATATGGTACACCAATAATGGAAATGACAATGCCAACAGGTAATTCGGCAGGTGCAAAAACTGTTTTTGCGATAAAATCTGATACAATCACAAGCAACATTCCAATTGCACCGCATGCAGGAATGACTCGCTTATGATGAATACCGACCAAGCGCTTTGCAATATGAGGAGCCATCAGGCCTACAAACCCAATACTCCCTGATACGGAAACACAAGCACTAACTAAACCGATGCTGCTTAATAAAAGAATAGATTTCTCTTTTTCCATTGAAACACCTAAGCTTTTAATACTCGTCTCTTCCAGCTGAAATAAATCGAGTAAATAGGCTTTCTTGGTGATAATCGGAATTAACATGAGAAACCATGGCAACATGGAAAGAATATAGATCCAGTTTGCGTTATAAATACTTCCAGAAGTCCAAACCGTGGCCATTTCAAAATCTGAAGCTTTCATTTTTAATGACAAATATAAGGAGAAAGCTCCGAATAATGAGCCAATTGCAATTCCTGTCAATAAAAGGCGTTCTGTATCTAATGCTCCGTTTTTCCAAGAGAAGAGATAGATTATGAGTGCAGCTCCAAGTCCGCCTATTAATCCATATAACGGCTGCATCATAATTGAAAACCATTCTGTACTGTTCATTTGAGCCTGAAAGAAAAACATAAAAAGGACAATGGCAGCACCAGCACCAGCATTAATCCCTAAAATGCCAGGGTCAGCTAATCCATTTCGTGTCACGCCTTGAATCGCAGCTCCTGCAATTCCTAGTCCCAATCCTACTAATCCAGCAATGATTATTCGCGGAAGTCTAAAATCAAAGATCACTAGATCATATTCCGGTACAGGATTGATTCGAAAGATTGTCCGAATGACATCTTTAACCGTTATATCGAATGTACCATTGGTCAAGCTGATATAACTAGCCATAATGATGAGACAGGTGATAAGAACTAGTGTTGTGATATAACGTTTCATTGAATCTCTATACATGTTTTCCTCCTCCTTTCGTTTTTATCAAGTAAAGGAAGAAAGGAATGCCAATTAAAGAAGTAACGACTCCGATTGGTGTTTCAAACGGATTGTTTATAAATCGGCTGATAACATCGCATAAAGCTAAAAAAACAGCGCCGATTACACCGCTACAGGGGATAACCCATTTATAATCGATTCCAACTAAAAGCCGAGTAATATGCGGAATAATTAGTCCAATAAAGCCAATTTTTCCGACTAAAGCAACGGCAGTGCCTGTTAAACAAACAACGGAAAGAATGGCAACTGCTTTGACAAGTTTTGTCCGTTCGCCTAAATTAATGGAGATCTCATCTCCTAAGGAAAGAATGGTAATTGATTTTGAAATAGAAAGCGCTAGAATAATCCCGACTATTCCACATGGAATCGCTAGTTTTAGTACAGCAGGATCAACTTGATGCAGTCTTGCATTGTACCAAAAGCTGATGTTTTGCGAAACTTGAAAATAAGATGCGATTGCGGCAGAAACACTGCTTAAAAAGGTTCCGATGACGGTTCCAATAATGGCTAATCGCACGGGTGATAATCCATTCGGAAGCAATGATCCAAAGCCAAAGACAATTCCGGCTCCCAATGCAGAGCCAACCATGGAGTAGAGAATGAGCTGAATGGAAGACAAATCTGGCATGAAAACCATGCAAATGGTAATGATAAAAGCAGATCCGTCTGTTACACCCATAATAGAAGGGGATGCAAGATAGTTTCTTGTCATCCCCTGCATAAGTGCTCCTGATATGGCTAAAAATGCACCAACAAGAAGGGCGCCTAGTACTCTTGGTAATCGAGAAGTCATAATAATGGTATGGTCGACATTCTCTGAATCATAATAAAAAAGTGCGTTCCAAACAGTTTCAAAACTAATATTTTTTGCACCGTATAAAATAGATGCAATAATTGTCAGTAAAATCAAGATTGGTGCTACTATTAAAATTAAGGCTGGCAGCGATTTTCTTTTTCCCATATCATTCAACGCACCTTGTGATTTATTTAGTTAAATGTTCCTTTGCCGCTTTTAAGAAAGTAGTCTTGCTCCAAGTTGTGCCGCCTTGGGCAAGAGGGTCCACAGCATTGATAAATACTTTGTCATTCTTCACAGCTTCAATGCTTTTCCAAATAGAATTGCTCTCCAAGTCTTCTAATGCTTTTGGTTTTTGGGCATTTTCACTTTCTTCGAATTGTAAAAAGATATAGTCTGGATTTATTTCTGCAAATTTCTCTAGCGAAATCATTTCTTGAGCTTTTACGGCTTTAATTTCTTCCGGGACAGTTAATCCTAAATCGTTATACATAACCGGATTAAAGTATACATCTTGTTGATAAAGATAAATGTTGCCGCCTCGCATTCTCGCCACGACAACTTTTTTATCTTTTAAGTCCGTTCCGATCTGTTCTTTTAACTCTGCAGCGTCTTCTTTATACTGCGTGATAATTTTTTCAGCTTTTTCTTCTTTACCAGTAAGCTCTGCCATTAAGCGTAAATTCGCTTCCCAATTTGTTGAGATATGAGAAACAGGGAACATCGGTGCTACTTTATTGAGCTTTTCCGCTACATCAGGTTGGAACTTAGATGTACCTAAAATGACATCCGGTTTTAGTTTTAACAACGTTTCATAATTAGGCTGCATTTTCTCACCTATTGATTCTGCACCTTGTAATTCTTCTGCTATGTATTCAGGCAGTTTTCCGCCAATGGTAATCGCACCTACTGGTTTTACACCTAGAATTGCAGCATCTTCCATTGACTCTAAACTAGCTGTTGCAATCTTGTTTACGTTTGAGGGAATCGTATATTTTTCATTCAAATAAGTGATTGTCTTTTTCTCTTGTTTTGTTTCACTTACTTTTGGTTTTTCGGAAGCTTTGTTTGCCGTTGTTTCTGCATTGTTGCATGCTCCAAGTCCGATACTGAATACAGTTGCCATTCCAACTAGAAATAATTTCTTTTTCATCTTCATCGTTTTAACGCCCCTTCAAAATTTGTTAAATAAAAGTAATTGCTAATTTACTTAGAGGTAATTATTGCATGTGCGTCATTCCTTTCACTTCCTTGTCAGTAAAATTGTTAAGCTTCTCGAATGATAATGATTATCATTATCTTCGATACAAAGTATAAAGCTATTATTTTGTTTTGACAAGGAAAAATTTTCAAAGAAAGACAACGAAAAAATTTTTTAGATTTTTGGTCAAGTTATTTTTGTTAAAAATTTCAAAAATAAGAGGATAAATGTCACAAAAAAAACATTTTTATGAAAAAATAGGAAAATAACATTGACACATCAACTGAGAAAGATTATCATTTGAGTTGTTTAAATGATATTGATTCTCAATTGATTTCAGATAAGCTGCAAATTAAAAGCGTCATTTTTACATTTAGAAATAAAAGGGAAGAGAGAGGAGGGGTTTAATGATAAACAAACAAATCAAACAAGCTGCATCAGCAGATCAAAGTGTTACCAATGAAGAAGTAAGAATTAAAGGAACTGAACAGATAGCCATGTATTCACGGACAGGGCAACAATATCAAATCTTTATATCAAAGCCAGCTGCAGCACCACCTTTTTCTGGCTATCCAGTTGTTTATTTGCTAGATGCCAACTCTGTATTTGGGACAATGGTAGAAGCGGTGCGTTTGCAATCGAATCGATCTGAAAAAACAGGGGTTGTTCCAGCAGTCATTGTTGGAATTGGCTATCCAACTGATGCGCCTTTTTCATCATCTCGTTATTATGATTTTACGATGCCTGTTCCACTTAAAGAGCTGCCTGCACGTCCGGATGGAACACCGTGGCCTCAACATGGAGGAGCAGAACATTTTTTAACGTTTATTGAAGAAGAGTTAAAACCTGGTATTGAAAAACGTTTTAAAATTGATAAAAGCAGAGAAACACTTTTTGGACATTCTCTGGGCGGACTATTTGTTTTGCAGACATTATTTACTAAGCCTGCTTTATTTCAAACGTATATTGCAGGAAGCCCATCTATTCATTGGAATAAAACGTTCTTTTGGGAGAAAGAGAAACAGCTTGATTCTCAATTAAACAATCAAAACTTAAACGTTGAACTATTTTTAGGAGTAGGCGAACTAGAAAAAAGTCACAAAAGCCGCATGAATGATCATGCATTAGAACTTTCAAGAAAGCTGGCTGCTCTTGAAAATACTCGATTGCGTGTGGAGTTTAAAGAGTTTGAAGGAGAAGGGCATGTTTCTGTGTTGCCGCCGCTTATCAACAGAGCTTTACGATTTGCTTTAAGCCCAAACAGCTTAAAGTAAAAAGTCAGAATGCCACACTTGTTTCGCTTGACGTTTGCGCGCACAGTACATGTTTAGTATTTTTTTTACAAAACAATTGATAATGATTATCATTATCTTTATTTTGCGAAAGTATTTTATTACTAAACATTTTTAAGTTTTAATCTCTTTAAAAAGCATCATACGGTAGTAGATGGTGTGTATGTTTAAAAACTAGAAATCTAGTTTTAGGAAAGGAAATGGTAAGGTGAGCTTTATGAACTTAGAAGGACAAGTTGCATTGGTAACGGGAGGAGCTCAAGGTATTGGCGAAGCTACAGTAAGAGCTTTATGTGAATCAGGTGCAGTTGTTGCTGCAGTTGATCATAATTCAGAAAAGCTTTGCAGTCTTATAAAAGAGTTAAAAGGCCAAGGATACAAGGCAGAAGCTTTTCCTGCAGATGTTAGTGATAGTAAAGCAGTGGATAGAGTCGTAGAGACAATTGAACGTGACATGGGTCCTATTGAGGTTTTAGTCAACGTCGCTGGTGTACTGCGGATGGGGCTGGCTCAGTCGCTTACTGACGAGGAGTGGGAACAGACTTTCGCGGTTAATTCTACAGGAGTTTTTCATGTATCTCGTTCTGTGAGCAAACACATGATTACTCGAAAAAAAGGTTCAATTGTAACTGTTGGATCTAATGCAGCAAGAGTTCCTCGAGTATCAATGGCTGCTTATGCAGCTTCTAAGGCATCTGCTGTAATGTTTACAAAGTGTTTAGGATTGGAATTGGCACAATATAATATCCGTTGCAACGTGGTTTCACCCGGGTCTACCGATACGGAGATGCAGTGGGCGCTATGGAAAGATGAGAATGGAGCACAAGGTGCTATCGCAGGTGCACCGGAATCATTTAAAGTAGGAATTCCCCTCAAAAAAATAGCAACTCCTTCTAACATAGTGGACGCTATTCTCTTTTTCATTTCAGATCAGGCAAATCATATTACAATGAGTGATTTGTGCGTAGACGGCGGAGCTACGTTAGGAGTCTAACAGTAACTACACCTTTTTAATACAGAATATTCAGTAATATAGGAGGCTGTAAAGGTATGAAACATACAAGCAATTCTGCAATTTTAGAAAAACATCTTTTAAATGACTATCAAGTAGGTGATTTTTTCTTAGCTTCACCAAATCAAACATTGTTAGCAAAAGGTTCTTTTGCTGCGGTTCCTAGTGAACAGGAAAAAGATAATCAGTTAGAAAGCCTTGCTGAACGAGTTTCAGCCGTATTAAAGGATGCGAAAGAGAAGGGGCTTAGCAACCCAATAGTTGCAGGTGCCATACCATTTGATTATAAAAAGCCGGCTCAACTGATTGTGCCTGAAACTGTACACTCATCAAGCCCTTTACAAATTAATGCTGCTGAGCAATCAGCATCGCCGAAGGCGTCTATATATGAAATGAAATCTGTACCAGAGCCTGCACAATATGCAGAAGGTGTGAAGCAAGGGCTAGCTTATATAGAGAAAGGGCATTTGGATAAAATTGTACTTTCAAGATCTCTGCATCTTACGTCAAAGGAAAAAGTAAATATCTACCAGATCCTTCATAACCTAGGGAAGCACAACGCTCTTGGCTACACATTTGCTGTCAATTTGTCTAAACAAGAATCAGCTGAATCAAGTGTAAGTGTGGATTCTAAAACGGCCAAAACATTAATTGGAGCAAGTCCAGAGCTGCTTGTTTCGCGATCAGGCTTACAGTTTCTAGCTAATCCGCTAGCAGGATCTCGTCCTCGTAGTGAAGATCCAGAAGAGGATCAGAGACGAGCTGCAGAGCTATTGTCTTCTGCCAAAGATTTACACGAACATGCAGTAGTAGTTCGTGCTGTAGCTGATGCTCTCCGACCATTTTGCCGAACATTAGAAGTGCCAAAAGAACCGTCATTAATACATACAGAGACAATGTGGCATCTCTCAACTGAAGTTAAAGGAGAGCTTGCTAACCCTTCAACTTCTTCTTTAGAGCTGGCGATTGCGCTTCATCCAACTCCTGCTGTTTGTGGCTCTCCGACTGAACTTGCGCGAGAAGCGATTCAGGAAATTGAGCCGTTCGACCGAGAATTTTTTACTGGAATGATTGGATGGTGCGATGAAAAAGGAGACGGTGAATGGGTGATTACAATCCGTTGTGCCGAGGTGGAAGAACATAACCTTCGTTTATTTGCCGGGGCCGGAGTGGTTGCTGGGTCAAAACCAGAAGAAGAACTGGCAGAAACATCAGCTAAGTTCCGCACAATGTTACGTGCAATGGGAATTGACAAAGAGTGACTGAAAGGAAGTTTGGAGGGATAAAGGATGTTAACTGGGTGCTCTTTATGGCCGAAAGAATTTGCTGATTTGTATCGAAAGGAGGGGTGCTGGCGAGGTGAAACATTTGGCGGAATGCTGCGTGAACGGGCGAAAAGTCAAGGAAAGCGCATTGCGATTACTAGCGGAGAGAGAAACATTAGCTACGCTGAATTAGATAAAAGAGTGGATCGTTTAGCAGCTGGATTCCAAACGTTAGGAATAAAGAAAATGGACCGCGTTGTCGTTCAGCTTCCTAATGTGGTTGAGTTCTTTGAAGTTTGTTTTGCATTATTCAGATTAGGCGCATTGCCTGTGTTCGCTCTTCCTTCACACAGAAGCAGTGAAATTAACTATTTTTGTGAGTTTTCTGAGGCGGTTGCATACATCATCCCGGATATTTACTCCGGATTTGACTACCGTGCTCTTGCAAGAGAAGCCAAAAGTAAAGTTTGTACGTTGCAGCATGTAATTGTAACCGGCAGCTCAGAGGGATTTCTCTCATTAACAGACCTGTATGCTGAACCGATCATGAATGAAGCGGACGTGAAGCCTGGCGATGTTGCTTTTCTTCAATTATCCGGCGGAAGTACTGGATTATCCAAATTAATTCCAAGAACACATGATGACTATATATACAGCTTGCGGGTCAGTGATGACATTTGTCGGATTAATCAGGATAGTGTGTATCTTGCAGTTCTTCCGGTTGCTCATAATTTTCCGCTTAGCTCACCTGGTGTGCTCGGTACGCTGTATGCAGGAGGAAGAGTTGTTCTTTCACCTGGACCTAGTCCGGATGAAGCGTTCCCGCTTATTGAAAAGGAGCGTGTCACCATTACCGCCCTTGTACCGCCGCTCGCTTTAACATGGCTTGAAGCAATAGCAACTCGTGCTTACGATTTAGCTAGCCTGCAAGTACTTCAAGTTGGCGGAGCAAAGTTTAGTGCTGAGGCTGCCCGGCGGATACGCCCTGCATTTGGTTGCACGTTACAGCAAGTGTTTGGCATGGCTGAAGGTCTAGTTAACTATACAAGATTAGATGATTCTGAAGAAACGATTGTGAACACACAAGGAAGACCAATGTCAGAGTATGATGAAATTCGCGTAGTTGATGAGGATGACCTTGATGTCAAGCCAGGTGAAGTCGGCCAATTACTAACAAGAGGTCCCTATACGATTCGCGGCTATTATAAAGCTGAAGAACATAATGCGAAGGCATTTACCTCAGATGGTTTTTATCGAACAGGTGATTTAGTGAGAGTGACTGAGTCAGGCTATATCGTTGTAGAAGGGCGCGACAAAGACCAAATCAATCGAGGCGGGGAAAAAATTGCGGCTGAAGAGGTTGAAAATCATCTTCTTGCCCATGAAGCTGTACACGATGCTGCCGTTGTGTCCATGCCGGATGAGTTTCTTGGGGAGCGATCATGCGCTTTTGTCATACCTCGTCACCAGACTTTTACGGCAGGGGAACTGAAAAAGTTTCTAAAAGCACGTGGGCTTGCCACTTTTAAAATTCCTGATCGAATAGAGTTTACTGAATCGTTTCCGTATACGCCATTAGGAAAAGTGAGCAAGAAAGCGCTGCGTCAAATAATTGCAGAAAAGCTAGCAGCTCGTACGACTACTTATTGACCATAAAAAATGTATAAAAGGAGTGATTTGATGGCTATTCCTGCTATCTTACCATATTCAATGCCCACGGCATCAGATTTACCTAAAAATCGAGTATCTTGGAAAGTTGATCCGAAGCGTTCAGTTCTTCTCATTCATGATATGCAGCAGTATTTTCTTAATGCTTATACATTAGAAGAATCACCAATCACTGAGCTTTTAGCCAATATTCAATTGCTGAAAAACAAATGTGCAGAACTTGGCATACCGGTTGTTTATACAGCGCAACCAGGCGCTCAAAATCCAGAAGACCGAGCGCTGCTTACTGATTTTTGGGGACCGGGACTGGAGGATGATCCTGCTCAAACAAAAGTAGTGGATGAGGTGGCGCCCAGCGAGGACGACGTTGTGCTTACGAAGTGGAGATACAGTGCATTTAAAAGAACAAATCTGCTCGAAATCATGCACGAACAAGGGCGTGATCAACTGATTATTTGCGGCGTTTATGCCCATATCGGCTGCCTTTTAACTGCAAGTGATGCTTTTATGCAAGACGTAGAACCATTTTTTGTTGCTGATGCAGTAGCAGACTTTTCTTTAGAACACCATAAAATGGCGATGACATATGCAGCTGACCGTTGCGCAGTGACGACTTCAACAGCGTTGCTTCTTGATGAATTAAAAAGCGTTCAGCATTCAGACGCTAATGCGAAAGAATTGACATTACCGCTTATACGAAACCAAATAGCTGAGCTTCTTGACGAGTCTCCATCCGATTTCGATGACAATGAAGACTTAATTGACAGAGGACTAGATTCAATTCGAATAATGAGCCTTGTAGAAAATTGGCGCAGAACAGGGGCTGAAGTTACGTTCATGCAGCTTGCTGAAGAGCCGACGATTTCTGCTTGGTGGAAGTTGTTGTCTGCTTCAACAAAAAAAGTGTTATCTCATACAGAATAACGGCAAAAGGAGGTAGTTGAAATGTCGAATTATCAAGATGCTCGCTGGACTTTGTCCGGCGCGCAATCTGGTATCTGGTTTGCTCAGCAGCTTGAACCAGAGAATCCAATTTACAATACTGGTGAATACATAGAAATTAACGGTCCGATTGATCGAAGCCTTTTTGAGACAGCTCTAAGACAGGTGGTAAAAGAAGCGGATGCTTTACATGTTCGCTTTGATGAAGATGAAAATGGGCCATGGCAAGTAATTGCTTCTCCCTCTGATTTTTCTTTGCAGTTTATTGATGTCAGCACAGAGGCAAATCCCAATCAAGCAGCGGAAGCATGGATGAACGAGGATTTATCTAAGCCGATTGATTTAAGGGAGGATCCGCTTTTTAACCAAGCTTTATTTAAAATTGCACCTAACCGCTTTTTCTGGTATCAGCGCATTCACCATATTGTAATGGATGGCTTTGGGTTTTCCCTTATTGCACAACGGGTAGCGAGTATTTACACAGCGCTTGTAAATAACCTTCCTTATGATAAAGGTGCTTTTCATCCCTTGCATTTGTATTTAGAAGAAGATATGGCTTATCGTGCCTCAGAAAAGTTTGAGCATGACCGTCAATTTTGGTTAGAACGATTTGCAGATCAACCAGAAGTGGCTAGCTTAGCGGAACGAGCACCTAGGACTTCGAAGAGTTTCCTTCGCCAAACAGGGTATCTATCACCGTCTATCAAACAGTCCTTACAAACAACAACGCATCAGTTTAAAGGAAGCTGGCATGAAATCATTGTCGCAGCCACCGCGGTTTACGTACATCGGTTGACAGGATCACAAGATGTAATTCTCAGTCTGCCAATGATGGGACGCTTAGGTTCTGCATCACTAAATACGCCTAGTATGGTCATGAACTTACTGCCGCTTCGTTTAACAGTAAAACCTGATATGAGTTTTACAAAATTAGTGAAACAAGTTTCAAAAGAAGTGCGCAATGTAAGGCGTCATCAGCGTTATCGACATGAAGAATTGCGCCGAGATCTTAAATTGCTTGGAGATAATCAGCGGTTATTTGGTCCGCAAATCAATATTATGCCGTTTGAATACGGACTGGACTTTGCAGGAAACAAAGGTATTACGCATAAGCTAGCAACGGGGCCTGTGGATGACTTATCGATTAATGTTTATGATAAATCTGATGGAAACGGGTTAAGAGTTGATTTGGATGCAAACCCTGAAGTCTACAGCAAGGATGACTTGGTGATTCATCAAAAGCGTTTTCTGAACTTTCTTGAAAAAGTTGCAACAGCTGAAAAGGATGAATCAATTGGAAAGCTTGACCTTCTCTTGCCTGAGGAACGTGAGCAGGTTTTAGTTCAGTGGAACGATACAATGGAAGCACTGCCATCTGTTAATTTGCCGGCATTATTTGAAAGTCAAGTTGTCAAAAGTCCAAAATCGACTGCTTTAGTATATGAAGATAGCATTCTTAGCTATGAGGAGTTAAATAAGCGGGCAAATCGCCTTGCTCATTTTCTGATAGACCGCGGACTAGGCGCTGAGAAATTTGTAGCTTTAGCGCTTCCTCGTTCAGTTGACATGGTTGTTGCTATGCTAGCGGTACTGAAGACAGGAGCGGCGTATTTGCCTATCGATCCAGATTATCCGCAAGACAGGATTGAATTTATGCTTCGTGATGCCCAACCCGCTTGCATGATTACAAGTAAAACAACTGCATCGAAACTACATATTGATACTGCTATAGAGCAGATTGTCCTAGACGAGTTGGGGACAGAGCAGGTGCTAAGCGGTTATCGAGATACTGATATAGAGGATAGGCAACGCAAGGGATGCATGTTGCCGCTTGCTCCAGTTTACATGATTTATACGTCAGGCTCTACAGGGAAACCAAAAGGGGTTGTTATTTCATCTGAGAGTTTGGTTAACTTCCTTTTATCAATGAAAAATCAATTCTCGCTGACTGATCAGGATAAACTCCTTGCTGTAACAACCATTGCTTTTGACATCTCGGCTCTAGAAATATTTCTTCCTCTTATTAGCGGAGCGAGTTGTGTAGTTGCAAAAAAAGAAGCCGTTCAAGATCCTCGGGCTTTAACAGACATGATGGAGAATAATCATATTACCATTATGCAAGCGACACCGACGCTTTGGCATGCGCTTGTAACCAATTACCCGAATCAGCTGCGAGGACTTAGAGTGCTTGTTGGAGGAGAAGCACTGCCGATTAGTCTGAAAGCAGCATTGCAGGAGCTAGGCTGCGAAGTGACAAATTTATACGGTCCAACCGAAACGACGATTTGGTCATCTTCTGCTACACTTGATCCAAAACAGACCGGAGCGCCTTCGATTGGGCAGCCGATTTGGAATACACAAATGTATGTGCTAGATCAGGGGTTACAGCCTGTACCTGCAGGAGTAGTAGGCGATTTATATATTGCTGGCACAGGATTAGCACGCGGCTATCTAGGGCGTCCAAGTTTAACAGCTGAACGATTTGTAGCGAATCCGTATGGTCCAGAGGGAAGCAGAATGTATCGAACCGGTGATCTTGTTCGTTGGCGTCAGGATGGTTCTTTAGATTATATTAGCCGGGCTGATCATCAAATTAAAATACGAGGTTTTCGAATTGAACTGGGTGAAATTGAAGCTGTGCTTGCTAAGCATTCAAGCGTGAAGCAGGCAGCAGTGATTGTGCGTGAAGACCAGCCGGGAGATAAACGGTTAGTAGCTTATGTGGTTCCAGTTGTGAAAGCGAGTCTTGATTCAGCTGAACTAAGACAGTATATAGGCAGCGGTCTGCCCGATTATATGGTGCCATCTGCGTTTGTCGTGATGGAAGAGTTGCCATTAACTCCAAATGGGAAAATTAACCGCAAAGAGCTGCCGGCACCTGATCTTACGTCTATGATTACTGAACGTGCTCCAAGAACGCCGCAAGAAGAAATTTTAAGCGATTTGTTTGCTGAAGTTCTTGGTCTTTCTCGCATTGGAATTGATGACAGCTTTTTCGATCTAGGCGGTCATTCTCTTCTTGCTTCAGCTTTAATGATTCGCATCCGTGAAGCTTTTGGAATCGAATTGGGCATCGGTAAGATTTTTGAAACGCCAACAGTTGCGGGGCTTGCAAAACAACTCAATCATGGAAAGAGCGCTCGCTTACCTGTGAAGAAAGTGGAGAAACCAGAGAGCATCCCTCTTTCTTTCGCACAGCGCCGATTATGGTTTCTCCATCATATGGAAGGACCTAGCCCAACTTACAATATTCCAGTTGTTGTACACTTGTCCGGAATTTTAAATCAACAAGCTCTCGAAGAAGCTTTGAATGATGTTGTTGAACGTCATGAAACCTTGCGTACTATTTTCCCTGAGCAGAAGGGGACATCCCATCAGCATATTTTGAATCCAAAAGCGGCCCAAGTGAAGCTGCATGTTTCTGCTATCGATGAGACTGAACTTCGCGATGCACTTACCGAGGCTGTGCGTTATAGCTTTAATCTTGCTGTAGAGCCGTCAATCCGTGTTCAGCTTTTTGAACTCGGCTCGAATCGATATGTTCTGCTGCTGCTGCTTCATCATATTGCAGGAGACGGATGGTCCCTGACGCCGCTTACTCGTGATCTTGCTGCAGCCTATAAAGCACGTTGCCAAGGGGAAACCGTTCAGTGGTCACCATTGCCTGTACAGTATGCTGATTACGCGCTTTGGCAAGAGAATCTTTTAGGAAGCGAAAGCGATGATGACAGCTTAGTTGCCGAACAGCTTAATTTCTGGAAGCAGGAATTAGCTAATCTGCCAGACCAATTAGAGCTGCCTACAGATTACCCGCGTCCAGCTGAGTCCAGCTATCGTGGTGAAACGCTAGAATTTCAGATGAATCCTGATCTTCATCACCGTTTACTTAATCTTGCCCGCGATAACGGGGTCAGCTTGTTTATGGTGTTACAAGCTGGGTTTAGTGCGTTACTTACTCGACTTGGAGCAGGGGATGATATTCCGATTGGCAGTCCAATTGCCGGACGAGGTGACGATGCTTTAGGCGATCTTGTCGGCTTATTTGTTAATACTTTGGTATTGCGCACTGACACATCTGGAAATCCAAGCTTCCGTGAACTGCTTAAGAGAGTTCGAAGCGTTAATTTAAATGCTTATGAACATCAAGATTTACCGTTTGAACGTCTCGTTGAAGTGCTTAACCCAGTCCGGTCTCGTTCTAGACATCCGCTATTCCAAATCATGCTGGCATTGCAGAACACACCTGATCCTAAACTGGAGCTTTCTGATCTTCAAACAAGCCTTCAAATTAATAGTGTAGGGGCGTCAAAATTTGATCTTACCTTAGAGCTTCGCGAGCAATACTCAGAAGAAGGAAAGCCAGCTGGTCTTAATGGATTTCTTGAATACAGCCTTGATCTATTTAAACGTCAGACAATTGAAGTTCTGATTGAGCGTCTCGTGAGATTATTAGAAGCAGCTGCTGCTGATCCGGATCAGTCGATTGGACAATTAGAAATTCTTGCACCAGCAGAGCGTCAAAAAATGCTTGTAGATTGGAATCAAACTTCTAAAGAGATCCCAGCAAATTGTTTGCCGGCATTGTTTGAGGAACAAGTTATCAGAAGTCCTAAGGATCTTGCAGTGGTGTTTGAGAATGATGCGATGACATATGAAGAGTTAAATAGTCAAGCCAACCAACTGGCACATTTGCTAATTAAAAAAGGAGTAGGTCCAGAGCAATTTGTTGCATTAGCCTTGCCAAGATCATTAGAAATGGTCGTAGGTTTGCTTGCAGTATTGAAAGCGGGAGCGGCTTATTTACCTATAGATCCAGACTATCCAAATGATCGGATTATGTTCATGCTTCATGATGCCAAACCTGCTTGCATACTTACGAACTCTGATGTCGCATCCAAGCTTCCTGACATGCAGGATACGATGCAAATTGTGCTTGATAAGCCAAGCGCTATAGAAGAATTAAAACGTCAGTCAGTCATCAATCCGATTGATGATGACCGTGTTCAGCCTTTATCACCTTATCATTCGGCGTATGTTATTTATACTTCCGGTTCAACGGGTGTACCAAAAGGCGTAGTGATTCCTCATCAGAATGTCGTGAGACTTTTTGGTTCCACAGAACATTGGTTCCACTTCAATTCAGATGATGTATGGACAATGTTTCATTCGTACGCTTTTGATTTTTCGGTATGGGAGATTTGGGGCCCATTATTACACGGAGGCCGTCTTGTTGTGGTACCTCATTCCATCAGCAGGTCACCAGCAGAGTTTTTACAGTTGCTTGTAAAAGAAGAGGTAACGGTTCTTAATCAGACGCCATCAGCATTTTATCAGCTCATGCAGGCTGATCGCGAAAATCCGGAGCTTGGCCAGCAGCTTGCTTTGCGCTTTGTAGTTTTTGGTGGGGAAGCTCTTGAACTTAGCCGTTTGGAAGATTGGTATAAACGCCATCCAGAAAATGCTCCAACACTTATTAATATGTATGGCATCACGGAAACTACCGTACATGTCAGCTATCTTGAGTTGAACAAAAGTGTTGCTTCTATGAGAGCCAACAGCCTAATTGGATGCGGGATACCTGATCTTGATGTGTATGTGCTCGACGCTAATTTACAGCCAGTTCCGCCAGGAGTTGTAGGAGAACTTTACATTGCAGGAACTGGGTTAGCACGCGGTTATTTAGGACGTCCGGGTCTGACGGCAGATCGTTTTGTAGCGAATCCGTTTAGTTCCTCAGGCACTCGAATGTATCGTACGGGTGACTTAGCCCGCTGGCGTGAGGATGGTTCTTTAGATTATATGGGACGTGCGGATCATCAGATTAAGATTCGCGGTTTTCGAATTGAACTTGGTGAAATTGAGGCTGTTCTTGCCGAGTACCCTAATGTTGAACAAGTTGCAGTCATTGTTCGTGAAGATCAGCCGGGAGATAAGCGCTTAGTCGCATATATTGTGGCTTCTGCAGGAATGGATTTTGACTCAGCTTATTTACGCCGCTATGTTGCTGAGAGTTTGCCAGATTACATGATTCCATCTGCTTTTGTCGAAATTGCCGACCTGCCGCTGACGCCAAATGGAAAGCTTGATCGCAAAGCATTGCCAGCACCGGATTTTGGACCGGCACTTGCAGGACGCGGACCTAGAACTCCGCAGGAGGAAATTTTATGTGATTTATTTATGGAAGTTCTTGATTTGCCGCGTGTAGGCATTGATGACGGATTCTTTGACTTAGGCGGTCATTCCTTGCTTGCCGTACATTTGATGAGTAAAATTCGTGAAGCGCTTGGGGTTGAATTGAGTATCGGTAATCTGTTTGAAGCTCCTACAGTCGCCGGTCTGGCTGAACGACTTGAAATGGGAACGAGCCAAAGTGCACTTGATGTATTGTTGCCGCTTAGAACGAACGGAGAACAACTCCCGCTGTTTTGCGTCCATCCAGCAGGAGGGCTCAGCTGGTGCTATGCTGGATTAATGACATCTTTAGGAACAGACTATCCAATCTACGGGTTACAAGCAAGAGGGATTTCCAACCGCGGAAAATATCCGCAAACATTAGATGAAATGGCGGCTGATTATATCGAACAAATCCGTACTGTTCAGCCAACAGGTCCATATCATCTGCTTGGTTGGTCTCTTGGAGGAAATGTTGTCCATGCCATGGCAACTCAGCTACAAAATCAAGGTGAAGAAATTAATCTTGTTGCGATGCTCGATGCTTATCCAAGTCATTTCTTACCTATTAAAGATGCTCCTGATGAGGAAGAAGCGCTTATTGCACTGCTTGCTTTAGGAGGTTATGATCCTGATAGTTTAGGAGACAAGCCGCTGGATCTTTCGAGTGCGATTGAAATCCTTCGCAAGGACGGCAGCGCATTAGCTAGTCTTGAGGAATCAACGATCTTAAACCTTAAAGAAACCTATGTTAATTCTGTTCGTATTTTAGGTGAATATAAGCCGAAGCGATTTAACGGAAACATTCTATTTTTCAGGTCAACAATCATACCTGATTGGTTTGATCCGATTTATCCTGAATCATGGAACCCTTATATTGATGGACAAATTGAACAGTATGATATTGAATGCCGCCACAAAGATATGTGCCAGCCGGGACCGCTTGCTGAGATTGGGGATATACTTGCAAACAAGCTTAATCAAATGAAAAATTACGCAGTAATAAATCAAGGAGGAACTAAGTGATGACTAATCCTTTTGAAAATGAAAATGGCACCTATGCCGTGCTAATGAATGAGGAAGGCCAGTATTCTCTCTGGCCTGCTTTTCTAAATATCCCTTCTGGTTGGGCTGTTGTATATGGAGAAGAAAGTCGACAAGGTTGTTTAGACTACATCAACTCGCATTGGACTGATATGAAGCCTAATAGTTTAAATCCTGTTGCTAGCATTGGCAAAGGAATTTAAAAATGAGTATACACCTTAACCCTAAGTTAGTAGTCATTATTGTATATGTCACCGCTATGTTTATGGTGGCAATGGATGGAACGATTGTGAATGTAGCGCTGCCTGCAATCGGCGGTGAATACCAGATTCCTCCTTCTGCTACTGGGGGCATTAACGTCGGATATTTAGTAAGTCTTGCTGTATTTTTACCGATAGCAGGCTGGCTTGGCGACCGATGGGGAACAAAGCGAATCTTTCTGATTGCACTGAGTGTGTTTACAGTTGCGTCAGCACTATGCGGAGTAGCTAATGACATAAGCACGCTAAATCTGTTTCGAATATTTCAAGGAGCTGCCGGAGGCTTGCTCACTCCAGTAGGTATGGCCATGCTATTTCGGACGTTCCCAAAAGAAGAACGCGCGAAAGTATCTCGATCTTTGGTGCTGCCGATTGCAATCGCACCTGCTCTTGGGCCCATCATTGGCGGTTTACTTGTCGAACAGTTATCTTGGCGCTGGGTGTTTTACATTAACATTCCTTTTGGGATTTTAGCATGTCTGTTCGGTTTAATCTTTCTAATTGAACATAAAGAACGCGAGGCAGGTCGTTTAGACTTGCTTGGCTTCTTGCTTTCAGCTCCCGGATTTTCAATGTTAATGTATGCCCTGAATCAAGGACCATCTAAAGGATGGGATTCGCCGATTATTCTTGTGACAGGAATTTGCGGTCTTATTCTTGTTTGTTTTCTCGTGTTAGTAGAATTGCAGGTAAATAAGCCGATGTTAGACCTGCGCTTGTTATCTGATCGCTTATTTCGAATGACGGGGATCATCTCATTGTTTTCAGCAGCCGGCTTATTGGGGATGCTCTATGTATTTCCATTAATGTATCAAAATGCACTTCATGCTTCTGCTTTAGAAAGCGGTCTTACTACTTTCCCAGAAGCATTAGGCTTAATGATTGCATCGCGGATGATGCCTTGGTCATGCAAAAAATTAGGCGTGCGTCAAGTAATTTCAAGTGGGTTACTATGTGCTGTGATCGTTTTTGTGCTTATAAGTGTGCTTGGCCCATCAGCAAATCCTTGGATTTTGCGAGTGTTATTACTCAGTGTCGGCTTTTTCTTAGGCCATGCTGTTGTTGCTGTACAGTTTGCCACGTTTACAAATATCAGCTCTGTTTCAATGGGACGGGCAACTACGTTGTTTAATGTTCAAAACCGTCTCGGTTCAGCAATTGGTGTAGCGCTATTGGCAAGTATTCTTGGTGTATTAGAGACTAGTACAGCTGCTGCAGCTCAAAATCAGTTTGATAGTGTACCTTACCAAGCTGCGCTGCTTGGAGCTGCTGCTTTTTTACTAATTGCTTTCTTTTTTGCACAGCGTATTCGAAAAGATGATGTTGCAGCTATTGAGTTAAAGACCTCTCCTGTCCACTCTTCTCATACAGAATCAGTGGCGAAAGTAAGCAAGTAATAGAAGATGAAGCCAGCGCCATCTCTGCTGCACTTTTGAATATGTTTTTACAAAAAAATAAAGGGGTGCTGCTAGCAAGCAGTAACCCCTATTTATTTACGGGAAATATATTTATAGAGAAAGGTGAAAATCCATTGGTTGAAGTATATATTTGCAAGTTGCCAGATGAAAAGAACAGAAGGACACTAGAAAAGTTGCTGCCTAATGTTTCAATTGATAGGCAGAATCGAATGAATAAATTTGTTCACATCGATGATGCATATCGAACATTAGTAGGGGAGCTTTTGGTCGGTTTTATTCTTTGCAAACGATACGGTTTAAAGAGAAAAGAACTAGAGTTTAGCACAAACTTTTATGGAAAGCCTTTTTTATGTCACTATCCTTTTTTTCATTATAATGTATCTCATTCCGGTGAGTGGGTAGTATGTGCTGTGCACGACAAAACGGTTGGAGTGGATATAGAAGAAGTGCGTCCGTTTGATGTGCAAATGGCAAAGGGACTTTTTACCGAAGAAGAATATAGGGATTTGTTAAATGAAAAAGAGAAAAGAACGTCTGTTTTTTATGATATATGGACATTAAAAGAGAGCTATATTAAAGCAGTCGGTAAAGGTTTGTCCATTCCATTAAATTCTTTTCAGGTAAAAAAGCATGGTCCTTATACTATTATGCTAACAGATATGGAAACGGAGAAACCAATTACAGATTTCGTTTGTAAACAGTATCGAATTCATCAGCAGTATCGACTATCAGTTTGTGCACATGATACTAACTTAGATGAATTTAAAGAAGCACCTACGCTCGTTTCGTTTGACACAATATGTGATCACGTAAAGGTCTCCATTTAAAATTCAAACTTCATTCATGTGAATAAAATGAGATAGATAGAGGAGGATGGAAGATGGCTGAATTTATATGTAAAGTATGTGATTTGCCGTTTAAAAGCTATAACAAAAACGCAAAATATTGTTCTCAAGCCTGTAAAGGGCAAGCTTATATAAAATATCCGATTAAGAATTGTGAAATCTGCGAAAAAGAATATAAGCCAAGAGTAGCAACAAGTAAATATTGTTCTCTCAAATGTTCTGTCATCGGGAAGAATAAAGCTGCTATAGGTAATTCAAGATATTGTGAGTAATAATCTGCTAATTTATAATGACTGGTTTCTTCGCTGCCATTAAAGGTAAAAGGACAAACATCACTTGCTATCTGCATGAGGTAAGCTTCAGCTACTAGCCGGCAGGATCTTACTGTCTGCAGGATAAAAAACACCTTGAGATTGGTTCTCAAGGTGTTTTACATACAGTCTGATGCGGTGCGTGAAACGGTTATTTACTTTTTGAATAACAAGTACATAAAATAAGGCGCACCAATTAATGCAACAATAATACCTGCTGGGATACCGTCTGGTTGAACGATGTTGCGTCCGATTGTATCTGCCACTAAGAGCAGCCATCCGCCAAGCAAAATAGCGACGGGGATAAATAGTTGATTTCTCGGTCCGACTAATCCTTTTGCAATATGCGGAGCCATGAGTCCGATAAAAGCAATGCCTCCTGTGACTGACACTGCAGAAGCAGCGAGTGCAACGGCGGCTAATAATAGCATAATCCGTTCTTTTTCAACCGATACCCCAACCCCAATTGCAACTGGTTCACTGAGTCCAAGAAGGTTCAAGCGATTTGCTTTATACAACGTATACGGAATGAGGACTATTAACCATGGCAAGAGCGCCAAAACAAACGGCCAATCTGTTCCCCAAATGCTTCCAGCTAGCCATTTAGCGATAAAATCGACTTTTTGACGTTCAGCAGACGAAATGAGGACAATCATCATTCCAGAAAGAGCCATTGAAAAGCCAATTCCAGTCAGCACTAATCTAACCGGTTGAAGACCGCCATTTTTACGATAGGAAAATACGTAGATCAGGCATGCAGTTAGTAAAGCACCGACAAAACCGACAAATGGAAGCATGTAAACAAATGAACCCGCTTCAATCGGAAAGAACAAAAAGAACGTCGCAATGGCAACACCTGCTCCAGAATGAATGCCAATAATGCCAGGTTCAGCTAAGTCATTTCGTGTGATGCCTTGCAGAATTGCCCCCGATAGCGCAAGAGCCATACCTGCTAACAGTGTAATAGCAATTCGCGGTAATCGAATCGAAAATAAAACAAACTCTTCTTTAAATGTTCCTTGACCGAGTATGGTTGGAAGCAGCCTGTTATAAGAAAGAGACGCATAGCCCATTCCCATTCCGATAACGATGGTCATAATAATTAATGCTAATAATGTTAATAGAATGATGCGTTGTTTTGTGACTAAAGCTCGTTGAATCATGAGAATGCTTTCCCTCCTTTATGTACGATGAACAGAAAGAAAGGTAAACCCATCATGGCTACAATCGCTGCGATAGGTGTTTCATAAGGGGCATTGATTGTCCGAGCAAGTGTATCAGAAAACAGCATAAAAGCCGCACCTAAAACGGCTGACATCGGTATGATAAAACGGTAATCTGTTCCGACAATGGCCCGAACGATGTGAGGAACCATTAAACCGATAAAGGCCATATTTCCGACAAGTGCAACCGAAGCGCCAGCCAGCAGAATGATGACAATAAAAAGAATGGCTTTAATTTGGGTTGTATTTTGCCCTAATCCAACAGCTACTTCATCATTTAGACTAAGAATGGTAAGCTGTCTAGAGAGGAAAAGAGCAATTAAAATACCTGCTGTAATAAAGGGGATAATCACCTGAAGCTGACTCCATGATGTTCCGATAATACCGCCTGCTGTCCACATAGATACATCTTTTGAGATTTTGAAATAAATACCAACTCCATCTGCGATTGCATATAAAAAGGCAGAAACAGCTGCACCTGCTAAGACGATCCGAAGCGGAGAAAAGCCGCCTTTTTTCATAGAAGCAATGCCAAATACCATCACTGCTCCAACACCAGAACCAATAAAGCAGGCAATCATAATTCCTAAGTAGTTTGTTGAAGGAATCAAAGCAATGGTTAACGCAAGTGCAGCATTGGCACCAGCTGTTAGGCCAAGCAGCCCTGGGTCAGCCAGAGGGTTTCTTGTCATACCTTGCATGATTGCACCCGCTACAGAAAGCGCTGCTCCAACAAAGATCGCGCCAACTTCACGCGGCAGGCGGATTTCCTGGATAATTGAAATTTTATCACTGGTTGCACTCGAAGTAAGGGCAAGCCATACATCTTTAACTGCAATATCAGCTGCGCCAAATACCATGGCAGCAACAAACATTCCCACAAAAATAAATAGTCCTGCAATGAGTTTATATATAAATGGAATAGCACGTTCAGTTTTTTTTGTCATGAATCTCCCATCTTTTCTTTTATAAAGTAAAGGAAGAGGAATTCTTTTTAAAGAATTCCTCCTTGTTGGATTATTTACCAAGAAATTTTTCAGTAAAGAAGTCTAATTGGTAGTCTAATGTAATTGGATCATTGAAGTAAAATTCTTTTGCATTTACTTCAAACACTTGGTTGTTTTTCACAGCCGGAATGTTTTTGTACGTATCAGTTTCTTGGAATGAATTGTCACCATCTGAGTTTTTACTAAAGATTACATAGTCTCCAGAAAATTCAGGAAGAACTTCTGCTGATATTGCATAGTAGCCATCTTTCAACGCCATTTTTTTAACTTTTTCAGGCATTTTTAATTTCATTTCTTGATAAAGAATTTCTGTACCGCGGCCCCAGTTGTCGCCGAATACGTAAAGCTGTTTTTCAAAGTTTTCGATGACAGAAATTGTAGTGTCTTCACCGATTTTAGCTTTAATCTCTTCTCCAGTTGTTTGTGCACGCTTTTTGAAGTCATCAACCCAAGCTTGTGCTTCTTTTTCTTTGTTTAAAAGTTTACCAATTTCTATGTGTTGCGTTAAATAATCTACTTTTCCGTATGTATACGTAACAGTAGGAGCAATTTCTTTTAATTTATCAACGCCTTTAATATTGGATAAACCAATAATTAAATCAGGATTTAATTCAACGATTTTCTCTATGTTTTCATCTGACACTTCTTCAACATCTTTTAATTTCTTTTCAAAACGCGGGTTCATCTTAGACCATGAATCAACAGCTACAAGGTTTACGTCTAAAGCCATGACGTTACCTGTAAAAGAAGAAAGTACGACAACACGTTTTGGATCAGCAGGAACTTCAACTGGACCGTTTTCAGACTGATATGTAATCGTTTCTGGTTTCTTTTCATCTTTACTATCTTTGGTTTCGCTTTCACTTGAGTTGTTGCTGCAAGCACTGATAACGAGTACAAGCAGAAGCATAAATGGGATTAACAGCTTTTTCATTTTATTATTCTCCTTTTACTTTACTAAATGATATGTCATGCACATTGGTTTGTTCGTTCTAGGATCTCGCCCAATTTCAGCATCAATATGAAATACTTTTTTTAGCACGTCATGGTTAATTACTTCTTCACAATTTCCGGCTTTTACAATTTCACCGTCTTTTAACGCAATGATATAATCAGCAAAACGAGCGGCCTGGTTCAAGTCGTGAAGCACCATAATTACTGTGCGGTTCTGTTCGACATTTAGTCTTTGCAACAGCTCTAACACTTCAAGCTGATGCGCCATGTCTAAATAGGTAGTCGGTTCATCAAGAAAAATGATTTCCGTTTCCTGCGCCAGGGCCATCGCAATCCAAACACGCTGGCGTTGACCGCCTGATAGTGCATCGACAGGACGGAATTTAAAGTCTTTTGTTCCTGTCACTTCAAGTGCCCAGTCAATTACTTCATAATCCCTTTTTGTTAAGCGGCCAAAGCCTTTTTGATAGGGGAAACGGCCGTAAGATACGAGCTCACCGACTGTTAATCCGCTTGCACTTTCCGGTGTTTGCGGTAAAATGGCCATTTTTTTAGCGAGTGCCTTTGTGTTCTCTTTTGAGATATTTGCACCATCTAATACGACGGATCCAGACTGATGGGAAATAAGTCGAGTGATCGCTTTCAAAAGTGTAGACTTCCCACAACCATTTGATCCAATAATAGTCGTAATTTTTTTATCAGGAATTTGCACACTAAGATCCTTTACAATTAAACGTTCACCGTAACCAATGTTTAACTCGTCTGTATATAGGCGAACCATTATACAACCTCCATTTGCTCAAATTAGATAACAAAATTATTGATAATGATTATCATTACCGTCTCTTAATTACTATAATTCGACCATTTATAAGTTGTCAATACTTATTTTTGTTGTCAACCTACTGAAAAAAAGGTATATTTAATTGAGAATGATAATCAATTATATTTGGTTGCCGAGGAGTGAACGGAAATGAAACAGCAAGAAATATTTGATGTAACAGTGATTGGAGGAGGTCCAGCCGGACTTTACTCAGCTTTTTATAGCGGACTTCGAGAAATGAAAACAAAGCTGATTGAATATCAGCCGCGATTAGGCGGAAAAGTCCATGTTTATCCAGAAAAGATGATTTGGGACGTTGGCGGGCTAACCCCAATTTCAGGAGCAAAATTAATTGAACAGCTGGTCGAGCAAGGATTAACGTTTGACCCAACCGTTGTGTTGAATGAAAAGGTAGAATCGATTACCCGTAATGAAGCTGGAATTTTTGTCCTGCAAGGCTCTTCTGGGCAAAGGCATTTCTCAAAAACAGTTATTGTTGCTGTCGGAGGCGGGATATTGAATCCGCAAAAACTTGAAATAGAAGGGGCAGAAAGGTTTGAAGTCTCTAATTTAAATTACACAGTGAAGTCTTTAAAGCGCTTCAAAGATAAAACTGTAATCATTTCAGGAGGAGGAAATTCTGCGATAGACTGGGCAAATGAATTAGCGCCGATTGCCAAGCAGGTTTATTTAACCTATCGAAAAGATGCTCTAGCAGGTCATGAAGCACAAGTTACACAGTTAATGAACAGTTCTGCTGTTTGCTTCTTGAATACATCAATTACTAAATTGCAAGCAGGTGCTGATCATGAAACAATTGAACAGGTTGAGCTGACAAATCATATCACAGGAGAAGTCTCTTATTTGCCAATCGATGAAGTCATTATTAATCACGGATATGAACGGGATACAACCTTGCTTAAAAACAGTGAATTGAAGATTGAAACCATTGATAATTATTACATTGCAGGCAACGCAGCGAGCGAATCGTCGATGGAGGGGCTTTATGCTGCCGGAGATATTTTAAAGCATGAAGGAAAAGTCAATTTAATCGCGGGTGCTTTCCAAGATGCTGCAAATGCGGTGAATAGGGCAAAATTATTTATTCAGCCTGATGCGAATAAAGCAGGGATGGTTTCTTCCCATAACGAAGTGTTTAAAAAGAGAAACCGAGAATTAGTGAAGCAGATGATGATGAAATAATCTCCTTTTTACAGCGGAGGGAATGAAGGCAAAAGAAGAAACAACGGGTTCATGTTCTGAACGCAGCCTTAGTGCTGGAAGTCTTATAATAGGCAATAGAGGGACAGTCAATTGCGGCTGTCCCTTCTACTGCCTGTAAAATCCTGATTATGAGAATACGAACAAAAAACACTGACTGTGCAGTCTGTAAATTCAGTGAACCTCAACTAACAGTCAGTGGGGGAGGAAGAAGTTTCTGCTGATTGAAGCTGGGCGTTAGTTAATACAAAACCTGTAATTAATTCGTTGAAAATTTCCCATTCTTTTGTAGGTAATTGATGGCCATGACCTTTAAATAAAAAGAACTGGGCGTTCTTACAGTTATTCTTGTAATATTTTACGTAGTGATTCGTCCAGTCGCCTCTTTTGCCGTACATAAGCAATAAAGGCATTGTTAAACAATTTAATTGGTCAAAACAATTATACGTTAATGAATCGAGATAATATTTCTCCCATACTTCTTGATCCGCTTTTTTCATGTGGTTAAAAAGCTTCTTTCTTAATGCTTTATCTTTCGTGTGACTTCTAGCGATAACTCTTGCTAAGATGTTTACATGTTCTTTAACCATGTATATTCCCATATTATGCAGTGATTGGCCAAACATATCATTTACAAAAGGGTACGATCCGGACAAAATAAGGGCTTCAATCCTATTTGGCTGACAAATGCCGATGTGCTGAGCAATTAGGCAGCCGGCAGAATAGCCGCAGATAACGGCTTTAGGCAGATGTAAAGCATCCATAAAACGCAATATTTCATCGGCATAATAAGAAATCGATACTTGCTGCTCCACTTTCTTGCTCTCTCCATGACCGCTTAGATCTGGCAAGATGACTCTCATATGAGTAGACAAACGCTGTTGGTAATAGAATACTTTACTGCCCATTCCCGGCGGATGAATAAATATAACGGGAATTCCCTGACCGTATTCTTCGTAATGCAGATAATTATTGAGGTCAATTTTGACAGATGGCATATCTTTTCTCACTCCAAAATCAATTAATATCAACTATCGAAGTTACAGTTAATCTGTTTTATTAAAAAGCGCAACTTTACTCATTTTCTGCTTTTCTCAATTTTACATTCCCCTTAAAACCGATCATTTATTCTGATTGCTTTTTTATCGCACTCTTAAGGGCGGAATAAGAGCCTTAGTGCGGGAAGCGTTAGTGTAAAGCTTGGAATGAAATTAGTGTCAAAGCAATACATAATAGTCAATGAAAAAAAACAGCGGAAAAGATTAAGCGGTTATAAAAAAGAGAGAGGCTGTATCAAAGGAGATTTTAAAGCTGTTACGCAAAGCAGGGATCTTTAATGAACCGGCTTTTAGTCAACCAAATTTTGTGTATTTATGATATAATTCTTTTGTGCGGCTAGCAGGGTGGGAGGTTGCCTGTTCCTTTCTCTATTTAATAGAGAAGGGGGGTGATCGGATAGAAATTCTTAAAGAGATTTTAGTGGAAGTAGCAAAAGCAATTGCCACATCGACAGTTGTTTACTTGTTCAGCTTAATTCCACGTAAAAAAATCAAAAAGAAAACCACCCTTAATAAGTCCGCCAAGACAGGGAGGTTTTCTAAAAAGAATTAGTTTTAGAAGCAACCGACCACCTTGCGGCGATAGCTGCACAGGCGAGATGTTAACGGCATCTCGTCTTTATTAGTATACAACAAATTATAACATAAATATTTGAAAAGAAAAGAAATGAGGCTTTTGAAAACTGGCTGTTTTCTTTCTTAACAGGGTGTGACGAAAAAGACCAGGAACTAATATGATAACAAAAGAAAGCGTTTTCATTTTGTTGCAGGAGTTCAAAATGCCAAAAAGGAAGAAGGAGGAGAACAATGAAAAAAGAGAGTAAATACAAATTTGAAACGAAAGCGATTCATTCTGGATACGATTCAACAAAACATTTGGACAGTTTAGCTCCGCCTATTTATCAAACGTCTACTTTTACATTTTCGTCACTAGAACAAGGAGCGAACCGCTTTGCAGGTGCAGAAGGCGGTTATGTATATTCCCGGTTATCAAATCCAACTGTAACAATTTTAGAAGAGCGAATTGCACAATTAGAAGCAGGAGAAGCTGCGCTTGCATTTGGCTCTGGTATGGCAGCTGTATCTGCTGTGTTAATTGGGTTAACAAAATATGGTGATCATATTTTATGCTCAAAAGGGGTATATGGCTGTACATTTGGATTGTTACAAATACTAAAAGAAAAATATAACATCGACCATTCCTTCTCAGACCTTGCCACTAAAGAAGCGATTCTTTCTCATATTAATGAAAATACAGCTTGCATCTATATCGAGACACCAATTAATCCGACAATGACATTAGTTAATTTAGAACTGGTCGTATCGGTTGCAAAAGAAAAAGGGATTATCGTTGTTGTTGATAATACATTTTCAACACCTTACTTACAACAACCGTTACAGCTCGGTTGTGATCTTGTCATTCATAGTGCGACAAAGTTTATCGGAGGGCATGGTGATGTTGTAGCTGGTCTTATTGCTGGAGATCAGGAGCTAGTGGGGCAGTTAAAGAAAACCGTTCAAAAAGATATTGGCGGAGTGATTGCTCCGTTTGATGCTTGGCTGTTGGTAAGGGGGCTTAAAACATTAGCTGTAAGAATGGACCGCCATTGTGAAAATGCGGAGAAAATTGCTGCTCAATTGAAGGAGCATCCAAAGGTTAAAGCAGTATATTATCCTGGTGATCGAGACCACCCGGACTATGAATTAATGAAGAAACAAATGAAAAAAGGCGGAGGCCTTCTTTCATTCGAGCTAAACGGAAACTATGAACAAACAGTGAAAGCAGTTAACCAGCTTAAATTAATTTCAATTGCGGTAAGTCTTGGTGATGCGGAAACACTCATTCAACATCCTGCTTCAATGACCCATGGTGCTGTTCCTGAAAAAGTTAGAAAAGAGATGGGGATTTCAAATGAATTACTGCGCCTATCCGTCGGGCTTGAGTCGTGGGAAGATATTTGGCAGGACTTAAAACAGGCGCTCGATTCAGTTTGAATGGTGCTCTAGGCAGTCTGATGTAATAGTCAATCACGATTCAGCTGGCTAGTTCCATTCTAGTATTTCGATGCGGTTGCCAAACGGATCAGCCATGTAAAGCCTTTCTGCACCTGGAAGGTTTGTGTCTTCAGTAAAATCTACATGATGTTTTCGCAGATGTTCTTTTAATGCATGGATATTTTCGACTTCAAAAGCGGGATGTGCTTTTTTGGCTGGAGAAAATGAATGCTCAATGCCGATATGCACTTGGTAATTGCCAAACCCAAACCAGACACCTCCTCGCTCTTTGAGTTCGTTTGGTTTTTCTAGCTCCTTAAACCCTAGTATGTTTGTAAAAAACTTTCTTGCTTCTTCCTCGGATCCTGGTGGAGCTGCTAATTGAATATGGTCAATGGCTTTAAAGGAAAACAGCATCAAATCCCCCCTGAAATGAAAGTCAGCGCTACACTTTCATTTTACTGATAATAAATTTCCAAGAAAATAACAAATTAATTGCAAAAAACATAAGCAAATCTTATAGAAGATCATTCTGACGGGAGGGGTTAGGTTGATTAGTGCTAATCTTCGGGCTGGAAATAAACACAATTTATTTATCAAATTGCTTTTTTTTGTAGAATAATGGTTAAATATCCATATATAATGTAATCAATAATCACCTTTGTTGATACTAGTCGTCTTAAATGAAAAAAAAGGAGAATTAATTTGGAAGGGGTAAAATTTTTAGGTCAATTAATTATTCAGCATAAATTGAAACTGTCAACACAAATAAATGAACAACTAGATGAACGGTATAAGGAGTTTCTTAATGGAAGCAACCTTATAGGTACTCAAATTGTACAATGGCGAGCCGAGATTATTGAATTAATTGGCAAAGCTCTCGTTTCTGTTCAAACAGAAGCTGTATGGAATGAAATTACAAAATGGTCAAAACTGATCAGTGAAGGAGCGGTTGAGCATGGAGTAGCGATTGATGAACTTTTGGTTGCTATTAGGCTCTACCGCAAGGTTATTTGGGATTTGATTGAGGCAAACTTTAACGAAGAGAAAATATCTAGAGAATCGATTTTAACAGCCACGCGTATTATTGGTCCAATCTTAGACCATATCGCTCATGTGTTTAGCGTAGCTTTTGCAGAATATCATAAAAATACAATTCGTTTAGCACAAGAATCACTGCTAGAAGTATCAACTCCTGTTGTTTTACTATCAGATAAGACCGCGGTTCTACCTTTAGTAGGCGACTTAGATACACATAGAGCGAAGGTTTTAATCGAAAACAGCTTGAAAAAATGCATTGAACTGGGGAATTCTGAATTAATTATCGATTTATCGGGTGTGCCGATTGTGGATACGATGGTCGCTCATGAATTATTTCAAGTTGCCAAAGCGCTTCAATTAATCGGCGTAACTCCAACATTCACAGGGCTGCGTCCAGAAATTGTCCAAGCTGCAGTGGGCCTAGGACTTGATTTCAATGGTATTCGAACGTTAGGCAGTTTGAAGCAGGCGTTAGAGAAGTAAGATGTATATGTTCATGCAGAATTTGAAATGAGGATTAAAAAAGATGGCTCTGCTTCATGCAGAACCATCTTTTTTGACCTAAAGAGAAATTGAATTTTTTAAGTATGTATAGGAAGGGTAATCGAAAAACAAGTGCCTTTTTCAAGCTCGCTTGTCACGCTGATTTTTCCATTCATCCCGCTTATAATGCTAAATGAAACCATCATACCAAGGCCTGTCCCTTTTTCTTTTGTTGTATAATAAGGCTCACCTAATCGGTGTATTTGCTCTTGTGTCATCCCTTTTCCTTGATCGCGAATATCAATTTGAATCGCAGAAGCAGTCTTGCGCAGCTCAATCTCCAGCTCTCCGCCGCTCGGCATTGACTCAATTCCATTTTTCACAATATTAACTAAACATTGCTGAAATTTCTTTCTTTCACCTGATACATAAAAGTCTCCATTAAGTAAAGATAACTTTATATATACACCATTCATATTAGCTAAGGGTGTTATAACATTAACTGTATGATGAATCTCATCAAAAACAGATAATGTTTCTTTATTGTCAGTAGAAGGCTTTGCAAATGTTAAATAATCATTAATCACTTCAGATGCACGGTCCAATTCTTTTACCGCAATCTGTGCATAATCTTTTCTAGTTTGCGAGGTCATGTTGACGTCCTCAGCGAGCATTTGCATAAATCCTCTGCTTACAGTAAGCGGATTCCGAACTTCGTGTGAGATGCTCGCTGCAAGGTGGCTAACCATTTCTAATTTCTCCGCCTTCATTAACTTCTGCAATACTTCAAAGTTTGTTCTGATGACTTCCCAAAGAACAGTAGCAACGATAATCCCGCTAATATGAATAAAGATATATTTTATCCACATCTTTGTGTCTATTTGAAGGAAAAAGATACATTCGCCCATAAACGTGATCATTAATGTTAAAACAGTCACTAGTGAACTACTAATAAGGATTTTTTGTTTTAATGGCGCTTTTAAATAATACTTCGATAAAAGTAATACTAAAGCGGCTAATAAAGGAAAAGCAACAAGTACTGCATAAAAGCCTACTCCACCCATGATAAAGCGGATTGTTAAAATCAGAGCTAACAATGGAATCCCCAGTTTATATCCCCCGTACAAGGCTCCTAGAATAAAAGGAATTCCGCGAAGATCCCAGACAAAATTCTCATCTAAGTCGATAGGGAAGATCATGCATAGAACAATTGAAATCGAAGGAAAAACCGCAGTCATCCACTCTTTTAATTCTCCAAACCGATATGCATACTTTAACAAATAAAACATTTGTACTAAAAATAAAGGAAGAAGAATCAGCAAAAAATTGATAAGCAAATCCCTTGTGATAATATCCATACCTGCACCGAACTTTCCAATAGGAATTTTACATCAATTTAATATTAACGAATAAACGGTCTTTGTTCTATACCTTTTTAACGTTTTTTCTTTAGATTTGCTTTCTTTGTGAATTTATTGGGAGCCTATTTCAGAATAAGCAGCAATTTTTTGACTTTCATAATGAAATAAGGTTAGATGAAATGGAGGAAATGTGCATTCAAGAAGAAAAAGGTACCGGAAAGATTTGAAAACAAGGTGTTAGAAAACATGATAAACAATAACTAATATGTAACAGAGCAGGAGATGACACAATGACATTAAACGATTGGTACAATAAAGGAATGACGTTTACAGCATACCGTAATAGCATGAAGGTAAATCAAAAAGAATTAACGCAAGTGTATGACGAGCTAAAGTTTACAGCAGAAGATGAAAAAGCATGGAACGAGCTGGCTAAAAGAAATTGGCGGGGCATTGTCTTAACTGCTGATTGGTGCGGAGATGCAGCACTGAACGTTCCAGTGTTTCAGCGAATCGCAGAAGCAAGCAATATAGACTTGCGCTTTTTAATCCGAGATGACAACTTAGAGCTAATGGATCAATATTTAACGAATGGCACTGCTCGAGCCATTCCCATCTTTATTTTTATTGATCAAGAAGGGAATGAAGCTGCTGTTTGGGGACCTCGGTCACCAGAAGTTCAAGAGTATGTCATGGCATTACGCGCGGATTTGCCTCCAGCTGACGCCCCTGATTTTGAAGCGAAGCAACAAGCAATGTACAGCCATTTTAGACAGTCGATTACATCTGATCCAGCAAAATGGTGCACGGTTATCGAAAGTTTTAAAGCTAAACTATAACACTAAAAAACTTTTTACCCATTCATAAGACCAAGAAGTAGTCACACTTCTTGGTCCTTTTTTATAGCTGTTAGGTAGCATCTTCAATAGGTTTAGCTTTTATGATTAAAGTCGCTTGAAAAAGATTGTTTGATTGAAATAATTAGATTATAATCTAATTAGATATATATCGAATTGGAGTGGTGGCTATGCAGTTAAGCCGACTGGTGAATTTTTATAAAACGTTAGGTGATCCAACGAGGATTCGAATTTTGGCGCTTTTACGCCTCGGACCGATGCATGGGCAAGCAATTGCTGGAAAGCTTGGTCTAAAGCCGCCGACAATTACTCATCATATGGCGAAGCTTCGTGATATTGGTTTAATTAGAGAAAGACGCGAAAAGAATACAATTTATTTTTCATTAAATGCAAAGAATCTAGAAGCGAGTGCGCTTGCTATTTTAACCATCGCTGCTGAACAGACAAAACATGAAGAGCTGAAAGCAACTGAATCTGAACGTCTTCAAGTAATCAAAAATTTCTTTACAGCTGATGGGAAGCTAAAACAACTACCTGCGCAGCGAAAGAAAAAAATAATTGTACTTGAACAAATCATAAGAGGATTAAAAGTAGGGGTTACTTATGATGAAAAAGACATTAATGAATATTTAAAACAATTTCATGAAGATTATGCCACACTAAGAAGAGAGTTAATTATGAATCATTTCATGTATCGGGAGCATAATCAGTATGAAATGAATCCTCCGGAGCTTTGGGTTTTAAATTTGTAACAACGATTTATCCACATTCATCGGGCAGCAAAACGCCAATGTAAAAACGCTGCGGAACGATAGCTGCCCGAAAAACATTAATTGAAGATTTGTATTATTTTTTTGCTAAACTAATTAGATGTATATCTAATTAGTTATGGATGAAAAGGAGGTGATGCTATGACTGCCGCTATCCGCTTGCTTCGGCAAGAGAAAAGGTATTTCAGACTTTTTATGGCAGGGGTTGTAAATGGAGTAGGAGATCGTTTTAGTCAAGTTGCTTTATTGGCTTTGCTGCTTCGTTTTACAGAATCAGGCTTGGCTGTTGGTGCTGTGCTAGCGATCCGAGTGCTTCCATTTTTAGTAGTTGGTCCTTTAGGAGGGTTTTTAGCTGATCGCTTTTCAAGAAAAAAGATTTTGATTATCACTGACTTATCAAGGATTTTGTTTGCAGTATCGTTCGCATGGGTGAATGATGAATCGATGCTTTGGCTTGTCTATTTGAGTACATTTGCATTAGCGGCAGGGGAAGCGATTTACGCTCCTGCCCGAAAGTCATTCATTCCTCTTTTAGTAAGAGAAGAAAACATTATTAAAGTAAATAGCTTAGAGCAGGTACTGCTTGGCATTGTGTTAATTGGCGGTTCTTTATCCGGCGGAATTGTGACCTTTTTCTTTGGTGCAGACATGACATTTTGGATTAACGGGCTGTCTTTTTTAGCAGCGGCTATGATTGTTTTGCCCCTTTCATTTACTAATCAAAGCTATGATGAATCCAATAGAAACAAAGAAGCGAAGCAGCTTTCTCTTTGGCGTTCACTGCATCTTATAAAAAGTGTTATGACTGTATCCAGCTCCTTTTGCATTGCGGTTTTGCTGGAATTTCTGTTTCCGCTTTTTAATGGCATCGATAATGTCTTGGTCAGCGTGTATGCCGTTCAAGAATTTCAGCTCGGGGACATAGGAATCGGCCTTTTTTATGGAGGACTCGGAATAGGGCTTATGTTAAGCTTTATTGCTGCAGAGCGCTTGCAGCAGCACCTCTTGCTAATCGGGTTTATTGCCATTGTAGCAGAAGGGATCTTGTTGATAATCTTAAGCCATGTTCACTATGCGGTTAGCGCCTTTATGATGTATATCCTTATCTCATTTTCATCAGGGATTTGCAATACATGTTTTGATTCAATCATTATGAAAGAAACACCGCGTCATATCCAAGGGTTTACATTTGGGTTACTCACAACGATTTCTAATACATTGATTGGCATCTCAATGTTTGCTGCTGGATTCATGTTAGAGGTCGTCAGCAATCGAACATTAGGCTTTATTGGCGGAGCGGGTTACATAGTGACGGCTCTATGTCTGTATGGGGTATATGTTGCAAGGAAGAATGCAGTTCCGTTTAGCCGAAAAGTGGAATGAATGATTATTCATTTTATTGGATTTTGTGATATAGTAAGCTTGATGAATTAGAAAATTAAGAATTGACGGAGGGGTATGATGACATTAAAAGCGGGAGATGTGCTGACTTGGTCTAAAACATTTAATGAGGAAGAGGTTTTACAATTTGCAGAATTAACAGGTGACAAGGGAAGGCATCATATGGAAAGGGACGAAGACGGGCGCCTAATGGTTCACGGCTTGTTAACAGCAAGTATTGGAACGAAAATCGGCGGAGGTTTAAATTATATTGCAAGGGAATTGGTCAGTGAGTTTGTTCGCCCGGTTTTTACAGGAGATACGATTACGTGTGAATTAACGTTAACGAAAGTAGAGCAGATGGAAGTGGTTAAAAAGGTAGAGATTCGTTCGGTTTACCGAAACCAGAAAGGAAAAGAAGTGTTGGCAGGAACAAGTCATGGAATCATCCGGGATTAAGCGGTAAAGGATGGATAAACTCCTGCATAAATGCTAAATTCAGAAATGAGTAAATCCCTTGGCGCCCAAGGGATTTTGTTTTTGATACGAGAGGTTTGATTCACAAGAATAAGAAGTAATGATACGAGTTCTTTGTCTTTGGCTCGATCTACTTAACATACATAGTCTCGGGTAAAGGAAGTCGATAGCTCAGTTTCGATGACTTTTATTTGTTTAATAAATGAAGCGATTTCATTATATCCGATGTGTATCCCTACACTTGGAAATTGTTTGCCTAGCAAAATAATTTTTATTGGAACAGACGCTAAGTTCGGAAGCTGATATAAGCTTGATTTAGGTAAAATCGTGTAGCCTTTTCTTGAGGCAATATAAGTAGTCATTACATTAAAATTATCGACAACTTGAAACCTGCTAATATTTAATCTGCTTAAAGTGTAGTGCACCCAATTTGTATTATTAGCTAAAAGCGGGTTGTCAAAAAGCAGAAACGGTTTGTTTAATTTTTTTAAATGATCAATATTATTTTGAATAATTTCAATATCTTCATCAGAACAGATCAAGGCCATTTCATCTTCTATTAATGAACGGTGAAAAAAACTTGTTTTTTTCTCATTTTCATAATAAATCCCTAAGTGAATGCCATCGTATTGAATTAAATCTTTTAGTGTATTCGTAGGCCTTGTCACAAATTTATACTCTAAGTTAGGAAAATGGTTGTCAAGTACAGAGATGATTGTTTGCGTGAATAGAGGTGCTAACCAAGAGTTAATGCCAATCCGAAAATCTTTCTTATGATTAGTCACTTCTTTAAAGAACATTTCGGTTTCAATCACATTAAAGTCGGTTAAAACGGTGGATGCATTGCTCAATTCTCGGAGCAATTGGATGGCATAAGGCAAAAAATAATATCCTTCTTTTGATAATCTGACACCTTCCCAGCTTCTTTCTAGCAGCTTAAATCCTAACCCTTCTTCTAATTTCCGCAGCCTTGTGCTTAAGGTGGGCTGAGTAACATGCAGGCTGACCGCAGCTTTTGAGATGCTTTTTGTATACACAACAGTTAAAAAAGATTCTAACCCTTCTAAGTTCATAGTAAACCCCATCCCTTTGCTATCTTGTTTTATATTACCTTACCTTAATTTAAAGGGACACTCAATCACTTTTTTTATGTCAATTCCTATCCTATAAAAAGTATTTATATCCGATTTGTTTACTAGTATATTAGGGTCATGAGGGTATAAAAAATATTTATTACTGTTTGGTTAGAGAGTAGTGCTATGATTATTCCACGAATAATTTTCTGAAAAATTAAATGATTCAGAACAAAAAAGGAGGAATCCTGATATGCAAAACATTCGTGTTGAAAGTCAATTAATAAAAGAAGTTCAGGACCAAGTCAAGGAATGGAGAAGATATTTTCATCGAAATCCTGAGCTGTCTTTTAAAGAAGAAAACACATCTCAATTTGTGTTCGATCAGCTAATGTCTTTTGGCGAACTAAATGTTACACGTCCGACTAAAACAAGTGTTGTTGCAAGTCTTGTTGGAAAAAATCCAGGGAAAATTTTAGGATTGCGTGCAGATATGGATGCTCTTCCGATTCATGAAGAAACGAATCTTGAGTTTGCATCAGCTTCTCCTGGTGTTATGCATGCTTGTGGACATGATGGACATACTGCAATGCTTCTTGGTGCTGCAAAGGTTCTTAGCCAAATGAAAGATGAAATCAAAGGAGAGATAAGGTTTATTTTCCAACATGCTGAAGAATTGCCGCCAGGAGGTGCACAGGAATTAGTCGAAAAAGGCGTTGTTGACGATCTCGATTATATTATTGGTCTACATCTTATGTCGCCACTCCCTAAAGGGAAAATCGGTATTGTGTATGGTCCTCTTACTTCTAATTCAGATACATTTGATTTAAAAATAATCGGCAAGGGTGGTCACTCATCTCAACCTGAGAATTCGATTGATCCTGTTTTAATCAGCGCTCAAGTTATTAATAACCTTCAGCAGATTGTTTCCAGAAATTTAGATCCCTCAGAAAAATTAGTCATTTCGACAACAACATTACAAGCAGGCACTGCTAAAAATGTGATTCCAGAATCTGTTCAGATTGGTGGTTCTGTAAGGTCCTTCTGTCCCAAAGTTAGAGAACAGGCTGTTTCTTTAATTGAACGAATAGCAAAGGGGGTAACAGAAGCTCATGGCGGTTCATATGAATTTCAATATCATTATGGCTATGACTCTGTAGTGAACGATTTAGAGCTGACGAAACGAGTTGAAGAATCAATCGTTCAAGAGTTTGGCAGTGAATGTGTTGTATATGGAGAAGGAGTGATGGGCGGAGAAGATTTTTCTGCCTATTTAAAACGAGTACCTGGCTGCTTTATTCCAGTGGGGGCTGGCAATGAAGAGAAGATGATCGTTTATCCGCATCATCATCCGCGCTTTGATATTGATGAAGAGGCTCTGCAAGACGGGGTGCGCATTTTAGTGAGCCTGCAAAAAAAAATTCTAGAGTACTAGAAATCATTGAAGAGTTAGGACAAAGAAAAAAGAAAGGGGATTAGGTGATGATTGAAACAGTAAAGGTAGCAGAATTAATAAAAGATGTGAAAAGCACGGTCATTAACTGGAGAAGATACCTCCATCAACATCCCGAATTATCATTTCAAGAAGAAGACACATCCCAATTTGTCTATGAAACACTTAAAAGCTTTGAAGATTTAGAGGTAACAAGACTAACGAGAACTAGTGTAGTTGCCCGCTTAGTTGGTAAGCAGCCTGGAAGGGTTCTTGCTATGCGAGCAGATATGGACGCACTCCCGATTAAAGAAGAAAATGACTTTGATTTTGTATCTAAAAATCCTGGGGTAATGCATGCCTGCGGACATGACGGGCATACGGCGATGTTATTAGGTGCTGCAAAAGTTCTTTCACAATTAAAGGATCAACTGCAAGGTGAAGTGCGGTTTATTTTTCAGCATGCCGAAGAATTGCCACCTGGAGGAGCGGTAGAAATGGTGAATGCTGGAGTACTAGAGGGGGTTGATCAAGTAATTGGCCTTCATCTAGCTTCACCGTTTGAAACTGGAAAAATAGGTGTAGGCTATGGCCCGGTCTCAGCAAATTGCGATGTATTTGATATTGCGATTCGTGGAAAAGGGGGTCATTCTTCTCAGCCTAATACCGCAATCGATCCTGTCACAATTAGTGCTCAAGTCGTCAACAATCTTCAGCACATCGTCTCACGAAATATTGCAACCCGTGAAAAGGTCGTAATCTCTGTTACGCAAATACATGGTGGATCTGCTCGAAATATTATCCCGCAAACTGTAAAGCTAAGTGGAACGGTACGAAGCTTTGAGCAAGAAATCAGAAAAGAGATCCCAGCTTTAATGGAGAGAATTATTAAAGGAATAACTGAAGCACACGGAGCCTCTTATGACTTTGAATATGAGTTTGGATACGATTCAGTAGTGAACGACCACCGTTTGACACAGAAACTTGAAGAAATGATTGAAGATGTATTCGGTCAAGAATTTATTAGTAAACTAGAGCCCGGTAAGATGATGGGGAGTGAAGATTTTTCTGCATTTTCAAAAGTGGTTCCAGGCTGCTTCCTATTAGTGACTGCTGGAAATGAAAAAGAAGGGATTGTTTATCCCCATCATCATCCGCGTTTTACAATTGATGAAGAAGCCCTTGAGCATGGAGTGAAACTTCTTGTTCATGCTCCATTTAAACTGAATAGCCATGTTTAAGCAAATACTATTTTAATAGTAACTCTTACAGAAAAGGTAGGTAGTTCGTGATGGAACCAGTAGTCGCAACCTTAATTATATTAGCTATTATTTCAGTTGGTGAAGTAGTTTCCATAGCAACTCGGGCAAAAGTTCCGACACTGCTTGTTGTCATGATTGGTATATTTATACTTTTTCATCTGGAGATTATCCCAGCTACTATCATTGAAGCCTCAACATTTGCGGTCGTCGGTGCAGTATTACAGCCAGCACTTCTTGTGCACATGGGAACTTTGATTCCGATGAAGGTGATGAAAAGCCAACATCAAGCGGTTCTTATAACGTTAATAGGACTTGCTTTTTCGGTCATCTTAATGCTTTTAATCGTGCCGCTATTCTTTGGATATGATACAGCAGTAGCTGGTGCTGGCCCTCTAACAGGCGGTTTGATTGCATACTTGGTAACGTCCCAAGCACTTCAAGAAGCCGGGCTGGTATCCTTAATGGCTATTCCAATCATTGTTCTTTCTCTTCAAGGAATTGTTGGTATGCCATTAACGTCTCTGCTGCTGCGCAAACATTCCCTTAATCTCCGCCGTTCAATGGACGGAGGTACATACGTTGCAGCAGCTGCCGCAGAAGCTGAAGTGCCCAAATCCGAGACCTTAAAAGAAGCGGCGCTCAAAAGGCTTCTTTTGCCGGAAAAGTATATGCAAAGCAGTTTTATTCTCCTGTTCTTAATATTTATTGGTGGTGCTTTAGCAGTTGGGTTAGAAAACATTACTGGGATTAGCTACAGCCTATTTGGATTATTTATCGGGATTTTCGGTTCGTATATCGGTGTTTATCCACATAGGGTATTAGAAAAAGCAAATGGATTTAGCATAGCGATGGCAGGGCTGGTATTTATCGTTCTGAATTCCATGGCGGCTATAACTTTGGAAAGTATTATGAGTGTTTTGCCGGCAGCGGCTATGATTATCATTGTCGGGACAATCGGGTTAGTGCTAGGCGGATTTATAGGATCAAAACTTTTTAAATGGGATCCTTACAAGGGGATTTCAGTAGTATTAACGGCGATGTATGGCTTTCCTGGAGACTATCTTATTTGTCAAGAAGTTAGCCGCAGTATTGGAAGAACAAAAGATGAAGAAGAAAAAATCCTAAATGAAATATTGCCATCAATGCTTATTGGTGGATTTGTTTCCGTAACAGTAGGGTCTGTCATTATTGCTAGTATATTAGTAAAAACATTATAAGAGGCACAAACAGTCAATTAAGAATAAAGCTGATTTCATCTGTTTATTATCAATTTAAATGGAATTTCAGAAATAAGAGGGCTGAAAAAAACAATAACCACTCTTACATTGGGTTCATATACTAAACTAATATCATAGTAAAAGAGGGTGGATGTTATGCCAGCATTAATTGGGCCTGTCTGTATTGCAAATATCGGTGGGGGAATTGTGACATTTGGGGATACGTTTTATGTTTCGCCAAAAGATGCTTCCAAGTTAGCAACGGGGGCTGGTTCTGTAAATACAGGAAATTTTATTAACACCAATTCGGGCATTTCCGGTACAAATACGTTAGATCCAGATATTGCTGATCAAAACAACGTAGCAAATGCTTAAAAACTCTTTTCTGTTATGAAAAGAGTTTTTCTTTAGGTGCCAAACTTAATCTTCGTTCTGTTAATTATAGGCGAGCACTTTCATTTTTTCTGCATATTATGAAGATATAAGTACATGGGGGGTGAAACAATATGGGATTCTACGGAGGCTACGGCGGCTGTTGTGGCTACGGCGGCGGCTATGGTGGTGGCTACGGCGGTGGTTTTGCTTTAATCGTTGTTCTCTTTATCTTATTAATTATCATTGGTGCTTCTTGCTGGGGCGGCTACGGCGGCTGATAATAAGTAAAGAAAACCTATCTAGGTTTTAGGTGACGAATTTTGAATAGATTATGTTGAAATTGGCTGTCTACGTTCAATGAAAAAGCTAGCGCAAAGCTAGCTTTTTTTATTTTAAGAGATTTTGAATCGGTATGAAAAAATAGATTTGAAAAGTTAACTAATGAGACAGCAAGGGTGCTAGAGAAGACCAGCAACATAGTTAAATTAGAGGTTCTACCATGACAGATACCTCAGAAACAAGTATTGAATGATTAGGAAGATGGTAGGATTATACAGTTTGAATATTGAACTATCGGAATTTTTAATCTATTATGAATAACTGATATAGCAATCGCTTTATAAAAAAAGTAAAATGATGTTTAGAAAGAAGTAGAGCTGTTGAATTGTATAGTTTCTCGATGAAACGATGCGATCAAAAATCGGAGATGGAGAGTGTACGTATGAAATATCTCAAAAGTTTGATTCTCGTTGTTTTTATGTTTGGTTTTACAGTTACATCAGCGGCTGCGAGTGTTCCTGGTGTAGATCAATCGATGAAAAAAGGAGCAACAAAAGGGATTGTTTCTGTTTCTCATCCACTGGCTGCTGAAGTAGGGAAAAAGATATTAGAAGAAGGCGGGAATGCAGTGGATGCAGCAGCCGCGATTCAATTATCCTTAAATGTAGTTGAACCGATGATGTCTGGAATTGGCGGCGGTGGTTTTATGATGATTTACAACAAAGCGGAAGATAAAATTACGATGATCGATAGTCGTGAAATAGCCCCAAAGAATGTAAATCCAGAGCTGTTTTTAGATGAAAAAGGAAAACCGATTCCGTTCAGTAAGCGTCATACAACAGGTAAAGCAGTCGGTGTACCAGGAACATTAAAGGGTGTTGAAACAGCTCTTGAGAAATATGGAACGATGGAATTAGCCGAGGTTATTAATCCAGCAATTAAGCAAGCTGATAAAGGGATTAAGGTTAACTGGTCAATGGCTAAATACATAGATGAAAACAAACAGAAGCTTCAAAACAATGAAGCAGCAGCAAGTGTGTTCTTGCTAAAAGGTCAACCGCTCAAAAAAGGTGATACGTTAGTTCAAACTGATCTTGCTAAAACATTTAAGCTCATTCAAAAACAAGGATCGGAAGCCTTTTACACAGGGGAAATTGGTGAATCGATGATTAAAGAGGTGCAAAAACAAGGCGGAACGATGACGGCAGAAGACCTTGAAAATTATGTTGTAAAAGAAAGAGAACCAGTTAAATCAACGTATCGAGGCTATGAAGTCGTAAGTGCAGCACCCCCAAGCTCAGGCGGATTAACGGTATTGCAAATTTTAAAGTTAATGGAAGGGTATGATGTGAAGAAAATGGGTGCGAATTCACCCGAGTATTTTCACTATCTAACTGAAGCTATGCATTTAGCTTATGCTGACCGAGCAGCCTATATGGCAGATGAAGATTTTTATGATGTACCTAAAAAAGGACTGTTAAATGAAACGTATATAAAAGAAAGAAGAGCGCTTATTAATTCAAATAGAGCAACAGCCGAGATTAAAGAGGGAGATCCATGGAGGTATGAAGGAAAGGAGCCTGCTTTAGAATCGACAGTGAAAGAAGAAAATCCAATTGGGCAAACAACTCATTTTTCGATTATTGATAAGTGGGGAAATTTCGTTTCGTACACAACAACAATTGAGCAAGTATTTGGCTCTGGTATTATGGTGCCGGGTTATGGGTTTATGTTAAACAACGAAATGACAGATTTTGATGCTGCTCCAGGCGGAGTGAACCAAGTAGAACCGGGGAAACGCCCAAGAAGTAGTATGTCCCCGACGCTTTTATTAAAAGATGGACAGCCATTTATGGCCATTGGTTCTCCAGGAGGGCCGACGATAATCGCGTCTGTAGCTGAAACGATTATGAACGTTATTGATCATCAAATGCCAATTCAAGAAGCGATACTAACTCCCCGTATTTATTCAGCAGGATATCCAACAGTTAGGTGGGAACCAGGAATCGACCAAAATACCCGCTTAGAACTTATGGCAAAAGGACATGTATTTGAAGAAAAGCCAGAACATATTGGAAATGTACAAGCTGTCATTCTAGACAATGAAACTGGAAAGATGTACGGTGGAGCAGATAATACCCGAGAAGGAACCGTTTTAGGAGTGGACCGATTTTTCTACAAATCAAAAGAACCAAAAGAAATAAAAGAAGAGAAGAAGGGACCATTTATTTTAAAAGTCAATGGAGCTGTTTATCCATATACAGCTGATCAAATGAAACTGATTGATGGCAAGCCCTATATTCAGTCTGACAAATTGCTGCTTGGGTTAGGCCTTATTAAATCTGAGGACTTAGAAACATACAAACCAGATAAAAAATCATACTTACCTGTCATAACAGTCGCAAACGGTGCTGGTTTTAAAGTAGAGTGGAATGAAGAAAAGAAAGAAATTTTGCTTGAAAAAGACTCATCAGATTATGATCATCCAGATGACGATGAGGATGGTGATATTATTACGAATTAAGGTAGTAGGCAGGAAATAGTAAGATTTCTATAATTAATACCAACGGGGGCTGTTGTATAAGTGAGCAATTAAAACTTATACAGCAGCTTCTTAAAATATGCATTTTGAAGTCTTGATAACTAGACAATAAAGAAGGGGAGTGAGTTCATCTTCATGAAAGGATAGTGCTGGTTTTCTTATGTATAACAAATAAATTTTTCACATTGACATATAACCAAAAGGTGTTATATTGTAAAAGTGAAATCAAAAGGTGTTATATAATCGAACTTGTCTGAAAAAGTTCCAGGTAGAAAAGGAGAGAGATGATGAAAACACATCACAACAACAAAGTACAAGATATTAAGCAAACGGTTGTTTTTGAAGCGCCTATTCAAAAAGTATGGGAGAAGGTGTCAACTTCTGAAGGCATTGCTTCATGGTTTATGCCCAATGATTTTGAATTAAAAGAAGGTCATGAATTTTATTTGCAATCTCCATTTGGCCCATCTCCGTGTAAAGTGTTAGAAATTGAAGCACCTCATCGGCTTTCTTTTGCATGGGATAAAGATGGCTGGGTTGTTTCGTTTATTTTAAAGGAACTGGATGATAAAACTGAATTTACGCTCATTCATAGCGGCTGGGAGCATCCTGATGCAATTCTTCCGAAGGCCAATGAGAAGAGTTCGGTTATTCGCGACAGAATGAATAATGGCTGGGTAGGAATTATTGGTGAAAAACTTCGAAAGGCTGTTGAAGGATAAGTGTCAGCCGCACAACATGATGTATTCCAAGCTATTGCTGACCCAACCCGCAGAGAGGTGCTTCGGTTACTTTCTGAAAAGGAGCGGCCTATTTCAGAGATAACCGCTCATTTTCCGATAAGCCGTACAGCTGTTGTTAAACATCTTCACATCCTTTCAGAGGCAGAATTAGTCAATGCACGAAAGGTAGGAAGGGAAAAACTTTATCGTTTGCATCCAGAGCCTTTAATAGAAGTAAAGCAGTGGCTTTCTTTTTATGAACAGTTTTGGGCGAACAAATTATCAATGTTTAAGCATGTTGTTGAAAATGATGGCGAACATGAACTGAAAATCATCAAAGCAGAACGCGATAGATATGATAAACAGGAATAACAACCCTATAAGCGAAGCTTGATTAAAAGGAAATATCTAAAGACCTTGCTACGAGGTCTTTAGATGGTAATTAAAAATCAGCGAAGAAGCCAATAATCTTAAATAAGGATGCCTTATCCTTTTATATCGGTTGTTACATAGTAGTTTGCTTTTGATGGCTGTAAGTTGCCTATACATAGCATGACAGTTAGGGCGAACATAGCTGCTGATCCTAAAATAACAGCAAATTGAATGGAAATCAGCTGAGCGGCTGCGCCGAAAATAGCAGTGGCGATCATGATTAAAACCGCTTCAATCAACTCATATACACTTCCAACTCTCCCCATTACGCCGGCCGGTATGTTGTTTTGATAAAATGTCTGAAATCCTGTATTAGCAAACGCAAGAGAAAAGGAAAGAACAAAAAAACCAATGGCAGCTGAAAAAAATGTTGAAGAAAAGGCATAGATGAGATAACCAACAGAAACAAATAAAGAGCCAAAGCCAATTAGTTTTGAAGGAGAAAGCCATTTGGTAAAAATGCTATTAATAAGGGAGCCAACAATAATACCCGCGCCTGCAATACTGACCAAAAAGCCATAATTGCTATTAGACAAATGAAGCACTTCTTTTGAAAAAGCTGCTTCAAGTGAGTCGATAGCAGTTGCCATGACCATCATGCAGCTGAATAAAAAGTAAACAAACATAATGTAACGATGATCCCGGCTAAAACGAAGCACAACGCACCAATCTTTTTTTACCAGCCCAACAGAAAATCTATTCTCGGCTGAATGACGAGAAGCTTGCTTTTCAACGTTAGGCATTAAAAAGGTAATAAGAACGGATAATCCTAACGCAATTGCATTGATAAAAATCGCAAACATAGGAGTGACGATAAGAAAGAGCATGCCTGTAATGGCTGGTCCCAGTAGAAATCCTCCCGAGTCAATTAAACTTCGAAGCGAATTAAACCGCTGCCGTTGCTCAGCTGGAATTAGCTTCGTTATATACGTCATCGATGTGGGACGATACATCGAACTTGCCATATTGATTATGAAAACAACTAGATAAATTGACCATAGAGAAGGAAGAAAAGGCAAAATAAAAATAAAGAAAGCCCGAAATGAGTTAAGGGTAATCATTAAGACACGTTTATTCAATCGGTCAATTAAGCTTCCTGCCCATATATTTGTAAAGATAGCAGCGAAAGGTTTCAAGATATAAAGTGCTGCTACACCGAGTGGAGAGCCAGTCATCTCAAGGATGATTAAATTCAGCGCAATAAAGTAAATCCATTCACCTAAATTGGCGATTCCAATTCCAATTAAAAGAATAGAAGGATACTTCCAAGACTTTATCAATTTTTTGCCGTTCATCAAACCGCCTCCTGTTGGATACCATTATTTGCTTCGTCTTAAAACCGTTTTAAACCAATAAAAAAATCCCACCTCCAAGACGTATGTCTTGGGGACGAGATTTGCTTGATCACGCGGTACCACCCCAGTTTGTTAATATGTTGCCATATTAACCTTATCAGGTACAGCAATTAAAAGAATGCTTATACCCTAGCTCGATAACAGGAGCAGCTGTCACACCATCCCTTGTGCTTAGTTCCGATGTGATGCTCAGAGGCTTGGTTCAATAAATGATTCTTGCTCCTTTGCAGCTTCCGGAGCTCTCTGTAAAGAATCTATTTATCTACTCTTCTCTTCATTGCATTTTAATTTCACTTATATTACCATAAGTGGTTTAGCGGTGTAAATATAAGGAATCATTTTATAGCTAAAACAATCAATGCTGAAAAAGACCAACAGCAGCCTAAATAGATAGGCTGCTGTTGGAGTAAGAAGGAGTTTCAAGTTGTGGTGTTATTCGATATTATGTTATTCATGAATAAACAAAATGCTTGGGTATTTGGTACGGAAAGGCATGTTATGTAGGAGGGAATGCGTTAAATGTTTGTATTCAGTTATGTAAAGGTTTACAAAACTAAATACTAAAATAAAAAGGCTTCAATCGAAATTGAAACCTTTTTATCCTTGCTTATAAATACGATTGGCTATCAAGGTATGATGCGTTTTTTAGAAGGATACTATTAATATGCTTCTTTGTGACATTTTTTGTCATGTTTCTTATGAGATTTCTTGTCATGTTTTTTGTAAGATTTTTTACAATCTTTTTTGTACTCTTTCTTATAATATTTCTCATGTTTTTTCTTACACATATGCGTTCAGCTCGCTTTCATTATGATTAAGTAGAAAGTATAGCTCTCTATCACTCTCTACTTACTGACAGGATATGCATAGGTGGACAAGGTGGTATGTACGAACATCCTTGTGTCAATAAAAAGGGCGACATATTTTTACTAAGAGTTGAGGCATATGTAATGATTGACAATCATCTTTCATTTATGATATATTTATCTCGAATTAAAAATACTTTAATTAAAAATAAAATGATGACTCTTCTGTAATAAGCACAAAGTAAAATGCGGGATGCTTTATAAACAACTTTTCAATTAATAGGAGGCAGTTAAAATGAATGGATTAAAAGGAATTCATCACGTAACAGCTATTACAAGCAGTGCCGAAAAAAATTATGAATTTTTCACTTATGTTCTAGGCATGCGTTTAGTAAAAAAAACGGTGAATCAAGATGACATTCAGACGTATCATTTGTTTTTTGCAGATGACAAAGGAAGTGCAGGAACAGATATGACGTTTTTTGATTTCCCTGGCATTCCAAAAGGTATTCACGGTACAAATGAAATTTTTAAAACTTCTTTCCGTGTACCAAGCGATGCGGCTTTAGATTATTGGGTACAACGTTTTGATCGTCTTGAAGTAAAGCATGATGGAGTGAAAGAACGATTCGGCAAAAAGACACTTTCTTTCGCTGATTTCGATGACCAGCACCACCAGCTGATTTCAGATGAATTTAATGAAGGCGTTGCTTCAGGTGCGCCTTGGGAAAAAGGACCGATCCCGATAGAATATGCAATTACTGGTTTAGGTCCTGTGTTTATTCGTGTTGCGAACTTTGATTATTTTAAAGAAATGATGGAAAAAGTGTTGTTATTTAAAGAAATAGATCAAGATGGCTCATTGCACTTATTTGAAGTTGGCGAAGGCGGAAACGGTGCGCAGGTTATTGTGGAGCATAACGATGTTCTTCCGCAGGCTCAACAAGGTTTTGGTACAGTTCATCATGTTGCATTTCGAGTGGAGGACCGCGCTGTGCTAGAAGAATGGATTGAGCGTATGAAAAGTTTTGAATTCCCGACATCAGGCTATGTCAACCGCCACTTCTTTGAGTCGTTATATGCACGAGTGGCGCCGGGGATTTTATTTGAATTTGCCACAGACGGACCAGGATTTATGGGAGATGAACCTTATGAAACACTTGGAGAAAAGCTGTCATTGCCGCCATTTTTAGAACCAAAGCGTGAACAAATTGAAAAACTCGTTCGGTCAATTGATACAGTCAGAAGTACAAAAGAATTTGTGAAAGAATAAGAAAGGTCCGACCCATTATTAGCTGAAAAGGACAGTCATGTAAATTCTGTAACAATAAGGGTTTACAGTGACCGTCCTTTTTGAATGGAGACGCAGTCGTTGTATTAAGCAATCATATCATAACGTTAAAAAAACATTTTTGTCATATAATGGAATAGTGATACCGAATGCTTTTGTATCGATGGGGGGGGATTGGATGAATAAGAACAAAGCAATGCTAATGGCGATTGCTCTTTTTGTAGCGGCGTTAAATATGCGCCCGGCAATTAATTCAATATCGCCGTTATTAGAAGAGTTGCGCAGTGAATTACATATGAGCGCATCAACAGCAAGTTTGTTAACATCAGTTCCTGTTCTTTGTATGGGACTATTTTCGCCGCTTTCAGCAAGCTTAGGAAAGCGGTTTGGTATGGAGCGTGTCATTGGAGCTGCGTTAATACTGATTGGAATCGGAACGTTATTGCGTTTATTTACATATACAACCGGCTTTTTGATTATGACTGCCTTTTTAGCAGGTGTTGGAATTGCAGCAATAGGACCTTTATTATCCGGTTTTATAAAAAAGCATTTTGATGAAAAAGTACCGGCGATTATCAGCTTGTACACCGTTGCGCTCACATTAGGCGCAGTTGTTTCCTCGTGGCTATCAGTACCGCTGTTTGCTCAAGTGCAGTCATGGAAAGGGACGCTTGCAGTATGGACAGTGTTTGCCGTGATTGCCATCCCCGTTTGGTGGCTGTTTGTACTGAAAAATCAAAAAGATACTCGCTTCGAAATGACGTACAATCACAGTGTTCATCGCATTCCATGGAAAAATAAAAAGGCTTGGCTGCTTACGCTTTCATTTGGGTGTATGGCAATGATTTTTTACTCGGTCACTGCCTGGCTGCCTCCTATAATTGAAAGCAAAGGGTACAGCAAAATGTATGCGGGAAACATGTTAACGCTTTTTACGGCTGTGCAAATTCCAGTGAGTGTATTGTTGCCGTCTTTGCTGCAGCGCTTTCCGTCTCGATTGTTGTGGTTATTATTTGCCGCTTGTATGGAGGCGGTTGGTTTTATGGTGCTGTTGCTAGGAAGCTACCCTTTTGCAGCCGCTGTTTTTATTGGAATTGGAGCCGGGACCTTATTTCCGCTTAACCTGATGCTCCCAATTGATGTCTCAGCTGATGCCGATCAAGCGGCTGCTTGGTCTGCGATGACGCAATCATTCGGGTATATTATCGGTGCCATTGGCCCTTTAGTCATTGGGCTTATTTATGATGTAACCAAGCAATTTAATTCAGCGATTTTCTTTTTGCTTGCTATGATTTTATGCATGATGATCATTCAAGTTCTAGCAATAACTTCACTCTCTCGAAAAAGTGTGTATGAATCGTAAGGATGGGAGAAGAAACAGTTGTTTCTGCTACTCTATCTATCATACAGACGTAAGCAATCAGCACCTTCATGCATTCGGCTAGAGCTTCATTTTCAAAAAATTGGGACTTCTAGTGAATATGATTGCTATAAGAAATATTTTACAATAAAAATAGAAAACGTTAAGAAGGGGATGAGGCTTTAATCAGCGGGGTTCTTATGCTTGTTGAACCGGGATTAATAGATCAGCAGAAACAAATAAAGCAGTTTTTTCTTCTTGAAAGGAGGACTTTATGAAACGATTAATCTCTGTTCTTTCACTTACACTGCTGTTTACAGGTGCTGCTGCCGTTTCAGCGGACATGAGCACAGATTCAACTTTTTCAAGCCAACAAATGAATCGTGGAAAACCTCTTGCATACCCTATTTTAATAAAGGCAAAAAAACCGGAGGAAGTCGGGATGTCTTCTAAAAAACTTAAAGAAGTAGATGAAATCATTGAAAAGGACGTCAGAAATGGTTTTCCTGGTGCAGTGTTATTAGTTATCAAAGATGGGAAAATCGTTAAAAACACAGCATACGGCTACGCCAAAAAATATGAAGGACTTGACCTGTTAAGGCACCCGCAAAAAATGAAAACAGATACAATGTTTGATTTGGCTTCTAACACAAAGATGTATGCTGTAAACTTTGCGCTGCAAAAGCTTGTCAGTGAAGGGAAGCTGGATTTAAACGCTCGTGTCAATCAGTATATTCCTGAATTTAAAGATCAGCCACAAGACAACATTAAAGGAAAAGATACGCTTCGCATCATTGACATCCTGCATCATAGTGCTGGTTTTCCAGCAGACCCACAATATTTCAACCCAAAAGCAGGTGCTTTGTACTCTCAAGATCGCAACATCACATTAAAAATGCTTTCTAAAACCCCACTGCAATATGAACCAGGCACAAAAAACATCTATAGTGATGTAGATTATATGTTACTAGGATATATAATTGAAAAAATAACAGAACAGCCGTTAGATCAGTATGTGGAACAGCAAATTTATACGCCATTAGGGCTTAAGCACACAGTCTTCAATCCGCTGCAAAAAGGCTTTAAGGCAAAAGATTTTGCTGCCACGGAACTGAAAGGAAATACACGAGATGGTGTGATTCGTTTTCCGAATATTCGAACGTACACGTTACAGGGTGAGGTGCATGACGAGAAGGCATTTTATTCAATGGCCGGCGTTTCTGGACATGCAGGGCTTTTCTCTACAACGAGTGATGTAGCCGTTTTACTTCAAGTGATGTTAAATGGAGGCGGATACGGGAATGTTCAGTTATTTGACCAAGAAACAATTGATACATTTGTCAGCCCGTCAAAATTAAATCCAACATATGGATTAGGATGGAGACGAAACGGCAATTCAAGTATGGAGTGGATGTTCGGTCCGTATGCGAGTGAAACTGCAGTCGGACATACCGGATGGGTTGGAACAGTAACGATTATCGACCGCGAGCAAAATCTAGGAATGGTCTTACTTACAAATAAAAAGCATTCGCCGCTCATAGATCCAAAAGAAAACCCTAATAAATTTGAAGGAGATGTCTTTGAAACAGGGCAGTATGGCAGTGTGGTGCGTGCTGTGTATGAGGCTTTAAATCAATAAACAAGCATCAATCAATTTTTTAGATCGTTTTGCTGAAAATATGATTTAATAGAAGTATCTATTTGGCTTCTTTCATGGCAAATTAAGAGGCGATTTCACCTGTGGTGAAGTTGCTTTTTTATGATGTGCATAAGTTTAATCAGAAACATTAATATAAATCCGGCAGCTGCCGGATGAAAAGGTGACAGTGAATATGGAAAATAAATTTACCATTGGAGAAATGTCTAAGCTTCATCATATTCCGATTAAAACGCTTCGCTATTATGATGAGATTGGCTTGTTTACCCCGTTTGAAGTCGATCCTCAAACAGGATATCGCTATTATACGTTAGAGCAATTTAAGAAATTAGATCTTATTTTGTATTTAAAAATGCTTGGTGTGCCGTTAAAGGAAATAAAAAAGAAAGTCGAGTACAGCAGCTTAGACGAATTTATTCAAATGCTGACGGAATACCGGCAAATAACAGAACAAAAAATAAATGAACTAACTAAAATTAATGGAAGGGTAAAAGAAAGAATTTTAGAGCTTGAAAGGACAAAAACGATTAAATACATTGGCAAGCCGCTGATTAAATCACTTCCGGACCGTGAAATCATTGAAGTTAAAAGACGAGTTAGCACATTAAATGAATGCGAAAGCATACTTCGAGATTTAAAAAAGAAGATTAATCATATTACACCGATTGTGATTGGAAAAGTAGGTTTTATATTATCAGCTGACTATATAACAAAACGCCAATTCACGGATTATGAAGGTATGTTTTTACTAGTGGAAGAGCATGTTTCACCACAGCATGAATTAATAACGGTTCTTCCAAGCGGGACGTATGCATCGGTTTATATGAGGGAGCCCAGAGAGAAAGAGGAAAAATACTATCAGGCATTATTAACGTATATTAATGAGCACGGCTATCAGCCTGATGGCCCTTTTTTAATTCGCCAAATTGTCGATTCAGCCATTTCTTATAATGAAGAAGAGCGGCTAAAAGAAATTCAAATTCGAATTAAACCATTGACTGTCCAGTAACTGGAGGGTTTACTATGAGAATATTGTAAAAAGTTGAAGGGAGAGACAGCTGTGATAAATCCACAAGTGATTTCTAAAGGAATGTCTTTAAGTCGGGGGAATCGAATGGTGCTTGTTTTAATACTAGGTTCATTAAGCGCTTTTGGTCCTTTATCCATTGACATGTATTTGCCGGCGTTGCCGACTCTCGCCAAAGAGCTTGGGACAACGGCATCATTAGCACAAGCAAGTTTAACCGCTTGTTTGCTGGGCTTAGCATTTGGGCAAGTTGTAATGGGGCCTTTTAGTGATATTCGAGGCCGGAAAAAGCCGCTTGCAGCTGCCTTAATTATTTACACGGCCGCTTCCGTTTTGTGCGCATTTGCACCTTTTATTTGGGTGTTTATCGCATTGCGGTTCATTCAAGGTGTAGCAGGGTCAGCAGGAATGGTAATTTCAAGAGCAAGTGTAAGAGATTTATTCTCAGGATCTGACTTAACAAAATTCTTTTCTATGTTAATGCTAGTGAACGGTTTAGCACCTATTTTAGCGCCAGTTGCAGGAGGTCAGTTATTGCAAGTCGTATCTTGGCGCGGTGTATTTGGCGTATTAGCCATAATTGGAGCGCTGATGTTTGTAGCTGTGCTAGCTGGGTTAAAAGAAACACTTCCTGTGGAACGCCGTAAAGCAGGCGGTTTAAAAGAAGTATTAAGCACATTCAGGCTGCTGTTAAAAGATCGGGTATTTGTGGGATATGCACTGACACAAGGATTTGTTATGAGTGCGATGTTTGCTTATATTTCAGGTTCGACATTCGTGCTTCAAGATATATATGGGCTTTCACCGCAAATGTTTAGTCTCATATTTGCAATCAATGGATTAGGTATTATTTTAGCAACACAAGTAACAGGCCGTTTAGCCGGTAAAGTAAGTGAGGCGAAGCTGCTCGTTTGCGGTCTTCTTCAAGCGGCTGTCAGCAGTGTGCTATTGGTTGCTGGTATTATCGTTCATGTCCCGGTTGTTTTTATATGCCTCATGTTATTCTTTGCTGTATCAAGCGTTGGGATTGTCAATACAACTGTATTTTCGCTCGCCATGCAAAATCAAGCAGCGAATGCTGGAAGCGCGTCTGCTTTACTTGGGTTGCTGCCGTTTTTATTAGGTGCAGCTGTAGCTCCATTGGTTGGGCTTGGCGGGGGCCAAACCGCTTTGCCGATGGGAGTTGTGATTGCCATTTGCAATTTAGCAGCGTTAAGCGTGTATATAATGCTAGTGAAACGCCGGAAAAATGGGTAATGAACAAAGAAAATCCTGCCTCTAAGCAAACAAGAGCATGTCTTAAAAATATATTGATTTAATAGTTTCAATAATTGACAGAATCTGCTTCATTTTATATGATAGAAGAATCTTAATGAATCTTTCTCCTAAAGGGGAGTAGCTTTTACAGCAAAGTCGTCACCTCAGAGTTTAACTCTCGGCTTTGTTGGCAACCTTTCGTTGTTAGCAAGACCTTTATCAAAGCGATAAAGGTCTTTTTATGTGTAAAAGAGGAGGAAGGTACATTTTAGAATCGAAGCATTTGAAAAATCAGAGTTACATATAAAGATGGAGGTAAAGAGATTGGATGCTTTAGGAATGTCGTTTCAAGATTTGCTGCAAATTGTCTTTTTAGATTTGATTTTAAGTGGAGATAATGCTGTTGTTATTGCAATGGCTGCTCGTAATGTACCTAAAGATTTACAAAAAAGAGCGATATTAATCGGTACGGGCGGAGCGATTGGCCTTCGATTATTATTTGCTGCTATTATTGTCCCGTTATTGAAAATCCCATTAATTGGAGCAATCGGCGGTATTATGCTGATTTGGATTGCATATAAGTTGTTGGCTGATGAAAGTGATCACGGAAGCGAAATGAAGGGAAATACAACCGTTTGGGGAGCTGTAAAAACAATTATGATTGCTGATGCCGTTATGTCATTAGATAACGTATTAGCTCTTGCAGGAGTTGCTCACGAGTTCCTTCCTATCATGATGGGAATCTTGATTTCGATTCCAATTATTATCTGGGGAAGCAGCTTTATTATGAAGGCAATGGACAAGTTTCCAATCATCGTTTATGCAGGTTCAGCTTTATTGGCTTGGTCAGCAAGTAAAATGATTGTAGAAGATAAAATCATTGGCAGCTATTTGCATGGCGATGTGTTGCATGCCGTAATCCAAGTCGCTGTTACAATCGGAGTCGTATCACTTGGTTATCTGAAAAAGAAACAAATGAAAAACGCGCACGCAAACGCAGCTTAAAACACAGAGAAGAATGCTTCTCTGTGTTTTTTCTTTCTAAATAAACAAATGAGAGTGGGTTATAGCTGCAAAATGAATGGTGTCATTCCCGAAATCATAATCATTGGCAAACTTATTTGAATAGGATGTAAGTAAGTACTTAATGACGGGATAGATTGCAAATGGAGAATCAGGCTAAAGAAATTATTGGTGCATGGATAGCAGCAATCGGAACAATCAGTTCTGCTATCGGAAGCACCTCGTTCCGTTTTATAAAAAGTGAGGTAAGAGAAGATTTAAATTTGTGGGGAAATGTCTTACAGGGTACGGGAAACGCTCTGGTAGCTGACGGACAAGAAGGAATATCGCTCGAAAAGATTGGAAATGAAATTCAATCAGTTGGGAATATAACGGTAATAGCCGGGCTTGTGATCGATTTTGAAGATGAAACACAGCAGAAGCTAATCATTGCCGGAAACTTGATACAGGCTTTAGGCGGAGCTGCTGCGCTTGGAGATGAATTTCAGGATGTTTCAACTGCAGGTGATTTATACAATATTTATGGAAACCTATTGCAAGCGATAGGGAATTCATTGCAAGCGATAGGAGGAGCTTACGAATTAAGAAGTAGCATCAATGAGCAATGTGAGGCTAGAAACGATCAAAGCGATGGTCAAAACGATGAAGATGAGTACGGTCAATCATTAGATGTTGTTGGCAGCTGGATACAAGCAATTGGTTCTGTCCTTTCAGTGATTGGTCAAATAAGGGAGGAAACTGCAGAATAAGAGAATGATAGGCTGTCATAAACTGAAAAGAATCATTTCCGGTGAAAATTATGACTGAATAGCAGGTTTAACCAAGCGATTCCTCTTTTACCAAGCTTATGCTCTCTATAACCACTGCGGGCTTTTTCGTATCCATACCAGATGAGCATCAGTCTAAGTCCGATCAGTAAGGCTGATTGATAGTCACTGATCAATTTAATAGCTTTCTCACCATCTCCGTCACAAAAACGGTCGACGCTTAAAACTAAAAAAAGTAGAAGGAGCTACGTTAAGCATCTTAATCATTTCATCGTTTTTTCACCAACATAGGTTAAACTAGTAAATGTTCGTGCAAGCTACACAACCCATTTTTGATAACTCTTTTTCTCTTTGTAAAAGCTCACTTTTTATAAGTGAGCTTTTTTTATTGGTAAGCATTGTTGTTTTGCATTTTTAATCTAAACAATGTCAGATACTGATTTGGCTGCTCTAGAAAAAATCGCATCTTTCATATTTACGCCAGCTTATTTTTGCATATCCTTTTTTGTGATTTCGCTTCGGATGTTGATTTCTTTAGAGATTTCAGCATCTTTTTTCTGGTTATTCGGATATTTATTTGCTCGCTCCCGGTTGTCATTTCGGTTTGTCATGTTCAAACCTCCTTTCATTCAAGTTCGGAGTTTAGTTTATACAAAAGGAGAATTTTAATCCGAATTTGACGAAAAATTTCCCCTGCTACATAAGTGATAGACTGAAAAGGCCAATCATATCGGAAGGAAGCCTGCTAACGGGTGCCACTAAAAAGTGTTCGTTCTGTTTATTCCTCATTCATCTTGTATAGACTGTATAAAAAAAGTGTTGAAGGAATGAGATAGACGGAGGATTTGTGCTATGGCTGCTAACCCAAAAGGTTCAAATAATTCAACTTACGCTGTTTATTCGGCTCGAAACCTATGGTCTGGATTTCTGTTCGGACTAGGCTTAGCCGCTTTTTTCGATGAAACTGTGTTTCATCAATTGCTGCATTGGCATCATTTTTATGATCGATCTACGACTAATATAGGATTAATCTCTGACGGCTTTTTTCACGCCTTTAGCTGGTTTGCGACAATTGGAGGATTATTTCTGTTCGCTGACCTTCGCCGCCGTCATGCATTATCACTTGCAAGGTGGGTGGGAGGTGTTTGGCTCGGATCAGGTCTCTTTCAGTTATATGACGGTACCATTCAGCATAAGCTAATGCGCATACATCAGATTCGGTATGTAGAAAATGTAATTATCTATGATGTGGTCTGGAATTTCATTGCGATTGTCATGGTTATAGCCGGTATCATCCTCACTATTCGCACACGGCATACACGAAAAGAAGGTCTTTCAGATGAACATTCATAATCATAGTCATTATGGTCATGAAGCTCATAGTGTTCACATCGCTGAATTTATTCCTCAATTGCTCTTAGCACTGCCGTTTGCAGCAGCATTGGTTTTGTATATTTTTGCTGCTGTATCGAGTCGTCGATACAAACCATGGCCTCTGTACCGCACATTTTTTTGGTGCTTGGGAATTATTTGTGCACTCGCTGCAGTTGCGGGGCCAATTGCACACCGAGTGCATACAGATTTTACAGTGCATATGATTAGTCATTTGCTTCTTGGCATGCTTGCTCCGCTTCTACTGGTGCTGGGGGCTCCGCTGACTCTTGTTTTGCGTACACTCAATGTAAATTTGGCACGCCGTCTTTCATATATCCTGCGAAGCCGGTTCGTGCGAATTCCTAGTCATCCAGTTACTGCAGCTCTGCTTAATGTAGGAGGATTATGGCTGCTCTATACGACAGACTTATATGAGGCGATGCATCGTAATATGCTTTTTCATCTGTTCATACACATCCATGTTTTTTTGGCGGGTTATTTATTTACTGCATCGCTTATTTATATGGACCCAATGCCGCATCGAGTCAGTTATCTATACCGTGCGAGTGTGTTATGGATTGCGCTAGCAGGACATGGCATCTTATCTAAGTATGTGTATAATCAGCCACCAGCTGGTGTACCGAAAGCACAGGCTGAAGCGGGAGGTATGCTCATGTATTATGGCGGTGATGTCATTGATATGGCTCTCATCTTCATCCTTTGCTTGCAATGGTTCAGAGCTGCTAGACCCCGAGCATTGGTTCATGAACCAGCGAAATCATAAATATCAGTTCTTCAGAGAATGTACATACAGCTCCGCACGCCTTTTTGTCAACAGTACCGGATGATATAAAAAGGCGTGATATAAGAATTATGCTTTGGGAATAGTAATAATTTTAAAAATTTAGATGCTTCCTTTTTTATATCATGATAATTTTTAGAGTGTAGAAAATATTGATATAAAAGGAGAAGAGATATATGAATATCAAGATTGAAAACGTACCAAAATATCGAATTGCATATGTACGACAAGTTGGTCCATACGGTCCGGATAACATCCAAGCGATGAAAAAATTAAAAAGCTGGGCTAAGGAAAACAATCTGCTTGCCGAAACAGCAATAATACTTGGTATTTCGCAAGATAACCCTGAAACAACTTCCCCTGAAAACTGTCGCTATGATGCCTGTATCGTCATTTCAAACGATTATCAAATTGATGCTTCCGTTAGTGAAAGTGAACTATCTGGCGGGAAATATGCTATTTGCAAAGTTAAACATACAGCAGAAGACATTCAACATGCGTGGACTGAAATTTTTTCTGAACTACTAAACAATGGCTATCAAATTGATTCCAAACCGATTTTTGAAAAGTACATTGGGGAAATGGTTTATAGCGATTATTGTGAAATCTGTGTACCAATAAAATGAAAAGGGTGATTACCTGAGAGCTTCATATTTGTTTTCTAAGTGGCTTGCTTTGCAATGATCTTTAACAATCAGGCGCTATTACGGAATAAAACCTAGATAGTAAACGACTTTATTGTTGTTCGGTTAAAGGAATTGTAGATGAGTTTATTATCGTCGATACAGGATCAACGGATGCAACGGGTCCAGCGGAATCAGGTGCAGATTTCATTGAAACAGTAAGGATAGGAGACATAAATGCATTCATTCCTTTTAATATTGGGGGGAGGGAATAATGAAGCAATTGGAGCGCTTGCTTATAATCGACAGCAGACGACTATTAGCAGACTTGTAACTTATGTTATTCAATTAGGAACTAATACAGGTGCGTTTGAAATGGCAGTCCTACAGCCGGTTAGTCCAACAGAAGCGACAGTTATCGGTGTGACTACAGTCGTAAATGCTTTAACACCAGGACTGTTTATTTTACCTTTAACGACGCCTGTAATCCTTGATAGTGATACTGTTTATGCTCTTGCTGTATACAATCAAATCAATGGGTCAAGTTTAGACGGTCGAAGTACAGGGTTAGGAACAGTAAAAGCTGCGTTTCCAATTAATTTCAGAGATCAAAACCTTACTGGGTTTACAATTGGTCAGTCTATAAATACAAGTGATGTAAGTCTATTTTTATCACCTTGGATTGCTGGATTGGCTTAGGCAGCCTTTTGAAATTAGTAAAAGACTGTATGTAAAAATTTCGTTTGTAAAGAAGGTCTGCCTTTAGGGTAGACCTTCTTTATTTTAACAGAAAAGGATGAGCGTGCAGGTGTTAAGATGTCTAAAATCAATTGACAAAACAATAAGTTGGATAACGCAAGCAGCTAAGGTAAACTCTTCTTTCGTATGAGTGTTGAAGAACTGTACATTTAAGACACACTGTGACGTAATGATGCGCAGTGGCAGAGTAAGAATGGCCTGCATCAATTGATACAGGCCATTCTGTATGCTCGATCGCATTGATAAAAAGGAGCAGTGAAAAAAGCAATTAAAGATTATAGCGTTTTTTCTTTCGAGCCAAGGTTGTGAAATCAATTCCCAATACATCGGCACAGCGTTTCATGGGTTTGTATGCTGATAAATAATGAGCCAAAACTTTCTTTTCATATTGACTCATTAATTCTTTTAAAGAGGTCTCTTGAGCTGTTGGAATAAAATTGCTTTCGATGTTTTCTTGTCTTTCAATTCTTTTTTCATGAATTTGAGCTGGAATGATTGATTCATCAATGACATCCTCGTCTGATATGATCATCATTTTATCAACCTCAATTAGGGATGATTCTATTACTTCTTCATCTATTTTAGTAGGTTCACTTTTGCCAATTTTACCCTATCAATAAGCACCGTTAATGAATTCTCTTCCGGTAAGAAATGAATCTGGTACATGCAGTTTCACTTCCAGGATAACAGTGTACGTCTTGTTAGTTTGTCATGTATAGTTAATGAGCGAGAACAGACTAGAGTGATCTAATGTTGTTGTGATGAAGCGGAGAAGTCCAGATCACATAGCAATGAACCGTGTTACTATAGTTAAAGTACATATAAAAGAAAAGGAGTGTTCGATAAAGATGAAAATTTCCGGTGTGCCGCTCGGGTGCAACTATCTTGATTTATGGAAAGAAAATATGAAGGAATGGGATGGGAATCTGTCTGATCGAATGATTCGTGATGAAGCAGAAGAAGATTTTTGGACTTCTTTTATGGAAAAAAAGAAACAGAATGAAGAGGGATATATCAATGCTTATGCTTACCGAATTCAAGAAGAACTGCTGACGCTGCTCGATCAAAATGACCATGCAGTCGAAATTGGTCCTGGCTGGGGAAATTATACATTCTGTACGGCTGAAAAAGTAAAGCATCTTACGTGTGTGGACAGTTCTCAGAGTGTGATTAACTTTTTAAGAGATGAAACAAATAAGCTTCAATTAAACAATGTAAGCTTTGTACATGAAAAATGGGAGCAATTTAATAGAAAGGAACGCTACGATGTTGTGTTTGGAGTTAATTGCTATTATCGTATACGTGACATAGGAGAAGCACTGCTTAAAATGAACGAAACTGCATCGAGGCTTGTGATCGCAGGGATGACAAGCGGACCAGAAAAACCTCATTATCTAGACTTATATAAAGAGCAGGGCTATTCCATCAAATTTAGGCGCCGAGACTATATTCACCTACAAAATATTTTGTACCAGCTTGGCATTATGGCTAATTGCAAAATAATCGAGATACCTACCAAGGCTGTCTATGATTCATATGAATCTCTTATAAAGAACAATGTAAGTAAAATTATCACGAAAGACTATAACAAGCGAGAAGTCGAACAAGCCTTAAGCCGATATGTAATCGAGAAAAATGGAAAATACGAATATCCATATACGTTTCACGCTGTGCTTCTTTACTGGAAACCAGTAAATGTTTAGCTTATAAAATCTTTAAAAGCGTAATAGACTGTCTCAGAATCACAAAGTCAGTACAGCTGTATAATCGGACTGATGCTAAGTCTATGCAGCGATCTTTTATACATGGGTGTGCTGTGTTTTTTAGCTTAAAAAGAGCATGGTATCATACAAATATTGGAACTACTTTTACAAATAATTAACAAATGCATTGCTCTTACATTATTTAGTTGTTAAAATAATGTAAAGGCTGGTGGATTTTAACATGATTAGAACGATTAAAGAAAAATTAATAGTAAAACATGTGGAAAAGCAGTTAAGCAAGTATGATATTCAGCTGATGCATTTTATTCCGGGACGTATTCGCCTTCAGTCTCCTGAATGGAAGAAGAATGATAGATTAATTGAGTGCATTATGACAAAGCTTAAAGAGCAGATCCTCGTGTATGAAGTGAAATTTACCGCATCAACTGGCAGCTTGCTTATTACATATGATGCTTCTTATATGACAGACATGAAAGAAATAGAATCATGGTTTTACATAGTAGATCAAGTATATAAAGAAGAATTTAAGGCATAAGGGGAGATGACTAGTGATACCTACTCTTGTAGGAATTGGAGCTTCGCTTATTGCTCCGAAGATTATGTCTCAGTTTCGAGATCAAAAGGTAAAAGTTCTGCACGCTATGCCGGGCAGACTGCGGATACAATGTGATAGCTGGAAGCACCGTATAGTTGCAAACGCTTTAACAGAACGCGTACAGAACCATCCTCTCATCCTCACTTCAAAAGCATCAGAAATAACCGGGAGCCTCACACTTCAATTTGTTGTTCCTCACATTAGCCAGGAAGAACTGGATGATGTTATAAATCAAGCTGTTCAAATTGCAGCAGAAGCAATCTTACATAAAGATGCTCTGATGATGAACGGGATGAAACATACGCTGGGTTTTATTGATAAAGGCATTAAAAAGCAAACGAACGGGTTTGCAGATCTTGATAGCCTTTTAGTTTTATATCTATTAGGAAAAGGTGTGCAGACGCTTGGAAGCGCTCCTGCTTTTTCAGCAAGTCTATTATATTGGTCTTATACAATTATCAAAAGCAAAGAGGAGTGACGTCTATCATGATAAATGGAGTGTCCATTGCCCATTCTTTGCCCGGGAGAACCCGTTTTTATATAGAAAAAGGCATGGATTCACATATTGTTGAATGTTGGCTGCGCTCTTTTACAGGTGTTCGTTCGGCAGTTTATAACGAAATAACGGGCAGTATTCTTGTGTATCATGATATGACCGTCTCCTTACAAGAGCTTAAGCAGTTTATCCGTTTATTTTTAAAAATGAACATTAAAACGAACGAGCTGTCTTCGGCATGGAAGCAGCTAACACCGATTATAGCGTGTACAACTATGTTTGCTGCAAATTGGCATGTACAGAAATCGCCGGTCTCTGTCCTATGGAAAGCTGCATTTCACCGGGCTGCGATGGTAACGGCGGTTGCTACTTCTTTTGAAGTCATAAAGGACGGCATTTTACACGTAGTGAAAGAGAAAAAAGGAAATGCCAATACGCTGACTGCAGCTTCTATTTTTGCGTCTTTATTTATCGGAAACCCTGGTTCGGCTTTGGTTATTACGATTATGTCAACGATTAGTGAATTGTTAACTGAATATACATCTCAGCAAACAAAGCAGCATATTCACTCCGTCTTAGAATTAGACACTTCTTATGCTTGGAAAGTAAATGCTGAAGGCGTTGAAGAAAAAGTGGCATTAGAGAAAATACAAGTAGGGGATCAAGTAGTCGTTTTTACTGGAGAAAAAATTCCAGTGGACGGAGTCGTAATAGAAGGAATGGGCACGGTAGATGAATCATCGATTACTGGCGAGTATATGCCAAGGGAGTTAAGCGGCAGCGAATGTGTATACGCAGGAAGCATTCTGCAATCCGGGCACTTGACAATCACAGTGGAAAAAGTCGGTGAAGACACAGCTCTTTCTCGCATTATCAAGTTATTAGAAGAAGCACAGGAAAAGCGGGCACCTATTCAAAATATAGCAGATTCACTTGCTGAAAAAATGGTTCCTGTTTCATTTGGATTAGCGCTTTTAACGCTTCTGCTGACAAGGAATGTAAACAGAGCGATGAACATGCTTGTCATTGACTTTATATGCGGAATCAAGTTATCTACGGCAACTGCTCTTTATGCTTCAATCGGCCGGGCTGCGAAAGAAGGAGCGATTGTGAAAGGCAGCCATCATATCGAAGAAATGTCAAAATTAAAAACAATTATCCTTGATAAAACAGGGACAATTACAGAAGGAGCACCGGTTGTCGAGCATGTTATGGCATGCAATGGATACGAGGAAGAAGACGTCATTCGTTTAGCGGCTGCAGCTGAAAAAAACTCTACGCATCCGATTGCAGATGCCATTGTTAAACAGGCGGATAAATGGAAAATACCTATTCCGGCAAGAGATCATAATGCCCAAGTAGAAACGGTTGTCGGAAAAGGCATTTGCACCTTGTTAGATGGCAAACAGATTGTTGTCGGAAGCCGCCGCTTTATGAATGAGTTGAAAATTAAAATCGATCATTTCATGCATCAGTTAGAAAAAGATGAAAACGTGATTTATGTGGCATATGATCAAACCTTAGTAGGGATAGTCAGTATCTTTGATAAGATTCGGTCAGGTATGCACCGTACAGTACATCATCTACGCAAGCAAGGCGTTGACGATATTATTATGTTAACAGGAGACAAACGTACAGTGGCAAGAGAAATGGCACAACGGCTAAGGCTGAATTGGTATCATGCTGAGGCGCTTCCGGAAGATAAAGCAAATTATGTTAAGCGCTATGGTAGAAGAGGGGCAGTTATGATGGTAGGAGATGGGATAAATGATGCCCCGGCTCTTGCCCATGCACACGTAGGGGTGACAATGGGGGCAAAGCGGACAGATATTGCATCAGAGTCAAGTGACGTCATCATTACATCGGATAATCCAGAAATGCTCTCAGAATTAGTTGGGCTGTCTAAGAAGACCATGACGATTATTAAACAGAATTTTATTGCTACATTTATGATCAATGGGGTTGCTATTTTGTTTGGCGCTCTAGGCATCTTCTCGCCAATTGTTGGAGCAGCTATTCATAATGCAGCAACGATCGGTGTAGTATTAAATAGCACACGTATCTTATGGATAGAAGGTGAAGTCAATGAATCCTCAATTTTATATTCTGCATGATATTCCAGGTCGTCTGCGATTGCAAATTCCATCCTTGCGAGATAAGACAGATTATGAGGAGATTGAGCATATGTTTTCGTCTCTTAACGGGGTGTCATTGGTCAGAATCGAACCGATTATTCAGACGATGTTAATTAAATATGACTCTGCACATTTGTCTCGTAATACAATCTTTCGATACGTATCGATTTTCTTTCAGCAAACACGATTAGATCCCTTAGACGATATTATGATTCAGATGCATCCAACAACTCGAAGCGATTGGCTGCGGGCTTTGTTTTCTGGAGGATTATTATTGTTAGCTGGTATAAGAAAGTCATCATTTCATAAACCTGATGCCTTAGTATATGGAGCTGTTGTAGCCACAGGCTACACTGTGTTATCTCATGGAAAAAGCAACAAGATCAGACATCCTGATGTATTGACAGGAATCTTGAGTTTACTGTCGCTAGGGCCTTCTAACATGCTTTACGTGGCGATGATTACATGGATTGTTAATGTATTGGAACTGTTACATGAAAAGCGGAAATTTCAGCCGCAAAGGTTATACACAATGATTTAGATATTCATTCATACACTTTTGTATGAATTGATATATAACTAATTTAATGGGGGAATTATCTAATGATTAATCGCGACTTTTTAATGGGTTTTGTATCAGGCACAGTAGTAGGAGCAGTAGGATACCGTTTGTATGAGCAAAACGGAGGGCAGCTTCAGCGCCTTGTTCAGCCTAATCCATCATTCAGAGCACCACAAGGAGCAGGTTCATATCAACCTTCTCTAGAAGAACTTGTAGCACAAAAAGAACGTTTAGAAGATATGATTGCAGAAATTCAAGTAAAGTAAAAGCTGCATCAAAAAAGCATGAGAAGCAGTTCAAGGCTGCTTCTCATGCTTTTTTTATATTAATAATAGGGGAACACAATAGGAAGGAAAGCATACCATAAAAAAGCATCAAGTCATTTCAAATACGGCTTAAGACTTTGTTATGGACAAATATTTTTACCAGGTGTTAAAATGTTTCCTGAAGGAAAAAACTTTATTTTATCATACTTCAATCAGAAGATTTAATCAACATAAAATTCATAAAATGGTATATATTTACTATCGTCTATGGGTGTATGATCCTTGTATACAATGTACATAGCTCGAGATCTGTGTTGTTTTTTTGTATTTTTAAAATGTTCTTAATAAAAAAGTAAGAGAGAGTTAAAAGCACGAACAGCTTTTATATTCAGCCATTATCTGCATTTGAAACATTGCAGTTTGTTCAAGTAGAAAGAATGGAGCTTAAGGGGATAGACATACTTGTTGTACATAAAAAGTTCTTCGTCTATTTTAGGAGGGTATCTTAAATGAAATTGAGGTGTTTATGTTGTACAGTGATGTGAAAATTGAACAGGTAAAATCAATCGGTGAGCACGTTGATGAGCTTTCTGAACTGCTTATAAAGACAGTAGATGATGGTGCGTCAATTGGTTTTTTGCCGCCGATGAAACATTCAGAGGCAAAAGCATATTGGGAAACGCTATTAAACCCCGAAGAGATGTTATTGATAGCCAAAACAAACGATCAGATAGTCGGGAGTGTCCAGCTGCATTTATGCACGAAGAAAAATGGCATTCATAGAGGAGAAATCGGAAAATTAATGACGCATCCTCACTTTAGGCGTAATGGGATTGGCCGGTTATTAATGGAAACAGCTGAAGAAAGAGCAAAACAAGAAGGCAGGTCTTTGTTAGTTCTCGATACAAGAGAAGGCGACCCTTCTAATCGCCTCTACACGTCATTGGGATTTGTTGAAGCCGGACGCATCCCGTTTTATGCCAAGTCAGCAAATGGAGAACTACATCCAACTGTTTTTTATTATAAATCCATTTAGCTTAACTTCCGCCAATTGATCTCGCTGTGTGGAAATAGAAGAGAGGAAAAACTGGCTGGAAAGGTTCAAACAGAAAAACATAGGCTAACGCATGTTCAGCCGCCAACCACGAGCGCGAATTTTCTTCATCTCCCGTTGGCGGCAGTTTGATTATCTGAAAATCGCTTGTTTTTTAGCGGTACATAGACTGGACTTGCTCTAAATCATGTAATAATTGTTTGATTTCATCTTGAGACAGACGAACAGGCATTTGATCGTAGAGTGTAATAATTTGACCGTCATTTTCATCTTCATGTGCTTTTAAGTAATTGTATATGTTGTTTAACTGATTTTCTTTAAGAATTGATTCAGTAAAGAAATCTTTCACCTTTTGAATCGTAAATATGTTCATCCCTGTATCGAATTCTCCTGAAATAATATTTCCATGCATATGTGACACGAGAACCACTCCTAGCTATTTTTGAGTTAGTGTACCCTTTAAAGAATAAAAAAATGATTATTAATGGAAAAGGAGCATCGTGTTATGAAAACCAGCCAAGTTTTGAGCGGGGATGCAATAAGTAAGAAGGGGATTTAAAGCAGAAACATACAAATTATTAACCTCTATTAAATTAATAACATTTTTGGTAAATATTATGGTTAATAAATGTTTGGAACTATGCTATAATGAAGATGTTCTAATTTTTCTAATCTAAGACATAAAAAAGAACAGGCAGCCGCCTGTTCTTTTTTATTTTAATAAATTAATAAATTCACGCATAAATCCAGGAAGATCCGGCCATGCATGGGCGGATACAAGATTTTGATGAGTGTGTAATGCTTCATCAATATATGTAGCACCGCATGCGACTACGTCAGGCTTGCAAGCAATATATGCTGTATATTCACGGCCTTTCATTAAATCCGGTACGACAGACAGCACTTGCGCTGCATGACAGATCGCGCCTACCGGCTTATTCTCCTCAAAGAAGTGGCGAACAATATTCGGCAGCTTTTCATCCAAACGAATGTATTCAGGCGCTCGTCCCCCGGGGATAATTAATCCATCATATTGCGACGGATCAACATCCACAAACGCAACTTCCGAATCGATACCATATGCAGGTTTTTCGACATATGTCTCCATTCCTTCTACAAAATCATGGCTTACGGTCTGCAGCTTTTTGACAGAAAGGGAAGCAATTGTTGTATCAAATCCCTCTTCAAGACAGCGGTAATACGGATAAAAAATTTCAAGAGCTTCTACCGCATCTCCAGTAACAATCAGTACTTTTTTACTCATGAACACAACCTCCATCTAAAATCATTTTAATCGCTGAGAAATAGGATGTTCACTTTCATGCTGTTTTTCATTTATTCAATTCGACAATTATTTAAGAGTTCCTTCTAAAAAAAACGGTTATTCATTCTAGGATAAATCTCAACAAAATGAAAGGTTATGATATAATATTGGTAAAACATGTATTTAAATTTAAAAATTGATCGAGAGGCATAAAGCGGAAAGTTAATTCATAGAGTGGCAGACAAATTCTTTTTCTTTGCGCGCTAATAAATCGTAATCAGGGTATAATGATAATAAAACAGGAACTTTCATTTAAATGCCGAATATATACTATTAAAGGAGGAATCTATTATGAGTGCGCTTATTTTAGGTTTTACTGCTTTGGTGCTTTCTGTTTTACTGTTTTTTTCAAACCGAAAAGAAAAGACGTCCAACAGAATGCAAGAACTTATCTCAGAAGAATGTGCCTCTGTTATCGCTGATGAAAGAAACCTCAATCGTAACTCTACTAAACAAGAAGAGCAGTTTCAGGAATTCATGTATTATATATAAAGCGAGTTTTGGGGAGCTCTGTTCCCTGCTGGTTGTTCATTAAACCAATCTGGCTGTTAAGCGCGGGATAAGTTCTAAATTGAAAAAGCGTCCAGAAGGGCGCTTTTTTATGTTAATAAGTGTTTGATAGATACATAGTGAGATAACTCTGGATAACAGTTAAAGAAGCGCAAAGCAAAAACATGTTGTCAAAACAAAGCATAAATTGACAGGATTTAATGAAGCAGCTTTGCTAGTATGTAAATAAGGAGTGAGTGATATGGCATGGGTTGAATCGATACAGAAGTCAATAAACTATATCGAAGATCATTTGCTTGAAGAGATTACGATTGAAAGTGTTGCTAAGCAAGCGAATGCATCTGCTTTCTACTTTCAGCGCGCATTTACGATGCTGACGGGTATAGCTGTTGGTGAATATATAAGGCGTCGGCGGCTTACATTGGCTGCACAGGAATTATCTAGAATAAACTGTAAAATCATCGATTTAGCCTACAAGTATGGCTATGACACTCCTGAAGCTTTTTCAAAAGCATTTCGGAGGCAGCATGGCATATCGCCAAGCGAAGCCCGAAAGTATGTTGGAAAGCTAAAGCTGTACGAACGTCTCATTATACAGGTAACACTGAAAGGAGCAGAACCGATGAAGTATAACGTTGTGGAGAGAGAGCATTTTCAAGTGGTAGGAATAAAGCGGGAATTTTCAATGGCTGACATGGAAACTTCGGAGGGCATTCCCAAGTTTTGGGATGAAGCAAATTCGAATGGAACAAGCGAATGGCTAGAAAGATCAAGCAACGGCACGATTAAAGGATTGCTTGGCGTATGTGCACCTGCAAGCAATCCACAATCTAAGCAAGCGATTGACTATTGGATAGCCGCAGAGTATGACGGTGCATTACCTAACGAGATGAAAGCTCTTGAGATACCGGCAGCCAAGTGGGTTGTATTTAACGTTCACGGCCCTATGCCTGATGCAATGCAGAAAGCTTGGAAACAAATTTTCTCAGAGTGGTTTCCAACAAGCGGCTATGAACACGCAGACGCACCTGAACTAGAAGTATATTCAGAGGGCGATCCCTACGGTTCAGACTATTATTCTGAGATTTGGATCCCGGTAAAATAAAGGAAGGCTTCATTTTCTGGTGATTGCTAAAAGCTAGATTAACCTCTCTTGCTCTAAGAGAGGTTTTTTTGTGCTTTTGAGTAATCGGAATGGACAGCTCAGCTGAATCAAGGAAAAGAGGCGTCAATCATATTATTAATAATATTAATAGCTATTATAAATTATCTGTATTTTACTAATTTTGTGTTTTGGTGTAAAATTCAATTAAAAAAATAGGAATAATAGAGATTTAATAAAAATAATGGTTGGTTCATAAAAGTGAATGGTGAAAATGATTGAACCATTTATTGTGAATAACATTACATACACTCAATTGATATTCCTTTGCGAGGTGAATAGTGTTGCAACTTCAGGTAATAAACAGTCCTTTTAATCAAGAACAGGCAGATCTTCTTAACCGCCTTCTGCCAACCTTAACAGAATCACAAAAAATTTGGTTGAGCGGTTATCTCGCTGCTACCCAGTCTGTTTCAGGAATACCAGAGACTCAAGTAACAGAACTTCCTGCTCAACCTGTTCAGAACATTTCAAAAGAAGTGACCATTCTTTACGGATCACAAACAGGGAACGCACAAGGGCTTGCAGTGAATGTAGGCAAAACGCTTGAAGAGCGCGGTTTTCAAGTGAAAGTCTCGTCCATGAGCGATTTTAAACCGAATAATTTAAAGAAACTCGACAATTTGCTTATTGTGGTGAGCACACATGGCGAAGGAGATCCGCCGGATAACGCTCTATCTTTTCATGAGTTTCTTCATGGCAAACGCGCTCCAAAGCTTGAAAATCTCCGTTTTTCAGTCTTGTCACTAGGAGACAGCTCGTATGAGTTTTTCTGTCAGACAGGAAAAGAATTCGATCAGCGCTTAGAAGAGATTGGGGGTACACGACTTTATCCGCGGGTTGACTGTGACCTGGACTTTGATGAGCCGGCAGCTGAGTGGGTTGAAGGAGTGCTTAACGGCTTAAGTGAAGCACAAGGCAAAAGTGCGGCACCTGCTCAGGCAGCAGCATCTCAAGCAAGTGAAACAGCTTACTCTCGAACAAATCCATTTCAGGCAGAAGTGCTTGAAAATATCAATTTAAACGGGCGCGGTTCAAATAAAGAAACACGTCACCTTGAGCTATCGCTTGAAGAATCAGGTCTTACGTTTGAGCCAGGTGACAGCCTTGGTGTATATCCAGAAAACGATCCGTCCCTTGTGGACCTTCTGCTTGAGGAAATGAAGTGGGATCCGGAAGAAATTGTGAAGGTGAATAAGCAAGGGGATGTGCGTTCACTTAAAGAAGCACTTATCTCTCATTTTGAAATCACCGTTTTAACGAAGCCGTTTCTTGAACAGGCAGCGCAGTTTTCTACAAATGAAGCCTTAAAAGAGATTTTAGGCGATGCGGAAAAATTAAAAGCATATCTTGAAGGTCGTGATTTACTTGATCTCGTCCGTGATTTTGGCCCTTGGAGCGCATCAGCGCAAGAATTTGTTTCAATCCTTCGCAAAATGCCGGCTCGCCTTTATTCAATTGCAAGCAGCTTATCTGCCAATCCGGATGAAGTGCACTTAACGATTGGTGCGGTTCGCTATGATGCACATGGACGCGAACGAAAAGGCGTATGCTCGATTTTATGTGCAGAACGCCTGCAGCCAGGAGATACGCTGCCAGTTTACATTCAGCACAATCAAAACTTTAAGCTGCCAAGCAATCCTGATACACCGATTATTATGATTGGACCAGGCACAGGAGTTGCGCCATTCCGCTCATTTATGCAAGAGCGTGAAGAAGCAGGAGCAAAAGGGAAGTCATGGATGTTCTTTGGTGATCAGCACTTTGTGACAGATTTCCTTTACCAAACGGAATGGCAGCAATGGTTAAAAGACGGCGTGCTGACAAAAATGGATGTCGCGTTCTCACGTGATACAGACGAAAAAGTGTATGTACAGCACCGTATGCTTGAACAGAGTAAAGAATTATTCCAATGGCTTCAAGAGGGAGCAGCAGTTTACATTTGCGGTGATGAAAAGCATATGGCTCATGATGTGCATAATACGCTGATTGACATTATCGAAAAAGAAGGCGGCATGAGCCGTGAAAAAGCGGCGGAATACCTTGCCGGCATGCAGCAGCAAAAACGTTATCAGCGCGACGTATACTGAGGATTGAAAGGAGATTTTTCAACATGGTAAACAAAATTTTAAAAGCGCCCGAAGGTCCTCCAAGCGACGTTGAGCGCATAAAAGATGAAAGTGATTATTTACGCGGTACGCTGGGAGAAACGATGCTAGACCGGATCAGCTCCGGCATTTCAGAAGATGATAACCGGCTAATGAAATTTCACGGCAGCTACTTGCAAGATGACCGTGATCTCCGTAATGAGCGGCAAAAACAAAAGCTTGAACCAGCGTATCAGTTTATGCTTCGCGTACGGACGCCAGGTGGTGTGTCAACACCAGAACAATGGCTTGTGATGGATGAGCTTGCGCAAAAATACGGAAACGGCACGTTAAAGTTGACAACTCGTCAAGCGTTTCAAATGCATGGAATTTTAAAATGGAACATGAAAAAAACGATTCAAGCAATTCATGCCTCGCTTTTAGATACGATTGCTGCATGCGGTGACGTAAACCGAAACGTAATGTGCAACCCAAATCCATATCAATCTGAGATTCATTCAGAAGTATTTGAGTGGTCAAAGAAATTAAGTGATTATTTATTACCACGCACAAGAGCGTATCATGAACTTTGGTTAGATGAAGAGAAAGTGATCAGTACACCTGAAGTAGACGAAGAAATAGAGCCAATGTATGGACGGCTGTACCTGCCTCGGAAATTTAAAATCGGGATTGCGGTTCCGGCATCGAATGATATTGATGTCTTTTCACAAGATCTTGGGTTCATCGCGGTTGTAGAAGATAACAAGCTGGTTGGTTTTAATGTGGCAATCGGCGGCGGTATGGGAATGACACATGGAGACAAAGCGACGTATCCTCAGCTTGCGAAAGTAATTGGTTTCTGTACGCCAGATCAAATTCTTGATGTAGCAGAAAAAGTGATTACCATTCAGCGCGACTATGGAAACCGTTCTGTCCGTAAAAATGCCCGTTTCAAATACACGGTGGACCGCCTTGGATTAGACACAGTGAAAGAGGAGCTTGAAAGCCGCTTGGGCTGGAGTTTAGAGGAAGCGAAGCCATATCATTTCGATCATAATGGGGACCGCTACGGCTGGGTGAAAGGCGTTCAAGGCAAATGGCATTTCACATTGTTTGTCCAAGGCGGACGCATCGCAGATTTTGAAGATTGTAAGCTGATGACCGGCTTGCGCGAAATTGCGAAAATCCACACCGGCGATTTCCGTCTAACGGCAAACCAAAACCTAATGATTGCGAATGTATCAAGTCAGAAGAAGAAAAAAATCAATGAGCTGATTGAACAGTATGGATTAACAGACGGCAAACATTATTCCGCACTCCGCCGCAGCTCACTTGCGTGTGTAGCACTTCCAACATGCGGTTTGGCAATGGCGGAAGCAGAGCGCTATTTACCGAATTTGCTCGGAAAGATTGAAGAGATTGTAGATGAAAACGGACTTCGCGACGAAGAAATTACAATTCGTATGACCGGCTGTCCAAACGGCTGTGCCCGTCCAGCACTTGGTGAAATTGCCTTTATCGGTAAGGCGCCAGGCAAATACAACATGTATCTCGGTGCAGCCTTTGACGGCAGCCGTTTAAGCAAAATGTACCGTGAAAACATTGGTGAAGAAGAAATTTTAAGTGAATTGCGCGTGCTGATTGGACGCTATGCAAAAGAACGCCAAGACGGTGAACATTTCGGTGACTTTGTCATTCGCATCGGCGTCATTAAAGCAGTAACAGACGGTACAAATTTTCATGATTAATGAAGCTTCAAAAGAGACAGGAAAGGATTTCTGTCTCTTTTTTTGTTCAGTTAAAAGAAACCAGCCATGTTCCTTTTATTAACATAGATTTAAAATAAGCAAACATTCTATATAAACGATTCTCATAAAAATCTTAAAGTAAGCCATACCTATTCAATCTGCAGAGAAAACTTCTCTGCAGATTTTTTGCGTGAAATGAACATCATTTCAGAAAACAGCTAAGAGCAGGTGCATACTTTTGGTTTATCGTGAAAAGATAAAGTGAAACTTCAATGAATGGAGATTTTACTGTCCGTTGAAGCGAGATCAAGCTAAAAAGGAGCGTGAAAGCATGGGACGAGATACAAAGCATAGTGAAGAATTAATCGAAAACGCTGCAATTACGAGGCTCGAAGAACGCGGAGTCACAACGAAAGACATTGCCGAGCTTGTTTATTTTTTGCAAAAGGATTTTTATCCGGAGCTCAATGAAACCTATTGTGAGGAGCAAGTCAAACATATCTTAAAAAAACGAGAAGTACAAAATGCAATCTTAACAGGAATTGAATTGGACTGTTTAGTTGAAGCTGGAAAAGCGAGAGAGCCGCTGCAAGATCTTGTAAAAGTGGATGATAGTTTGTATGGGATTGATGAGGTGCTAGCTTTGTCGATTTTGAATATATACGGAAGCATCGGTTTTACAAACTATGGATATATTGATCGGCTGAAACCTGGAATTTTAAAGGGATTAAATGCCAAAAGCAACGGGAAAGTACATACTTTTTTAGACGACATTGTAGGGGCGCTTGCAGCCGCTGCTGCATCACGGTTTGCCCATAGTCAAAAAAGGAAAAGTGAGAGCTGATTTCTTTTTAGCTGTCCTTTTTAAACAAGAACTTCGAAAATCAAGTAGAACTTTCATCTTACTTCTTACTTGAAGGAGGAAAGAAGAAGGATCCGTTTCCATCTTTACTAGAAGTGTAGCTAAAAGAGAAATTGAATAGGGTGAAGTCGATGCATCTTCTTTGTATATAAAGAAGATGCATTTGTTATAATGTACTATACATAATGTTAATCACTCACTTTATACAAGTTGATCATTATCTTTTTTTGATGTTGAGTAATTTGTCTCTATCTGGTGATTGTGGTAATTGGTCTAGCCATCCTCGATTAATCATAAGTTCTAAACCATCTTCACTATATTTCATTATTTCTAGCATAAGCATGGAATAATGAGCTAATAAATCTTTTCTCATTGCAGTAGACATAGTATAGGCCAGCAAATAAATACCTGTTGAAGTAGTCAGCGTTATAACAAATAGAATAAGCCGGTCGGAAAATGGAGAATCAGTTGATTCAGTCACTTCCATACTAACTGGAATGTTACCTAGGTGGTTTTCTTTTTTTAGTATCATATTTAGAAGATTAATTTGTTTTTCAGCTAATTTTTTTCCTTTAATAAGGTATTCCTTTATTTCTTTATCTTTCATTACTTGGATTAACCCTATTAATAAAACGATACCTATATAGTTTCTTTCAATTGTATAAAAGATCTCACCTAATTCTGCTGCATTTAATGGTCTTTTATCACCGAACCATGTACTTAAAAGAGTCTCTTGTTTTTGGATAAACTCTGCTTGATTAGGGTAAGGGATTTTTGGAGGTCTATCATAAATTCCTTTGGAAAACATTAGATTTAAGGCTTTTTTATACAACTTAGTGGTCATTTGCAAACATTCATCAAAAAACGCAACGATATCGGATCTTCCAACCTTTGTAAGAACTGTAGCGTAATAGGGAACTGCTACTTGCCCTACGCGATAAACAAAACTTAATGCAAACAAATCTGTATAAAGTGGTGGAGCCGATAAATCCACATCTTTGTCAGAAAAACCTTTTGGAATAGGAAATTTTTCTTCTGTAAAGATGGCTTCAACTTTTTTTCTACATGTTTGCTCCAAAAATAAAGCCTCTTCTACAATCGGTTTTATTTCTGAGTCTTGAAGATATTGTAGAAAGTGTTTATAAAAGCAGATTGTTGCACTACTCTGAATATAAGAAGTCCATAGCGCTGTGATCTCTGGCGTAGTAAGTTGTATAGTATGTTCTTCCATGTATGATCCTCCTACAGCATAATCGCATTTGAGTTTAGTATTTATTAATTTTTGAAATATTATTTGATTTTATACATTAATGGTCTTGAATGGAAGGAATATCAAATTTCATTTGACTTTGCTCACCGAACTGAGGCGAAATGGAATATATGGGTTTTTTGTAAAAAAAGGAAATCTGTTTCGATTATGAAGCCATTTCTAGTGTTATTAGAATAACAACAGGTGGGAATGGTAGATTTAGTCAAAGGCTTTTTTCTCAAATCGAAAGAAATTTAGAGGTAAACCAGTTAAGCACCATAATCACCGATGTTGATGAGATAGCTTAGTAATCGGAATTAAATAAAGCGAATTGAGGCTATGTTAAGTAGTAGATAGTAAGATAATTGATAAATTGGTAATGGACAAATTAGCGCAAATGTCAGCCGTCTGTTTTTATTGGCGTACCTTCTTTTTAAGCTCACTTTTTATAAGTGAGCTTTTTATGAATGGAGTTGCTGAGTCATGCCGAAAAGTAATCATGAAAAAAAGTAATGAGCCGAACAGATAGAAAGAAACAGAATAAAACAACTAAACAAAACGTTATCATGAATATGTTAATAGCGATTGTATCTGTTTGGATTTTATACCTTGTAATAAATCTGATCATCATGCTGAAATGAGACTGACTTTTTGTCATGAATAGGATTCAATATCTATTTTGATAGAATAAATGACGAGTGCTGCAATTGTATGGCCGTTATGCAAGTTTTCTAACAGAAAGCAGTTTTGTCAAAGGCTGTTCTTTTTTTGGCGTTGTAGAATCATTTATTAACGTTAAACCACCCTTTTCGTTTAAACCATAAAATCATAGCGCCACTAATAACAGCCATTGAACCTAACACAAGGAAATAGCCGTATTCCCATTTCAGTTCCGGCATGTGTTCAAAATTCATTCCATAAACTCCGACAATAAATGTTAAAGGGATAAAGATAGAAGAGATAATCGTGAGTGTCATCATAATTGAATTCATGCGATTAGAATTGAGTGAAAGATAATTATCTCTCATATCAGATGTCATATCCCGATTTGATTCCACCATGTCAACTAACTTAAGTAAGTGATCATACACGTCGCTGAAATAAGCTTTTTGTTCTTTATGAATGTTTAAGCGCTCTGAACTAATGATTCGATAAAGTAAATCGCGCATTGGAATAATCGTTCGTCGTAGTTTTAATAAATCGCTCTGTGCTTGAAATACATCATCCATTAATAAAGCGATGGATCTCTTTTCGCTTTTATTCTCAATCTCGTTCAATTCATCTTCAATTTGATATACAGTCGGAAAATAATCGTCTACTACTTTGTCAATAATGGCGTAAGCAATATAGGTTGCCCCTTTGTCAAAAAGATGCGGATCAGTTGAAAGGCGTTCTAAAACCGTTTCAATCCCCCAGAAGTCTTTGAAATGAAACGTCACAATATAATTTTGACCGATAAACATATCTAATTCTTCTGAGTCTAATGTTTTTTGATTTAAATAATGAAAAACAAAGAAGTTATAGCCTTCATAGTAATCAAGCTTAGGCCGCTGCAAAAGATGAAAACAATCTTCAATTGCTAATGGATGAAAGTGAAAATGTTTTTCTAACATCATTCCTTCCTCTTCGGTCGGATTATCAAAATCGACCCAATACCATTTTATGAGCGGATCAGATAATTCTTTCAGGTCTACATCTTTTCGGATATATAAGTCCTCCGTTAGAGCGAGTGTTCTAATCATTCTTATTCTCCCTTACAAAATCGATGTATCGTAACCGTGCAGGTACTCAGCTTTTTTTCGGAGAATATTGCAGGTGTTTGAGAGGTTTTAGGCAAACAGCCTTACATACAATTTGAATAAAAAAGCAGTTCGTTAAACTTGAAATGAAGTGATTGAGCTGGGGAACTATGTGAAAACGGTAAAATGAATCATATACCTTATTTATGCCAACGGCTGAAGAAAGTCAATCATTATTAGTGCTTGAGACGAGAAACCCCTTCTTATTTGAATACAACGTTATTTTTTTCAACATGCATAAAATTATTCGAGATCAGCTATAAATGAATGTTATTTTTATAAATAGCCGTTTGAAAAAGATAGCATATATCTTTCTAGTTTCACTTAATATAAACCCTTATATATTAGAATAGTTAATACTGAAAAGAGATTCAGCATATTCTTCTTACATAAGAACAAGCTTCACTTGCTCTTCATAACGAGGCAATCCAGACGTGATAAGCTGTTCGAGAATGAAATCTCCTTTTTATACGTGTATTATTTTGAATAATAGGATACAATGTAATGGTTAATTATGGTTTTTGGGAGCTTTTACTAAAAATGTTATGCTGGACGGATATGTCTTTGGATAGGAAGAAGTAACAGGGGAGGCGGATGATAAATGATGGAGAGTGCACCTGTATTTGGCTATAAGGAAAAAGGAAAAGCGTACCGCAAAAGCGCAGGAGTGTATGGTGTGATATGGAATGAAGAGACTAGTGAAATTCGATTAGTGAAGAATGATAAAGGGGATTATTTCTTGCCTGGAGGCGGCCTTGAAGACCATGAAACACCAGAAGACTGCTTAAGAAGAGAATGTGTAGAAGAGTTAAATGTACAGGTATGCATTCAGACATTCGTTGGTTGTGCGAAACAGTATTTTCAGTCTCCTGTTGATCAACAGCATTACCTTAATGAGGCTCACTTCTATCTATGCAAAGAAAAACAAGCGAGCGGTGTTAAAGAAAAACGCTATCCGTCTTTATGGATGAAGCCGTCTTTAGCAATTAAACTATTAGAACATGAGCATCATAGCTGGGCGGTTGTAAAGTGCATGTCTGGTGCTTTAACGAAACTGAATACGAGTGTAGCGGCAGATAAGGGAGATAGAGCCTAAAAGCAAATGGTGATGCTTTGAACGGTAATTAATATCGCAAATAGAAAGAGTGGTGATAAAGGTGTCATTCGTGCTGTTATTAGGGCTTATCGTGATTGCAGTACTGATCATTTTTAACAATAAATTATTTGGACGTGTAAAATATAATAATAAAATCGTTCAGACTTTACATACACAGCAATGGTTTCAAAACCATTGGCTGAGCGGGCTGTTTTTATTCGGAATCAATGTTTTTTTGTTTGGTGCAACGGCCTTGTTGCTGTATTTGCTTACACTAATTGAAATTCCTTTTATTCATATTTTAATTATGATGGGTGCTGTTGTTGTAAGCATTTTAGTATGGGTATCCATTAGTGAATCTTGGAACGGAACAAGGAGAAACCGGTTGAAAATGGGGTTTTTGGGAAGCAGCTTTTATCTGTTTTTATCGCTTCTATGTATGTATCGATGGATCACGTTAAAACCTTCATACCCTGGTGAAGGTCCATTTATGGCGGCGCTCGGCTTCTTATTCGGCTTCGTCGTTTCATCAGTAGCATTTATTACCTGTTTTGCTTTTACGGCTTTTTCAAGAAAGACAGAGAATCATAATCGGATCGTATAGTAGCAGCGGCTTAGATTGCTGCTGTTTTTTTATTTCTAATACGAAAAGCGGAGTCGTCAAAAAAGGATAGAATAATAAGCCAACGATGATTGCACACTACAATTAGCAGTAAAAAGAGCTTGAAGAATACCCCAAACTCTTTTATATCGTTTATTCATAGCTAGTAAGTGCAATTAATCAAATAAGATTACCTAATTGAATCATTTCTGTACATATTATTCTTATTTAAAGAGTTGGTTGTTAATATGGTGTTCCATATGTTCAAGATAATCTTGGATGAGCCACTCCAATGTTTTCTGCTCGTTATTCCCTAAATCACATCGATAAGAGAGTTTTTCTGCCGGTATTTTATTAATCACTTGGATAATTTGTTTATTTAAAGCACACCACAGGTTAAGGATTTCTTCTGTTGATTGCTTTTGATAATTTTGCAAAGCTGCCCATTGGTCTTGGTTATATGATGCAATCACGTATGGCTGTTTTTCATATTGAATGTTAATAAACCGTCCAAGATTATTGATCGCAGAATCACATAAATGCCCTAGTGTTTCCTTTTTCGACCATTTATTAGGCAGCGGCCGTTCTGACAGCTCCACTTCAGACATACGATTGAACTCTTTTGGCACAATATTCATCCAATGATTTAATCCATCAATCACATTCTTCATTTTTTTCTCCCCTCAATAAATAGTTTCATTCCTTAAAATCTTTATGGCTATTTTAACATAAATATCCAATATATTTTGCAGTTAGTAAATTATTTAACATAAAGTATATTATTTGTTGTTTAATATATAACTATATTGTTATATGATGATTTAGTGAATGGAGGTGTTTCATAAATGGCTGTAAATCGAACTGTTGAAATTGAAAAAGCAACTCAAATTTTAAAGCTGCTGGGAGATAAAACGAGGCTTTCGATGATGAAGCTGCTAGCAGAAAATGAATGCTGTGTATGTGAGTAATTGGAGGTTTAAACATTGATATCGATTATATTGGCACCCTTGATTTTTTTAGTGACGTGCTGATAATACCAGCGGTTTCCGTTTCTGCCGACTGCAAAAGCAATGGCTAAATAAAAGATGACATCAATCCATAGTGGCATGTCGACTAGATAAGAAAGAATAATCAGCGGAAGCTGGAGCAGTGCTATGAAGAAAAACAGCTTGTACATTTTTCGGTAAGCGAGCCAAAACGGATAGAAAAAGAAACCAATCCAATTCCACGAGTTTTCTTTGGCGGGGTCTTTTAGAGAACCCCATTTTAAATCATAATACGACGTATTTTTCTGAACAGCTTTATGCTGTTCTTCGGACGATATCGGTTGTCCTGCGTAAGATTCTGTCATGTTTATCACCTTTCAAGTTTTAAGCGTACAATTTAGGATACGATATTTAATGATTAGCGTAAAGCCCTGTATTACTTTCAAAAAGGCGGAATTCATTTGCACTGGATAAAGAAGGAAGCCTAAAGAAAAATTCTTTAGGCTTCCTTCTTTGTTTTTGTTTTTATTAGCACCAGCCATAATTATCAAAACAGCTGCAACCAATAATAATTAACAGGATAAATAACACAACAATCAAGGCAAAGTTAGATCCATAACCAAAACCAGTATTTTCAGACATACAGACACTCCTTTTTTATATTTTCGTAAAGCCAAACAAGCAATAAAAAATAGGTATTTCTCATGGATTTCTTTATCATATGTCTAACCAATCTAATTTGATTGTTTTTCTTTAGCTTTTTTACAAATTGGGCTCGGTTTCTACTTTCTAGCCGTTTTAATGACCACTTCCTGTTAAAGTATACTGAAAAACGTCTTTTGAATGAAAAAATAACAGCGCCTAAATATTAATTATAAAGGCTGTCTCTGGGTTTTTGCCTTTATCACTTTTGGGGCAATAGCATAACTTATAGGGTATTTATCTAATTTTAAAAACCAAGAGGAGAGATGGCCGGATGAACCCTTATTATTTTTATCCTGGATATGTTCAGCAAATTCCGCAACAAGCTCAATACGAAGTTCCTTATGATTACCAATATCAACAGCAGGAACAAGATGAGATTGGCAGACAACAATTTCAAAATTTTGGCGGATTTGAAAGAAGGATTAGAAATCTTGAAAGACAAAATCAGGAGCAAGCGAGAGAAATTACACGTCTAAACCGAGTTGTCGAGCGTCATACAGCTCGTCTAAACCGATTAAATCAAAGGCTGCGTGTAGTAGAGAACAGATTAAACATCCCGTTTCTAGCTGGTGAAGACGGATTTTAAACAGCTCTCTAATAAAAAATCAGCATGATTCTTTCATTGAATCATGCTGGTTTTTATTAAAACGGATCTGCTTCGATCAGTCAGAGCCGAGAATAATCATTAAAATAAAAGAGCATCAAGTGCGTATTGACCAGGACCGATAAGAGCAACCCCGATTACGACTGCTAATAATGTAAGATTATATTCATAACCATTTGAAGTTGCCCAGTATCCGTTTGGACCATGGACTTTGACAATTGCGACTACCATTGTGCCAGCGATCATAAGGGCTGCAAGCGGAGTCAGAAACCCTGCTGCAAATAAAACGCCGCCTATAAGTTCTGATAATCCCGCTAAAAGAGCCATCGTTACACCTGGCTTCATACCGATGGATTCAAACCATCCGCCTGTTCCTTTTAATCCATGACCGCCAAACCAGCCGAATAATTTCTGTGCTCCATGTGCCATGAAAGATAGTCCAATAACTAAACGTATTAATAATAACCCAATACTCATCATTTTTTCTTCCTCCTAAACATATATTTTGCATTCATAATTATTTAACTCAAGATATTTGTCCGAAATGACTTACTTGCACATTAAAACGCGTTTTTAGAACAAGCTAATCTTTGCTTTTCAATCGATAATATCAAATAAGTTCTTTATTCTTTAATAAAATGCAGATTTTACAGCTATATAGTTTTATATAAAATATATTGAATTCAAGATAATTATAAAATACGTTTTGGTTTTTTGTCAATAGCTTTTTAGCGATTATAAGGAGACCATCTAACTCAACTAAAGAAGCAAGCTAATTAAGCAGGAGGTTTAATAAAAACAGAAACAGGATAAATTAGTATTGTGTTTAAGGTGGCCTTTTGTTTCCAATTGCTCCAGGGGGTCATCTAGTTAAAAAATATTATAATTAAAGAAAAGTGAGGTAAGAAACATGACAACCGTTCTTTATATGACAGCACATCCGCATGATGACACTCAGTCTTACAGTATGGCAGTTGGGAAAGCTTTTATTGATGCATACAGAGAATCCAATCCGAACGATGAAGTGATCCATCTTGATTTATATAGAGAAGATATTCCTCATATTGATGCGGATGTGTTCAATGGCTGGGGAAAGCTGCAAAAAGGCACAGCATTTGATCAGTTATCTGAAGAAGAAAAAGCAAAGGTTGGCCGTCTTGGACAGTTAAGTGAACAATTTGTAGCTGCTGATAAATATGTATTTGTAACGCCTATGTGGAACTTCTCATTTCCACCGGTTATGAAAGCTTACCTTGATTCTGTAGCGGTAGCAGGAAAATCATTTAAGTACACAGAACAAGGTCCGGTAGGATTATTAACGGATAAAAAAGCGCTGCACATTCAAGCGCGCGGAGGAATATATTCTGAAGGTCCAGCTGCTGATATGGAAATGGGTCATCGTTATATAGGCATTATGATGAAATTTTTCGGTGTACCTTCTTTTGAAGGTGTGTTTGTTGAAGGGCACAATCAGTTTCCAGACCGGGCTCAAGAAATTAAAGAAAAAGCAATCAATGAAGCGAAAGAAGTAGCGAAAATATTTTAAATAAAGCAATATTCCACCGACAAATGAGATGAAAGCAACGTCCATAAATGCATGAACTTTTTTGGATGTTGTCAAACGCTTAAACCGAAATCTTTCCATGTTTTTCGGCTTAAGTCATTGAAATTCTTTTGGGGAAGGTTTTGTTTATTTCCGCCATACCGGAATATTCCAGTTGTGCGGAATAGCATACTCCGGTATGGCGGAAAAAGTTTAAGGAAGTTATGTTTACTTCATTGTCAAGATGAGCTTATGAATACAAGATTAATAGAAAATGGTAAAAATGTTTTCATTTGGCATAAAACTTGCAGAATAAATTATCAGATTTATAGATTAATATGATTGCTAACAAAAAATGATAACGCTTTCATAATTGGTTTGCCGATTGTATGTTCAGTGGATGATTTCTTCAGTATAGGCTTTCTAATTAAAAGAACATAGCCTGTTAGCAATCATAAACAAAAAGGAGGGGAATTTATACGGTTTATCTTTACTTTAGCGAGATTAATTTTTAAAAGCCTTCAAAAAATGTATCGTTAACAGGGAGGGAAAATAATTTGAAGAAATTGAACCGTTTGTTTGCGCTTGGATTAATTGTCACTCTCGTTACCTCGGTTTTGCCAACGAATTCTTTAGCAGAAGGAAGCTTTATTTCAAAAACATACAACGGAAGAAACTATAAACTTTACATACCTGATGGGTATCAAACTGGAACCGCTTTGCCCTTAGTGGTGATGTTGCACGGGTGCACACAAGACCCAAACCAATTTGCTGCTGGAACACAAATGAACACGCTTGCCGATTCAGAAAAGTTTCTCGTTCTGTATCCTGAACAGCCTTCATCTGCTAACTCGAATAAGTGTTGGAATTGGTTTGAAACTGCTCATCAATCTCGAGGCAGCGGCGAGCCTGCATTAATCGCTGGTATGGTTAATCAAGTGAAGAACGATTATACAGTTGATGATCATCGCGTTTTTGCAGGGGGATTGTCAGCAGGTGCTGCAATGAGTGTGATTATGGGGGCTGCTTATCCAGATATCTTTGCTGCTATTAGCGTTGGAGCCGGATTAGAATACAAGGCAGCAACAAGCGTTGTTAATGCTTTTACAGCGATGAGCAGCGGCGGACCTAATCCTGTGCAGCAAGGAGACACAGCATATCAAGCAATGGGCAATTACAAAAGAACAGTGCCAGTAATTGTCTTTCACGGTACATCAGATACGACCGTCTATCCGGTGAATGCCGAGCAAGTGATTTCTCAATGGGCCCAAACAAATGATAAAGCATCTGACGGAGCAGACAACAATAACATCGATGATACAGCTGAACAAACCGTTACGGGAACAGTTTCTGGAGGAAGAAGCTATACTCAGTCCATCTATAAGGATGCTGCAGGAACGACAGTAATGGAAAAATACATGGTAGACGGAATGGGTCATGCTTGGTCTGGCGGCAGTACAGTAGGCTCCTATACAGACCCAAAAGGACCGAATGCGACACAGTTAAGCTGGAATTTCTTCAAGAATCATCCTAAAAGCGGCAGCACGCCAGAACCAGGCGATACAACTCCGCCTGTTACATCTGCATCACCAGCAGGAGGAACGTATGCAGGTTCTGTAAATGTATCATTATCCACTAATGAAGCGGCAACTACTTACTATACGACAGATGGAACAGAACCAACTACAAACTCTAACATCTATACAGGCAGCATTGCTATCACTGCAGATACGACTTTAAAATTCTTCAGCAAAGACGCCGCCGGAAACCAAGAAACTAGTAAAACAGAAGTATACAACATCAGCTCAACTGCTGGACAAACTGTTACTTTTAAATCTGTCGGTTCAGAAGATGGATTCACAGGAAGCTTATCAGCTGACGGCTTAAGTACAACCGTGCATAAAGTAGGCGATAAAGGAATGTACAATACAGATACGTATCGAACGATCTTGTCATTTGATACTAGCTCGTTGCCGGATTCAGCTACTGTTAAAAGTGTTAAATTAAAGCTATACCGCAAATCGTTATCGGGAGCTGTAAATGATATTCATCTTGCTATTAAAAACGGAGTGTTTGGAACAAGCAGCATTTTAGAACAAGGAGATTACAATGCCGTTCCATCCGCTTCGTCAATTGTCTCTTTACCTGCACCATCAGCAAACAATGCGTATACAGAAGTAGAATTACCTGCCGCTGCCTTTACAAACATAAATCAAACAGGCAAAACGCAAATGCGCCTTTCAAGCACAACCGCTCTAGACTTTGCTTCTGACGTACTAGAGATTTATGGAGGAGAAGACGCTTCTTATGCACCTGTTTTAACCGTGACGTATGAATAATATGTTTAGAGAGGGCTTAATTTTAAGAAATGTGGCGCTTTACACATTTTTTGGCATATAGTATGATGTGGATATAAAGTAAAAGTCAATGAGTCGCAAATAAATCAGACGAGGTGCTTTTTATGAGTGGAGTAGTATCTAAATAGGAAAAAACTTAAGTAAATAAATTCACTGGCATCAGGGTATTTTTTGTAAAATCGCATACCCTTTGTTTGCTTATGGATTTATTTAAAAACCTATGAAGATACCTACAATACTTTATAAAGCATGTAACAATATAGGTCAATAAACCGCAAATCTTCGTTTGTGTGTTTATTGACGGATATTGTTACACATCTTGCTTGTGAATGTATGTAAAGCTGTGGGGATCCCCGCAGCTTTTTTATGTTTTTATATCGCTCATTGACCTCCAATAGTGAGGTATCTTCATATGTGATTTTAATCATAGTGAGGAGATCAAAGATGAATACCATGACATTTGAAAAGTTACAGTATAACGAGTTAAAAGAAATTGTAAAAACCTATTGTGTGAGTGGGTTAGGAAAAGGTTTGCTTGATAAGCTGCAGCCGTCTGCTAATCTGAAAGTCGTCAAAACCCGTCTGCAAGAAACGACAGAAGCGAGAAAGCTGCTGGATTCAGAAAGCCATGTTCCTTTAACCGGAATTTCAAATATAGCAAACATCATTGAAAAGCTGGAAAAAGGAATGATGCTTGACTCAAGCGAATTAGTCGGGATATCTGACTTTTTAAGGGGATGCAGAAAAATCAAGCGGTTTATGGCAGATAAGGAGTTTTTTGCGCCGGTGTTAAGTTCCTATGCCTACTCGATGACAGAGCTTACAGGGATTGAGGAAGAAATAAATTTTTCAATTAAAGCAAACAAAGTAGACTCAGCTGCCAGCAAAGAATTAAAACGAATTAGAAGGCATTTAGAGACGACAGAAGACAAGATTGCAGAACATCTTAATAAATTTTTGCGAAGCAGCAAAAACAAAGACTATATACAAGAATTTTTTATTAGCAAAAAAAGCGACCGTTATACAATTCCTATTAAAGCTGCCTATAAAAATCATGTCGCAGGAACCATTGTGGAAGTGTCTTCGAAAGGTTCCACAGTCTTTATTGAACCGAGTGCAGTTGCAAAGCTGAATATGGAATTGGCTTCGTTAAAAGCGGAAGAAGGAATCGAAGAGTATCAAATTTTAGCAGGGTTATCGGGACTTATTTTAGAAAAAATCGCGGAAATCAAAGTCAATGTCGAACTAATTGGCCAATACGATATGGTGTTTGCTAAAGCGAAATACAGCAGACAAATTGACGGAATTGAACCGAATGTCAACGACTATGGCTATATGAAACTCATCAGCTGTAAACATCCGCTTTTAACAGGGAAAATAGTTCCGCTTGATTTTGAAATTGGCAAAGAATACCGCAGTTTAATTATTACAGGACCGAATGCAGGCGGTAAAACGGTTGTGTTAAAAACGATTGGCTTACTGACACTTGCGGCGATGTCTGGGTTTCACATTGCTGCTGATGAGACGACAGAAATTGCTGTTTTTGATCAAGTCTTTGTCGATATTGGCGACAATCAAAGTATTGAAAATGCACTTAGCACCTTTTCATCGCACATGAAAAACATCGCAGAAATAGCCCGTATGATAACGAATAATACGCTGCTTCTATTTGATGAAATCGGGAGCGGGACTGAGCCGAATGAAGGTGCTGCGCTGGCTATTGCCATTTTAGAAGAGTTTTATCAGATGGGTGCGATAACCGTGGCAACGACTCATTATGGTGAAATTAAGCGTTTTTCAAAAATGCATCCGGATTTTATGAATGCAGCGATGAAATTTAACAGTGATACGTTAGAGCCTGCTTATAAACTGATAATTGGAAAATCTGGTGAAAGCAATGCTCTGTGGATTTCAAAGAAAATGAATTTACGTGACAGTATTTTAGAAAAAGCGAAGGTTTATATAGAAAACAAAGACTATAATTTAAATTATGTAAGAGAAGATCGGATCCGTAAGCCAAAAGCAATATCAAGCATGGAAGCGAAGGATTATGAATATGAAATTGGAGATAAAGTAAAATTATTAGAGCATAACGAGTATGGGATCGTCTATAAGAAGAGAAATGAATTTAATAACATTGTTGTGCTATGTAATGAAGCGTTCATGGAAGTAAACTACAAGCGAGTGGCGCTTGAAATTAAAGCAACGGACTTATACCCCGCAGACTATGATTTAAATTCATTGTTTGTGAGCTATAAGGAACGTAAATTAGAGCACGATATTCAAAGAGGTTCTAAAAAGGCACTGCGAAAAATTCAAAAAGACATGAGAAAGAACAGAGAATAAGACGAGGTAGCAAAAAGAGAAAGTTCGTAAGGACTTTCTCTTCTTTATGCTTAGTTTCATCTCCGCAGATTTTGACAGTAAAAGCAAAATAGAATGAAGTGAGTAAACGAGATGAAAGTCTTAAACAGTTTATGAATAAATTTCCTTTCTTAGCGGGAAATACAGTCAAATCTATTGTTTAACTTGATTGGGTGAAAGCATGAAAATTCAACCAGGAATAGCGCCAATCCATCTTTATTTCTTATTGCTTCTTTCATCAGGGTTTTTAAATCATGTGCTGATTTTACTGGTCGGTATTTTTAGCGTATTTACCTCATATTAGCGACACGAATGACTCTTTTGCTAATGAGCTTTCCTTTCATTTATTACCAAAAGCAACTAGATTTATAGATTCTAACTATGAGATAATATGGGAATAAATGGGTTATGGAAGGAAGGTAAAACTTTGAAACACAAACGAACGCTGTTCATATTAATTAGTTTAACTGCTATTTTATTTGCAGGAAGCGTCATCTATAGTCTGGTCAAAAATGATGACACTTATCAATATTTTACGGGTTTAGGCAGCAGTATTTCCATTTCACCTGATGATAAAAAGTTCGTATTTTCCTATTTTATTAACGGAAATGAAGCAATTTACAGTGCAAATATGGATAGCACCAATATAGAAAAACTCAGTCATTCAAATGAAAAACGCTATCATGCGCCTCAATATTCACGCGATGGGAAGAAATTAGTATACTTAGGCAAGGATACAGAGAAAATTGATACACTTTATCTATCGAATAGCGACGGCACTGATTCAAGACAGCTGACAAACAAGAGCCTTCATATTGCTGAAGCTGTATTTTCTGCTACCGGTGAAACTATTTATTTTATTGGTGTTCCAGCAGAAGACTTTAAGAAACGTGAAGGAGAACAAGAACGAGGCTTTGATTTATATTCGATTGATACAAGCAGCGGCAAGCAGAAACGATTAACAGATAAAAATCATTTTTCAATGAACTCGCTGTCGTCTTCTCCTGACGGAAAGCAAATATTTTACACGCTATTTGAGGGCGAGAATGAACGTTTATACTCGTTTTCAATTGAAGGCGGAACCGAAAATGCAGCAGCAATTCCGAAAGAAATGCCTAGAGATCTATATCATTCTGCGTTATCGCCTGATGGCAACAGTCTTGCATTCACGGCTGTTTCGAAAGAATCGCAAAACAGCTCGCTTTATGAGTATGAATTATTTGTATCTAATCTAAAAAGCGGGAAAACGAAACAGCTGACAAATCTTAACTCTTCAATTGAATCGCCAGTGTTTTTCCATCAGCAAAACAAGATAGCATTTCTTGAACACATAAATTGGCCGGCTGATCCCGCTCAGTTTACATTAAGCACAATCGACATTGACACTAAAAAAGTAGATGCAGTTACACTCAATATTCCAGCTGAAAAAAGTGAAGCTTGGCTTTTAAAATCAGTAAACAGAATGGTTAACATTTACACAATCGGCGGGGTGTATACCATTTTGCTTGCGTTAGTAACGGTTTATGTTCATTTTCAATTTCAAAAAAAGTATTTGATTGCAATCATCAGCCTTATCCTCTCTATTATTACGTTAGCAGCGAGTTTTGTAGTAGCAGCTCTTATGGATCCGTGGTATGGCATCGGGGTGGGAGGTTTAGCAGCCGGTCTCTTTATTTGCACCATTTTTATATTTATATTTTCTTTTTTATTAGGGTTTGTTAAACGATTATATTGAAGAATAAAATGAACTTTTGTTCTGTAGCGGTTATATAAATATGGACAAAAGTGACTGATTTAAAGTGGCAGCAGTCAGGAAAATGGTTGCTGATAGTTGCTTGTCATTTACTAATGCTACTTGTGAGAGATTAAGATTATCCTCATTTAAGTTACAGGGTGGCCTTTATTCTTGAACGAACAGGTTAGTTGAATAAGCGGATTATAGTTAAAGTTATAGAGCATTTCTTTGTAATAAGGAATGCTTTTTATCTTTGTCTGAAAAAGATTTGTATAACAACAAAAATATCATCAAAATAAATAAAAAATTATTGTAAAACGATAAATGATGTGTTAAATTCAATTTGACAATAAATAAGTGAGGTGCTTTTTATGAAACATGGTTCAACACTCTTTTTAAAGATAGCTGTTATTCTTATTGGAATTCCAGTTCTTGCTTTGGGTATATTTGGGTTGTCTTGGTTAGTGAATAATCCAGCAAATCCAGATTATGCCCATATGCTATATCCCATTTTAATAGGTATGTATGTATCAGTGATCCCGTTTTACATTGCATTGTATAAGGCTTTTAGACTTTTAAGTTATATTGACAAGAACAAAGCTTTCTCACAAATTTCTGTTAAAGCTTTAAAGAATATAAAATACTGTGCAATCACAATCAGTACCTTGTGTGTGGTAATGATGCCATTCGTTTATCTCGTAGCAGAGAAAGACGATGCCCCAGGTCTCATAATAATCGGAATGGTCCCTATCTTTGCTTCAATGGTAATCGCAGTATTCGCTGCTGTTCTTCAAAGACTTTTACAAGAAGCGATTGATATAAAATCGGAAAATGACTTAATAGTCTGAGGTGATAACAATGGCGATTATAATCAATATTGATGTGATGTTGGCTAAAAGGAAAATGAGTGTAACAGAGCTTTCGGAGAGAGTTGGAATAACAATGGCTAACCTTTCTATATTGAAAAATGGAAAGGCAAAAGCGATTCGATTATCCACTTTAGAGGCGATTTGTAAGGCTTTAGAATGTCAGCCTGGAGATATTTTAGAATACAAAAGTGACGAAGAAAGTCAGGGATAATAAAATTTGGTTAATGAACATTGTGAAGGAAAGAAGAATTAAATATGACAATTAAGATATACAGGTTTGTACATTTTATGTGGACTGGAATTTTAGCTTTCTAATTTCTATTCCCATTTTAGAAAGAGGCGGAATAGATAGAGATGTTTTTGGTGAGAGTTTTTTATAGGTATTTGGATAGTAGGAGTAGCCTTTCTATTTAATAAAAGCCTCACAAAATTAGGCTTGATTTATATTTGATTATCAACAATATTAGTTAACAGAGCCTTTTATTAAAACAAGTAACAGCGCGAGCAGCCAAAGAGTAGAGGAAGATAGGTGAATCGTTGTGTCCGGCTCTTTGGAAAAGGGGGATGAAATATGAAAGTTTTAATTGCAATCGATTCATTTAAGGGAAGTATTTCTTCTAAAGAAGCAAGCAAAGCTATTTCCACAGGAATAAAAGATGTCTATCCAGATGCAGAAATTGTCATGATTCCTTTAGCAGACGGCGGTGAAGGTACAGTTGAAGCATTGATTGAAGCAACAGGAGGTCAAGCAGTTAAAAAAGAGGTGATGGGGCCGTTAAGGGAAAGAGTAGCGGCTGTTTACGGCATTTTAGGAGATGGAAAAACAGCCGTTATTGAAGCAGCCGCGGCCTGCGGTCTGCCCCTTGTTCCTGCTGATAAGCGTGATCCATCTGTTACGACGACGTATGGAGTAGGGGAGCTCTTGCGTGATGCGCTTGAAAAAGGCTGCCGTGAATTTGTAATAGGACTTGGCGGAAGTGCTACAAATGATGGAGGAGTTGGCATGCTTCAAGCGTTAGGCTTCCGTTTTTTAAATGACCGCCATGAAGAAGTTGGCTTAGGAGGAAAAGAGCTCAAACAGATTCGGAAAATTGATATGAGTCAGGTGCATCCGGCTTTGAAAGAGTGTACATTCAATGTCGCTTGTGATGTACAAAACGTGCTTTATGGGCCAATGGGTGCTGCATATGTGTTTGGACCTCAAAAAGGAGCAGCGCCACAAATGGTAAAAGAGCTTGACGAAGGACTTGAGCATTTTGCACAGATCGTTTTAAAAGAGCTTCAAATGGATATTCATAACAGGAGCGGTGCAGGTGCTGCCGGCGGATTGGGTGCTGCATTTGCAGGTTTTTTAAAGGCGCAGCTTCAGTCTGGAATTCAACTTGTTTTAGAAACTGTGCAAATGGAAGAAAAAATGAAAGACGCCGACTTTGTTCTGACTGGCGAAGGGAAATTAGATAGCCAAACGTCAATGGGCAAAGCTCCTTTAGGTGTAGCACAGCTGGCTGAAAAGCATCATATTCCCGTTATCGCATTAGCAGGTGGCATTACCGAAGAAACAGCAGCCTTAAATAAACTTGGCATCACTTCGTATTTTTCGATTATGAATGCACCAATGACGCTTGAAGAAGCACTAGATGCAACGGTTGCTTTTACTAATTTACACGTAACGACGAGCCAGTTGTTCCGGTTGATCAAGGCTATTAAGAAATAGTTTCTTCTCTATGACGTATGCTGAAAGTGTACATAAATAGCACTATCTCGTTAATTCGTTTTTAAGTTATAAAAGTTAACTGTGTTTTTGTATAGAGCGGCGTAAACCTCACTTGAAGGCAAGTGCTTTAAGCTTGCAATCATTTCAATGGATTGGTGAATCATGCTCGGATGAGTTTGTTTACCTTGAAACGGACCTTTAAAAGACCAAGGACCATCCGTTTCGACCATGATTTGCTGAACTGGATACGCTTTTACGAGCGTTTGGATTTCCTTTTCATACACCACATCTGGAGTGAAGGAAATATAGTAATTATTTTGAATCATGCGTTCAACCGTGGTTTGATCACCTTTAAACCAGTGGAAATGAGCTTTTGAAACTGAATGTTTTTCAAGAAGGTCACAAACGATTTGTGCGTGTTCGTATATAGCATGAAGAACAAGTGGTTTGTCCCATTGTTTTGCTTTGAGTATCATGAGCTCCAACAATTCAATATAAGGGTCAACGGGAATAGTTTGCTGTCTATAGAAGTAATAAGGAAGACCCACTTCACCAACAGCAACCATTTCATCGGTATGGAGAGCCATCCATGAAAGCAAATCTGCCAACTCATGATCGGAAGGGAGCAGCTGCTCTGGGTGATAGCCGTAAGCTGGATGTACTTTAGGATGACGAGCTGCCATTTCTTGATTAATTTTGCACGAGTTTAAGTCCCAAGACACAGCAACCAGCCCTTTAAGCGACGAATCATTTTCAATGATTTGCAAAAGATCCTGTTTTTTATACTGATCAAGATGAATATGTGCATCAATGATTTTGTTCATAGATCTTCACTCCATAATGTTTTTGGCAAAGATAAGCTCTTGAATACAGCCTATGAATGAAAGGAAAGGATTGTCCTCAACTAAGCTGAGTTATTTTCAATCTGTACATACCTTGTATACTTAATGATTTTATCACTTACTGTGACAGAACAGATCCTGAGGAAGCAAATTTTTCCTTGGGATTTTATGATGCAATCAAGAACATTTACGTTCAATGATTTGTCGCAATTTATTAAACTACGACTTTCATTCATACTTTCTATTCTTTTTATTCATTTTACTTATGAAATTGAGGGATGTACACTTGTTCTGTTAATAGTTTGCTAGATAGTAATCGATACACAGCAAGAAGGGGGTGCATTGAATGATTATTATTACAGGGCTATTATTATTAATGTTTTTTGCTTATCTCGGTTGGTCCATTATTTGGATTGCACCTGTTGTGGCTACATTTGTCGCATACTTTAGCGGTTTAGATGTGTTGCCTACATATACGGATGTCTATATGGGCGGATTTGTTGATTTTGCAGCCAAATGGTTTCCTATTTTCTTATTAGGTGCGATATTTGGTAAGCTGATGGAAGATACGGGAGCTGCTAGAACGCTTGCGCATCGCATCGCAAAGGTATTTGGCAGCAAGCGCGCTATTTTAGGTGTATTAGTTGCTTGTGCGATTCTTACATATGGCGGTGTCAGCTTATTTGTTGTAGTGTTTGCAATTTATCCGCTAGCGATTGCCTTATTCCGTGAAGCGGATGTTTCGCGTAATTTACTGCCGGCAACAATTGCGCTGGGTGCTTTTACGTTTACGATGACAGCAATTCCAGGAACACCACAAATACAAAACTTAATTCCGACTGATACATTTAAAACAAATGCAATGGCAGGATCCATTATTGGAATCGTTTCCGGTCTGATTATGGCAGTAGGAGGCTATCTTTGGTTAGCTTATCGTGATAAACAGTTAAAAGCAAAAAATCAAGGGTTCACTGAACCAGATGAGAAAGCGGTTGCAGATGAAGGACAGTCTGAATCAGGAAGTTTTATTTTCGCGCTTTTACCATTGCTTGTCGTTGTATTAACACTAAATGTATTAAAGTGGGCACCGATTGCTTCGTTATTAGTAGGGGTTCTATCGATTCTAATCATTAACATTAAGCAGTACAAGTCATTTATTCCTTCTGTGAATGAAGGAGCAAAAGGTTCTGTAATGGCTGTAATTAATACAAGTGCAGCTGTTGGCTTTGGTTCTGTTATTACAGCGGTTCCTGAATTTAAGGATGTAACGAATATGCTTTTGAATGTATCAAGCAATCCGCTAGTTTCAGAAGGGCTGAGTGTGCAAGTACTTGCGATGATTACAGGATCAGCCTCAGGCGGAATGGGGATTGCCTTACAGGCGTTAGGTGACACTTGGTATCAATTATCACAGACGACGGATGTAAGTGCAGAAGCATTACACCGAATTGCAAGCGTTGCATCAGGAGCTTCAATTTTACCGCATAATGGAGCATTGTTAACATTATTAGCCGTAACAGGATTACGTCACAAAGAAACATACAAAGATGTATTTGTCGTTGCGCTCGTTATTCCAACAATTGCACTTTTTGTCGGAATTGCATTAGCAGCGATGGGCATTATTTAAAACAGGAGGAGATTAGACATGATTAAAGATCAAGTTATTGTCATTACAGGAGCAGCACGAGGAATTGGATTTGAAATTGGAAAACAGTTTGCTGAAAATGGCGGAAAAATTGTTTTATCTGATATTGATAAAGACGGTGTAGAAGCAGCAGCTGCAACACTTCGTGACTCAGGTTATGAAGCATTAGGCGTAAAAGCAGATGTAACAAAAGAAGAAGATATTAAAAACTTAATTGAAACAGCTAACAAGCATTTCGGCGCAGTGCATACAATCATTAACAATGCTGGATTACAACATGTTTCTCCAATTGAAGAATTCCCGACTGAAAAGTACGAGTTAATGATCAAAATTATGCTTACAGCACCGTTCATGGCAATTAAGCACGCATTCCCGATTATGAAAAAACAAGGATTCGGACGCATCATTAATATTTCTTCGATCAACGGTTTAATTGGTTTTGCTGGCAAAGCGGCTTACAACAGTGCCAAACACGGTGTAATCGGCTTAACAAAAGTAGCGGCTTTAGAAGGAGCAGAACATGGCATTACCGTGAACGCATTATGCCCGGGTTATGTAGATACACCATTAGTACGCGGCCAATTAGAAGACTTGGCAAAAACAAGAAACGTAGCATTAGAAAGCGTATTAGAAGAAGTTATTTATCCATTAGTTCCTCAAAAGAGATTACTAGATGTAAGTGAAATCGCAGATTACGCAATCTTCCTGGCAAGTGATAAAGCAAAAGGCGTAACAGGACAAGCGGTTGTTATGGATGGCGGATACACAGCTCAATAATCAAAAATTCGGTTATTTAGTTTATAAAAGACGGCATGCGATAATTTGAAACCTAGAAAGCCCTCCTGATATGGAGGGCTTTTTCAATCGAATTAAGAAGGTTGCACGATGCTGCTTCCTGCTTTGGAAGTTAAAAAATGAATTAACTCTCTCACAGCGAACGATAGATATCTTTCTTTTCGAATGATAATTCCTAACTCCCACATAAGGGTTTCGTTTGCGATTGGCACAGTCGTGATGTTAGGGTCATTTACTTTGGCAAAAATGGACTTTGGCAAAATCGCGATGCCTAGTTCGGCTGCAATCAATTCAATAATAAGATCCCATTGAGAAGTTTTATAAGCAATCGACGGCATAAATCCAGCACTTAAGGCATCCTGAATCAACCGGTCATGCAATGTAAACTCCTCGCTGAACATGATGAACTTTTCATCTTTTAGCTGCTCTAATAAGACGGCACGTTCATTGGCTAATGGATGGTTTTTATGCGTATATAGAACAAATTTTTCTTTTACAAAAGGGTAAAGGTGAAATTTATCCTTTTGGTCATGTGTAATCGGCAACATAACAATCCCCATATCCACTTGATCTTCTTCTACGAGTGTTTCAATCTTTTTAGCGCCAAACTCAATGAGCTGCAATGATAATTTTGGGTACTGTTTATTAAAGTCTTTTGCAATTCTAGGGAAAAACAGTGTGCCAATCAATGGCGGAATGCCCATTTTGATTTCGCCCGTTTTCAGGTTCATTAAATCATCTAAAAGGTTTGGAAGATGATTCAGAATGGACAGTGCCCTCATTGCTTGCTGATATACTATTTCTCCGGCATCGGTTAATTTTAATTCCCGCATTGATCGATCGAGCAGTTCTACTCCCAATTCTTTTTCAATCTTTTTAACTGATTTGCTTAAACCGGTTTGTGATAGATGAACTTGAGAAGCGGCTTTTGTAAAATTTTTATGGTTGGCTACTTCTATAAAGTATTCTAAATCTCTAATCTCCATATGAAACTCCATTTCTATTGCGCTCTTGATTTCTATATCAATCACAGCTGAAAATTCGGCATTGGCTTAAAACTTGAAAATGATAGATTGTTCATACGCTATTTTCAAAACCGATACTCATCTACTATTTATTTTAATCAGTAAACAGTTTGCTGTAAACTTATCTACTTCAGAGCAAATCTATCGAGAAAATAAAGAGGGGGACAGGACCTTCACTTTATCGTTACAAGCAAGTTGGATTAAAATTTCGAATAAATTTTATAAAAAATATACAAACATATGTTCTCATCTGTTATAATCAAAATAAGCAAGAAAATACTTCTTTGGTAACTTTTATAAAAAAATCAGAATTGTTAAACTAGTATTAACACCACGACTTGACTTCAATTTAATCCTAATAGGAGGAGATAAATATGAAGAACAAAGTACATGTCATCCCGTTCCAAGTGATTGAACAGGCTGAGAAGGTGAATGAAATTCCAAAAGGTGTGCAGCTGATTAGCGCGCCTAAGATTTGGAATGAAACAAAAGGAAAAGGCATCACCGTTGCGATTTTAGATACTGGATGTGAAACGGCTCACCCTGATTTGGCAGGGCGCATTATCGGCGGGCGAAATTTCACAAGCGATGATGGCGGAAATCCTGATGTATATGAAGATTACAATGGTCATGGGACTCACGTTGCAGGGACGATTGGTGCAGTACAAAATAATGCGGGTGTTGTAGGGGTAGCTCCTGAAGTGAATTTGCTGATTATTAAAGTTCTTGATAAAGACGGCTCAGGCCAATATGATTGGATCATTAACGGGATTCATTATGCAGTTGAGCAAAAAGTCGATATGATTTCGATGTCACTTGGCGGTCCCGAGGATGTTCCGGAGCTGCATGAGGCGATTCAAAAAGCAGTTAACCAAAATATCTTGGTTATTTGTGCAGCCGGAAATGAAGGGGATGGCAATGAGTCAACAAATGAATTTGCTTACCCAGGCTCTTATAATGAAGTGATCAGTGTAGGAGCTGTTGACTTAGAGAGACGCTCTTCAATGTTTTCAAATTCAAATAATGAAGTAGATTTAGTTGCTCCAGGGGAGAAAATTGTCTCAACGTATTTAAATGGAACCTATGCAAAGTTAAGCGGGACTTCTATGGCGACACCGCATGTAGCCGGAGCAATGGCTTTAATCAAAGTTCTTTCTACTAACCAATTCGAAAGAGAGCTTACAGAACCAGAGTTGTATGCTCAATTAATAAAAAGAACGATGCCATTAGAAGACTCTCCAAAACTTGTCGGCAATGGGTTTCTCAATCTAACGATAATGGACGAGCTGTCAAAAGTCTCAACGAAACAGTTTGTTCATAATATAACGAGCTCATGAGAAATAATCTGGAAGTGCTGACGAAAGAACAGGAGAAGGCAAAGGCAATTTGTGTAGAATCTAGGAATAACCGAAGCTATTACGAGGAACAGAAAGATAAAGAATTTCAACAAACCTATTACAAAGGGATTTCATTTGATAAAAGCAGCGTTCACGCTTTATTAGAGGAAACCCATCATACAAAACTGAGCTATTCTCCTCATCAGTATGTTTATCCGTGGGTTGATCTTCAGGAGAATGGTGAATTAAAAAGTTTATATTCAGGAAAAGGAATGGACCCGCTGGCTGTCATTGAAGAGGACATCCGAACTCTTGAAAATATTGAAAGAGGAAATGTGGAAAGTCTATCCGATAACATCAAGCTAAACTGTGAGCATGTTGTGCCGCAATCGTGGTTTAAGAAACAGCAGCCGATGAGAGGAGATTTGCATCATTTGTTTGCTTGTGAACCGACTTGCAACAGCAGCCGGGGCAACGATCCTTATTATGATTTTGATGACTATACTCCAGACAGGACGCTTGGAATTAAGCAGGGCTGCGGCAAGTCAGATAACGGCAAGTTTGAGCCTGAGTATGGAAAAGGAATTGTCGCAAGGGCTACCTTGTACTTCTTAATCCGGTATGAAGGAATCATTGACCACAAGCTGGCCGATTTGCCGCTTCTATTAGAATGGCATCACCAGTTTCCTGTGTCTCTTTATGAAAAACACCGGAATATGGCTATTTTTGAGCTGCAAGGAAATCGAAATCCGTTTATCGATTTTCCCGAAAAGGCAGAGATGATATTAAAGTAACATTTCAATCAGCGGGGCTTTGTCTTTCGTTGATTGCTTGTTAAAACAGGATAAAAGAAGAAAAATCGTTCGTAAAAATGTTTCTTTTACGAACGATTTTTTAGTTTGTCATTAAAAATCAAAGTTGTCAGGATCTGGACCAACTCGGTGGTTTTGATTTAATTTATTGATTCGGCTCATATCGTCTGCTGTTAATTCAAAGTCAAAGATGTTTGCATTTTCAGCGATTCGATGTGGTTTTGTAGATTTAGGAATCGTAACAACTCCATTTTGCAAGTCCCAGCGTAAAATGACTTGAGCAGCGGATTTGTTATACTTAGCACCAATTTCTTTTAAGGCTTCATTATTTAATAACTCACCTTGCATTAATGGTGACCAAGCTTCTAGTTGGATGTCGTGTTTTTGAAAAAATGCTTGAAGTTCTTTTTGAGTTAAGCGCGGATGATATTCCACTTGGTTAACTGCAGGCTTGATTTCAGCGTCTTTCAGTAATTCTTCCAGATGATGAATGTGGAAGTTACTTACGCCGATTGCTTTTACTTTTCCTTCCTTATAAAGCGTCTCTAACGCTCGCCAAGCCTCTTTGTATTTTCCTTCTACCGGCCAGTGAATTAAATATAAATCTAAGTAATCTAAGCCAAGCTTTTGTAAACTTGTTTCATATGCTTTCAGTGTCGACTCGTAACCGAGATCCGCATTCCATACTTTTGACGTTACAAATAACTCTTTTCTGGAAATGCCTGCTTCATTAATTTCCTCACGGATTCCTTGTCCGACACCTTCTTCATTTTCATAAATAACAGCAGTATCAATACTGCGATATCCATGGTTAATGGCAGCTTTCACGGCGTTAACCAGCTCTGGTCCTTCTTCTACTTTAAAGACTCCAAGGCCAAACCAAGGCATCTTTATGCCGTTATTCAAAGTTGTTCTATCTTGTAAAGTATTACTCATGCTTTATTTACCTCCAAATTATTATAAATCGTATTTTTGTAAAGAAACGTGCCAATTCATTAAGACAGGCAGCTTACAAATGCTATTATGAAATACAAGCTTCATAAAAAAAGTACGTACTTTAAAGTAATATAGGCACTTAAAAGTAAGATAAAAACGTAAAAGTGCCTATTGAACAGGCGGACAAAGATGAAGCGTGTAGTGTAGCGGCAGCAAAGGTTCTATATTCGTAGAAAAGAAATATACATCATAGAAGTAATACATAAAAAGTTTAGATGAGTCTCATAAAGGTTTTGTTTTTCTTCGTATATCCTTAACCAAAAAGGTAAAAGCTTTAAAAAAAGGAGATGGATACGATGCAAAAAAAACTTGATAATCATCATGAACCAAAGCCCGAAAAAGAAAGGCAGATCACAAGGCAGGATGATGGGGCATATCCAAATCGAAATGATATTTCAGGAGATTCTGTCGATGAACTTCGGAAGATAGAAGAAGTAAATATGATGATGGGAGAAAAAGAAATAGGGCAGCAAAATGAAAATTTATAAAAGCTATAACAGCATAAAAGAATCGAAGAGTGTTGAGGTCTCTTCGATTCTTTTATGCGGAAAATGGCGTGAAAAGTAAACATCAGCTTACTTTTGCCTAATGAGGGAGCCGTCTTAATCTTAAAAAAGCTTGCAGTTATGCAGACATTGGCCAGTATTGAATTTTGGAGTGAGTAAAATTTCAGACTATAGTTGCAGAAATCTTTAAGAAAGATACAGCAACAGATGGATTTCAAAAATAAAGGATTTTCATAATATATAAGTAACAAATCAAAAAGTTAACAATATAAATGAGAGAGCAGACAAAGTGTTTAATATGAAAAATAAAGGCGGGATGTTTGAATGTTTGACAATGATTATGTGATTAAAACGATTCATGATTTAAACATAAAAGAAGCAGAAATGAAGCAAAGCATCTTCTTGATTTTTAGAAACAAGTTAAAAAGATAACATGATAGCTTACTAGTATTTGTTTTAAAAATCAGCTTTCATGACCAGCAAAGCAGCCTGTATCCACATGAGGATCAGGCTGTTTTGCTGCTGGTTTAAAGTTCGGTTAACTTAAAGAAAGGAAGGGAATTGTCATGTGTGAGCATTTATAGAGGGATTTTTTCTTTGATATGCTATGATAGTAAGTATCTTGAATTAAAGAGGTGTCTGTATGAAAATCGAAGTATGGTCGGATTTTGTATGTCCGTTTTGTTATATTGGAAAGCGCAGATTAGAAGAAGCGCTTGCTCAGTTTCCGCACAAAGATCAAGTAGACGTAGAATTTAAAAGTTTTGAATTAGACCCAAATGCACCATTGAATACGGGAAAAAGCATTAATGAAGCACTAGCAGAGAAGTATGGAATGACGATCGAACAAGCGAAGCAGGCAAACGTTGGAATCGGTCAGCAGGCATCAGGTGTTGGCTTGACGTTTAACTTTGATGACATGAAACCAACAAATACATTTGATGCGCACCGTCTTGCGAAATTTGCGAAAGCTCAAGGAAAAGAAGCAGCTATAACTGAAAAGCTTCTATATGCATATTTTACAGAATCAAAAGATGTCGGGAATATTGAAACGCTTGCAGAGATAGCAGAAGCGTCAGGCTTAGACAGACAGGAAGCATTAGCCGTTCTTAACGATAAAACAGCTTATGCAAATGAGGTAAGAATCGATGAAAGCATTGCGCAGCAATATGGCGTCACAGGTGTTCCGTACTTTGTGATTAACCAAAAATATGCGATTTCAGGGGCTCAGCCAAAAGAAACGTTTGCAGGCGCACTTCAGCAAGTATGGGAAGAAGAAAACCCTGCACCGAAACTGCAAGATCTTTCAGGCAGTAATGCAGATGATGCATTGTGTGCTGATGGCAGTTGTGCAGTTCCAACGAAAAACGAAGGTTTATAATCATAGAAAGCGAAGAATAGAAAGCTATTCTTCGCTTTTTTAGTGAAAAATAAAGTGAACATTCAATTAGCGGTAATCATCGGGAGAAAAGTAAAAAGATAATTGACTATGCAGTGTACCACATGGTTTATGATAAGAAAGAAGGAGCTGGTGAAAATGTTGTACAAAGTCAGTGAATTCTCAGAGATGACGGGGTTAAGTAAAGAAACATTAAGGTATTATGCAGAGATAAAATTGCTTGAGCCAGTACATATTGACCCTAAAAATAAATACCGCTATTATGACAACGGCTCATATTTAATAGCAAGAGTATTAGTTCATTTGAGAAAGTTTAACTTTTCGATTCAAGAAATGCTCGCAGCCGTTCAAGACGAGTCATTAAAAAACATTGAGTAAACGCTAGTGCAAAAGAAAAAAGGAATCGAAGAAGAAATCCAACGTTTAACAGATATCATCGAAGAAATTGATGAATTTCTTCAACTTGGTCAGGAGGACGATAAAGATGATTAAATGGTATAAAGAAACAATCATTCCAGTTAATATTGAAAAAATATGGCGCTTATTTGAGTTAGAGAATATTCAGCGAATTATGCCGAATGTGATTGAAAATAAAGTGCTAGAAAAGAAAGAAGGGGTTGTCGGCTCGATGTATCAGCAAAAGTATAGAGAAGGCAAGAGGGTTGAGACATATATTGTAGAAGACTTAGAATATGAAAATACAGAGACAAAGAAACACAATAAAATTGGTTTTACACTAGCAAAAGCGTTTGAAGTAGAAGCAGCATTTACATTAATTAAAGTGGACGAGAATACAACGAAGTTTATTTATCAAGGACAAAACAACGGCGTTAATTTTTTAGGCCGGCTGCTTCTGAAAATGGGTGGTCAAAAAAACAATGAAAAAGTTGTGACAGATTTTATGGATTTAGTTGAAGCCGAAGCGTTAAAGGAAGTCTAAAAGTACTTAATTACTTATGTTAGCGGAGGTATTGCCGATGAAGTTGTTCCATTTTAGTGAAGATCCTGACATTGTGCTACACCTCATATTCCGAAAACAAATAGAACAGAACAACTCTATGTATGGGAAATTGGTGAGAGTCATGCGTGTCACTATTATTTTCCGCGTCATTGCCCGCGTGTGATTTTTTGGCCAAAGGAAGATACAACACAGGAAGATCGAAACCGCTTTTTTGCTCTTACATCTGCAAGTCGGATTATTGCAGTTGAAAATGTATGGTTTCAAAGAATACGAGAAACAAAGCTGTATGTTTATCATTTACCAACTGAGACATTTGCATGCAAAGATGAGAATGCAGGGTATTATGTATCAAAAGAAGCCGTTCAGCCTCTAGCGGTTGAACCCGTAGGTGATTTAGTGTGCAGGCTTGCTGAAGAAAATATTGAGCTCCGAATCACTCCGTCTCTTTGGAAGCTCCGCAATGAAATTATAACCTCAACAGTTAACTTTTCGATGATTCGTATGAGTAACGCTGCATCTGAATGATTGGATAAAGTAAAACTGTCATCATGAGCACTCTGCTGATCAATAGATATAAGCCAAATTCATTTATGAGAAAACACTTCATATTTTCCGGAGTGTTTTTTAGATTGATAATATAGAAAATCATACATAAAAGATAGATTTATAGTTTTATTTTTGGTGATATAAGTAAAAAAGTGTGGCGGCAGAGCGGAACGAAGTAGTTAAAAGCAAAGAGCAATAACTAAAAGCTGTGAGTGCAGAAAGGAGGGGGAGGAGATGGAAATTTCACTTATTCGGCACGGAAGATCTTTGTGTGTAGATGATAAGCGAATGAGTTGTACGGCATTTAAAAAATGGGTTGAAAAATATGATTCCAGCGGCGTGGTTACAGAACACAATTATCCGAAGCAAACTGTAGCAAAAATTAACAATGCTAATCTAGTGATTACAAGTGATTTAAAGCGTTCGATTCATTCAGCGCAGCTGTTAAAAGAAGAAATGCCCCTGCTTTCTGATTCCATGTTTAGGGAGGTGGAGCTACCAGTGATCCATGTTCCTGCTCGTGTAAAGCTAAAGCCGAATACGTGGGCAGTAATGGTAAGATGCCTCTGGTTTAGCGGTTATTCGAATTCGTGTGAATCATTTAAAGAGGCAAAAAAACGAGCTGAACAAGCGGCTCAATCATTAATTGCATACGCAAAAGAGCATCAATTTGTGACGGTAGTGGGTCACGGATTTTTTAACATAATGATTGCTAAAGAGCTTCAAAAAGCCGGCTGGAACGCTGATCAAAAAATAAATGGAAAACACTGGAACTGTTCGGCGTATACTTTAATGAAATGAATGAAGGAGATGATTCGCATAGATACAGAAAGTCATGCCATGATGAAACGTTTATTACCTTATTTTGGGCAGCTGCTATTTCTTATATTCGGAGGCCAATTTCTGATTCGATACGTTCGAGATGGTGATTTTTACATAGCAGAGTTTAGTTTTGGAATCATTGGCTTGCTTATGGTATCAGCAGATGCAATTATTCAGAGAGTGAAAAAGAAGAGAATCGAATAGTGAAATATGAAAAAACATACGGCAATACTTTTTACGATTATTTCTAGGCTGGCCCACTCGATCTTTCGCCAGCCTATTTGTTTTTAGTTTTCGTCCTCTACATCTTCACATGTAATAACTTCTGCATATTCAGGAAGGAATTTGCTGATGGATTTTAGTGATGAAAAGCGTTGTTCATTTGAAATAGATACAATGGAATCGCCATCATAACTGTTCCAAAATACCGTGCTGTTTTTTGTAATGCAATGACAGGCATGTAAACTTTTTTCTAAAAAAAGAATCCTATTATGTCTCTTTCATCAAATGCAAATAAATCTTCAGAAAGAGACCAAGCCGCAAAATCATTCATACAGCCATGCCCGTATAAGTAAGAAAAAGCGGTTTTGAATTGATGAACGTCTATTGAGTGGTATATCCGCCATCAACCATTAACGTTGAGCCTGTAATAAACGATGAGTCATCGCTTGCTAAGAATAGGACAGCTTTTGCTACTTCTTCAGGTTTTCCCAGCCGGCCCATTGGATGTAAGCTCACTAAGTGATTGGTGATGGCATCGTTTCTTCCAGCGATTAGCGGTGTATCAATATAACCTGGACAAACAGCATTAATTCGAATTCCTTCTTTCGCATAATCAGCGGCAAGGCTTTGCGTTAATAATTTTACGCCTCCTTTTGCTGAAGCGTAAGCTGTTACACCAGCTTTGCCGACATGACTGTGAATCGACCCGCAATTGATAATGGCGCCGCTGCCTTGTTTTCTCATTTGTTCAATCGCATACTTATCGCTTAAAAATACGCCTGATAAATTAATGTCAATCGTTTTCTTCCAAGCTTCATAGCTCAGTTTGTGTGCCGGTGCATCTTTTGCAATGCCAGCATTTGCAAACAAGATATCGACTTTTCCATACTTACTGACTGTTTCTTCAATCATTTTTTCGTTGTCGCTTTCCTGTGTTACATCCGTTTGAATAAATAGAGTATCAAACCCTTCTTCATTGAGGCGTTCGGACAATGCTTGTCCTTCAGCTGAAAGATCGGCAATGACGGTTTTCGCTCCTTCTTTCACAAATAACTCGACCGTTGCTTGGCCAATTCCGCTTGCCCCACCTGTAACAATTGCTACTTTTTCTTCTAATCTCATTGTATAGCCCAGCCTTTCTCTTTCTATATTCTTACATCTATTTTAGCAGGTTTTTCTTTTTAGTTTCTAAATATTTTAACAATATAATGTAAAATTCTACATGATGTTAAAGATAAGATTGCGGTGAAGCTTCAATGAGGGGGTGAGTCCGCTTGTGTGGCGGAGTGAAAGAAGTTTACAAAACAAAACTGCTGCATCCAGTAAAAAATTAGAAAATACCGGCTGCTTTATAATAAAATGATTGTAAGCATTTGCTGTTAAGGAGGAGAAATGATGGACAGCCAATTATTAAAAGAGCACTTATGTGAACTTGAAAAAAGGCTCCTTGAACCGGAAGTACGAACCAACCCAGCCGAGTTAGAAACATTGCTTGCTGAAGGCTTTTTTGAATTTGGAAGTTCAGGCAGCGTTTGGCATCGTAAGGATTGCGTTGAGGAAGGAGGAGTCGGCGTTCGGAAAATGACGCTTTCTCATTTTGATATTCATCCTTTAGCTGAAGATGTAGTACTAGCAACTTACCGTATTAAAGACGAAACAAGAATGCATTATACATTGAGAAGCTCTATTTGGAAATGTATTGATGGAAAGTGGCAAATGTTCTTTCATCAAGGGACGAAAACTACAAGGCTATAGCAGGCGTGCAGCTTGATCCGCATTGAAGAAGCCAACTTACTTTTCAATCATCATCGTGTTGAAAATATACGCTATGCAAGGAAGAAGATGTATAATATCAAATAACTCTATTATTCTTTAGAAAGAAGCTGAGAGCAATGAAAGCGGTTCATTTAAGAGATGGACGAGAAGTAACCATAAGAAAAGCGTTAAAAGAAGATGCGGCTGCCATGATTGCCTTTTATAATGCGGTGGCAGGAGAAACTGATTTTCTGTCGTTTGGAAAGAACGAGTTTGTGATGAGCTTAGAAGAGTATGAGCGTTTTATTGAATCTGCTTGTCCTGAAAATAATGCAATTCTTATCATTGCAACAATTGATGATGAAATTGCCAGCATCGCATCGATTACCTCCAATCAAAAGAAGCGGTACAAACATGTGGGCACATTAGGAATTGTGATTGCTGAGAAATATTGCGGCCTCGGGCTCGGAAGAAAGCTGATGGAAGAGCTGATTGACTGGGCAAAGTTAAATGAAACAACGACAAAAATCGATCTTGTCACTAGGGAAGATAACGCCCGAGCGATTGAATTATATAAAAAGGTTGGATTTGAAGTAGAAGGCAGACTGCGAAATGATTGCTATAGTAACGGTGTTTACTACGATACAATTGTGATGGGGCTGCTTATTTAATTCAATCTAAAAAGCTATCGGCGCTGTCGATAGCTTTTTTTAGGCTCTTTTCCTCAATAAGGCTGGTACTTATCCATCTAATAACGATGCTAGTACCATGAGTCAGACTCAATTCCGAATATATTCTTAGCGAGATTGTTCAAACTTTTCCTTAAGAGAATGTTATTTTCATAACCTTTCTTAAAAGATACATCCTCCATATAAGTATGACTTCTTTGTCTCTAGCATTTTTATGCAGCATTTACAAATAAAGAGTAAATGACGAATGCAAGTTTTATAGTACAGGGTTGACGTTTAGAATGTTAAGAAGAAATTACCTTTATAACCATATTTTCATAGATGTTGTCAGGCTGCTCTTGTTATATAAAGAAAAAGAGATGAGTGTAGAATGTAGATACTATAAAATTAAAGCAACATTGTGCTATTACTTCGAATGTTTATCTAGAGTCTTTTTTGTTGGATTATTATAACTTATATTTAATAGTTATAGATATCGAAATATTTAGAAAATATTCTGTAGGATGTTACAAGCGAGTTTTCTAAATAACGATGTTTGTAACTTTCTATACAGTCATCAGTATTTTTAAATGAAATGAATCTTCAAAGTTTTTACATCTGAAAAATCAGAAAGAGGGATGGGGGAATTTTTTTGAGCGAACAAAAATTTACAATTGACGACGCACCATTCAATAAATTTCATCTTCGCATTACCGGGCTTACTTTTGGTGCAAACTTTTGTGATGGTTATGCTCTTGGAATCATTGCGATGGCTCTGACAGTATTTGGTCCTGAAATGGAACTAAATGCAATGTGGACGGGATTGATTGGAAGCTCTGCGTTAATTGGTCTTTTTGCGGGATCTTTGGTACTTGGAAGGCTGTCTGACCGTATAGGCAGACAGAAAATCTACCTTGTTAACTATTTATTGATCACCATTGCTACCATTTTGCAATTTTTTGTTAGCGGCCCTGCAGAGCTGTTTGTTTTACGATTACTGATAGGTTTTGGGCTTGGAGGAGATTACGCAGTCGGCTCAACTTTACTCGTCGAGTTTTCACCAAAAAAGTATCGGGCCTCGCTGCTCGCTTCTTTAAACGGAGTATGGACACTTGGATATGTAGCTTCAAACTTTGTCGGCTATTATTTACAACATATGGGTTCAGACTCATGGCGTTGGATGCTTGTTAGTGCTGCGATTCCTTCTATTTTGGTGTTAATCTTGCGAATTGGAACGCCTGAATCGCCAAGATGGCTTGTCAGCATGGGACGTGTTGACGAAGCAAGCCAGATTGTAAAGAAACACATTGGCCCTAACGTTGAAATGGGAGAAACGATTACTGGTAGCCAAACGACGTTAGGATTTCGAGGCCTTTTCAGTAAAAGACTTCGTAAGCGTATGGCTTTTGGTGGAATATTCAAATTAACTCTAGTTCTTCCGTACTATGCTATCTATACATTTCTTCCGACCATCTTACGTACGATGGGCTTTGAACAAAACTTTTTTGCCGATACGATGCTAAATCTATTCTTACTTGTGGGATCAATTACCGGTCTTTGGTTCCTAGCAAAGTTTTCTCGTAGAGGATTTACTATTGGATCTTTTGCGATCCTTACTGTCTCTTTGTTTACACTCAGCATCATAAACAATGGTTCCCAATTCTTGATGTTGACAGCCTTCTTGGTCTTTACCTTTGTTTTGGCAGCAGCTAATAATCTTACGCTAGTATATCCAGCTGAGCTTTTCCCAACTGAGATTCGGGGCTCAGGAATAGGAATGGTTACGGCAATTAGTCGGATTGGTGCTGTAATCGGAACATTCCTACTGCCTGTTAGTCTCAATTCTTTCGGATTAAGTACTGCAATGATTGGAATGTCGGTCGTTCTGCTAATCGGTATGATTGTGTCGATTGCTTGGGCGCCTGAGACGAAGTCGCTTTCATTGAATGAGGCCAGCAATCCTTCGTTTGAAGGAAGATCCTCTTCACAGGAAAAAGATGTTCCTTTACAGGGAGTAGGGAAGTAACATAAAATTATGTTCAATTAAATAATAACGAACAACATCTCTTTCTTCTCCTTGTTTTGTCTTAAAGAGTGTTTTTGAAAGGAGATTTCAATCATGATTACAAAAAACGTTTATTTGCATCCTAAAGATATTAAGGAGGTTGCACTTGGTGATGGGGTTATCTCCATCCCAGAATTGATAGCGATTTCAAGATATGGAGCAACCGTCTCTTTTACAAAGAATTACCGTAATAGAGTAAATAAATCTCGGAGCTTAATAGAGAAGTTTTTAGAAGAAGATCGATTAATCTATGGTGTAACAACAGGATTTGGCAGCAATTGGACAAACGTTGTTTCGTCAGAGGATGCAGAAACGCTTCAACGAAATATCGTCCGCTCTCATGCCGTTTCCGTTGGGAATCCTTTAGAAAGAGAAGTAGTAAGAGCCATTCAACTGATGATTCTTGTGAATTTAGGGCAAGGCTTTTCGGGAGTCAGATTAGAGGTATTAGAGCTTATTGCTTCCCTTTTAAATCACGATATTACTCCATTTGCTCCAGGTGATGGTTCAGTGGGATATATTTCGCCTGAATCACACATGGCATTAGTGTTAATGGGAGAAGGCAAGGCATGGTATAACAATGAGCTTATGGAAGGAATCGAAGCTTTAGAGAAAGCTGGATTGACACCTGTTACTTTGGGCTGCAAAGAAGGATTAGCGCTCACAAGCGGGACAACATCCGTCACAGCAATGGCTGTCTTGGCTTTATATAATGCCATGCAAGCAGCGAAAACCGCCGATATTGCGGGTGCTATGTCCGTAGAAGTGCTAAAAGGGACAATAAAAGCATTTGATTCTCGTACCCATACTGTAAAAAAACATGAAGAACAGGCAAAGACCGCTCGAAATGTGGTAAGAATTCTTGAAGGGAGCCAAATCGCAGAAACGTATAAGGATTACCGATTACAAGATGCGCTCAGCTTAAGATGCATCCCACAAGTTCATGGTGCTGTCAAGAGAGCATTGAAAGATGCAGCGTTTACGATTGAAAGTGAAATGAATTCCACAGGCGACAATCCTATTATTTATCCGGAAGAGGAAGATGGAGTTGCCCTCATGAGCGGAAATTTCGATGGTTCGTACGTCGGGATTTATGCCGATACGATGTGTATCGCTATGGCCAACTTGGCGAAAATATCTGAGAGAAGAATCGATCGCCTAGTGAATCATCATTTCAGTGAGCTTCCTAGTTTCTTAGTCGAAAACCCCGGATTAAATAGCGGCTACATGATTCCCCAATATACAGCTGCGGGGCTATTGAATGAGATTAGGGTGCTCTCTCATCCTTCAACTATCGACAATGTTCCTACATGTGCTAACCAAGAAGACCTGATCAGCTTTGCCTATTTTGCTTCGAAGAAAGCATATGAAATTTCACAGAAACTTGAATATATCTTAGCCATTGAGCTTATGAATGCAGTACAAGCTATGGATTTTCACCAATCTTTGAAACCCTCACCAACTACCGAACGTGTGTATCATTTAATACGGAGCCAAGTTCCAACAGTCGAAGAAGATCGATTCTTTTATCCTGATATTGAAGTGATTCGCAGTCAAATTCATAAAGGAGAAATCGTTGAACTTGTCGAAATGTTAATTGGTGAAATTGAATTCTAAAACAATAATGGAAGCAGTTACACTTTGACGATGTGAAGTGTAACTGCTTCCTTTTTCATCAAGTTAATGGATAAGCTTGATATTTACATACATAAACAAGTCATATTACTAAGGGGGAATCTAAATGAAGCAAGATCCGACTCAAGCAGCCTTTTCGCATCTTTTACTTTCTGGAACATTTGTCCATGAAGGGACTTTCCGTGAAATTCAGCAAAAATGCGGAATTTATATACATCCTCACGTAGTCATGTTAGTTTCAATCGACCGATATCCGAACTTATCGATGGTCAATCCGCTAGAGTGGAAAAAAGAAATTGGAGAAAAACTGGTGGGTAGAATAAATGAAACCTTAACTGCCCGTTTTGTCTGTCATTGGACAGAAGAAGGAGTCCTTGCACTTCTTGTGGAGTTAGAAGGAGAAGAGTTTAGAAATATAGAGTGTAATCGGAACATCTTGCGAATCGCAGAGGACATTCAAAAATCCTTAGATTCAATTGATATATCTGTTTCGATCGGTATTGGAAAACGTTATACAGACCCTTATATGCTTCATCACTCCTTTGAAGAAGCTAAAAAAGCAATGTCAGGGCGCTTTTTTCAAGGAAACCAATTAATTTTCCATTGTGAGATGAAAAAGAGTGAAGAAGAATTATTAAAGGAGCCTTTAACTATGGAAAGATCTGAGCTGTTAGCGCTCGTTCGAATTGGTGACGAAGAAGGTGTAATCACACATGTACAAATCCTTATGAAGAAAATAGCCGAGGCATGTAATTTAAATGAGGACGTGTTTAAGTCCGAAGTTGTAGATTTAGTGACGGCAATGTCCCGCTTAGTTTTGGAAACAGGTGTAAGCGCGACAACGATTTTGTCAAAAAATGCCCATTTTATTCAAGATTTATATCAAACGATCCGTTATGATAACTTCAGTAAAAAGGTGTGTGAGTATGCATATTGGCTTACAGAGCAAGTTTCATATTCACATATACGTGATGTTTCGCCGATCATCAGGAAAGCCATTCAATATATGAAAGAACATCATCAAGAAAGTATATCATTGGATAGAATAGCACATTATTGTTGCTTAAGCAGGTACCATTTCAGTCATTTATTTAAAAAAGAGGTCGGCGTGAGCGTCATTGATTTTTTAAATCGAATGCGAATGGAGAAAGCTTTGTTTTATTTAGAAAAGACAGATTTAAATGTACAAGAGATTGCAAATCAAGTAGGCTTTCAGGACGCCAATTACTTTAGCCGGATGTTTAAGAAGTATACAAATTACAGTCCGACAGATTACCGAAACGCAAGATAGTGCTAATAATGCACAACGTATACTAGATAAATAGTAACCATTTTTTAGTACGATATAAATAGAAATAATCAATAAATTCTAACAAATCAGTCAAGGAGTGAGATGATTGAATAAAATTGATTTATTGAATCCTCCTGAAATCAATCGTCGTGCTAATTGGAGTGATCGTTATGAAACAAAGGTAGCCCAGTGGTTAACAGCATGGGATGGAGAAGAGGTTCCAGACATTGGATTTATAGGCATTCCGTTATCTAAAACCTCGATTAGTATATCAGGAGCTTCGATGACTCCAAACGCGCTGCGCGAATTGTTTGCTAATGTGACTACGTACAATATTGATCATGACGTTGATCTTCAAGAATTAAGTGTCAAAGATGTTGGTGATATCGAGATGCATGTGACCGATTTGCTTCGATGCCATCAAAATATTGAACAGGGACTAATGAATTTATATGAAGCACTCCCTAATGTATTTCCAATTATTGCAGGAGGAGACCACTCAATTACATGTCCATCTGTAAAGGCTTTCAAGAAAAAGGTCAATGGAAAAGTTGGAATTGTTCAACTCGATTCCCACATGGATGTAAGAAATCTAGAAGATGGCGGACCATCGAATGGAACCCCGATCCGCGGCCTTATTGAATCGGGAACAATTGACGGATCGCATATTGCACAAATTGGTATTCACAGCTTTGCCAATTCGAAGCCATATCGTGAGTATGCGTTGTCAAAGGGAATTACGCAATATACGGCTCGCCAAGTTTCAAAAGAAGGAATTGAATCTGTCGTAGAAAAAGCGATGGAAATTGCCGGGGAAGGCACAGATGCTATCTATGTCACGGTAGATATGGATGTGTTAGATCAAGCATATGCACCAGGAGTGCCCGCAATGGTACCGGCTGGCATGACTTCTTGGGAACTGATTGAAGCAGTATTTATGCTAGGGAAAAATCCTAAAGTAAAGGGATTTGATATTGTTTGCGTAGATCCTATGCAGGATTCTCGCCGTGCTACTGTCAGAACAACTTTACACGTCATATTAAGCTTTCTTACCGGATATATGAAGCGCTACCAATAAAAGATGATGAAAGGGAGAGGAAGAAATGAGTAAAATAGTAGATCGTACAATTCGTGCACCTAGAGGAACAACCTTACGTACAAAAGGCTGGGAGCAAGAAGCTGTACTTAGGATGTTAATGAATAATTTAGATCCTGAAGTAGCAGAGCGCCCTGAGGATCTCGTAGTATACGGCGGAATTGGAAAAGCTGCGCGAAACTGGGAATCTTACGACAAAATTGTTGAATGCTTAAGTGAGTTAGAAGCAGATGAGACTTTGCTTGTGCAATCAGGAAAGCCAGTCGGAATTTTTAAAACTCATTCACAAGCTCCCCGTGTTCTAATCTCAAATTCCGTTCTTGTTCCTGCTTTTGCGAATTGGGATACGTTCCATGAGTTAGATAAAAAGGGATTAATGATGTATGGACAAATGACTGCTGGAAGCTGGATTTATATTGGAACTCAAGGTATTTTACAAGGGACATACGAAACGTTTGCAGAAGCTGCTCGTCAGCATTCAGGCGGCACATTAAAAGGAACGCTTACATTAACAGCAGGCCTTGGCGGCATGGGTGGAGCACAACCTTTGGCTGTTACGATGAATGAAGGAGTTGTCATTGGTGTAGACGTAGATCCAACCCGTATTCAACGCCGAATTGATACTCGTTATTGTGATGTGATGGTATATGATTTGGATGAAGCATTAACATTAGCTCAAGATGCAAAAGAAAAAGGAAAGCCGCTTGCGATTGGATTAGTAGGCAATGCAGCTGAAATTTTCGCCGAGTTTGCAAAGCGTAAAATTGTTCCTGATTTTGTGACTGACCAAACATCTGCACACGATCCGCTTAATGGCTATGTTCCAGTGGAGTATTCATTAGAAGCAGCAGCAGAATTGCGAAAAAATGATCCGGCTGAGTATGTGAAGCTTTCAAAGAAATCCATGGCTGCTCATGTACAGGCTATGCTTGACCTTCAAAAATTAGGTTCAGTTGTATTTGACTATGGCAATAATATTCGCCAAGTTGCTCTTGATGAGGGTGTGAAAGATGCTTTTAACTTCCCTGGCTTCGTTCCTGCTTATATTCGCCCACTTTTCTGTGAAGGAAAAGGGCCATTCCGCTGGGCTGCATTATCAGGAGATCCGGAAGATATTTATAAAACAGATGAATTAGTGCTAAAGCTTTTCCCGGAAAATGAGCACTTGCATCGTTGGATTACAATGGCTAAGGAGAAGGTTGCCTTTCAAGGACTGCCATCTCGCATTTGCTGGTTAGGATATGGCGAACGTGTAAAAATGGGATTAGCAATTAATGAGATGGTTCGTAACGGCGAACTCTCTGCTCCAGTTGTTATTGGTAGGGATCACTTAGATTGCGGTTCTGTCGCATCACCGAACCGTGAAACAGAAGCAATGAAAGATGGAAGTGATGTAGTAGGTGATTGGGCAATCTTAAATGCACTTGTCAATACAGCATCGGGTGCGAGCTGGGTATCTGTTCATCACGGTGGAGGCGTAGGAATGGGTTATTCACTTCATGCTGGAATGGTAGTTGTCGCTGATGGTTCAAAAGAAGCAGAAGAAAGAATCTCCCGCGTCCTTAATACAGACCCAGGAATGGGTGTTATCCGCCATGCCGATGCAGGCTATGATTTAGCGATTGAGACTGCTAAAGAACGTGGAGTTCGCGTTCCGATGCTTGGAATTTAATCCAACACTATATCAAAAACCATATTGCCCGGGGATTGTCTTCGGGCAATATGCATTGGAGGGATAGAAGTGGAAAAGAAAACAATTGATTTATTGGTTCACAATATTGGCTCACTTGTTACGATGCAGGGGAAATCAGCTGCCAGAACAGGAAGTGAAATGTCAAATATAGGTGCTATCGAACAAGGAGCTGTCGCCTTGCGAGATGGAAAGATTGTTGCTGTTGGACGCGAAGAAGCAGTTTTAGATGAGATCAAGGAACTGACCGTAACAGCTAAACTCGATGCAGAAGGAAAGCTGGTTACACCAGGCTTAGTCGATCCGCATACTCATTTGGTTCACGGCGGTTCAAGAGAGCATGAACTGGATTTGAAGTTAAAAGGCGTATCTTATTTAGAAATTCTAGAACAAGGAGGAGGCATTTTAAGTACCGTCAAAGCAACACGTGAAGCTTCAGAAGAACAGCTGTATACAAAGGCAAAAAGCAGTTTAGATACTATGCTGCTGTATGGAGCGACCACTGTGGAAGCGAAAAGCGGCTATGGGTTAACACTTGAGGATGAATTAAAACAATTGCGTGTTACAAAAGAACTTAATCAACACCATCCAGTCGATCTTGTTTCTACATTTATGGGGGCTCATGCAGTCCCTTCAGAGTACAAAGAACATCCAATGGTATATGTCGATTTAGTGATTGAAGACATGCTTCCTGAGGTTAAGCGTCAAGGTTTGGCTGAATATTGCGATGTATTTTGTGAACACGGCGTTTTTACAGTTGAACAATCTCGCAAAATTTTAAACGCTGCCAAAGAATTAGGATTTGGCATTAAGATTCATGCAGATGAAATTGAACCGATGGGAGGCGCTCAGCTGGCAGGAGAATTAGGGTGTGTGTCCGCGGAACATTTGCTTGCTGCTACTGATGAAGGGTTATCTGCTATGCAGCAAGCCGGCGTTGTCGCCGTCTGCCTGCCTGCTACATCCTTTAACTTACGCTTAAAAGATCATGCACGAGCAAGAACAATGATTGAAATGGGTGTACCTGTTGCTTTGTCTACAGACTATAATCCCGGCAGTTCACCTACAGAGTCACTTCAGCTGGTCATGACTTTAGGTTGCTTGAATTTAGGAATGACTCCGGAAGAAGTATTGACTGCATTGACTATTAATGCAGCTCATGCGATTGGAAAATCCGAGACGATTGGAAGCCTTGAAATCGGCAAACAGGCGGATTTAGTCATCTATAATGCTTCAAACCTTGCTTATCTTCCTTATCATTTTGGCATAAACCATGTAAATACAGTTATAAAGAATGGTCAAGTTGTTGTAGAGAATGGAACGTTAGTTTATTAAGCAAGAAAAAGAAAATCGCAATTATTTTTGTGGTTGCGGTTGAATGTTGAAGGCGAAGGTATGATTCTAATCAAAAATTTATTTCACTAAAATAAAAGATAAAAGCAGTTCTGCCATTGGGCGAGCTGTTTTTTTGTTAATGGCTTTATTACCTCTTATTTTTAATCCCTTATACATAATATTTAGTTCAATGTAAATAGTAACACTATTATCAATTATAGGGACGAGTATTATGAAAACAGGTAAATTAGAGGCTTTATTGTGGAGTATTGCTCTTCCGGGACTTGCTCAGTTATTGAATAAAAAAGTAGCTAAAGGCAGCATGTTTCTTGTTTTTGAGCTTTTACTTAACATGAACAGTCATCTTAATCTGGCGGTTTTATACAGCTTTCAAGGTAAAATTCAGGAAGCAATTGACGTAACGGATTATCAATGGCTAATGTTTTATCCTAGCGTATATATGTTCGCGATGTGGGATGCGTATCGCGAAGTGGAGACAGAAACAGCTTCTTATTCTTATCTGCCTTTTGTCATTGGTCTTTATTTTTTAACAGCATCAATCAGTTATTCTTCGACATTAAAAATAGGCAATATATTGCTTGGCCCAGTATGGCTGCCCGCCTTGGCGTTGCTTTTGGGGCTATTTGTTGGGTTTTTGATTAAAAATATGTGTTTGAAAGTAAAAGAAAGCTCTTAATTAATGGAGGCTGCTATTATGACTGAAAAATGGATAAAAGTGATAGGGAAGCCTGCAGCAGATAAGAAAAATCACATGAAAATGAGCTTTTTACTGAAGCAATTTCTTTCTGAACGTAGATGTTCAGTAGATTTTAGGTTATGATAGAACTAATTATTAGCACGATAGACGGAGGATCGCAGATGTTAAAAGATAGAGTAAAAGAATACATTGAAGAAGAGCTAAAGGGCAGTAGCTCACAAGAAGTGGTTCTATACAATAAAGAAAAAGAATTCGCAGTGAAGCATGAACTGGTTCCGCAAGGTGTAACGGTTGCCGAAAAGAGCTCTCATGCCCGCTTTACGGATGCATATATTGAACGAGTAGATAAAGAGTCAGAAAACCTTATTTCAGAAGAGTCGCCAGCAGCATTTTTAAATGAATCTATTCAATATGTAAACCAGCATCAGGCTGAATTTATCTATATTGAATGCGATTCATTTGACTTAATTAGAGTAGAAGGTGTTTCAGTCGAACTAGACGATGTGTTTAGAACATACAAAGTTTTATTAGGCTTACGACAGCCGAAAAAAGCAGCAAGCACATTAAAAACCTTTTTAACGAATGAACTAAAAGAAGGACAAGCAAGCTTTCAATTATTATTTAACGATAAAGACGGCATGTGGGATGTCAATATCGACTTAGCTGCTATCGAGGGTTTTAATGAAGAATTATCCCTGCGTGAAACATTTGAACTCATTTATGATTTTCTGTTTCAATTGGTTCAGTCAGTTGAAGAAAACAGCTAAAATGACACGTCAATCAGCCGGGTTTTTCTTCATCCCTCGCTGATTCGTTAAGATTCGCAGAATGAAGGTTAACTGTCTGTTAAGAGCGCGGCAAATAAAATGAAGGAGTGATTCTTTGCATAGAAGAATCACTTTTTTGCGTAACGATGCGGCATGCTAGAAAAACGGTCCAAAATATATCAAGAGGTGAAAAAAGTGAAAACGAATGTTTCAAGTACAAAGTGGTTTGGTCTTGCGGTTCAGTGCTTATTGGTTTTAGACGAGCATGAAGAGCTGTGTCCTAGCGGAGTTTTGGCGGACAAACTGGGAGCAAATTCGCAGTTTCTACGAAAAATTTTAACTCATTTAGTAAAATCGGGGCTAATTCGAGCAAAAGAAGGCCGCAATGGCGGTTATTCACTAGCTAAACCTCCGAAAGAGATTACATTAGCAAGTATTTATGAAGCTGTACGGGCAGATCCTTACGCCAAAGGTTTTCTTGACGTAAGCAGTAGCGAATGTTTTGGCCATTCTACCCATGATGCCTTGCTAGAATTAAGAGATGAGATGGAAAGCTGGCTTGTAGAGGGTCTTTCACGAAAAACATTAGCAGATCTTCTTTAAGACGTTTTAGAAGATAAGGAACATATAAAAGAACCAAAGAAGGTTCTTTTTCTTTTTGGCCAAGTTGTGCAGAAGCAAGTCATTTTTTAATCAAAACTGTTCTTGACATAGACGCAGTTTAAGAGATATACTGTTGTTGGATAAAATACAGTTTAAAGGGAGAAACCGAAATGTCATTAAAAAATAAATCAGAAAAAGAAGAGTATCTAACTAAAATTAATGAAATGGAATTAGGAGATGAAAAACCGGCAGAGCTTGATAGTACCGATCTTTTCACAGTAGTAAAAGAGCGCCGTTCTGTACGTCATTATGATCCGAATTTCAAAATCAGCAAAGAAGAAATTCAAGAGCTGTTAGAAATTGCAGTGCAAGCGCCATCTTCATCAAACTTACAGCCATGGAGATTCCTTGTGATTGATGAGCAAGAAATGAAGGAACAATTGTTGCCGATTGCCAATAACCAGCAGCAAATTGTCGATGCTTCTGCTGTTATTGCAGTATTGGGCGATATTCGCGCCTATCAAAATGCTGAAAGAATTTATGGAGAACTTGTTGAAAATGGAACAATGACAAAAGAAATAAAAGACTTCTATGTAAATTCCATCAACCAAAACTATGGAAGCTTGTCTGTTGAACAAGCAACGAAAATAGCGATGATTGACGGCGGTCTCGTTTCAATGCAGCTTATGTTAGCAGCAAAAGCAAAAGGGTATGATACAGTGCCAATGGGAGGATTTAGCCCAGAAAAATTCGTTGAAGAATTTAATGTACCTGAAAACTTTAAGCCAGTTATGTTAATTTCGCTAGGAAAAGGTGTAAAAGCAGGTTTTGATAAATTCCGTCTTCCATTAAATGATATTTTAACTTGGAATAAATTTTAACAGTAAAATAGAAAATGAATCTTAAAAAAACTGAAATCATTGATTTCAGTTTTTTTGTTGGCGGTAATAGTTGTATTTACTCTCTTTCTAGCAAAAACTTGACTAATACTAATTTTGAAATTTACCAGATGCAAGAATTGAAAATGAAGCCGCAAGAGCTGAAGGAGTTCTTATTCTTTATTTTTGGAACAGCTTTTATTTACTTTTTTTAGTCAATATCTATTTTATAGGGAAGCTAGACAGAAAACTATTTTTTATCATTCTTATTGTTATTGTTCTTATCGACCTTTATCTAATCATTAAGCTGATTCAGCCGATCCCTTTCTAAAAAAGAAGTCCTTATCATGCGTGTAAAAATGTATGACTTAAACCATATGCTTTTGATCTATTAATCTTCACGATAAATGTTGTTCATAACGAAAATTTGATTCGAAACAAGAAATTTGTTAAAATTAACCATATAATGGAGTGTTTGTTAAGAAATGCAGTGAACCTTCAATCAGCAGGTGTGTTCTTCCGTTTCTGCACAGTCATCTTGACGTGAGGGTGTGTAGCAAGAGGCAGTAAGAGAAACTACTAATCTATCTAAAAGGAGTGAGCGGTATGTTAAGCGGATTGTTTACGTTAGGATTTTTAGCTCTAGCTTTTTTGGGCTTCAATTGGCTGATGGGGGATCGCAAAGATCACATCACCTTAGATTTTGATGAGTGATATACGAATTTAAAAGAATATGCAGAATCGGTAAAAGAAGCGTTAACGAAACAAGGAAAACATGTTCATTATGAAGGAAACTATTGATTTATTATTGATGGAAAAGCATATGGTTTACTAGAGCGAAACGTATCAATGGAAGGCGTTCCGCTGCAGCATACCGTTCTCAAACGATTAAAAATATAGGATTGCTTGATGAACGGATTGTTCAACAGGTCGATTGCCGATCAAAAGCTGCATTTTAGCTTTTTATATTCCTCAATAAAAGAATAAGGATCTGTCATCACTTCATAGGTAAATACGCCTTGGTTTGTATGTAAATACAACAAGCCAGACTTTAATGAAAAAGGCTTATAAGAGATATCCAATACGTGATCTAAAACGAACGCTTTGTTGGCTGTTTGAATTCTGTCTTGAAATAAGTGTAAGTCATGCTCTGTTTTGATATAGTGCTGCTGATGAAATTTAATTTTTCTTGTAATACGAGTATAAGAAATCGTCGAGATAATGTGCTTGTTCGTCATCATAATTCCTCCAAGTAGCAAGAGTCGTTCATAAGTGTAACAAAAAGCTCAATCATTTGCATGCAGCCAGCGATATTTAGTTAGACCGAGGCCTATTCATTGACAAAATGAACCGATTTTCATAAAATATTCTTATAATCGAATGTTACTCAAAGGGGAGTAGCTTTTACAGCAAAGTCGTCAGCACGGAGTTAACACTCTCGGCTTTGTTGGCAACCGCTTAAAGTTGTTAGCAAGACCTTACCTATTAGATGGTAGAGGTCTTTTTGTTTATTTATAAATAGCCGCTGCCATTTGGTAGCGGCTATAGTACTTATTATGAAATAAGGAAGGGATTCTATGAACTTTTTATCAGCGTTTCAAATGTCAAACTATATTCAAAAAGAGATGGAGCAATTACAAACAAGACTCGCTCCGCTAACAAAAAAAGTTTCAAGGTATATGTTCTGGTCACTTCCATTAATCGCTGTTTCAGCATTTAATCTGATTTTCTTGTTATTCAATGAGCCTTTAAATCGTGAAACATTGCCGGTTATTTTAATGTATGCTGTCATAGGTGCACTCGGTATGGCGCTATCAAAGGAAACGAAAATCAAACGCAAAGAAGTACAAAAAGTTGGTGCTGATTATGCAATTGAACGCATCCAAAGCAGTGAAATTGTGTCACCGTACCGTAAAGAAGAGTATATTCAGCAAATAAAAGCACAGCCTTTAGCAGCAATGGCCTATTTTATTCAATTTTTAAATGAAGAAGAGAATCGAATGAAAAGAGAAGAGATGTAACGTCTATATTAAGGTAAAAAAGCACCAGTGTGGGTGCTTTTTTCATGGCTTAAAAATGATTTTACGTAGCGTATTTTCACTAGCAAACCAGAAAAAATCAGAAAAAATGACTGCGTTTACATCGTTGCTGTACTCGCTTTTTTAGTTTACATAAGTGATACAGGGAAAGGTTGTCTGTGTGAAATTTCTGTCTATTTATGGTAGATTATCATTAGTTTAAATTTTCTAAAAATAAATAGAATATGAAAAGTACGAGAGGTGTAGGGGAGAATGACAATTTTACAACCATCAAAAGAGTACACTAGTAGCACAGCATTGCGCCGTGACGTAAAATTTCTCGGTCGCTTATTGGGGAATGTTCTTGTGTATGAAGGCGGACAGCCTTTATTAGATAAAGTTGAACGGATACGTGAAGTGGCTAAATTACTCAGAGAGAAGCCGGATGGCTCTGTCTATAAAGAGCTTAAAAATGAAATTGCAAATCTTGAAAAGCCGATGAGGCAGCAAGTCATTCGTGCATTTGCTGTTTATTTTCATCTTGTAAACATCGCCGAACAAAACCATCGGATTCGCCGCAGACGTGAGTACCAGCAACAAGATGATTCTGTCAAACAGCCAGGATCGCTTGAAAATGCGGTCGCTTCATTAAAGAGAAATGGCGTTTCACCGGATGTGATTACAAGCTTATTAAAAACATTATCATTAGAGCTTATCATTACAGCGCACCCAACTGAAGCAACGAGAAGAAGTGTGCTTGATATTCACAAGCGGATTGCAGAGTTATTAAATCGATTTGATCATCCGACTTTGACAAAGCGAGAACGTGAAGATCTTGAAGAACGATTATTCAATGAGGTTATGATTTTATGGCAGACAGATGAATTAAGAGATCGCAAACCGACGGTGATGGACGAGGTTTCTAATGGTTTGTATTACTTTGATGAAACACTATTTGAAGTCCTTCCGCAAATTCACGAGGAGCTAGAACAATCGCTGCAGGAAAACTATCCCGAGCAAGATTGGAAAGTGCCAAATATTCTTCGCTTCGGCTCATGGATTGGAGGAGATCGCGACGGGAATCCAAACGTGACACCAAAAGTCACATGGCAGACATTAAATAAGCAGCGGCAATTAGCGATTCGCAAATACAAAGAATCATTAACGAAATTAAGACAGCGTCTCAGTCAATCGACAAAACGAGTAGCAGTCACAGATGCACTGACAGAATCAATCAAACGAGAGATTTCCATTTTAAGTCCAACTAAAAAATGGCGAATTGAACATGAAGTGTATCGCTGCAAGTTAACGATTATGCTGAAAAAATTGGAATTGGCTAGCGAAAGTGAAGCAGGCTATCAAAACTCAGAAGAACTGCTTCAAGACTTGCTTTTAATACAAGAGAGTTTGCAAAATCATCATCCAAAGGAATACGGCTTAAAAGACTTGCGGCAATTAATCCGCCAAGTCGAATTATTTGGCTTTCATTTAGCAACACTCGATATTCGAAATCACAGTGGTGAGCATGAAGCAGCGATTAAGGAAATTCTGCATTCAGTGAATCTAGCAGAAGATTATTCCAAGCTGACTGAAGACGAGAAAGTAAAGCTTCTTGGCCAAGTGCTTCAAGATCCGCGGCCGTTAGTTTCATTTGTAGAAGGCTATTCAAAAGAAACACAACAAACGATTGAAGTCTTTCAAATGATCCGCAACGCCCACAAAGAATTTGGCGAGCGCTCCATTGAAGTGTATTTAGTGAGTATGACGCAGTCAGCAAGTGATTTACTAGAGGTACTGGTTCTAGCAAAAGAAGCGGGAATTTACCGTCTCCATGCAAACGGTCGCATCGAAAGCAAGTTAAATGTAGCACCATTGCTAGAAACCATTGATGACCTTACGGCGGGACCGCGTATTATGGAACAGCTTTTTCAATTAGACTTTTACAGAAAACATTTAGCCGAGCAGGATGATCTGCAGGAAATTATGCTTGGTTATTCAGATGGAAGTAAGGACGGCGGGACACTTACCGCGAATTGGAAGCTATATAAAGCGCAGCAAGAAATCCACGATATGGCGAAAAAATATAATGTCCGCTTGAAATTTTTCCACGGACGCGGCGGGTCATTAGGACGCGGCGGCGGCCCGCTAAATAGAAGCATCCTATCACAGCCTGCTGAAACACTAGGAGATGGTGTGAAAATTACAGAGCAAGGAGAAGTTCTTTCATCGAGGTATTCACTTTATGACATTGCATATCGCAGTTTAGAGCAAGCCGTGTCAACATTGTTAACGGCGGCAGCTAACGTGTCAACTGAAGCTGAGCAAAGCAATGTCCGCACACAACAATGGGAAGAGGCGATGGATCAGGTTTCAGTTGAAGCTTTGAATCGATATCAAAAGCTTGTATTTGCTGACCCAGACTTTTTAACGTATTTCAAACAAGCCACGCCGCTGCCTGAATTAGGAGCGTTAAATATCGGCTCACGTCCAATGAGCCGTAAAGGAAGCGATCGCTTTGAAGATTTACGAGCGATTCCTTGGGTATTTGCATGGACACAAAGCAGGCAGCTTCTGCCTGCTTGGTACGCAGCCGGAACAGGATTGCAAAGCTTTATAAAAAATCAGCAAAACTTAACCATTTTACAGCAAATGTATAAAGAATGGCCATTTTTCCGTTCGACTGTTGACAATTTACAGATGGCATTAACAAAAGCAGATTTAATGGCAGCGAAAGAGTATACGTCAATGGTTAATGAGCAAGAAATCGCTGAGCGGATTTTTTCAGAAATTGAGCAAGAATATAAACGGACAAAAGAAGTCATTTTACAAATTACGGAGCAGGAAGAACTGATGGATCATGTTCCAAATATTCAAGAATCGATCCGGCTGCGAAACCCGTATGTGGATCCGCTTAGCTTCTTCCAAGTAGAAGTGATTTCAAAACTGAGAAAATCAGATGAACAAGAGTTAAATGATGACTTATTAAGAGAAGCGCTATTAACGATAAACGGAATTGCCGCAGGCTTACGTAATACAGGTTGATTGTGAGTGCCTTTACATATAAGGCGAAGTCTCCACTGTGATGCATAAAACTAGCGTGTATGTGAAAGCTAAAAGTGTATCTTATGTCTCGGAGGTGAGTTAGTATGAGTAATGGAGCAGGCCGTTCTAAAAAGAACCTTCCAACTGATGCAAATCATGTTAATGCAGAAGAGAAAGCAAAGCAGCGACGGCTGATCGATGAACGCAATCAAGCACATGATGAAGAAAAGTATAAGGATAAAGTATAAAGCTGAAAAGTGAACGTAGTAGTTTGATTAACTGCCGAAACGTACGCAAAATCCCTCTTTGTAAAAATGTACAGAGAGGGATTTTATTTATAGCGCAACATAATACGATTCGATAATATCTTCATCAGAGTGGGGGACATGTTTTCCTTGCACAATTTGAGCCCCGTTAATACAGCCGCTTGTTAATAAGATAATGTCATTTGCTTCTCCTAAACTGAGCGCTTTGAGCACACCTTCCTTACGTGTAGGTGCCCGGTGGATATTTGAAGCTTTTGGGTTTAAAAAACCAGTCATGACTTGATCAATTATTTTGTTAGGGTTATGAAATCCAGGATGATCAACAGTAACGACAATCTCATCAGCTTGGCCTTCAATTATACTAGCCATTTTAGGCATTTTATTAAAATCTCGAATGCCAATTCCTGCAATCATGACGATTAAGCGTTGATAGTCAAGCTTTTTTACCTCTTGTAAAAGGCGGGTAAGCGCAACAGGTGTATGAGCATAATCTAAAATAATTTTTTGGTTCGCTGGCCCTTTAATTACTTGAAAACGCCCTTCTGGACTTGCAAGGTGCGGGAGTACACGAATAATGTCTTCAATAGTAAAATTAAGTAATAAAGCAGTACCAATGGCTGAAAGAACATTAGCGATATTGTATTCCCCGTAAACAGGTACTTCTACTTGATAAACCTGATCTTTAAATAAAAGCGTAAATGTAGATCCTATTTCTTTGCTATTAATATTACAGGCTTTCAGGGTAGCTTTGCTGTTATTTGTTAAACTATACGTGATGACAGGACCGGTGAAGGTGTTGATTAATTCCTGTCCCATTTCCGTATCATCGATGTTAATTACAGCAGCTGCAGCTTGGTCAAATAGCTTTAGCTTGCATTGTTTATAATGTTCAATCGTTTTATGATATTCTAGATGCTCTTCTGAGAAGTTTGTATGAACAGCAATGTCAAAAAGCAGCCCTTCGACCCGCTGCTGATCAATGGCAATTGACGACACTTCCATGACAGCTGCTTCATCTCCAAATGTTACTAGATCATGGAAAATCTGATGCAAATCGATGGCTTCGGGCGTTGTCGGGGTGCTTTTTTTATACATTAATTTTTTATGAGAACACCAAATGCCGGTTGTACCAATGGAACCTGCTGGCAGTTTCAATAGCGTTAATAAGGAACGGACATAGGCTGCAACAGTTGTTTTTCCATTTGTTCCTGTCACGCCGATTGTTTTTAATTTTTCATCACAATGATCAAAATAGCTTTTTGCGAATTTTGCCATTGTTTTTCGCACATCCTCGACAAGTAAAAATGTACAGTGCGGATATCGTTCACTGAGTACTTCAAAATATTCAAAACTTGTGCCAAAAACAGCTACAGCTCCTTGATGAATCGCTTCCTCCGTATAGTGGTGTCCATCTTCGTTTTCACCTTTAATACTAAAAAACACAGAAGAGTTTTTAACTTGTTTGGAGTGATAAGCAAGGTGCAAAACATTTTGTGACGGCGAGCCTATTATATGTTTTATGGGGATACCTTCTAGTCGATCGAATTGTATTATCATCATATTCCTCACAATTACTTGAGTTTTTTGTCTGCACGTTAAATAGATAGCTATTTATAATATTTGTCGGTTCCTGCATGACTATTCGTAAAATTGGTTATGAAAAAATGAGGGTTGAAATGACAAATACATATAAAGAGAGCCCGAAGCAAACGTAAACTTTTTGACGAAAACAAGCATATGAACAAGAGAAAGGGAAATAATAGAGGTTGTGCGTATTTTGAAAGGTGGCACAAACTTATGAATTTTTTTAGGAGGATTCAAATGGGTATTTTAAGTGGTAATCCAAAAGATGAACCAATGCATTATGGTGAAGTGTTTGGTACATGGACATTTGTTTCAACGACAAAAGGGTTAATAGCCGGCTATCAAACAATGCTTAATCATGCAGGGGATGAAGATCTGCATAAACTGATAGAAGAAGCAATTAACCAAGGGCAGCAGGCAGTAAAAGAAGTAGAAACATTACTTAAAGAAAATGGAGTAGGTCTACCTCCAGCTCCTCCAGAGCGTCCAGCAGCTTGCTTAGATGATATTCCTGTAGGAGCACGCTTTCAAGATCCTGAAATTGTTGCATCTATTTCAAAGGATATTGCCGCAGGCCTTGTTAGCTGCAGCCAAATTATGGGTCAGTCTATACGTGAGGATATTGGTGTGATGTTTGGGCAGTTCCATATGCAAAAAGCGGCTTTAGGTGTAAAGTTCCTGCGACTTTCAAAAGAAAAAGGCTGGTTAATACCGCCTCCTCTTCATCATTACAAAGATAAAGATTGCTAAGAATAGTCTAGCTATATGATTATGAGTAAAACAACTAGAAAACCGCACTCTAATACAAGGGCGGTTTTCTAGTTGTTTTTTATAGGCAATTACTGATTACCGTTAACGTAATGTCCATAATCAGGAATCGCAATGGAATCAAAGTTTTCGACTAAATGCCGCAACCCTTCAGACAACTCTTCTCCTGACATAGGCAATCCATGACCAGTAATCGCAACAGAAGGTTTTAAAGCTTCAAGTTTTTCAACAGATTGCTTTGCTAACTGCCAGTCCGTTGTTAAGTAGCGGGGAGGGCCGTTTACTTCTTGATCTTGCACCATCACTTTAAAGAGTGAGTCTTGCTTTACTGTGACAAACGCATCTCCTGCAATAAGCGAGCGGTCGTGTTCTCGAAATAAAGCGATATGGCCTGGTGAGTGCCCTGGAGTGTGGATCCAACGCCATCCATCCATAAATGGAATATTTCCGTCAGAAGGAAGAGCTGTAACATGCTGACCTAAGTTAACAGGTTCATTTGGAAATAGCGGAGACAATTTTGCAACTAATCCACCTTCCACTGTTCCATCGGGCTCAGGGTAACTTTCTTTTCCTGTAAGATAAGGCAGCTCTGCTTCGTGGGCGTAGACAGGGATTTCCCATTTCTCTACTAAATCAACCACTGCGCCTACGTGATCAAAATGTCCGTGTGTGAGCACAATTGCTTTCGGTTTACTGTCTTTGCCAAATCGCTCTGCCACAGCATTTAAAATAACATTTGCAGACTCAGGCATGCCGGTATCAATCAAGACCCAGTCGTACGGTTTTTCAGGAGTTCCGGCAAGACATATGTTTACAACTTGGTTTGTGTAGCAATAAAGATCAGGCATAACCATTTGACCTAATCCGCTGCTGAGAGAGGTCATTGGAATAAACTTGTGATCCATTGTATCTTCCATTCCGTTATTTGTGTTAAGTTCCATTTCATTTCACTCCTTTCTTTTAATGTGTTTACCGCTACCATCGTTATTATGTTTATTTATGAGATGAATTATCATTTTTTATAAGATAAAAACGGACTATCTCATAAAAGAAATGGCCATTTTAGCTTCAAAAGCCAAATGAAGCTAGTGAGAATATTTTGACCTATTTCTCTATTAACCGATTTCTTCTATAATAAATTGTGGACTTTATTCGTTTTAAAATGGTTCTCAAGCCAGCAAAAAGGGATGGTAGTTAATGAACTTTAAATACACTGTTTGTTTTATCAAAAAAGAAAATGAAATTTTAATGTTAAATCGCGAAAAAGCGCCGATTATGGGAATGTGGAATGGCGTTGGAGGGAAAATCGAGCATGATGAATCTCCTGAACAAGCAGCGTTGCGTGAAATTTGGGAAGAAACAGGCATTCACTTAGATCACTTTACTGCTCAAGGAGTTATTACATGGGAGACAAAAGAAGGGGAAGTGGATGGGTTACATGTATTTTTAGGTGAAGTGGAGAAGAATTTTACATATCCTACTCCAAAAAAGACTCGAGAAGGCATTTTAGATTGGAAAGAGATCAATTGGATACTTCATTCAGAAAACCTTGGGATTCCAGTGAAGGTTCCTCACTATTTACCCGTTTTATTAAACCAAAAAGGAAAGCATCTTTTCACATTCAGCGACGGCAACATGAGGCATGAACTGAGAGAAGAGTGCAGGAAATAGCGAAAAGCCCTTGGAATGAAGATTCCAAGGGCTTTTAAAATGCATTCTTATATTAAACGCCAAATAGAGATAATAAATAAGTCCAAATACTAATGAGTATAAGTAGTGCAAGGCTATACTTGATTGTCATTTTAAGTAATGTTGATTCTTGCCCAGTTTCTTGTACTGCAGCTGTTGCAATCGCAATTGACTGAGGAGAAATCAGTTTTGCCATAACCCCGCCGCTTGTGTTAGCAGCAAGAAGAAGGGAAGAACTTGTCCCAATTTGAGCACCTGTTACAACTTGAAGGTTTCCAAACAATGCGTTATTGCTAACAACAGAGCCTGTGATGAACACGCCGATCCAGCCAAGAACAGGAGATACTAACGGGAATACATCTCCTGTTTTTGCAAGCGCAAGACCTATTGTAGAAGAAAGCCCTGAAAAGTTAGATAAGTTTGCAAATCCCATAATGAAACAGATTGTAACAACTGGTATCCAAAGCTCTTTCAGTGTATCACCTAAGCTTTCAAATCCTTGTTTTAAGTTAATGTTTTTACTGAACATACCTGTTAGCATAACTGCTAAGAAAATCGCAGTTCCTGTTGCTGAAATCAATTCTAGCTTAAAGACAGCAGCGAGCGGTGTTTCCATTTCTGCAATTGGCGGAGCTGTAGCTACTTGCCCGTCTAGTCCAGGAATCTTTAACAGTAAAGTTGTTTTATTTAACAAACCGCCTTCTGCAAACAGAGCTTTGAAAGCAGGAAGACTCCAAATCATAATTGTTGCAGTTAAAATGTAGAATGGAGACCAGGCAAGAATAATTTCTTTGAAAGAATAACTTTTTTGTGCAGCTGCTTCTTCATTAGGGTTTTCACGATAAATATTTTTAGGCTGCCATTTTTTTAGGAAAAGTGCAAGAACAGCCATACTCATAAGAGCAGAAATAATATTGGCTAATTCTGGTCCTAAGAAAATCATTGTAAGTGTTTGAAGTCCCGTGTAGGTTACACTCACAACTAATAAAGCAGGCAATGTTTCTTTGATTCCTTTCCATTTGTCAAGAATAAATACGAGTAGAAAAGGAACGATAAAAGAAATGAATGGAAGTATGAAAGTAAGTGTACGTGATAACTCAATGGCTTCCATATTTCCCATCTGAGCACCTACAACAACAGGAATACCGATTGCGCCGAATGCACCAGATGCCGCGTTTGCGATCAAGCAAAGCATCGCTGCTTTTAATGGACGGAATCCAAGTTCTGTTAATAATGCAGCTGAAATGGCAATTGGAACACCAAAACCGGCAGCACCTTCTAAAAAGGCGTTAAAGCTAAAGCCGATTAATAAAACTTGAAGCCGCTGGTCTCTTGAAATATTTGCGATACTGCCACGAATAACATCAAACTTCCCTGTTTTAACGGCAATTTTATATAACCAAACAGCCATAATAACGATGTAGCCAATTGGCCATAATCCGTTTGCAATCCCATGAAAGACTGAGGCGATTGCTTTTAACAACGGCATGTCGAATATGAGGACTGACACGCCTACACTAATAATCAAAGTAAGAAGGGCAGCGATGATACCCTTCATTTTAAACAAAGTTAAACCAAGTAAAAAGAAAATAATTGGAATTGCTGCAACTAATGCTGATAAATACGCATTATTTAATGGGTTATAATCTTGAATCCACATGGGGCTTCACTCTTTTCATTAAAAAATTATTCGTTAACTTCTTCAAAGTGAGGGGCTAAAATGTCTTTTAACACACGAGCACTATGGTGGAATTTTTGTTTTTCTTCTTCACTTAACTCTAATTCAACAATTTCTCGGATACCATGGCGGTTGATAACGGCTGGAACACCAATGTAAACTTGTTTCTCGCCATATTCACCTTCAAGAAGGGCAGATACAGTTAAGATGCATTCTTCATTGTGTAACAGAGCTTTTGTAATACGGACAAGTCCCATGGCAATTCCATAGTAAGTAGCGCCTTTTCCTTTAATAATTTTATAGGCTGCATCACGTACATTTATGAAAATATCATCTAATTCTTCTTTCTTATATTCATCTTTCCGATCAATCATTTTTAAAACAGGAATCCCACCGACATCTGCAGAGCTGTATACAGGAAGCTCACTGTCACCGTGCTCACCAATAATATAAGCATGTACATTATTTGGAGAGATATTGAAATATTCGCCTAGTAAGTAACGGAAACGTGCTGTGTCAAGAATTGTACCAGATCCGATTACTCGTTCTTTCGGTAAACCACTGTAGCGCCATGTAGCATAAGTTAAAATATCAACTGGATTTGTCGCTACAAGGAAGATGCCATCAAAACCGCTAGCCATGACATTCTCTACAATTGTTTTAAAGATTTTAAGATTTTTCTCAACTAAATCAAGTCGTGTTTCACCTGGTTTTTGGTTAGCACCTGCGCAAATGACAACTAAATCAACATTTGAGCAATCTTGATATTGTCCATAGCGAATGTTGATCGGGCTTGGCGCAAAAACTTTACCATGGCTAAGGTCAACTACGTCAGCTTTCGCTTTTTCCTCATTTAAGTCAATCATAATAAGTTCATCAGCGATTCCTTGGTTCATAAGAGCAAATGCATAGCTTGATCCTACAAATCCTGTTCCAATTAGTGCAACACGGTTAATTTTTCGATTTGTCATAAATGGGTCATCCTTTCTTGTAAACGAGCGTTAGTAATTAAAAGAAATAAATGTTTGTGAAACATTTCACAAATAGATTATATAACATTTTAAAACAATTATCAATCCGGTTTCTTAAAATAATTTAGCTATTTTGTCTAATTTTGTCTAGTTTATCTAATTTATCATATCATAATGAGTGTAGAGAAAGGGGATATGATGAGTGAAAATTTACATTATTTTAATAAATAATATGAGTGGTTAAAGAAGCAAATATGCAATTGAATCAAAATTTCCCTACGCCCCGCTTTAAGAAGCTGTACAAGAAGAAAAGGCAAAGAAGTCAACCAGCCTCTAAAAGCCCGACTGGCTCAACTACTAATTAGAAAAGCACTAATTAGAGTTTCGCTATGCCCCGCTTTAAGAAGCTGTACAAGAAGAAAAGGCGAAGAAGTCAACCAGCCTCTAAAAGCCCGACTGGCTCAACTACTAATTAGAAAAGCACTAATTAGAGTTTCGCTATGCCCCGCTTTAAGAAGTTGTACAAGAAGAAAAGGCGAAGAAGTCAACCAGCCTCTAAAAGCCCGACTGGCTCAACTACTAATTAGAAAAGCACTAATTAGAGTTTCGCTATGCCCCGCTTTAAGAAGTTGTACAAGAAGAAAAGGCAAAGAAGTCAACCAGCCTCTAAAAGCCCGACTGATTCAACTACTAATTAGAAGAGCGCTAATTAGAGTTTCACTTTGCCCATTTAGTGCAGCAAAATTATACAAAAAAAGTATGAACATTCATTCATTTATGATTTGTTTTCATAGAAAATTTTAAATAATTCCAAAAATTTTCAACACTTTTGTGCTGAAATCATGTATACTTGTAATACAAAGAAAGAATAAAGCGTTTACATAAAATGCTTTTTCATCAGGAATAACGAAATAGTGATTGGAATATCAGGGTTTTGCACATCGTAAATCCCTATTTTGTGCATGTAGAAATTTAGATATGTAAAGAAATAAGACAAAAAACAGGGTAAGGGAGAGGGATGAAAAGATGTTTGTACCAATTGAACGAAAGAAGGTATCAAGTCAAGTGCTTGATCAATTAAAAAAAATGATTAAAGAAAAGACATTTCCGCCTGAATCACGTCTTCCGTCTGAACATGAGCTATCAAAAATGTTTGGCGTGAGCCGCGCGCCCATCCGTGAAGCATTAAGTGTGTTATCTGCAAGTGGATTAATTGAGTCGCGCCAAGGCGGAGGGAGCTATGTAAAGCGCGTCAATTTAGCTGGAATGCTCGATCCAATGACATTTGAAATGGTAGAAGCTGACCAAGTATTAGAACTTGTTGAAATGCGCATTATTATTGAATCAGAAGCAGCGAGTTTAGCCGCGCTTCGTCATACACAAGAGGAATTGATGGAAATCAAAGAATCTTTAGAAGCCTTTAAAAGAACAATTAAAAATAGTGCAGAAATTGGCTATGAAGCCGATTATCGCTTTCACCACGATATTGTAAAAGCTGCTCACAATTCATTTTTACTTCATACAGTTGAGAATTTAGGGCATTTATATCGCAAAGCATTAGCTTACTCATTAACTCAAAAGCCGGAAAGCCGCAAACAAATCCACGAAGATCATGACCGCATTTTTGAAGCGATTAAAAATCGTGATGCAGAAGGCGCAGCTTCTGCCGTTCGTGAACATCTTGAACATGTTCGCAATAAGCTAGTTGCACAGTAATAAAAGAAAAAGATGGATAGCTTTCAGCTTTCCATCTTTTTTAATAACCACATCTTCTTAATTTTTTTTATGATCAAAAAGAGCAAATGTCACATCTGCTTCACAAGCAATTTCACCGTCTACTGTTGCAACAGCATGAGCTTTGGCGATTAAACCGCGAACTCTTGTCATTTCAACTTCTAAGCGTAACTGATCGCCAGGGCGTACTTGTTTTTTAAAACGGCAGTTATCAATTCCAGCGAATAGGCCTAGTTTCCCTTTGTTTTCGCCTTTCATTAACATCACGACAGCACTTACCTGTGCCAATGCTTCGACAATTAGCACACCTGGCATGACTGGGTAATCTGGAAAGTGGCCATTGAAAAATTCTTCATTTGCCGTTACATTTTTAATTCCAACAGCGCGTTTTCCTTCTTCGACTTCTAAAATACGGTCCACTAATAGAAATGGATAACGGTGTGGGATAATTCCTTTAATTTGTTCAGTCGTTAGCATCGTTCATTCTCCTTTATGTAATGAAATTTTTATACCTGATACTAGTATCAAACTATATATCGATAAGTGCAATTTGTAAAGAGGGGAAACGAATAAAGACACTTCAATCAGTGAAAGTCTTATTGTTTGATGAAGCGGGATAAAGGGTCGATAAATGAAAGATTTAAAGGAGAAAAACAATTTTATGGCCAATCAATGTCCATTGTCTGACAAAAGTTTGTTTCTTTTTTAAAGTCCTGTCATAGCCTGTCTAGAAAAGCAAGAAATGAGCGAACGGTTTATAAAGGTGTTTACCGGCAAAGAAGCGAAATTTGTATATAAGCGTAGACGAAGAAAAGGGGCGGATGCAAAATGAGGAAGAAAATAACCAAATTTCGAATAGGATTTGTGTTAATTGGGTTCCCGCTCATCTTTGTAATCATTTCGATCTTAACAGGTGAATGGCGGTATCTGACTTGGAGTATTCCTCCCGCTCTGATGTCTTGTTGGACGGCTTTTGTTGTACTGCGAAAGCAAGAAGAGTAGAAATTACCAAAAGAGGACGGTGTGAATATGAACGGACAACAGTTATTATATGGATTGCTTACTTCCAAGGGTGAAGGGCTGAGAGCTGCTTACGTATTGTGTGATCATCGGGTCATTCAGGCTGATTTATCACCACAGTATCAAGCAGAGGAGCACGTTGCCTTTCAACAGTCTTTAATGGAAAAAGTTCATAAGCTAACAAAGCAGCCGGAAGTAGATATGCATTTGCAGCTGCTTTTGCATATGGCGAAGCAGTTTCAGCTTCCAGTCTCCCATACAACAACAAACGGAGAATTATATGAACTCAGCGATCACATCGGTAATTTAATTGTCTCGAAGTATAATGAGCTATTTTCAATTGCACGCTGTCATTCATTAGAAGATGTAATGCGTCATCAGATCCGCTTGTTTTTTCATCTTGTTGATTCACAGTACATGATAGCACCAGACCGTGAACAAGCACTTCTTCAACAGCAATTAATGAATTGGATCGAACAGCTTACACCTCTGTACAAAGATCGAATAATCGATGTGCTTGAACAAGACTACAGGCAAGAAGCGCTATCAAAAGTGCTGCAAACAAAGGGAACGCTCGAATTGTATAAACAACTTCCGCCCCATGCCTATGAAGCGATTTCCTCACTTTTATGTACAGTTATGAATATCTTTGCACCCGTTTCCTATTCTCCATCTTTACTCTTTAGTATGAACGCACCCCTTTGGATGATGGCTAATTTAGAAAGTCATGAAATTATCGCAAAGAAAAAAGAAGCGGAGCCGTTTTTACCAGTGCTGTTAATTGCTGTTCAATTAATCTGGACGTGTAAGCTAGAGCATCAAGATGAGTTATTAAATTATCAATCTTTATTAATTAAATGGTCTTCTGTTTATACGTCTTATCGTGATTTCTTAATGAAGAAAGAACAAGCACTGTTTGATTGTGAGCGGTTAGATACTTTAATTTATGATGGCGAGCAGCATATCAAACAGCTGCGAACGGCTGAAAAGAAAATGATCAAACAAATTGAAGTACTAAAAACAACGATTCGCCATCAATTAGATGAGATGGATTTGAAAACGTTAAATAGCGGACTTGTGATGCAAAAGATGATTGAAGAACATGAATCGTTAAAGCAAGATGTAGAAGAATTGCAGCGAAAGTTCTCGATTAAAGGAGACTTTTTAGAAAAAGTCCGATTAGCATTGCGGTCTGCGGAACGAGTTGTCAAAAGCAAGGTAAAAGAAGTCGAACGAAAAAAAGTATTAATGCAAATGACAGATTTTATTTTAGCGAGCCGCCTGCCTGTTTGTGTAGATATCCAAAATGAAATTCATGATCTGCAAGATCAATTAGCAACGACTGTGTTTCAACTTAATCAACAAGTCGATTTACTTGATGAAATGAAACAAAACCGTCAGTTAACAGAAGGGAAACTGCGCCGCTATGAAAGCGAAATTAAGCGGCTAGAACGGACATATTACGGATTAAAAGAACGCCATGCAGAAGTGGTATAAAAAAGGGAACTGTGTATAAACCACTTTCTCCGTTTTTTTTGATTCTGAATATTGCTCATATTCAATATTCATAAGAGCAGTTTAATGATAGCGCTGTTAATAGCAGTTTAAATGAGTTTAAAAGTGAGAGAGCGACAAGCATGAAATGATAGAAATCTTCATTAAAACATTGTGAAATTCCTTTGAAATTTTTTAGATAATTTGGTACAATAAAAGTGCTTATTTTTGTTCCATAAGGATAGTTCGATAGGTTTCGTCTTGACTTATTGCAAGAGCAAGAATGGAGTAATATACAAGGTGTGGCTTGCTACACAAGGAGGAAAAGAGATATGTTACAAGGTAAAGTAAAATGGTTCAACGCTGAAAAAGGTTTCGGTTTCATCGAAGTAGAAGGACAAGACGATGTATTCGTACACTTCTCAGCTATCCAAGGTGAAGGCTTCAAAACTTTAGAAGAAGGCCAAGAAGTTACATTTGAAATCGTAGAAGGCGCTCGTGGACCACAAGCTGCTAACGTTCAAAAGTAATTCTTTTTATAGGATGATCGGAGGCTCCCTGTATAGGGGGCCTTTTTCTTTGGAACCTAGCCGGATTCTGTTTTTATTAGTATATGATAAGTTAATAATCAAAAGGTAAACATTCAGCATCTCTTAAGAGGTGTTCTTTTTATATTCAAGAGTAATTCAGATTTTTGCAAAATGCATCTACTTCATTCTCTTCATGTTAAAAAAGGTAGTCACAACGTATAAAAAAAGCGTATAATGAAAGGATGGAAATAGGAATTGCATAGTAGAAAGGATTTTAAAACGTATGAGCAATCAACTTCAACAAAAGATGGTCGATTCACGACGCACATTCGCCATCATTTCTCACCCGGATGCCGGTAAAACAACATTAACTGAAAAAATGCTGCTGCTCGGTGGAATGATTCGTTCTGCAGGAACGGTTAAAGGGAAAAAGTCAGGAAAATTTGCGACATCTGACTGGATGGAAATTGAAAAGCAACGTGGAATTTCGGTTACATCGAGTGTGATGCAATTTGAGTATAAAGGTCATTTTATTAACATTCTTGATACACCAGGACATGAAGACTTCAGTGAAGATACGTATCGTACATTAACTGCAGTTGACAGTGCGGTCATGGTTATTGACGGAACAAAAGGAATTGAAGCGCAAACCTTAAAGCTATTTAAAGTTTGCCGCATGCGCGGGATTCCGATTTTAACATTCATCAACAAATTAGATCGTGAAGGGAAAGACCCGCTTGAACTGCTTGAAGAAATTGAAGATGTATTAGGAATTGAATCATATCCTGTCACGTGGCCGATTGGTATGGGGAAACGATTCCAAGGCACATATGATCGTTTTTCAAAACAAATCGAAGTGTATCAAGGAAATAAAGAATCATATTTTGTTGATTTCGATGGTGAAAACATCGATGGAGACGTAAAAAACCATGTCGATGAAATGTATTTACCAGGCTTAGTTGATGAATTGTCACTGCTAGATGAAGCAGGTAACGACTTCTCGATTGAAAAAGTGAAGCAAGGATTATTAACACCTGTCTTTTTCGGTAGCGCTATAGCAAACTTCGGCGTGCAATCATTTTTTAATTCGTTCTTACAGCTAACATCACCACCGCAGCCGCGTGAGTCATCAATTGGCACTATTCAGCCGACTGATGAAAATTTCTCAGGCTTTATCTTTAAAATTCAAGCGAACATGAATCCGGCTCACCGTGACCGTATTGCGTTCGTGCGCGTATGTTCGGGTAAATTTGAGCGCGGGATGAACGTCACTCTTTCGCGTACAAACCGTAAAATGAAATTGGCGCAATCCCACCAATTTTTAGCATCAAGCCGTGAAACTGTCGATACCGCTTTCCCTGGAGATATTATCGGATTATATGATTCAGGGACGTACCAAATCGGAGATACGATTGTTGGAGACGGGAAAATGTTTCAGTTTGATGCACTGCCTAAGTTTCCGCCTGAGTTATTCGTTAAAGTTCGTGCCAAAAACGCGATGAAATCAAAGCACTTTGAAAAAGGGATTAATCAACTTGTCCAAGAAGGAGCAGTTCAGCTCTACCGTACTCCGTTTTTTGGAGACTACATTTTAGGAGCTGTTGGTGAACTTCAGTTCCAAGTATTTGAACATCGCATGAAAGGCGAGTATAACGTAGATCTTGAGTTTATTCGCATGTCTCACAATATTGCCAAATGGGTCGAGAAGGATACAATTGAAGACCGGATGTTAGATTCGCGCGTCATGCTTGTTGAAGATCGTGATGGGCATTCTGTACTTATGTTTGAAAATGACTTTGTATGGCGATTGTTCCAAGATAAGTATCCATCTGTGAAATTTTTAGATCCATTTAACTTATAAGACCATACCAAAAAGGAAATTGACGCATACTATAGTATAGTAAATAATCAATTTCCTCCTTTGCTTAGGAGTCAGCGTGCGCTGGCTCTTTTTTAATGTGCAACCGATTTTAAATTCAAAATGACAACTCCTACGATAATGAAGGAAATCCCAATCACCATTGAAATACTGCCGCTTTCTTTCCATACAACAACACCGATGATCGCTGTTATCGCTGTTCCGACACCTGACCAAATCGCATAGGCGATACTAAGCGGAATTTGCTGCAGCGATGCAGATAGTGAATAAAAAGCAATGCCAAACCCGATAACAACTCCAATACTTGGCCAAAGCTTTGTAAATCCTTGCGATGCTTTTAACATTGAGGTGCCGAATAATTCCGCTGCAATGGCGAGTGCTAAGAATAAATAAGCCTTCATCCCATTCTCTCCTTTATGAACGATAACATGTTCCTAATCTTCTACTTCTTAGTTTAAAAAATGTATAATTTTGACTTGGTCATCTTAACACAGGGATGAAAAACTGGCTACTTTTTTACTGTGATTTTTTTATTGAAAGGTTTGTTTACTGGGGCTTGGTTAATATAAGCGATGGTCTCATGTTTTCCAAGCGCACCATGTCCTTGAGATTTGTTATAATTCAAAAACACTTTCACTTCGTTCACTACACAATCATCATTCATATTTTTCAGCCCTTCTATAAAGGGAATGAGATGATTGGTTATATCAAATTCACACGCTGCATTTTGCAAATAATAAATAGGGGGTACATAATGAAGGTGATGAAAAAAGCGAAGGATATTAATGCGCTCAGGAAATGTTTTTAAGACTTCTTCTTCTGATAAGCCCGGATACGATAGTGCAAACACATTTCGCACGGGGGTTTTCAGCCACTTTGTTAGACATGTTTGCGGATTATTAACAAGTGCCGTTGCTCCTTTCAGATAGCCTGCTAAAAAGAGAGACATAAACCCTCCGCCAGAAGAACCGTAAAACAGCACTTTTTCCGGTGCAACATTGATGCAATGCAACAGCTTTGCTAATAACGAAGAAATGTCTTTTAAATAAAAGCGCTCTTTCGTCCCTTGCCCCCAGCCGAGAGACAGACTGCCTAAATATAAAGTAGGATCGTTGTAATAAATAACCGAATCCTCAAATTCATTCATCCAAGAATGACGCTGGAAATAAGGCGGACCTAATGGATGTTCTTGTTTAGCGCCTGCACCGGAACCAAAAATAATCACATTGGAAGAATCTTCTTTTAACCTTATTAAAAATTCAAATAAGACACCTTTCCATTCAACAGCGAGAATGAACGGTTTATTTTTTATGAATACGACATCATCGACTTGGTCGTACCGTATATTGATTTTTGGATAGTTTTCAATCAATGGAGTTAATCAACTCGCTTTCTCGTAAAAAGATTATAAAGCATTCTCTATAGCATATGTGCGGGCAATAAAAATGCTTGTACCTCTGCCGTGCAGCGAAACCAAATCATGATTTGCGAATAGTTCATTTAAAGCGTGTGATATTAAAGAAAGAAGGAAAAAGGAGCGTGAGTCAATATGCGAGATGTTTACCGGACGTTTCAAGAATTGTCACAATGTGAACGAGCGGGAATTGATTATGAGATTGAATGTGTAATTCGTAGAAAAGATATTGTTGTGCTTGCCATTCACGGGGGCACGATGGAAAAAGGAACGCTGGAGCTGGCTAAAAAAGTAGGAGAAGCACTGCATGGAACATACTACGGATTTAAATGCTTAAAAACGGAAGATCCATTTGAATTGCACGTTACATCCACGAATTATGATGAAGAAATTGCACGATCGCTTGTGTATCAGTCGAATGTAACGATTTCATTTCACGGTGCCTATAGTGATGAATGTGCTACGTATGTAGGCGGTCGTGATCAAGCACTTGCAAGAGCTGTAAGAGAAGAGCTTGAACCGGCATTTGCAATTAATGAAACACCTGCTCACTTAAAGGGTGTTTCACCTGATAACATTGTGAATGATAATGAACGCCATCAAGGTCTTCAGCTTGAACTCACAACCCCTCAATATGAACAGCTGCAAGAAAGTGAGCAGAGATGCCAAGAGTTTGTACAGGCAGTTGTAGAAGCTGTTAAACGGACGATGTGAAGAATGTTCCGGCTTAGAGAGGTTAAAGCAGTAAAATCTGATAAATCTCTTTAGAAGGGATATGAATAAAAGAAGAAATCTTGGTTGATGTATTATGAACGTAAATGCCGCAGTCCAATAGGATATTAGAATGCTGTGAAAGCAGTCTGTCGATATGTCTGCTTTCGCTTTGACCGATAAATAACAGGTTATCTTTTATATCCAGCCCTCTTGTATAGCCTAAGCCATTAAAAATCGTTTCTTCATCCTTTTGGACCTGAAACTTTGCTGATACACAGTAGTATAAGTGTCCCTTATATAATTTTATACTATGAGGCTGAAAGAGTTTACGGTGGACAATGCTCATTACCTTTCGGTTGGCTAAAGAATATTCAACAATCACTCCATGAGTGCGAAGGTCTTTTGGGAATTTGAAGAGAGAAAAGTTAGTTGTGCTGTAAGAAAACATTGAGAGGTACAAGGTGTCACCATAGATAAAAAGATCATTCATATGAAACACATCTTCATCTTTAGGTGAAAATTTAATTTCATCGACTTTGTTAAGGTTATTCTGTAAGTCATAAATGCCGATTGAGTTGCGTTTTGTCTCTACGACATAAGCACAGTCTCCATAAACAGCAACACCGTGTAAGTCTAGACGTTCAGTTAATTTTTTAGTTTGAATTACATCAAACTGTTCATTCAAAACTAAAATGGCATTGGTGCTCGCTACAACAAAAGAGCCTTGATATTTTGCAATTCCTCTGCATTCCACATTTAACACTTTTTGAAGAGTATGTTCTCCATTTTTAAAATCAGCAAAATAGAGCCCGCCTTCTTGATTGCAGCATGTGATTAATAGTTGACAATCGTCAATCTTAATCAACAAACATCCTCCTTTTTAATTAACGTATTGATTCATGTAAGAAACGGAGTATCCAAATTCTTACATGAATCAATACATACTATTCATCTAACAAAAAAATGCCTGGATAATCCGTATATTTCAAAAGGATTATTGCCAAAACCAAAGAATAAAGGTAGTAATGAATGGAGTGTTAGGAGGAGTGATCATGAAGATTTTCTATACAGATGAGATTCCTTTACCAGACAAACTATTTACGCTTTATGATGAAGTGAAGTGGAATGATTTTTTGCAGCTGTCCAAAGGCCAGGTGCATGAAGCAATTGTTCAAAGCTGGTATGTTGTGAGTGCTTATGACAGAGAGCAGCTAATTGGAACAGGAAGAATTATTTCAGATGGGATCATCAATGCTTATCTGTGCGGAGTCGTTGTTCATCCTGATTATCAATGCCGGGGAATTGGACGTGAAATCATTCATAAGCTCGTTCATAAAAGCCGTGAATCCAACTTGCATATTCAGCTGTTTTGCACGGAAGATATGGTTTGTTTTTATGAAAAACTTGGATTTAGCAGATTTGCTGCGGGGATGAAATATGAAGACTGTAAGTGATAGGCCTTTTTATTAAATTAAAATCACTTGGAAAAAATTGAAGAAGTTATTTTGAGTATTTTAAAATGCAAAGTGAATGACTAGTATATAAGATTACGAAGAAATAGGGGTTTTTTACATGTTTAATAGATGGCTGGGGAAACAATTAAGCAATCCAAAAGGGATGTTCTCTAAGTGGGTGGGAACTTATATGGCAAAAGGCAATCAACAGGCTAACCAATGGACGATTAGCTTATTACAGGCTGCCCCAGAGGATTGTATTCTTGAGGTCGGAACAGGGAACGGTACAGCGATTCACTCGATTCTTGAAAAAAACAAGGCAATAGAAAATGTATATGGTATTGATATCTCAGCTTCTATGGTGAAGGAAGCGATGAAGCTAAACGAAACATTTATTCGAAATAACCGAGCAGAGATTATGATTGGAAGTGTTGAAAGCATCCCTTATGAAACAGAATCCTTTACGAAAGTCTATACGATTCATACTGTTTACTTCTGGCCGGATATTGAAAAAGGATTGCGCGAAATTCATCGGGTTCTTAAGCCGGAAGGAAGAGTTTTTATGACATTTACTTTAAGCGACCAGCTCCAGCAAATGAATCATACAAAGAATTTTTCGAGGTACTCTCCACATGATCTTGAGCGTTTGTTAGAAAAAACGGGTTTTAGCCATGTGGATATCAACACGCAAACGCCTTTTTGCTGCATATCAGCTGAAAAGTAAAACTTGGTTTACTTCATTGAGCTATATACAGTCTAATCAACAACGCTTATAATTAAATGAAATTATTGGTGATAAATAACAAATTTTAAAGAGAACCGCTTTACTATATAAAAGTATTAATCTCCTCAGGGCTGAGGGGAAGTGAGTAAGACGAGTTAATGTGAAACAAACTTCTTTCACTCGTAGTTCAACAAGTGCAGGGGGAATCGATATGATAGATCGAATCAATGGTTATCTTTTAGCAATGGAGCACCTCAACCATTTTACCAATCATGGATATACGTTTGTATTTGAGGAAATTCCGCAAACGGAAACCATTGAAAAATCGTTAAGAGCTTATTTTGGAGATGAATATGGCAACCATGTTTTATGTTTAGATTATCAGAAGCGATTAACAGAAGTATTGCAGCAGTGGTTTTTTGAACGGGAAGCGGAGTATAAGCGGAAAGATCATACAGCTTTTACAGAACAGGATGGACGCGTTCATGGATTTTTAGAGCTTTTGTTCACATTTGTTAATGAAGCTAACCTGAATGTTTATGAGGTTGAGAGCAATTGTATTTGGCATTGCTACACGCAATATTTTATATTTGAAAGCCAAAGCAAGTTATTTGTATTAGAATTAGGGGTAGACGATTAATGTAAGATTTCAAGGTGAGGAGAGGCTTGAAGGATGTATGAATTGAAAACAAAAGAAACTGATCACAGTGTAATTGAGTTTATTGAAACGGTGGAAAACGTTAAAAAACGTGAGGATGCCTATAAATTATTAGATATTTTTACAGAAACGGCAGGTTATGAAGCAAAGATGTGGGGGCCGAGTATTATCGGGTTCGGTTCTTATCATTATAAATATGAATCTGGCCATGAAGGAGATGCGCCGCTAGTCGGCTTTTCACCTCGAAAAGCAAAAATCAGTTTGTATTTTGCAACAGGCGATACAAAACGAGAGGAATTGCTAAAAGACTTTGGCAAACATACAGCAGGAAAAGCATGCGTCTATATCAATAAAGTAGCGGATATTGATGTGGAAGTGTTAAAAGCATTAATTCATCAATCGGTCACGTTTTTACAAGAAAAGTACCCTGATCGTTAATTGATGGCAACGGACACTGCGCTGTCTTTTCTTGTTCATTAACTAATCGTTTTAGTGAAATATTCTTATTATTATATTGAATAGTCGAAAACCTTCCTCCTGCCTATGAAACAACGGTCAGCAACGGTTTTGAAGGTTTTCTTGTCTGGCTGACGATTGTAGTTCTGGCATGTTTAGACTAGAGCGGAGCAGTGTTTTTGCTGGTTATACAAAATAGGAATATTTTGGAATAGGTAAAATAGTCTCCTTGTTTCCGTTCTTAGAAGAAGATAAAATATAGTTAACACCACAGGCGCTTTTGGTGATTGTCCTCTTGAACAAGAAAGGAGGACAATCATTTGAACTTTTTAGACATGTTAACTCAAATGAATACCTTCTTAGAATTAGTAAAAGACCTGCCTGCATGGATAAAAGCTATCATATTGATGTTTGTTTTAATTTATTTTGGCTTTAATTTAAATCTGAATTTAACGATACGATCGAAAGACAAACAAAAAGAAGAACCCAAAAAATGACTCCCTCTGCATTTAAGACGATCCCACTAATTCGCTACACTTTGCCCGCTAAAACAAAACGCAGCAATTTTTAAAACGAAATTGTGTTTGTTACTAATGTTCAAGGTGGCTTTCACCAAAAGCTGAACATCTAGAAAAGTTTTAAAGGGAAGAGTTGTATGTAGTGATGTTGATTATAAAGATTATTTGGCAGCCGACTGAATCTTTTCTGTTTGTACTTGCCGGATTAATTGCTAGAGAACAAATTCTTTTCAATTGAAGATCACACAAAAAGGTGCAGATTGATGCACCTTTTTATTTTTGCATAATGAAACGTGTGCTGAGTAGATACATGTATTAGTTTTATATCCATTAAATAGTTTAATTTCTAAAAATAGTATATCATCATTTCCGGGCGTATATTAAAATAAGGTATACGCGTCCTTTAGATTATAAAGGTTAATTTTAGAGAAAAAGGTGTAATCATATGGTTCATGAACGAAAATTTCTAGCTGCAGGTATTAGTTTGGTACTAATCGTTTTTATATTGAATTTACCCTTTCTACACTCACTACCACTAGGAAACTATTTCTTTACTAAACTAGGATTGCCTGTTTATGGAAATGAAGAAACGATGACAGGTATTCACTATGTCGGTGTAACGTGTACAGGTTTGCTACTCATAGGTTTAGGTTTTATTAATCGAGCGTTAAACAGACATAATGTGAAAGTGGTAATTGCTGCAGCAATTATTAGCTTGGCAGGGCCGGTGTATATCGTGAATGCAATGCAACGGACGATTTTATCAGGTATTTATGCAGTTTCTTATGACCAGGAAAATAGCCGTTGCGAATTTACACTAAATGAAGCGGAACAGCGCCTTTAATTGCCACTGACTATCATAATTCTTCTGTCCGGGTTGCTATTTATATCATCATAACCGGCATGATTTCTTTATTGACAGTTTTAGTTATGCGCAAAGATAATGGCAGTGATATTGATCAGCATGAGAAATCCGCTATGTAAAAAATATTATTAAACAGCTAGGGAGTGAGCAAGTTGTTATTATTAAATGAACAAATGATTCGAGAGTTATACACGATGGAAGATTGTATCGATGATGTGGAGAAAGCGTTCTTCTATGGAACAGAGGGGAAAACAGTTGCCCCTGTAAGGCTGTCAGTGCCTCATGAAAAAATGGAGGCAGAAACATTATATATGCCTTCATATATCGAGCCTGAAAATTACACAGCCGTTAAAATTGTAAGTATTTTTCCTCATAATAAAAATGAAGGCAGAAATGTTCTTCAAGGCATGATTTTGCTGACAAATGCGCTGACTGGTGAACATGTTGCGCTGCTTGACGCTAGTTACTTGACAGTGTTGCGAACAGGTGCATCGAGCGGAGTGGCTACAAAATATTTAGCAAGAGAAAATGCAAAGGTATGTGCAGTATTAGGCTGCGGTGCACAGTCTTTAGGGCAAATTCAAGCGGTGATGGCCGTAAGAGAGCTAGAACAGATTATTCTTTATAACCGAACTGTTGAAAAGGCAAAAGTTTTAAAAGAAACATTGCAGAAGTTATTTCCAAAATGGAAAGGGACGATTACGGTTCAAGCTGATGCAAACGAAGCTGTTAAAGAAGCGGACATTGTCATTTGCAGTTCAAAATCAACAACGCCTCTATTCGATGGCAATATGTTAAAAGCAGGCACGCACATTAATGGCATTGGCTCCTACCAATCTCATATGCAAGAAGTCGATGTGCAGACATTGTACAAGAGTAATAAAGTAGTCGTGGATACAATCGAGGGAGCTCTTCATGAAGCTGGTGATCTACTTGTACCGATAAAAGAAGGATTATGGAATTCGGAGTCAATCTACGGAGAAATTGGTGAGATTGTTTGCGGTCAAAAAGAAGGACGAACGAACGAGGATGAAATCACATTTTATAAAGCGGTTGGCATTGCTTATTTAGACACAATGGTAGCAAAAAGCGTGTATGAAAAAGCAATGAAACAAGGAGTAGGAGCAACTTTCACTTTTTAAATCGTCCTACGTATGGAGAAGTTCAAAAAATGAAACTTTAAAAAATCACCTTCGTATTTAGAGACAGGAGGTGATTTTTTTCTGTAGAATAAATTACGTTTATTGCACCGGATTACTTAAGGAAGCTATCATCATGAAAGAACAGCTGTCTGTTTGGATAAGGGAATTAGAATCAACACTCGTATCGGCTAATTTTGCCAGCAGAGGATTAATTTAAAAGAAATACGACTGTTTGTTCACTTTTCGTCATATGGATAAGTTATAGACAAATGATGAGGAGGAGAAACAGTGAGTGAGTCGTTTTATTCGCCGTTTATAAGTGAAGAAGGGAAAAAGCTGACGATCGCTGAAATTTGTTTCTCTGATGTCGAAGTAATGGTAGCAAAGCAATTAGAGGAAGGATATCAGCTTGAATTTAAGCGAGAAGTCAGCTCGACGGTAAAAAGAAAAATCCCAAATATCATTGCGTCATTCGCAAATGAAATGGGAGGATGGCTCATTTTTGGTGTTGATGAAGATGATCATTCGATTAACTTGCTGGAGCGGAAAGAGTATGAGCTGTTTATTCATAATATGTTAAAAGATGTGGCTAACCCCATCCCGCGCATTTTTACACGGTTTTTATCACCGGAAGATAACCCCGAGCATGGTGTATTCATTATTTGGATTCCAGAAGGCCTTCATCCTCCATATATGTCATATGGGAAAATTTATCGCCGAATTGGCAGCGGAACGTCACCGATTTCAGAAATTGATGACCGCTATCACTTAGATCGTTTATATCAAAAGTCTGAAGATCGGATGTTGCGTTTAGAAGAATTTTGTACGAAAGAGTTATCGATCTATAATCGAAGATGGCCTGTTCACGGGAAAGGCTATATTCATTATGGAATGTGCAATATGTATGTCATGCCGATTTATGATTTGCATTTGCTTGAGCAAATGGATGAAGACCGGCTAAAGCAATATATTTTATCAAAATCGAATGAACCGAAAAGCTACAGCGTTCATGACGATGTAAAAATGAATGTGCATATGCCGTTTGTAAAAGCCTCCTATTCAGCAGAATCGATTATTTTTCGCAGCAGTGACGTGATAGATTCCTATGACAAAACGATTGCCTGGGAACAATTTTTTAACGGGGCGGCAAAGTTTCATATTCCCATTCCGTATGTGGAAGATATGGATGAAGTAATTTCTGTGTTAAAAGAGTGTGTACCCAATTACGTCGAGGAAACAATTTTTGAACAGTTTCAATACATCGATGGCCAAATCTTTTTCATGTCATTACTAAGCTGTTTTGGAGAATACATTGATTGTATGACGCAATTGAATACGGAGTTAGAAGACATGATTGTAGTAATTGATTTAGAAAATGTACGCAACGACGTGCTGTATTTTCAGCACGGTACCTATCAATCCTTTTTGCGGGAAGAAGGATTGGTATTTTCAGATAAGGAACAATATCGGTTTAATAAGTCATTTCGTGCGACAAAGTTAAAGGAAAAGCATGGTGTGTCACTGTTTCAATACGTCGATTATATTATTAATGCATTTGGGCTATCTAAAAATCAAGCGATGGATTTTCTTATTCAATCATTAAATGAATCGTAAAAATATGTAAATTTTTTTAGCAATTAGTAACATTTATACAATTTTTTGAAAAAATATGATACTATCTATTTTAGAGTAAAAGAGGATATGTAGAGGTCTATCCTTTGTATTGCTCACTTGCAATGGAGTAAGCATCATGCCGATAGAGAAAGGGGACTCTATTGGCATTGCGATGATGGAACTTTGTAAGACACAAGGGGAGAGAAGTTAGAATGAAAAAGTTTGCATCCATACTGCTCATCGTTGTTGCATTAGCTGGACTCGGAGGGGTATGTGCTGCTTATTATCATTTAGAGCAGCAAAAAGAAGCATCTGAAAAACTCGTCACTTATGAGGGGACGTACATAGCGCAGTGAAAGTAGTTCACGGTGCAAAAAGGGGAAAAGTGAAGCATAAGGTAATAGGTACCTTATGCTTCACTTTGTTTAGGTTTTGCTAGTATGATCCAACGTTATGACCACATTTCCCTTTTTGTGTCCTTTTTCTACATATCTATGAGCCTCGGGAATTTGTTCGAGCGGATAGCGTCTATCTATGACCGGTTTTAGCTTCCCTGTCTCAGTGAGTTCTTTAAGGAAAATTAAATCTTCAGTTAGTTCCTTTGCTATCCCTTGCCCTTCAACTGATACGTATTTCCCGTTCGGAGTCAGTGCTTTCTTGCAATTTGATTTTGAGTTTTTCCCAACTGCATCAAAGATGATATCGTAAAGCTCTCCTCTTTTCGTAAAATCCTCTTGAGTGTAATCAATTACCTTATCTGCGCCCAAAGATTTCACCAATTCTAAATTTGTGGTGCTGCATACCCCGGTAACTTCTGCCCCAAAGTACTTGGCGAGCTGTACCGCAGCAGTCCCTACGGCTCCCGAAGCTCCATAGATAAGAATTTTTTGTCCGTTCTCGATGTTTCCTTTTCTAAGAAAATGCAATGCTGAAGTTCCCCCGAAAGGAACGGCAGCGGCTTCCTCATAAGTTACATTGACAGGTTTTATTGCTATTAATCCATCTTCACGCAGACATGTGTACTCGGCGTAAGCACCAAAACTCATTCCAGTTAACGCAAAAACCTGGTCGCCTTTTTTGAAATTTTTTATCTTTTTTCCTATTGCTTCAATTTCTCCTGCCAATTCCACTCCCAATATAGGTTTTCTTGGTTTTCTGAGACCTAAGAATATTCGCATGAGGATCCAGTACGGGATAGGACAGTTGAAACTTCGAACCCTGCAGTCCCCGGATGTTACTGTTGTTGCATGAATTTTTACCAGTACCTCATTGTCCTTTGGTGTAGGTTTTTCTGCCTCTTTGAGCTGAAGAACATCGGGTGATCCGTATTTTGTACATACAATTGCTTTCATAACTCTCCTCCTTCATTCCTTTGCTTTACTATACAAACGGCATTGCACTGGTAATCAAACTAGAAAGAATGTCTGCAACGAAGATCAACTGCATTTTATAGGTTGTATACCTAAAGTAAAATACTCTTCCTTTGATAGAGTATATTATAAATGAAGCTACAAATTGTCAGCTGCAATATAAAACTGCTTTGATAATGAAACTGAAGCGATTAAGTCTAAGGCAAAACCGGAGAATGTTATTTTTTTGTTTTAATTACGATTTATGAACTGCGAAAAAAATCACAAAAAAATGAAAAATACACTTTTGGCTTAGGAGGTTTGTCCAAACTCTTTTATTTATAGTGAATACACTATTTTATAAATAGAAAGGAAGGTGATAATCAATGGGAAGAAACCGTGAAAATGGCAACGGAAACAACGGTTCAGATACAAGATTTACTATTCCTAATACTAATACTAATACAAATGACGTAGATAATGACAATGATGTAAGAAATTTCGACCGGAACACAAACGTTGCTAGAATTGATGGAAGCGGAAACGCTAACGTGGACTTTACGATTGATGTAAATTCAGATTCACGTGCAAGAACTCAAGCTGACCAAGATCAAGACCAAGATCAAGACCAAGATCAAGATCAAACTAACGATCAAGATCAAACAAATGAACAAACAAACACTCAAACCAACGAGCAAAACGACGAGTAATATTAAAATCTAAAACAGATAGTATAGGCGATGCTAACTTCGGTTGTCTACCGCCTATACTATTGTTTACTATAAAGAGTAGGAGTAGATTATGGAAAGCTTAAATGATCATCACCTTTTAAAGCCGGTAAATTCACCTTTAACTGATTTACAATCCAATCAATCAGAAATTAATGATAGCGGGAATTCCGATGTAGACGTTAGTGTGAACGTCAATGTGGACACCATGCCGATTGCGTTTGTCATGCTGTATTCTTTATTAGCTGCAAACCAGATCACAAACGAAGAATTTAACAAAGCATTAGAGCAATTGCAGGCATTCCAGCAGAAGAATAAACATTCCTCTTATATTGACACCATGAACGACACATCAAAAGTAAAGATATTTAATCAATACAAAAAGAAAAGATAAATCTCTTACAGAGGTTTATCTTTTTTTGTGAAGAATTTGAATGAAAAGCATGGAAGAACAAAGAAGTGCTGAGTTTAATTGACTTGCCACTTTTAATTATGGAGAAAGAAGGATGGAAAGCAAGTTGTTTCATCGCGTTGAAATCTACATATTTCTTCTAGATGAAATCATTGAATGGTAGGAGTGGTTTTTTTACGAGAGTAGGAGATGGAAAATACTAAAGCAAGGAATAAGGCAGGCATTGGAAATATAAAGATGCATATATTGTACGTGTGCAAGCAGAAGAATGATTTCTAGCTGTTTCATATCATCTTAAAAAACAAGGACTTAGCCAGTTCACTTTTCATACTTCCTTTCGTTCCTCGTTAGGCGATTTAAAAAACGTGCATTAAGAAGATGTTAAAAGCTTCCTTAATGATAAACTGAGTATAAATAAACTTTTAGATAAAATGTGAGGGGAGCGGAAACTCATTTAGTAGAGCGTTCAAAATACGATGTGATTTCTCTTTTGAGAAATATTAAATTATAAATAGAAAGGAATTAAGGATGACAGTGATTGAAATTAAGCATGCCAGTGAATTAGGAGAAAACTCTAAAAAAAAGATAAGTGAAATTTTTGTTGATGGTTTTGGTCAGCATTTTACGTTTTTTTCAAAAAATAATAAAAAACTGATAGACGCGTTCGAGCATATGTTTGTTATGGATGTTTTCTATGCTGCTATTATAGACGGAGAAATTACTAGTATAACAGCCTGTACCAATGGTAAAGGTTCTTCTGTTTACTTGAATAAAAAAGAATTAAGAAAACATTTAGGATTTTACAAAGGTACACTTGCTTACATGTTTTTAAAACCCGAATTTCAAAAGCCTCCAATTGAAACGGGAGATGAAATAGCATCTGTTGAATTTGTTGCTACAGCTTCTAAATTCAGAGGAAAAGGTGCTGCAACAGCCATCATGAATCATCTTTTTTCATTGCCTCAATATAATGAATATGTTTTAGAAGTGGCTGATACAAATACAAGTGCAGTAAAATCATATGAAAAGCTAGGCTATAAAGAATTTAAACGCGTAAAACAAAAACATAGCAAAAGAAGCGGAGTTAATGATCTTGTATATATGAAATATAGAAAGCCAAATAGAAAATAACCGTTTTCTATACTGATCTATACAAGAATCCCAATTAAAATATAATGTAACAACCAAGAAGCTTTGGGTGAGATGATTATATACTTAAAATCCATAGAGCGAAAATCTATTAACAAAATGAAACGAAGGAGACGATAAAAGTGGAGATTCGGAAAAATACAGTTGCTGACATTGAACAGCTCGTTCAGATATGGTATGAAAGTTCAATAAAAGCACATGATTTTATTAATCATGAATATTGGGATGCACAGAAACAAGACATGAAGGAAAAGTATCTGCCAATGTCAGAAACGTATGTATTATGTGTTGATCAAGAAATCATCGGCTTTGTTTCAGTAGTAGGTCAGTATTTAGCTGCATTATTCATCGCTAATGACTACCAGGGAAACGGTTATGGAAAGGAATTAGTAAGCTTTATCAAACAAAAAAGAAAGCATCTTCAACTAAAAGTGTACGCCAAAAACGAGCAGGCTGTTCAATTTTATTTGAAAAATCATTTTTTGAAAAAACAAGAATTAATCGATGAACAAACAGGCGAAAAAGAAATGTTAATGGAATGGAAAAAGTGAAATGGATAAGTGTAAAGAATAAACTCATTAACGGTTTCCATTAAAAAGCGATTGAAAAAACGGCTGTGCAAAATTGCAACGTACAAAAGCGGTGGCTTCGTATCTTTATCCTAAAAGAGAGCTGATTCAAAAGTTTTGGCTTTTGACAGTAATAATCTTATCATTAAAGGGGGTTATTGTTAACTTGTTTTTGATAATAGTTTTGATAACGAGTGAATAAGGGTTTTGTGACCAAAAATTTTAGAAATTTACGTTTATCAAATACATTCATTTTTGAGATTTAATTTATAGAATAATTTTATAGCGTGAAAAAATGGACGTTAAAGTTATAATTATGTATATTCTTTCAAATGAGGTGAAGTGGATGTAGTTCCGTATTGTTCGAGTAATTAATTCCGGATGTTTTTGCACATCCCCTATTTTCACGTTCACGATTAGATTCAATATCTTGCAAAGGCTGATAATACGTATTTCTGGAAATCCCTAAAACGTTACATAAGGTCTTAACAGCATATTGATCTTTATAATCATCTATAACAGTAGTTAGCTCAGTAAGACTTGTTTTCTCACGAATATGGCTATAGCCTTTTTTAAGATCTTATTTTCCTCCTGAAAGCGACGAATCTGCTTTTGTAGATTAGCAAAATCGTCTGGAGTAACAGAAGTTCCATCTTCCAATTCCATTGGGGGAAATTGATTAATCCATTTGTAAATGGGTACATCAGAAACGCCATATTTACTGCATAAATTCTTTACTGAACTACCAGAACGGTAAAGACCACCATTTTTTTAAAGTCTTCATTAAATTTTTTGCTTGCATTTTGATTTCCCATAAAGGACACAACCTTTCATTTTTATTATGATCAATTATTAGAAAACTTAACTAAGATGTGTCCATAAACAATACTAGCATTAATTTGGGATTAACCCTTTATTTTTTATGACTTTTTGTAATTTAGGTAAAAAGCAAAATTTAATATATAGATACGGAAAGCTATAGCTGCCGTAATGATTAATTAAAAGTGACTCATACAGGGTCACTTTTTTTGTCAAAAGGAAAAACGTAAATTTTTTTAAAAAGTTTTACAATCTCGATGGAAGAATTAGGGTTAGCCCATATCATCAATGCGGGTGGTTCTCCATTAGAACAGGTTCAGCCAATTTTATAGGTAATTTTATTTATATAAATTTTTAATACTTATCATTTTAGCAGCCTATCTGAAAAATAAAAATCGTTAAAGTGATTAACTCAAGAAAAGGAAGCTTTAATCGAAGTTTCCTTTTGAATTTTAGGTGATCATTTGCTTATAACGATCTTCCGCAATCGGGCCAGATTGTTGAATACCGGAAATGGGTATATACTAAAATAAGGAAAAGATTGTGAGGGGAAGCTATAAAAATGGAGGGCATAATAATGTTTGAAGATTCTTATTTAATTAATCTAAGAAATACCAAGAAGGATGATATAGATTTTATTTTCGATTTAGAGTCTGATATGGAAAATTCACAATTTATAATTCCTTGGTCTAAAGTGAAACATTTGAATTCTTTAACTGACGATAACCTATTACATTTGATAATTGAGGATAAAAATAATAACACACGTGTTGGATATATTATATTGGCTGGTTTAAGAAACCCTAATCAAAGCCTTGAATTAATGAGAATTACAATTGGCTCAAAGGGTAAAGGTTATGGAAATGAAGCGCTAAAAATAATTAAGGATTGGACCTTTAACAAATTTAAAGCAAACCGGTTATGGTTAGATGTTAAAGTTAATAACACACGTGCTATGCACCTTTATAAAAAACAAGGTTTTAAAGTTGAAGGCACATTGAGAGAATGTTTAAAAAATAATAATGGATATCAGTCACTACATTTAATGTCCATATTGAAACGAGAATACATAGATTAACATCCTTTTCTATTCTATTTCAGTAATACCAGTTTTCTATAACGTTCTTCAAGAATAGGGCGCTTTTGTTGAATAAACAAAATAATCAAAGGCTGGAAATATGCAATTATTTATTCATTTCTTGCATGTTTTCGGCTTTTTTTCTATTCAAAAAACATACAGAATTTTTTAAATGCCACCAATATATATAGGGAATCAGCTTTTTTGTAGAATTTCATTAGCATATAATATACACGTTTTGTCTGCAATATCGCTTAGAGTAGTAAGATTAACGGTTTTACGTGTCGAAATTTGCTTAGCGTATAAATCCGTTAAAATGTGGGCGGTACCCCTTAAAAAAGAATTAGAACAATACCTTGAAACAGTTTAAAAAATCATCTTCAATTCTATCATTCAACTAAGAACTCGATTGCATAAAACCTCACTTTTTTATGCAGCTGCCAGGCTTCTTGAGAAGCCAAAAAACGTTGATAAATCAACGATGTATAAAATCCTGCATAATCGATAAAAAACAGACAAGAGCCAAACCCTTGATACGACTGAGTTTGGCTCTTTTGCTAACTTCATATAGTTGGCATTATGTTAACTAGATTTGTAAACTTTAAAATTCATTTAAAAATTGAAGTACTCTTTAATTGTAAAAAAAGCAATTACTACAAGGATTAAAATTATCATACATCTTGGTTTACCTACAAATGTTCTATCAAATATATCATTATTATTATTGTTATTATTATCCATAAATATACCTCCCTATTTTAAATTAGCAGATTAAAATATTATAAAATATATTTATACATTATTAAAAATACTTAAAATGGGGTAGAGAAAATGAAGAAGGCAATCTCTTACTTGATGGCTTTTACAATGTTGTTTTTACTAGTTATTCCAGTCAGCGCAAAAGAAAAAGAAGTAGTACAAAAGGAAAAAGTAATCTACCAAGCTAAAGAGATTACTAATCAAAAAGAATTATACGAGAGAGCAGTAAAAGGAATTAAAGACGTTCCAATCAATGATTTAAGTTTACCTAAACAAGAAATGAAAAACAATCAAACAAAAGAGAATGTTGAACTCTCAGAACATGTAACGTCCCAATTATTAAATGTAAAGACTGTTGATGATACTGAAATTCAAGAAATCGCTGTGACTACTTTTGTAACTCCTGAATCTTCAACAATTTTAGAACCAACTTTTACAACTTTTGCAACTTCAGGTAGCAAAAGCGAGGAAGAATGGGATAGCTCATACGGTGTTAGAGCTTACTCTACTATCTATTATTCAAGAACAACTAAAGATGGTGTAAGCTATGCAAAAGTTACAAAAGCATCTGGAGGATGGTCTATTTCCGATAGCAGTATTTCCCTTTCTAGTAGAAAAGTAACTATAGGAACAAGTGGATGGCCAGCAGGAACTCAAAGTATCACTAAATATCCAACTGGAAACTCTTGGAGTTATTCAACACCTACTTCTTGGGAATACATATCAACGACTAGTGGGCATTCAATAGGAGCTACATCTACAGTTACCTTAAAAAGAGGAAGCAGTACTTGGACATTGAAGCTAAATAATAACTTATAAATGAATTAGGTTGCCTTCATGGCAACCTTTTAGCCTTTAAGGCATTAACGAAAAATAAATAAATTTAGTATTGTGCAATTCTAAAGACGAATTGCTATTTAATATAGAGTGAGAGGGACAAGCTTTATAAAGGGTAAAAAAGCCCTTATGTATCAAGGTTTTTGAGATTTTCCGTTGTTCCCGATTTCGGGAACAACGAAAAAAGCCCTTAACAAGGACTTTTTAAAATAATTTGATAGGTAATTTTTTTAAAACTGGATTTCTCATAGCTTTCTTAAAGGCCTAGTGACAGGGTAACTGCTCTAATCCGCAGGATTATTTCCAATAAAAGTAATTAATTGTTTAGTAAGGTTATAGAAAAGAAACGACAATGAAAAAACAAAAATCAATTACCCTGTGAGACCTAATTCATCACAATAAACATCTGCTTCAATAAAACAATTCCGCATATCTGCTTCGCTATCCATTTCTTTGAGGATATCATACACTGTCTTTTCCAAATCATCCACAGTTGTATAGGGGACGTAGATTATATACTCGTTATCTATGATCTCCATATTGTAATGATCTTTTAGGAACTGCTCGATACTTTCTCTTACTTTCCCTTTGCCACGTACAAATTTATTGTTATTTTCTATTCGCAGCCCCATTCTTATTTTGGTAGTGTTTTCTAGATCAATATGAGCTTGTTTCTCTTTGCCTTGTGTTCGTATGTACCGATACAATGTCGCTTGACTTATTCCGGTCATTTCCACAATCTCGCTAATACTGTACTCCTTAGAGTGATATAGATTCAGAGCCTTATTTATCTGTTTTTCTTTCACTTTTGGACGGCCGCCATTTCTACCTCTTGCTCTAGCACTCTCTAGCCCTTCTTGTGTTCGTTGAGCAATTAGATCTCTTTCGAATTGGCTGAATGCTTGAAAGACAGTAAGCATAAGTTTACCTTGTGGTGTATTCGTATCAAAATTCTCTTTTATGCTAATCAATTTAACATTTTTACTTTCAAAGTACTCAACTAACTCTATCAAATCTTTTGTACTTCGACCTAATCTCGAAAAACTCTCTACAACGATCGAATCTCCGGGTCTTACTTTGTCCTTTAATCGAATAAGTTCGGGTCTATTCTTTTTTGTTCCTGACATTTTTTCTGTTAGTATTTCGGTGCAGTTGTATTCGCCCAACAAATCTAATTGCCGGATCAAATCTTGCTGCTTGGTACTAACCCTTGCATATCCATAAGTGTATTGCATCATAACCCCCCTTTTTACTTTTGAATCAGCTCCTTTTTCTATTTCTTATCGTTAAAGCTGTCTGCTCAAAGCAGTTTATTTCTTCCTCCAGTGAATGGAAGGGTCTGAAGGATGCTCATCATTTTTTAATAGGAAATGTTGCAAGCCTTCCAAATCATCTGTGTTGATGAAATCGACATCTGCTTTTAACAGCTCGGTCCAAATGGCCTCTCTCATTGGAGAAGGAAAATCAAGGGTTCCCCAAAAGCGGACCTTTTGTCCGTTTTTATGAGCAGCGGATACGATATTATGTAACTTATCACGCTCCGCTTTAGGCATTTCACCAATGCCGATCCACGTAAAGTGCTTAAACCAGGAATCACTGATAACGGGCATAAATTCATTAGATTCGCCCGAACCAAGGTCTGTCATTCTGCCGTCATAAGCAGCATAGCGAACGGTTTGGCTTTTCATGAATGAATAAGGGCGGTTACCGGAGACATACACAGTGACGGCACCCGGCTTTACACCTGAAGAAGTGAATTTAGTAAGCATTTTCTTATAATTTGTAAGCTGGCGATGCAATTCTTTGTATGTGGCTTCGTCTTCCGACTTGATATCAACCCATAAGATAAAGTCGTGGTTATAGCGTGGATAAATTTTGCCATGATTTTTCTTGGCAATTGCCATTAATGGGTCTAGGTAAAGCGACTTCAAAGTACGATCAGCTTTCACTTCTATTTTATTATGAGCAACAAGAAGTTCTCCATTTTCAAGCCAAACATCAGCCTCTACACTTGTGAAACCATGGTCTAGTGCATCTAATAATGGACGTTCATGCTCGTAATCATTGTGGGCATGGGCTTTTGCAAGCGGGATAACCGATTTTTGCGCTTCTGCAGCAACGGCTGTTGAATGCATTATTCCCACGCTGCAAATAATCAGTAAAAAGAGTAATTTTTTCATTTCATTTTTCACCTCTGTAAATTGATTCATCTTTAATCATAACTAGAGATGAAGAGAACGCCATACGACTGTTCATTTTTTTACAAAAATGAAAGATACTTTACAAAACTCTTGTTTTGTTTGCTCTCGAAAAAAGAAAAGACAAAGCAACAGCTTGCTAAAGCGAAAGCCTTTCTATTTTTTGAATATCTTAATAGATAATACATAGAAAATTTACAAACGGCTGATATTCTAAAATAGCAAAAAAAGAAGGAGTGTGAAAAAAGTTGAGGAAAAAGCTAATAGTGTTTACTGCTGTTTTCTTGTTGATGCTGCCTGGCTTACATACGAATGCATTTGAACTTGTAAATGTACAGGACGGCGGAATCGGTGAAACGAAGAATTATTTAGAGAGTGATCGAGAAATTTCATTAGATCCGAAAGTGAATGAAATTATTTATCCGTTGTTGGCTACTCCTGCGATTAAGAAAAAAGGAACAGAGTTAACCGTCAAGGTCGATACGAAAGGAGAAAAACCAGGAGGATGGACTGTTAAGTTAAATGAAACGCAAAATTCAGGTGTAGAAGCAGAATATTCTCTTCCTGTAACGAGTTTTAAAAAAGGGACCTCCTATTGGAAAAATAGTGATTCTATTTATGAAGTAACGGTCACTATTCCAAAAAGTCTTGCAGAGAATCTTTATGATTTGGAGGTTAGCTACACAGCCAGTGGAAAACGCCATACAGACGAAGAACCAAATTCAGTTAAAGTAGTAGGGAATTTTAAAGAGGATTTCACATTCATCCATCTGACCGATATTCATGTAGGCTCCCCTCGCAACATTCAAGACCCAGCCAACCTGATTGAAGCAGGGATGTGGCATCCGGATGAAAAGAAACGCTGGCTGTACCTGCAAAAAACAATTAAACAGGTGAATTTGCTAAAGCCGGATTTTGTTGTTTTGACTGGAGATTTAATGTTTGGCCAAATGAATCCGTTAGAGTATATCTATGAATATGAAGAAACCTATAGAATTTTAAAGAAGCTTAATGTTCCGGTCTATATTGTGCCAGGAAACCATGATTATTATGCACAAGACGCGACATTGACAGACGGAGCAAAGTATTGGGAGCAATACTTTGGCCCGCAATACTTTTCGTTTGATTATGGCCCGTATGCCCATATGATTGGCTATAATTCATATGATTGGCATAAATTCGACCGTCAGGGGCATGGCTCGCTCTCTGTGCCAACCTGGGGCGGACAAATCCTGGATAAACAAATGAATTGGATTAAGGAAGATCTTGCTGCTAATGAACAAACAGCTCAAAACGGACAAATAAAAGGCTTATTTTCTCATCACAATCCTATGTGGCGCGACCGGGATATTTGGCCATCTACAGATCCAGAAGTCCGAGAATATTGGAAGCAATACGATGAGCAGCACAATCCTCAAAAATTAACAACCTTACTAAAAGGAGAAAAATTAGGAATCAAATATGACCAGCAATGGCATGGAGAGGGCTCGCATGAATTAATTAACATCATGGAAGATTATGATGTCAATGTTTCCTTGCATGGCCATACTCATGAAGATAACATAACGATGCAAAACGGCATCCTTTATTCGACCACAGCATCAGTCGAATTATCGGCGAAGCCATGGGCAGGATATCGGATTTTCCAAAAGGAAAAAGGGACAGATGAGTTTAGATCCTATGTCTATGATGGAACTGAAAATTCAATGCCTGTCTATCAATTCGGCCTAACTGCCCCGGGAATTGTGTCATTTGAAAACCAATTTGAATTACCAAATGACGGATCTCAAGTTATCCAAAACGCTACTGTAACAAATCGACTGAAGAAAGAAATTACCCTGTATCTACAGTTTTATATGAAGCCTGGAAGCTACCAAACTACTTCTGGCAAAATCATAAAGAGTAAATTAATTGGCAACAAACAGCACGTGGAAGTACAGGTTAAGGTCCCGCCATATAGTGTGAAAAAAGTGAGTTTGCACCAATAAGTAATCTTGTATAAAACAGGAGACGCCAAAAGGTTTCATACCTTTTGGCGTCTCCTGTTTAGGTTAAAACGAAATAATAGATTTCGATAAGGATTATGCATAGTTTACAGTAATTGTTTTGTACAAGTGTCTAATGTTTTCCATATGCACGGCTTCATGATACAAGCTAAATAAAAATGTTGCTCCGACTGTATCAAATGTAATCCCTGCTTTGTTCGTAAACGGTGTAATAAGTTTGTCGTGAAAGTGTCCTGGAATAAAGGCTTTTACCCGTTCTTTTTGATTCGCTAATACATCGGCTATGTCATCAAGTGAAGGCGGAGTTTCTTGCCAATCCGCAGGTTTTGTTCCTGCGCCAAAAAGCTGTTCGTAATGAGATGGAATCTTCATTTCTTCCCCTGCAAGCATAAAAACCAATTTTTCCTGGACATAGGCAATGTGGCCAAAATTCCAGCGGATGTTGTTGTTAAAGCCGTTAGGAATGATATTCACTTTTTCTTCTGAGATTTTCCGAGTTATCTTCTTAATCGAATTCTCAGTAATCCCTCGTACTGTTTCCAGATGGTCGAGAATCAATTTTTCCAAGTAAAACGCCTCCTTCGTAATTAAGCCTATGAACACTTCTCTATCTGTAATCTTTTTTCCTGCTCGTAAAGTATATCTTTCTTTTACGCAATTAATTGGTAAAATGTAAAAAGAGTAGATTAAGTGAATTGAAAAAGGGAGTGAAACTATGTCGAAATTACATATTGAGCAAGTGCTTAAAATTGAACAAATGCATCTCGACTTGCTTTTAAAAGCAGATCCGTCTGAGCGTACTGTGAAAAGTTATCTAGAGCGAAGCATCTGTTTGGCAGGTAAAGTAAAAGAACAAATAATCGGTGTCATTGTGCTGCTTCCGACTCGGCCGAAAACGATTGAAATTGTAAATGTATCAGTTGTAGAACAGGAGCAAGGCAAAGGGTACGGGAGAGAATTAATTCAATACGCCCTTAATCTTGCGAAGCATTATGGCTGCAAAACAGTTGAAATCGGAACAGGGAATTCAAGCATCAATCAGCTAGCGCTTTATCAAAAATGCGGGTTTAGAATAACGGAAATTGACCGCGACTTCTTTCTGCGTCATTACGACAAAAAAATCTATGAAAATGGGATTCAATGCAGAGATATGATTCGACTGAGTCAAGATGTATAAGAATTCGTTTGTAAAGAGTGGATTAAAGATAAGTCGCCTTATTTCAAGGGGAAACTTAAAGGAAAGATAGACTGCTTTTCACAACGGTTTTATTGTTTTTAGTGTTTTTGTTAGAAGCAGGGATTCAAATTATGCCTAAATAATTTCGTCAAAACGATAATATACCAACTCAGACTCATGAAATTAAAATCATTTCATGGGTTTTTATTGTTGATAACATTAAGAATAGTTATATGTGGATATTTTATAGATTAGGCGTTTGAGACAAGCAAATTTGCTTCTTGTACATATGATACAACTATAAGGATTCTGGAGGTGAAAAGATATGTGTTTCTTCGGAGGTTACGGTGGCTGCGGCTACGGAGGTGACAGCTACGGCCGCAACAGCTTTGCGTTAATTGTTGTATTATTTGTCTTATTAGTGATTATCGGTTGTTCTTGTTTTAACAGCTAATTGTTAAATAACTAGAAATTTCAGCGGCAGGGGAATCATAACATGATTCTCCTGCTTTTTATTAATGGACACAATGAATGTGAGGTCAACTTACTAGTCGGAAAAAAATAACTTAAAGGACGATCACTTTCTATTAGTTTTAATTTTCCGAAACAGAATATTAAAAAAAGATTGACAATTTTGATAAAAGAACGTTACAATAACATTCATAAACTTGCATAAAACAAGCAACTCTTATCGAGAGTGGTGGAGGGACTGGCCCTGTGAAACCCGGCAACCTAACAGCGACCGTGCTGAAATGGTGCTAAATCCTGCAGTGTATATTTGTACACTGAAAGATAAGAGAAGCCGATTCTATCAAAATCGCTTCTCTTAATCTATGAGAAGCGTTTTTTTATGCAAAAACGAAAAAGGGAGCGAATCAGCAAATGAAAAAGACAGCAAAGGTACTTGGATTATCGTTAGCATCAGCTTTACTTATTGCAACAGCTGCATGCGGAAAAGAAGAAACAAAAACATTAAGCACTGAGGAAATTACAATCGGCGTAACAGGAGGACCTCACCAGCAAATTAACGAAGAAGTGAAAAAGCTAGCGGAAAAAGATGGACTAGACATTACATTAAAAGTGTTTAATGACTACAATACACCGAACACAGCGTTAGATGAAGACGATTTAGATGCAAATAATTATCAAACATTACCATTTTTAGAACAACAAATAAAGGATAAAGGCTATAAAATTGATGATGCTTTTAAAACAGTTGCGTTTCCAATGGGAATTTATTCAGAAGGAATTAAAGACATTAAAGACCTGAAAAAAGGTGATAAAATTGCGGTGCCGAACGACCCGAGCAATGAATACCGTGCATTAAAATTATTTGAAGCAGCTGGCGTAATTAAATTAAAAGAAGGCGTGGAAGAAAAAGCAACCAAGAAAGATGTGGCTGAAAATAAATTAGGTCTTGAAATCGTTGAACTTGAGGCTTCACAAATTCCGTCTCAATTAGGAGAAGTAACTGCAGCAGCCATTAATACAAACTTTGCGATGGGGGCAGGCTTAACGATTAATGATGATGCAATCTATCACGAAAAAATCAAAAATAATCCGTATCCGAACTATGTTGTTGTTCGTACAGAAAACAAAGATGATGAAGTAGTAAATCAATTGGAAAAATATTTTCATTCAGACGAAATTCGTGAATTTATCGAAGAAGAATTCAAAGGGTCTGTTGTACCGGCATTTTAAGGAGGGCTTCATATGATTGAACTGAAACAGACTTCGAAAACCTATGAAGTGAACGGAAAGAAAGTGGAGGCTGTTAAAGACGTGTCGCTCACAGTTGCCAAAGGCGAAGTGTTTGGTGTCATTGGCTACAGCGGAGCAGGCAAAAGCACGTTAATTCGCTGTATTAATTTGCTAGAAAAGCCGACTTCAGGAGACGTGCTGATTGATGGGAAAAGCTTAACTAGCCTTACAAAACAAGAGCTGCAAACAACGCGCCGTAAAATCGGCATGATTTTTCAAGGCTATAATTTATTAAAAACAGCAACGGTTTACGATAATATCGCGATTCCTTTAAAGCTTGAAGGTGTCGATAAACAAACCATTCGTGAACGTGCTGAAACGTATTTATCAATTGTCGGATTATCTGACAAGAAAAATCATTATCCGTCTCAACTGTCAGGTGGGCAAAAGCAGCGGGTAGCAATTGCCCGTGCGCTGGCGCATGAACCTGAAATCTTGTTAAGCGACGAAGCAACAAGTGCGTTAGATCCAGAGACAACGGAAGCGATCCTAGAGCTGCTTTTAAAAATCAATCAAGAACTCGGGTTAACAATTTTCTTAATTACTCATGAACTGAATGTTGTTCAGCGAATTTGTGACCGAGTAGCCGTAATGGAAAATGGACGTGTTGTGGAAGAAGGAAAAGTACTCGATATCTTTACCCGTCCGGAACACCCGACGACAAAACGTTTTCTTGGCTCTGAATCTGCTTTTAAGATCCCAGCTGAATTAAAAGATACATATCGTAAAACAGGCAAACTGGTATCCCTTTATTTCAAAGGAAATGAACTTTCAGAAGAACCTGCTTTAGCAATGGTTTCGCGCAAGTTTGATGTGCTGCCAAGCATTCTAGCAGGCAGTATTGAACAATTAAAAAACGACACGCTCGGTAAATTGCTTGTTCATTTACGCGGTGAAAAAGAAGCATACGAAGAAGCGATTGCGTATTTAAAAAATGAAGGCGTTATTGTAGAGGAGGCGATTTAAATGACTGGTTTTTTTACTGAATGGGGAGACGTCATTTGGGAAGGCTTTCTTCAAACGGCAACGATGACTAGCATTTCATTAATCATCGCCATTTTAATCGGGTTGCCACTTGGCATCTTACTTGTGATGACGCGTCAAGGCGGTCAAGCAGAAAACCTGTGGCTGTACCGAGTGCTTAACTGGATCATTAATATTATCCGTTCGATTCCATTCATTATTTTATTATTTTTCATTTTACCTTTTACAAAATTAATTGCCGGTACAACAATTGGTGTACAAGGTGTGATCGTGCCGCTTGTCGTCTACACAGCACCTTATATTGCGCGTTTAATGGAGTCAGCATTATTGGAAGTGGATAAAGGAATCATTGAAGCGTATCAAGCAATGGGCATTTCGACGCAGAAAATTATTTGGCACGTCGTAGTGAGAGAAGCGCGTTCTGGTATTATCCTTGGTTTAACAATCGCAACCATTGGCTTAATCGGTGCTACGGCGATGGCTGGTCTTGTCGGTGCCGGCGGTCTAGGGGATATTGCATTCCAGTATGGCCACTTACGCTTTGAACCAACAGTGATGTATACAACCATTCTTGTATTAATTATCATCGTGCAATTTATCCAATCATTAGGGAATCATTGGGCAAAACGATTGAAAAAAGATAGTTAAAAACAGGCACAAACAAAGGGGACGATGTAGTTGGTGAGGAAAGTAGGAGTTGTCGGCTGCGGAAATGTCGGTTCTGCGGCCGCGTTTTCAATTGTGAATCAGCAAATAGCCGAACAACTCACATTGGTTGATATTTTAAAAGCTAAAGCAAACGGGGATGCCCTTGATTTACAGGATTCGATGGTTTTAAAGCCGGGTTACACGGATGTATCTGCAACTGTCATTAAGCAAGCGATTAACGTTATTAAAGTAAAAGAAAACAGTTAATTAAAGGGAAAATTCAATCAGCAAAAGGCTTGTTGCCTGCTGAAATGAGATGGACAGGTTTTAAAAGGAGAAACAGCTGCGGCTTGTTTCTCCTTTGTTATTTTCTTGTTACGGAACAACTTTTTTTCCCTGAAACAAAATAGATGGTATGAACAAACAATAACAGGACAAACTTTTAGTGAAATGAACATTTTACTAAAGAGAGTGTGCCGATGATTTACATTTACAGTTTAGCTTCCTTGTTTTCAGGCTTATTTTTGATTAATCTTCTTTTTTCATATCAGAGTAAGCATATAGATCCGGGTTTATGGGCAACGCTGAAGTTTCAGCTGCTTGTGCTGCCGTTCTTTTTGATCGCTAATTTATTAATTGGCTACGGATTAAAGTTTGGCTTCAAAGCGGTAAATAACCTGACTTATGTATTAGTCACAGCTAAAGGAATCGAAATTTTAATCTCAATCATCATGGGTTATTTATTTTTAAAAGAAGTCCCTACCTGGAAAACGCTATTAGGTTTTTCAATTATTATTGCTGGCTTAATGGTGGCGAAGGCAAAGTAGGGATTGTAAGTGAAAAAGCCGGCATATAGAAATGCCGGCTTTTTCACTTACAGCAAATAAAAGAGCGATTTTGCTTGTTCTGTTTTTTTAAATAATTCAAGTGACGTATGGAGAAATAAAATAAACACACCGCTTGAAAATAGCAAAAGGATGCGCATAAAGGAGCGGTGTTTTTGTTTTCTGCGATAAGCAAAAACGAGAATAGAGATCACTAATAAGAACGTAATCGATGCGAATTGAACTGCAAGCATTGCAATATCATCAACGGTTTCTTTAAATAGTTTTAGTGCTTCATTGTTTAATTTCGTTTCTCGAATGTTGGTTTTGTCTTGTTGATTTAATACTCCAATGTCCCATTTCGGTTCACTGTACTCTTGATATACCGTGTAATAAAACGGTCCAAGCTTTTGTTTGTGAACATTTGCTGTTTCGGCTGATGCGTATGTACAGAGATGCATGATTATTAAAAATACTACGAATGGGCTCCACTTTCTCATCTTGTAAATCCTCTTTCTATCTAACTTTAACAATTCTATTATAATAGACAATTTTTTTCGTCGCTATCATCCCTCTTTCCTATTTCTATCTGTATATATAGGGTGAAAGGGGGAATGAAGAATGGCAGACAAAATTCATGAAAAAAGCCAGCTTCGCATTGTATTTCAAAATGGTCAAAATGAGGAGGGGGCTCCAGTTTTAAAGCCAAAGTCATATACAAACATTCAACCAGGGTCTTCACCTGATGCTTTGTTAACAGCAGGAGAAGCAATTGCAGGCTTGCAATCACTGCCGCTTGTTGAAGTAACGGAAGTTGTCACGTATGTATTAGTAAAGTAATAAAGTGAAACGGCCATAAGGGGGAAAGGAGCCTGCATCTTCCGCTTATGGTTTGTTGAGAACTAGCTCACGCGGGGAGCTTATTGTCCGTTAAGCTTAGAATAAAGGAGGAAGTAAAATGAAAACATTGACAATGCAATTTCTGAATTTAGAACAAAAAACCGTTGGCATCTCCATTGAATCGCCGAAAGAAACACTTGATGCACCAACGATTCAGGTAGCAATGGATACAATTATGAACGCCAATGTATTCACATCAGGCGGAGGCCCGCTTATAAGCAAAAAAGGAGCGCAAATTGTCGAGCGGAATGTAACAACGTTTGACATCGAGTAACCTTCATTCTTGACCAATTAAACACCTCACACTACAATGAGTAGTGTGAGGTGTTTTTTCGTATGAAAATCCAAAATTTTAAATTCAATGAAAGTGGCTTGAATCGGTTTTTTGGCCCTCTTGAAGCAAAGGTAATGGAGACGCTTTGGCAAGGCGGTGAAATGACGATTAAAGGCGTTCAGAAAGTGATCGAACAACATAAACAAGTGAACTTTAACACAGTGATGACGGTGATGAATCGCTTAGTAGAAAAAGGAATTTTACATAAACGAATCGAAGGCCGGTCGTCTCTGTATACACCGATTCTTTCCAAAGAACAATTTTTAGAAAGCAAATCCAAAGAGCTAACGTCTGAACTTGTTGGAGAATTTGGTTTACTTGCTGTGAGTCATATGCTTGATGCCGTTGAAGAAGCGGATGATGAACTAATTAGTTTGTTAGAACAAAAGATAAAAAAATTAAAAGCAGGCGAATCATGATATCAAAAAGAAAATCCGCCTTCATTTTTCTTTTAGCTATAGCCATGGCAGGAACTATTTTCACTTAAATGATTATTTACGTGTTTCATTGATTGCTTTATTGGGATCTCACATTTAACGTTTTTGAATTATGCCATCAAACTGCACAGCGATTAGGCTTTTCATGGGCAAAGCACGTCCTTCATGCATGTGCATCAGTCATCATGTTTGTAGCCCTTTGTTTGGTATTGGCAATTGAACTGCATTAATGAGTATTTACCCAGCATAAACAGAAAGAGAGGTGAGTTCTGCTGCTAGCACGCGCTTAGTAGCAGAATAATACGTGGCGAAATCAAAGAAAAAATTAAAAGCACCCCAAAAAACATCTGCACCTAAATCATCATCTAAATGGATCTTTTGGGCAATTGGAGCAGTAAGTGTTGCCGTCCTTGCATTTATTATATTTGGAAATGTAGCGGGAAATAATGAAGATCAAGAAATCAGTTATGACAATCAGCCTTACATAGGTGAAGAAACAGCACCTGTTGAAGTCATTGAGTTTGGCGATTATAAATGCCCTCATTGTAAGGAGTTTAACAATACCTTTTTTCCTTTAATTGAACAAGACTTTATTGAAACTGGTAAAGTAAAATTTTACTTTATGAACTATGCTTTTATTAATGTAGATTCAACTCGTTCTGCTCAATTTGCGGAAACTGTGTATAAAGAACTTGGAAATGATACATTCTGGAAGTTTCATAAATTGCTATTTGAAAAACAGCCAGATACACCAGGAGCTGAAAACGAAGATATTTTCACAGACTCATTCCTAGAAGAAACGCTAAAAGAAGTAGCAAGTGCTAAAGACACAGCGAAAGTTGTCAAAGCATATAAAGACGAAGCGTTTAAAGAGAATTTCCGTACAGATATGTCTTATGCGAAGCAATTGGGCGTAACAGGTACACCAGCGTTATTTGTAGATGGAAAACCATTTGAAGGTTCGACTGCAGAAGATTTTGAAAAGATGGTTAATGAAGCAGCGAAAGAGAAGAAATAGCGATGAAGAAATCATTGCTGTTTAGCTGGATTGTAGCACTTGTTGCGACACTTGGAAGTTTAGCATTTAGCGAACTGCTGCATTTTATTCCGTGTACGTTTTGCTGGTATCAACGCATTTTAATGTATCCATTAACGATTTTGTTAGGAATTGCTGTTTATCAGAATGATCAGCTCATTTATAAATACGTGCTGCCATTTTCAATTATCGGTATGGCTTTGTCAGGCTATCATTACGCTTTGCAGAAAATTCCTGCGTTAAAAGCATTTGAAACATGTACAAGCGGTGTCCCGTGTTCAGGGCAATATATTAATTGGCTTGGGTTTATTACAATTCCGTTTTTAGCGTTTATCGGGTTTACATTAATCACCCTTATGATGTTCTTATTAAGAAAAGATGCTTAAATTAGAAAAGGTTTCTCATGAGCTCCAAGCTTTTTTGAGAAACCTTTTTTCGTTCATCAACCGTTAGCTGGTTTGAAGTGTTTAAAGAAAATTATAATTAAATTAAAATATGTTCTAAATAATCATTCTTAATAAAATGTTGCTGTTAAGGTAAACAAGAGATTAAGGCATTCGCTTCTGTTATGCCTCTTTTTTTAAAAGCTTTCCTTGTTTCCAATACATGTGAAGCATTGGACGATTCGCCATAAACACGCCAAAAAGAATAAGAACAGCACCGAGAATCATAATTGGTTTAACAGGTTCATTTAGCCATAAGTAGCCTGAGCTTACAGCAATTAACGGAGAAACATAAAGCCAAGTCGATGGAAAGACAGGATTTGTTTTTGATAAAAGCCAGTAATACAACCCGTGTCCGGCGATTGATCCGACAAAAATCAAATAAAGAATCGGCCACTGTACATTCCATGATGTTAAAACAGAAAGCTCAGGGTGCTCTATCACAGCTGAAAACAGAAGCAGAAACAGGCCCCCATAAAACATTTGAATTCCATTTATTAAAAATGGGGAAACCTCTTTCAACTCTGATAAAATCGCTTTTGATTGAATTGTACCTAATCCATAAAAAAATTGACCTGTTAAAATGACAATGCAAGCAATCGTCCATAAATAAGAAAGCTGCTGCTGAAAGCCAGGCAAGGAAATGCAAATGACTCCTGCAAAAGCCGTAATTAATGCAAATAACTGATTTTTTTTAAGTGCTGCTTTTTGAAAAAGCACAATCATCATCGGACCGGTGGCAGAGAGTACGGAAGCCAGCCCTGAAGTAATGTGCTGTTCTGCCCAATATAATGTTGCGAACGTCATGAAGGTAAGGCAAAAACCAGCGTACGCGATTTTTTTTGACCGCAAAAAAGGAAAAACGGTTACCCGCTTCAAAGCAAAAAACACCATTACAAAAACGCCTGCCAAAATGAAACGGATGCCCGCTGAAAAAAGCGGCGGTGTTCCTGCGTCAATGCTTATTTTAATCGTTAAAAATGTCGTGCCGAAAATCATACAAATTAACAAGTAATTAAAAATAATCATATCAAATCCTCCTTTATCTCGTGATATGAGTATAGAGGATGAGGTGTATAACAGTACAACACAGCCTATAACAGCTGTGTGAAATTTCTGTTGATTAAAAAGTATTTTCAGCTTACTTTAAAGTAAAAAGGAATTCAGGTGAACATATGAAACTCATGCTGCACAAAGAATCGAATATGCCGCTTTATGAACAAATTTATATGCAGATCGTTCAGCGAGTTCAAGGAGGAATACTGAAAGCAGGCGAACAGCTGCCTTCTTTGCGAACAGTAGCAGGGGATTTGCAGGTCAGCTTATTAACAGTTCGTAAAGCCTATAAATTACTTGAAACAAAAGGCTACGTCTTCATCCAGCCTGGAAAAGGAGTCTATGTAAGAGGCAAAAGAAAGATTACAGCCAAGCCAGAAGATCCATACGAATGGCAGCGCTCGTTGCCGGTGCATGTTGCCAGGTCACAATATTTAATGAATCGGCAAAAAAAATACTATGATTTTTCACAGGCTGTTCTGTTTCCTCGTCTTCTTCCAACTCAATTTCTGGCTGATGAAATGAAGGAGGTTATAAATCGAAATCAAATGTTGTTAGCTACATACGGTCCTGTTCAAGGAGATGAAGAACTTCGAGCGGAGATCACAAAATATTTAAAAGACCATCAAGGATTGACTGTGAATCCGTCTGATTTGCTAATCACAAGCGGAGTACAGCAAGGAATTGATTTAATTGCTCAAACACTTTTAAAACCAGGAGATACGGTAATGGTTGAGAGTCCATGTTACGGGGCTGCTATTGATGTATTTATGAATAAAGGAATGAACGTCATCTCAATTGAACTGGATGAAGAGGGAATTCGGTCGGATGTAGTTGAAGCGATCTGTCAGAAAAAGAAACCCGCACTGCTATATATTAATCCATCTTTTCATAACCCGACCGGCACGTTAATGAGTGTACAAAGAAGGCGGGAGCTTGTCGATTTAGCAGAGATGTACCACTTTTTTATTATAGAAGATGATTCCTTTGGCGAGATTTATTTTGATGACCTTACGCTTCCTCCGCCAGTTAAACAGTTTGACAAAAGCGGTCATGTCATTTACTTAAAAGGGTTTAGCAAAACGCTCGCTCCGGGAGTTCGCGTAGCAGCAGTAGCAGCAGAAGGCCCTGTTTTTGACTGGTTGTATGGAGTGAAAGCATTGATGGATATAGGCAGTCCTTTACTAACACAAAAAGCAATGATTCCTTTTTTAAAAACAAATCGAATGAAAAATCATTTAGAAAAACTTCGCACGGCTCTGCAAATTCGTCGTGATATGACGGTTGAAATTCTTTCTTCTTTAACGACTGCTGCCTTTACTATACCAAAAGGAGGGTTTAATTTATGGGTTGGTTTGCCTGATTCCATTCATTCGCTTGTCTTATTAAACGAAGCGAAAAAGCAAAATATTTCGTTCCTCCCTGGGTCTGCTTGCTTTGTTCATGATCCGGAGCATCAGTATATACGCATCAGCTATTCACTGTTAAGCGATAAAGATTTACAAATCGGGATGAAAAAGCTGTGCGAAGTCATGCGGGATGTTCAAGACAAACACTCACCTTATCCATTTAAGAGTTAAAAAAATGCCTGTCTCCAATAAGACAGGCACTTTCTATTTCGTTCATAACGAACTTCCGCTTTCTATTTATCGTAAATCTCCGACGATTTTTGTCCCGTGAAGCTCAGCAGCACCTGTTTGAGCAGCTACCATTTCAAGATTTGAGTGATTCACGCCGCCGCCAGGCATAATGACAATGCGGTTATCGGCGTAGGCTATGAGTGTTTTAAGAGCAGGGAGGTTGTGCAGCGCACTTTCTTGTCCGCCCTTTGTTAAAATGCGTTCAACACCCATGTCAGCTAATAGATTGATTGCTGCTTTTTTATCTTCGATTTCATCAAATGCCACGTGAAAGGTGGTGCTGAGAGGAGAGGCTAGTTCCATCAGCTCTTTTAGACGTTCACAATCAATATGATTATCCGGTGTTAGCACTCCGACGACAATACCGTCAACGCCTGTTTGCTTGCACACTTCAATATCTTTTTTCATAATGGCAAACTCTGCGTCAGAATAGACGAAATTATCGCCTCTAGGACGAATCAGCACATGAATTTTGATAGCTGGAAGCTTGCTAGAAAGGGCAATCGTCCCAAAACTAGGTGTAGTTCCTCCTTCTGATAAGTTATCACATAACTCAATACGGTCAGCTCCGAGCAACGCTGCTTTCCTCGCTTCTTCATAATTTCCAACGCATGCTTCTTTTAGATAATACATAAACGTCTCCCTACTTTATAAAATCTCTCTTTATTATAATCTTTTTTTCACAGATGAGTGATAGTTTCGTTTAGGTTGACCAATAAGCCAGCTGCTTGCTGTCTTCAGCGGCATAAGATACTGAAATATGAAAAGACTGTAAAGCTTTTGTTAAGAATCACTTTACAGTCTTAAAGTTTTTGGCTGCAGGCTGGTTTTTGATTCAGTGAAAAAAGGAGGGGATTTCACTGCTAGTGGTAGTAAAACACTTCTGAAAAATAAAATATTATTCCAATTTATATGCTCAAAAACTTGTTTTTTATCGTTCTTTCAGTTCTAATGAATGAGCTTGCTGCTCGGAAGGTGAACAATGAATAGGAAGAATAATTTCAACTGTCGTTCCTTTGTTAACTTCACTTTCAATAACAATTTTTCCCTGATGTGTTTCAATAATTTTATAACAAATCATCAATCCTAAGCCAATTCCGCCTTCTTTGATACTATAGAATGGTTCGCCAAGGTATGGAAGACGCTCTTTTGGAATCCCGCATCCTTGATCAATAAAGCGGATATTAATATGCTGATCAACCTTATTAATTTGAACGAGAATCTCTCCGCCTGCCGGCATTGCTTCAATGGCATTTTTTAAGATATTGATAAAAACTTGTTTTAATTGATCACTTTCACAAGCAACTAAAGGAACATGAGCAGCAATCTTTGTCATAATTTGAACATTATTCATGGTTGCTTGAGGCTGGAGTAACGTTATGACTTGTTTGATGAGTACAGGCAAATTATTTGGCTGGATACTCATTGCCTGAGGTTTCGCCACTGTCATAAATTCATTTGTAATACTCTCAATGCGATTGCTTTCTGAGAGCATCAAATCTATGTAAAACTGATTACTCTCACTTTCTGTTGATTTCAGCAATTGCAGAAACCCTTTCATTGATGTTAAAGGATTTCGGATTTCATGAGCAATTGCTGTAGCCAATTGCCCCACAACCGCCAGTTTCTCTGATTTCCGCAACAGTTCTTCCGTTTTGATCCTTTCAGTGATATCTCGAGAAATACAGAGAAGCACATTTTTTTCAGCCAAGGTAAAAAAACGAAAACTTATTTCAGCATACAGCTTTTGGCCATTGCATAATACATACTCATTTTGAATAATGAAAGAATCTTTTCCTTTTTTAAGTTCTGCTGTAACTTTGTTAAAAACTTCATTGACTTGAGGAGAGATCTTATATGGTGGACGAGAGAGAAATTCCTCTTTGCTGTATTGCAATCGTTCACACCCAACTGGATTTATATCCAGGCATTTAGTAAGAATTTGATCTTCGTTTACCTCATATAAATAAACAGCATCCATTGCGTGTTCAAACAGTGCACGATATTTTAATTCACTTTCTTGTAATTGCTGATGTAATTGGTAAAGCTTTTTCTCGCCTTGCTTTCTTTCAGAAATGTCTCTAAGAATAACTGACAGAGCAGTTACCGTTCCATCCGAATCCAGAATGGGGGAAATCGTAAGGTGCACATCAATGAGACTGCTGTCCTTTCGAGATCTAACTGTTTCAAACTTAGTAATAACAGATTCTCCGGACACAATCTGTTGAATGTCTGCTAATGCTTGCTCCATTAAAAATTTAGGCACACAAGGCAATTGTTCGCCAATCACTTCCTGTGGGGACCAGCCGAATATCTTCTCATAGGCTGTATTGGCTTGTAGAATATGGCCTTCTAAATCAGTGATAACGATCGCATCTATATTATGGTTAATGAATGATTCTAATCGGTCTTTCGTTACTTGTAGTTCTTCTTCCATCTTTTTTCGGTCTGTTATATCAGTAACAGAACCGACAACTTCAACAACTTTTCCGTCTCTTGCAACAGGTCTGAGTGAGATAAGAATATAGGTGCTAGAATTTGGCCATGGCAGTTCAAATGTGACTTCTTTTCCTTTCCATGCTCGGTGATAGTAATTTAATTTTTGGTTAATTAAGTGCGGAGGAGGGAGCAGTGAAGGATCTATATCTTGCAAACACTTTCCTACCACATGTTTAGGATCTAACCCCGATCGATAAAAGAACTGACCATCACACATCGTATAGATAAAAGAACCATTGATTTTTTTAAATTTGAAAATGCCGCCCTGTAGCTCATGTACGGTTTCTTTTAATTCTTGTTTCGATTCGTTCCAGGATTGCTTTAAGTCAGATAAATCGTGTGTTAAACGGCTTATTCTTTGATAAGACTCCATTAAAAAAAGGCCGACTAAAAGTTCAAAACAGGTCAGCAATTGACTTTTAATCTCAAATGGAGTCGACAAGGGAACAGGTGAAAAAAGACTGACCGTAAATCGAATCATTATATAGCTAATGAGATAAAGAAAAGCACTTTTGAAACGGTGCAAATTTTTGAGGCAAGTTCTAAAAATGGTAAATAAAACCGATATTCCTACAGAAACAAAGATGGATGCTTCTGAATACTCACCGATGTAAAAAATACGCATAGTAAGAATAAATAATAGCGTAATCCAGCCTGCCGTGCGCCCGAAGTAAATGAACGAAAGAATAAGGGGAACAATTGGAAAAGCATAAGCGAGGCGCATGCTTTCGAAGTGAAAAAATATTAATACAGCAGCAACGATACCTGTATAACATCCTTTAATGAACTGAGATGACTTAAACGTTTTATGTGTAGTAAATAGATGAACTAAGATAGCTAAACTGGACAGGAAAGTAAAAACGGACAGATTAATTAGCAGTTCTTTGATAGTCATTACATAACTTCCCCTTTCTGATGTCATTTAAATCTATGATATCGATATTCTCTATAGTTTTCTATAGCTCCTTCTTTTTTTGTCAGAAAAAGGCGAAAAATATGATTGATAGCAAAGGTAAGCCTCATAAAATGAATGAAAGCCTAATTTTGTAATAGTAAGCCTTTAAAAAAGAAGAAAGCTTATGAACGAATTTTTAGAAAAAACCTAATAGCAAATCATTGCATTTTCGTCCCTTTTGCAAATTTTGTTAAATGGAAAATTGATCGAATAGGCTAGATTTCTTATGTTAGTTAAAGGAATGGGAACTTTAGTTATTCAGATTTTTTATGTGTATCTAATAACACTGTTTGCACATGATATAAATGATAAAAAGTTTTCTCTTCTTTCGTTTCTTGCTTATAAATATGTACTGATACAAAGAATATCGGCAAAAAACAGCATTCATTAATCGTTTAGCTGCTTTTAACCAAAGATACGGATTAAAACTTCACTTTATCTCTTTATACAAAACGACGCAGCTTTGTTTTTATTGTAACAATAAGAACATGTATTGAGAGGAGGGAATATCATTGTTTTATTCTTTTTGGAAAAGAGGGAAATGTGAAGAACACAAATCTTCCCTACATCCTTCTGATTGCTCGCAATTCATTTTTAATCATGTCACAGATAATCTCACTAGCATTGCGCGAATTTTGAACGCCCCCCATGATCTTATTACAAGGACATTCAAGTTTGGTCAAATGAATCAGACATGTGCTGTAGTTTACATAGACGGATTAGTGGATAAAGAGCTGTTGCATGACAACATTATCAAACGCATTCAAATAAATATGTCGGAGCATCAAGAGCTGGAAAAGGGCAAAATATCCTTGCAGAGCTGGAAAATTATAGTTTATCAATCAGTGAGCTCAAAAAAGCAGAGTGCTTAGATGATATGATTACTTCTCTTCTTTCAGGAGATGCAGCTTTGTTTATAGACGGAAAACAGATTGGCTATATTTTAGGAAGCAGAGGATGGGAAAGCCGCAGTATAGAAGAGCCTGCAAATGAAAGCTGTTGGTGCTGCGGTCTTTAAAGGAGCTAATTACAAAATGGTAGGATTTTTGAATAAGAAAGAAACCAAAGGGCTTAATTTTCTTACAGGTCAAACAAAGGGCGGGATTTTAAAAGTACCTTTTAAAGAAAGTAAAACGGTATTTGAAATTAAACAAACAAACCATAAAATCGATGCCGATCTTTCGGATAAAAACCATATGAAATTTACGATTACAGTTCAAGCTAACGGAAATATAGGTGAGACATTATTTCCTGCTAACTATGATACGGAAAAAGTCATTGCTGAGCTTGAACAAAACACAGCTAAAGTAATCACAAAGCAAGCAGAGAATACGCTTGAAAAGATGCAGACTGATTTAGAAGTAGATGTTTTAGGGGTGGCAACCTATTTAAAAGGCAATCATCCGACAGTATGGGCTAAAGTCAAAAATGATTGGGATGAAGGAAAGAATTATTTTAGCATGAGCGCCATTGAAGTAAAAGCGAAAGTAAATAATCCATAGAATTGGATCGATTATAAACACACAATCCTAAAGGAGTGTATTTATGAGGGAGATAGTAATAGAACGATTACCGAGTAGGCTAAATCTTTTCTGTACCGCTTTATTAATCTGTATACCGTATATTCTCTATAAAATCCATGATATTTTGCATAAGAAAGGAGATCCCCCGTGGAAAAAAGGATCGTAGAAGAAAAGTCAGCTCTCTTAGCTTCACCTGTTAAGTCAGCCTTGCTGAACTTTTTATCTTTTCTTAGCTGTACGATAAGCGATAAAACCGAGCATTCCGATCAATAACAGTACACCCAATACCACAATTGACAGCCATGCAGCATGGAACAAACTTTTATACATCCATTCATATCTGTTCATTGAATTCACCTCACTATGAACATTTTCTATTAGTATGATGCAAAAAAAAAAAGTTTACTCATTCAAGTTTAAAAGAGGAAACATCCCTGATTAGGAGTTTGTTCTGTATATATAGATTGAACGAATTTTTATAAAAGAGGTGAAAACATGACAGAGTGGTTAACCTTTGTTTCAGATGTCGGCTTTCCGGTTGTGGTCACACTGTATTTATTGCATCGAATTGAAGCAAAATTAGATACAGTTGTCACATCGATTCAAAAGCTGCCGGATGAAATTAAACAATCAATGTCTTAAATGAGAGAAGGACAAATGCTTCAATGCAGCTAATATGATAATATTTATATGTAACGAACTAGATGAGGAGGTGATGACAAGTGGTAAATCAAGTGCGTTTACCGGAGTCTGCAGCAACTCATGCAAAGCCTGAAATTAGAAAGGCGATACTTTGCATGGGGCGGACCTCTATCTAATTTAATATCGCCCAAGTAAGCATAGATCATTTCTAATTGTTTTGGCTTTGCACCTTATTTTTCATTTTAAAAAAGAATAAGGAGCTGGCAGAAATGAAATATGTAAAAGTAACTGCTATTTTACCGGAAACATTAATCGCTGAAATTCAAAAGTACGTTCAAGGAGAAACGATTTATATTCCGAAACCAAAGCAATCCCGCAAAAAGTGGGGCACGCGTTCTGGAGGCAGAAAGATTATTGACGACCGGAATACAGCTATTAGAAGAGCATTTAAAAATGGAGCTACCATCAATCAGTTAGCCGATAAATATTTTCTCTCCATTGAAACGATTAAAAAAATTGTGTATTCTAAATAAAAATTGACATGCACTGGTACTTGTACAAGTATCAGTGCTTTTTATGCTGAGTTGACAAACAGCAAGAGCCCTCGCTGATAGGTAAAGTTTAGTTCTTAGTTGTTTTTTACATTTCCTGCAAGAAAAGAATCGTTTATAATAAAAAAGGAAATTAAATGGAAACTGAAAAAATAGCAAGGAATGATGAACATGGAACCATTTATCAGAAATGATCAGTATAATTTTATTAAAGCTCAAATACAAACTGTAATTAACGGTCACGCCACAGTGAATGGCGAGGATGTTTTGAGCGCAATCAAATCAATCGCTGAAGAAAGAGTTTTTACGTTATTTACAGACATGAGCGAGGAGCAAAAACAGCTGTTACACCCAATTAGTCAAATTGAAGATAAAGCGGATGGCGAAGCATTTTTAGCGCAGTTAAAGCCGTATGTCATTCCGTTTAAAGAAGTAACAGAAAAAACGATTAAAAAGTTATTTCCGAAAGTCAAAAAATTAAAGCTGCCTGCATTAGAGAATCTCGATAGAAGAGACTTTTCCTATTTAGGATGGAATGATTATGGCGCCAATAAAAAATACATTGTCACAGAGCACAATCAAAAACTGATTGGGTTACAAGGAACTTTTAAACGAGTGCATGATAAAGGTGTTTGTGCGCTGTGCCATGGGATAGAAGAAGTGGGAATGTTTATGTGCGAAAAAAAAGGTTCAAGTCAAGATGCATTTATTAAAAGAGGGAATTATATCTGTCAAGATAGCCAAAAATGCAATGAGAACTTGACGACTCTTGACAGGCTAACTGATTTTGTGGAACGGCTGAGCTAACCGGGTCAAAGAGAATGGATATGACGCAAGAAACGGCGGGCAATTGAATGCCCGCCGTTTTTATTGGCCAATTTTAATTGGAATATAAATATCCATTTCCGAGGTATGGCTATATAGGTCAGGATGAAGCAATGTATGAGCGACTTCAAGTGTCGGACCATCTACTAATTCATAACCAGACTGAGGAAGCCATTGATTCCAAATTTTTTCGTAGGTTAGAAACAGCTGTTGAATGGAACCGATATGACGATATTGTATGTACGTAAAAGATGGAAAGGTATGAACACTCATTCCTTTTGGGATGGATGTAGCATCGAGTGCTTCCACACCTGCAATATAAAAATATTCATCATGATTAGGTGGGATGCAAATTCCAGTAACGATATGAGGGTGTTTCTTATGGGGCACGCTGTTTGTTTTCTTAAGCATTTGGTCCCAAAGACGATTAATCAAATGTTCATCTTTTTTATTGTGATGCGCACCATTTTGTGCAATGCCTATCACTGAAAAACCTTCTTTATAAACGATTTTACCGTGCATAATCCACCTCGAATATACTCATTTTATGTAGAATGAAAGTAAATCTTATCGTGATTTTAACATAAAACGACAGATTGTGAAAATAAATATATCGTTTAAAAAATCATTTGCAGTCAGGTTTAGTTAATGATGTTTGAGCATGTAAAAAAATGATTGTCCGCTTTTACGCATGGATTAGCATAAATCAAAATGGTAATTAAACCAGTAATCATCTTTTAAATTACGTGTATTAGAAGCAATGATATGTTCCTTACCTTGTTCATCAGTTGCAAGCCAATTATAGTTAATATCCATCTTAATTGAGTAAAAACTTCCTTTTTTAAATAAGATGACAGGCGGATGAACTTCTACATAATCATTTAATTTTTTCACAACATCTTGTTTGCATTGAATCAATTCCATAGGTAATTTCTCCTTTATTGTTCAAAAACGCATCATAATCTTTGCATTTTACCGTTTCCTTTTTTTAGAATGAAAGAGCAAAAATTATTTTAGCATATTTTAAGAAAATGAGTAGAGCAAAAAGGAGCGAGTCAAATGAACGAACAAATTTTATTTGTAGAACGTCCAAAAGGGACACCAACAAAGGAGACATTTAGATTTGAAGAAATTCCAATGCCAGAAGCAAAAGAAGAAGAAGTGGTCATCCAAACACTGTATTTATCAGTCGATCCTTATATGCGCGGGCGTATGAATGACCAGAAGTCATATGTACCTCCTTTTCAATTAAACGAGCCGCTTGCAGGCGGAATTGTCGGACGAGTAGTTGAAACAAAATCAGCGAAGTTCCAAGAAGGTGATATTGTAACAGGTTTATTAGAGTGGAAGCGTTATTTGGCAGTTCCGGCAAAATATCTTCAAAAAGTGAATCCTGAACTAGCACCAATCACAACAGCACTTGGCGTATTAGGCATGCCGGGTTTAACCGCTTATTTCGGTTTACTAGATATTGGACAACCGAAAGAAGGAGAAACAGTGGTGGTATCAGGTGCAGCTGGAGCAGTTGGTACGATTGTTGGCCAAATCGCTAAAATCAAAGGCGCGCGTGTCGTTGGGATTGCAGGATCAGCTGATAAAATTACATATTTAAAAGATGAGCTAGGCTTTGATGCAGTAATCAACTATAAAACAGATAACGTGAAAGAAGCGTTAAAAGAAGCTTGTCCAAACGGTGTAGACGTATATTTTGAGAATGTTGGCGGCGAGATTTCAGATGCGGTAACGTCGTTATTAAACAAATTCGCACGCATTCCGTTATGCGGTCAAATTTCATTATACAACTTAGAAAAGCCAGACATCGGACCGCGTATTCAAAGCCAATTACTCATTAACAGTGCATTGATGAAAGGATTCATTGTAAATGACTACGCAGACCGTTTCCCGGAAGGTGTCAAACAGTTAGGTGAATGGGTGCAGCAAGGCAAAATCAAATACAGCGAAAATATTGTTGAAGGTTTTGAAAATGTACCAGAAGCATTTCTTGGGCTATTTAGCGGCGCAAATTTAGGTAAACAGCTTGTGAAAGTGGCTGAATAAAGTAACGCTTCAAGCAGCGGAAATTTTACTGCTTGTTAAAGCGTGATTAACAAGAACAGCGCTAGAAAACGACAGTCTAGCGCTGTTGCTTATGCTATATTTATAGCTGAAATTGATAGAATAAAAATTAGCAGTCTAGAAAAAAAGCCAACCGAATAAGCTTATTTCGGCTGACTTGCGCGCATGTATTTTATGAAAATTTGACTTCTCTTTTTACATGCTTGAAACAGTTTGATTATCATGTTCTGCTTCTTCGAGATTATCACTGTTACGTTCAATCGGCGAGTTTTTATGATAGCGGCCTAGTAAACCTGTCATGATGAAAATGCCGATAAGTGAATAAATGACTTGCACGACTCCAAACACAACAGTCGCCGAACCGACAATCACAATATCAGTTAATAACATTGTCTTACCAGGATTGATCCCAAAGCGCTTATCTAAAAATACACAAAGCATGTTAATGCCGCCAAGAGACGATCCGTTGCGGAATAAAAAGATTAAGCCGATTCCGATAATAATGCCAGCCACAACGGCTGCTAGTAATGGGTGAGGCAATTCAAACGATACAAAGCTCGCCAGCAGATCTGACATCACAGACATTAAGCTGACACTCACAAAGCTTCGAACGGTAAATTGCACTCCAATTTGAGTAAGAGCCATAAAGTAAAATGGCAAGTTAATGATAAAAAATAAGACACCAAATGAAATATCAGTTACATGATCCAGTACAATCCCTAAACCAGCCGTTCCGCCGATTACGAGATTAGAAGCTGTGAGAAATTGAATGCCAATGGCTACGCACAAACATCCAAATGTAATCCAGCTCCATTGTTTAATACGCGTCATTCCTTCGATCCCCTCCGTATATTTATGTATATTAAAGAATAAAAAAACGTACATTTCTTCTCACAAAATCTATTGTACTACAAGTTTTTCAAAATGTATTTAGAGTTGTGAGAGAATCTGACACAATTACTAAAAGTTAGATAATTCAGATATATTAAGCTTCTTTGTATTCTGCATGCACGATTAATGAAACATGTAATCCGTTCTTACAATACACCATCAAATTTTCGATAAACGCACAGAACGAATAGAAAATGTATAACCAGTAAAATGGGAATTTATAATCTGCATGAAACAGGCGGCAGAACGAATAAGAGTGGAGACATTTGAATTGTCGCTGTTAAACCAAAAATGAGCATGACCGCTAATAAGATCCGTTTAAAAACTTCTTATAGATAGATGCACACTTTCTGATAGTTTTGCTATAATAATTCAGCACGGTATTCATTTATGAATATTGTGTCAATTAATCGGTACGGAGTTTTGAATAAGCTTCGAAAGGAATCCAATAATGGACATAATATCGTTTTATGTTGAGCGACTGTCTAAAATTAATAAGGAATGAGTACATATGAAAGGCAAAAAGCTGGATGGGTGATGCCGGCGAAAAAAGCAGAGCATTAATCGCAGAACGTTTTAATCATCTCAAGAAATGGCTTTAACATCATTAAAAATTAGTCATTTTGGACTGTGTTAGATAGCAGGCTTATGAATGAACATCGAATAAGTTCTGCCACTACCTGCCTTAAATAGAAGACCGCCAACTTAGAAAAGAGGAATAGCATGGAACGAACTAGTAATATTGATATTGATATCGAAAAGCTAAAACATATAAAAAAAGAGCTTACCCGGTTTATGATGGCATATAAATTTGCCTTAGATGAAATGAGCACGAAAATAAATGTGTTAAAACAAGAGTTTGAGCATGTACATGAGTATAATCCAATTGAACATATTAGCACACGCTTAAAATCTCCTGAAAGCATTTTAAACAAGATTTATCGAAAAAATGGCGAGCTCTCACTTGAATGGCTAAAAGAAAACATGAAGGATATTGCAGGAATTCGTGTAACATGTTCCTTTATTTCAGATATTTATCGTTTAAGCGAGATGATTCAAAAACAAAAAGACGTTGAAGTGATTCAATGTAAAGACTATATTGAACATCCAAAGCCAAACGGCTATCAAAGCTTGCATGTCATCGTAAAAATTCCTGTATTTATGTCTGACCGGGAAGAACATGTTTTTGTCGAGTTGCAAATTAGGTCAATCGCGATGGATTTCTGGGCCAGCCTTGAGCATAAAATTTACTATAAATACAATAAAGAAGTTCCAAAGAATTTAATAAATGAATTAAAAGAAGCTGCAGTTACTGCTGCAGAATTAGACCGGAAAATGGAAAAGCTTCATAATGAAATTAATCATCTGAAGAAAATCGATCATTCTGATGAGCTTCTGACACAGCTTCAAATTAATAATGATAAGTTCCACTTGCCGGTTGAGCTACTGAATATCGTAACGAAAGCAAAATAAAGTGAAATGACCAATCCGCGACGTGCATCCTCCGCGGATTGATCATTAAGGGCACACACGCTGTAGAGGCGTGCAGAATTAGTATGGTCTCTAAAAAATATAGATACTTTCACTAATCATCATCGTAAGCAAAAACAGTGTCATAATGAGGTGTTGATTATCAGGAATAAGGTGATCGGAGATAGGAGGAAGTATTTTACTCGTTCTTCTGTAAAATTGCTCATATTCGCGCTTTGTCAGACGGTGAGCACCTATTAAATAAGGGAACCACCAACAAAAAAAATGAAAGATAAATAAAATGACGGTTACGATAAACCCGATTTGAGCAGTTAAATGAGAGTGGATGCTGAAGCAGCAGATAATGAATAAAAGCGGCGTGTATTGGTACAAAAACTCACTTTGCCGATGAGTGCGTGTTTTCATTTCGATATCGTTAAACGGGTATAAATTGCACCAATTAATGATGACTAAATAAACGAAGAATAAGCTAGGCAGTAATATGTTCAGTAGATACAATGAAATCATCAAAATCACTCCTAGATGTCAGCTTCTTCTTATATGTACGATTCATTTTTGCAAAACATTCAATAACGGCTTGGATAAATTTAGAATAGAAAACAAATCAAAATGCCTATCGGCAATCGAAAGCAGATAGGCAAAGATCCAGCTCTTAAGAGGCAATAAGCTCCTCACAGAGTCGCACTTTATTAAATAATCCATTCTTTAAAGGGAGTTTTTTTCCACTCGTGTTGCAGCATGCCATATATGACTAAGTCATGATAATGATCATATAGATATTCACCGTCTCGGCAGATTCCTTCTTCTGTAAAACCTAGCCGTAGTGGAATAGCACGACTTTTATGGTTATCGACACCGCAGCGAATTTCTACCCGGTGAAGCTTCAGTGTCTCAAAAGCGTAAATGAGGCAGCCGTGAACAGCTCGGGTCATAATGCCTTTTCCTTGAAATGGTTCACCGATCCAATACCCGATGCTTGTACTTTTATTTCCCCAGTTAATGCCGTGAAAGCCAACCATTCCAGCTATTTCATCATAGTAACGGATAATTGCTTGAAACCCTTGATTGTTATAATATTGTGACCGCCATTCCGGGATCAACTCGTCATAATCAGAGATGCTTTGCATGCTATCGACCCATGGGAGCCACTGACGTAAATAAGGCCTTGATTCGTTAATGAGTGATAGAAGAGGGAATGCGTCACTTGGTTCAATTAATTGTAAACTAATTTCATCATCAATTTTATACTCAAACATAAAATGACCTCCGTGGGAATGGAACTTAATGCGGACTTACTGTTAAATCAACTAACATAAAAGACAGCTATTATTATATTATCACAAGAGATAAAAGAATCTGAAAATTATTTCAACAATTTTTTAACAGATATGTTGATAATCGAGTGTTACAATAGAGATATCCAATTAAAAAAGCGAAGTAGTCACAAGCAGCTATTTGTGAAGATCATACACAGTCATGGAATGTTGAAAAAACAGCGCAAGGGTTTGCAGAAGTAGAAGGTGAGCAATTGATGGATGTACAATTATTAATTACAGTGTTTGCACTTGGATTTTTAGGATCATTTTTAGCTGGTATGCTTGGAATTGGCGGATCAGTTATTTTATATCCGGTTTTACTATTTGTTCCGCCGCTTATTGGAGTTGGTCAATTTACGGCGCACGAGGTAGCAGGTATAGGAGCCGTTCAATCATTATTTGCATCTGTATCAGGCGCGCTTGCCTATAAAAGAGGAGGCTATTTGAATAAGCAGCTTATTTTATACATGGGTGTAAGCGTACTGATTGGGAGTTTAATCGGATCTACTTTTTCTCATTCATTTTCAGAGGATATGATTAACTTTATTTACGCAATTATGGCGACCATTGCAGCCGGGTTAATGTTTGCACCAAAGAAGCATAACGTCTATAATGATTCGCTTGATGTGAACTTTTCAAGGAAAGTGGCATCCGCTCTTTCATTTATCGTTGGGATTTGCGGCGGAATTGTTGGAGCAGGAGGAGCGTTTTTACTCGTTCCGATTATGATCACGGTTTTACAGATTCCAGTTCGTGTTACCATTGCCAGTTCGTTAGCAGTAACATTTATATCTTCCATCGGGACCACGTTCGGTAAAGTTATGACCGACCAAGTGTTATTCTTGCCGGCGCTTATGATTATCGGTGCGAGCTTAATTGCTGCACCAATTGGAGCATTTGTCGGCCAAAAAACAAAAGTCGTTTCTCTGCAAATCATTTTAGCAATTGTCATTACAGCTACATCTTTTAAAATTTGGTTTGATTTAGTCACTAAATCGATTCATTAATACAAGTAAAAAACCGCACTCTTCAAATAAAGAGTGCGATTTTTGATTATACTTTTTTAGACGAAATAAGGTGTGCTACTAAAATATAGCGCTCTGGTGCTGAGCCAATGAATTCAAATGGGTAGCATGTGCTAACGGTCAGTGTTGCACGGGGTTTTGGTACGATGACCGTTCGATCGTCTGCATCTACGATACGCACCTTGTTTACTTTATATTCAAACGAACCGGCAGCTGTTGTTACAATTAATGTATCACCTTCACCGACTTCACCGAGCTTTCGAAACACGGTATCGCGGTGTCCGGATAACACAGAGTTGTCATTTTCCCCGGGAAGGACACTGCCAGCAAAATGACCGACGCCTTTTTCGAGTTCATCTTCGTTTGTTCCGTGATAAATCGGCAGCGTAGCATTTAATTTTGGAATGTACAACTCACCCATCAGATCACCGGTTTTTGGCTGATTTGGATAGGAGGCTTCCACTTGTTTAACTTGCTTGGCCGGTATTTCTTTTTTTGTAGTCTCGTCTGCTGCTTTCTCAGAGCGTTCTTTTTCTTCTGACATCACTGTATGAGTTTTAAAAGAAAAATAGCCTTTGGCAAATTTATAGACGTTCGTTGTTGTAAACCACAATCCAAAACAAAGGACCGCAATTGAAATCGCAAGAAAGATCAAACGCTTTTTACGGTTGATTGTTTCTTTGTGTTGCCTAGGTTCCATCTTATAATCGTCTCACTTTACGATATGCAAGAAAACCGAATGCAATGAATACTAAACCAATTAACGCGTTTGTTACGTAGTTCGATGCAGTATCAGGCAGTCTAGCACCTTTCACTGTTTTTTGCACTTTTTTGTTAGAAGAAACTTGTTGTTTTTCTTGTGGCTGTTTTTTAACCGGTGCTTTGTTTTCCACTGTTTCGCTTGCTTTTTCAGCAGATTGTTCAAGCTCTTTGCCAGTGTTTACTACTGTGTCAGAATCAATCATCTCACCAGTGATGACCATGTCAGCTAAAAATGTTTCTTCTAACGTATAAAGAGAAATTTTTAAGCTAGCATTCTTCAATTCTTCTATGTTCATTAAATCGATTAATGATAATGCTTTTTCTGATCCGTCCTGTACGAGGGTGAATGAAGTCTTCATTTTAAAGATTGAAAGCATTTCATTGTACATCGACATCAATTCAGCAATTTGATCTGATGTTAATTCCGTTGTTGTTTCAAAATCTTCAAATGCTGCTAATCTCTCTCCAAGATCCATTAAACGGTCAAGTACAGCAGGATCTGCTAACTCGTCTTCTAATGACATGAAATACGCATCAATCCGATCTAACTCTTCATTTGTTAACCCGAATTCTTCTTGCAGAATCGTTAGTGCATCTTCAAGCGCTTTTCCATCTATCTCTTCTGTGTATTCTTCGTCTTCATCTTCGTACTCTTCATCTTCGTCTGCTAAATAGAACCAAAGTGTTTCATCTAAATTATCTACAAAAACATAGTCTTCAAGCGCTTCGCCGTTTTCTTCTAGTAAAGCGTGTAAAGACGCTTCATCAAGGTCATAATCAGCATATAAACCTTCTAGGTTATGTAGATCAGCGGCAATTACTTCTCCTAAAAAATCTTCTAAATCAGCAACCGTTTCAAAATTTGCTAACTCTTCATCGTAAAGTCCAAGAGAGTATTCAATATCTTCTTTTGATACCTCAAACCCTCGAGATTCACTTACACGTTTTAAGTAAGCGGTTAAATCTGTTTCAAACGTTTTGGATTGAGCAGCAAATGATACAGCTGGCAAACTGCTAATCACAAGTAATAAAGCTACTAAAAATGATACCCATTTTTTCATATTGTTTTCTCCTTCTTTTCTATTCTAGAAGATTATAATTTCAAAGTAATAAATTTACAATATTTCTTTTTTGGTTTTTAGGTGGAAAATAATCCTATTAGGATAAGTACAAAGAGGAGTGGCTATAATGAAAGAAAAAAGAACAGCCTTAGCTGTTCTTTTCCCATCCGTAGATGATATGTAAATATTCAAGTGAAATTCGTTACCGTTACGGTTTAGCTTATTAAGGTTTTAATAATGATAAGGTAGAAAACTGAGAACGCGGTTTGGTAAGCTCAATTTTAATTCCTTTTAACTTTAAATGTTCAACGAATTGTTTTCTCTTTTTACGCTTTTCTCGCGGGGACTGATTCATATTTGCCTCATCCTCCATTTAGTTAAGTAACTAATATACGACTATCATAATAAAAAATGAGTATTTAAACAATAAATGTTACAAAATATTCACAAACATTTAAAAAATTAGCCTTAATTTATTATAAAACAAATACCCGCTTTTTCAGTTTTTACACATAGCACACAGGAATTTTCAGTAAGTTTGAATTGATGTTTTTAGATGGATATCGTATGATGAAAAACGTAAAAATGAAAAAAGGTGAGGGAACCATGAAAATTCGTAAAGCTAATATTCGCTTAGAGCATACTATGATTGAAAATGTTTTTTTACATGAAAATAAAAAAGAAGAGCAAACACTTATTGCGATTCCTGACCTTGAATGGTCAACTGTTATTTCGTATGAAGAAGATATTCAAGCATGTAAGCAACGCTTGTACACATCACTTGTATCAAGAGTAGAGGAAGAGGTAGCAGAACAACTAACGAATAAGATCAACTTCTGGGTCCGAGAAATGTAATGGTTCAATCAACCATTGGTTAGAAAGAGATTAACTAAGTCGCTGTGTATGCAGCGGCTTTTTTATATTCCAAAAATAAGCTGACATCACAGCAACTCTTTGATTCATTATGCTTATGACTCTCCCAATATAAGTATGATAGTATCAAACATGCATAAAACATAAGTCAAAACACAAGCAAAAGGGTGTGCGACGATGAAAAAACGTACAAAAATAATCGGTGCAGTTATCGCTGGAGCAGCTAAAAAAGAGTCACAGGGCATTTAATAGTAAAGAATAACCATTACCTAAATACGGTTCTTTGATTCGTTATGCTTAGACTCTTTTAATATAAGCATGATAGCATCAAACATGCATAAAACATAGATCACAACATAAGTAAAAGGGTGTGCGACGATGAAAAAACGTACGAAAATAATCGGTGCAGTCATTACAGGAGCAGCTGTTTTAATCGGAGGAGTATGGATGACAAACGAAAGCCGTTATCCAGATGTACCTGCATTTGATGATCACTTTACACGTGAATTTTTGAACAAAGATAAAAAAGTGGAAGATGGATTTTATGAATTTAAGTCGAAGACAGGGCAGTATACGATGTGGTTTCCGGAGGAGTATCAGTTATTGCATGATGATAGGGAAGACTATACCATAAATCAAGATTCTTATGAGAGCTGGTGGGCGGTTCATAATGAAAGATACGACAATAAAATGCAAAAAAAAAGTATATAAAAGCTGAGTTCTCAAAGAGTAATCCGCAAGATGAAAGTATTCATGTTGAAGCTTTATTTAAAAGAAGGTTTGGATTAAATAATTCTAAGAAAATTGAAACTTCAGAAGCGAGAATTTATTACCAATCAGCTTATATTTATTTTAAAGGAACAGAAAAGCAAGTCATAAACGATAGTACCAAACACGTTCCAAATACATATTTAGCATACGTAGCAGACAAGAATTCTAATAAAGTAATAGAATTTTCTTTTGATAATAGTGGAACATATAAAAATAATGATGAGGAAAAAAAGAGAATTTGGTTTGTTAAAATTTTGAAAAATATTCGCTTTAATGAGGAAGAAATATGAGTGGAAAACCTATACTGAGTGATAGTTTAAGAAATAAATTAACTCAACTTGAATATAAGGGGTTATCGGGAAAAGAGAAGGAAATTAAACGAATATACAAAGAAAGCACAGGAAAAGAGCCTCCTCAATTTGAGATTTATAGTAGTGATGATATGGGAATAGGCAAAGAGTCTGGTTTTGATGGAGCAGCGATTCATTTTCATGATAAAAAGCATAATATTAATGAAGTTTATTATATTTTTAGAGGAACCGAACCATCTAAGGATTTTGGAGATGTTATATATGATGCTTTAGGAATTGGTGCCGGAGAAGATCAAGCACAAATTAAAGATGCAACAAGAATGTATGAAAAAGTAGAGAAGCAGTTAAAAAATTCCAAAATTAAAACCAAGAGATACGGTGATGGCCACTCTTTAGGTGGTCATTTAATAGTAACTCTGGGATTATTAACTAAAAATTTTGTGGATATAAGAGGAATAAATGATGCCCCTGTAAATATTAAGCAGTTACAGAGACTTGATTTTGATTTTGCAAGCTATGTTAAAGATAAATATGGGACAAATGATGGAATATCCTCAAAGAAGTTAATCGAGTTAGCCAACACCTACTACCAAAAACAAAAAGCCACCATCAGTCATACCTGAGTAAAAGGTGAGCCCATGCATGCACAGTCTTTCCTAGGAAGCTGGTATGCAGGCAACAAAGTGACGATGCTTGGAGATTTAAATACGGAAAACATGATTAATATCGGTGAGTACCCTTTAAAAGAAGCGGCTAAATGGAATCTCTTTTTAAAGTTTGATGAACTTCGGTATAATTTTGGCGTGACAAGTATATTGGGCGGTTTATCTTTTGTAAATGATCATGTGGAACAAGAGACATTAGTCAACCTCCCTGCTACAACGTCGGCGTACATTGATCATATCAAGAAGTATCCTTTTTTGCATATGAATGAGATTAAAGCAGGAATTAGCGGAGGCATATTAGGGACTGCCGGCGCGCTAAGCAGTCCAGGGGTCGTTGCACAGGGGATTAAAGGATTTAGTCAAAGGGATCAAGCAAAACTCCATGGGATCAACTACGTTGTACAGTTTACTGAAGCGAATGAAATGAAGACGTATTACCATGTCTTTGATTCAGGGTCTCAAGAAGAAATTTTGCTTGATTATGAGGGAATGAAGAAATTTGTGTATGAATGTGCGAGTGCGATTAAAGAAAAAAATCTAAAGGCATTAAAGCAATATCTTCACAGTGAAATTGAAGAAATTTGTGAGGATGAAAAGAAAAAGCTAAAAACAAAAATGGCTAGAGAAGAGGACTCTCCTCAAGCCTTTATGGAAAAAGCAGATAAAGACGGGGATACATTGGCTTGGTTTGGACAAAAGCGGGTAGCGGAAAAGGTCACGTTTGATAAAACCTTTGACCCTTTAGATGACAGTGTGTTTACGCCAATTGAAGAGATGATCTCTTCGATTCAAGAAGAAGTGATGTATTTTCAAACGTTCCTTAAAACATTCTTTCAAAATTTTGAAAAGATGATGAAAGCCGATGAATCCATTGCGTCTGATATTAAGAATATGAAAGAAGTAGTAGGGGGAGTTTAATTGTTCGATTTAGATTTTACGCGCACGGGCACGACTAGCGGAACATATACCTTTTCGTTTGAATGTGATGATTTTCAAGACGCACAAGTGAAACGAATCAAAAAATTAATTGAAAAAGATCACGAGGCTAATCAAAAAATTTGGCATGCGAAAAAGTATTTTGAACACCAGGCAGGCGAATTTGCAGATACGGTTAAGAGCAAGCTAGAAGCATCGGAGCGCAGTTATACGATGAGAGTCCAGCAGTACGATGTCCAGACATTTCACCATATTATGAGCCTTGTTCATTCGATTAAAGATTTGCATAAAAGAGACTACGAAATTCAGTACAAAGAATCGATGAACGAGAACGAACTAAAATAGCCATTCAAACCTTCATGTATTGAACGCAACTTTTTTATTCAGCTTTTCAACTTTACGCCCAAACCGCAGTCCGATATTCAATTGGTCTGCAGTTCTTTAACTTTTTAAAGCGCTCGGAATGAGACCATTTTATATTCTTTGTAATCGCTTTAAACATTTCTTCTCTGTCCTTACATAGATTAAGCTGCACCACTTTCAATTTTAGGTAATCAAAAAATCTCAATACATGCATTGTCGAAATCATTAGCGTTGCTGAGTTCGAGAAATGTAATAATATTTGCCAAGGTAGAAGGAGTACGCATTTTCTGTACGCCTTCTTTTTTTATTTACTTGACGACTAATGAACAGAAAATATTGGAGCATTTTTAGAAAGGGAAGAATAGTATGTCAAATAAAATTTGTTTATCCTGCGCTTAACACCTATTAATCCTTCTGATTTAGAGTGTAGAGGGAACAAAACGTTCAAACAATTATTTGACGATTTTAATCACGGTACCTAAAATATAATCGAATGATTATTTGAATGAAAGGAGTTATAACACGTCTCAGGGGCGTTGTGATCTTTACTGCAACAATGAAGAAACCGTTGCGAGAATCAAGCAGACAATTGATAATGAAGAAGTTCAACAGGTCAAAAAGATGTTAAAAGCTTTAGCTGATGAAACATGAATGAAGATTGCCTTTGCTCTTTATCAAGGAGAAGAGCTGTGTGTGTGATGTTGCCAATATTGCAGGATCAAGTATAGCAACAGCGTCTCACCATCTGAGGCTTTTGCGAAAGATGGCATCGCCAAGTATCGAAAAGAAGGCAAACTTGCGTTTTATTCACTTGACGACACCCATGTTGAAGAATTAATCCGGATTTCTTTTGCACATCAAAAAGAAAATAAAATACGTGAATAGTGCAATTGGTTAACAAATAAAAAGGATACTCAATCTAAAACGGAGTAAGAGCCCCCTTACACATTTAGGAGTGAATGAATATGCATGAAAAAAGCGGGTTTGACAGTTATACAGGCAACGGAAAAAATGGTTGCAGCCACAGTGAATCAAATGATGTTCTATTAAAGGAGAAGGCTTCAGCTTGCTGCTGCAGCCATGAAGAGCATGAAGTGAACACTGCACAAGGCCAAAAAGAAGAATACTTGATTTATGGGATGGACTGTTCTTCTTGTGCTTTAACGCTTGAAAAGCATGTAAGGCAACTAAAAGATGTGCATGATGTAAAAGTGAATTATAGTACAGGGAAAATGCAAGTATGGAAAAATGAACATTATCATTCGACGTCTTTACAAAAAGAAATTGAAAAGGTTGGTTATACAAGTGAACCTATTCAACTAACTAACCGAATGAAAACGTATCGTGTAGAGGGAATGGACTGCGGCTCTTGTGCGAAAACGATTGAAAAGCATTTGATGCTACATCCTTCTGTTCAAAATGTTGCGGTGAATTTTTCAACCGGTAAAATGCAAGTTCAGCATACCAGCAGTGCAGAAGAAATTATCAACGAAGTAGCAAAGGTTGGATTTGAAGCGTCGCTGCTTTCCGGCAATCGCCAATCAGTCGATCAGCCGAAAAAAGGCGGAGAAAACGGTTCGGTTCTATTCTCCGGCATTCTGATCGCTTTCGGATTTATCGGTTCTTATACGGGTGTTTCATCATTTATGACGATACTCCTTTATGCAGCTGCAATGATTATCAGCGGATATAAACCTGTAAAAAGTGCTTATTATTCAGTTAAGAGCCGCTCATTAGACATGAATGTGTTAATGTCAGTGGCTGCCATTGGCGCTGCTATTCTTGGAGAGTGGTTAGAAGGAGCCACCGTTGTCTGGTTATTTTCAGTCGGAACCGCGTTGCAAAATCGTTCAATTGAACGAACACGGAATTCAATTCGCGGATTAATGGACTTAGCGCCTTTAGAAGCTTGGGTAAAAGTTAATGGAGCCATCGTGAAGACAGCAGTTGAAGACGTAGCTGTCGGACAGATCATCATTGTGAAGCCCGGAGATAAAATTCCATTAGATGGTGAAATCATTGCAGGCGAATCGAGTATTAATCAGGCTCCTATTACAGGTGAATCGATTCCTGTGGATAAAGAACCGGGAGATCGTGTATATGCAGGAACAATAAATGAGAGTGGTTCATTAGAAATTAAAGTTACAAAATTAGTGGAAGATACAACGATTGCAAAAATTATTCATTTGGTTGAAGAGGCTCAAGAAAAGAAAGCACCGACACAAGCATTTGTCGATAAATTCGCTAGTATCTATACGCCGGTGGTATTTGTATTGGCATTGTTAATAATCGTTATTCCTCCAGCAGTCGGCTTTGGTTCATGGAGCGAATGGTTTTATAAAGGACTTGAGTTATTAGTTGTTGCTTGTCCATGTGCATTGGTTATTTCTACGCCAGTCGCCATTGTGTCAGCAATCGGAAACGCAGCTAAAAATGGCGTCTTGATTAAAGGAGGAACTTTTTTAGAAGCAGCAGGCCGTATTCAAGCAATTGCTTTTGATAAAACAGGGACGCTTACGGAAGGAAAGCCGGCTGTATCAGATGTGATTCCTGTTCAAGCAGATGAACAGCAGCTATTAGCGATTGCAAAAACGTTAGAAGAATACTCGAATCATCCGATTGCAAAAGCCGTTGTGGACTATGCAAATAAAAAAGATATTTCCGTTTTGAAAGGGGAAGGGTTTAAAAGTATCGCAGGAAAAGGCGTCGAGGCAACGATTAATGGGGCCGTATACTATGCTGGTAATACGAAACTGTTTTCTCAGCTTGAAAGTGAAGGAGATTTGACTAAAGAGCGCATTGAAAAGCTTCAGCAGGAAGGGAAAACGATTGTGATTATTGGAACGGAACAAGAAATCTTAGGTGTCCTCGGTATTTCTGACACAATTCGCGAAACAACAGCCTCTGCGCTTCGTCAGCTAAAACAGGAAAAAATCAAGCAAGTTGTTATGCTGACAGGAGACAATGAAGGCACAGCGCGCAAAATCGCTTCTGAAGCAGGGGTAAATCGATACTTCGCTGAACTTCTTCCAGAAGATAAAGTATCGGCTATTAAGCAGCTTCAAAAGGAAGGGTATCCAACAGCTATGGTTGGAGATGGGATTAATGATGCGCCAGCATTAGCAACAGCAAACCTTGGAATTGCGATGGGAGGAGCAGGTACAGATACAGCGATGGAAACAGCAGACATTATATTAATGGCTGATAATCTAGAGAAGCTTCCTCATACCGTTAAATTAAGCAAAAAAGCGACAGCAGTTATTAAGCAGAACATCTGGTTCTCTTTAATCATAAAGTTTATCGCGTTAGCCTTTATCTTTCCAGGTTGGCTAACTTTATGGATGGCTGTGTTAAGCGATACGGGTGCAGCATTACTTGTTATTTTAAACAGCTTGCGATTATTGCGAGTTAAATCATCCTAAAAACGGGCTGTCATTTTTTCGAGGAAGCTCAAAAAATGTTCCTCTTACAGTGACATGCTGTCTCTGCATTATGAATAAGAAGAGACATTCAGGTATGATTGTCCTCTTTTCGAATAGGTTAGTTATAAATAGGAATGTAAGAGAAGGGGAGTTATGTCTGTGCCTATAGACGCTACTTTATTATTTACGTTGTCCTCATTTGTTGGTTTATTAGCAGGTGGAGGCTTTATTAAACTATTTAATTCTCTCGTTCATAACAAGCTTCATTATATGTATGCCGTGTGCGGAGGAATATTATTAGGATTATTGGCATTTGAAATCCTTCCTTCTGTTTTAGCTGACTATGATTTAAAAGGGATTGTATTAGGAACAGCAGCCGGCTATCTTGCCATGTTAATGATTGATGCTGTCTTGCATTCAAAAATCAATCATACTTCTTCTAAACAAGCGCTGGCATTGCTAATAATCGCCCTATTGTTTCATAACATCATTACAGGAATGACGTTCGGTTCAACAGGCATCCATGAGTCGCCGTCTGTGTTTGCAGCCGCTGTTCTTCATCAAGTTCCAGAAGGGATCGCCATTATGACGTTGCTGTCGATGGCAAAAATAGGTGAATGGCTGTTTCTATTTGTTATCTTTTTATTATCTTTCACATTAGGCGTAAGTTTGTTAATTGGCGAAATCGCCCAAGCTTCCTCTTTTAAACTACAAGCTTTATTAACCGGAGGAGCAATTGGAACGCTTTTTTTCGTTGTTTTTCATGAAGTGATAGGTAAATCAACAGTTCATTTTCAGAAACAGCATGTATGGATATTAGTTGGAATTGGTGTACTTCTTATTTATGTTTATGAGCAATCATTTCCATTATTTCATAATCATTAGGGAAACCTTCATCATTAAGTGATCAAAAGAGAGGATGTTTTCGTTGCGGAAAAAGACGTTGTTTGCACTTGTAATACTAGTAATCAGCATCGTATCGGCAGCTTGTTCAAATGCATCCGAAGAAAAAACGGGTCAAGTAAATAAAAATCATCAAAAACAGGAGCACCATACACATGATGTTAGAGAAGAGACAGCTAATAATCAAACGCTGCCTGAATTTTTAAATGAAAAACCAGAAACTATGAAAACAATTTATGCAGCGGCTGCTGAAAACAAAGAGCTGTTAGAGAACATACCGTGTTATTGTGGATGCGGTGAATCAGCAGGCCATAAAGATAATTATGATTGCTTTGTTAATGAGAACAAAGAGAATGGAAGAGTTGTGTGGGATGATCATGGAACTAAATGCGGTGTTTGTTTGGAAATTGCAGCACAATCAATTTCGGACTTGGAAAATGGAAAATCGATTAAAGAAATTCGCCAGAACATAGATGCCGCATACAAAGAAGGATATGCAAAACCGACCCCTACGCCAAAAATATAATGAATGGCAGTTATGTAGCAGTGTGTTTATTAAAAAATGAACAAAGAGAAGAAGCCAGTGATTCAGGCATGGTAATGGATTGAATGACAACGGTCGTGGTGATAAAAACAAAAAACCTTTTTATTGACGAATCGTAAATGAAGTAGATATATTATACATGTAGGGGTATAAAAAGGATTACGGGAGGCTAAAATGACAATTATCTATACATGCGTAAGTGTTGTGTTGTTATTTATAGTGTACAGTTTATATAAACGCTACATTCCAGTACATGGTATTCGGCAAATGGCATCTATTGATTGTACATCGACTGATGTCTCACTTGTAGATGTCAGGCATTTTCATGAAATGAAACACAAGCCTTGTCAGAGTGCGATTCACATTCCGCTGCCGTACTTAGAAAGACAGCATGTGGAAATACCTTCAAAAGAAGTGATTGTGATTGTACCAGATTCAATTTCACGAAATTTAAGTATTCGTCAATTGAAAAAACATGGGTATCAAGTAAAGGGCTACTGGTGTGCGTGCAAGGGATAAAAACCTAATTATAAGGAAAAATAATGAAATGAGGTGGTGCGGATGGATTATACAGATCAAACGAAAAATCGGCTAAAAAGAGTAGAAGGTCAAGTTCGTGGCGTGTTACGGATGATGGAAGAAGATAAAGACTGCAAAGATGTTGTGACACAGCTATCGGCTATTCGCAGTGCCGTTGACCGCACAATTGCTCAAATTGTAGCGCTTAATTTAGAACAATGTATCGTGGAACGTCAGCAAGCAGGTGAAGAAACAGCTAAAGTTGTAGAAGAAGCAATTGCTCTTTTAGTAAAAAGTCGGTAAATGAGGCGGAAGCATAAAGATATCTGACAAAAGTCTGATATCTTTTTTTTACATTTTCCTGCATAATTCGTACATATTGATACAAGTTTCTTTCTACTATGTAAAAGGCTGAAAGCTAAGATAACAAAACATGTGTTTCAGCCCGCTAAAGAAAAAGCGATACATAATAAGCACTATTCATAAAACAAATAGATTGTTAAGCCGATACTTAAAAAGCGGGCTTTGAACTTAGTGCGCATTTGAGGAGGAAACATTTTGAAGAAACTTGCGTCTGCACGTACTTCTGAATTTTTAATCAAAGCATGTAGTCATGAAGAAGGGAAGCAAGAAAACTGAAATGGTTAAAATCACCAGCATCACCAACCAGGTGAAATAAAAACATAAATTCACATCTGAACCGCCGAACTTGAAGGATTGAGCAGCGGTTTACAGACGGTACAAATCAAGAATGGAACAAGGCTTAATACTTTAGATGTGATGGAAGCATGACCCACATATAGTTAGCTGAAGCCTATAGGGCGATTTGGATTATTACACCTATCTTAGCAGCTTTGTCCGCATCTTGAGGTGAAGGAATTTATTGCTTATTAAAGGTGGAACAAAGGGGAATTTAAATAGGGAAGGTGAATGGATATTCGAAAAGTGATTCAATTCTTATTTCTGTTCATTTGTATAGCAGTGGTTATAGGTGTTTATGAATTTTTTCATTATCCGATTCCAAACAATGCAACAAGTATTGAACAGCATTTAAGAAAATGGGAAAGCAAAGGAACAGTTAATGGCCCTAAACCAATAGATATACGAGATATTAGACAGATAGACGACTCAGATACATATGTAGCGCTATATACGATTCCAGGAGACAAAGAAGGAATGGCCGTTTTAAAAGAAGGATGGAGTAAACGGCTGCGCATTGAAGTTAGTACGAAAACAAGCAATTTAGTTGAGTATGAAGATTTACATACGAATAAAGGAACGTATGCATTGTTCATCGGTAAAAATCCTAGTAAACAAATTCATCGAGTGAAAGCATCGCTAGTTAATGATAATTATACGTTCGAAGTAAATGTTCCAAAGGAAGAGTATTTTGTGCTGTATAAAAAAGTACCAAAGTACGTAAAAGAGACATTCCCAGCTGAAACAACACTGTTAAATAGCGAAGGGGATGACATTACAGTAAAAGAATATATGGATCAGGAACTGCGGGAATAAGCTGCAGTTCCTTTTTTAGATGTCTAATTTTGAACTTTTTGTGAAGTATATAACAAAAATATTCGTGATGAAATATAATAGTGAATAAGTAAAAAACAGCTGATTGAGCACTTCACTATTGTTTCACAATTCTGTATAGATTTTGTCACAAAATATTCAATAATGACGATAAATGTTGATATATCAATGATAACAGCGTTTACAATGATGATTTTTACTCAAAAAAGTCAAGTTCAGGCAGTAAAATCAACGCTTCATCCTTTTATTTACATTTATTCCTTTTAAAATCTATGCTAAAATATCGCAATGATTGAAGTACTCTTAAACCTAGTGTTTTTATGCTATTTTAGAATATTTTTAAAATAATAAAATTGACAAAAAGTGACGAAAAAATTGTCATTTTGTATTACAATAGTGATGGTCAATTAATTATCTAGGTTTGAAGAGGTTCTGTATGAAAACTTTGCTATCTTATAAGATGGCTAGTTTTGAAGATTTATTGTATAGGCTTCGCATCATGAGTTGTTAGAAAGGAGAGTTTTTAGTGAAACCAAAAAAGGGATTTTGGAAGTTGGCAGGTTTAATGTCTGCGCTTTCGTTAGTATTCTTAAGCGGATGTTCGCAATTAGCAGTGTTAAATCCGCAAGGTCCTGTCGCTAAAGAGCAAGCTGACCTCATTGTTTGGTCACTTTGGATGATGGCGATTGTGGTAGTAGTAGTATTTGCAATTTTTGCATACGTACTGATTAAATTTCGTGAAAAACCTGAAAACATGGACTATGAGCCACCAGAGCAAGAGGGTAACTTGACAATGGAGATTATTTGGACTGCGTTTCCGATTATCATCCTTATTCTCTTAGCCATCCCAACTGTTAAATCAATTTATGCTCTTGAAGAGCCACCTAAAAGCGCTCAAACAGAAACGGAAGAGCCACTTACAATTCATGTAACATCTGCTAACTGGAAATGGATTTTCAGTTATCCAGAAGAAAACATTGAAACTGTGAACTATGTTAACATTCCGGAAGATCGTCCAGTACGCTTCGAGTTAACGTCACAAGGAACAATGAACTCGTTTTGGGTGCCAGAACTTGGCGGTCAAAAATATACAATGAATAACATGGCAATGGACTTATATTTACAAGCTGATAACCCAGGCTCATACATCGGACGAAGCGCAAACTTCTCAGGTGAGCATTTCACAGACATGGAATTTGAGGTGCTTGCTCAAACAGATGAAGAGTACGCAGAGTGGGTAGAAGAAGTAAAAGGTACAGCTAAAAAATTAACTGAAAAGAAATATGATGAAATCATTGAACCAGGTGTTGTAGGTCGTATGACATTCAATGGAACGCACTTAGAATGGGTTAACCATGCAAAAGATGCTTATATTCCTGGTAAAGTCAATGAGCGCGGCGTAGGTCACGATCATGGCGAAATGAAAAAAGACGAAAACACGGATCATGAAGGCCATGAAAATATGGACCATGAAGATCATAAAGATCAAGAGAGTCACGAAGGACATTAATAAAAGGTGATCTTAAATAAACGTACGATTGGGGGAAGACATAATGAAGCTAGATGAATTTTTTGTCACTGGCGATCCCGTCATTTATGCAGCTGATGCGGCAATCGTAATGACAATCATCGGTATCGTTTTTGTCTTAACATATTTCAAGAAATGGAAATGGTTATGGACAGAATGGTTAACAACAGTTGATCATAAAAAATTAGGTGTTATGTATATTCTATCTGCCGTACTCATGCTTTTCCGCGGTGGGGTAGATGGATTAATGATGCGTATGCAGCTAGCGTTCCCGGATTTGAATATCCTGAATCCGCATCACTATAACGGAGTATTCACCGCTCACGGTGTTATCATGATTCTATTCATGGCGATGCCATTTTTAATCGGCTTAATGAACGTAATCGTTCCACTTCAAATTGGAGCGCGTGACGTAGCGTATCCGTTCTTAAACGCAATTAGTTTCTGGACGTTCTTTATGGGAGCAATGTTATTTAACATCTCTTTCGTTATCGGAGGAGCTCCTGATGCTGGTTGGACATCGTACTTCCCGTTAGCCGGAAAAGAATTTAGTGAAAGCATCGCCAATAACTACTACGCGGTTGCGATCCAGATTGCCGGTGTCGGTACGTTAATGACCGGTATTAACTTCTTAGTAACAATCTTAAAAATGCGTGCACCTGGCATGACATTAATGAAAATGCCAATGTTTACGTGGTCGATTTTAATTACATCAGTAATCATTATTTTTGCATTCCCTGTATTAACAGTAGCGCTTGCATTAATGACACTCGATCGTGTGTTTGGCACAGCATTCTTTACAGTCGCCAACGGCGGTTTGCCGATGATGTGGGCAAACTTGTTCTGGATTTGGGGACACCCTGAAGTATATATTGTAATTTTACCGGCATTCGGTATTTTCTCTGAGATTATTAGTACACATTCTCGTAAAAACTTATTCGGTTATAAAGCAATGGTTATCTCAATGGTTGGTATCGCATTCTTAAGTTACATTGTATGGGTGCACCACTTCTTTACAATGGGTAACTCACCAGCGGTTAACTCGTTCTTCTCAATTTCAACGATGTTAATTGCCGTTCCAACCGGGGTTAAGATTTTCAACTGGCTCTTTACGATGTACAAAGGGCGGATTAAATTTACAACGGCTATGATGTGGTCGCTAGCATTTATTCCGAACTTCGTAATCGGTGGGGTAACAGGAGTTATGCTTGCGATGGCATCTGCTGACTATCAATACCATAACAGTTACTTCTTAATTGCCCATTTCCACTATGTATTAATCGCAGGAACAGTTTTCGCATGTTTTGCTGGATTATTCTATTGGTATCCGAAGATTTTTGGACACACATTAGACGAGAAATTAGGAAAAATCTCTTTCTGGATTTTCGTTGTTGGATTTAACATTTGTTTCTTCCCGCAATTCTTCTTAGGTTTAGACGGTATGACTCGTCGTATGCAAACTTATTCAGAAAGTCTTGGTTGGGGAACATTGAACTTAATCTCAACAACAGGTGCATTCTTAATGGGTGCAGGCTTTATCGTATTAGTTGTTAACTTATTATGGAGCGCTTGGAAAAACAAACGTGACACAGTTAACGACCCTTGGGATGGCCGTACACTTGAATGGTGGACGAAATCTCCAGTCCAATATTACAACTTTGCTGTTGTGCCTCATGTAAAAGAAATGGATGAGTTCTGGCACATGAAAAAACGCAACGAAACAGAAATTAAAGAAGAAGATTTAAAACCAATTCACTTGCCAAGCAACTCTGGTGTGCCATTCATCTCTGGTATATTCTGGTTTATTGGTGGATTCGGACTTGTATTTGAATGGATGCCAATGGCAATCTTCGGATTGATTGGAATTGTAGGATGTCTAATTGCTCGTTCATTCGACTATGATAAAGGCTTCTACGTACAAGTAGATGAAATTAAGAAAATTGAAGGTATTACAGGGGGTGACAAATAATGGCTGGACATTTAGATAAGTCATTGCCGCTTGAGTATCAAGAAGAGCAAGGCCGCATGAATATACTTGGTTTCTGGATTTTTCTAGGTGCCGAGATTGCGCTATTCTCTACGCTATTTGTCACATATTTAACGTATGATACTCGTACTGCCGGGGGCCCTGGTCCACAAGATTTATTTGTTGTTAAAACGTTTATGATTCAAACATTGTTGCTTTTATTCAGTAGTTTTACAATGGGAATCGCGATCTTTAAAATGCGTAATAATGATTTAAAAGGTTTATTGATTTGGTTTGTTATTACGCTTTTATTAGGTGCAGGATTCTTGTTCTACGAAATTGAAGAGTTTATCCTTTATGCAGGTCATGAAGGCGCAACAATGCAAACTAGTGCGTTCTTATCAGCGTTCTTCTCGCTGCTTGGAACACACGGACTTCACGTTACATTAGGTATTGGTTGGGCGATTTTAGTCATCATTCAACTAGTAAAACGCGGTTTAACACCAATTACAGCAAGAAAAGTGTTCATTATCGGTTTATACTGGCACTTCCTTGATGTTGTTTGGATCTTCATCTTCACGTATGTATACTTGAACGGATTGGTGGGATAAGACATGGAAAATAAACAAGGCCATAAAGCAGGATTTCCGCTTAGTCATGTGTTTGGGCTTATCCTTTCTTTAGCACTAACATTCGCAGCGCTTGGATTAGTTATGCTGGCTGATTTGTCTAAAGGCGTAACGATGACACTTATTTCAGTGTTAGCTCTTTTGCAAGCAGCAATGCAGCTAGTAATGTTCATGCACATGACTGAAAGTGAAAACGGCAAAGTGCAAGTTGCAAACATCCTTTACAGTTTCTTTATTGCTCTTTGTATCATCGTTGGTTCATTATGGATCTTAGCTGATCACTTTAACCATTAATAAAGAAAAAACCACTTGTGTCTTCGGCGCAAGTGGTTTTTTGCATGTATAACTTTATCTTATTTTTCTGAATCAGAAGCGTCTTTGTAGCGAAGCGTTTGATAATAACCAGTGGCGACACGGTCTACAACTTCACCTTTTTCATTTTTATACACTTCATATTCTTCGTATACTTCTACATCATAGCCGTCGATTTTCTCCGTTGTTATAAGCACTTGCTGCAGCGTCATAGTAAGCTTTTCTTTTTTGGCTGCTGTTTCGATTTCTTCATCACTTAATGAAAGAGGAGAAATCGTTTCAAAGTGTTTTTGTGAATCATGATCAAGATAGCTGACAACGGCAAATAGTCCACTAAAAAAAAGACTGAGAAAAAGCAAACGCATTTTTTGCATATTAAAACACCCCCGTATACTGACATACTAAAACGACGATGCCAAGAACCCAGACGTACACAGCAAATGTTTTTAGCGAATGATGCTTTAAGTAATTAATCATCCATTTTACCGCCGCATAGCCAAACAGTGCTGCAGAACAAGTAGCAACGAATAATGAAAACAGTGAAATATGCTCGACTTCTCCGCTTACTACATCTTTTAGCTGCAGCATCACTGCTCCGCATATCGCTGGTGTTGATAATAAAAACGAGAAATAAGCTGCTGTTTCACGATCTAGCTTTCTCATTAAGGCAGCGGCCATCGTTAAGCCTGAGCGTGATACAGCTGGAAAAATAGCGGCTGCTTGAAACGTGCCGATGAATAAGGCATCTCTGTATGAAAGGTCATCCATTTTTTTAAATCCTTTTTTCACGGAATCAGCAAACCATAAAAATAACCCGGTCGCCAAGAACTCCCATCCAATTGTTGAACCTGTTGTGGAAATTTCTTCAAAATAATCTTTAAATAATAATCCAACAACAACGGCAGGAATGGTTCCCACAATTAATAACAATGTTAATTTACTAAAAGGATGGCGAATCACATGCCAAATTTCTTGTTTATAAAAAACAAACACCGCAATTAACGTACCAACATGAAGCATCGTATCTAAATACAAACCGGCATCATCGAGGCCGAATAAATGGCGGCCTAAATATAAATGCCCTGTACTGCTAATTGGCAAAAACTCTGTTAATCCTTGAATAATTCCTAAAATCAACGCTTCAACCCATGACATTTTCTCACCTCTTACAGCGTGTCCTTGTAACATTGTATCGACAAGAGGGGACGAACATGACAAAAAGATGATGTAAACGTAGGGTGATTTATGATAAAGAGGATATATTCAACTAGGATAAGTAAGTGTATTTAAGCAAAAAGTAAAACATGAAACATTCAGTTAGTTTGGGAATGCTAAAGGCAAATACATTTTTCCTTCGCTTTCTCGCGTCAACCAATCGCGCTTCAGCAAGTCTTGCATCAAAAGTGCTCGCTGAAGCAGAGGAGGTGTTCATCATGACTAAAAAAGTGTGGATCGCACTTCTTTTATGCTTCATCATGGCATGGCCACATACGGCGATGGGACAACAAACAAAAGTAGAAGTGTTTCAAATCGATGCAGGTAAAGTCGTTCGTTCAGAAAATAAAACGGACCTTGTACAGCAAGAAGCAGAGAAAAGTTTAGCATCAATTACAGGTGTCTTTAAAAAAGTAAACCCACTGCCAAACACAGGTTATTTAGTAAAAGTGCCGCTTGATCCGGCAGTGCAGATCAATCATCAAACGTTAAGCACGTTAGCAAATGAAGCGGTGTTTGTCATTAGCACAGAACAGCAGCCTGTCATTATGCTGTATGATAATGAAAACAGGGTATATTTTTTTGAATTTAATCATGATCTTTCTGCGTTGCGAAAAGAGTTACAGCTTTAAGTCATCTTTATAGATGACTTTTTTTATGCAATAATTGACAGTTTATTCAATCAACTGTAATATATTTAGAAAAATCAAATATTTTTCAGGGGGATGGTAAGATGATAGGATTACGACCATTTACGAAAAAACACTTTAAACAGCTTATCGATTGGATTCCCTCCGAATCGTTTATGATACAGTGGAGCGGGTCAAGTTTTACATATCCGCTTACCCCAAGACAGCTCAAGCACTATATTCGATATGCAAATGAAGAAGGCGCAACTACCCATGCATTCGCAGTTGTCAACGAACAAACAGAAGAAGTAATCGGCCATATTTCTCTAGCTTATATTGATTATTATAATAAAACAGGTCGTATCGGCCGCGTTTTGTTAAAAGAAGAAGAGCGGGGAAAAGGGTATTGCTATCAAATGTTTGAAAAGACTCTTACATTTGGCTTTGAAGAATTGCAGCTGCACCGCATCTCACTTGGTGTATTTGATTTTAATGTGAAAGCGATTCAATCGTATGAGCGAATCGGCTTTGTAAGAGAAGGGTTAATGAGAGATGTGAAACTCGTAGACGGTCAATATTGGAACATAATTGAAATGAGCATGCTCGAAAATGAATGGATGAACCGTTCACAAAGATATGATGAAGAGTTGGCAGATAAAATTAATTAATTTATAAAGTAAAGCTGACACACCTTGTTGCTGCAACAGGGTGTGTCAGCTTTAGCGAATACGTGTATGAAAATAAAGGGAAACTTCTTTTCAGCGGGGTTGCTGTCGGTTTAGAGTGGATAACCTGTAAAGAAAAAGTGTTGATAAGCGGAGTGAGTGATTAGATGCAAAAGCCAAAAGTCGAAGAAGAACAGACAAATAAAACAATTGATTCCAAGTATATTCAGCAGCATTTAGCAAATGAACGTACGTTTTTGGCATGGGTACGCACAGCTATTGCGATTATAGGAGTGGGTTTTTTAGTAACAAACTTGCACTTTACGATTAAATCAAGCCTTGCACCAGTAGGTAATATGTTAGCTGACGCGATCGGTTTATTTTCAGTCGTATTAGGTATTCTTACAATCATCGTAGCAACAGTAGATTATTTTAAAAAAGTTAAAGCAATTAACACTCAAACATTTATGGCATCTAAAAGCATTATTGTAATCGTAGCGGTCGTGATTATTTTCATTGCATTAATATTTGGTGCCTATTTTTTTATTCCATTCTAAAAAACAGTTGACAATATACCTATAGGGGTATAATATAAGTTTTGTAAAAGCTGCACAGCAATAACTAAGCAAATCATGGTCAACTAGTTAATCTTTCGCTTAGTTGCCTTGAAGTGAGAGTCTGATCGTATGTAGATGAATCTATGTACTTCAAAAAAGAAGGAGCGAAGCCGATGAAGGAAAGCAAGATGAATAGAAGCAGCAAGCATGCTTATTAAAGCCGTTAAAATGAAAAGGTTGGCACCTTTTTTTGATTAACTATATACCTATAGGGGTAAAGGTAAAACTGTATAAAAGAATTGAAAATTAAATGCAAACTAATAGAGACTTATCATCTGTATCTTTTTTAATTTAAAAAAGCAGTGTCTACATGATAGGAGGATGACGATGACTGAAACGAAAAAAACAACGATTGTATTGTTTAGCGGAGACTATGATAAAGCGATGGCCGCTTATATTATTGCAAATGGTGCAACAGCATATGATCACGAAGTAACGATTTTTCATACGTTTTGGGGGCTGAATGCATTAAGGAAAGAAGAGAATATCTCTGTTAAAAAAGGGTTTATGGAAAAAATATTTGGCAAAATGATGCCAAGAGGTGCAGATAAGATGGGCTTATCTAAAATGAATTTTGCAGGCTTTGGCCCAAAAATGATTAAAGGTATTATGAAAAAGCATAATGCTATTCCATTACCTCAGTTAATTGAAATGGCACAAGAGCAAGATGTAAAATTAGTAGCATGCACAATGACAATGGATTTATTAGGTCTTCAAACAGAAGAATTGTTAGATAACATTGAATATGCAGGTGTTGCGGCATATTTAGGTGATGCAGAAGACGGAAATGTGAATTTATTTATCTAGTTCGATTAGGGATACTGACATCAACAAGCAAATATTTTTTGAATTTATTTATACCCCAATGGGTAATGAGGAGGGTGTTTTCAATGAAATCATTGCACACAGATCTTGTGTTAGATGCAAAAGGATTAGCATGTCCAATGCCAATTGTCAAAACAAAAAAAGCAATGGCAGAATTACAAGAAGGGCAAGTATTAGAAGTGTTAGCTACAGACAAGGGGTCAACAGCAGACATTAAAGCATGGGTTCAAAGTGCAGGTCACTACTATGTAGGAACCATTGAAGAAGGCGGTGTATTAAAACATTTTTTAAGAAAAGCCAGTACGGAAGAAACGCAACAGAAAAAGCATCCGCATGTGATTAATAATGCCGAATTAGAAAGGGTGGTTGAGCAGCAGAAGAATGTGATGATACTTGATGTACGCGAAGAAGCAGAGTATGCATTTAATCACATCCCAGGAACGGTATCGATTCCGTTAGGTGAATTAGAGCGCCGTATGAACGAGCTTGATAAAAATCAAGAGATTTACGTGGTATGCCGCACAGGAAGCCGCAGTGATTTAGCTGCACAGAAGCTAATAGAAAAAGGGTTTAAAAACGTAACTAACGTTGTGCCTGGCATGAGCCAGTGGACTGGTAAAACAACAGCTATTTAAGCGCAGTAGCTGCAGCGTAATATTCTGCCTGTTTATTTTTTGAGGAAAAATATACCATAGGGGGTAATGGAGTGGCGGTAAACAAAATGAATGCAAAAGAAGTAACACAAAAAGTGATGAACAAAGAATCATTATTTATTTTAGATGTTCGCAACGAAAGTGATTTTCAAGACTGGAAAATCGAAGGAGAAAATTTTCAGTATTTAAACATTCCTTATTTTCAATTACTTGATGGGGTGGAAGAAGTCTTAGATCAGGTGCCAAAAGACCATGACATATTAGTTGTGTGCGCAAAAGAAGGCTCATCGGTGATGGTCGCAGAAATGCTGTCTGAAGCAGGCGTTGCGGTTTCTTATTTACAAGGCGGCATGAAAGCATGGAGTGAACATTTAGAACCGATTAAAATTGGGGATTTAACCGATGGTGGAGAAATTTATCAGTTTGTACGTATTGGTAAAGGCTGTTTATCTTACATGATTGTCTCAAACGGTGAAGCGGCTGTCATTGATTCTGCACGTATGACAGATCTTTATCTTGAATTTGCAAAAAGCATTGGAGTGAAAATTACACATGTATTTGATACGCACCTTCATGCTGATCATATTTCAGGAGGACGAACACTTGCAGAAAAAACGAATGCAACCTATTGGCTGCCTCCGAAAGACGCAGCAGAAGTAACGTTTGAATATGAAGCGTTAGAAGATGGCAGCGATGTGAAATTTGGTGAGACGACAATTTCAATTCATGCGTTATATTCTCCGGGGCACACAATTGGATCGACTTCATTCATCGTCGATCAGCAATATTTACTTTCTGGCGATAGTTTATTTATTGATTCAATTGGCAGACCAGATTTAGCAGGAATGGCCCAAGATTGGGTTGGAGACTTAAGAGAAACGCTTTATACACGTTACAAAGACTTATCAGATGAGTTAATCGTATTGCCAGCTCATTTTATGATTATTGATGAATTAAATGAAGATGGCAGCGTTGCTGAGAAATTAAGTGTGTTATATGCAAAAAATCATGGATTAAAGATTGAAGATGAAAATGAGTTCAGAAAAATTGTCACAGAAAATTTGCCGCCGCAGCCTAACGCATATAAGGAAATTCGTGACACTAATATGGGGAAAATGAGCCCTGATGAAGAAAAACAGCGTGAAATGGAAATTGGACCGAATCGTTGTGCGATTCGTTAACTTAGATAGATGAAATTAAGCATATCTGGGAGGGGTTTGGAATGAACGTAAGCAAAGTATTAGATGCAAAAGGATTAGCATGCCCGATGCCGATTGTCAAAACAAAAAAAGCAATGACTGAGCTTGAAACAGGCCAAGTGTTAGAAGTGCATACGACAGACAAAGGAGCAAAAAGTGACCTAGCTGCTTGGGCTAAATCAAGCGGCCATGAATTAGTAAAGCACGAAGAAGACAGTGATGTCTTAACGTTCTGGATTAAAAAAGGCTAATGAAAAGGAACCATCTTGGTTCCTTTTTTTAAAGGAGAGGTTTTGATGGAACTCGGATTTATCATCACAATTTTTTTAATTGGTTTTATCGGATCATATATTTCAGGAATGCTAGGAATTGGCGGTTCGATTATTAAGTATCCGATGCTACTGTACATTCCGCCGCTATTTGGACTTGCTGCTTTTAGTGCTCACGAAGTGTCTGGTATCAGTGCTGTTCAAGTTTTCTTTTCAGCAATTGGCGGCGTGTGGGTGTATCGAAAGGGCGGTTTTTTAAATAAAACGCTCATTGGCTATATGGGAATGAGCATTTTAATTGGCAGCTTTATTGGCGGAGTTAGCTCAAAGCTGATGACAGAAGCAGAAATTAATGTAATCTACGGCATTCTGTCGCTGTTTGCAGCTGTTATGATGTTTGTACCAAAAAAAGGGATTGATGACGTGCCGTTTAATCAAGTCAAATTTAATAAGTGGCTTGCGGCGATACTTGCTTTAATTGTTGGAGCAGGTGCTGGAATTGTCGGAGCAGCAGGAGCATTTTTATTAGTTCCGATTATGCTTATTGTGTTGAAAATTCCAACAAGGATGACAATCGCATCTTCGCTTGCGATCACCTTCATCTCATCAATCGGTGCGACCATTGGAAAAATTACAACTGGTCAAGTCGAGTATGGACCTGCTCTTATCATGGTAGCAGCGAGCTTAATCGCGTCTCCACTTGGAGCCATGGCTGGCAAAAAGGTTAATACGAAAGTGCTACGAGTCATTTTAGCCGTATTAATAGTAATAACGGCAGTGAAAATTTGGGTCGACATTCTACTATAGCAGAATAGGTTGCTAAAAAGCGATGGCTACTTAGTCCACCGCTTTTTAATATCTTATAACGTATTTAGATTTTATTTCATTAAATTATTATAACGGAAAAAATTGAAATAAAAGCCAAAGAAGCAGGATTAAATATGAAATTAAATTGTTAAGAGGAGAACCCGCTCTAACGATTGTAGAGTATGCAAATAAAAATGATTTTGATGTAGTAGTTGTTGGAAGCAGAGGCTTAAACAGTTTACAAGAGATGATGTTAGGAAATGTCAGTCATAAATTCGCGAAAAGAGCAGCATTCCTGTTTTAATTGTTAAGTAGGAGAAAAATCTTTCAGATCCTCTAAAGAAAGCTGAGAGATTTTTCTGGACTACGTGCATATGAATATTAAGAAGTTTCAATAGACCTGCTATGTAAAAATTGTTTATTTGGTTTTTTGGCAATAAAAGCAGCAATGATTCCTAATAAAGGAAATATTATCATAAAGTATAACACTTGAATATAACTATTAAATAAGTCAAAGGCAAAGCCAAATGCAGAACCAATAACTGTTACAGTCATTGCTACACCATTTATGCTGCCAATATATTTTCGTCCAAAATAATTGGGCCAAATAATACTTAAAGTAATTCGCTCTAGCCCCCCAACAATTCCCCAAATCACTCCAAACACAATGGCGATGGCAACATTTTTAGTGAAAAGTAAAAGGATAAGTAAAGTAAGTTCTCCCATAAAGACAACAGCTAAGATAATGTTTGTTTTCACTTTCTCTAAAATAAATCCTGATATAAGGGTGATGGGAAAACCGATGATAGCCATTAAGCTTAAAATAATAGCAGCATATTGAGCCGAAACTCCATTTTCACTAAATATTGAAAGTAAATGAAAGGTTAGGCCGGTATTAACCATTGCTGGAATCCCTGCACATAACAAGATTGCCCAAAAGGCTGTCGTCTTCATAGCTTCTTTTAATGTCCAGTTTTCTTCTGTTAATACAATGTTTGGTGATTCCGTATCATGTTTGTCTACTTTTAGTCCATCAGGAAGCAAGCCGATATCTTCTGGTTTGTTTCGAACAAACAAAAACGCCAGAGGAACAAATACGATTAAAAGTGCCATACCTAATACTTGCCATGTAAACTGCCAGCTCCATGTTTCAATCATCCAAGCGTTCATGATCGGAAAGAGAGCTGAACTTAAAAAAACGCCAATTGCCATGAAACTCAAAGTCCGGCCTCTTTTTTTATAAACCATTGTGGAACAAGCGTATTAGGAAGCAGTGTCATACTTCCTTGGCCAAGTAATCGAATTAAAAAGAAACCTACTAACATCATCCAAGTGTTAGAAACAAAGCTGTTGAAAAAGCAGGCTATTCCGAGTGTAGCTCCAATGATAATCATCATTTTCCGTTGGCCAAATCGATCAACAAATCGTCCGATAAACATCATAAGAATACCAGCACAAAGCGTGGAGATGGAATAAAGTGTAGAAATATGCGAACGAGACCAGTCGAACTCTTCAATATATTGGTCAATAAAGACGGAATTTGAGTACGTTTGGCCAGGACCAGAAAAGAATACTCCTAAAGCCGAAATAAAAACGATTATCCAGCCATAATAAACAGGCGACCTATTTTTAAGCGAGTTCATCATTTAACCTCCAATGTCATCATCGTTCTTGCAGCAAAATATATGGAATAAGAAAATATTTATACATTTATGTGTTGAAAGTATAACAATTAAGCATGATTAATGAATAAAGTTTCTATGCAGGATTATACGTACACTTCTTTTAGCAGGTATCTTTCTGATTGAATTCAATAATCCTCAAAGCAAGAAGCCAGTAGAAAATATTTAAATAAAAAAGTTTCAGCTGATTTAAAGCTGAAACTTTCACATTATTGTAAATGAGGTGAGGTCGTAATCACTATCTATCATTCCATGAAAATGAGTGATTATTTTACAATCAACACAGGACTATTCACTCGTTTTGCTACCTTATGACTTACACTTCCTAACACCATTTCTTGCAAGGAATTTAATCCTCTGCTGCCAACAATCACAATATCAAATTGATGTTCGTTCGCACGGGTTACAATGGTAGGACCTGGTTCTCCATGCTCCATTTTGATTTCATAAGAGATATTTGCTTGTCGAAGAGCCTCTTCTACTTCTTTTAGTTTTCTTGCTCTTTCAGCTTTTAATTCTTTGTGTAAGACTTCTGTTTTTGCTTTTGAAAAATCTAATACACATATAACTTCTACAGTAGCATCTTTCACAAGTGAAGCCAATTGAATTGCATGGTTGGCTGCCCGAATGGAATGTTCTGAACCATCAACAGCTAGCAGAATTTTTTTATACATATACTATAACCTCCATATTAATGATGAGACAGCTTAGCATCTGGGTTGTCATATGTCGCTAATCGTTTCACAAGTTGATCACTTAATTCATTTAGTCCAATTAGTTTCACATCATCTATATCTTGTTCTTTTAATCTTAGAACCACTTTATCTATTGCAGCAACAGCTGAGTCATCCCAGATGTGAGCTTCAGAAAAATCAATTAAAATATTATTCTTATTATCTTTATTTGGGAAAGAATTCACAAAATCCTGCACGGATGCAAAGAAGAGCTGACCTTTTATTTTATAAACTGTCTTATCAGTACTTGCATTTTCAGAAACTGTTACTTGAACTTTAGAGATTTTAGCAACAAAGAAAATAGCACTTAAAATAATACCAGCAAATACACCCTTTGATAAGTCATGAGTGGCAACTACTGTTGCAACGGTTACAACCATTACGGTCGTATCTGTTAAAGGAACTTTTGTTAATGTTCGAAGAGAAGACCAGTCAAATGTACCAATTGATACCATAATCATAACACCAACTAGTGCTGCCATTGGAATTTGAATAACCCAATCACCTAATACAATAATTAAAAACATTAAAAATATGCCCGCTACTAAAGATGATAAACGGCCTCTACCACCGGATTTAACATTGATAACTGATTGGCCGATCATTGCACACCCAGCCATGCCACCAAAGAAGCCAGCTACAATGTTTGCAATACCTTGACCTCTGCTTTCTTTGTTCTTATCGCTTTCTGTATTTGTCATATCATCGACAATGGTTGCAGTTAATAACGACTCCAGTAGTCCTACAATTGCTAGAGCTAATGAAGTTGGAAAAATAATAGCTAATGTTTCAAAATTCACTGGAATATTAGGAAGGGCGAAAGCTGGCAGTGATTTCGAAATTTCCCCTAAATCTCCAACAGTACGAAGGTCAAAGCTTCCCCAAATTGCCAAAGCCGTTATCGCAATAATTGCAACCAGTGGAGCAGGAACTGCTTTTGTGACACGAGGCAAAAGATAAATAATAGCCAATGTAATTCCTACAAAAACGTAAGTCATGTTTGAAATTCCAATAAAATGAGGAACTTGGGCCATAAAAATTAAGATTGCTAAAGCATTTACAAACCCAACCATCACTGACCTTGGAATAAATTTCATAAAACGAGCAATTTTTAATACTCCAAACAGAAACTGAATAATTCCTGTTAGAATAGTTGCTGCGAGTAAATATTCAATCCCGTATTCTTTTACAAGCGTTGCCATCAACAATGCCATTGCTCCAGTTGCAGCAGATATCATCCCAGGTCTGCCACCAACAAATGCAATGACTACAGCAATACAAAAAGATGCATATAATCCAACCATCGGATCTACACCAGCAATGATAGAAAACGCAATTGCTTCAGGAATTAATGCGAGAGCAACGACAATCCCAGCGAGTATATCTCCTCTCACATTTCCCAACCATTGATTTTTTAAGCTATTTACTTTCAATATAAAAAGCACCTCTCTATGTTTGTTTTTTGGCTTCTAACTCTCATAGAAGCCGGGTCGTTGTCAACACATAAAACTGTATCAAACTAAATTTAAAAAGTCTACAATTTTTTGTTCCAAAAACGATCCTTTTTGGAACTGTACTTGATGTACGGCTTTTTTAAACGGAAAAACAAATATTAAAATTACTTAAAGTTTGTTAGAATAACGGTGGAAGAAGATATCCTTATAGGAGATGGTTTGGTGATTTTTGGCTATGTTCGTCCGTATAGTGAAGATGAAAATATGGACATGCAAGTAAAAGCATTGCAGGAATACAATTGTGATCAAGTTTATATGGAAAAAGGCAGCTCAATAAAAGGTCGTGCTGAATTAGAAAGCATGTTGAAGATCCTTTGCAAAGGAGATAAAGTTGTCGTATACAAATTTTATTGTATTGCAGATTCAACGAGACATTTGATAGAGTTGATGGAACATTTTTCTGCGCGTGGTACCCAGTTTATTTCTTTAGTGGATCATGTCGATACTTCTACTAAAGAAGGGCAAGTATTTTTCGAGATGATGAAGCGAGTTGGGGAGTTTCAGCGAGATATAATCAGTGAAAGAACAAAAGCAGGACTTCAAGAAGCAAAATCAAAAGGAAAAACCGGAGGGCGTCCAAAAAAGCCAGATTATAATGTTCACCGAGCTCTTGAGATGTATTGGAGCAAGAAGTATACTCTCACTCAAATTCGAGAAGCAACTGGTATTAGCAAAACAACACTGTATCGTTATTTAGACAATTAGAATGTTTTAAATAAATGAAAACCCATGGAAATCTTTTTAATTTTCCATGGGTTTTCTTCATTTATAAATTTCTTGACGCTTGCTTTTTATTAAAGTTCAAGGATGACGTTTTAACTTCTGTTTACTATTCCGTTTCTAGGTTTTCACACGTAAATAGGATCTGTTCTGCATTCAATTGCATTTCTCTTTGTTTCCCAATTTTAACCGAATCCAGCACTTTTGAAGCACGTATGCACATTGTTTCGCTCTTTCCTTTTCCTATATAGTTTATGTGTGCTTGGCGAGGAGAGATTGCTACTCCTGTAACTTCAATTACTGCATTTACTTCAGATAGAATATGTTGATTATATTCTAGTGAAAGAACAACTACCTTAACACGCTCTTCATCAGGTACACATACTAGCTGCGCGTTACAGTTTGTTATCGCGACGTGACTGCTGATTTTAGTTCCTTCTGGCGCATACAGCGCAATTCGCTCGTGCAGGACGAATTGGTAAGGTTCACTTACACAAGATCCATTTTCACCTGTAATTGTTATAATTACATTTGCTGTTATCGCAAGGTGAATAAGCTGAAGGAAGTGATAGGATCCATTTTTCGCTAAAACTTGAATCGTTTTACGTTTCGACGGCCTCAATTCTTTACATACTAAGTTTACTACTTTGCAAGCTGCGACAGGATTGATCAGGTCGCATGGATTAAACGGCGGGGCAGGGGTTATTGGAATGAGTTCAAATCGTTCGAAAACAATTTCGCTTGCTGCTACTGTTACTTGCCTTGTTTGTGAAATGAATCCTTCAGCTATTACACGAATGGTATAAACTCCAGGTGCCAGACCTCCAATCGTAAAGTTACCTAAGGCATCCGTACGAACTGTGGCGACCACTTGCTCTTGTGCGTTTATGATTTCAATCAATGCACCTTGAATCGGCTGTTGTATTGTAGCATTCACCACTTGGCCGCTGATTGTTCCGGATTGGCTAACGCGATTTAGAAAGAAGTATTAAGTAGACAAAAAGTACGTGAGGATTATTCATCATTTTTTAAGAAAAAGAATGATTGAATTCACTAGATTACTAGCATGCAAAACAAGAGTTGAATGAAAGAAATTCTTCTTTCATGTATAAATTCCTTCGAATTAAGGCATATAGGAAGTAACTGAGTAATTGAATTTGCTCGCTTGAGGAAGGGGAAGTAGGACATGAAACATTCAAAACTGATCGCTATCATCTCAGCAATTATCATCAGTTTAATTGTTGGAGGAGTAGTATACGAAAAAAAAATCACCGCAACCAAACATGAACAACATTCCTTTAACTTGCTTGTGATGGGTGTGGATGAACGAAAAGAAGATGCAGGGCGTTCTGATGTACTAATGCTTGTTAACTTGAATACAAAAACGAATAAAGCAAAAGTGATGCCGATACCGCGAGACACGCGCGTTAAAATTGCTGGAATAAATAAAACGGAAAAAATCAATCACGCCTACAAGTACGGTGGTATTTCAATGACGCTGAACACAGTTGAAGATTTTTTGCATATTCCCGTTGATTACTATGTGAAAGTTAATATGGAAGGGTTTAAAGCGGTGGTGAATGAATTAGGCAGCGTTGAGGTGGACAATCCGTTTCCGTTTATGTTTGGTTCGTATCTTTTTCCAAAAGGGCATAATACGCTAGATGGTGATCGAGCATTAGCATATGTAAGAATGCGGCATGAAGATCCAAAAGGAGATCTTGGCCGAAATGAACGCCAGCGCCAAGTGATGGAATCGCTTCTAGAAAAAGGAATGGATATGTCGACGATTAACAATATTCCTGAACTGCTGAACATTGCTAAAAATCATATTAAAACGAATGTAACCTTGAAGGATGCATTTGCCTTATATAACGTGGTTAAGCAAGGAAAGCCGAAGTTTGAAACTGTCCACGTTGAAGGAGAGCCGCAAGTAGTTGACGGCACGTGGTATTACATTGTAGATGAGCAGCAGAAAGAACATATTAGTGCCATGTTTCAACAAAAAAGCCACACAGAAAAACATTAGCCACAAAATCAGTACGTAAAGGTGCTGGCTTTGTGGTTTATTTTGATGCAAGGGACAGTAAGGCACTTGCTTTATCAGAAAGTATCTTGTTGTTATTTTCAGAAAAAATAATCAGTTAAACAAGGCATGAAATTGTACGATACATAAAAATGAATGTCATATTTTAAAAATACAGCTCGGAGGATGAAAGACATTGTTTGCCTTTAAAACGATTAAAACGAAACTTTTGCTATTATTTATCTTACTGGCTGTTGTTCCGGTTTTGTTATTCAGCATGATAACGTATATGAACACAGACAAACTATTTATGAAGTTAGTAAGCACAGAACAGCAAAGGGCAACGCATTCGCTTCAAACACAACTAGCAGATCAATCAGATGAATTGCTTGAATTAACAAAACTATATGCTGGGAATAAGGAAGTCGTGAATGCATTTAAAACCAATGATCAAAAAACATTAGAGCAAACCATTGTTCCCCTTTTTAAACGATTAGAACAAGAGCAAGGATTAACTGTCTTTGAATTAGGGGATTCAAATGGAACGGTGTTGTTTCGCGGACATCAACCACAAAAGCGAGGCGACAGCAAAAAAGATAAAGCCGCAATTCAGCAAGCATTGAATGGACAAGAAAATGCTGGATTTGAATTTGGAAGCAGCGGTCTTGCTGTGCGGGCGTTTGTGCCTATAAAGGATGGAAACAAAGTTATTGGCACGCTTCAAACCGGATTAGGGGAAGTGGTTTTTACCGATATCGCCAATACGTTAAAAGAAGTAGACTTGAATTTGTATGATGCAGCGGGGCAAGCTGTGATTGGCAAAGAAAAGAATAATCATATAAAGAAATCTGTGCAGGCGGATGTGTTGGAAGGAAAAGAAGTTAGTTTATACAGCAATCAGCATTTGCAAACATTTTTACCGATGTACGATCCAACTAAAACAACCGTTATCGGCATCGTGAAAATTAATCAAGATCTTTCGGTTATTGAACAGTCAAAACAGCAATTCGTTACATTTATTTTAATATTTGGACTTGGAGTTTTAGTTGTTGTCACCTTGCTCGCTAGTATATTTAGCCGAACCATTTCGAATCCAATTAAACAAGTGACAGCATTTACAAAAAGCATTTCACAAGGGAAGTTAGGAGTTACATTTACGGGAAAGAGATATAAAGATGAAACAGGGCAATTAACTGTCGCAGTTGAACAAATGAGAGACGAGTTAGCGGAAATGATTAAGCAAGTATCGCTGACTTCATATACAATTTCAGACAAAAGCGCCCACTTAAAGCAAGTTTCTCATAAAATCAGTGAAGGTACACATCAAGTAGCTGCGACAATGGAACAATTGTCTTCTGCAGTAGAAACGGAAGCAGCGATTGCAGCTGATCTTTCACAAAAGATGATCGATTTTACGAGACGAATTAATGGAGTGTCACAAAGCGGACAAGATATTCATTCTACAGTTGGCAACGTTTATGCATTAACTGAACAAGGGAAAAAAATGATGGATACATCTGTTTTACAAATGAACGATATCCATGAGTATGTCAGTAAATCTGTACAAGAACTTAATGAATTGCATGACCATTCAAAGCATGTTTCAACACTGGTATATGTCATTCAAGAGATTGCCGATCAAACGAATCTTTTAGCTTTAAACGCAGCGATTGAAGCTGCGCGCGCAGGAGAACACGGCAAAGGCTTTGCTGTGGTTGCGCATGAAGTCCGAAAGCTGGCGGAACAAGTAGGACGTTCAGTTCAAAATATTACAGAAATTGTTCAACAAATGGACAGCCGCTCAACAAAAGTAGCTGAACTGCTGAAAAAGAGCTTTGAACATGTCATTGACGGCTCTGTACAAATAAAACAAACAGGTGAAGCGTTCAACAAGATTCAAGTATCTGTTCATGAAGTAACAACAAAGATTGATAGTATGTCACGCACATTAGAAGAAGTACAAAATGAAACAAAGCACGTTAATGATTCGCTTATCCATATTGCCAACATGGCGGAACAAACATCGGCGGCCGGGCAGCAAACTTCGGCATCGGTGCAGCAAACAAGTTCGTCTGTTGAAGAAATTGCCGTCCACGCAACAGACCTTGCTTCTCTTACAGTTCAATTTGAACAAATGCTGAAAAAGTTTGAATTAAAGGAAAGATAATCATCTTACAGCATTCTGAAAAAAGACTTTCGATTTATCGAAAGTCTTTTTAAGTGTATCGCTATTAATTCATTTCCTGCTCGCCAATCTCTTCTTGGCGCTGTAAGCATGAAATTTGTTTTTTCTCAGGGTGAACGCTAAATGTATAGCCCCATGTTTGAAGCTTATCGAGCACGATTTCTTCTTTTTTAAAGCCGAAAATCATGACAACGTCTTGGTTCTCATCAAGCAGCAGATATTTGTCATCTTTCCGCCACATAGTTAAGTTTGATGCATAGAAAAAGTTCCAGCCATTGTTCATACGATGGCCGGTTGCTTGGTTTTTATAATTTAAAATCATAATTCTTCCTCCATTAGCCAATCTTACTAGTAAAATAGTTCATTTCTCATTATAAACGTTCTATAGAGAGAAATCTATAAGACGAATGATGTAGAAAATGATATAATGCAAATGTTCGTTTGTGGAAAATATTTTACATAATAAGGAAGGGTGGATACAATGGGAGTTTGGTATTTTACGATTGCAGCGGTAATTGCGGTTATTGGAATGATGTTTATTTATCAATCTACTCTACATACAATTGATCAAAAGCTCACGCAGGATAAGAAGGATGAAGACATCTATAAAGAGCTTATTCAGGTACAAACAGCGTTTTTCATTAAGCATGCTGCTTTAGAATTTATTCCAATTATTCTTGTAGTATTAGCATTTACCGAAGCAGAGAATGCACAATCAACATTCAGTATGAATCCGCTAATTATCGTGGCAGTCGTATGGATTGGTGCTAGTTTACGGGTATACCAGCTTTATAAACAACTCGCATCTCGGATAAATAAGCCGCAGTTTAAGACGTTTTTATCAAGATTTATGATGATTGAATTAGCTTTAATGGCTGCATTTCCGATTATCGCATTCGTCGGTGCTTTGGCAACAGTGGGGTAAAAAGAATAATCAACATGTTGTACGAAAAGGTCAGGCTGTGAAGAAAGGTTTATCGTGAAAAGAAGAAGGGTAGACACTAGATATAAACACAAACTAAATAGAAATAGATAAGGAAGGGAAACTTTATGATTACAAAACGAGAAGTGATTCAGCTGTTATTAGAGGCATGTCCGTCATTTCAGCCGAATGAAGAAACGGATACAAATAATAAAGAAGGACTGCAACAAGAACTTAGCCGTTTTGCTTCCCACTTAATTTCCTTAGAGTTTAACAATCAGCTTGAACGAGAACGAGATGTTTTTGAAGTGATTGAACGTTTATATATTGAAGGTGAATCCGAGGTAAAAGAAGCTGTTACTACAGGACTTTTTGAAACGATACAGCACATGCTTGCTGACCAGCATATCAAACAAGAAGAGATCGGGAAACTATTGAAGCCTCACTCATTCAACTGGTGGAAAACCGTTGAAAAATTTAGCGGGTCTATAACATAAAACAAAATGCAAGAAAGTGAAGCCTCAAGCGGGTCTTACTGTCCGTTAAGAGGGAAATAAAAAACGTCATGTCCTATTTAACATGACGTTTTTTGCTTTATTGTTCATTCTTTAACTGACGGTCTAATACAAATGTTCCAAACGGAATAACAGACAAAATAAATGCATATAATCCCCATGCAACAGATTTTTTATGAACGAATTTCACTTGAACAACAGCAAGTATGTATAGTACAAAAAGCGCACCGTGTGCAGCACCAACAACAGATACGACTTCTGGAATTCCAGCTAAATATTTCAATGGCATAGCAATAAAAAGTAGCAGCAAATAAGAAATCCCTTCTAATACTCCTACAATACGCAGGCGCCCAATTGATGAACTTAATATCATATTTCTTCCTCCAAGTGTATGTTTTTCTTTCTTATTGACAAAAATGTACCATGTAGAGAAAGGGGTTACAAGCAAGAACAGAAGATGTCACAAAACATTCAAAAACAAAAAAGTGATTGCAGCGTATTAAAAGTTGACAGCGCTGAAAGGTTCTTTTATATAATATAGCATGTAACAGCTTGAAATGGACCCTATGGATTACATAAAAAAACAATTCGCAGTTGACAACAAGTGATATGAAAGGATTTGAAAGATGTTAAAAGACAAAGATCAGAGAGAGAAAATCTTGGATGCGGCTTTTGAAGTGTTTGGCTCCAAAGGGTATCATGATGCTAAGATGATTGAAATTGCTAAAAAAGCAGGTATATCAAAAGGAACGATTTATTTATACTTCCCTTCAAAAGAAGACTTGTATATAGCGATGAATGACCGTTCGTTTGCCTATTTTTTATGGAACGCCAAGCAAGAGGCAGATCGGTGTATAACATTTCGCCAAAAATTATATTCAATCGCTAGACATCATTTGTATTTCTTTTACCATACAAGAAAATACCCTGATTCCTTCTGGCAAGCACCGCTTCAAATGCCTGAAATGATGAATCGGCTTCATCAATTCTTCAATGATTATCACAATCTAGTGGCCAAGCTGATGGAAGAAGAAGGGCTAGAAGAAGCAACTTTGCATTCAAAAGCATTTTGCAGTATGTTAAATGGCTACCGAATGGATATCATATCTAATCCAGAGATAGACGAGAAAGATATAGAGATGTTTGCAACATTTACAGTCGGATTGTTTTTGGAAGGCTGCTATTAATCTCTTTTTTAGTAAAACTGACCCGTGGGTACTGAAATATAACTAACCGATAAAATATGGATGAATAAAATGAGTGGAGGCTAGTTATGAACTTTTTGACGAAGTTTAGTTTGAAAAACGCAGTTGCGGTTTTTATTTTGTCTTTTTTATTGATTTTGGCAGGGTTGTTTTCTTTCTCAAAATTAAAAATTGATTTACTGCCAAACATTGAATTTCCGCAATTATCGATTGAAGCTGTTTACCCTGGTGCTGCTCCTTCCGATGTGAATGAGCAAGTCACGTCTAAATTAGAAGATCAGTTAAAAGACATCGAAGGCGTAAAAAGCATTCAGAGTGTTTCGTATGAAAGTGTCGGAATTATTAACCTTGAATTTCCCTTTCATACAGATTTAGATAAGGTCGAGCAGCAAATTGATACATTAACAAAAGATTTAGATTTGCCTGAATCAGCAAAAATCGAAGTAAATCGCTTTTCGTTCGGTTCATTTCCGATTTTTAATATTTCTTTATTTGCAGAAGGGAATACAGAGCTAGAAGAATTATTAGAAAAAGAAGTCATTCCTGATTTAAATAAGATTCAAGGGATTAACTCGGTCTCTGTTGGAGGTTTAAAAGAAGACTTACTAGAGGTTACAGTTGATAAAGATAAAGCGGCGAAAGCCGGTTTAACGCTTGAGCAGATGAAAGAGCAAATCAATCAAAAGTCAGTGTCATTTCCAGCAGGAACAGTCAATACAACGGAGCTTCAAATCCCTGTTCGGGTAGAAGAAAAAGTAGAGACAATCAAAGCTTTGGAAAATATCGAATTCAAATCTACGGTTAACCCGGAGGCTCCTCCAGTTAAATTAAGTGATATTGCAGATATTAAAGAAGTAAAAGAACAAGGTGAATACACACGCTATAATCAAAAAGATGCATTATCAATGGCGATTACAAAAAAACAAGATGCAAATACAGTTGAAGTAGCCAGCAAGACTATGGAAGTATTAAAAAAATACGATGATCAGCTCAATTATGCAGTTGGATTTGACTCTGCAGAGGGCATTGAAAAATCAGTGGAAACATTAGTGAAAGAAGGATTGCTCGGGGCATTGTTCGCGTCGATAGCTGTTCTTGTATTTTTACGTAACTTTCGTGCAACGATCATTTCGATTATCTCGATACCATTATCATTACTTGTATCAGCTATTTTCTTAAATCAGCTTGATATTTCACTAAACATTATGACCCTTGGCGGAATGGCAGTAGCTGTGGGCCGTGTTGTAGATGACAGTATCGTTGTTATTGAAAATATTTTCAGACGTGTTCGCCGTTCGAAAACAGGAATGTCTAATGAGCTCATTGAGTCATCGACAAAGGAAATTTTAAAAGCTATTACATCGTCAACGATTACGACAGTCGTTGTATTTTTACCGCTTGGATTTGTTGGCGGCATTACAGGTGAGTTTTTCTTGCCATTTGCGCTAACAGTGGTATTCTCACTTTTAGCCTCGCTATTAGTAGCGATTACAATTGTACCGATCCTGGCTAAATTTTCATTTAAGAAAGTGCCTGCTGAAGAGAAGGAAGGAAAGCTTCAGCGTGCATACGCAAAAGCCATTTCTTGGTCACTAAATCACAAAATCAAAATTTTAGTTCTATCATTCTTACTGTTATTCGGTTCATTTGCACTCGTTCCATCGCTTGGATTTACATTTATTCCAAATGAAGAGCAAAAATTATTGCAAGCAAACGTACAGTTGCCGTCTTCTACTTCATTAGAGCGTACAAATGAGGTATCTTTAAAGGTTGAAGAGTTATTTGCAAATGAAGATGAAATTAAAGATGTTACTACAGAAGTAGGATCTCGTGATTTCGCAACAGGAGTGAAACATCCGAATCAAATTGGCTATTTCCTTACCCTCAACGATGATACAGATGTTGTAGCATACATTGATGAGCTTCAGGCAAAAATGGAGAAGGTCGCAAAAGAAGAAGCACCGAAAGCAACACTTAGTGTCTCGGAATTATCAACTGGGGGGCCGCCGACAAATAATAATGTAACGGTTGATTTATATTCATCTGGTTTAGATGATCTGCAAACAGCCGCAAAGAAAGTAGAAGGTTATTTAAATACGTATAACAACTTAAAATATGTATCAAATAATTTTTCAGATAAACAAAAGCAGCTTGTTGTTGAAATTGATCCGGAAAAAGCATCTGAATACGGCGTGTCTGGCTTTCAGTTACTAGCAGCGATTTCTGATCAAACGAAGCCGGTATCAGTTGGTGATTTAACATTAGATCATACAAGTCGTGCTGTTCAGTTATCTTATAATAAAGAAGTGAGCTCCATAAAAGAAATTGAAGATTTACAGGTGTTCACGCAGCGTGGCCCAGTTGCAGTAAAAGACTTGGCTTCAGTGAGTGAAATTGATACCTTTACATCAATTCAAAAGCTAGACGGAAAAGTATTTGCTCGCGTAGAAGCAGATATTAAAGATGAAAACATCCAAAAAGTAACACAAGATGTTGTGAGCGGGGTGGAGAAGCTAGATTTACCAAACAGCGTCAGCCTTGAAGGAGGAGGCGGCAGTGATGAAACAGTAGAAATTTTCCAATCGCTTGGCCTTGCCATCTTAACGGCAATCGGTCTCGTGTATTTAACGATGTTAATTACATTCGGTAAAGCACGGATTCCGTTTATCATCTTATCATCTCTGATTTTTGTTCCAATTGGCTCATTGATCGGTCTAGTTATCGCAAACGAACCGTTATCTGTGAGTGTAATGATAGGCTTCTTAATGCTGATTGGAATTGTAACAACAAACGCCATTGTGCTCGTAGACCGAATTACCCAAAATCGAGAACAAAAAGAGATGACAATACGCGAGTCATTAATTGAAGCTGGTAAAACTCGCCTTCGTCCAATTTTAATGACAGCATTCGCAACGATTGCAGCATTAATTCCGTTAGCTCTTACAACATCTAGCGGAACACTTATCTCGAAAGGCTTGGCAATCACGGTTATTGGCGGATTAACATCGTCTACATTATTAACACTTATTATCATTCCAGTTGTATATGAATTGTTCTTTACAAAGCAAGTACGCAAAGAAAGAGAACTGGAAAAAGTTACTCAATAAGAACTATTTTCTATAAGAGGAAAATATGACCATCAGATGTATGCTATAATAAGGGTACGTTTTATTTAACCCCTTATATTATATAGATGAAGCTGGAGAACCTTACCGCAAAGGGGATTCTGGCTTCATTCTTTTTATTTTTGATGCCTTAGCTGAACAAAATGAACTGTAGAGCTTTCTTATAAGTTATCCCAACTTGTAAGAGGCTTTTTTTGTTCGTTGGTGAAGGTACCTTTATGCTGTCGCTTTATCAGATCCGCAGCAGACCGTTAATAAGACGTAGAGCGACGCTTTTTTAGTTATCTTTATCTTGCTTTTTTAAATCTTGGATTTCATTTTCTTCGGAAAACTCAGTTTGAAAGCGATTGGGTGAAAAACTAATTCTCGTGGGCTCGTTTTCTGTTTTTGTTAATACTTTTTCTTTCATATAAGCATGGAACAGCACTTCACCCAGTGCAATAGACATAGCGGCAGAAACGGAAACAATCAAAATTGGGAAACCTGATCCGATAAAACTTAAGCAAAGAAACCAAATGGAAGCAGTAAAAAGGCCAAAATCGGCTATAGATGCAACTAAATTCCCAAATCGAGGCAAGATAAACAAATCACCGATTACATATGATGCACCTGTTACAAGCAAACTAATGAACAAAATCTCAGTAAAACTCGATGTATCAAAGATAGCTAATATTGAAAAAAGCACGACAGCAACAAGTGCAAACTTGATTAATAATGCTTTTGTATGTCTCAACCCTAAACATCCTTTCTTAGATTCGTTTAGGTGTAGTATTTGAATTGTTCGAAAGTGTATACTCAATTAATGAAAATAGCAACAGAAAACTTAAAGTCAAGCACTGTGTATTGCCGTCATTATTAGTAATGACGGCATGTATGCAAATTAAATCCTGTTCATTAAAGATTGATTTCGATGCATATGAATAATTGAAGCAACGAAGCAAGGCGAATGATCGAAAGAACATGTTCAAAAATGACGATTAAAAGCTAATGGCAAAAGGAGATGCAGTCATAGACAGAAAAGAGCGGTGCCTGACGGCATCGCTCTTTTTTACTGTTAAATTAACTGTGGTAAATGCGTTTTCGGTTCATATTGAACGAGTGATTCGTTCGCGTTAATACGTTGTAAATAATCGGGATTTGAAATTAATGGACGGCCGATAGCAGCGACATCAATCCAGCCTTCTTCTAAAGCTCGTTCTGCTGATTCAGGTGTTAAACTACCTACACCGATAATGGGCCCATCCCAATATTTGCGAACAATTTGGTAGAGATTTTGACCGTCTTTTACGTCTTCATAAAAATTAAGCATGGATGGGTGAATGATTTTAACGCCAACTTCGTTAAATGCTTCAACAAAGGTTTTAACTGCTTCTTCTGCATCATCCCAGCGATAGTCGGGTGCATCCACTTTATGAGGAGAAAAGCGAATAACAACGCGTTCTGCGCCAATTGCATCAATCACAGCTGCAATGACTTCTTTCATAAATGTTAAGCGCTGCGCTAAGTCTCCGCCATATTCATCAGTTCTCTTATTAGAAAAAGCAGAGTTGAATTGATCAATTAAATAACCGTGAGCACCGTGAATTTCAACGCCGTCAAAGCCCGCTTCAATTGCATTTTTTGCCGCTTGCGCATACTGTCCAACCACTTCTTTGATATCTTGTTTTGTCATTTCCTCTGGTACTTCATAAGGCTTGCGGAAACGAGGTACTTGACCTTCTGCTGCAATGGCTGAAGGTGCTTGAGGCTGCTGACCTTTGATTAATTCAGGATGGCTAAGGCGTCCTACATGCCAAATCTGCGCAATAATTGTACCGCCTTCTTCATGAACGGCACTAGTAACTTGTTTCCAAGCGTCAATTTGCTCGCGAGAATAGATGCCAGGAACACCAGGATTTCCTTTCGCACGATCACTTATGACAACACCTTCTGTAATAATCAAGCCAATGCCATCTTTTGCACGGCGGCGATAATAATCTGCAGTTTCGTCATTTACAACGCCTGTTTCATCATCTGCAAAACACCGCGTCATCGGTGCCATCGCTGTACGCGTATTCAAATTCAAGGCTTCTAGTTTCGTTGGTTCAAATAGCTTTTTGTAGTTCGTCATGTATTTCCATCTCCTTACCCCATTTTCCTTTATAAAAAGGTTGTAGTTATTCTACCAACGAACTTGCATTAGCTTCAAATATTTTGACTTGCGAAATACAAAAGAAACAAGCTATTAATAAAAAATAGTTAACGAAAATACTACCTCAATAAGTTTAAAATATAGTAAAATAGCTTTATGTGGATAATTTTAGAAACTGTTATAATCATTGTAAAATACACATTCATTTCAAATGAACAACTGGAAGGTAACTTAAATGAAAAAACGACTATTTGTACTAAGCGCGCTTGTATTAATGTTTTTGATCAATGAAAAAGTCTACGCTGAGACGCCAGCAAATGAACAACAAACAGACATCGATCACTATGAAGATGTACCTAGTTCTCCTGATCAAAATAGTGACTTCGATTCATCTTCTGTTAATAAGGATCTTGAAGTGCTGTATGAGCGTCTGTATGATGAAGGATACGATTTAGGAGAAGGTGATGGCTATAAAGGCAGAGCATATGATAGTTTTAATGAGCAAATTTCTGACCAGATGCCAAGTGAAGAATTTAAATGGTTTAAGATGGGGTATTCTGTTGGCTATGAGAAAGGAAAACGGCAAAAAGAGGAGGAAGAACAATCTGAGCAAGCAGCTGACTTTGAATTAGGAGAAGAAGCAGGGTACGCTCAAGGAGTAAAGGATTACAAAAATGCAGCAATCCAAAAGCAGCTGAAAAACAATCCTTCTCAATCTGAACATTGGAATAAAGGTTATACAGCCGGATATGAAAAAGCCGTTCAGCTCATGGATTTATCAGTTGTTGCAAAGTCAGATGGCTACAGCCAAGGGCTAAAAGAAGAAGAGATGACCATTCCTTCTCAATATAGCAATGAAGATTTAACCAGCACAGCTTTTGAACAAGGATTTAAAAAAGGTGAAAAAGAGCGGATTGATAAACTGAAAAAGAAATATAAAAAAGAAGCGTACAAACAAGGACATGCTCTGCGGCCATTAACAGAGCCAGATAATCTAGGCCCAGAGCTCCAAGCTTTTTTTCAAGAACAGTATGAAAAAGGCAAGCAAGCAAAAAAGAAAGAAATCCGACAAACGGGATTTGATGATGGGTTTACATATACTAGCTATGTAACACCGAAAGCATACAAGAGCAAGGAACAAAAAGAGTGGTATAAACAAGGCTTTGAATCTAATAAAGACGCCAACAAGCTGCGAAAGGCTGCTTATGAAGCTGGAAGGCATGCAAAAGACCTTAACCTCCCTAAAAAATACAAAGACAATAAAGCAGCCGTTGCCATGTCTAACAATTATTATGAGCGAGGAAAAGCAGAGCGAGATGCAAGAATCGGTAAAATCCTTATTGGCGGAGGATTTATTTTATCAGCAGGCGCATTAATGGCAACGTTCATTTATAGACGTAAAAGATCAATAGAAGACGAAGGATAAAAGAATAAGATATGACCGTTTCGGTTAAACGAAAGAGCTGATTCACTTTATTGAATCAGCTCTTTTTTATGTTCATGTTATCGGTTGTTTTCTCTTCCTTCAAGATGAAAAAGCCATGGATGACTCCTATAAAGCCCGATTGATTCAATGAATATACAATCATTGATTATTGTTTCTCTGCTTCACACTAATATATATTGAATCTGCCACAAATAGAAAAATTAAAAAAAACAGTACAAATAATTCAGCAAATTCCATTACTTGAAATGGGCTGAATGAAAGGCGCAAAGCCTCGTAGAAGGTTAATCCTTGAAAAACATCAATACTTAATGAGAAGCCCATTAAACATCCTAACATCAATAGTGTAATGGCAACAATCTTTATAATCATCACTCTCCGCTAACCCCGTTTCAGCTAGCCAGCAGCAGGGGAAAGACGCTCTCTAGCTGATTGAAGTTTTATTTCATTAGTTTTAACCTTTTATTTTTCCCTATACAAAATGAAAAGAGAAGGAATAAAAGCCAACTCATTAGGAAGGATAGAAAATAAAAGAAAAGAAAGGTATTTTTAGGAATGTCTTCATTTTTTAAAAATAAAAAACGGAAGCAAAAAAGAAAAAATGAATCCCAAGCTAAGTCTAACAACCAGTCTGCTGAAAGCTCTGAGCTTATTGATCATTCCTTATTAGTGAACCTAGATATTATTAAAAAGAAAACTGGAAACAGCTCAGATATTGTTATTCGTCATATCAGCAAGGGAACGGACGGTAAGCTTCAAATAGCTATTGTTTATCTTGATGGTCTTGTCAATAATCAGTCTATTGATGAGTTTCTAATTCAATCTATGATGAACAATTCAAGTATGCAGGGGGAATTGACTCCAAAAAAGGCGCTAGATACGATGTGTGACAATGTCATTGCACTTGGCGAGGTTGTCATCGTACACAATTGGAATGAACTATTCTTGATGCTGATGTCAGGTGACACCATTATTTTAATCGGAGGAATCAGTCAAGCAATCAGTGTAGGTACAAAAGGCGGGGAAAGACGTTCAATAGGAGAGCCTACTACTCAAATGGTTGTACGCGGTTCAAGAGAAGGATTTACAGAATCCATTGCAACGAATATCTCCTTAGTACGCCGAATTATTAAAAGCCCAGAATTGTGGTTAGAATCGATGAAAATTGGTCAAATGACCAAAACAGATGTATCGATTATGTACATGAAAGGAATTGCCAATGATAAAGTCGTTCAAGAGGTTCGCGACCGTCTGGAAAAAATAAATCTTGATGGCATTCTTGAATCAGGCTATATTGAACAATTGATTGAAGACCAGACGATGACTACGTTTCCTACCGTTTATCATACAGAAAGACCGGATGTAGTCGCAGGGAATCTGTTAGAGGGGCGAATTGCCATTTTTGTAGACGGTACGCCATTTGTGCTGATTGCTCCTGCTGTGTTTATTCAATTTTTCCAATCAGCTGAAGATTATTATGCGCGTTTTGATATTGCTACATCCATACGCTCTTTGCGAATTGCTATTTTCTTTATTTCGCTCGTTGCCCCTGCAGCGTATATTGCCATTACGACATTTCATCAAGAAATGATTCCGACAAAGCTGCTCATCGCGATTGCAGCGCAGCTTGAAGTCGTTCCTTTTCCAGCGTTTGTTGAAGCTCTTATTATGGAAGTGACATTTGAGATTTTGCGTGAAGCCGGTATTCGACTCCCAAAAGCAATTGGATCAGCTGTATCGATTGTCGGAGCGCTTGTTATTGGTCAAGCTGCCGTTCAAGCAGGAATTGTATCGCCAGCGATGGTAATTGTCGTAGCAATGACTGCGATTGCCAGTTTTGCAACGCCATCATTTTCAATTGCCATTTCAGCACGCCTTGTCCGTTTTTTATTTATGATTAGCGCAGCTACATTTGGCTTCTTTGGGATTATTTTAGCGCTTCTCGTTATGACGGTTCACCTCTGCAGTTTGCGTTCATTTGGCGTGCCATATATGGCACCGCTTGCTCCTTTTATACCAGCAGATGCCGGTGATACAGTAATCCGGCTGCCATGGTGGTCACTTAGAAAAAGACCAAGGCTGATAGCAGAAAAAAATATACTGCGTGAAGGGAATCATCAAGGGCCGAGAGCTCCTAAAAGTCGAGGGATGGTAAATAGTGAACTTGAAAAGAGTGACAAAAATGAGTAGAACATGGCGCTTTTTTGGTTTGCTGCTGATAATGGCACCGCTGCTGTCAAGCTGCTGGAGCCGAACGGAACTGACAGACCTTGCAATCGTATCTGCAATAGGGATTGATAAGACAGAAGATGGACAGTACACCATCACGCTGCAAATTATTAATCCAGGAAATGTGGCAGGGGGATTACAGGGAGGAGGTGCGGAAAACCCGCCCGTTTCAATTTATGGTGCAAGCGGTGCTAATTTAGTGGAAGCAAGCAGACGCGCTTCAAGTCGAGTATCGCGTAAATTATATTATGCCCATACAAATCTTATTGTGATGGGAGAAAAAATGGTAAGAGAAGAAGGCATTACAGAAATTATTGACGCGATTGACCGTGATCCTCAATTCCGAATAACCGCAACAATGATTATTGCCAACGGCACAACAGCATCGAATTTTGTTAAAACGTTAACTCCGATTGATAAAATTCCAGCTAATAAAGTAATTAAAACATTGGAGTTTACACAAGAAAGATGGGGACAGCATGTAAGGACAAATCTGCAAGAAGTTATGCAAGGGCTCACTTCTCCAGGCAAGCAAGCAGTGTTATCAGGCTTTCGGTTAATTGGAAGTGCAGAACAAGCAAAAAAGTTAGAGAATATTAAAGAAACATTTCCAAAAGCCAGACTTCAGGCGGGCGGACTGGCCATTTTTAAAAACGGAAAGCTGATTGATTGGCTTTATGGTTCAGAGGCAAGAGGAACAGTTTGGATTCTTGATCGCATTCAAGGAACAGATATTAATATTGACTGGAAAGGCAAAAAAGAAGCCATCGCTTATCAAATTATCCGTCAGCGCACCAAAGTGTCCAGTGTGACTAAGAATGGAAAGCCTGCTATTTCCATTTTGGCTCGTGCAGAAGGAGATTTAGGAGAATTACATGTCCCTCTTGATATTACAAATCCAAAAGTGATAGCAAACATTGAAAAGGATTTAGAAAAGAAAATTAAAGAAGAAATGGATGCAGCGATTAAGCAAGCCAAAAAAAATAAGGTGGACAGTTTAGGATTTGGAGAGGTTATCCATCGGTCTCATCCTGAAAAATGGAAGGAATGGCAAGCTGAATGGAGTGACGTGTATCTTCCCGAATTAGACGTGAATATTAAAGTTGACGCTTATGTACGCCGTGCAGGATTAAGAAATAAATCATTCCTTACTGACGTAAAACAAAATTAATAAAAGGAAGTGACCATCTAGTGGAAAAGGCCAAAATTAGTGCAAGTCAGCTATTTATTTTAATTGTGCTGTTTGAACTAGGCAGTGCCTTACTCGTTCCACTTGCCATGGAAGCACGGCAAGATGCATGGCTTGCCATTTTTCTTGGAATGATTGGAAGTCTTTTTCTCTTTTTAATTTATCATCAGCTTTATTCGTATTACCCAGACGAATTACCGACGGAATATATGAAAAAAATTGTAGGGAAATATCTAGGGTCATTGCTTGCTTTTTTGTATATCGTTCATTTTGCATATGCGGCAGCACGCGTATTACGTGACTTTGGAGAAATGTTAGTAACCTTTGCTTATGTTGATACCCCTTTATTCATTGTAAATGCCTTGCTCATGCTTGCCATTATTTATACGGTTCGAAAAGGAATCGAAGTTATTGCAAGAACAGGCGAGTTATTATTTATTTTAATTTATATTCTGGCCGTCTTTGGTTTTATATTAATTGTTTCTTCCGGTTTAATGGATTTGAATAATTTAAAACCAGTGCTTGAAGAAGGCATTTCAAGGGTGTTAAAAGTGGTGCTTACTCAATCGTTGTTTGTTCCTTTTGGCGAAGCGGTTGTATTTATAATGATTCTGCCGTATTTAAATGATTCAAAAAAAGCAAGAATCACCGGACTATGCGCCCTTGTATTAAGCGGGATTAATTTAACGATTACAATGGCTATTAATATCGCGGTACTTGGTGTTAATCTCACGGGACGATCGCAGTTTCCACTTCTCACTACTGTTCAGTCAATTCAAGTGGCTGATTTTTTAGAACGTCTAGACGTATTTTTTATGCTTGCTTTAGTGGTTGGAGGATTTATTAAAATATGTGTGTTCTTCTACGCTGTTGTAATAGGCACTGCAAGCTTATTTAAGGTGAAAAAGTCTTCAACACTAGCTTATCCATTAGGTCTTGTCATTTTATTCTTTTCAATGACAATTGCAAGCAATTTTCAAGAGCATCTGCAAGAAGGATTAGAGCTGATGCCAGCTTTGCTATTTATCCCGTTTCATGCCACCATTCCGCTCGTGCTTCTTATCATTGCGTATATTAGAAAAAAAAGAGAAGCAACGAATAAAACGATATGATGAGGCATGAAAAACTGCAAAGAAGAAACTTCTGCTTAAGTCAGAAGTTTCTTCTTTGAATGTTTATGATTATGCTTGTTTCTGATTACCGCGCATTCTTCTCATTGCAAAGCTTACAATCAGTACCAAAATAATGGAACCAATAATCGCAGGTACGAGTGCAAAACCGCCTACTTCCGGTCCGAAGTCTCCAAAGATCCATGAGCCTAACCATGCACCAATGAAGCCTGCTATAATATTTCCGATAATACCTCCAGGAACATCACGTTTTGTAATTAAACCTGCTAGCCAGCCGATAATTCCACCTACAATAAGAGTCCATAAAAATGTCATTGATAACTGCCTCCTTTAACAAAATATTTGTATCTTATATCATTTTGATACCCCACATTGAGACAAGTTATACATCAAGTCATAAAGAAATAAAATTTTTTCTCTTATTGTTAAGTTTTCCGATTCATGAAGAATTAACAGAGGAGACAGGATTGCTGAAATGCAGATACATCAACTCTAATATTGTAAACAAAAAAGATGAATGCAAGTGAAATTGATTATTTTATTAGCAGTTGTTTTTTTTACGCAAGAACTAAAAATGTCATAAATTTGTTCATTATTCAAAGCGTTTATACCGATTTTCTATGGTAGACTATTTATTGAAAATTAAAACGATAGCATGAACATTTTCATACATAGGAGCGTTTGATAAATGATGAAAAAATTAACGGGAAATCAAGAAAATGATGCAATAATTGAGAAGCATTTGCGCAAGCATTGGCTGTATTTTGAACAGACTGTTCCAAGTAAAAGCATTAATCGCTCAGATTTAGCTTTTATTTGTGCATTTCCATATAATCGTGTTTTGTATGCAAAAGGGCACGGGGCAATAAAAGAAGTGATTCAGCATGCTGATCATCATGGCGAGAGGCTGATGTGGATTGCTGGTCCTTCTATAGATAGAGTTGAGGTCGAACCGGCTTTAATAAACACTGGTTTTGAATACCATGAAAAATGGGTTGGGATGACAATCGATTTATCAAGGTATCAACTGCAGCCAGAGCGCCGGGATGGATTTGAATTTAAACGAGTTCAAACAATGGAGCAGTTAAAGCACTGGGTAGACGTTTATATCGCAGGGTATAAAAAGCCAGCAAGTGATAAACAAGTGCTTATTGAACGTTTTGAACAAATCATACATAAAAGTCAAAATGAGTATCAATTGTATATTGGCTACTACCAAGGGCATCCTGCAGTCGTAGGGACTTTGTTCTTTGATGAAGATGTGGCTGGTCTATACTGTATTACGACAGCTCCTTCCATGAGACGGAAAGGACTGGCCACGGCTTATTTAGAATACATCTTATCAAGCGCTAAGCAGCAAGGTGCAGGAACGTGCATTTTACATGCAACAGAAGCGGGAAAACCAGCTTATGAAAAGGTAGGATTTCAATCAAGCGGCATTTTTCACGTGTATTTGCTAAAAAGCCCCTCTTTTTACTAAAAACAAGGGGGCTTTCGCTTATACAATCGTACTTAAGGCTTGTGACAGTGAAGAGGTTGTATGAATACCTTGAAAAGGAAGGCCTAAACGCACAGCGGTCTGGGCAATTTCAGGTCTGATGCCAGATAAGGTAGATTTTACACCGATTAGTTCAAGCGCCTTAATTAAGTCGAAAATTTCATGAGCCATCGCTGTATCGATTGTAGCAACGCCTAATAAATCAATGCATAAATGGCGCACACCTTTTTCAGCACATTGGTTCAGCGTATTTTCTAAAATAATCTTATTATTAATGCTCGCAATATCTCCGACTAAAGGAAGCAGTGCAATTTGATTTTGCAGCGTTATAACGGGAGAGCTTAATTTAGCGATGAGCTCTCGCTGCGCAGTTAAGCGCCCCGTTGCATTTTTATGATACTGATCAATAAAAGTATAAATAGACAGGCTGACAGCTTTTATAACTAAGTCATACCAAGCTAAAAATTGTTCCAAGCTAACTTCAGATGCATGTGCCAAGTAGAAGCTTTTTACGTAATTTATAATAACTTCTTGGCATTTCATAAATTGTCTCACCACATATTGAACGGGTGTATCCAAATGTTTTTCATCTTTTGCAAGATCTTCTGACCACGCCTTAAAATCAGAAAAAAAGTATGTTTCATCCTCAATAAAAACACGCGATAAGTGCAGAAAAAAATCGTGGCCACGCGATTTTAAATCATTAATAACAGCAGGGTTGTCTGTAGAGTAAACAGAATCAGGCTCTGTGTCTTCTATCGAATTATACCAATCCCCTGTTAGATTTTTTAAGTTCTCTGTTAAAAAATCAAATAACGCTTGGTTTCTATGCATGATGTTTTCTCCTTACCTTTGTGGATTTCCGCATTAATCGACTGATTGAAGGCTCACTATATTCTATATATTAACAGAATTCCTTCTTTTTTCCCACGTTCACTAAAATTTAAACGAGCTAAAAAATTCCTCGTATGTTAATTAGCAGCCAGGGTGAGCGTTCGTTACTAGTAAATTCATAACCGTTATTTGTGCAAAGGATTTGCCTTAACATAATAATCTAGTATACATAATATATATATAGTTAACTTGTTCAGGTGAGATTTCCAATGAAAGATAATCCAGAAAAAAAGAGTGAAAATTTTAAAATGTAAGCGTATTCTATTTACTTTTCAACTTCTGCTTGCTATGATTGTCATCCTGTAAGACAAGAAACTGGCAATTTAGAATTTTGCTTTGATTCGCTTAGTGATTATGAGGAGGAATCAGTGATTATGGCAGAATGGATTGCACTAGGTGCACTGGCTGGCGGGTGTATGTTGCTAGTGAATCGAATGTTAACAAAAATTTATCAAGAAACGAATACAGACGAGTAAAAAGCATCTTCACGTTAATAGAAGATGCTTTTTAGTTAGTTCGTTTTCATTGCATGTGAAGGTAAAATAATATCTTGATCAACTAAGAAGGATAGCAGCTCACGTGTTGCAAAGGACATATAGCGATCTTTCTTTACAACAATGCCCAGTTCCCACATTGGGGTTGGGGCTGAGAGTGGAATGCTTCGAATAGAAGGGTTGTTCATTTTTTGGTAGACAGATTTAGGTAAAATAGAGACTCCTAATTCTGATGCAACGAGCTCAATAATGAGATCCCACTGCGAGCTTTCATATGCGATTTTTGGTTGAAAACCTGCTTCAATACACTCGTGAATAATACGATCATGTAAAGAAAAATCTTTGTTAAATAAAATAAAAGGTTCATCCCGCAATTCATTTAATTTTACAATTGACTTGCTTGCTAACGGGTGTTCATGGTGAACATATAAATTAAATTCTTCTTCTGTAAAAGGGTAGACATGAAACGCTTGGTTTTGCACTGGTAATACAACAATACCTAAATCAACTTGTTCTGTTTCAACTAATTCAATAATTCGTTTTGCTCCAAGCTCGACAAGGTCAAGGGTCACTTGCGGGTGTTTTTTAGTAAATTTCTTTGCAATCATCGGAAATACAATTGTTCCAATCAGCGGCGGAATGCCAATCTTGATCTCACCAGTCGGTAAATGACGTAAATCATCTAAAAGTGCATAAAGTTCATTTAATGTAGAGACAAGCTTTTGGCTTTGCTCGTACACAACTTGTCCAGCATCTGTAAGAGTGAGTTTTCGAGTAGAACGATCAAACAAATCGACCCCTAATTCATCTTCGAGTTTTTTTACAATTTTACTTAATGCCGGCTGTGACAAATGAATGGCTGATGCTGCTTTTGTAAAACTTTTTTGATTAACAACTTCCATAAAATGTTGCAGTTCACGAATGTCCATAATAGCCCCTCACTAGTATTCTTTGTTTTCATACTATTTATTCTATTTATCTATTTTACTTATGATTCAACAAAATGTAAACTCTTACATAAGAAGAATGAATAATGATTCATCTTTTGTACTGAAAATACCTTCTTCTTACAGCTAAAAAACCCATATCTATGTAAGCGTTATCAATCTGTTTTAACTTTTCGATCTCATACATTTGGACTAATAAAAAGTAACTTGAAAGGCAAGAAAAAACGTTTGCACCGAGATTTGATGTGGTTCATGTTTGAAAAAAACAAATCTCAATTTTCAGTTCATGAGGATTATTTGTTAACATTCACTCAATTTGAAGTGTGTAATTTGTACACTGTTCTTACATTTACGACAGCAGAATAAAATGATACTGAACGAATAATCAGATGAATCATGTGAGGTACAAGCGAACTCAATCGATTTATAGGTAAGGGAGCTTGTTCAAAATAGTAAAGGGGAGTGGTCAAAATGACATACGTAAAAGGATTAGAAGGTATCGTAGCGGCAGAAACCAAAATAGGGCATGTTGACGGACAAAAAGGCCAATTAATTTATCGTGGTTACTGGGCGAAAGATTTAGCGATTAATTATACATTTGAAGAAGTATCTTATTTAATTTGGAATGGACAGCTGCCGAATCATGATCAGCTGCAAGCGTTTAAGCAAGAAATGATCGCAAACCGTACTTTGCCGAAGAACATTGTAGCATTAATGGATTGTTTACCAAAAGATACAGAAGTCATGAGTGCGTTGCGCACCTGTATTTCAGCTCTTGGTGATCCTTCATATAGCTGGCCGCCAACTAAAAATCAAGCAGTGGCATTAACAGCAGTAGCACCAACAATTATTGCTTATTGGTACCGCAAGATGAATGATTTAGAAGTTGTTGAACCAAATGAAAACTTAGATCATGTAGCAAACTATTTGTATATGATTACAGGTGAAGTGCCGGATCCGAACTTAGTAAAGGCGTTAAGTGCATACTTTGTGTTAACGATTGAGCATGGCATGAATGCATCAACCTTTACGTCACGGGTTGTATCATCGACTGAATCAGATATGGTATCAGCTATTTGCGGAGCAATTGGTGCAATGAAAGGTCCATTACATGGCGGTGCACCGTCTGGCGTAATCACAATGTTTGACGAGATTGGATCTGAGGAAAACATTGAACCGTGGGTTCGTCAAAAATTAGAGAATAAAGAAAAAATTATGGGCTTTGGTCACCGCGTATACCGTACGCATGATCCGCGAGCAGAAGCGTTAAAAGTCGTATCAAAACAAATTTCAGGTGACAATGACTGGTTTAATTTAATTGTAAAAATTGAAGAGAAAACAATTGAATTATTAAATGAATATAAACCAGGCCGTGAAATTTATACAAATGTTGAATATTTCGCTGCAGCAGTGATGAAAGCGGTTGATTTGCCATCTGAATTATTTACGCCAACATTTACAGCAAGCCGCTTTGTTGGATGGACAGCGCACGTATTAGAGCAATCAGAAGATAATCGCATTTATCGTCCGCAATCCTCTTATATCGGTTACACACCAGTTGAACAAAATCAATAAGAAGATCATAATAAGAGCTTCCTTGCTATTAGGGAAGCTCTTTTGCTTCTTTTGTCTTTTGGTGCAGATGCGAAGTTATTGATATAAATAGAAGCATCCTTACAATTTGTCTGATTCTTATTTTTTTAGCAGACTTTTACAAGCCATCCATGTACAATAAAAGGAGAATAGAAAGAAAAGGAGTTTACATATGGATGTTAATCAATTTTTGGCACGTATTCAAGTGACTAAAACAGATAACTGTTTGCAGCTATTAAAAGCTATTCATAGACAACATTTGTTACATATACCATTTGAAAACTTAGACATACACCTTGGCCGCGATTTGTCGATGAATCCAGAGAAAATATTTGAGAAGATAGTTATTAATCAGCGGGGCGGTTTGTGTTTTGAAACGAATAGTCTGCTGTACGCTGTTTTAAAAACACTGGGTTATGAAGTCGACTACATTTCAGCTTCGTTTTGGAATGAAGAAAAACAAGCTTGGAATGATGAATGTACTCATTTAGCCTTGCATGTGCGCTTGAACGACCAATCATACCTTGTCGATGTCGGGATAGGAGGGGGATTCTTTGAACCGTTATTAATTCAGCATCGTTATGTATACATTGACAGCAATGGGACGTATCGAGTAGTGAATCAAGATGATAGATGGCTTGTGCAAGAGCGTAAAGAGAAGTGGGAGGATCTGTTCAAATTTTCTCTAAAACGAAGAGAACTAAAAGATTTTGAAGCGGCATGCCATTATTATGAACAGCATCCTGAATCGTTTTTTCGTCAAAAGAAAATCTGCAGCCGTTCAACGGAATCAGGAAAAATTTCCTTGTCATCCAACACGCTAAAAATAACGACTGGTTCTCATAAATCAGAAACACCAATTTTATCGGATGAAGAATTTAACGAAGCATTAGAAAAATACTTTCAAATTGTATTACACGAAAAAAGTGTTGGTTTGTAACCAACGCTTTTTTGCATAGACGAATCTTCCCTTAGTTCAGCTTGTAATGAAAAACAATCTCTCGTTTTAACAGTGCGATAAAACGTTCATCTTTCCGTTAATGTTTGATCTTATTGAAAAAGCGGGAAAATGTCAGTAGGCAAATAAACGGTAATTGAGGAGAGACAATCATGAAGGCAGCGGTTATTTTAAATCCAAATTCAGGGAACAAGAAGCTAGTTCATTCAATCGATAAAATCTGTGATCGTTTGAATACAGTCTTTGAATCGGTTGCGTTATATAAAACAGGTGCACCAGGTGATGGAGCTAAGTTTGTTCAGCAATTGGCAGACAACATTGACGTCATTGTTGGTGCCGGAGGAGATGGCACGATTTATGAATTGATTAACGCTATTGCACCAATGGAAAAACGGCCTATTTTTGCGATTTTACCAGGGGGAACATGCAATGATTTTTCCCGTGCCATTGGCATGAACCAAAATCCTCTGCTAGCAGTTGAACAAATTATTGCCAAACAAAAAGCGTCAGTCGATGTAGGGAAACATAATGATCAATACTTTTTAAATTTCTGGGGGATTGGCCTTGTCGCAGAGATATCTGAGAATATTCAGGAAAAAGGAAAAGAAAAATTGGGGAAAATTTCGTACTATATGAGTGTGGGTCGCACATTTAATCAAGTGCAACCGTTTAAGGTAAAAATGAAAAGCGAAGAAGCAACGTATGAGGGAGAAGCGGTAATGATACTGATTGGAAACGGGCCTTTTTTAGGAGGAACACGCACTGTCTTGGGAAACTGTTCTTTTCAAGATGGACTATTAGATGTGTACCTCATTAAACAGATGGCACTAGAGCCGCTGGTTAAATGGCTGCAAACAGCACCTGAAGAAGAACAAACCGATCCGAATAGCCAATTGCTTCATTTTAAAACAACAAACGTTCATGTGGAAGTAACCCCGGAGAAAACAGTTGATTGTGATGGTGAAACAGAAACAACAACACCATCTGTTATTTCGATTCTTCCTAATCATATAGATATGTTTGTCGGGACTATATAAAGCGTCAAGTTTAGCTTGATGCTTTATACAGTTAAGGCATCCATTTTCTTGAATTAAATAACATAATCATTAAACTGCTCATGAGGATGACAATCATCGAATAGCAGAAGGCTGTAAAACCGACAATCGGCAAGCCAGTCAGCATAATGAGGCTGTCAAGCAAGAAGATAACTGCTGCCACATTAACCTGCCATTTTGATGAAATAATTAAGGCAATTAAATCGAGTCCATCTGAGCTAATTTGATAACGAAGCATTAACCCGATACCCATTCCAACCAGAGTACCGCCAATAATGGAACTAAATAAAAGCGGAACTTCTAAAGATCCATTCACAACGGCAAGCTTTTCTGTGATGAAAAATGAAACAAGTAATCCAGCACTTCCATAGAAAAAATGATGACGATAACGAAAGAAGGCATATATAAAGACCGGAATATTTAATAGTAAAATAGATACTCCAATCGGCAGACCAATCATGTAATAAACAATTAATCCAAACCCGATAAGCCCCCCATCTAATAAATGATAAGGAGCAATAAATCCATTTAACCCAAGTCCAATTAATAAACTGCCGCAACAAATTGCAATCGCTCGAGTAAAAATATTCCTCACCCTATATTTTAAAATTTAGCAAAAAATAAGTCCGTATCCTCGATTCATATATATGGTGAGTTTGTCCAAAATATACCAATCCATCTATGCATCAAGTTGCTGAAATCTTGGGATTAGTATATATCATGAGTAATCTAAGCGAATAACTTAGCTCAATCTATTTTATGATAATCCTTTACAATATTACGGTGTTTAGGGATGTCTTCTATGTGTAAATAAAAAGCATAGCAGTTTAGTCCGATAGTTTAAATTGATTCATTTCCTGTTGTAATTCATTTGATAACGAAGATAATTCATTCATGGCTGTTGAAAATTCCTCCATTTTAGCCAGTTGATGCTGTGAGGAAGTAACCATTGTTTGAGTACTAACCGCATTTTCAGTTGCGATAGCCGCTGTTTCTTCAATGGAAGCTGATATTTCTTCTGTACTAGCAGCCATTTCTTGAATAGCAGAAGATACGCTTTCGACATTTTTACTAACTGATTCGATTGATAAAATAATGTCATTAAATGTAGAGCTTGTTTGTTTAACAAGATTCATACCAGTCATTACTTTTTCTTCGCCACGTTTCATTGCTGTGCTCACATCATTTGTATACGTTTGAATTCCTTGCAAAATGGCTGTGATTTGTTTTGTAGACGTTTTAGACTGTTCTGCAAGCTTGCCGACTTCATTCGCAACAACCGCAAATCCAGCTCCCATGTCGCCAGCGCGTGCAGCTTCGATTTGGGCATTTAATGCAAGCAATGTTATTTGATCAGAAATAGTCGAAATTGCAATTGAAATTTGTTCAATTTCTTTTACATGCTGTGATAATACACTTACAACCTTTCCTGTTTCTTCAGATGAGGTATAAATATCATTCATTTGGTGATGTACATCTGTCATCATTACTTGGCCATTTTTAGCTTGTTCTGTTAGTTTAACACTAACATGGTGTGTATCTACTGATGTATTGGCAATTTCTTGAATGCTTTGTGACAGTAATTCGGTTGCACGTGCATTTTCTTCTGCAACTTGCTGCTGAGTGGAAGAACCTAACGAAATTTCATCTATGGCACGTGCATTTTCTTTAATACTAGCAGAAGTTTCCTGTACATTATGAAGCAGCGCTTTAGATTGCGTGTTTATATGTATGGAAGTAGTATTAGCTTTATTAATGATGGTTCGAAGAGACATAATCATCTGGTTGAAAGAATTTGATAGAACGCCAATTTCATCACGATTAGTTACAGCGATCGTGTCGGTTAAAATACCTTTACTTACTTGTTTAGAAACTCGAACAAGCTGTGTTAACGGATTTGAAATAGATCTTACAATGAAGTGGTTAATTAGACCGCCAATTGCAATGGTTATACATAAAATAATGAGTGTGTTTACAAAAATAGGTCGTGCTCCATTGGTAAACTCTCTTTCATCCATTTGAGCAATAACTTTCCAACCGGTAGCTGGCTCTGTTGTAAATAGCCATTGCTTGTTTGCCTGCTTGAAACGATTACTTTCACTGCCTGTAAGTAAGGCTGTCACGTTTTGATTTAATTTATCATTTGCTTTTAATGATGGATGAACAATGATTTCACCTTGCGAATTTGTTAAAAAAGCATAACCTTCATTTCCAATCGTTATCTGGTTTAGCAGCTTTTTAATGCTTGTTACTTTTAAATCAAGACCAACAACGCTCCCGTTAGCCAAGGATTGAGACAAGGTGATAACAAGGTCATGTGTGCTTGGATCTTCATAAGGTGGCGAAATAACGATTTGGCCAGGCTTTGCAATCGCTTCTTTAAACCAGTCGCGCTCCCTTGGATCGTAATTCTCACCTAACCCTTCCAAATCAGAGGTGATCATGCTTCCTTTACTGGTACCTATATAAGCAAACAACACATTGTCAAATGACTTTTCTAGATTTATCACATATGCCAGGGCTTCCTTTTGTTTAGTCTCAATATCATTAAAGTTTTGTTCAATATGTAAGCTGGTGAAGTTTAATTGATTAATCTGTTCTTGGATTGTCGCTTCTAATTGACTCTTTACATTCGTTATAAGCTCATTTGATGTATGTAGCATTTCGGTTTCTAGTGTCTTTTTTGCAAAATAATACGAGGATCCAGCAATAGCGAGTGACGGAACTAATAAAATAACGGTAAACGCAATAATTAGACGCGTCCGTATACGCGTATGTCGAAAAAGATTCATTCCAATACCTCCAAGCTTATAAAGAGAAATAAAAGCCCAAATGTAATCATTAACCATCACCTTACTTCGTCGTTAAGTATCAGGTCTGTAATAGATAGACAAGGTCATGAATAAAGCAGAAAAGCAGCTGCAACGAGTAATGAGTAGTAAGAGAAGGAAACGATTTATTGAGTTTTAACTAGTTCATCTAACTTATCGACATTTTTTTCGGAAAAATAAGTAATTTATGAAAAAAATAAAGGATAAAAAAAGGAGTCTATCGAATTGTTAATGAGGAATGAGCAAAAGAGGAGTGAGCAAATAAATGGTTGTCATTCGACCGGTAGCAGAGGCAGACGTAGAGAGATTAGCATCATTAATGAAAGAGTATATTGTTGATTTTTATCAGCGGCCTGAACCGCCAAGAAAAGCGATTATATCATATATCGAACGGTTATTGAGCCATCCGTCCACTGGCGTTCAATTTGTTGCTGAACAAGACAATAAATTAGTTGGGTTTGCGACGCTGTACATAACTTTTAGCACTTTAAGCTTAAAAGAAACAGCCATTTTAAACGATTTATATGTATCCCCGCTGAACCGAGGAAACAAAGTAGGGGAACAATTATTTCAAACATGTGCGTCTTATGTAAACGAACATCAGTTGGCAGGCATGACATGGGAGACGGCCCATGATAATCATGTTGCTCAAAGGCTGTATGAAAAACTGGGTGGCAAGCAGTCTGAATGGCTGCACTATGAGTTATAAAAATCAAGCATTCAATCATGATTGAATGCTTTTTTTATTTGGGTTTTACTCTCTTCCTTTCAGCATTCTGAGAAAGCAAGGACAATCAATCGAGACAACAGTCGATTCGCAGATTGTGTGAAAAGTAGCTATTTCATTCAGAAGAGATAATATGATATAGTGTGAAAGGTAGATTTTTCTAAAAAGTTATAGATTCTGTTAATTGGCTATACTGGTAGTGTGAGTAAGGAAGGAGTAGGGTCTTTGAACAAAAATCCAATTGTACATGCATGGAAACTCATAACAGCTATTGGCGGGTTTCTGATCGCATTTTTTATTTTTAAAGTCAGAAAGGGAAAATAAGCATATAGACATGCAAATATGAGGACATTCATGCAGGATACGATTACACAAGGTTGTGTGAATCGTTATGCGTTATGAGCAAGAAAAACCCAGCTCCTAATAGGTAGGAGCTGGGTTTTATTGTAGAGTAGGAAGGTTAACAGATGTCATATCCTTCATGGAATCTTTATACGAATGGTATGTGAAATACGTGTGGGATTGACTATAAATAGACATATGTAGCAAATAGTCATTTTTAGTTTCCATGTAATAGGAAATACCGTCAAGTTCGAGTTTGTAAAAGCAATAAGTAAGTTCAAGTAGTGTTTGTTTTTTGACAATTGTATCGGGGTGTCCCTTAATTAATTCATACAATTCTAGTACACTCATTCCGTTAGGGGAGAAGAGTGCAGTGACTTTTTTATTTATTACATCGGTTGTCTGTTGTACAGATTGTTTTGCATGATCAAAAAATGCTGTTAGTTGTTCTTTCATCAATGTCTCCTTTATGTCCTGTGACGTTTCAGTTTATATGATGTCTCAGGAATAAGATTTCATACTTATTTCATAAAAGATAATCTTTAGTTAGTGAATGGCAGATTTAAATTTTCCGCCTTGAGCTTCCTGTGTGTCCATAATTGTTGTGAAGGCATTGGGGTCAATTTCATAAATAATGCTTTTTAATTTTGTAATTTCTAGCCGAGTAACGACTACATAAATGACTTCTTTTTCAGTTCCTTCAAAGCCGCCTTTGCCATACAGCTTTGTGACACCGCGGCCAAGTCGGTGTGTAATCGCATCTGATAATTCTTCATAATTATTTGATACAATAATGGCTGCTTTTGTTTCATCTAGTCCTTGGATAACCGCATCAATCGTTTTTGAAGCGATGTAATACGTAAGGATAGAATACATAGCTTGCTCCCAACCTAATACAAATCCAGCCCAGCCAAAGACAAAAATATTAAAGAACATGACAAATTCACCGACAGAAAAAGGAATCCGCTTTGTAAGTAAAATTCCTAAAATCTCAGTGCCGTCTAATGCACCGCCATGGCGAATAACAATCCCTACACCAGTTCCAAGTAATAATCCTCCAAAGACCGTAGCGAGCAGCGGCTCTGATGTAACAGCTGAAATATGATGAAGTTGTGATTCCACAATCGATAAAGCAACAACTGCAAACATTGATGAAAAGCAGAAGTTACGTCCAATGTGTTTATAACCTGCATATAAAAACGGAATGTTGAAGAGAACAATGAGGACGCCAAAAGGTAATTTTGTTAAATAAACTAAAATTAATGAAATGCCGATAATTCCTCCGTCAATGATCGAGTTTGGAACTAAAAATAACTCAATGCTAATGGCAGCTAATGAAGCGCCGATTAACATCATAATATACCGGTAAATGAGCCGGCCTGCTTTTTCTTTTCTATGTTGTTTAGGCATACATATCTTTCCTCTCTCTATTACTTATACGCACCCTAAAAACAAACACTTCTTCTAGTATAACAAAACCTACTCAATCCAAGCTAGCCATATCATCGCATGTAAAAAAAGAATAGCCAAAAACCTGTCGAGTTTGATACATTAAACGGTGAGCAGTTCTGATTAAGCGCATAAAAGAGGAGTGTACATAAAGAGTGGCACAGTTTAAAATTTCTCCGCTGCATAAAGCGGTAGCTCAACAAGCAAAAACGTATATTGACACATTAACAAAGCCGCAAGGGAGTCTTGGCCGTTTAGAAGAAGTAGCGATTCAGTTAGCTGCTATAACAGGTAAAGTGTTTCCTACTGTAACGCCGCCTGGTGTATTAGTATTTGCTGCAGATCATGGTGTTGTCGAAGAAGGGGTTTCTGCTTTTCCGCAAGATGTTACTGCACAAATGGTAGTTAATTTCTTAAATGGAGGAGCTGCGATTAATGTGTTTAGCGAACAAATTAATGCCTATTTTGAGATTGTCGATGTCGGAGTGGCGAGTAACCTTTCTCATGACTTTTTACGCCAACGAAAAATTCGCAATGGGACACAAAACTTTTGTAAAGCAGACGCTATGACGAGAGAAGAAGCAGAAGCTGCTATTCAAATTGGTTTTGAAGAAGCCGAGCGTCTAATTCAAAAGGGCATCAAATGTTTAATTGTAGGTGAAATGGGAATTGGGAATACAACTTCTAGCACATCTATTCTAGCAGTATTAACTGGAGAAAAAGTTGAAAAATTAGTTGGTAGTGGAACAGGAATTTCCGATGACCAAATGTATCACAAAACGAAAGTAATTGAACGTGCTTTACAAGCACGGCAAATTAACCCTCAAGACCCGATTGATATTATTAGTAAAATTGGTGGTTTTGAAATTGCAGCGATGACAGGTGCGATGCTTGCGGCAGCAACTAATCGAATTCCAATTTTAGTTGATGGCTTCATCTGTACCATTGCCGCGTTACTTGCAACAGAAATGAATGGAAATGCACAGCATTACATGTTTGCTAGTCATCAATCAGTAGAGCCCGGCCATATTCGTGCAATGAAGCTGCTTAATAAAGAGCCATTACTGAATTTGCAGCTAAGGTTAGGAGAAGGAAGCGGAGCGGCAATTGCGTTTCCTTTGCTGCAATCAGCTAGTTTAATGATTAAAAACATGGCAACATTTGAATCAGCAGGTATATCTGGGAAAGAATAGATGAAAAGACATGGTTTTTGCACCATGTCTTTTCATGTTATAGTGGATCAACGGACTTACGAGCTTAAACAGGGCTTAGAGCCAGCTGGTTATATTCATGTTATTTAAGAATGTTTATGTAAAGCTAACATTGTAAACCAATAGATACTATAGCTTATACCAGTTAGCAGAAATGATCCAATAATTAATAAAAATAATGCAACACGTCGTTTAATCGCTTGAATTTCTTTCTCTTTTGTCAAACGGTTCATTGGTTTTCCTCCAATATTATTTCCTATGATGAATAAGTGTCATGGAAACACTATTTATTTAGACTTATGTTGTGAAGTTCATCACAATTATGCACACTAAATCAACTAAGTAATTTTTAAAATATATTAACAGAGCAAAATATGACGATGCACTTATAATGATAAGTAGAGGTTTACTTGTGCATGATTACCATATATTATAAAAAGAACGGTAATTAGATAGTATCGAAAGCAAGCCTAAATCTCAATAAACAAACAATTATAATTACATAATAAGAGTAAGAAAATTCAAATAACAAAAGGAGTGATGAATATGAATAGTACATTTATCATTCAACAGGGCGCTCCTTTTCATAGCGGAACTTCAATACCTCTTCCACAGACTTCACCGTTCATTATTGGACGTAAAGGAGAAGGGTGGTTGCCAGATTTGGCATTTCAGAGCGCATACATTTCTCGTAAGCATTTTAAGCTTGTATACGAGCAAGACGCTTATTGCATTATTGATTTAAACAGCAAGCACGGCACAAAGATAAATGGCGAAAGATTACTTCCTAACAAACCGTATGCGTTAAAAAATAATGATTGCATTTCAATCGCGAACGAAACAGCGGTTTTAACTTTTATGACGGAAGACATGGATGCTACACTGGAACTGGGCCCTCTTGTTAAGCAATTAGATTCTCAAAATTATTTCACACTTGATCCTATTTTACAGAAGGTCAAAGTCGAAGATGAAGTATATGTTTTATCAGATAAAGAATATGCTTGCCTATCTTATCTATTGCAAACTCACGATACCTTTGTTTCTAAAGAAACGTTGAAGAAGCATATTTGGCCAGAACGAGTTACATCTGATGATGAGCTCTTTGTGAGTGCTGAAGAATTAAATTCGCTTATGTATCGAGTGCGGAAAAAAGTAGGGAATAAGATAACGATTGAAGTTATTCGCGGAAAAGGATATATATTACGCTTTAATAAAGCGGGTGTGTTTAAATGACACGAACGTTGTCATTACAATGAAAAGGACATGCAAAACCATGTCCTTTTTATGTGGAAACGTTAATGTTCTGTTTTTATCGCATGAATTCGAAGTTGTTTAAAATGCGCAATCCATCCATCTTTTTCGTAAAGCTCTTCTTTTAATCGATCTTCTACTCTTGTCATAATGACATGTTTTGTTTCAGTTGTTAAGCCTTGAAACAAGGGCGTTGCAAATGAATCCAGCCAATTGCGCAGACCATCCTCACCTGGAAGCAAAACAGGGCGTTCAAAATGAATGGCAGTTGTAACGTAAAATTGAGATTGCTCTAACAAAGTAGAGTATTCTCCAACTGTTGGGAAATACCAAGGGAAGCTGTTGTTTTTATAGGGAATATTAAAGATATCCAGCTGTCGCAATACTTCGGTGATGATCCGGAGAACGTGATTTTTACCGCTAAACTCTGCAACAAATCTACCACCTGGTTTTAATGCACGATAGATGTTTTGAACAACGAGGTGAGGGGGCTGAATTAAATGAAGTGTGTCATTTGAAAAGATGGTATCAAATTGTTCATGATAAGGTAAGTCTAACGCATTCATTTGTTCAAAATGAAGAGCAGGATATTTATGCTTGGCTTGATCAATCATGTTTTCAGATTGGTCAATACCGATAACTTGTACACCAAGTTTAGCTAGTTGTCCAGCGATATCTCCGCTGCCACATCCAACATCTAAAATGAATTCCCCTGTTTGAGGAGAAAGTAAATTCATGACACTTCCTCCGAATGAAGAAATAAAGGACCGATAAGCACTACCTAATGAATGATGTAAAGTACGATTCATACGATGCGTCCTCCTTGTAAAATAGTGTAGGAAAGCAGTTGAATGGTTTACATGGTAGTTTTTCTATGGTTAGATAGTATACTGTATTATCGGAATTATAACATAATTATAAACTTTTTGCCGACAAAATAAAAAACGCTTTCTTTATAAAAAATAAATAAAAGCGCTTAAATCTTTTGAAACACATTTAAGCGCTTTTTGCAATTAACTTCTGTCTATATAGAAAGGTAGTTCAGTATGACCTAGCTCACGAACATAGACAAAGAGATTTCCTTTATGATGAATTTCATGATCTAATGCCATTTGCAATAATTGAGCAGCAGGGATTTTTTTGCCGAATACAGCTGTTGCATCAACCACATGGTTTAACTCTTTATTAGTTATTGATGAAATTATTTCTTTTATTTTTTCAGTATAGTGCGTTGAAAGTTCAATTAAGTTTTTGTTTTCGACATCCAATTGCTGCTCAAAGGGTGAAATGTCGCCAGTTTTAACCGTTAATGCAAACCTATAAAATGAAGTTAGCATGTGGGTAACAAGCTTATAAACAGACATTGAAGTTGGTGTAGGTTTGTAATCGTAATCACTTTCTTGAATTTTTTCAATTAGTGCATGGGTCACATGTCGATGTGCTAAAAAGTGCTGAAGTAAACGATCTGATTGCTTCATTTTATCACTCCTAGAATGTGTATTTTTTTCAATTAATTAGTATATCATTATTAGAAATAAAACAAAAACAAACCAATAGAATAAGTAAAAAATGACGAATTTTGTAGAAATATAGGATGAAATGAAGAAAAGTGGTTGACACTATATTAAAAAAGCCTTATGATACGTGTATCACAAATTTCTAAACAAAAATGACTGAATAATTCAACATTATGATTGCGTTGAATGGGAGTAGTAAAGAATCTTTATTAGATCAGAGAGCTGTTGGTTGGTGTGAAACAGTATAATAATTTCTTGAACTCGCCCATGAGCTTTAAGGTGGAATAGAACAATAAGCAAGTTCTTACTATATCTTAACGATTAACCTCCGTTATCAGGTATGTACATCGTGTGCAATTAAAGAGGATTCATAGTGAATCAAAAAGAGTGGTACCGCGGAGGTCAACTGGCCTAACGTCTCTTGTATTAAGAGACGTTAGGCCAGTTTTTTTGTTGAAGAAATTTAGAAAAGAAGGGAAAGAGACAGCGAGATGAATCAAACGAATCAATGGACTTCAAAGTTAGGTTTTATTATGGCTGCAGCTGGTTCAGCTGTTGGGATTGGAGCAATTTGGAAGTTCCCTTACGTTGCTGGAACAAGCGGGGGAGGCGCATTCTTTTTACTATTTTTATTATTTACAGTACTAATTGGCTTACCGCTTTTGCTTGCTGAATTTGTTATTGGCCGCAGTACACAAAAAGACGCCATTTCAGCTTATAAGCAAATAGCGCCAAAATCAAGATGGGTATGGATTGGACGCCTCGGTGTCATTACTAGCTTTATTATTTTATCATTTTACAGTGTTGTTGGCGGCTGGATTATTCTTTATATATATCGAAGTGCAACAAATCAGCTTATTGGTTCAACGAATGATTATGGGACGTTGTTTGCAGATACGATTTCAAAACCGGTATCACCTGTTATTGCACAATTTATTTTTATTGCAGTTACAATTATAGTAGTTGCTAAAGGTATTCAAAATGGCATTGAAAAAGCGAATAAATATATGTTTCCGTCTTTGTTTATTTTATTTATCGTTCTGATTATTCGTTCTTTAACGCTTGATGGTGCGATGGAAGGTGTATCATTCTTCTTAAAACCAGATTTTTCAAAGATTACTTCTGAAAGCATTTTATATGCAATGGGGCAGTCTTTCTTCGCGATTAGTATTGGGATTTCTATTATGGTAACGTATAGTTCGTACTTAAGCAAAGAAGAAAGCTTACCGCGTTCTGGTAGCTGGATTGCACTGTTAAACATTTTAGTATCTTTGTTCGCCGGACTGGCTATTTTCCCAGCTGTGTTTTCAATCGGGCTTGAACCAACGGCAGGTCCAGGATTATTATTTAATGTGTTGCCGGCAGTATTTGAACAAATTCCTTTTGGCGGCTTGTTTTTAACCGTATTTTTAGCGTTGTTCTTATTTGCAACATTAACATCTGCTTTCTCACTTCTTGAAAATATTGTGGCAGCTGTGACAAAAGGAGCGACTGAAAAGCGCGTAAAGGTAACTTGGGTTATGGGAATACTAATCTTTTTCGTCGGAATTCCATCAACACTATCATTTGGTATTCTGTCTGATGTGACGTTTGGTGGAAAGATTTTATTTGATGCATTAGATTATTTAACCATCAATCTGTTAATGCCATTTGGCGCTTTGCTTATTTCATTTTTTGTGTCATTTAGAATGAACAAACAAGAAGTATTTGAAGAATTTACATCTGGATCTGAAAAGGCAAAATATTTGTTTAAAGGCTGGATTATGCTTCTTCGTTATATTATTCCTGTTGTAATTATCATCGTGTATTTGAATACGTTTGGGGTTATCAAATAATAAAGAAAGCCGCTTGATTGCAGCGGCTTTCTTTATTGGTCAAAAAATGGAAGATCATTGCCAGGTGAAGTGAAAAAAAAAGCAACCGACAAGAAGGTCGGTTGCCGTATATTAAAAGTTACGTTGTTTTAATTCTTCGAGTAAAAGTTCCATGCCTTCACGGCTTAAAGTAAGCTTGCCATCTGCTAACGTTACGTTGTCAGAAGAAACTTCACCTGTTATTGCACAGGCACCATTTGGCTCGTATTTCTTTAAGATGATGCGATCTGTTTCAACGAAGATTTCTACAGGATCTTTTACATCTATCTCAAGCACACGTCTTAATTCTTTAGGAATAACGATACGACCTAAGTCGTCTACTTTTCTTACAATACCAGTCGATTTCATTTTAATCACCTTTACTTTTAGAATAATAAATATTATTTTTGGAATTTCTATAACGATTATATACTACTATTTCTCTGATTTTGTCGAAGTTATTAACATGTAAATGAACTGTAATATTATTGAAATATTTTCTGTATCTATAAATTATACCTAAAAATTGTAATTTTTTAGGCGAATTAATAAGTGGAACTTCTAATGAGAAAGGGGTTCATCTCTACTGATCATTAGATGAGTTTCAGTAGATATCGCATTAAAGATAATGTTTACAGGCCACTTTCATTGAATAGTTGGCAGAAGTATGTTTCAATATAAATTAATCAGTAATGATGAAAATTAAATCGTAATGACTTCGTTTTGTGATGTATTGATATCTTCACGCAAAATAAAAATTAAGAAAGGATGAATCTTCAGTTGGCTAAAAAATCGAAAGTTATAAAGGAACAAAAACGCCAAGCAATAGTTGAAAAATATGCAGCGATTCGGCAGGAATTAAAAGAGAAAGGGGACTATGAGGCACTTCAAAAGTTACCTCGTGACGCTTCTCCGACACGATTAAATCATCGTTGTCGAGTGACAGGGCGTCCAAGAGGATATTTACGCAAATTTGAAATGTCACGTATTGCTTTTCGAGAATTGGCATATAAAGGACAAATACCCGGTGTGAAAAAAGCTAGCTGGTAACAAAAAAGCCCTCAAAATGAGGGCTTTTTTCTTGTTAGTTAATTGCATCAAAATAACGGACAAGTCCTTCAAAAATACCTTTAGACACTTGTTGCTGGTATTGATCTGTAGCCAAGCGATCTTCTTCTGTAGAATTTGAAATAAAACCTAACTCAAGTAATACAGAACGTTTATTATTGTGTTTCAACACATAGAAATTAGCTTGACGAACGCCTCGATCTTTCATATTAGTGTGTTGAATGACACTTTGTTGGATATATTTAGCTAATTCTTTGTCTCTTGATGCACTATAATAATAGGTCTCTACGCCGCTTGCAGACCCGCCGCCAGAGTTGTAGTGAATGCTAATAAAAGCATCAGCTTCGCTGGCATTACTAATTTTTGTTCGGCCATCTAATGAAATAAATGTATCATCTGACCTTGTCATAATGACTGTTGCACCTGCATTTTGAAGTTGAGCAGCAACTAATTTAGCTGTGATCAGTATTAAGTCTTTTTCAGAGTGATCATGGCCAACTGCACCAGAATCATGGCCACCGTGTCCAGGATCAATGACAATGATTTTTTTCTCTAATACAGAAGAAGAGTTCGATAAATCTCCTGGTGTTGTCGACAATGAAGGAGCTGTTAATCCTTTCGATACCCACGCTGTTTGAGAAGCAGAGTATTGCAATTTAACCCATCCGTTTGATTCACCGATTTTCTTAAACGTTTCACCAGCTTTTGCTACACGAATGATAGCAGCATTTAAACTAGGTTCTTTACGGATATTTGCATTTTTCGTAATTTTAATTGTCTCGTTTGTTACAGATCCGCCTGAATTATTTTGACCATTATCAACTTTTAAGTAACGATTAGCGACCCAGCCGGTTTTGCCGTCAGCTGTTTTAATTTGCGACCAGCTACCATTTTCTTTAATGACTGTCACTTTTGCGTTGCGCGGCAAGTTCGTGACGATTGAAGCCGAAGTGCTGGCAGAAGCGCGCACGTTTAACGAAGTGGCATTAACCGTCGCTTGTTTGGAAACAGAGTTACCCGTGTTATTAGTATTATTAGATGAAGAATTGTTGATTTCTTTCAAGTAACGATTAGCAACCCAGCCGGTTTTGCCGTCAGCTGTTTTAATTTGCGACCAGCTACCATTTTCTTTAATGACTGTCACTTTTGCGTTGCGCGGCAAGTTCGTGACGATTGAAGCGGAAGTGCTGGCAGAAGCGCGCACGTTTAACGAAGTGGCATTAACCGTCGCTTGTTTGGAAACAGAGTTGCCCGTGTTATTAGTATTATTAGATGAAGAATTGTTGATTTCTTTCAAGTAACGATTAGCAACCCAGCCGGTTTTGCCGTCAGCTGTTTTAATTTGCGACCAGTCGCCGTTTTCTTTAATGACTGTCACTTTTGCGTTGCGCGGCAAGTTCGTGACGATTGAAGCGGAAGTGCTGGCAGAAGCGCGCACGTTTAACGAAGTGGCATTAACCGTCGCTTGTTTGGAAACAGAGTTACCCGTGTTATTAGATGAAGAATTGTTGATTTCTTTCAAGTAACGATTAGCAACCCAGCCGGTTTTGCCGTCAGCTGTTTTGATTTGCGACCAGTCGCCGTTTTCTTTAATGACTGTCACTTTTGCGTTGCGCGGCAAGTTCGTGACGATTGAAGCGGAAGTGCTGGCAGAAGCGCGCACGTTTAACGAAGTGGCATTAACCGTCGCTTGTTTGGAAACAGAGTTGCCCGTGTTATTAGTATTATTAGATGAAGAATTGTTGATTTCTTTCAAGTAACGATTAGCRACCCAGCCGGTTTTGCCGTCAGCTGTTTTAATTTGCGACCAGCTACCATTTTCTTTAATGACTGTCACTTTTGCGTTGCGCGGCAAGTTCGTGACGATTGAAGCGGAAGTGCTGGCAGAAGCGCGCACGTTTAACGAAGTGGCATTAACCGTCGCTTGTTTGGAAACAGAGTTACCCGTGTTATTAGATGAAGAATTGTTGATTTCTTTCAAGTAACGATTAGCAACCCAGCCGGTTTTGCCGTCAGCTGTTTTAATTTGCGNTTTTCTTTAATGACTGTCACTTTTGCGTTGCGCGGCAAGTTCGTGACGATTGAAGCGGAAGTGCTGGCAGAAGCGCGCACGTTTAACGAAGTGGCATTAACCGTCGCTTGTTTGGAAACAGAGTTGCCCGTGTTATTAGTATTATTAGATGAAGAATTGTTGATTTCTTTCAAGTAACGATTAGCAACCCAGCCGGTTTTGCCGTCAGCTGTTTTAATTTGCGACCAGCTACCATTTTCTTTAATCACGGTCACTTTCGCATTGCGCGGCAAGTTCGTGACGATTGAAGCCGAAGTGCTGGCAGAAGCGCGCACGTTTAACGAAGTGGCATTAACCGTCGCTGTTTTTGATACTGAGTTTGTCGATGTAGAAGTGTCTGTTTGTCCTTTTTTTATGTATTGAGATGAAATCCAAGCTTCTTTTCCTTTGTATTGAATCTTAGACCATCCTTGTTGTTCAGCTAATATGTTTACTGTATTGCCTTTATACACTTTGCCCATGATCGCACCATTTGTACTTGGAAGTGAGCGTACATTAAGGGATGTTGCTGTCACAGTAGCTGATTGGGCAGCCTCTGCTTCAAGATTATAAAGAAGCATTGAAGATCCTAACGCAGCAGTGGAGCAAACTGTGTACATAATTTGTTTTTTATTCATTTTTTCCTCCTTGCATTTTACATATTTCGCCACAAATGATTAGTATTCATAGCATATATCGGCAACTTATCCAAAATTTTAAGCTAAATCTACATTTATCTTAAGCTACCTTTATTATCCATGATACTATATGTCGAAAATCAATTGTATAATGCATTTGACCTAACTAAATGAAAGTATTTAGCAAAAGAGAACAAATATTATTCAGTATTTTGAGAGATTAAAAAGCAGAATCTACGTTTTTGTTATTTAAGAAATCGTTATCAAACAATGAATAATATTCAATAATACTTATATATATTAATTGTTAGAAAATTCTTTATTTTTAACAGAGATAATGGTAAAGTAGTAGAAAACAAGCAGAGAGGTGGCAGTTGTCATGGTTGAGATTGTTCAATATGAAACAAAGTGGTCTCTTCTATATAAACTTGAAAAAGAAAAGCTTTATTCAACGTTGAAAGATTTTTCATTAGAAATTGAGCATATAGGGAGTACAGCTGTGCCACAGTTGGCTGCTACACCCATTGTTGATGTCATGATCGGTGTGAGTCGAAAAGAAGATATGAAAGAAGTTATTAAAATTTTACAAAATGAAAGCCATATATATGTAGAAGAAACAGGCGTTTTTATTTTATTAAAGGAAAGTGTTCCTACGCATCACTACCCACACAGAATGACAAAAAAACAAGAACAGCTTCATGTGCCAATAAATGTTAGAAGAGCTCATATCTATGTAACCGTATTACACTCATCGTATTGGGACGAAAGGATTTCTTTTCGTGACTATTTACGTAAAAACGCAATGAGTAAAAATCAGTACGCAAAAGTTAAAAAAGAACTCTCTAGTAAGTTTTGGAATGATATAGAGAAATATACACATAAAAAAGAGGTATATATTGAACAATTTTTAAAAGGAGTAAGATTACAAATGATTGGTTCTATGTATGGATAAAAACAAGGAGGAAAAAGGTGATTGAGAGCCACTGTGCTTTTGAATCACCTTTTATTTGGAGAGATGAACGAATTCTTATTTATTATCCTGTAAGATAATTGTTTCTAATTTATCCGCAGTATTCACAGCAAGCACTGTATAGTTTTTATTTGAGTCTACTTTTATTCCGGGTAAGGCAAGCACTTCTTTGCCATCTGTTGCACTAATTGATAAATCATAGGAGCCAGGTGCTAAAGCCTGATAATCTGAAATATCTTTAAAGGATAAGTTAGTGAACAATGGAGCAGCTCCTTTTGGACCGACATTGACAGTTGGAGCGTCCGGAGAAAAGTGACCTACACGTAAGTTTGCTTTATCGGCTGTTCCTTGCGTATTATTGGTGAACGCTTTTAATTCAAGGTTTGCTGCTTTATTAACGGCAGCAACTGTATAAGATTGACCGCTCTCAACGACAAGTGTTGCTTTAAGCACTGGATTTTTTGTTCCTTTTGTGCCGACTTCGTAAATTTCAATTTCGTGAGAACCGGCTTGTACAGATATAAAATCTGTCACATCTTTAAAATTTGCTCCTTCTGAAACAGCTTCATCGTTCATAAACACATCAACAGACGGTGCATCTGGAGAAGCATGGATCATCCGAACCTCTGCATCTTCAGATTTTTTGTCTGCATTAGGTGCTGGCGCTGGTGTTTCAGCAGCGAATACTAATGAACGGCTTAATGCGAGCAACATGATTGCTAACACTATTGCAAATAATCGTTTCACTTTACATCACTCCTTTTTAGTCTACAGTTATATGTAGTCAAATTGTTCAGTTATTATCGTACACAAATCAAACACAACTATTCATGGATAGTAACAAAGCGACTGATTGATTTGATTAAAAAAAGTGGTTTTACTTTACTAAAAAGTAAAACCACTTTTCTTAATCAATGGTGTCGCCTGAGGGAAATAAAGCGGAACAAGGCTGTAAGAATAATTATTCCTGTAATAAACCACGTGAGTAAGTAAGCTAGCCCAAGTCCGATATTCGCATCCAGATAATTTTGTGTGTGATCATCATAGATGAGATAAGCAAGAGGGGAAGAAAATAAGAGAAAAAGAATAGAAAGCAAAATTATTTTCCATGCTTTTGGCTGCCTAATGCTCCAAAATAAAAGCATAAATGACAAAAACAACAAAACAAATGTACCAACCTCAATTACGGTTGAAATAATCATTGATATAACCACCCTGTTAGAAAGTCATACCTTTATTATATTCATAATTATTTGAAAAAAGATACAAAAAAAGAAACGATGAGCAGGTTCATCGTCTCCTTAAAACGTAAATATTAGCTAAACTTAAGCTCTTGATTTTCAACCATTTACTGTATTTCAGGGTATATAGATGCTTATGGAAGAAATCAAATTCCCTCATGTTTTTCATTTTTAAACTGATGGAAATGTTTTTGCTTGCAATGGTTCAATAAGAACACCATCTTTTGCAAATTTAATGAAAGATACGAAGTGCGCAGATTGATTGTGTAGCTGAATAGCTGTTTCATCTTTCCATTCTTCAAGCATTGCGAATGAATTTGGTGAAAATGAATCTTCAAATAGCTGATAACTGACGTTTCCTTCTTCAGCTTGTGAATGGGTGATTAATTCTTGTACTTTCTCTAGAAACTCTTCTCTTTTTGCTGGGTTTACTTTCATATGAGCTTGAATCGTAATCATACATGGTTCCTCCTATTGAGCTAATCTATCCCATCAAGGTGTGAACATGAGAACACAAACGCTGTCGTATCATACAGAAACATCTATGTAATCTTCACATCCGGCGGGTCTGAACTAATAATGAGTGGGAAATGAAGATGCCTTTATTGATTGCATCTTTACTTTGTTTTCAATTATTACTATCGGTGCGATCGTTGTTGAATTGATGGTAAAATTAAAGTTCGGATATTATCGAACAATGAAAATATAACATCACTAAAATAGACATGCAAGTATTATGGTTCTAAATTTGTCGAACATTGATGCGGCACATGAGATATGATACATTTTACATATGAGAATCCCATATCAACCACCCCAATCAGAAATTTGCTTAACGGCTGTTTTACATGCATTAAGTGACCCTAACCGCTTGCGGATTGTACAATGTTTAGAGAAACGAAAGGAGAATCATTGTTCATATTATCAAAATCTAAATGTCTCAAAGTCGACATTATCTCATCACTTTAAAGTATTGCGCGAAGCAGGGATCATTAAAGTTCGAATAGAAGGAACACAGCATTTCTATTCAATAAGAAGAAAAGAGTTAGATGAGCTGTTTCCTGGCTTGTTATCATCCATTGTTCAAGTGAGCGAAGACTTATTTTAAAAAGCTGAACGATTTGTTCAGCTTTTTTATATACAAAAGATAAGGTTATCAGCCTTCAAAATAAATATGTGTATGTGAACTACAACCGGGATTAAAAGAAGAATGGCATACAGGACAGCTAGAATGACAAGACAGGTATTGTTCAATCGTTAATTCAGTCTTACAAGCTCCGCAAAGGATTGCTTGTTGGTTGAATAAAGATTTAGGCCATCTTCGTATCGAATGATTAGCATGTTCTTCATGGCATTTATAACAGGGATAATAAGTCTTGCAACAATAAAATTTTATCGCAATAATATCCTTTTTAGAATGGTAATGAGTACAGCGAGTCTGATTATCGACAAGGCTTCCTTTTACATCACCTATTTTCATCTCATCCCTTCGTAAAGCATTAATTATATGTATAGATTAAAAGTATTGATTCAACTAACCTATTGTATCATGTAAAAAGAACGATTTTAGTCATGCTTTTCAGTTTTTGAGGGTATATATAAAAAGAAAATGCTATAATAGACACGTTCAGTTTTGCACGATAAATATTGATTGTTTTGTGCAATAATGATGAAAAAGCGAAGGGAATACCTATTGCTAACCGTACAAATAGAGCTTTTCGAGTGATTTGCTCGTGTAAGCGAGATAAAGAGAGGAAGAAAAAATGAGTAAGAAGGTTATCGTTTTCACAGGCGGTGGAACGGCAGGGCACGTTACGCCCAATATTGCGATTATGAAAGAGCTAGACAACGAAAAATGGGATATCCATTATGTCGGTTCTCATAAAGGAATTGAAAAAGAGCTAATTACGAATTTAAACATTTCATATTATCCAATTTCAAGCGGGAAGCTTCGACGTTATGTAGATATGGAAAATGTAAAAGATGTATTTCGTGTGGTTAAAGGTGTGGGCGATGCCAGAAGAATTTTAAAAAAACTGAAGCCGTCTCTTGTGTTTTCTAAAGGCGGTTTCGTGACAGTGCCTGTTATTATGGCGGCTAAATCACTTAATATTCCTGTTTTTATTCATGAAAGTGATTTAACACCAGGACTTGCAAATAAAATTGCCCAGCGTTTTGCTACAAAGATTTTTACCTCATTTGATGAAGCAGCTAATCATTTTCCAAAAGAAAAAGTGCGTGTAGTGGGATCACCAATTCGAAAAGAACTGTTCCATGGAAAAGCAAGTGATGGCGAAAGCTGGTTACGCTTTTACGACAAGCGCCCAATTTTAACGGTGATGGGCGGCAGTTTAGGTGCGCGCCGAATTAACGAGGTTGTACGAGAGGCACTTCCGGAACTGCAAAAGAAATTTCAAATTGTGCATTTATGTGGAAAAGGAAACATTGATCCAAACCTAGAGAATAAACCTGGATACCGTCAGCTTGAATATGTAAATGAACAGCTTCCGGACGTACTGGCTGCAACGGATTATGTAGTGACACGAGGCGGCTCTAATGCTATTTTTGAGTTTTTGGCACTCCATAAGCCAATGATGATTATTCCTTTATCAAAAGCACAAAGCCGAGGAGATCAAATTTTAAATGCAAAGTCTTTTAAGAAAAAAGGCTATTGTCTCGTAGTAGAGGAAGAAGAATTGACAAAAGAGGTTTTCTTAAAAGAAGTGAATAGTTTGCAGCAGCAAGCAAGCACAATGAAGCGCACGATGCGTGAAGCAACTAAAACGGATGCGATTTCAATTTTAGTGGAAGAAATTGAACGAATATATTAAAAAAAGGCAGTGTTATGCGTATAACGCTGCCTTTTTATCACTTTACACTTCTAGCTACAATCGTTTCAGTCCGCTTTTGTCCTTCTTCTTTCCACGTTACTTCAATCATTGCAAACGTAATATCTTCTGTAACTTGACTGCTATCTTTTACATCATAAGCTTTTAAATTGTTGCTTAAAACGGTATCAACAGATAGTAATTTTTCACTGTTTTCTTTTTTTATGGGCTGAACGGTTGTATAGCTTTTAACTTCTCCATCTTCCTTTAAAAATTCTATTTTTCCTCGCCAATTCCGAGTTTGACCCGCTAGTGTTTTAATTGGTTTATCCTGTTTTTTTGTTTGGGATTTATGAGCATTTGTATGAATAAAAGATAAAATGTTATCACGCATTAACGTCATTGTATAATCGTAATAAAAAGGCTTATCGATTTCGCCTTCCTTCAAAGCGCTGTCTAATTGTTTAAACTGTTCGTCAGCTAAATAAAGAAGAAGCTGTTGTTCGTCGATTTTTCGTTTTTCAGCCATTTGAGCAATTGTTTTACCATCATGCCATTCTTTCTTAAATTCAGCCTTGCTCATATTTAAAAACTGCTGAAGCTCTGTGTAGTTATATCTGTATTGAAAGCGCGGCTCTTTGGCATCTGCAATTGTAAAATGGTTAAAGAAAGAGTAAAGAACGATCAGAATACATAATGCATATTTCTTCATCTTCAAGTCCCCTTTATTAAAATCCGATTTCTTCTATTGTTAAATAGCTTCTAACGTTTTAGACGATTTATACATGAAGATGATAATGAATGCTTTTTATAGACGGGTTAAAAGGCTTCATTTCAGAACAACTATAAATATCGCTCATCATTGAATAGAAATTTCATAAATTTACATAAAATTTACATAAAGGGTTGACCCATTCAAAACACTTAGTGGTATAATACATGACGTAAAGACGAAACTTGCGTAATGTAAGCCTCTAACGTTAGGTTAGAGGTTCTTTTTTCACTTATAAATTAGACATGGTTTGTAAATTTTTCGATAAACATAAAGGCTTATTATTGAAATAGTTGTAAATAATGGTATTACGGTTCTGTATATGGTTAAATAGGAATAAGTTTTTAGACGACAATGAAAACGTTAATGACATATGAGTCTTATTGCCCGTCTTGTTTGGGTGAGTTACTCTTTAAAAGGAGAGTTAAACAGTGGCTACTCAAAAAACAACAAGTGATCAACTGCGCAGTGTGTTTAAATCAATTTTATTTATACTCGGCATTATATTTATTATTCGTACGTTTTTATTTTCACCTTACATTGTAAAAGGCGCTTCGATGAATCCGACCTTACACAATGGCGAACGATTAGTTGTTAACAAACTATCGTATTCAATTCATGACATTGTTCGAGGCGATATTATTATTATCCAAGGCGATGGTCAGGAAAAGCATTATGTAAAGCGGGTAATTGGCTTGCCTGGTGAAAAAATTGAAATGAAAAATGATGAACTTTTTATTGATAATGAAAAAGTAGCAGAACCTTACTTAAAGCGAAATCGTCAAGCAGCAAATTATTTAGAAATGGAATTGACAGGTGATTTCGGGCCTATCCAAATCCCTGACGATCACTTATTTGTAATGGGTGATAATCGTTTGTACAGCATGGACAGCCGAAATGGTTTAGGAATGATTGATATAGAGGATGTAATTGGCAAAGGTGAATTTGTGTTTTATCCGGTAAAAAATGCTCGAAAAATAAACTGAGGAGATTAACATCGACCCCGTTCATCACATAGAAATTAAGCGATCTTCATTGAGTTCACAGGCGAAAAGGAACATCAATGAAGATCGTTTTGCAAATAGCGATTATGAATTTCTGAACGAAAGTAACGTCTGTTTATTTATGCACCATTCTCTCTTTCCTGTTAGCTTTATGTTGTTCAAAGCTCCAAGTCGATAAAAATGCTTTAGCAGCATCATATCCTGACTGATAAAGAAAATGAAATTCTTCTTTATTTAATTCAAAATCAGTTGCTGTAATCGTTCCTGTGGGAATTTGAATGGTTCTCTCTTTCGTTTCTTTGTTAATATGTCGTAAATCATGAGCTTGCATCATCGTTTTAAAAATGTTTTTGAAAAGGTGAAAGGGAGTTGGAATCACAGCTCCTGCATTGATTGTTTCCTTTACAAACCGAAATCCAAATGTCGGGAATTTAGGTTCATCCGTATCAAATAACCAAATTGGAAAGTTACTTAGCAATCCGCCGTCTAAGATGTATGATTTTTTCTTCTTGTTTGATTTCCAAATGACTGGCCGATAAAAAAATGGAATGGATGCGCTCATCATAACAGCTGTTGAAATTTTAACATCATGTGCAGACATGCCATAGTGCGGAAGGTCATCTGGAAAAATAAGCATTTCACCATTTGAAATATCAGAGGCAATAATCTTTAATTTTTCAGCTGGTAAATCTGCAAATGTATGAATGTTTTTTTCTGAAAGAAGTGAATCCATCCAAGCTTCTAAATAATTATTTTTATAAATGCCGAGATGAATAATGAGTTCTAGAAAGCTTCCAATGAACGGGATTCTGTTTAAAAGTGTCTTGCTTCGAAACTTTGAGTAATCTATTACTTGAAGTTTTTTTCTAATTTCGCTGCTTTTGTAGCCGCTTGCCAGTAAAGCGGCGATGATAGCTCCTGCAGAAGTTCCAGCGAGTCTTTCCCATTCGACATTATGTTCTTCCATCGCTTGAACTGCTCCAGTAAAAGCAATTCCTCTTACTCCTCCGCCTTCAAATACGCCATCAGCTTTCATCTTGCACCTCTTTCTAGCGAACGAAATGGTGTTTTCTCTGCTACATCTTTTATATTCTCATTTTCCTCAGTAAATGCCTTTTACATTTTCTATTTTTGTAACGTAGAATACGCCAAAAATAGAAAAATGCTTAACCTCCATATTTATTGACAAGCACAGAGAACAAAGAAAGCAGGAAGCAAAAATTAGTGAACAGTCTAGCAAGCGATAGCAATACACGCTCTGCATAAAGAGAAAAGATGTTATAAGCATAGCGGGGGGGGTAAACGGTTCTGAGGTGGGTATGCTAATGAAAAAAGGTGTGTGCAATCATTGAATTCTTCTTATGAAAAACTATTTAAGCATTTCAAATTTATTCATGGGATGGAAATGAAAAATCGCCTTGTGATGGGTCCGTTGCTTACATATGCCTCTCATCAAAACGGAGAGTTATCTGATGCTGATATCAAATTTTATCGTGAACGAATGTCAGGTGTGAGCACTGTTATTTTTGGTCCAGCATACGTGATGGAAAACGGCAAAATTGCAAACGGGCAATTAGGAATTCACAAGGACAATGTCATCCGCAGACTCCATGAACTTAATCAAATAGCCCGTAAGATGAAAGTGAAGACGATCTTAAGGTTATCTCATGGAGGGCGATTATGTACAGATTATTTAGCTGATCACCAAGAAGCAATAGGCCCTAGTCAACTAGCCCATAGACGAAAAGGAAAAAAGCCTACCGAGATGAATGACCACCATATTTCCCTTGTTTCTCATGCCTTTGCTCGTGCCGCAGAGCGAGCTATTGAAGCAGGATTTGATGGAATAGAAATTGAAGGAGGGAATGGTCATTTACTGCAACAATTTACGTCTAAACAAGCAAATCACCGTATCGACCGGTTTGGTGGAGATGTGAAGCAACGTCTATCATTTTCATTGAAAGTTATAAGAGAAGTTTCACAAGTTGTACGAAATAGTGCAAACAAGCCTTTTTTAATTGGCTATGCCTTAACGCCGGAAGAAAGCGGCTATCAAGGCATCATGATGGAGGACGCAGTGGTATGGATTGATATGTTGATCAATGAAAATGCTGATTATATTCATTTAGAAGCAGACTCTTTACTTGCTAAATCCAAACGCCATAACGAAGAGGAGGTTTCTCTTGTTCCAGCAATATTAAAGCATGTAAAACATCGAATGCCAATTATAAGCGGAGGAAATGTATGTACACCTGCCGAGGCTGAAAAAGCGATTGCGGCAGGTCTAGCTATGGTTACAATTGAATCGGCTCTTATAGCCGATCCTAAGTGGGTGGAAAAGGTCCGAAAAAATGATGAAGGATCGATAAAGCGAGAAGTGTATGAACCGAAACGGCTTTACATTCCTGAAAAAATGCTGATGAACGAGAACGAGCATTTTTTACGCTGAAGCAGCGGTTGTTCGATAAAAAAGTTCCTAACTTTAGAAGGCTTTTTTTGTTGGAGAAGGAAGATCGATGAAAAATTAAAAAATGCAAAAATTAAGTTAACAACTAGGAATAGTTAGGGTTGAAATAAAACCATCTTATTAGCATTTGAATATACTATCCTGTATCAAGCAATAGCTGATCGGACAACCGAAGGCTTCTAACAGTTGTTAGAAGTCTTTTTGTCTCTAATCAAAAGAAGAATCAAGGAGGTCACCATGAAAAAGTTTATTATATTTGCAATTATCGGATTTTTTGCACAACTTATTGATGGATCATTGGGAATGGCGTACGGAGTAACATCCACCACGTTATTATTAACATTTGGCATTGCGCCAGCTGTAGCATCTGCGTCTGTTCATCTGGCAGAAGTAGTGACCACAGCCGCATCGGGGGTATCGCATATCAGATTTGGAAATGTTGATAAATCAACCGTTTTGCGCTTAATTATTCCAGGGTCCATTGGTGCTTTTGCCGGTGCTTGTTTTTTAAGCAATTTACCAGGGGATATGGTTAAGCCTTATGTCTCTGGCTTTTTGTTGCTGCTTGGCATTTACGTATTATTTCGGTTTTTATTTATTTTTAAAGCAAGCGAAGCAAAAGAAACAAAGTCTTTATCTGCTAAACAATCCATTCCGCTTGGTTTAATTGCAGGATTTGCAGATGCCACGGGAGGAGGAGGATGGGGACCGATTGCGACTCCTGTATTATTAGCGAAAAAAGGCTTAACTGCACGTAAAGTAATTGGTACAGTTGATACGAGTGAATTTGCGATTGCTGTCTCTGCTACATTAGGTTTTATGATTTCGCTGGGGTGGGAGCAAGTAAACTGGTTTTGGGTTGCCGCCTTAATGCTTGGCGGTATCATCGCAGCACCAATTGCAGCGTGGCTTGTTCGCCTTCTTCCTGCTCATCTATTAGGAGCGTTAGTCGGTGGATTTATTATTCTGACTAATGCACGCACGCTTTTACAAATATCAGCGACAACTGTGACACAAATAGTTGTCTATGCTCTTATTTTAATTATATGGGCAGCTGCAATTATACTGGCGGTTATTAGAGGTAAAAAAGAGAAAAAAGCGGAAGTTAACCCAAATAGCAAAGTAGTAAATCTTTAGCATTAAAAACTCTAAATTAACTTGTGCAGGAACAACAATTCATCATCGTAAAAATCTTACTATACCGAGTTTGTAAAATAATTCTACAACAGCCGATTTCATATGGTACAATAAAGTGAAATTTCAATGAGTGGGAATCATTACTAATTATTCTCTGTCATTAAACGTTATTGTAGAGGTGTGAATGAAGTCTGTGGTTTATTTTATTCTTGTATTAGTAGCAGCAATTGAAGTGATTACGCTTTGTATAAACCGTCCAGCATTTGCTAATATTCCATCAGTAGAACTCTATATCTTACCGCTATTAATTGTAATAGTTGTCTCAATCTTATTATCGAGACGGCCTAATCGCATCATGCGTGTAGCAAAACAAGGGTTTATTACTGTTTCGATTGTCGTACTCGTTTTTGTGCCTGTCATTTATACAAAAAACTTACCGCTTTATAGCTATAAGGAAGCAAAGCAGATGATTGCGCAGAGAGAGCAGCTGCTTTTAACGCAATTTCTAGAAAGTGAAAAAGTGTATGAAAATGACAGATTGCCGACAAAGCGTCAGTATTTATTTAAAATATCAAGAGGCGAAATGGCGCTTGAATATTCATTTGATCCATATACAGGCGGTTTTGAGTTAATTACTAACATAAAGCCGGAATAAAAAAGTTTAGCTGTTAACAGCTAAACTTTTTTATTCTGCAACTACTTATTTGCGTTATGGCTATTTATTTATATGTTGAAAATTCGATGTGAAGAATTTCGTAAATGCTTCCCATATCCGGTCAAGAAAACCGATGCAGAAAGATAAGCTATTGGTTTAATTAAAAGAGAAGAGAAAGTGAAAATATTAGAAATGGCAGGCGGCTTTCAAATTCATTCTGTTATACTTGTAGGTATATTGTCAATGGTTTAGCTATTTATCTACTGATACAAATTTCATAGAAAATAGTAGTAAGACTGACTTTTTTGGAGAAGTTTTGAAATCATTGAAACTTTTTAGGGGGTACCTCGTATAAATGAATAATAGGTCACAAAATTGTCACAAAAAGGAGAAGGTGAAATGGAAGGGTTGTTAGAGTACCGCTTATTAAAAGTGAATGATACATATGTGTCGCTTTATCATTATGAATCTATTGAATTAGATGAAATTCTTGCGCGCCGAGAATGTGAATTCTTTGTAAAAGAAGGCGTTACGTACAAACAGCGTTCATCTGCGATTGAAGATGATATCTATATTATCTATGTGGATGAATATGAGTATGCACCAAAGCAAGAGAAAGAAGGTGTAAGCGATTATTTGACAGTGGAGATTCGTGAATTTAATTCGTACCGTGATTATCCGCTTGTGGAAATAAAGACGTTTGGCACACATTTAGAAGTGCTTTCGTATATTGGAGCTGTGTATACGTATCACAATCAAAAAGAATGGGAGCGCGACTCGGCAGAAATTGATGAAGATCGTCAAGTATATGTATTGTATGTCCAAGAAACAGGTGTCTCGTATTAAGGAGGAAAAGATATGTCAAAAACGAAAAAGATGATGGCTGGAGTATTAACAACAGTCATGATGACGTCACTTATTGGCTGTGGTTCTAATAGGCCGCCAGAGCCTGACGATGATTCATGCGGTGATTGGGATTGGGATGAAGGTACACAAACTTATTATTGTGATGATTATTCATCGGCTCATGGCAGGTCTTATTATCATGGCGGGAAATACTACAAATCAAAAAATCTGCTAAGAAGTGACAGTTCATATAAAACGTATAAAGCTGGAATTGGAACAGGTACAAAAGGAGGCTTCGGAGGATAACAGATGCATACCAAACGGCAACGATTTTATCAATCCATTGATGCGTTTTGGCATGATTTATACGACACAGAATATGCGTTGTATGATGTGAAGCTTGAAACAAAGGAAACCGTTTTTGCAATTCAACAAGCTGCTAACCGGGTTGGTCATGTTTTTTTTAAAACAGCACAGCTTCTGCGTGCACTTGATGATGAAACCCTATTATCCCTTGGATTCCCAACTGAAAGCTTGGCATTTATTCGTCTTAAGACAATGGATATGGAAAGTGTGATCTCACGGCTTGATTTTGTCGTTCATGATTCTGAAATTAAACTACTGGAACTGAACGCTGATACGCCTACATTTATCAAAGAATTGTTTCATGTAAACGGCCGTGTGTGCGATCATTTCAATGTGCAAGATCCGAATGAACAAGAAGAAAAGCGATTAGCATTTCTTTTACACCGTGCTATTTTTAATGCATATCATTCATTAAAGCAGTCGACTTATCCAAACGTTGTGTTCTCGTCTCATGGAGATCACGATGAAGATAAATTGACAACCACTTATTTAATGGAACTTGCTAATGTGCATGCCAAATATGTCCCGCTTCACGAGTTAAAAATTATCGATGAGCCCATCTATGAACAAGGAAGATTGGTGACGGAATCTGGTTTGTATGATGCAGATGGTGAAAGAGTTGATGTTTTATATCGTCAAACATACCCAATTGAACATCTTGTTGAGGATGAAGATCCAGATACACATGAAAAAGTTGGTCAAATGCTAATGAAATTGGTTGAGCAAAACAAACTTGCTATTATTAATCCGCCTTCTGCATTTTTACTGCAATCTAAAGCGATTCAAGTCTTAATTTGGGGACTTCATGAAGAAAAACATTCTTTTTTTACTGAAGAAGAACATGATTGGATTCATACATATTTCTTACCAACTTATTTAGAAGAAGATACCTTTTGGGAAAAGAAGATATCATATGTGAAGAAGCCATCGTTTGGACGTGAAGGAGATACAGTAGAAATTTATCATGGCAATGGAGAAAAAGCAGCAGAAGATATTCATAAAACATATCAAGATGCAATACCTATTTATCAACAGTTTGTTCCATTACCGACAACAGAGATTACCACAGAAAAAGGCAAAGAACGGGCGCATGTGATGTATGGCTGCTTTTTGCTTAATGGAAAAGCAAGTGCTGTTGGCATACGAGCAGGAAATCAAATAACAGATAATGCTTCATATTATTTACCAATTGGTTTACAAAAAGAAAAATGAGAGTGAGGAAAAAATAATGACGGAATGGATTGAGTGGAGTAGTATTGGAAGTTTTTTAGCACACGTGGGAGTAGGGCTTTTTCTCCTATTTATCGGAATTATACTGTTTGAGCTGACAACAAAGTTTAATGATCGGGAATTAATCCGCAAAGGAAATGTAGCGGTAGCTTTAAAATTATGGGGAAAAGGAATCGGTTTAGCTATTGTTATTTATACAGTTTGGAGCAATAGTTTTAACTTATTGGATGCAACGATTTGGGGGATTGTAGGAATCGTTACACAAATTGCTGCTTATTGGATTATTGAATTTATCATGACACCAAAAACAAATTTAGCTCAAAAGGTTGAAGAAGGAAATGTTGCAGTCGGGTTTACCTTATTTGCAGCTGCGATCGCTGTCGGCCTAATCGTTGCAGGTAGCTTAACTTATTAAGTAGTTCTTTATTTTTAAGCAATTGCTATGGAGGGAGAATAATGGTTAATATCGGAGATGTCATGTTTCAGCTAATATATCTTTTAGCGGTAGTAATTATTCCTGTTACAGTTACCTTATTCCTTAAACGTCGGCTAAGACAGAAAATGAAAGCAGAGCAGCAAAAAATTGAAAAATACGACCAAATTATTCAAAATCAAGAAGCCATGATTGAGATATTAAAAAAACAGCAATAACGCAAGGCGATTCCAGCTTAAGGGGAATCGCTTTTTTTCTGTACGTTTTGCTCATTGTTTTCATTTATTAATAAAAGACGTGTATTCTCACGATCTGCACGGACAATTCTTTGCTGAGTGTAAAGCGGAATGACAAAGAGCAAAATAAATAAAAATAAGTAATTCATCATAGTAACCTCCAATCGTTCAAATGCTTATTACTAGTATGCGAATGTTAGTAAAAAAAATTCAGTATTTAATGGACAAATTGGTGGAATTTGCTTACTATGCATCGAATAGATTCTGCTTGAAAACAAAAACTAACGTCAGCCTTTTGGAATGCTAAACGAAATGAAGGAGAGTTACACGATGAAAAAATGGTTAGTTTTTTTCTTTCTTTGTAGCATCATTATTGGATGCAGCAACTCGAATGAAACGGCGCGTCCAAGCTTATACTTAATTCCTGAAGGATACAAAGGTTGGGTGATGGTTGAATATGATAAAGATAATGGTGAACCAACTAAAACAGAAGGCAAGTATACTGTTTTCAATATTAATGAAAATGGAGTGAGTAAAACGAAAACATTGCTTACACATGAAGGGTGGGCAACAAATAAATACTACTACGTGACTAAAAATGGTGAAAGAAAAGCACTTAAACCAGGAGAAATGATTCACGGAGCAACAGAAGGAACTGAAAATAATCATTATACGGTAGAGTTTTTCTTTGTGGGGACTTCAGAAGAATTTGATCAAGCGGGAGATTACAGAAGGCAATATAATCGAGAGTAAAGTCAACCTTCCATCAGCGGGGAGCTTCATTCCCCCCACTGATTATTCAATTGGATAAAATACACTGCTTTTTAAACGCTGAATTTCAGTTAATGCTTCTTCTTGTACTCGTTTATCTGTAATCCAATCTGGCAAATACAAATCAAAAGTTGGAGGAACAAAGCAATCGTTTTTTTGTTTTACTTCAATATAAGATTCAATATATTGTAGATGCTCTAAATTATATGCCCAAAGCACATGATTTTGACATTGTGCTGTTAAGTAAAGGGGCAGACGAAAAAAAGGATCGATTGCCTCGTTAGATTGGATTTCGATTTTATCATGAGAAACGGTAGCATTTGTATAGCTGCAATGCGGACAGGTACATATATGCGATGCATAAGCGGACGATTCTTGGGAATTTGCTGCTTTTGTCACACGTGCACACAACTCACAGTTTGGACATTTTACTAAAATAAAATCAAGAAACTTAGCTAAAAATTGTTGTTGTACTTCATATTGATTTTTCATTATTTGTACCTCTAACTGTAAAACTTTTATTATATAAATCTAAACGAGCTCTTGAAAGCAACTTAAGTAGATAATATATAATGACGAAAGAAATTTGTTATTTTCTTGTAAAAAATTTTATTACACTATCTATTCATAACACATGTTCTTTATTAAAACAATAAAAACCCTTTTCCTAAGCTATGTTGTATGATATAGTATGACAAATCAGAAAAAATATAGAGAGAAATGGTGAGAAGAGATGAGTCAAAATGAACAATGGACATCAAAGATCGGCTTCATTTTAGCTTCTGCTGGTTCAGCAATTGGAATCGGTGCAATTTGGAAGCTGCCTTATGTAGCCGGAACAAGCGGTGGAGGTGCTTTCTTTCTACTGTTTATTCTGTTCACAGCAGTAATTGGGTTGCCATTATTACTAGCAGAGTTTGTATTAGGTCGTAACACTCAAAAAGAAGCGATTCGAGCTTATGAAGCAGTAGCACCCAATTCTTTATGGAAAGGAATCGGTTATCTAGGGGTTATTACATGCTTTATTTTATTATCATTCTATAGTGTTGTAGGTGGATGGATTTTACAGTATCTATTCGCAAGTGTAACTGGACAGTTAAATGGAGTTGCTGATTATTCTGCGCTATTTGGAAGTACGATTTCAAATCCGCTGTCAGCTGTCATTTCCCAATTTGCCTTTTTATTGCTAACAATTATTGTTGTAGCTCGTGGTATTCAAAATGGGATTGAAAAAGCAAATAATATTTTAATGCCTGGATTGTTTATTTTGTTTATTGCTATTATTATTCGTTCATTAACACTAGACGGGGCAATGGAAGGCGTTAAATTCTTTCTTTATCCTGATTTTACAAAGTTAACGTCTGAAAGCATTTTATTTGCAATGGGCCAAGCCTTTTTCTCATTAAGTGTTGGAGTATCGGTTATGGTCACGTACAGCTCATATTTAGCTAAAAGTCAAAATTTACCTAAATCAGCAATTTCGATTGCCGGTTTAAATATTTTAATCTCTCTTTTAGCAGGTTTAGCAATTTTTCCAGCTGTTTTCTCAATGGGAGGAGAACCTGCGGAAGGACCAGGATTACTGTTTGTTGTATTGCCGACGATCTTTGAACAATTACCATTTGGGGCTGTGTTTCAAACGTTGTTTTTAGCTTTATTTTTATTTGCAACATTAACATCTGCGTTTTCAATGCTTGAAATTATTGTGGCTTCACTTGCAAAAGGCGAGTCGCAAAAACGTGTGAAGCTGTCATGGGGAGCAGGGCTTTTAATTTTTGTTGTAGGAATTCCATCGGCACTGTCATTTGGAGCGCTTGCGGATATTATGATCTTCGATAAGTCAATTTTTGATGCAGCAGACTTTTTAGTTAGCAATATCTTAATGCCGCTTGGTGCTTTACTAATTGCTTTATTTGTTCCTTGGAAAATGAATAAAGAAGTACTCATTGAAGAATTCAAACATGGTTCGACTAATGTCACACGCTGGTTTTCATTATGGTTGCTAGTTATTCGTTACGTCGCTCCAGTGTTAATTATTGTTGTATTTATTAATATGCTAGGCTTTATTTAAGAAGACAAAATAGAACGTTGTTCATTTAACAACGTTCTATTTTTTTTGTAAGATTGTAAAGAATCTAAGGCTTAAGAATAGTGAGTAAAAGGAGGGAGTAAATATGCTTGATTTTCTTTATGATATGTTTGTAGGAGCAGGTGTGTTTATACTTTTATTTATCTTTATGATGATGGCTCGGATTTTAAGTAAACGAAAAGAATAGATGGGAGCAACTTCCAAGAAAAAAACATAAAAAAAACTAACACATTTAAATGAATTATGATAATATATTATCCTATGAACATGGTTAGACAATGTTCGCATATGTTGTGATGAAGCGTTTTTGAGAAAGAGGGATCATCTTGAATGGGAAAATTCTTGTCAAGATTCTATCTCAAGCGTATGAACAAAAAAAGACATTGCCAATTGTCTCATTATCGTCTTTTTTTGATGAAAACAGTATTTGTTTTCAGCTGAAAAATCCATTGCCCGCGGGTATGGTTTATCGTACGCTTATGTTAATTCAGAATAAAACGTGTGTCCAAGATGTGTTAGTGGAAGTACTACAAGTCGATAGTTCAAACAATGACGGACCAGTTTCTGAATGTGTGTATATTTTAACAAATGGTACAAAGCAGCAAGTTCAACAATGGGTTGCACCACTGTGTCCTATTCAGATTAATGAAGGGTATCAGTACGGGGAATCACACAATGCGCCACAGCTTAAACATGACTACCACGTGTTTGCTGTTATATGGTAACAAACATACCGTTTCGATCAAAAAAGACATCCTATTACCAGGATGTCTTTTTTGGTTCGTATGGATGTTCATCATATCCGCCTTCAGCTGTAAATCACATTATATATAACAAGATATCTATCATCTAGCTAATCAGTTGTGTAAAGGAAGCTTAATAGAATAAAAGCAAAACTGAGTGCGATCAACAATTAGCAGGCTTTTTTCAAAAACAGGTAAGGCGTCGATTATTATTTCTTTATTTCATAAAAAATAATGGTATCTAACGAATAAAAGCAAAAAAAGTTTCAAGAATTTCTAAATTTCCTTCCAGCCAACGCTTCTTTACAGTTGAAATATAAAAATAATGTTTACGGTGATTTTAGAATTAGTTTTATTCTGATAAAAGGAAGATTAATGTCATAAAATGTAATGAAAATAAATATTCAGAACTATTAATTGTCTTGATTATTAGGCTAAATACACAATAAAACAAGAAACATGTCGCTTATTGTAACATAACTGTAATATTGGTGATGTTATTTTGTAATACTGTGTTGTTACAATGTAAACGTCTTAAGATTAGTAGATTATTACATTGGAGGAACCTTTTTTATGAAAAAGCTAATATATTCTTTAGCATTATGTGGATCATTAACAGTTGTACCAACAATTAGCGAGGCAGCTCTAGGTGATACAACATTACGTCAAGGGATGAGTAATCCAGATGTCAAACAATTACAACAACAATTGAAAAATAAAGGTTATTTTACATACGGCAAAACAACGAACTATTATGGAACAATTACGAAAAGCGCAGTAGCCAGCTTTCAGCGCACGAACGGTTTAGCAGCAGATGGCATTGCAGGACCTAACACATTTAATAAATTATTAGGCAGTAGTTCATCTAAAGAAGTTTCTTCTAACGGCCTATTACGTGTAGGTTCAAGAGGAGCAGCAGTTCAATCCTTACAACAACAGTTAAAGAACAAAGGCTATTTCAAGGGAAATACAACGCAATACTTTGGCTCAGTTACAAAAAATGCAGTGATGGCATTTCAGCGCGCGAACGGTTTAGCAGCAGACGGCATTGCAGGGCCTAACACATTAAGTAAACTTAAAAACGGCGGTAGTGCATCGAACGGTAACTCAGTGAACACTTCGTCCGTTTTACGCCAAGGTATGTCAGGATCAGCAGTTAGCAGCTTGCAGCAAAAATTAAAAAGCAAAGGCTTCTTTTCAGCAGGTGTAACAGGGTACTACGGTTCTATTACAACAAATGCTGTTAAAGCATTCCAACGTGCAAACAGCTTAGCAGCAGATGGCATTGCAGGTCCGGCAACATTAAGAAAATTAAATTCTAGTTCCAGTAGTTCTAACACTTCAAAGCCATCTACAGAAGTAGGAGGCGTAACGAACTCTAACTCAAGCTCTCAATTAATTGCATATGCAAAACGCTTTATCGGTACACCATATGTTTGGGGCGGTTCGACACCAGGCGGATTTGATTGCAGCGGATTCTTAGCTTATGTATATCGTAACGGTGCAGGTGTTAGCTTACCTCGTACAGTAGCAGGTATGTATCAAACGGGTACTCGTGTAAGTAATCCGAGCCCTGGGGATATCGTATTCTTTGAAACGTACAAACCGGGTGCAAGTCATGCTGGTATTTACTTAGGCGGCGGTCGATTCCTTCATGCATCTTCATCAAAAGGTGTTATGATCAGTTCAATGAGCAATTCTTACTGGCAGCCACGCTACTTAGGGGCAAAGCGTTATTTATAATTCCAAATAATAAAGGGGATAGTGCAATGACTATTCCCTTTTTTCTATTTTATTTTTTACATATGAAAATAGGAAGTTGCTGATGACTTTGGTATGATAGAAGAGACACTGATTGTAAGGAGAGAGCAAAATGGCAATTGTTGATATTACGATTATTCCAGTAGGAACAGAAACACCGAGTGTGAGTCAATATGTAGCAGACATTCATAAGGTGCTAGAAAAACATAAAGATGAAGTTACATATGAATTAACGCCTATGAATACGTTAATTGAAGGGGAATTAAGCTTGTTATTAAAAATTGTCCAAGAGCTGCATGAAGTTCCGTTTGAAAATGGGATTCAACGTGTATGCACAAACCTTCGTATTGATGACCGGCGTGATAAAAAACATACAATGGCAGGCAAATTAAAGTCTGTTCAAGCAAAACTAGCAGAAAAGTAATGAAAAGCGAGAGAGAATTCTCGCTTTTTTGTTGTATGCAAAATAGCACGAGTAAGTGTCAGTTTATGAGTATTAGATTAACATTACACAGCCTGCAAATAAGAGTGGATTTGAAAAGCAATCCGTAACCGAAGGGTTTCTTCAGATGAATGAATAGAGCGCCCTAACAATTCTTCGCATTTTTCAATTCGATAGATCACCGTATTGCGATGAACAAATAATTGCTTCGCTGTTTCAGAAATTTGACAATTTAAGTTTAAATATGTAGAGAGCGTATCTAATAAAATCGCTTGATCTTTTTTGTCATAAAGAAGAAGTCCCTCTAGTGTCTGTGAGTGGTATTCTTCTAAATCATAAGAAGGGATGAGACGTAATAATTCACGAAACTGTTTCGGTTGGTAAAATTGGATTTGCCCAGAAGAATCCTGGGTATTAATACCCGCAAGTGCTTCTGATGCTTCTCTATATGAATCAATAACAGTCAACAAGGTTTGGCTTTGGTTTCCGATGCCGAAACAAAGCTGTTTTTGGTAATGACGGTTGACAGCTTGTTGAACATCCACTAACTGCTTAGAAATAAGCTGTTGCTTATCGTGATTGTCAGAAAAAAATAAAGTAACATAACGATTTTCTTTTGTAAATAACATACATGGGATGGTTTGCTTAGATAATTCGTATTCAATTAATTCATAAATCATGTCGCTTGTAAGGTAGGAAGAATCCGTTGTGCTCACACGTCCTACGGCGCAAATATATTTTTTATCGGATGAAAGGCCGATTTGGTTTCCGTAGTAACTTGCTTCGTCAATAGTCTTATAGTACCCGCTTGTTAATTGATTAAAATATTCATTTTTTTGCCGGCGTTCAGCTTCTTTTAAAGCATGTTGTCTCATCATTTCGAATGATAACACGTTGGCTGCCTGCTCAATTGTCAGTAAAGCTGGATCTGCTGAATCAATACATGTGTGGACAAGTAAATAACTACTTTTTTGCGTATGTGTTGATACAGGAAATACAGTAACCGTTTCTTTGAATTGATAAAAGGAAAATGTAGTATATTTCGTACGGTTTAAGAAAAAAGAGTCAATTCGAGTTGAAACATCTTCCATAGGAAGCGTTTGTCGGATTGGTTGCTGATCGCTTTTAAACAGTAAGTTGCCATGCGGATCATACAAGGAGACATGAGCTTTGCACAGTGTTTGCAGTGATACCATAATTTTTTCGATGCCCTTACCTTGTAAAATATAAGAAGAAAATAATTGGTGTGTAATCATGGCTTGTTGTAATTCAGTTGTTTTTTTATCAAGAATAAAGCTAAGAGACTCGTTGATAATTGAACCGAGTGTTTCGTTTGTTTGTAAATCGATAATCGGAAAATTTAATCGTTCAGCCAATTCGCAAATAGAAGGGGGGACTTGTTCGAAAAAGCGCTTTGTTTTAATTGCTAACCCTGCACAATGTTTTTTAGCCATCCCTTCTACAAGATGAAGCAAGCTTTCTTCTTTCTCTTTAAAGTGATAGCCGGTTGTCACGAGAAATTCGCCTTCTTTTAAAAACGATAAAATATCTGGTGCGTCCATCATATTAACATTATGGACTTTTCTGGTTAACCCTTTTTGTCCTGCTACTACTGACGCGTTTGCATAAACGGGAATGCGCAAAAGTGTTTGTAACTCCATGTTTACTCTCCTTTGTTATAAAAGTTAACATATTGTCTTTTCGTTTAGTCTCTATTACATATTGTAAATGATTTTCCGGTTAAATTAAATAAAATATTCAGAAAAAATTGTAGAATTTGTCAATGAATCATAAAAAAAGGTTATGTAAGATATAAAATATAACTTAATATGTTATTTTTAATAACATATTGTAGAGGAGGATTCATGTGTGACAGCCAGCAATAAAATCAAATTATCACCAGCAACAGATGAAACAAAAAAGGAATTTCCGCATATTTACGTGATGTTAATCGTTATTATTGCGTTAATGACGGTTGCTACTTATTTAATTACGGTGGTGAGTATGAACGTATTGAAGGAACGGATGGAATCTGCATCTGTTAGCGGCTTGGAAATGCAATCAGCTGGTCTTAAATTAGTCATTTTAACTAAAAAACAGCTGGGAATTTAGAGGGAATGTTAATGAAAAAGCAAGGAGCGCTATTTAAAATGAAATCAACGAGGTGAAGAAAATGGTTGCGGAGATGACCGGCAAGTCCAAACTGTGTCAGCAAATTGAAGAAGAGATTCAATGGCTTTCTCAATTTGGTGCTGATGAAAGAAACGGTGTAACAAGATTATTGTATACCGATGAATGGTACAGTGCACAAGAAGCACTCCAAAACAAAATGAAGCAATTACAGCTTGAAACGTATTATGATGATGTCGGTAATCTGTTTGGGCGTCTTAATGGAACTTGCTCAGCTAAGGAAGTAATCTTAGTAGGGTCTCATGTCGATACAGTCAAATATGGCGGAAAATACGATGGGGCTTTTGGGATCATTGCAGGGATTATTGCTGCTGGTTACTTAAAAAAGAAATATGGTTTACCAAAAAAAACGATAGAGGTCGTTTCGCTTTGTGAAGAAGAAGGGAGTCGCTTTCCGATTACGTATTGGGGGTCAGGAAATATAAATGGTATATACGACATTACACGCAGCACCAAAATTATCGACCAACATGCTATTTCCTTGCAACAAGCGATGCACCGATTAGGGTTTGGGAATGGAACTTATATAAAGCCTGTCCGCGATGATATTACTCATTTTATTGAGCTGCATATCGAACAAGGGAAGCAGTTAGAAAAGTCAGGTCTTGATATAGGTATTGTGTCTAGTATCGTTGGACAAAAGCGCTTTACGGTTTCGGTAACGGGAGAAAGCAACCATGCTGGAACAACACCGATGAAACACCGGAAAGATGCCTTGTTCGTAAGCTGTCAGCTGATTACGCAGCTAATTGAACTTAGTAAGCGCTATAACGAGCATTTATATGTAACAATCGGGAAACTGAATGTCACTCCAAACATAGCAAATGTTATACCAGGGAGTGTTCAGTTTTCAATTGATGTTAGACATCATGAACAAGAGATTTTAGAAGAAGTTGAAACAACGATTAATCAACTCGTAAAAAAAATAATGCAAAAAAGTGATATGAAAATCGAAATCGATCGCTGGATGAGTGAAAAACCAGTCAGAATGGATAATTATTTATCAGAAATTTCTAAAAATATTTCCTCGGAAAAGAATATGATGTATATGGAGTTGGTTAGTGGAGCAGGACATGACTCACAAGTATTTGGTCAATTTACCCCTACTTGTTTGCTTTTTGTGCCTAGTCAAGGGGGAATTAGTCATTCGCCAAAAGAATATACAAGCGGTGAACAATTAGAAAAAGGTGTGAAGCTATTAATTGACCTGCTATATAAATTGGCTTATTAGGAGGATTTTGAAATGACAAACAAGAAACCATTACATACACCGTCTCGTACAATTATGACACCAGGGCCAGTTGAAGTCGATCCTCGTGTTCTTCGTGCACTTAGCACACCAATATTGGGACAATTTGATCCTGCTTTTACAGAGATGATGAATGAAACGATGGAAATGTTGCGCGAACTGTTTCAAACGAATAACAAATGGGCGTTTCCTATCGATGGAACTTCAAGAGCTGGAATTGAAGCTGTATTAGCGAGTGTAATTGAACCAGGTGATCGTGTATTTGTTCCGATTTTCGGCCGATTTGGCTACTTATTAACAGAGATTGCTCAAAGATACGGAGCAGTTGTTCATAACATTGAATGCGAGTGGGGAGAAGTGTTTGACCCTGCTGAAGTCATTGCTGAAATGAAAAAAGTTCAGCCGAAAATTGTTGCGATTGTCCATGGTGAAACGTCAACAGGAAGAATACAGCCGTTAAAAGAAATTGGGGAAGCTTGCCGAAGTCAAGGTGCTTTGTTCATTGTAGATGCAGTGGCAACGATTGGTGGAACGGATGTGAAAGCAGATGAATGGAGCATTGATGCATTAATAGGCGGGACGCAAAAATGTTTATCTGTTCCATCTGGCATGGCACCCATTACGTATAATGACCGAGTAGAACGTATTATTATCGAACGTAAAAAGATTGAAAGAGGAATTGCGACAAATGAGGATATGCAGGCAGTTCGAACACGTCCGAATATTATTAGCAACTACTTTGATTTAAGCCAATTGCAAGATTACTGGAGTGAACGGCGCTTAAATCATCATACAGAAGCAACTTCTATGCTTTATGCATTGCGTGAAGGGATAAGGTTAATTTTAGAAGAAGGATTAGAAGCTCGTTTTGCACGTCACCGTCTTCATGAAAAAGCACTTGTAGCTGGAATCAAAGCGATGGGATTAACTTTATTCGGGGATGAAAAATCAAAGCTTCCAACTGTTACATGCGTACAGATTCCTGAAAATGTTGATGGGGAATCAGTAAGAACTATGCTGCTCAATCAGTTTGGGATTGAGATTGCCAGTTCATTTGGTCCGATGCACGGGAAAATATGGAGAATTGGCACGATGGGATATAGCTGCCGAAAAGACAATGTGCTATTTACGCTTGCTGGATTAGAAGCGACGCTCATAAGACATAGCGTATCAGTTAAATCAGGCAACGCATTACAAGCAGCGCTTGATGTGTATGAAAAAGAAGTAATCAAGATTGGAAATTAATAAAGTACTTGCTAGTTGCCATAAATTAAACAAGGAGTGATTTCTATGAATGAATATTTTTTAACAAATCCTTATCCGTCACAACGTATGTGTACATTTGCTAAAAATGGCATGGTAGCAACGAGTCAACCTCTTGCTTCGCAAGCGGGACTTGATATTTTAAAAAAAGGCGGGAATGCAATTGATGCAGCCATTGCAACCGCTGCTTGTTTAACAGTAGTTGAGCCGACATCTAACGGTATTGGCGGAGATGCATTTGCACTCGTTTGGGTTAATAATGAACTCTACGGTTTAAACGCAAGCGGGCAAGCTCCAGCTTCTTTATCGATCGATGCACTAAACAAAAAAGGAATAACCGAAATGCCTGCACATGGATTCACTCCTGTTACAGTGCCTGGTGCTCCTAGTGCCTGGGTGGCGTTATCGAAACGCTTTGGCCGATTGCCACTCAAAGAAGTTTTAGAACCAGCCATTTCATATGCACAAGAGGGATATCCAGTTTCACCTGTTTTAGGTTACAATTGGAATGTGGCATATGAGAAATTTAGCGGCTGTTTAAAAGGAGAAGAGTTTGCAAGCTGGTTTGAAACATTTGGAATTGACGGGCGGTCACCAAAAATCGGTGACGTATGGTCGTCAGCAGACCATGCAGCAACGCTCCTTGAGATTGCAGAAACAGAAGGCGGATCATTTTATCGAGGGGCTATTGCAGATAAGATTGATGCATTTTCAAAAAAATACGGCGGTTTTATCCGAAAAAAAGATTTAGCCTCCTATACTCCTGAGTGGGTACAGCCGATTTCTGTCTCTTATCGGGGGTATGATGTGTGGGAAATTCCGCCGAATGGCCAGGGGCTCGTTGCGCTGCTTGCATTAAATACGCTGAAAGGGTTTTCGTTTGATGCCAAAGATTCAGTTGATACATATCACAAACAAATCGAAGCAATGAAGTTAGCATTTGCAGATGGGCAAAAATTTATTACAGATTCGAGAAAAATGAGCATCTCAGTGAAAGATGTATTAAATGATGCCTATGCAGCAAAGCGCCGAGCACTAATTGGTGAAAAAGCAATTGTACCAAAAGCAGGTCAGCCAGCTCATAGCGGGACTGTTTATTTGGCAACGGCTGACAGTGAAGGCAACATGGTATCATTTATTCAAAGTAACTACACGGGATTTGGTTCAGGTCTGGTTGTTCCGGGAACAGGTATTGCACTGCAAAACCGCGGCCATAATTTCTCATTAGATCCAACGCACGATAACCGACTAGAGCCGGGTAAAAAAACATACCATACGATTATCCCGGGATTTTTGACAAAAGGAGATCAACCAGTCGGGCCTTTCGGTGTCATGGGAGCCTTTATGCAGCCTCAAGGCCATGTGCAAGTCATTATGAATATGATTGATTTTAATTTAAACCCGCAATCAGCATTAGATGCCCCAAGGTGGCAATGGATTAATGAAAAAACGGTGTTAGTAGAAAAGGAAATGCCGTCTCATATTGTTGAAGCCCTAGAGAGAAAAGGCCATGATGTAAAAGTGGCAACGAGTCGCCATTCTTTTGGCAGGGGGCAAATTATTCGTCGAGATGAAAAAACAGGTGTACTATATGGCGGGACAGAGTCACGTACAGATGGTGCTGTATCTGCTTATTAGGCACCAGAGAAAGGAGCGCAGAAAATGCGGCAAGTGGATATCTTTTTAGCGTTTTTTCGCTCAGGAATGCTTGGATATGGAGGAGGACCATCATCTATCCCGCTTGTTAAAAAAGAAGTGGTAGACACTTATAAGTGGATGGATAGTGATGAATTTGGTGATTTATTAGCTATTGCTAACACATTACCTGGCCCGATTGCAACGAAATTAGCAGGGTATATAGGCTACCGGGTTGGCGGAATAATTGGCATGTTAAATGCACTTTTTGCAGCAGTAGCACCGACTGTATTGTTGATGATTCTTTTATTAACAACCCTTACACAATTTAAAGATCAGCCGTGGGTAATGGGCATGACAAAAGCAGTAGTGCCGGTTGTAGGTGTTATGCTAGCTGTAATGACGTGGGACTTTTTTAAAAAGTCAACGAGCGGATTAGGCTGGACTTCTGCAGTTATAGTAGTCATTGTTAGTTTGCTGCTAATGGAATGGCTGCATATTCATCCTGCTATTATTATTGTGATATTAATGGCATCTGCTTGGATTCCATTGAAAAAGCGCGGCAAGCAAAAAGACACACATGAGCAAAAGAGAGAATCCGTATGATTTATTTACAATTATTTATGGCATTTTTTGTTTCAAACATTCTCGGATATGGTGGCGGCCCAGCATCAATTCCGCTTATTCAAAAAGAAGTAGTAGAGCGCTATGAGTGGCTTACTGTGAAAGAATTCAGTGAAATGTTAGCCATTGGAAATACATTGCCTGGCCCGATTGCAACAAAAATGGCAGGGTTTATCGGGTATCAAGAAGCAGGGATTTTAGGAGCTGCTGTTGCCTTATTTGCGACAATTGCCCCTTCTGTTATACTCCTTGTTATTTTGCTTCGGATATTATATAAATATAAAGATTCGCCGAATGTGAAAAAAATGACAAATTTTATTCGACCAGTAATTGCTGTGTTGCTTGGGGTAATGGCCTATGAATTTTTCGCAAACTCCTACATTGACTCTGGGATGTGGCAAACGCTCTTTTTAATAGCCGCAAGTTTCATACTCATGGAGAAATTACGCGTTCATCCAGCATTCGTCATTGTAGGAGCACTTGCATACGGAGCAATCTTTTTAGCATAGTGAAAAACCTTCATGATGATGAAGGTTTTTCGTTCTTAAATCAACTAAAGGAGGCGTATGAAATGCTTCGAAAAGCGACTTATACAGATATACAGGCATTAGTTCGTTTACGATTATTGTTGTTGGAAGAAACAGGTGAGAGTGAGAGGGATGACCAAGCTCTTCAACAAGCAACTGAACAGTATATGAGCACTGAAATGAGAAAAGATCGCTTTTACGCAATGGTGATTGAAGAAGCAGGGGAAATTGTTTCAGTGGGAAGTGTTGTTTTATTCGAGAGGCCTCCATACCCTAGTAACTTATTGGGAAAAGAAGCATATATTTTAAATATGTATACACTGCCTTCTTTTCGAAATAAAGGATATGCCACAAAAATTTTGGATAAATTAATAAAAGAATGTAAACACAAAGACGTAAAGAGAATATGGTTACATGCTTCAGAAGCAGGAAAAAATATGTATCGAACAAGTGGCTTTAAAGAAAAAAAGAGTGAAATGGAATATCTTTTTTAAGATTTTTTATCATTTCTGAAAGCTATTTCAATGTTGATATAATAGCGTTTATTCTATATTTTGGAAAAGTTTTTGGCGGATTAACTTAAAAAACTTTTAAAAAAAGTATTGACGGTAGCCCAAAAACCATTCATAATACAAATCAACATCACACAACATCAAATTGAGAAGCGAAAACAATTAAGTTTTAGCTGAACAATTTACACACACATACATAGTGAATATTGAGCGTTGATAGGAGCATTAGTAGAAGAGATTTCCCTGTATCAGAGAGCTGACGGTTGGTGCGAGTCAGAACAAAGATCCTTCGAAGTACATTCCTTGAGCATCTTTTCTGAGTAGGAAAAGACGGCATAGCCGTTATGTTAATGAAGAGGCAAGCATATGCTTGCAACTAGGGTGGTACCGCGAATAACTCGTCCCTACTAATCTCGAGATAGTCTTGAGATTAGTAGGGACTTTTTGTATTTGCAGTACGGCATAATTAAATAATAAAACAAGCGATGAAAAGGGCACAGTAACAAAGACCTCCCTGTATCAGAGAGCTGACGGTTGGTGCGAGTCAGAACAAAGGAATTTGTGAATTACATTCTTGGAGCTTACTTTTGACGCATAAGGCGGCAAAAGCGGCAAATAAGCCGTTATCTCAATGAAGAGGCAAGCATATGCTTGCAATTAGGGTGGTACCGCGATCAATTCGTCCCTACTGACACAATCAGTAGGGACTTTTTGTATATTCCGCGTTGGCGGGGGCTAAAAAATCATACGAAATCTAGGGAGGATTTTTACAATGACAAAAACTTTAGAGCAATTACGTGAACAAATCGACCAATTAAATTTCGAAATTTTAGAATTATTAAACAAACGCGGTGAGGTTACAAAAGAAATTGGCGAATTAAAAACTGCACAAGGTGTTAAACGCTTTGATCCAGTTCGTGAGCGTCAATCGCTTGATCATATTTTAGCAAACCATAATGGTCCATTTGAACCATCAACGATTCAGCATATTTTCAAAGAAATCTTCAAAGCAAGCTTAGAGCTTCAAGAAGATGATCACCGTAAAGCATTACTTGTATCTCGTAAAAAGAAATCGGATGACACAATCGTTGATATAAACGGCACAAAAGTTGGAGACGGCAACTTACAGTTTGTCATGGGACCATGTGCAGTTGAAAGCTACGAGCAAGTGAAGCAAGTAGGATTAGCATTAAAAGAACAAGGCATTACGTTAATGCGTGGAGGAGCATTCAAGCCTCGTACATCGCCTTACGATTTCCAAGGACTTGGAGTAGAAGGATTGCAAATTTTACGCCAAGTGGGTGACGAGCTCGGATTATCAGTTATTAGTGAAATCGTATCGCCGCAAGATATTGAAACAGCACTTGATTATGTGGATGTGATTCAAATTGGTGCACGTAATATGCAGAACTTTGAATTATTAAAAGCAGCAGGTTCTGTGGATAAGCCAATTTTATTAAAACGTGGCTTAGCAGCAACGCTTGAAGAATTCATTAACGCAGCAGAATACATTATGTCTCGCGGAAACGGAAACATTATTCTTTGCGAACGCGGTATCCGCACATACGAGCGTGCAACACGTAATACATTAGATATTTCCGCTGTTCCAATTTTAAAGAAAGAAACACATTTACCAGTTGTTGTTGACGTAACGCACTCAACAGGGCGCAAAGACTTGTTATTACCTTGTGCGAAAGCGGCAATTGCAATTGGTGCAGATGCAGTCATGGCTGAGGTTCACCCAGATCCAGCAGTAGCATTATCGGATTCGGCACAACAAATGGATATTCCGCAATTCCATAAATTCATGGAAGAATTAAAAGGTGCAGCTGTTAAATTATCATAATAATAAAATATTGATGCAATGATAGGGTCCTAGTAGCGAACATCTCCCTGTATCAGAGAGCTGGTGGTTGGTGAAAATCAGTACAAAGATGCAAGCGAATTACATTCCTTGAGCACTCTTTTATAGAGCGGTCATTTGATCGTTAACAAATCAAGGTGGTAAACAAGTTTGTTTGCAACTAGGGTGGTATCGCGAGAAAAACTCGTCCCTATATAAGCAGGGACGAGTTTTTTTATATCATAATAAAAGAAAAGGATGACTTTCATGATTTTAGAAGCAGCATTTCTTTATGTAAAAAAGGGAATGGAGAAGGCATTTGAAGCACGTTTTGCTGAAGCCTCTGAGATTATTGCATCGATGAATGGGTATATTCATCACGAACTTCAAAAGTGTATCGAGCAACAAAATAAATATTTACTACTTGTACAATGGAAAACAATCGAAGACCACACAATTGGATTTCGGGGTTCAAAAGAGTATCTGCAGTGGAAAGAGAAGCTGCATCATTTTTATGAGCCTTTTCCAATCGTGGAACATTTTGAAAAGATTGAGTTTTCGAAAAAGAAAGGATGACTAAGATGAGATACTTAACAGCAGGAGAATCACATGGGCCGCAATTAACCGCGATTGTTGAAGGTGTACCAGCGGGACTCGCATTAACAGCAGAAGATATTAATGAAGATTTAGCGAGAAGGCAAAAAGGACATGGGCGTGGCCGGCGCATGCAAATCGAAACAGATCGTGTACAAATTATGAGCGGCGTCCGCCATGGCCTCACACTAGGTTCTCCTATTGCGTTAGTTGTTGAAAACAAAGACTTTACCCATTGGAGAAACATTATGGGAGCAGATCCGGTCGATGAAGGAGAAGAAATAAAACGTCAAATTACAAAACCAAGACCAGGCCATGCAGATTTAAATGGTGCCATTAAATATGGACATCGCGACATGCGTAATGTATTAGAACGTTCATCTGCTCGCGAAACAACTGTGCGGGTAGCAACTGGAGCGGTAGCTAAACAAGTATTAAAAGCAGCAGGCGTTAATATTGCTTGTCATGTACTTGAAATTGGTGGTGTAAAAGCAGAAAACACGGACTATAGCTCATTAACGCAACTTCAAGAAAAGACAGAAGCATCGCCTGTTCGCTGTGCAGATGAAGCAGCCGCTCAAAAAATGATGCAAGCAATTGATGATGCCAAAGAAAACGGTGATAGCATTGGCGGGGTTGTAGAAGTAATTGTAGAAGGGATGCCGACAGCCGTTGGAAGTTATGTTCATTACGACCGTAAGCTAGACGCTAAGTTAGCAGCAGCGATTATGAGTATTAATGCGTTTAAAGGTGTTGAAATCGGGATTGGCTTTGAAGCCGCACGCAAGCCAGGCAGTGAAGTGCACGATGAAATTTTATGGGATGAAGAAAATGGATATACACGCAAGACAAATAACGCAGGCGGATTAGAAGGCGGAATGACAACAGGCATGCCGATCATTGTACGCGGTGTGATGAAGCCGATTCCGACATTGTATAAGCCGCTTCAAAGTGTTGATATTGAAACGAAAGAACCGTTTGCAGCAAGCATTGAGCGTTCTGACAGTTGTGCAGTTCCAGCTGCGGCAGTTGTTGCAGAATCAGTAATTGCATGGGAGTTAGCGAATGCAATTATTGAGCAGTTTGGGGAAGATCGAATTGATTTAATTCAAGAAAATGTGAACAAGCATCGAATGTACACAAATCAATTTTAATGAATGAAGGAGAATGAAAGGTGAAACAACGTGTATTACTAGTTGGAGTTGGACTTATTGGAGGATCGATAGCGCTTTCAATGAAACAGCATGAATGGCTGGAAGTAGTTGGAACTGATTTAAATTTACATGAACTTAAAAAAGCAAAGCAGCTTCATATCATTGATGAAATTGCAACAAATATCGAATTAGAGGCAGCGCGTGCTGATTACATTGTGCTAGCAACTCCCGTTGAACAAACGACAAAGTGGATACACACCCTTTCTGCATGGAGATTAAAGCCAACTGTTCTTATTACCGATGTTGGCAGTACAAAAGGCGGGATTATGAAAGCAGCGGAGGCACTTCGAGAGAAAAACGCAACATTTATCGGAGGGCATCCGATGGCTGGCTCGCATAAAAGTGGTGTAGGAAATGCACGAGCGGATTTATTTTGTGAAGCGCGCTATATGTTAACGCCTTTTGAAGATGAAAAGCAAGAAAAAATAGATGCGCTTATGCATTTGCTTGCACCGACAAACGCTCAATTTGTGCCAATTGATGCATGTACTCATGATCAAATTACAGGCGTGGTAAGTCACTTACCTCATGTCATTGCCACTAGCCTTGTAAGGCAAGTAAAAGGATATTCACTGACAAATGAGCTCATCACAGAAATAGCAGCAGGCGGTTTTCGAGATATTACGCGAATTGCGTCAAGCAGTCCGTATATGTGGCGAGATATTTTAAAACAAAACCGCAACACATTGCTTACGCTGCTTGATGATTGGATGAAAGAGATGGAGCAAGTGAAGCAGCTTCTTGAAAAAGGAGATGGTCATGAACTGTTCAATTATTTTTCAGATGCAAAAGAGTTTCGTGATTCACTTCACGCTTAAAACAAAACTTTCATTAGCAGAGGCTTACTGCCCGTTGAATCAGGATAAATGAAGGAGAGAAAAAAATGGCTACAACTGTTAAAGGATTAAAGGGAGTAATCCAAGTTCCGGGAGATAAATCTATTTCGCATCGATCCGTTATGTTTGGAGCGATTGCTGAAGGGACGACAACCATTTCAGGTTTTTTACCAGGAGATGATTGTTTAAGCACGATTTCTTGTTTTCAAAAACTCGGTGTAGATATTCAAATGGTTAATGAAGAAACTGTCATTGTTAAAGGGAGAGGCATCAAAGGGTTAAAAGAGCCTGTAGATATTTTAGATGTAGGAAATTCAGGTACAACTATCCGTTTAATAATGGGAATTTTAGCAAATACACTGCATCATCACACGTTAATTGGAGATGAATCAATTGCTAAAAGACCAATGAAAAGAGTAACAGGTCCGCTTCGTGAAATGGGCATTAATCTAGATGGCCGCCAAGACGCAAACTTCACCCCGCTCGTTATACGGGGAGGGAAAGCAAAAGGAATTCAGTATCATTCGCCAGTTGCAAGTGCACAAGTGAAATCAGCTGTCTTGCTTGCTGGATTACAAGCGGAAGGAACAACATCTGTTACGGAACCTGAAAAATCACGTGATCACACAGAGCGCATGTTAGAAGCTTTTGGTGTTCAGGTGAAAGAAGATGGGTTAACGGTCTCAATAGAGGGTGGTCAAACATTAAAAGGAACACATGTTGAAGTGCCAGGCGATATTTCCTCTGCAGCTTTCTTTTTAGTAGCAGGTTCAATTGTTCCTAATAGTCGCATTGAACTTAAAAAGATAGGGATAAACCCAACGAGAACAGGTATTTTAGATGCATTGAAAAAGATGGGGGCAGCTATTAACACGATAGCCGCTAATAGAGAAGCAGCAGAGCCATTTGCTGATTTAGTTGTGGAAACTTCGTCATTAAAAGGCACAGAAATAGGAGGCGATTTGATTCCGCGTTTAATTGACGAAATTCCAATTATTGCACTTGCCGCTACCCAAGCAGAAGGAACGACTGTTATTAAAGATGCGGCAGAATTAAAAGTGAAGGAAACAAATCGTATTGATACAGTGGTAAATGAGCTAACCAAAATGGGAGCAAACATTGAAGCGACAGAAGATGGAATGGTTATTCACGGCGGTACCCGGTTACATGGTGCGCAGGTAAACAGTTATGGAGATCATCGGATTGGCATGATGCTTGCGGTTGCTTCTTGTATTGCAGAAGGAGAAACCGTTATTGAAAATCGAGACGCCGTATCTGTTTCATATCCGCAGTTCTTCAACCATTTAGATTTATTAAAAAGCTGAGTTTTCTAAAATATGTTAATTTAACAGTTTGAAAGTTATAGACAAAATTAAAAATTGAAACAAACGGCTCTATTTTTTATTAATAAAATCATATATAATCAAAAAAATGCATTTAGTACTAAATAGAATTTGGTGAAGCACTATGTTTTTAACGATTGTGTATATAGGGGCCATTTTGTTTTTTCTTAAAATGACAATGGATCGCGATTTTATCTGGCTGTTGTTTTTGCTACCATTCGGTTTTTTTGTTCTATTTTTCGAAACATCCTATCTAGATCACATTCCTGAGTGGGGGAAGCTTGTATTTTTTGCATTTTCCTTTTTGATGATGTACGCCATTATCTTAGTTTACAATCGATTTTTTAAAAAAGAAGAAGCCAACAAACAATGAAAAAGGCACACAATTACTGTGTGCCTTTTTCGTCATTAAGTTTTAAATCAACAATGGCTAACGGATTCTCTGCGGGACCCTCAACAACAGAGCCGTCATAAGAATAACGAGAGCCGTGGCAAGGACAATCCCATGTTCGGTCTCCTACATTCCAATTCACTTCACAGCCTAGATGAGTACAGGTTGTGTCAACGCAATGAATATTTCCATCAGTATCTTTATAAGCACCTGTACGCTTACTATTAATGTAGATAATGGCACCTTCATCATTTTCCAGTTGATCAATTCCTTTTTCGGGCAAATCTAACTTTCCTTTGATGAGATGATTAGCAACATCTAAATTTTGGCGCAAAAAATGTTTAATACTTGGATCTGCATAAAAGCGAGACGGATCATACAGATCTTTAAAAGGATTATCCTGCTGTAAAATAGAATCAGCTATGAGCTGAGCAGCTACTGCACTATGGCTCATTCCCCATTTTTTAAACCCTGTAGCAATAAAGATATTCGTTTTGTTCTTTTTGATTGGCCCGATATATGGAATTTTATCAAGTGTAAATAAATCTTGAGCCGACCATCTATATGGATAAGCTGTAACATTAAAATTTTCCTCGGCAAAACGCTGCAAAGCCTGATAATGAAACTTGGTGTTAATTCCTTGCCCAGTTTTATGCCCTTCACCGCCAACTAAAACGACTTCTTCTCCATTAATCGTTGCTGAACGAAGGGAGCGGGTTGGTTGATCTGCGCTTAAATACATGCCTCCGGGAAATGGTTTATCAACTTTAGCAGCTAACACATAAGAACGGTCTGCATACATTCGTGTAAAGTAAAAACCTGCGCCGTCATAAAAAGGAAAATGTGAGCAAATAGCAATATATTGGCACGAAATTCGATGGCCATCTCTTGTTACGACAGTTGGCGAATTGCTTTCTTCGACATCTGTAGCAACCGTATTCTCGAATATGAAACCGCCTGCTTGAACAAACTTATTGACAAGATGTGTTAAGTATTTTAATGGATGAAATTGAGCTTGATCTTTCATCACTGCCGCTGCTCGAACATCAAACTGAAAAGGTAAACTCGTTTCAAACGTGCAAGGAATATTCAGCTTTTGATATGCACGAAATTCTTTATGTATGCGATGATCAAATTCTAAAGTAGAGGCATATAAATAAGCGTCTTGGATTGAAAAGTCACAATCAATTTTTTCTTGTTCAATTAAGTTTTTCATAAATTGAAGAGCTTGCTCATTAGCTTGATAATACAGAGATGTCTTTTCTTCGCCGATATGTGAGAGCAATTCATCATAAATCACATCGTGCTGGGCTGTAATTTTTGCTGTTGTATGGCCTGTTGTACCATTTAAAATATTGCTAGCTTCTAATAAAGCAACTTGCAATCCTTCTTTTTGTAATAAATAAGCTGTTGTCACGCCTGTAATTCCTCCGCCTACAACGACTACATCAACTTTTCGATTCTCAGCTAATGGTTTGAAAGAAGGAAATTTGACAGTGTCACGCCACATAGGCTCGGGATGTTTAGGGATATCCGTCAATTTTTTCACCTCCGGTGGTAATTATGCATAATGTTTCCAAAGTCATTGAGGAATATGTAAGCAATCTTTCTTTATGCATAAAAAGAATAATCCGCATAGAGGTTGTTCATGTATTGCGGTGCAAAAGCAAGTGTGTCTGCGAATTTATGAACATCAGGACATAGATAGCACAACATCCTATAGCAATGAAGAAACATTCACTCATGGAAGTTTTACTTTATTGTAATAATTTCTTATAATTGTCAAAAAAGTTTCATATAATAAGAGTATATAAATAGTAGGAATACATTTTATTTTCACTATAATAATATATGTTCAAAACTTCATTTAAACATCGATGTTCATGTAGCAAAAGGCAAACGATATGTTTGTCCTTTTCTCATGGTTTAGGGACATTTTTCACATATAGAAATACAGTATATAGATGTAAGTCTTTTTTGAATGCTGTCAGGTAAGTTTTGGTATCTTTAAAAAAAGAATAATGTAAACGGTGACAAAAAGAGGAGGGATACGATGTCGGAGCCATTGTCAGTTGTTCTTACCGCTTTATTGCTTCTCTCTTTGAATCATGACCAAACTGTGTCTACTCAACCAGGAGGTTCGTTTAAGACATATACACATAAAGGTAAAAAGTTCAAACTTTATTTACCTGAAAATTATCATTTTCTCAAGTCATATCCTTTAATGGTCATGCTCCATGGATGTACTCAAAATGCAGACGATTTCGCAATCGGTACAGAGATGAATTCATTAGCTGATGAGAAAGGTTTTATTGTCGTTTATCCGCAGCAATCAAGTAATGCAAACTTAAAAAAATGTTGGAATTGGTTTGAGCCATTGCATCAATTAAGAGGCTTTGGTGAGCCGGCTATTATTGCAGGTATTGTTAAGAAAGTAAAGAAAATGCATTTTATTCAAGAGGATAAAGTGTTTATTGCCGGATTATCTGCAGGTGGAGCAATGAGTATCGTAATGGGTGTCACATATCCGGAGTTATTCTCTGGTATAGGAGTAGCAGCAGGTCTTGAATATCAAGCTGCTCTTAACGTTTTTAATGCGTATGCAGCGATGGCTAATCAAGGGCCTTCACCGGTTAAGCAGGGAAGGATTGCTTATCAGCAAATGGGAAGAAGAGCTAAGCCTTTGCCGGTTATCGTGTTTCATGGCAATGCAGATTCAACTGTTAATCTAGCAAATGCAGATCAAGTCGTACAGCAATGGATTACGACAAATAATTTAGCTTATAATGGAAAAGTGGATGGCTGGATTAACGATAAGCCAAAGAAAATAACGGAAGAGAAACGAAGATTTGGAAGAGATTATACCTCTTATCGTTTTGAAAGTGAAACAGGTGAATTAGCAATCGATAAATACGTTATAAAAGGAATGGGGCATGCATGGTCTGGCGGAAATTTAAAAGGAAGTTACACAGACCCAAAAGGACCGAACTCAAGCCGAATTATGTGGGATTTTTTCATTGAGCAAGCTTCTTCAGCAAATTAAGAGAACGTTAAAAGAGTGTCTATTTTTTCTGAATATTAAAAAGGTGCATAAAAGTCATAAATGTTGTGAAAGATAGTGTATAAGCTTTCCTTAATTCCGCTATCCTTATAAAGCGGCTATGCCTCCACAAGCCACTGTTTATAAGAACAATGCGAGAAACGAATTACTAATAATTAGTATAATCGAATTTTCGCGAAGAAAATGCCGGAAAAGAAGAAGCCTAAGCTCAGTGAAGTGGTTCACTGGGCTTTTTCACTGCCAACAAACATACTGGTGATAATCGACAGTAAAAAATTGCATACTTTACGATTAGACGCATACACATAGGAAGACGCTTTTTATAAGGGGAATCCGATGTTTTGTCATTTTAAAGAATTACAGTACCCCGCAAAACCAGAAAAGTCAGATCCTATTTATGCAAAAAAACTGCAAGAAGTGCTAGGTGGACAATTTGGCGAGATATCCGTTATGATGCAGTATTTATTTCAAGGCTTTAACTGCAGAGCTGATGAAAATTATCAAGACTTGCTGTTTGATATTGGCACAGAAGAAATTGGGCATGTAGAAATGCTAGCGACCATGATTGCACGTTTGTTAGATCAAGCACCAATTGAACATCAAGAAGCAATGTTTCATCAAAATCCAGTTTTAGCGGCTGTAATGGGCGGCTGCTATTCAAGAACTTGAAGAACGAGAGAGGGATATAGTTGTTCCGACGACTTTTCCTAGAGAGCTAGAGAAACAAGCCGTTGCATATGACTTATATAACTTATCAAATGGAGAAGAAAGCAGCAAAGGAAGGTGCGCGAGCGGTCCAAGTATGGAAGGAAAATCTATATTTAAATATGTATCTCCAGCTCCTATATACGGTCAAGAATCAAAGTTAAAACCGGCTCCTCCAAATGTATATAATACGCCTTCTCCTTCTATGAAGTAGAAAAGCTATCAGCTAATCGCTTGCACAAATAAAAAGAAGAGCTGAAAATACAGCTCTTCAGTCTTTCATTAGTAGCCCCATCCGCCACCATAGCAACTGCAACCAACGATAATTAAAAGAATGAATAGTACGACTAAGAACGCAAATCCTCCGCCGTAACCGCCACAAGTACCAGCACCCATTCATTACCCCTCCTTTTTTGTAAAAGTTCTTGTATTACACTTTATTCTACGCACTGAAAAGGAAAATGTGACGGTTAGAGAAAAAGATGGGTTGCTGAAGAATAAAAGCTTCGTCATTAACTTTTTGCTTTAAATGAGTATAAGAAAAAGTGTAAAATAAGATTGAAAGCGGTATAGATAGGGAAAGATAGACAGAGAAAATGAAAGTTGAAAAAGTACATATCAACTTTTTACATCCTAAAGAGCGAAAGACCGCCTTTATATTTATGTCAAAAAGACTGAAAATATTGTTCGGGTATCTTGTTATGAAAAAGAGAATGAATTTGATCGGAAAAAAGGAGATTGAAAAAATGAATATTGCATTTTTCTTAATTCCAAAACAGGATGTAGTAACACTTAACATCCAATCTACACTAAGGCAAGCACTTGAGAAAATGGAGTACCATCGTTATTCCACAGTGCCTCTTGTAGACGATGAGGGGAAGTATGTAGGGGTATTAACTGAGGGAGATTTATTGTGGAAATTAAAAAGTCTAGGGGACTATCGCTTTCAAGATACGGAGAATATTAGATTAACAGAAATTGATCGTTATCAAGAATACAAACCGATTCCTATCTATGGAGAAGTAGAAGGAATTATTACAAAAGCGATTGAACAGAATTTTGTACCTGTAATTGATGACCAAGGCGTATTTATCGGTATTATCAGACGAAGAGAAATTTTAGAATTTTATTCAGATAACATAATAGATCGTATGTTGCAGTAGCATAGAAATACGCAATTGTTTGAAGAAGGATCCTCAGTCTCACTTTGAAGTGCTGAGGTCTTTTTACGTATAAATAAGTAAGTGCTTGCTAAAAAATAATCAAACATTGGCGGGCAAATAAAAAAGCTGCTGTCATCTCAGAAAATGATACATCCAGCATGGATTATATTAGAGGTTCCATATTGCTATTAAATTGCTTGACGTTTCACCTTATGGGAATACATAAACTTTACAAAAGCTTAACAGGATAAAAATGCAATGTATGTTACGATATCAGTATCCGATATCAAATTTTGATATTGATTAAGGAGGTAGATAAGTGTTACGTGAATTTTTTTTAGGCAGCATTAAAATCCATATTTTGTATCATGCAGGCGTAGAGCCTATTTATGGGTCGTATATGATTGAAGAACTTCATTCCCATGGATATGACATTAGTCCGGGCACAATTTATCCTACTCTGCATCAGTTAGAGAGAGAGGGTCTTCTTTATAGAGAAGACAAAGTGGTGAATGGAAAAGTTCGGAAATATTACACGATTACTGAAAAAGGACAATCTGTCTTAGAGGGAGCGAAACAGCAAATTCGTGAGCTTGCAAGAGAAGTATTGAGAGAGGAAGGAGATACATAATGAAGCAAGAGAAAACATTAGTACAGCGCTGGATTGAGATTTTGCTTGTCTCAACAAAGTTAGGTTTCACTTCATTTGGCGGTCCAGTAGCCCATCTTGGTTACTTTCGCGATGAGTATGTTACAAAAAGAAAATGGCTAGATGAAAAGAGTTATGCAGATTTAATTGCTCTTTGTCAATTTCTCCCTGGTCCTGCCAGCAGTCAGGTGGGGATTTCGATTGGAATGGTACGAGGCGGTATTTTTGGCGGTGTGTTGTCATGGATCGGATTTACAATGCCTTCTGTCATTGTGCTAATCCTTTTTGCTTACTTTCTTCAAGGAATGGATGCGTCAACCGCAGGTTGGATTAACGGATTAAAAGTAGTTGCTGTTGCCGTAGTTGCCCAAGCAGTGTTAGGGATGGGAAAAACCTTGGCTCCAGATCGTCCGAGAGTGACAATCGCCATTTCAGCCGCACTTATTACGTTATTCTTCCCGACTGCAATCGGCCAAATTAGTACGATTATTATCGCTGGAATAATTGGATACATACGATACAAAGAAATAAAGATCGATCCTGTTGAAAATATGAATATTCGTATAAGTCGTAAAATAGGTGCTGCGGCTTTGCTTGTGTTTGTCGGTCTGTTAGCGGGATTACCGCTTATACGAGCAGCTTTTCCAAGTGTATGGATGAGTATGATTGATATTTATTACCGCGTTGGCTCTATCGTGTTTGGCGGGGGACACGTTGTACTTCCGATGCTTGAACGTGAAGTTGTGCCGACAGATATGGTATCAGAGTCATCCTTTTTAGCCGGATATGGTGCTGCACAAGCTGTTCCAGGACCATTATTTACATTTGCCAGTTATCTTGGAACGGTTACAGCAGGCTGGTCTGGGGCGCTTGTAGCCACTGCAGCAATATTTTTACCATCCTTTTTACTTGTACTCGCAACATTACCGTTTTGGAATACCCTGCGTAAAAAAGCAAGTATACGAGCAGCTTTAATGGGGGTTAATGCAGCGGTTGTGGGTATTTTATTAGCAGCTCTGTATGATCCTGTGTTTACAAGCTCGATTAAAACAACGTCTGATTTTGCATTAGCGCTTGTTGCATTTGGTTTACTGATGTATTGGAAAGTCGCACCATGGATTGTTGTTATCTTAACAGCAATTGGCGGGTATCTGATTTCCATTTTATAAATTCCGCTTTTATAATAAAAAACCTAAAGTGCCCGTGAAATGAATTGAAAACTGATTAAGTGGCGGCGAAATTGTGGCAAAGTGAATTCAGACAATTAGTGAAGCCAGTCAGCTAAATATTTTACAGAGAATGAATGAAATAACGATTACGGAAAAGTCCTTAAGATAAGGGCTTTTTTTATCAAACTAAAATAAAATTTCTTTTTTTGAAACTTATTAATTTTATTATTCGTAAATATAAAAACGAATGTAGAGGAGGAATATTATGTTTAAGAAATTTCTTGCAAAAATTGGTGTAGGAGCTGCTAAGGTGGATCTTGTATTAAATGATTCAGCGTATACATTAGGTAGACAGATTGAAGGGGTTATTCGTGTTCAAGGCGGTAAGGTTGAGCAGCAGATCAACTTTATCAATGTTGAATTTTGGCTAGAAGTTCGCATGAAAAACGGAGAAGTACATACTCACAAAGTAACATCTATTCCAGCGGTATCTTCATTTACGGTTAGAGAAGGGGAAAAGATGGAATGGCCGTTTACATATAACTTGCCGATGGATTTACCGATCTCTGCAAGCAATGTGAGCTATTTCTTTAAAACGCATTTAGACATTGATGGAGGTGCGGACGGCGTAGACCGTGATTTCATTCGAATTCAAGCACCGCAGAGCTTGTATCAGCTAGTTGATGGTTTTGAAGCACTTGGTTTTCGTGAGAAACATGGTTCAGGAAAGTTCAATGGATATAAGCAAGAGTTTGAATTTTTTCCAACAAGCGCATTAGTCGGGCGTATAAAGGAAGTTGAATTTGAAGTAGCAATTGAGCAATCGGGCATACGTGTACTGTTAGAGCTTGACCTGCCATCGTTTGGACGAGAAAAAGAGATTAAAAAAGAATTATTTTTCACAAATGAACAGCTGCAAAATCGTTCACAATTAGCTCAATCTTTAGAAGAAATGATGGAAGAAATGATTGCTGACCCATATCGATATGAACACTTTAGGCCGTCTTATCTTGAACACGGCTCCTACCATCGCCGTATGAGCGGATTAGGCGGAGCTATGGGAGGGTTTGCTGCTGGTATGCTTGGCGGTATGCTAATTGAAGATTTAATGGACGATATGTTTGAAGAGTCAGCTCTTGGCGAATTAGGTGAAGAGCTGGAATCTGAAAGTGAAGACTTTTTTGATGGAGACTTTTTTGACGGCGGAGATGAGGAGTGGTAAAAGCGCTGTTTTAGTGTTTGGTAAATCAAGTCAAACTCCAATTCGCGCGAGGTTCTTCCTTTTCTGCAAATGTGTTAGCTGAGTCCGTTGAAGCGCAAATAAGAGGGGATGAGGTTAGCCCCTCTATTTGTAAGCTTCTTGTGTTTGGTTCTTTTTTTGAGGTTCAGATTTTCTTTTTTTAACTTCGATATATTTAATATGATAATCCTCGATTACAAGCACTTTAAAATAGAACTGATTGTATTGGATGATGTCATTTTTAACGACGTCAAACTTTTCTGTCAGTACCCAGCCGGCAATGGTATCAACTTCTTCATCACTAATGTCAGTGCCTAATAAATTATTGACTTCACTAATAAGCATTTTCCCATCTAAAATGTAGTGATCTTCTTTAATTTTTTGTACGTAAGGGATTTCATCTGTATCGAATTCATCACGAATTTCACCAACAATTTCTTCAACAATATCTTCAATCGTAACTAACCCTGCAGTGCCTCCATATTCGTCAAATAAGATTGCCATTTGAACGCGATCTTTTTGCATTTTTACAAGTAAATCATGAATAGGTACGGTTTCAATGACTTTTAAAATCGGCTTTACATAAGATTCAAGCGTGTTCGTACCATCTTTTTCATTGAATACAATGTCGTTATAAATTTCTTTAATGTTAATAAGCCCAATAACTTTATCTTTGTCGCTATCTTCTATAACAGGATAACGAGTATATTTTTCAATATTAGCGACCTGTAGAAATTCTTCAACAATATCATCTTTTGAAGCAGTAACGATTTCAGTTCGGGGTACCATTACTTCTTTGGCGAGACGATCATCAAAATCAAAAATCTTATTCATGTATTTGTATTCAGATTGATTAATTTCTCCACCCTTTAGACTTTCGGATAAAAGAATGCGGATTTCTTCCTCGCTGTGCGCTACTTCATGTTCAGATACAGAATGAAGCCCGAACATTCGAGTTAGAAGTCGAGCTGATCCATTTAGTGCTTTAATAAACGGATACATAATTTTGTAAAAAAGAATGATTGGCTTAGCAAACGATAAGGTAATGCGCTCTGCCATTTGAATAGCAAATGTTTTAGGAGCAAGCTCTCCGACAACCACATGCAGAAATGTAATAACAACAAATGCAATAATAAATGATAAAATGCCTGCAAGAGGTTCATTCACATTAGTCTCGTTAAAGAGTGGATGTAAAATTCGTTCAAGTGTCGGTTCACCTAGCCAACCAAGACCGAGAGCCGTAATCGTGATCCCTAACTGGCAGGCCGATAAATATTCATCAAGGTGTGTAATAACATGTTTAGCAGAAACCGCATTTTTATTTCCTTCATCGACAAGCTGGTTAATGCGCGAGCTTCTTACTTTTACAATGGCAAATTCTGTTGCAACGAAAAAAGCGGTCAATCCAATTAAAATGGCTACTAGCACCAAATTTAATATGATCAAAGTTCGGTCACCACCTGTTAAATAAATGTATACGTTCAGTGTTATCTAAAATAGGTGAGAACATGTATTGAAACATTGACCAAGTGAAAAACAATAAAAAAACTGCTTCTATTCATTTCAAGAATTAAGAAGCAGTTTATTATGTTATTTGTACATTTAGGGGAATTAAATACAACTTAAACATCATCGTATATCACATATCGGTTCAGCAGTTGTTCTGACTTTTAGAAAACTTGGTGCCTTCAAACGTCTATGGTTCAATGCCTCCTTTCACTGGAATCCGAATTTATATGATCTTTTTATTCCCTCCTTTCTTTAACTTGTTCTCATTATAAAACAAAATTAATCAAAATACTACAAATTTTCAGAAAATAATTCGAAAGTTATATTTTTTTGTCATTTCTTCAGGAAACAGAGGGTCATATAGAACGTTTGTTTCTGTATGTTATAATAAGAAAAACGATAAGAGGTGAATATATGTCTTACATTGATGAGTTGATTAGCGAAAAAGGGTTAGAGTCGATTAAGGAAGAAATTAAAGAGGCTTTATATACATGTATCATGATGAACCCGACACAAGAAGAAACAGTAGAGGTAGGTTCAACAAAAATGGGGGGATATCCGGATTTGCCTCCAAATCAGCCGTGGCCCGTATATAAAGAGAAGTATTTAAATTTTATTTCACAATGGAACTTATCGGAGTTCAATGAAAAATGGAAAGAGGAATTATTATTACCGAGCAAGGGCTTTTTATATTTCTTTTATTATGATGACGGTGAAGAGGCAGTGTGGGGAGACGCAGATGAAAAGGGCGGTTGGCGTGTTCTTTATTACGAAGGAGAGAAGGAAGCATTACAACAGACAAAAGTAGATGTACCTTTTGTGTATCCTCAATGCAAAGTAGAACTTACATATGAACTGCGTCTAGGGGATGTGTATATTGAACAAGATGAGTTGTATGAAGCATTCGATGAATTAATGCTTGAAATTAATAAAGATGTACCTTTTCATCAAATAGGCGGCACGCCATGGAGCATTCAAAATGATGTGTTAGAAGAATGCCAGTACTATGCAGAAGGCGGCGAAGAATGGATTCTTTTATTTCAAGTTGATTCAGATCCTGAAAATTTAAACATGATGTGGGGCGATGTCGGAATGCTTTATTTTTGTCTGCCAAAACAAGCATTACTCGAAAAGCAATTTCAACATTCATGGTTAATAATGCAGTGCTCATAAAGGCTTATAAAAAAGAAAGACAGTACATGTGTACTGTCTTTCTTTTTTTAATGCATTGTACGTCCGTTTGGCATTTGCGGTTGTCCAGTAGCTGGGCTGTAACTTTGTAGCATTTGTTGCATATCCTGTGAGGCAAGCTGAGGAACTTGATAAATATGACGTTTGTTTTGATAAAGAGAAATCTCATACGCCATTTCAATCCAATTCGGAACACTATCAGCAAACATGCGGCGTACAACTGGATTTGTCACTTCTAATGATGTCATCGTTAACAATGAAGCCTGTGATTTGATCAGCCCTAACATGTGGCCTGAAATACCTTTATCATTAAGATCAGCAAGTGATTGGTTTGGTTTTTTCGGTTGTGAAGGTTTTAAACCGTAAATAAAGTCATTTTCTTCCTTCATTTTGTATGATTGTGTTGGATGTGAAGGATCTTTTCCAGTTGAAAATGCTTCTACCATAATATTGTATTCATCAAGAATAAATTGATATTGACGATCTAAGGTATCCATTAATTCAGGATCTTGAACATATTGACGAAACATCATAAATTGGTCCAGCACGCTAATTGAACCTGATAATGTTTCATGTACATCAAACATTTCATGTCCGCCATGGTTCATGTGTTGAGGTACAGCTCCCGTGTGCATGTTTTGATGAGTTACAGATTGATTTTGATTATCCATCTTTCTATCGCCTCCATTAAGATAAGTTACTTGTTTAGTTTGAAGAATATTTTAAACTTTATACAAAAAAAGATAGCCAAAGTGAAATAAAACACAGAAACAGTGGTTCAAAATCCATTTTTAACCTGTTGGAAAGCTTTTATATATTTAAATTGAAGTATGTTCTAACTAATTATTAGGAAAAAAGGATTGCTTTTAGCATGCATTATTCACTTGATTTTGTAAAAAGATGGACAAATTAAGAGGAATTTCAAGAAAAAAATCGAATATGAACTTAAATTCATTAAATTAAGATTGGGGAATCAGATGAATGAATGAGCTGCTGTCAAGGTCGGGTGAGTTAAAAAAAGAAGCAACGAATCTGTTAGAAGAATATCAACTAATGAGTGTTTTTAAACGATACGGGAATCCATTAATTGGAGGAAGTTTTGATTTAGAAGTGATGACCTCGCGACACTTCGTTGTGTACATCGGTAGTAGCGCCTTGTTTGAAGAACATTTTTTTAAGCTGGGTAAAGAAATAGCCGTACGTCTTCAGCCAACCAAAATGGTTTTTATAAATGAACAGCAAAAAGAAGAACAATTACACTGGAGCGTGTATACAGATGTCGAAGGGTATGAATGGAAAATAGACATTTCACTTGTACCAACTGCCATCGTGCAGCATAGACTTCAATACCAACAACGGCTAAAAGCAAAAATAACCGAGGAGAAAAAAGCACGCATTCTTTTATTTAAACAACAAAGCGGCTATAATCGCTATTATAAAAGTGAACATGTGTATGAAGCTGTTTTAGAAGATGATGTAAAAGATGATATGTCATTTTTCGTGTGGCTTCAACAATGCAAAAAAAGAGACCTATCACTATAGGACTCTTTTTTTGCATTATGAAGATTAATTTAAAACCGCAGTTTTTACTGGCAGAGCTGCTTTGAACATCCAAATATGTTTTTCAAGTTGGCCGATTGTTCCAATGAACAAGTCAGCTGTTACATGGTCATTTTGATCTTCTGCAATTTCAATTCCTACTTTTAATTGGCTTACAAGCAGTGAATAATCTTGTATTAATGTTTCAAGCATTTCTTCACCTGTCTGCTCGTTTCCTTCTTCAGAAATTGTTGCCATTTCTAAAAATTGTTTCATAGAAGCAATAGGTTGTCCGCCAATTGTTAGCAAACGTTCTGCATATTCATCTACAAAGCCAGCTGTTTCATTATATAATTCTTCAAATTTTTCATGTAATGTAAAAAATTGAGGACCTTTTACATACCAGTGAAAACGATGTAATTTTGTGTATAGTACGTTAAAATCTGCAATGTGTTGGTTTAGTACGTGTGCTAAGTTCATTAAAAAGCCTCCTAAAAAAACTGTATTTATTTGATAAGTTAATTATACCAAATATTAATTTAAAATCAATACTTTTTTATAATTATTTTAATCTAGGTAATGTTTGGTACAATAATAATAAATGAGGAATATGCTAAAAACAGTTTTTCGCACAGTATGATAAATATGGTAGGATGTAACTTGAAGTACAGGTTGATAAAGAGAGGGAATGAAATGCATATTACGAATCAAGCAAAATTACTAATTGAAAATATTTTACAAGAGCAAGAAATAGAAGGAATACGTCTATATTTTAAAGGAATTAGTTGTGAAATACCGAATATTGGATTAGCGTTTGACGAACCAAAAGATGGTGATGAAATTCAGGTGATTGAAGAAATTCAAGTAGCAATCCAAGCATCCATTGTTCCATACACAGACGAATTAATGTTAGATGTCCATACAACACCATATGGCCCAGGTCTTGCTTTAGTCGGGACGAAAACGTCAGAATAACGCTGCCGAAGAAATTCTATGTTAGGTTGGCTGACAAAGTTGTTGTAACAGATGAAAATCACTGGTTTACTTAATTCAAACGTTAATAAAGTGGAACTTCCATCAGTGGTGGTTTCTACAGCTTCACTGATGGAAGTACGGCTCGCAAGATGTGGGGAACACAGACTAGCTTGTGTTTTGGTTTTCGGACCTTTATGGGGAGTTTTCCCCGCCTTTCTTCTTTGTTTTATCAGAATCTTGAGGCGGGGGTGTGATTGTCCGTTAAGAGTGGGATGAAACGGAGGGGAGACAAAAATGCTTCTTTCTCATCACGTAACAGTCGAACAAAGGCAGCAAATTAAACATTTTAAGCAGTTAATACGAGATGCGTGTACATTAGAAGAGCGCCGTATGTATCAAGATCAGCTAAATAAATTTGTTGAACGACTGTTTATTGAGAATCGTTTACAACGTCATGGCGAGCAAAAATAAGGAAGCCCTTCACTGAGCGGAAGGGTTTTTTGTTTTGTTATGATTTAGTTATTGAAGTGCGGCTACTGTACCGAGTGTAAACAAAATTTCTTGCTATAATATGTTTAAAGTAGGAGAAACAACCTAAAATAATAATAATAACTTTAAAATGTAAGTGCTTTCTGTTATTGTTAATGTATAATTGGTTATATTTTACATGGTGCTGACATAAATCAAAAGAATGGTCACGGGAAGATACAGCAAGTCATGCTTTGAGAATAAGTTTGTAGATATAAGGAGTGGTTTACATGGATGAACAAGGCAACTTCTTAATTGGCTTGATATGGGGAACGTCTTTAAGTATTCCGTTGTGGCTCTCATTTTTTGGATGGATTAAGCTAATGATTAATTTTATATTATAAAGTGAAACTTCTATTAGTTCGAATTTTCCGCATCCTTATTTAGCGATCTAAAAGAGACGGTCTTACTAGTAGGAAAAGCAGGATAAATAGGCCTCCTTGAAGGTCTTTTTTTTATTTGCATACAGAGAAATAATTCTGTTCATTTGTGACATGATAACAAACAATAAGCTTAGAGACCATTTTAAACGATAAAAGACATTTAATCATACGAACGGATTTGCTAATTATTTTGCAAGCAAGAGAGAAGGCATACAAAATGAAAGTTTTTTTAGGCGTTCTATTGATCAGCATAGTTATTTTAGTTGTTGAATTACCTAAGCTGCTCAAAATGGATAAAAGAAAAGACATGTACTTCTTTTTAATTTTCCTTCTGCTAAGTACTGTGATGAATATTGTATACTATCTTCAGCTTCCCGTTCCCAATCCTCTTGATTGGTTAACGACAGTACTTCAGCCATTAACTAAACTTACAAAGAGTGGGTAATTTGAGGTGAGTTTATATAACGTCAGCACATATGATAGATGGACAAATAAGTAGCAAGTGTACAGAACACATTTTGATTTCCATATGGATTCGAATGTGTTTTTTTGATGTCATAATAAAGGTTAGATAAGGAATTTGTGAACTTTTTGTAGCAGAATTGTGAGGTTTATTGTGAAGAGCAGCTTATACAGGGTACACTTGGTTACAAACCTAGAAGTTTTCCGCTTTTATTAGCTGCACCTATCCATTCACTCGTGTAGCTTCATAGGTTTAAGGGTATGATGAAAAAGAAATATCTTCGATAGGGAGTAAGTAGAATGAAAAAAGTATTAGGTTTTTTATTTGCATTTTTGTTAATGATTCCAACTGTAAGTTTGGCGCACACGCATGTACAAACAACGGTTCCAGAAGACGGAGCTATCGTGTCTGAGCCTTTAACAGAAATTAAATTAAGCTTTGAAACACATATTGAAGAAGTCAGTACGATGACGGTCACAAAAGATGGCGAGGAAGTAACATTAGACTCTCAGCAGGTAAACGGTCATGATTTAATTGGAACAAGTGAAAAACCTCTTCCAAATGGTCAATACGAAGTAAAATGGGATATCGTAGGCGAAGATGGACATGTGATGAAAGATTCTGTGGCATTTGAAGTAAGTGTACCTGAACAAGCTGATACATCAGGAGATGAAGAAACTACAAACGAAGAAGCACAAGATAAAAATCCGGTAGCAGATGAAGAAACTGCAACACCTGATAACGAAGCAGAAAATGAAACAACGAACTCATCATTTTTTGTGATCATGATTGTGGCTGTACTAGCGGTTGCCTTAGCATTAATCTTTATCTTTAGAAAAAAGAAAGGATAAAAACATGAGTTTTTTGTTTTCTCTTTTCGAATGGATTACTTATGTAGGTCTATCTGTATTGTTAGGTAATATGGTCTTACAGTACATACCGCAGTCAAAAAAGCCAACTATAAAGTTATCTAAGCGGTGGCTAATTGCAAGTGCAATTGCCATCGCTATTTTCTCTGTCGGAACGATGCTAGAAATCGTCATCGCGTTTTCAAAGATAAGAGGGGTAGGTGAGACGCTTACAACCGTTTTACTGTCTACTAAAACCGGCCATGCATGGATTATGATTGTGCTTCTCGCTATATTAGTGATATTAACGGTGATTCTGGATAGTCATCATCATATTTATACGAGTTTAACAATCGGGTTAGTACTAGCGATATCATATGCTAGCCACGCTGCTTCTCTTTCGCCGCTTTTTGGCATGTTATCACATTCACTTCATGTCATTTCTGTCGGTCTATGGGCTGGAGTAGTCCTCATAGTTGCTTTTTTTACAAGGCAAGCTGATAATTGGAGCGTTTTTTTAAAATGGTTTACGCCATTTGCCATCAGTTGTTTTCTTTTCCTTTCATTGAGCGGTCTTATTGTAATGGTCATCATCGTTGGATTAGCAAACTATGTAAATGCATGGGCGACAGATTACGGACAGTCCTTATTGTTAAAGCATATTACGATCATTCCTTTGCTGGCTTTTGCTGTCATTAACGGAATTTTAATGAAAAAGGTAAGCAACCAAAGTGACTATCATCCACTTTCATGGATTAAAGCGGAAAGTGCCACGCTGCTTATGATCTTTTTCTTTACAGCTGTAATGGTGAATCAATCACCGCCAACTGATTTAAGCCATCTAGGCGCCAGTTCATTATTACCGTTTATTTATGGTCAAAGCGTATCACTGCCGCTTACATTTAACTTAACCATCGTTTCGATCATCTTTTTATTTATAGCACTGCTTTTTTTCGTGTATGTGTTCATTAACTTTTATAAAAAGACGAATGCATGGATTGGATTCTTAAGCAGCGGTCTATTTGTATTTGCTTTTTATGTTGCAATGATTTTGAGCATTCAATTTTGATAAAGAAGACTTTCAGCATCTGTTGAAAGTCTTCTTTACTTAGGTGCAGCGTTTATTAAAAACTTTCTTCACCTGATGTGGATAGCGGGCCGAGTGCTTCAAAAAGCGTTCCGGTTGCTTCATCATTTTCTGAGCCTGATCCGCTGGTAGATTTTGAATGTTCAATCGGAGAGATTGAACAGACGTCGCCAAAATTAACAATTCCGCCAGAGATTGTTCCAATATAAACTGATTTAATACATATAGGCATGAAGCGCCGCCTTTCTGCGCATTACTTGCTAGCTAGAACCTCTTATTACAATCTATGACAAGCTCATTGTAATTGTATAGACGCTTATAGCTTCTATCAGTAGCACTGAATGGTGTAGAATAGGATAAAGATTGGAGATAAGCAAATCTAATTTAAATGATAGAAGGTAAAGAAATGAAAAAGAAAGCAGAAACAAATTTCTCATTTAAAAAATTATGGATGCTTACGCAACCGTCAACTGTAAAGCTGGTGATTTCTTTCTTTTTGGCGCTTGTTAATACAGCAGCATCATTGTCTATTCCGCTAGTAATTAAAACACTGATGGATTCCATTCAAATTGGTTTATCACCAATGATGATTACCGGACTTATTGGACTTTTTATTGCTCAAATGATCACAAGCGCCTTATCCCTATACTTGCTTGCGCAAGTAGGGCAAGGCGTCGTAAAGAAGCTTCGCTCAACACTTTGGGATAAATTGGTGAAATTGCCTATCTCGTTTTATGATAAAAACCGTTCAGGCGAAATGGTGAGTCGAATTACAAATGATACGACGATTGTAATGAATTTATTATCTACTGAGATGATTGATTTTGTGAAAAATATTTTATCAATTATAATCGCCGTTGTGATTTTGTTCACACTAGATATTCCAATGACGTTAATCCTGCTAGCAGTAATACCTGTTATGTTCGTGTTTATTATGCCGCTAGCCCGTAAAATTCACAAAATTTCTCGTGAGCAGCAAGATCAAATGTCAACATTAACAGCTTTTTTAGCACAGATGTTAAGTGAAATTCGTCTTATTAAAGTATCTGGTTCTGAACAAAAGGAAGTAAAATCAGGAATGAATGCATTCCACTCATTATTTGTTTTTGGAATAAAACGGGCGAAGATTGAAGCCATCATAACACCGATTATGAGTACGATTATGACAGCTGTTATGATTGCTATTGTAGGATTTGGCGCTTACCGAGTTAGTGAAGGGTTTATTACAGCGGGTGAATTGGTGGCATTTGTTCTGTATTTGTTTCAAATTATGGTGCCAGTAGGTTCGCTAACTCGGTTTGTTACAAGCTTTCAACAAACAAAGGGAGCATCTGAACGAATTTTTGAGATTTTGGCAGCAGGCGAGGAGGATTATGAGGGAGGAAGCACTCTTCAACAAGTAGGGACTTTGACATTTACTAATGTCACTTTTAAATATGAAGAAAAACCAGTTCTTCAAAACATTTCATTTTCGGCTAAAAAAGGGGAAGTAACTGCTTTTGTAGGTCCTAGTGGTGCTGGTAAATCCACGATTTTTTCATTAATCGAACGTTTTTATAAACCTTCAACAGGAGAAATTACGATTGATGGAATGAACAGTAATGAAGTTAATTTGAGTAGTTGGAGGAGTTTGTTTAGTTATGTTCAACAAGACTCACCGATGTTAGCAGGAACGATTCGTGAAAACCTCACTTACGGATTAGAAAAAGCAGTTAGTGAGGAAGAATTGATTGAAGCATCTCGAATGGCAAATGCACATGAGTTTATCTCTTCTTTTGAACAAGGGTATGAAACGATGATTGGAGAAAGAGGAGTGAATTTATCAGGTGGCCAGCGCCAACGTATTGCAATTGCGCGCGCATTGCTTCGAAATCCGCAATTTTTGCTTTTAGATGAAGCTACAGCGAGTCTAGACTCTGAATCTGAAAAACTCGTCCAGCAATCTCTTGAGAGGGTCATGAAAGAGCGAACTTCACTCGTTATTGCTCACCGATTGTCAACAGTGGTAAATGCTAATCAAATTGTTGTTATCGAAAATGGAGAAGTAACAGGAACTGGTTCCCATGATGAACTTTTAAAAGCACATGCATTTTACCGACGCTTAGTTGAGCAGCAATTTCAAAAACACATGCAAGAAGAATCGTAATATACGCTTCTTTTTTTGTAGAACGGGTAAGGAAGTATAAGTAGCTGGTTCATTTTTTCACGAAATAACACTCTGTTTGTCGAAACACTTGTAAAATGACCTATGCATATGATAAAGTGAGCGTTAAAACCGTGAGGGGTCCTACTTCCTGCACAGGTGTCAGTGGAGTAAGTAAGCTTTTATTATATTACTTGTTATTTTGGACATTATAGTAAAGAAAACTTACAGAGGGAGTGAAGGTTTTTATGAAACTAGGAGTCGGAGATAACGTCACATACAATGAAAAAAAATATAAGTTGGTCCATCTGTATCGAAATGGAATGTGGGAACTTATTTCATTGGATCAGCCTAATTTCGAGAAAACAATTATGGTCGAAGAATCTAAGTTAAAGAGATAGTAAAAAGAAACCCTCTTGCTTACAAGCAGAGAGGGCATTTTTTTTTGGTGATAATAGTAATCTTGGATTTGTTCGCATCTATTCATTAAGAAGAAAGTTTGCATGTATCTAAATCCCTTCTTTAAGAAATTTTTCACACACAAATACGAAGTTGCTGCACTTACATCATAAAATTTCCAACAATTTCATTGTTTTCTCACAATTTCGATTTATAGTAGAAAGTAAGCGGTTATTAAAGGGGGATGGTTACATGAAATTTAGAACGGGAGTTTATGTAGTCAGTCTTTGTTTGTTACTAGCAGGATGCGGACAGGAAGAAAAGCAAAGTGCAGAGGCAGAAGTGCCAAAACCTTTAGAAGTTGCCATTAAGGGTCCTGAATTGGTGAATGTAAATGAAAACGTTACCTTTGAGGCGCATGTTACATATGGTAAGGAAAAAGTAAAAGATGCAGATGATGTTCAATTTGAGGTAGAAAAAGAAAATGCGGAAGGGCAAGGAAATATGATTGAAGGGAAACGCAATAAAGAAGGGGGATATCAAATTACAACATCATTTACAGAGCCAGGTACATATACAGTGCAGTCTCACGTGACAGCTAAAGGCTCGCATAATATGCCGAAAATGAAAGTGCAAGTACAATAGCTGTGGCTAATTATGAATAAGCATAAAAAAGACAAGGAGCCGATTGGCCCTTGTCTTTAAAATATTTCATAAGGAAAAGCAAGCGTCACGGTTGTACCTTTTCCAATTATACTGCTAATATGAAGAGTGCCGTCATGACGCTGTACAATTTGTTTTGCGATAGCTAGACCTAGGCCGGTGCCGCCTTTTTCGCGAGTTCTGGCTTTATCAGCCCGGAAAAATCTTTCTCCAAGTCTTTCAAGGTCGTCACCTGTAATCCCAATCCCTGTATCAGAGATTTCAACATAAATTTGCTTACTATCATAATCCATCTTAACAAAAATGCTTCCGCCTTTATTCGTATAGCGAATGGCATTATGAATAATGTTATAAAAAACTTGTTTGAGTCGAGATTCATTTCCATTCATGATGACATCTACATTTAATTCAGAGTGTACGGTCATGTTTTTTTCATGAGCGCTTAATGATAACACGTCAATGGTTTCTTCTATTACTTGAGCTAAAACCAATGGCGCTTTTTGCAGAGGATAGGCCTCAGCCTGAAGCTGAGATAAATCTAGCAAATCTTTTACAAGCTCATTCATGCGATTTGTTTCACGTTCAATAAGAGATAGGTATTCAGCATGCTCATTTTTGCTTAGTGATTCGTCATGAAGAATTTCACTATATCCTTTTACATAACTAAGGGGTGTTCGCAATTCATGAGCAACGTTTGCCAAGAACTCCCGCTTTTGTTCATCTGCTTTTTCAAGTGATGATGCCATTGAATTAAAGGCATCCGCTACGTGCCCAATTTCATCATTTGCTGAAATGGGAATTCTCGTTGAAAAGTTGCCACCGGCAATTTCATGAGAGAATCTTTTCATATTTTTTAGTGGATCAATTATCGATTTAGTTATTCTGCTGCCTATAAAATAGAGAAGTAAAAATATAATAACTGCAACAATAACTAAGATATTAGTCGCTTTGGTAAAGACTTCATCCAAGGAAGCAAGGGGAAGGTACAGATAGACAATGCCTGTTAAAGCTTTCGTTTGCTGATCAATTAATGGAATGATTGCCCCAATTAAGTTGCGTTCAAACTTTTCTTCATATCCCTTTTTAACAATATGTCTACCCTTTAGCAATTGCGCCCGCTCTTTTTTTGAAATAATAGGCGCTTCGCTTTTTGAAAAGGGGGAGTAGCCATTTAACTCCGCTGGGTCATGAAAAATCAGAATTTCAGCTTCAGATACAGTATTATGCCAATTGACATTTCCAATTAAAAAATCTGAAATCTCACCTGTGTGGTAATGAGCAGCAATTTGCTTGCCTTCTGTCACAAGCGACTGTTCTACTTTTTCAACATAAAGTGATTCATATAAAAATTGAATAAATAAAAACAGCAGTGCAATTGTCAAACAGAGTAAACTGCTAATGAGAAGGCGGAACTTTGTCGTTATCGATAAAGAAGACCATTTCATTCTAAAACCTCCGCTTTATAGCCAATTCCCCAAACCGTTTGGATAAGAGACCCTGCTGACTTTAATTTTAAGCGTAAAGTTTTAATGTGAGTATCAACGGTACGCTCACTGCCAAAATAGTCAAACCCCCATACATGCTGCAGCAATTGTTCGCGTGTAAACACATGTCCTAAACGATTACATAAATAGATTAACAGTTCATACTCTTTTAAGGTGAGTGAAACAGGTTCTTCATTCACAAAAACATTTCGCCCAAACTTATCAATTTTGACGCTGCCGTAGTAATCAAAAGCTTGAACCTGAACAGGTATATGAGTTGTACGGCGCAGTACAGCTTCTACTCGAGCAATCAGTTCACCAATACTAAATGGTTTTACTATGTAGTCATCTCCGCCGATTTTGAGTCCATGAATACGGTCCCATTCATCACCGCGAGCGGTTAGAAAAATAATTGGAATAGAAGGATGTACGCTTCTAATACGTTGTGCCAGTGTAAAGCCATCCATCATCGGCATCATTACATCAATAATTAAAAGGGAAGGAAGCATCTGGGTTAATTCTTCAAGTGCTTCTGGACCATTGGATGCTTCGAGGCACATATATCCTTCACGCTCAAGTGAGAGTTTAATTAGCTTTCTCATATCTTTTTCATCATCGATAATTAAAATTGTAGGTTTATTCATACAATCACCTGCTCTAAATAGATATGTGTATAGTATAAAGAAAAAATGTGAGAGATGAATGAACTATTTATGCTTTTTTTCGGTTCAACAAGCAGCAAGTCCTGCTGATTGGAATTTCACTTGGTCATGTTTGAGTTAAATAAAATGTACGGTCATTGTAAATCCCTGATATGACTGGATTTACATAACCGTACATTTTGCATAAGGAATTAAATGGATGCTACTTTAAATAGGGCAGCATCCATTTATTCGGTTATTGAACTGTCTTATCAAATGTAATCGTTGCAACAGCATCATGTAAGTGAATGGACTCTTCATTGCGGCAAGACACTGTAAAAGCCTCAACAAATTCGTACTCATAAAGATCTGCCGCTACTAAACGAACCATATCCTCTACAAAGCGAGGATTTTCATAAGCTTGCTCTGTTACCATTTTTTCATCAGGTCGTTTTAAAATAGGGTGAATTTTGGCGCTGCCGTTTGATTCAATTGCTTCTAAAAGGGCAGATTTCCAGTCGATTTCATCAGTTATATTTGCTGTTAACCGTACGTCTGCTGATACATTCCCACGTTGATTATGTGCGCTGTATTCACTAATTTCTTTTGAGCAAGGACATAATGTTTTTACAACAGCGGTTAATCCCACAGAAAATTGAGTACCTGTCGCTTTTGTATAGTCAGCAGTTATACGAGCTTCAGCATGATTTAAGCCTGATAACCCAGATGCCGGAGCAACTTGTTCGTAAAACCATGGAAATGAAATGGCGATTTTTGCATCTGCAATTCCAAGGCGGTCAGATAATTCCGCAATAAAGCGAGATAATGAATTAAAAGATAATGTTAATTCGCCGCGCACACGGTATTCTTCAAGTAATTCTGTGAACCGGCTCATGTTTGTCCCTTTAGAATCACGCGGAATAGAAGAAGTTAACGTAAATGTTGCAATTGTTGTTTGTGTATTCAACCCGTTTGAAGAAGACACTGTTACTGGAATTTTAACATTTGAAATCCCAACTGCTTGAATATCAAATAAAAAGTCTCTTTTTTTATTTTGCAAGTCGGGCATGTCTTCTTTTTTCGTTGGCTTTGTTTTCGGACCTGGGTCCACAGAACCAAATAATTTATGGCGCTCTTCTTTTGAAGGAAGTTGAATTGTTGTAATCGTTGACATTTGTACTCCTCCTGTCACCTTACAAAGGTGGTTTATATGAAAATAGTAATATGGGAAAAATTTTAACCTAATTTGCGCTTTTGTTGCAAGCTTTAAATGTCGAATAATGTGTTTTAGCTAAACAATTGAACACAATTACAGATTATTTAAAGAATAAACGCTAGTTTTTCTAGTTTAAGTCAGGTTTAGTTATCATGACAACTAAAGAATGAAGAAGCTTAGAAGGTATAGAAATGCATTTTCTTTCATAAGGTGAACATAAAGCAACATTTTAAAATAGGACAACTTTCCAAAGAGCGGATCATTTCTAGCTGAAAGTAGTTTATGCATGAAAAGTTTTTAGCGATGAAAAATAAATGACGTTGTTCTTGTCATATACATAAATAGGACAAGAATTGAGGGGATTAGTAAATGAGCACTTTCTTGAAGGGAACGTTTATATTAGCTGGGGCTGCATTTGCTGGTGAGATGATTGAGTTTCTCGTTAATATGGTACTAGCTAGGGAATTAGGTAAAGAAGGAATGGGGATGTACATGACCGTATTGCCAATTATTTTTCTTGTGGCTACGGTGGCTAACTTAGAACTGCCTGTTTCGATTTCAAAGTTCATAGCTGAACATCATAGACAAGAACACCGCCATATGATGAAGCACGCAACAATCTTTGCTACGGTCTTTAGCCTAGGAATCTTTTTAATTACATTTGCCATTGTCTCAATTTTTCCTTTCTTTACTCATTATCATCCGCATTTAAGGTGGGCTGTTCTTATCTATATCCCAATTGTGTCTTTTTCAGCCGTTTTGCGAGGATATTTTACAGGGAAAAACAATATGACAACCATTGCTATTTCAAATTTTATCCGAAAAGCGTTTCAGCTGACGATTTTATTTGTTATTTTTCAAATGTTTCAATTTACAGATGTGAAAACATCATTGTTCATTGCGATTTGTGCATTAATTGGGACAGAAGCTGTTATTTTACTTTATTTTTTTATTACGTATGTGACGCAGCTTAATGTGATTAGCAGGGGATATAGACCCGTTTTATCACCTCGTGAAATTCGTAAAAAGTTGTTAGGTGTCTCACTTCCAACAACTGGCCTGCGGTTATTTAATGCTATTTGCAATGCCATTCAGCCTTTTCTCATTAAGTATGCACTCATACTTTCAGGAATGACCATCAGCGGTGCAACGCAGCACTTTGGAATGCTGACAGGTGTTGCGATGACAATCGGGTTTTTTCCAGCTTTTTTCGCTCATTCTTTATTGGTAGCTCTTATTCCAGCTGTCTCAGAAGCTCATGCTAAAAATAAGGAACAGCAGTTGCAAAAGCTCTTGCTGCAAAGCATGCAGCTCACCTTTTTATATGGCATCCCGTCAGTGTTAGCGATGTATATTTTTGCTGAACCGCTAACGAATCTCTTTTTTCATTCGAACGAAGCTGTCTATTATTTGCAAGCATTATGGCCGTATTTTATCTTTCATTTCTTTGCGATTCCGCTTCAAGCCTATTTAATCGGACTAGGGTATGTGAAAGATGCACTATTTCATACAATTTGGTCTCATATCGTCTCGTTTTCGCTTATGTTTTTATTGGGATCGCAAGCGAGCATTGGCATGACAGGAATTATTATTGGAATGAATTCAGGCATTGTTGTCTTAACATTTCTTCATTACGTCACCATTTGCAAGGTGATTAATGTTTCGTTTTTCTCATTAAAAAAACAGAACACTAATTTATTATAGATTTGCAGAAAAGAAAAAACAAATGCCCCAGTAACCTGGGGCATTCTTTTTACCAATTATCCATAATGGATCCGAATAGCTCAGCCGGATCTTCTCCGCCGCCGCTTGATAAATATTTTGTCTTTCCGTTACCATCATAATCGAATCCTGTGTGAATGGAAATGACTACATCATCTGTATAACCGACAAACCATGCATCACGGTTCTTTTGAGTTGTTCCGGTTTTACCAGCAGCATCTTTTGTTGATCGTGCTTTAGCTCCCGTGCCATAGCTTTTTTCAATGACATCTTCTAACATCGATGTCATCGTATCTGCATGTTCAGGGCTCATAACTTCTTCGCTTTCTATTTCTGGTTCTTTTTCTTCGCCACCGCGAAGCTGAAGCTTTCGAATGGCATGAGGTTTATTCATAACACCATCATTTGCAAACGTTGTATAGCCTTGTGCGAGTTGAAGAGGTGAGAATGTCGTATTGGTTCCGCCAAGGGCAAGCGTTAAAGCTCTGTCTTCTTTATCTGCATCATTTAGAGGAAGTCCTGCTTTCTCTAAGAAGTCAGCAGCCTCATTAAAGCCGATTTCATTTAATAAGGAGACAGCAGGTACATTTAAAGACCTCGTAACAGCTTCTCTCATTGATACCTCACCGCGATACTGGTTGTTTGCATTTTTTGGCTTATAGCCGTTAAAATCAGTTTGTTTATCATTTAACCTAGATGTCGGATCATAGTCACCTGTTTCAAGAGCGGGTCCATATACAGCAAGCGGCTTAATTGCAGAACCCGGCTGATAACCTGTTGTTGCGCGGTTCAGTCCATTTGTTTCATAATTACGGCCGCCATACAGTGCAGCTACTGCACCATTTTTAGGGTTCACAGCTGCAATTCCAATTTCCACGCGCTTAGACAGCTCATCATCTGCAAAGACGTGATTTTTAACTGAACGGTTAATCGACTCTTGAAGTAACGGATCAAAGTCTGTGTATATCGCGTAACCACCTTCGTATAAATCATCAGATGTCACACCATATTCATTGGCTGCTTCACGAATTACGTAATCAACAAATGCTTGATTCTCACTTTTTCTTTTTACAGGTACATCTGGCTTTCTCACTTGCTCTGTTAAGGCCTGCTCGTATGCACGCTGATCAATAACATTCTGATCAGCCATCAATTTTAACACAACATTTCGGCGTTTTGTTGCTTCTTCAGTACTGCTTCCTGGTGAATACTTACTTGGTGCTTTCGGCAATCCGGCCAGTAAAGCTGCTTCTCCAATCGTTAAATCAGAAACATCTTTATTAAAATAAAGATGAGAAGCTGCGCTGATGCCGTATACACCGCTACCAAAGTAAATCTGATTCATATATAATTCCAAAATCTGATCTTTTGAGAATTGTTGTTCTAATCCTAAAGATAAAAACATTTCATCCACTTTTCGCTTAATCGTTTTATCATTTGACAAGTATAAATTACGTGCAAGCTGCTGAGTAATGGTACTAGCGCCTTCTGCTTTACTCATTGTAATAATATTTGTAAAAGCTGCCCGAGCAATTCCTTGCAGATCAATCCCGAAATGGTTATAAAAGCGGCGATCTTCTGTTGCGACAAAGGCCATTTTCACATGATCAGGCACTTCATCAATTGATACATTTTGCCGTGGCAATGTTCGGTATAGCTCGTCTACAGGACGGTCGTTTTTATCATAGATTACTGTACTCTGTACAGCTTGCAGCTGATTATAGGATAAATTAGCTGTTTGTTCAAATTGTTTTAACACATACGTTGCACCTAAAAGGGCAATCAAAATTAGTGTTAAAAATGCGAGAATAAATTTTCTCATGCTGTCTCACTCCACTAATTAATAATTCCATGTTCAGTAATGGTTGCATTGACGTTACATTCATATCAACATGTTTGTCTTTTGTCGCTTCGTTCATGTTGATTGTCAGAGAGTTTTGGATGGATGAATCTTGTTTAGATGCAATCTTTTTAGCAAAGCGGGCTGTAGATGATTTCTATTTTATGGCAATGCAAACGAAATAAATTCATCTGCATTTAGTGTACCCGTAAATTTTTGTTTGTCAAATAAAGCTATTTTTGACCCTTCAGCTTGTTGTTTTGGCTGATTTGTAAGTATAGAAGCATAAAAATTTCCCTTATTATGTGAAAGTTGTTTAAAAACATACAAGGAAAGAACCGGTTTTGAGAGATGATTAAACTTTACATGTGCATAAAAACTTTTTATAATAAAAATATCTTTAATTCGAGATATTTTAATCAAAGGAGTGAACCAATGCATGAAACACATTTTTAAAAAAGGAACAGACGAAACAAAACCAGTGTTATTAATGCTTCATGGAACAGGAGGTACAGAAGAAGATTTACTGCCTATTGCTAACATGATCGATCCAACTGCTTCTGTCTTATCTGTGAGAGGGAATGTTCTTGAACATGGCATGCCGCGCTTTTTCAGACGATTGCAAGAAGGCGTATTTGATCTTGAAGATTTAGTATTTCGCACAAACGAGCTGAATGACTTTTTAGAAGAAGCGGCAAATAAGTATTCGTTTGACCGAAAAAATATCGTAGCAATTGGTTATTCTAACGGAGCGAATATTGCAGGAAGCTTATTAGTTCATTTTCAATATTCGTTAAAAGGAGCTATTTTACTCCATCCCATGGTTCCAAGACGAGATATAGAGGTGCCAGAGGCGGCAAACTTGCCTGTATTTATTGGAGCAGGAACCAATGATCTGATTTGTTCAGCAGAAGAAACAATCGAATTAGCTGAACTATTAGAAAAAGCAGGAGCAAACGTAGATGTGCATTGGGAGTCTTTTGGTCATCAGCTAACGCGGCCGGAAATTGACGCAGCCAAAGAGTGGTATAAGCACCAATTTACAACTTAAAAATTAACGGAAAAAAGCGGCTTCTTAGCAGGAGGCCGCTTTTTAGGTGTTTTCTAAAAAATAAACGAAGACAGCAAATCAGCTTCTGTTTTTATAACTCTTGCAGGTTTTCGTAAATGTGAGACAATGATAATCAGATTATATTTGATTAAAAAAGCAAAAAAAAAATGAAACAAAAGTCCTAAACAATCGTTATAATAAAGGCAGAATTTAAAAATAAGAAGGATGTTAAACAACGTATGGATAATTTTATTAGTTGGATAAGTGCGTCGTTACTTGTCGCTTTCTTGTGTTATACAGTCGGAGCATCTGCCCTGTATCGGCGTTTTGCGTCATCTGTTATTATAAAGGGAGCAAAAAAACATAAAATTTCGTTAACCTTTGATGATGGTCCAAATCCAGTGTATACACCGAAACTTTTAGACTTATTAAAACAATATGATATGAAGGCGACTTTTTTTGTTGTCGGCACCATCGCGGAACAACACCCTCATATTTTACAGAGAATGGTGAAAGAAGGACATGAGGTGGCTATTCATCATCATCGTCATATAAGCGCTTGGCTTTTGACACCGTCTCAATTAAAAAAAGAGATTCAATTATGCAGTCAAGCAATTGAACGGATAACAGGTAAAAAACCACAGTTTTACAGACCTCCATGGGGACATTTAAATGTAAGCAGCATCGTGATGGCTTCTCCATATCAAGTAGTCATTTGGTCAGGTATCTTTGGCGACTGGTCATTAAAGACAACAACAGCGACATTAATTGAACAGCTAAAAAGTCATTTAGAAAGCGGCTCGATTTATGTATTGCATGATAATGGGGATACATTAGGAGCCGATGAAAAAGCACCTGAACAAATGATAGAAGCGTTAAAAGAGTTCATTCCTTATGCAAAACAGCAAGGGTATACAAGTGAAACATTGCAAGAACTCATGAAAGAAGGGTAAGAAAGGAAGCACGTTAGTGGATGTAACAATCGTTTCTCAGTATATAAAAGCATTTGGCTCCATTGTTATTCTTATTGTTTTATTTTGTGGGATTGTTGGGATTCCAGCACCTGAAGAGTCATTTTTAATCGTATTAGGCATGTTCATTGCGAAGCATCAATTAGGCTTATACGAGTCAGTGATTCATGCATTTTTAGGTGTGATGCTTGGCATGCTTGTTTCCTATGCAATCGGAAGATATGTTGGCATGCCGTTTTTTTATAAATACGGAAAATACATTGGGTTAAATGAAGAAAAAATTCAAAAAGCTAATACAAGCTTTCATAAATATGGGGTATGGACTATTCTATTTGGTTTATTTATCCCTGGACTGCGACAAATCACGCCTTATTTAGCTGGAATGAGCCGGTTTCCATTTTTGCTTTATCTTTTCTTATCTTTTATTGGCAGTGTGATTTGGCTTATGACATTTTTGATAACGGGCTATTTTGTTGGAGATCGTGTTCAAATTTCATATATCATTGTAGTAGCAGTTCTCATCTTGCTCATTTATTTACTCGTTAAAAGAAAGAGAAAAGCGAAAAAATGTCTTGAGAGGAGGGATGGTTCGTGAAAAAAATTTTATTTTTACCGCTTTTTCAAATGCCATCTGGTCATCATCAAGTAGCTGATGCCATAATGGATACTTTTGCTGAACGATTTTCAAATGTATCATGTCAAAAAGTTGATTGTTTAAGCTATTGGAGCAAGCCGCTTGAACAGTTAATTTCTTCACTGTATATGAAGTGGATTTCTGTTTTCCCAAAGCAATTTGAAAACTTTTACTACGAGCATGTTTATAAAGAAGGCAATCATACATGCGATGACTTTGTCGTGAAAAGCTGGCCTATTATTGAATATCATATGAAGAAACTATTAGACTCAGAAAATCCTGATATTATTGTTTGTACACATAGTTTTCCTTCTAGAGTCATTAGTGGTATGAAGGAAAAAAATATGATTCATATACCTGTTGTTAATGTATATACCGACTTTTTAGTAAGTGATGTATGGGGAAAGGATGGAATTGACATTCACTGTGTTCCTGATCAAGAAACAAAGCAATTTCTACAAAATGTTCATCAGGTGCCTTCAGAGACGATTCATGTGACAGGCATTCCTATTCATGAAGCTTTTTTACAAAAAAGAACCGCGTTGCACCAAAAGGAAAAGCATATTCTCATTGCAGGAGGAAACGCGGGGCTTGGTAATGTCAAAAAAATGCTCGAGCATATACCGGTGAACAGTCCTTATATGTATCATGTACTTTGCGGCAAAAACAAAAAACTATTTAACGAGCTTTTAAAACGAAATCATCCTCGCATTAAGCCGTTATCCTATGTGACATCGCGTGTTGAAATGAATCATTTATATGAAAAGGCTAGTGCCATCGTTACAAAGGCAGGAGGAGTAACCATTAGTGAATCATTACACAAGCGGTTACCTATTTTCATTCACTCGTCATTGCCTGGTCAAGAGCAGATTAATATTGAATATTTAAAACGTAAAGGATTGTTAATTCCGCTAAATGAGTTAAATTCACTTGAAACTCAATTAAAAGAAGTTCTTGAAAATGATATGAAACGGAATCGTTTAATTAAGAATATGGATAGATATATCGCAAGCTTAGACGAAAGTGTTCCGGATATATTGGCTGATTGCTTTCATTTATATCAGTATGAAACGAGTCAAAATCAATAGAAGAAAGCAAATAATTGATGAGCGGTAGAAGGATTCGGTAAACTAAAGATATAAATTCAGAAGTAGCAGCTTATGAAAGTGTAACAAGGTTGTTACTGTCAAAAGGAGCAATGAATATGAATCAATTGATAGAAACGATTTTAAATCATCGATCTGTTCGGCAATATGAAGACAAACTCTTAACAGATGAACAAATTCATTCAATTGTAAAAAGTGCACAAGCTGCTTCTACTTCTAGTTATATTCAAGCCTACTCAATTATTGGTGTGAAAAATAAAGAAATAAAACGCCGGTTAGCACAATTAGCTGGAAATCAGCCATATGTTGAAAAAAATGGCCATTTGTTTATTTTCTGTGCAGATTTACATCGTCATGATGTCATCGCAGAAATGGAACAAAAGGAATTGACTACATCGCTTGAAAGTACGGAAAAGTTTATGGTTTCTTTAATCGATGCATCGCTTGCTGCACAGAATGCTGCGCTCGCTGCTGAATCAATGGGATTAGGGATTTGCTATATTGGTGGTTTGCGAAATGAGTTAACGGAAGTGACTGAGCTGTTAAAGCTTCCTGACCATGTTATCCCGCTATTTGGCTTGACTGTCGGGTATCCTGCAAGAGAAACAGATAAAAAGCCGAGGTTACCATTAGAAAATGTGTATCATGAAGAAATCTATCAACAGGATACAGAGAAATATAAGCAGCAGTTGCATCAATATAATCAATTAATATCTTCATATTATGAAAAGCGTACAAATGGAAAGCGAAAAGATACATGGACTGGGCAAATGGCTCATATGCTCTCGAATCCAACACGTATGTATATGAAAGAGTTTGTTGAAGAAAAAGGTTTTAATAAAAAATAAACATTGCATAAAGCAAAACTTTATCAGTGGAGTTCATATTGTTTGTTAAGAGCAGGAGAAAAGCTAGCTATACAAAGCTAGCTTTTTATTTTTATGGAGTAAAGCAGAAATAACAATAGAAGTAACAGGGCAAATAAAAAGATTAGACCAAATATCATTTTCGATTATCTACTATTGAGAAATAAAGAGATGCATCATCAAACCGAAAAAAACGGATAAAAAAGGAAGTTTAAATCGATATATTCAGATATTTTATGAATGTATACAAAATGTTTATTCGTTTATTTTGAAAGGTTTATCATATAGACAAATTGTCAGAAATATTACAGCTTTATGATAAAAAAAGCTTTATTTTGTAATATAAGTAGAATATTCCTGTAATGGCAGTGAAATGTCTAGGTGATATCATTCAATCATTGAGTAAATAAGGAGGTATTCGAAAATGAAAAAATTAATATTTACTCTAGGAACGACAGCAATCCTTTCAGCAGGATTTGCAGGCGGAGCATCTGCAAGTGGAACGTATCAAGTACAAGAAGGTGATACGTTATGGAAAATCGCTCAAAAGCATGAAGTGAGCGTAAACGAATTAAAAGATGCAAATAACTTAACATCAACGATTATTTACCCAAATCAGAATTTAAATGTATCTATTATAAAAGAAATTACTCATAGAGTTGAGCACGGCGACACGTTATGGTCAATTGCTCAAAAATATGGCGTAACGGTTGATCAAATTAAAGCTTGGAATGAACTAGCAAATGACGTCATTTTCCCAGGTCAAAAATTTGCAATTGAAGCGAGCAGTGCGTCTCAACAATCACAACCAGTAGCGGTTCAAGAAAAAGCTGCTGCACCAGTTGCTAAAGCTGAACCAGCTCAAGAAGCTGCTGAGCCAGCGCCACAGCCGGAGCCAACTCAAGAAGCTGCTGAGCCAGCGCCACAGCCGGAGCCAGCTCAAGAAGCTGCTGCACCAGCGCCACAGCCGGAGCCAGCTCAAGAAGCTGCTGCACCAGCGCCACAGCCGGAGCCAGCTCAAGAAGTTGCTGCACCAGCGCCACAGCCGGAGCCAGCTCAAGAAGTTGCTGCGCCACAGCCGGAGCCAGCTCAAGAACAACCTGCTGAACAAGCACAAGGCAAGAAATTAACAGTAGAAGCAACTGCATACACAGCAAATTGTGCAGGATGTAGCGGTATAACTGCTACGGGTGTAAACTTAAAAGCTAATCCAAATCAAAAAGTAATTGCTGTAGATCCTAGCGTTATCCCATTAGGTTCAAGAGTATATGTTGAAGGTTACGGTGAAGCAATCGCTGCTGATACTGGCGGTGCGATTAAAGGTAATAAAATCGATGTATTCGTTCCTTCACAATCGACTGCTCAGCAGTGGGGACGTAAAACTGTTACTGTTACAGTGTTAAACTAATAGATTCGTATAGTAGAAAAAGAGATATCCTTTATCGGATATCTCTTTTTTGTTTTATGAACGTATCGAAGCTTTATGTGTACTGATGTTCTAATAAAAATGCCAAAAACTCTTGTTCAAATGTGTGGCGATGCTTTGTGATGGCGTAGGTTCTTGTCTTTGGTAAATCGATTGAAGGACAAGGCACTTCAATTAGTGTTCCATTTAATAATTCGGTCCGGACAGCTGATCTTGGAATAAATGAAATCCCTAATTCTTCTTCGATAAACCGTTTCGTAATATGAGTTTGAGAAACTTTCATTGTTTTTAATTGAGGAAATTGCAGCTTTAACTGTTTAATTAGATCATCCCAATAGATCGGATGATTGTGAGTAAGCAAATGATATTGATTAAATAGTGTTCGTTCATTCAACCCTTTATTCATCTGACTTCCATCGTGTGGAGCGACTAAAATGACATCATCTTCATAGATGGTTTGGCATTGCAATTTTGGATTAAAAGTAGGCACACGAGAAATCCCGATATCGACTTCTTCATCCATTACCACTTGCTCAATTTCTAACGAATCAAGAATAACAACCGAAAATTCTATTTCCTTATGGCTTTTTAAATATTGTCTTAATACAGAAGGCAAAAGCGTATCTGCAATTAACGGAGAAATAGCAATTGAAAATTTCGAACGGTAACCTTGCGTAAAGGAGTGGAGTTCTTCTAAGCCTTCTTGATAAATAAATAATAAGCGCCGTGCCGTATGTAAATAACGTCTTCCTTCTTCGGTTAAGAGCACTTTTTTATTCGTTCTTTCGAGTAATTTTACGCCGACTTCTTTTTCTAATTGTTTAATATGAACGCTCACAGATGGTTGTGAGATATATAATACATCCGCTGCTTTTCGAAAATTTTGATGTTCTGCAACTGTAACAAATGTACGTATCCAAGCTAATTCCAATTACTGTACCTCCATTGATTAAAATTATTAATTAATAACTTTAAAAATAATTAATGTTATGAATTGATGTTTTTTTATATAATAGTAACAAATTGCAGGAGGGATGTAAAAGATGATTTTTCATGGTCTAAAAGGAATAACCTGTACAGAAACAGCCATTAGTCATATTGATGGAGACAATGGTCAACTAATCTATCGCGGTTATGATATTAACTATTTAACAAAAAATCATACATTTGTGGAAGTTGCGTACTTGTTATGGTTTGGAGAGTTGCCAAATCAACAAGAGCTGAACTGGTTAACAAATGAGCTAAAAGCAAGAAGAGTACTATCTGACAGCACGAAGCAACTAATCAAGCTATTGCCAGAAGATATGGATATGATGAGCGTAATGAGCACAGTTATTGCATCATTAAATACAGCAACTTTTAACCAAATGACAGAAATTGAACAGTCTATGATGTTAACTGCAATTATGCCTTCTATTATTGGCTATCGCAAAAGTGTGCAGAAAAATTACGTAATAGATGAAAAAATAACTGAAGATTTAAATCATATCGAATATTTCTTGCATATGTTGACAGACAAAAAACCAGAGCCAACTCATGTAAAAGCGCTAGATACGTATATGATTTTAACAATTGAGCATGGACTCAATGCATCTACATTTTCTAGCCGTGTAACAGCATCTACAGAATCGGATATGGTAGCGGCCGTTACATCAGCAATAGGTACAATGAAAGGACCTTTGCATGGAGGTGCACCAACTGGAGTATTAGATTTGCTAGAAGAAGTGGCTTCATCACAAAATTCAGTTCAATTAATCGAACAAAAAATTAATAGTGGCGAAAAATTGATGGGGTTTGGACATCGCGTGTATAAAACAACAGATCCGCGTGCGATTGCATTAAAAGAAAAGTTAATTGATATGAAAGGAAATGATGAATGGTTAGATCTAGCAATGAATGTTGAAGAAATAACCATTGATGCATTAAATCGTTTAAAGCTAGGCCGCGGCATTTATACGAATGTTGAATTTTATGCAGCAGCCATTATGAAGGCTATTGATATGGATCCAGCACTGTTTACGCCTACATTTACGTCAAGCCGCGTAGTCGGTTGGACAACCCATGTAATGGAACAAGCAGAAAATAATGTTATTTTCAGACCTCAGTCTACGTATATAGGAAAATTTTTAACTCATGTATAACGGTTGAATAAGAAAAACATCTCCGAAATAAATAGAGTCGGAGATGTTTTTCTTGCTTTTATGATATAATGACAAAAATATAAATTTTCAAAAAAGTTTATGTGGCGATCAACAACGCATGGAACGTTGATGTGTAAAAGGATGTGTTCAGTTTTTATGCAACAGTTTATTAAAGAAGTGGCTCGTGGAAAGCGTGGTTCAATCGATTTATCTTATGAACAAGCGAAAGAAGCAGCGACCTTAATTACATCAGGGCAGGCATCAGATGTGCAAATTGCTGCCCTTTTTATTGGAGAGCGCATTAAAACAGAGACTGCTGATGAATTGTTAGGATTTATCCATGCATTTAGAGAACAAATCGAAACGATTTCTGTGTCAAATGAATTTCAAGATAGAGTGATTGATTTTGCCAGTCCTTATGCTGGGAGAAATTCATTCTTCGCAACGATTCCGGTCTCGCTTTTATTAGCTGAAAGAGGAATACCGGCATTTCTGCATTGCAGTGATACGTTGCCACCTAAATTCGGAACAACAATTGCTGATGTATTAAATGAATTAAGCATTCCAATTGCTAATCAAAGTAAAGAACTAGCAAATACATTAGAGCATGCCCATATTGCTTTTGCTAAAGCTGAGTACTTTTCAAAGCCTCTTGCTAATATTAAGCAAATTCGTCATGACATTGGTGTGAGAACGATTATGAATACAGTAGAAAAACTACTGAATTTCTCAAATGCTTCATCCATTATGATGGGAGCTTTTCACCGCACGGCTATTAATAAAATTGTGCCGATCTTTAAAGACCTTCCATTCAAAAATGTATATGTTGTACAGGGAATTGAAGGTTCTGAAGATGTTCCCGTTCATCGCAACAGTTTTGTTTATCGGATTGAACAGGGAGAAATGGAATCATTTATTGTTAATCCGAAAGAATATGGTTTGTATGTCGAGGAAAAATGGTTCGAAAAGAAAATTAGCATTGCGCAACAAGCGGAATATATCGAGCGCCTATTAAATGGAGAACATGGTGAAGATTTAACCTATGTTTATAATCAAGTCGTATTTAACGCTGGATTACGTTATTACTTATTCGGCTATGAACCAACAATTGAAGAAGCAATTACATATGCAAAAAATCAGCTAAGCAATCAGCGGGGGAAAAACCAATTTGAAAAGTGGAAACAAGCAAGTCAAATGTATGTACAGCAAAAATAATTACGTGTTAATGTTTGTTACAGAATAATGATGATCGAGAGAAGGTCATGAGTAGAGATGCTCATGATCTTTTTTTATGAATTCAAAATCCGAATATTTTTTAGCGTCATTAAGCAAATGATAGCGCTTTCTAGTGAAAGATCCAAAAAAACATCTTGATTATGTCAGAAAATTCATTATAATTAAAAATATCATCGTATGTTAGGAAAAATAACATCTTGTGTAAAGAGGAGAAAGGGGGTTAGTTACATAAAAAAGCTTCTCATGGCGGTGAGAAGCTTAAATCGGGCATAACAAATTGGGGTATGTATGCCTGATTCTAATTATAGCACAGTCAATTAGAATCTGATAAGGGGTGGCGATGTTGAAATTATTCACATGGAAAAAGGTGCTGTCAGTTGCAGCTATTTCAACGCTAGTACTTGCTGGTTGTGGAAAAGCATCAAGTACAGAAAGCAGTGAAGGGGCAAAAATTGATACATCGGGAGATACAGTTAAAGTGGGGGTTTTACATTCATTAAGCGGAACGATGTCCATCAGTGAAGTATCCTTGCGGGATGCTGAATTAATGGCAATTGACGAAATAAATGCAGCAGGTGGCGTATTAGGAAAGAAAATTGAACCAGTTGTTGAAGATGGGGCTTCTGATTGGCCAACTTTTGCGGAAAAAGCAAAAAAATTGCTGCAGAAAGATCAAGTAGCAACCATTTTTGGAGGATGGACATCTGCTAGTCGAAAAGCGATGCTGCCAGTTGTTGAACAAAACAAAGGGTTATTATGGTATCCCGTTCAATATGAAGGAATGGAATCATCGCCAAATATTTTTTATACAGGTGCAACGACCAATCAACAAATCGTTCCCGCTGTGACGTGGCTATTAGAAAACAAAGGGAAAAAAGTATTTTTAATCGGGTCTGACTATGTGTTTCCGCGCACTGCCAATAAAGTGATTAAAGCGCAATTAAAAGCAGAAGGGGGAACGCTAGCAGGGGAAGAGTATACGCCTCTTGGCCATACAGATTATAGTACGCTAATTAGCAAAATTAAGGATGCCAAACCGGATGTTGTTTTCAATACGTTAAACGGTGACAGCAACGTGGCATTTTTTAAACAGTTAAAAGATGCTGGGATTACAGCTGCTGATATCCCTGTACTATCAGTAAGTGTCGCAGAAGAAGAAATTCGGGGAATTGGAGCATCTGTTTTAGAAGGGCATTATGCATCCTGGAATTACTACCAAACGACAGATACACCTGAAAACAAAAAGTTCGTTGCTAATTACAAAAAAATATACGGTGAAGACCGCGTAACGGGTGATCCGATTGAAGCTGCGTATACAGCTGTTCATTTGTGGGCAGAAGCTGTTGAAAAAGCAGGGTCATTTGAAGTTGATAAAGTGAAAAAAGCAGCGGATGGCATTGAGTTTAATGCCCCAAGCGGAAAGGTTAAAATTGAAGGTTCTAATCAGCATATATGGAAAACCGTCCGTATTGGTCAAGTGCAGGCGGATGGTCAGTTTAAAGAAGTATGGAGCTCAAGTGAAGCAGTAAAGCCAGACCCTTATTTAGAAAGTTATGAATGGGGAGCGTCATTAAGCAAAAAATAGCATTGCCGGCTTAATAGGGGATAAAGCGCTAGAAACGAGTTATAGCGCTTTATCTTTTGCTATAACGAACGTTAACTATTCAAGTAAGTGAAAGGAGCTATCTTTATGTCAGTTTTTATTACTCAACTTTTTAATGGCTTGAGTCTGGGATCTGTACTGTTGTTAATTGCATTAGGCCTTGCGATTACTTTCGGCCTTATGAACGTAATTAACATGGCGCACGGAGAGTTAATTATGGTCGGAGCGTATACAACATATGTCGTACAGCAAACAGTTGCTGCTTATTTACCTTCGTCCCTGTTTTCCTATTATTTTTTCATTGCTATACCGCTTGCATTTGTCATCAGTGCATTACTCGGAATGTTGATTGAAAAGACTGTTATTCGATTTTTATATGATCGGCCTTTAGATAGTTTACTAGCCACTTGGGGTGTTAGTTTAATCTTACAACAAGCAGCACGTTCCATTTTCGGAGCGCCAAACGTAGCAGTTAAAACACCGGAATGGCTCGATGGAGGAGTGATGTTGTTAGGTGCGACTCTTCCTTATAAACGTTTGTTTATTCTATCATTAGTTGTTTTATGTTTAGGAAGTCTTTCCTATTTCTTATATAAAACAGCAACAGGACGAAAAATGAAAGCTGTCACGCTAAATCGTGAGATGGCATCTTGCCTAGGAATATCGACAAAAAAAATCGATGCATATGCATTTGCGCTCGGTTCTGGATTAGCAGGTGTTGCAGGGTGCGCATTAACGGTCATTGGTCCAATTGGTCCATCAATTGGTACAAATTATATTATCGATGCATTTATGATTGTTATTTTAGGCGGGATTGGTAAATTAACAGGAACAGTCATCGGAGCATTAGGAATAGGCATACTTAGTACAGTTATTGAATATTCTACAAGTGCTACAATGGCGAAAGTTGTTGTATTTGCCTTAATTATCGCGTTTTTACAGTGGAAGCCATCTGGGCTTGTTAGCATGCGAACGCGTTCGCTTGATTAAAGGAGGAAATCATGAAAATAAACCGCGCTTATTTACTGTATGTAATCATCTTTGCTGGATTTATGATCGCTCCTTTATTTTTACAAGAGTTTCGACTAGGCTTACTGGCGAAATTTCTGTGTTACGCGATCGTTGCAATTGGGATTAGTTTAATTTGGGGGTATACAGGAATTTTAAGTTTAGGCCACGGAGTTTTTTTCGGTCTCGGAGCTTACTGCATGGGAATGTACTTAAAGCTTGAAGGGTCGGTGAGCGGGGTTCCTGATTTTATGGAATGGAGCGGAGTGACTGAGCTTCCTGGATTTTGGAAGCCGTTTGCAAATCCGGTCTTCGCAATTGCAGCAGGGATATTGATTCCTATGCTATTAGCTGCTTTTTTAGGTTATTTTACATTTAAGAATCGAATTCGAGGTGTTTATTTTTCGCTTATTTCACAAGCGGTTGTTGTTGTTATCGTCACTTTATTTATTGGCAAGCAAGAGCTAACAGGCGGTACGAATGGCCTAACGAGTTTTTATACATTTTTAGGCATGTCTTTATCCGATCCCGCAGTTCAGCAAATGTTTTATTTTATAACAGTGGGTGCGCTTGCTCTTGTATTTGGACTCTCTATTTTACTAACAAAAAGCCGTGCTGGAAAAGTGCTGGTGGCGATTCGCGACGGGGAAAACCGCGTTCGGTTTTTAGGATTTAATCCAACATCCTATAAAGTTTTTGTTTATGCGCTTTCCGCTGCATTTGCAGGTATTGCTGGCATGCTTTTTGTCTTGCAAGTTGGCATTATTTCACCAGCAATGATGGGCATTACACCGTCTATTGAAATGGTGCTATGGGTGGCGATTGGCGGGCGCCATTCATTGATTGGAGCCATTTTTGGAGCTGTTTTTACGAATGGAGCAAAAAGCTTATTTAGTGAAACATATCCTGACATTTGGTTACTATTTTTAGGGCTTTTATTTATTATTGTTGTGTTATTCTTGCCAAATGGAATGGCAGGGCTAGCGGAGTCTGTGAGAAATAAATTCAAGAAAGTGAAACAAAGAGAGGAGCAGCCGCATGAAGCAAATTCTATGTTGCCATAACGTAATGGTTGATTTTGCAGGATTTAAGGCTTTGCAGGGAGTAGATTTAGCCATTGAATCGAATGAAGTTCGATTTTTAATAGGCCCTAACGGTGCGGGTAAAACAACGATTTTAGATGTGATTTGCGGAAAGACCAAAGCGACAGAAGGAAAAGTGCTTTTTCACGACGAAGTAAATTTATGTAAAATGCCTGAACATAAGATTGTTGAACAAGGGATTGCACGGAAATTTCAAAATCCGTCTATTTTTTCACAGTTATCAGTGTTTGAAAATTTAGAACTATCAATTAAACAAAAACGAAATCTCTCATCTGTTTTATTTGCAAGGATGACAGCTGAAACAAACGATGAGATTAATAGAGTTCTTGAACAGATTGGCTTACTTCAATGCCGAGAGCAGCAAGCGGGTTCTTTATCTCACGGACAAAAACAATGGTTAGAAATAGGGATGCAGCTAATGCAAAAGCCAAGCTTGTTGCTTCTAGATGAACCAATTGCAGGCATGACAGGGAGCGAGCGTGAGAAAACAGGTGAATTAATGCATGAAATTTCAGCGACGTGTTCCGTGCTCGTCGTTGAACACGATATGGATTTTGTGCGCCGTTTTTCAAAAAGGGTGACGGTTATGCATGAAGGGCGTGTGCTTTGTGAAGGAACCATGGCTGATGTGCAAGAAAATGAAAAAGTGCAGCAAGTATACTTAGGAAGGAGGGAGAAAGCATGCTAACGGTTTCGAACTTAAATGTAGGGTATGACCAAAGTATTGTTCTTCATGATATTTCAATTGAAGTAGCTAAAGGAAAGGTTGTTGCTATCCTTGGGCGAAATGGGGTTGGCAAAACAACGCTTGTTAAAACACTAATCGGATTGCTCAAACCTTCTGATGGTCAAATTAAATGGAACGGAGAAGACTTGCAGGAATTGCGTCCAGAACAGCGCGTCAAACGAGGAATCGGTTATGTTCCTCAAGGAAGGGATATTTTTTCAACACTGACAATTGAAGAAAATTTACTTCTCGGTCTTGAGGCACTCCCTCAAAAGCCGAAGAAAGAGGCCATTCCTGAACATATATTTGAATTATTTCCAGTGTTAAAAGAGATGCTTCATCGTAAAGGAGGTGATTTAAGTGGCGGGCAGCAGCAGCAGTTAGCGATTGCGCGTGCTCTTGTTGGAAATCCTCAATTGTTAGTGCTTGATGAGCCGATGGAAGGGATTCAGCCATCGATTGTCCAATTAATTGAAGACGTAATTGAACAAATTGCAAAAGAGCATAACGTAGGTGTGATTTTAGTAGAACATAATGTTGATTTAGCGTTAGCATCTTCTGACACATTTTATATTTTAGACCATGGAGAAATAGTAGCTGAAGGTGATTCAGCATCTGTTGATCTAGAAGAGATTCAGCAGCATTTAGTTGTTTAATAGAAAGGACGATTTCATTGAAACTTACGCAAAGAGAACAAGAAAAGTTGTTAATTGTTGTAGCGGCTGATCTCGCTCGCCGTAGAAAAGAGCGAGGAGTTAAGCTGAATTACCCAGAAGCAATTGCGATTATTACATATGAAATTATGGAAGGAGCTAGAGATGGCCGTACAGTTGCTGAACTGATGCAATTTGGAACGACAATCTTATCACGTGAAGATGTCATGGAAGGTATTCCAGAAATGATTCACGATATCCAAGTAGAAGCCACATTTCCAGATGGAACAAAGCTAGTAACTGTTCATAACCCAATTCGATAAGAAAAAGGAGAATATGGAATGATTCCAGGAGAGTATATTTTACATAAAGATCCGCTTATATGTAATGAAAACAAGCAGTCTATTAAGATTAATGTCACAAATCGAGGGGATCGCCCTGTTCAAATAGGTTCTCATTTTCACTTTTTTGAAGTAAATGCTGCATTAGAATTCAATCGAGATTCAGCATTCGGTCTGCACTTAAACATCCCGGCAGGCACAGCTGTTCGGTTTGAACCTGGAGATCCAAAAGAAGTAGAGCTTGTTCCGTTTTCGGGAGAACGCCGCGTTTATGGATTAAATAATAAAACAAACGGAGCGGTGAAAAGAGAAGAAGGGGAGGGTTGAGATGAGTTTTAAAATGTCTCGTAAGCAATATGCAGATATGTTCGGTCCTACAGTTGGGGACGCTGTCCGCTTAGCTGACACAGAACTGTTCATTGAAATTGAGAAAGATTTCACCTCATATGGCGATGAAGTGAAGTTTGGCGGCGGCAAAGTTATTCGCGATGGAATGGGACAACATCCTCTGGCGATACGAAAAGAAGCTGCAGATCTTGTGTTTACAAATGCGATTGTTCTTGATTATACCGGAATATACAAAGCGGATATTGCAGTAAAAGACGGAATAATCGAAGCGATTGGAAAAGCTGGAAACCCGTTGTTGATGGCTGGTGTCGATATCATAATTGGTGCAAGCACAGAAGTTATTGCCGCAGAAGGCAAGATTGTTACAGCTGGCGGAATCGATGCTCATATTCATTTTATTTGTCCTCAGCAAATTGAAACAGCACTTTCATCAGGAGTAACTACGATGATTGGCGGAGGGACAGGGCCTGCTACCGGAACAAATGCGACAACTTGCACCCCAGGATCGTGGCATATTGAACGCATGTTAGAAGCAGCAGAAGCATTTCCGATGAATATCGGTTTTTTAGGAAAAGGAAATGCTTCTGCAAAAGAACCGCTAATTGAACAAGTTGAGGCCGGAGCGATTGGTTTAAAACTGCATGAAGACTGGGGGACAACAGCGTCTGCAATCAATACAAGCCTGCAAGTGGCAGACGAATACGATGTACAAATTGCTATTCATACAGATACGTTAAATGAAGGAGGATTCGTTGAAGATACAATGGCCGCAATCGGTGAGCGGGTCATTCATACGTATCACACTGAAGGAGCAGGCGGAGGGCATGCACCGGATATCATGAAAATGGCCAGTTTTCCTAATGTGTTACCATCATCAACAAATCCGACAAGACCCTATACGATTAATACATTAGAAGAGCATTTAGATATGTTAATGGTTTGTCATCATTTAGATCCATCGGTACCAGAAGATATTGCATTTGCTGATTCGCGTATAAGAAAAGAAACGATTGCGGCAGAAGATATTTTACATGACATGGGCGTGTTCAGCATGATTTCTTCGGACTCACAAGCAATGGGACGAGTTGGTGAAGTCATTGCAAGAACGTGGCAAACAGCAGATAAAATGAAAAAGCAGCGCGGGAAATTAGAAGGTGATACAGGAATTGGTGACAATACCCGTGTAAAAAGATATATTGCCAAATATACCATTAATCCGGCAATCACGCATGGGATTTCTGACTATGTTGGATCAGTAGAATGTGGAAAGATGGCTGATTTAGTGTTATGGGATCCAGCATTTTTTGGTGTAAAACCGGATTTGATTGTAAAAGGAGGATTGATCGCTCACAGTCTTATGGGAGATCCTAATGCATCCATCCCAACTCCGCAGCCGGTTTTATACCGCCCAATGTTTGCGTCATATGCAAAAGCGCGAACAAATACTTCTATAACGTTTGTTTCAAAAGCTGCATATGAAAAGGGCGTTCATAAAAAGTTAGGGCTGCACAAGCAAGTAAAGCCAGTGAGGAATATTCGAGCATTAAAAAAATCAGATATGAAATTAAACGGAGAAATGCCATTGATTGATGTAGATCCACAAACATATGAAGTAAAAGTAGATGGGAAATTAATTACGTGTGAGCCAGCGGAAGTTGTGCCGATGGCGCAGCGATATTTTTTATTTTGAGGTGAATGAATATGTTAATTGAGACAATTGTAGGAAACGTAGCAACTCTTGAAAAACGCGCGCCGCATGTTGAACGTGTTTATTTAGAAAGTGATCATTTATTAAAGCGAGTTCAGCGTGTTGTGACTGATCACGGCAATGAGCTTGGAATTCGTTTAAAAGATAATCGTGAGCTTGTTGATGGAGATATTCTTTATATGGATGACAAAAACATGATTGTCATTAACGTATTAGAAGACGATCTAATTACGATTCAGCCAGTTAGTATACAGCAAATGGGTGACATTGCACATCAGCTTGGCAACCGTCACTTGCCTGCTCAATTCGAGGGAGATGAAATGCTCGTTCAATACGATTATTTAGTTGAAGAGCTGCTTCAGCAATTAAATATTCCTTATAAACGCGAAAAGCGTAAAGTACAAAAAGCATTCCGGCATATTGGTCATAGTCATGACTAACCATTTCTTATCACTTATTCAGCTATGTGATTCAAATTTTCCGTCGGGGGCATTTTCTCATTCGTTCGGAATGGAGACTTATATTCAGAATGAAAAGATTACAAATGCAAAAACGTTTGCAGATGCCTTATATACGTATTTAACGACACAACTAACGTATACAGACGGGCTAGCTTGCAAGTTGGCATATGAGTTTATTGCACAAAACGATGTCCATCAATTAATGAATTTAGACCATGAGTTGTATGCATTAGCTTTGGCAAAAGAAACAAGAGAAGGAACGAGAAGAATTGGGCAACGAATGGCGAAGCTTTGTTTGCAGTTGTTTCCGGTATCTTCACTTATTCAATACGAACAGCTGATTAAGCATAAAGAGTGTTTTGGACATCCATCCATTGTATTTGCACTTGTCGGTTATCATTTAAAGGTACCGAAAAAAACGGTTATTTCAACACATTTGTATGCAGCTGTTTCATCACTTGTACAAAATGCTGTGCGTGGCATTCCGATTGGTCAAACAGATGGACAGAAAACGTTACTGATGTTTCAGCCATATCTTGAAGAAGCAACTGAAAAAATCATAAAGGCAAGCGCTGATGAACTTGGTGCGATGACACCAGGATTAGAAATTGCCCAAATGCAGCATGAACGGTTGCATGTTCGATTATTTATGTCGTAGTCTTAAATCTAATATAAGGGAGGGAAGCCTTCATTATAAATATAAATGAAGGCGCATAAATGGAACCAATTAGAATTGGAGTAGGCGGACCGGTAGGCGCTGGTAAAACGATGCTAGTAGAGCGATTAACAAGAGCACTTCAACATGAATTGAGCATGGCCGTTGTAACAAACGATATTTACACAAAAGAAGATGCGCAGTTTTTAGTAAAAAATAGTGTGTTGCCAGAAGATCGAATTATTGGAGTGGAGACAGGCGGCTGCCCCCATACTGCTATTCGGGAAGATGCATCAATGAATTTTGCGGCGATTGATGAGCTTATTGAACGCCATGGAGATGTAGAGCTTATTTTTGTAGAAAGCGGCGGCGATAATTTAGCGGCGACATTTAGCCCGGAGCTTGTTGATTTTTCAATTTATATCATCGACGTTGCCCAAGGGGAAAAGATTCCTCGAAAAGGCGGGCAAGGGATGATTAAGTCGGATTTATTCATTATTAATAAAACTGATCTTGCACCATATGTAGGGGCGAGTCTGGAGATAATGGAGAAGGATACAATTGAAGCAAGAGGGAAGAAGCCATTTATTTTCACCAATTTAAAAGAAGATAAAGGACTAGACCAGGTAGTAAATTGGATTAAAAAAGAAGCGCTTCTACTTGGCATAGAGTCATGAGTTATACAGGTTACTTGCAGCTGCGCTCGCGAAAAGAAGGAATAAAAACAATTGTGTATGACACATATCATTATGGAGCTTTTAAAGTTGCAAGACCTATTTATATGGAAGAACATTATCCGACCATCTACTTGCTTCATGTAGGTGGCGGATATGTGGATGGTGATCAATATGAGTCAGCTATAACTGTTGAGGAAGGCGCTCATTTATGTGTAACGACACAATCTGCAACAAAAGTATACAAAACACCAGCAGAGCCAGTTTTGCAGCGAACAAATTTCTATCTTGAACATGAAGCGGTGTTAGAGTACTTGCCAGATCCGTTAATTATGTATGAAGGCGCGCAGTTTATTCAAGAGACCAATGTGTATATGGAAGAAAGTTCCACTTTTTTTATGTGTGACGTCATGACACCTGGCTGGTCGCCTAAAGGTGAATTATTTAAATATGAATCGATTCGCTCAAAGCTAAAATTGTATATAGATAACCAATTAGCGGTGTTTGACCACTTACTATTGCAGCCTGACACAAATATAGAAACGTTAATGAAGATGGAAGGTTACACGCATTTTGGTTCTCTTCTTGCAGTTCATAAAAAAATAACGGATGGATTGGTTGATGAGCTGTATAATCATCTAGCTCACATACATACTTGTCATATAGGCATTTCTAAACTTTCGATTCATGGATGCGTTTTAAGGGTTTTATCCTATAATACCCAAACGGTTGAATTAATTATTAATGAGGCTTATCAGTTTTTACGCAAAAAACTATTACAAAAGGAGGGAGTAGAACTAAGAAAATACTAAGTGTAAAGTTTTTTACAAAAACTTACAAAAAACTCTTGTTCACAAGTATAATTTTTCATACTTAACTTAAACTATGCATAAATCAATGCGAGGTAGATAAGTATGAAAAACAACTTTATAAGTGCTGAGATCCCTGCGATTACAAATAAATTTTTTAAGTATGGCAATCCGTGAGCAGACTAGAAGCATTACTCTGGAACATTGCCCTTCCCGGGTTTGGGCAGCTGTTGAATCAGCAATATATAAAAGCTGTGCTTTTGATTTTGTTAGAGTTTATTGTAAATATGGGAGCTCATTTTAACGAGGCAATAAGACTCAGTTTTTTAGGGCAAACAGAGCAAGCATTAACAGTTGTAAATATGCAGTGGCTTATGTTTTATCCTTGTTTGTACTTTTTTGCTCTTTGGGATGGGTTTAAAGAAGCGCAAGCTGAAGCACCACTTTATTCTTTTATTCCATTTGCTTGTTGTGCATATTTTGTGACAGTTGGAATTATGTATTCTCCCGTTTTGTCCATCAGAGGTATATTTTTAGGTCCGATTTGGCTGCCGATGCTATCTGTGATTCCTGGATTAATAATTGGCATGTTGATTCAACACTATCTAGTAAAGAGAATACATAGTGCAAAGTAGACACCACATAAAGAATCAAGGTTAACTTCATGTGGTGTTTATTTTTGTCTAGAATATGATTCGTACAGCAGATTCCCTTTCTGCCTAACTGGCTTTTTACTTTTCTCCCATTGTCAATAACTTCATTTATTTGATACTATAAGAAGGTGGAGTGAATCGTTAGCGATGAGTTAATTACCAGGAGAGCAGCCGACTAACTGGCTGAATAAAAATAGGATGGAAAGCTTATTACATAACGAAATTTTGAAAAGGTGATTACGTTTTTATATGATTGCATTTACATGTCTGATTGTCATCATTAGCATTATCCGTCCGTATTTTGAAAGCGTGACTGTAAAGCGAATCGTATCAGAAGATAAAAAGATTCGTTATTATAAAGAACAGTCATTTTTTTATGTTCTCATTTTGTTGTTATATGTTGTCCTAATGATTCATTATAAAGTGCCGTTTTCATCATGGGGGTTCCAAAACGTCTATTTAGACACTATTCAGCGTACATCAGCATATCCTACGTGGATTGAGTATTTACTTTTGTTGATATTTGCTGGTTTTATTGGACTATCCATTATGCTTCAGTGGATGAAAGATCACGGGGAAACAGTTTTTATGGAGCAAGAGCTTCCTTTGTCAATTGAGGCAACTGTACCTAAAACAGACCGGGAGAGAAAGTGGTGGCTAACTTATAGCGGGATATCCAGTGCTGTAGAAAGCCTTGTCTATTTTCCGAGCTTATACTTATACACCCATGAATTATTACTAATTCAAAATAACTGGCTATTAGCACTTGCGATGGGAACTGGTTACTTTATGTCTCAATTAGCATTTCAACGAGATCGTTTAAGCTTTCAAACATTATTGATCGGCATTGGATTAGCGGCGTTGTTTATCATGACGCAGTCAATTGCCATCGTCGCTTTATACTATGCATTTAGCTTTTTAATTTATGATATTTATCAACAGGATCGAAATGTATCTGTTAAACAGTGGTAATGAAGTAAATGGGGGAATTCCTCTCTTACTGCCTGTTAAAAACAGAATACAATGACCAGTGTCTTACACACTGGTCATTTTTAATAGCTGATTTTATAGCGGTAAATCACGTTTTGAAAATAGTATGATGCTTATACTGTAAATCATCATTCCCAGCACCCCAAAAGCCAAGCAAGGAAAAAGAATCTCTACGTTTCCTCTTCCAATTTCGAGAGGGTTAAAATATGAAAAAATAGAGAAAGGACGAATCCACTCTAATTTTTCGCTCATTTTTCCGATTAAATCGAGTGCATAGAAAACAATTGTAAGAATGGTCGGGATGCTCCAAGCTTTTTTTAGATCATCCATCGTACATGAGAACAGAAATGAATAACTTGAAATTAAAAAGAATAGAAAAAATGCAACAATATTCATTTTAATAAAACCCCATTGATCGAAGTTGTCTATTGTTGTGAACAATTTAGTGACAACAATGCCTGAGATAGTAGTAACAAATAAAATGATAAATAAACCGACGATGCCGACAGCTGCTTGAGTTAACGCGATTTTCACACGAGAGTTAGGTGTTGCAAGTAAGTAAGCCATTGCACCATTATCCACTAATTTAGCAACTAGACTTGACGCTGTTAATACACAGAAAATGCTCAGAATAACGAGCAGCAGCAATCCATAATACTCTCCAGCAAGAAAGTCACTTAAGGAGGATAAACCGTTTTCAATCCCAAAAGCTTTTAAGAAATTTTCTGGCATCGCTTTAATAATATCGTTTATCCCTTCTACATTTGAAACAGATGGGTAGATAAAAATAATAAGCAACAAATAAAAGGTAGAGCCTAAGGTATAACTCGCGAAGGATTTTCCATGGCTTTTTAACATCGTTATAAATAAGGAAGCGTTCATTTTTCGTTTTCTCCTTGGCGGTAATAGTTCATAAATAATTGTTCAAGGTGTTCTTCTTCACTTGTCATATGGACCACATGAACAGCTGATAGCACACGGAAAAACTCATCAAAATTTCCTTTTACAATAATGTGAACATCATGTTTTCGATCAAGTTGTGCATGCAGAGGTGATTGAAGAATGTAATTGACATCCTCAGCTGATGAAAGAGAAACAGTAAAAGTCTGTGTTTTATTTTTACGAATTTCATGGATCGGTTCAGTTGCAACGATACGGCCGTCTTTTATAATGGAAATGCGGTCGCAAACTTTTTCAATCTCCGAAAAGATATGTGATGACATAAAAATCGTAACCCCGCGTTTTTTTTCTTCAAGCAGCAAATCAACAAACACTTGCTGCATAAGAGGATCTAAACCCGACGTTGGCTCATCTAGTATCAGAACATCGGGCTTATGCATAAAAGCAGCGACAATTCCTACCTTTTGTTTCATTCCTTTCGACATTTTGCGTATGGGTGTGTGCACATCGAATTCAAACCTCTTAATCAGTTCATCACGGTAATGATTGTGAGCAGATTTTCTCATCTTTCCCATCAAATTTAAAAAATCCATTCCTGTCATATGATCTAAAAATGAAATTTCTCCTGGCAAGTAACCAACAATTGATTGAACATCTGATGCATGGTCCCATGTATTTAAATTGTTAATAAAGGCTGTTCCTTTTTCAGGTTTAATGAATCCCATCAAGTGACGAATAGTGGTTGATTTTCCTGCTCCATTCGGCCCTAAAAAGCCAAATGTTTCACCTTTATTTACTGTTAAATTTACGTCGAATATGCCTTTTCCATTTGTGAAAGTTTTCGACACATTATCTAGTTTAAGCATGTCAGTTATCGCTCCTTTCAAAAGTAGAGGAGATAATTTTGAAATATAAATCGATTTATATTTCAAAATTATTGTATGATGAATAATCGTAAGTTGCAATACTTTTTGAAATAATTTAGTTTAAGAATTTCATTTTTTTGATAAAATAAAATTGGTGATGAATAAATGAATGGATTTGAAAAACGAAAACAGCAAAAACAAGAAGCAATTCGAAAAGCTACATTAGACCTTTTTAATAGATATGGTCCGAAAGACATGAACATTGTACAAATAGCAAAAGCAGCAAACGTTTCACAAGTAACCATTTATAATCATTTTCAAAGCAAAGAACAGCTTATAAGAGAAACAATTATCGATTATTTAATGAAACAGCTAGACGTATATAAACAGCTATTGTTGAACGATTATCCATTTGAACAGAAGATTGAGATGCTAATGTTTGAAAAGGTGAAATCTACGGAAACAATAAATGCCGTTTTTTTACAGAAAATACTGCAAGAAGATTTAGAGCTGGCAAGGTGGTTTCAGCAATTCTATCAAAAGCAGTCTCTGCCTTTAGTAATCGAATTCATTACAACTGCTAAAACGAGAGGAGAGATATCAGAAGAAATCTCAATCGAAACGATCCTATTTTATGTTGAGGCGTTGAAAGCGCAGCTTAATAAAATTCCTCTTAGCCAAATGAATGAATTTAATCAAAAACGAGGAAAAGAAATTTTAAATGTTTTCTTTTACGGAATTACGGGCAAAAAAGGCAACAATAACGAATAAAAATGTTTGTTTGTTCATTTTCGTTCGTTTTTTAAAGACTTTAACTCTTGACACAAATGCAAGACAGACATAAGATGATACTAGTGATAAAGCTTCAAGATTTCAGAACTATTTAAGATGAGAGAGAAGTGCTTATTTTAGTTCTATAAACATGGATTTGCATAAAACTTAGATTTAAAAGGGGATAAGCGCATGCTCTTTTTGAGTATTGGCGCTTTTTATGTACATAAGGCGATGGGGAAATGTGCGGGAATCACCATATTAGAAGGAGTGGGCAACATTGAAAAAACCATCGCTACTAACTCAGGTGTCAGTAGCCTTCGTCATAGCGGTTGTACTCGGTCTCATCGTTGGAGACAAAATGGCTGTCGTTCAGCCGCTTGGCGATTTATTTTTACGATTAATTAAATTTATTATGGCTCCATTGATTTTAACGACGCTAATTGTGGGAATTACAAGTTTGCAAGACACAAAACAGCTGTTCAGCATGGGCGGAAGAACAATTGTGTTTTACTTGGTTACGACGTTAATTGCTGTAACAATCGGGATTGCTTATGCAACTATATTGTCGCCGGGAACCGGTGCAAATATTGCTCTTCCAAAGGGAGCAGAAGCACCTGCGGGAGAAGCTCCCACCATTGTAGAAACAGTATTGAATATGATTCCGGAAAACCCATTTGCTGCTTTAGCGGAAGGGAACATTCTGCAAATTATCTTCATGGCAGTTGCCATTGGTTTAGGGATATTGTTTGTAGGTGAGCCAGCAAAGCCTGTTCAAAAATTATTTGAAGCTTTTTCAACGGTTATGTTTAAAATTACGAGCGGGGTTATGGTTATTGCTCCAATCGGTATTTTTGGCATGGTTGCGCCAATTATTGGTGAATATGGCCTTTCTGTATTGATGCCTCTTGCCAAAGTAATTATTGCTGTTGCACTGGGGTGTGTAACCCAAGTGTTGATTGCGTACTCTCTTGCGGTAAAAGGATTTGCCAATATGAATCCTCTTACTTTTTTAAAAGGAATTGCTCCGGCTGGTCTGGTGGCATTTAGTACAGCAAGCAGCGGTGCAACACTCCCGGTTTCCATGAAAAATGTGCAAGAAAATTTAGGAGTATCAAAGAAGACAGCAAGCTTTGTCTTGCCGTTGGGAGCAACGATGAACATGGATGGCAGCGCCATTTATCAAGGGGTGGCTGCTTTATTTATTGCTCAATTTTATGGCATTGACTTAGGTATGAATGAAATTTTATTAATTATGTTTACGACTACCCTTGCCTCGATTGGAACTGCTGGTGTTCCTGGAGCAGGGATGATTATGTTAACGATGGTATTAGCGGCTGTAAACTTACCTGTTGAAGGGATCGCTTTAATTGCTGCGATTGACCGCGTGCTTGATATGTTCCGCACCTCAGTGAACATCATTGGAGATGCAGCGGCTTCAGTTGTAGTAGATTCTTATGAAAAGAAACAGGAACAACAAATGAGTCGTACAAAAAGTGCATAAAAAATGCCTTTTATCTCCGAAAGTGAGATGAAAGGCATTTTTTTTCGGTACTTGCTATAATGAATAAGAAACCACATATACTACTTGAATAGTAGCAAAAAAGGTAGATAAAGTGAAGCTTCTATCAGCAGATGGATTCATCTACTTGTGTTCATCGAATGCTAAGACGGGGCGAATTTTAAAAAGATTTGAAGGAGATTGTTACATGACAAAAGTAAAACTAATTTCACATAATGATTTAGACGGTGTTAGTCCGGCGATTTTAGCGCGGTTAGCATTTGGGGATGAAAACTTTGATTACGATACAGTTGGAATAGGACGAATTAATGATATCGTTACTCGTTTCATTGAAGAAGAAAATGACGGGGAAATGACTTTATACATAACAGATATTAGCGTAAATGATGAAGTAGCAGCTCGTTTAGATGAGCTAGTCCGAAAAGGTCAAAAGATTATTCTTATTGATCATCACGTGTCTGCGCGTCCGTTAGCTGAAAAATATGAGTGGGTACATGTGACTCCGGAAGATCAAAATGGCAAGAAAACAGCAGCTACATCACTTTTTTATACATACTTACTTGAAAATAATCTATTAAACCGAACGGATATGCTGGACGAATATGTTGAGCTGGTCCGTTTATTTGATACATGGGACTGGTTTCATGAAGAGAACGAAAAGGCAAAGCGTCTAAATCATTTGTATTACCTCATTCCGCATGAAGAATTTAAAGATACAGTATATGAGGTATTAAAAGGTTCTTATGAGGGAGGGAATCAAGAGTTTGTCTTTACAGACAAACATGAAATCTTATTAGAAGCGGAAGAGAAAAAGATTGAGAAATATATTTATGACAAACAAAAACAAATGATCAAAGCGGCTGTTGAAATTGCAAGTGAGACATACACAGTGGGAATTGTTTTTGCAGACACCTATCAATCTGAGTTAGGAAATGCTTTATGCTTAGAAAATGAAGAGATTGATTTTTCAGTAATGGTTGATATGGGCAGACAAAAAGTTGGATTTCGTGCAGTAAAAGATGAAATTAACTTAGCTGAAATCGTTGGGAACCTAGGGGGAGGAGGACATCCGAAAGCATCTGGCTGTAAGCTAACGAAAGAAACGTTCACACTTTTTGTGACCAATCATTTGTTTCAAGATGATGAAAAAAGTGAATAAGTGTAAAAAGGAGGCAGAAATATGTCATTTGAACAACTGGTCGTTATTGTAACTGGTGCAGCAAATGGGATCGGAAAAGAAGTTTCCCGTGAATATGCTAAAAAAGGTGCAAGGGTCGTGTTAGCAGATGTTGATGAAACAGAAGGATTGCATCATGCAGAAGCAATTAATAGAATGGGCGGACAAGCGATTTTTGTGAAGACAGATATAAGAAAAGAAGAAGACGTTATTCAGTTAATGAATAAAACAGTCGAACAATACGGAACGATTGATATATTAATTAATAATGCGGGAGTGTCAAGGTGGAAGTCTCCTTATGAGCTGTCGATTGACGAATGGGATGACATAATTAATACAAATTTAAGAAGTGTTTTTTTATGTTCAAGAGAAGCGGCTAAAATTATGCGTGAAAATGAAACAGGCGGATCAATTGTTAATTTAGCTTCCACGAGAGCAATCATGTCAGAACCTAATACAGAAGCATACGCAGCAACTAAAGGCGGAATTGTAGCTTTAACACATGCATTAGCTATTTCATTAAGCGATGATTACATAACTGTAAATGCTATTTCACCTGGATGGATTGAAACAAATAACTATGAAGAACTGCGTGAGATTGATCATGCTCAGCATCCATCTAAACGCGTAGGAACGCCTTTGGATATAGCTAAAGCTTGTTTATATTTAACACATGTCGATAACAACTTTGTGACTGGTACAAATTTAGTTGTTGATGGCGGAATGACGCGTAAAATGATTTATGAACATTAAAAATAGAGCCAAAACTCGTTTTTTATGGTTAAATTTTAAAGAAAATAAAAAACATAAAAAAATAAATTTTCAGACTTGATTTAATAATTGAAATAATGTATTGTTATTTTCAATTCCTATTTCACAGGAAGGAAAATGAATATAGTTCATGCATTAGGTGTTAAAAGAACGATCTTTTAACTTAAAAGGGAAGCTCGGTGAAAATCCGACACGGTCGCGCCACTGTAAAGAGGAGCTAATTATCATTACCACTGTTTAAAGAACGGGAAGGGATAAAAAGCGACGATTCGAAGTCAGGAGACCTGCCTATTGTTTGCACTCAGAACCTACGCGTCATAGGGAGAGGTGATTGGCTTGGTATTGATTAACGATTTTACATGTTTCAATACTTCTTAAAGTTATCATCCAACTCTCTGACTCAGAGAGTTTTTTTATTAAAAAAACGAGATGAAAAGAGGAGATTATTGTGACTGTAAAAAATTCAACGATTGGTTACCCTAGAATTGGAAGAAACAGAGAATGGAAAAAAGCAATTGAATCTTATTGGAAAAATGAATGTACAGAAGCGCAGCTGCATGAACAATTAGAACAATTGTATATACAGCAAATTGCTGTTCAGCAAGAAAAAGGAATTGATCTAATTGCAGTTGGTGATTTTAGCTACTACGATCACATTCTTGATACAGCTTTTATGTTTAATATTATTCCGAAGCGATTCAAGCAGCAAAATTTATCAAAGCTCGATACATATTATGCAATGGCTCGCGGTAATGAAGCAGCGCAAGCATGCGAAATGACAAAATGGTTTAATACAAATTATCACTACATTGTACCTGAATTTGCTGATGCTGAACCGACGCTAGTAGAAAATCGTCCATTAGCGTATTGGAAAAAAGCAAAAGAGGCTCTGAATATAAATGGAAAACCGGTTCTTGTTGGACCAGCTACTTTTATTTTACTAGGAAAAGGATATGAACAAAAAGACGTATCCACACTATTTAAACAATTGACACCTCTTTATGTCCAAGTTTTAAAAGAATTAGAAGAGGCAGGGGTAGAATGGGTTCAAATTGATGAACCAATTTTTGTTACAGATCAAGCAAATGATTACTGGAAAGAGATAGACGCTTTTTATCAAGAACTAGCAGCTGCCGTAAATGAGTTGAAAATCGTCGTTCAAACCTATTTTGAATCGGTCACTGACTATAATAAGTTTGTGTCGTTACCTGTTTCAGGATTTGGGTTAGACTTCGTATACGATGAAGGTCAAAATATTGCGGCTATTCGTCAAAATGGATTTCCAGAAGATAAACACTTATTTGCAGGTCTCATTGATGGCCGAAACATATGGAAAGGTTCGCTTAGTGAAAAGCAGGCATTTATCGAAGACTTACTTACATTTGTCTCTGAAGAAAAATTAGTGATTCAGCCATCAAGCACGTTGCTTCACGTACCAGTTACCGTAAAAAGTGAAACAGATCTAGATGAACAAATAAAGAGCGGACTAAGTTTCGCAGAAGAAAAGCTAGAAGAATTACACTTATTAATAGACTTGCTTCAGAACAAACATGAAAAAGTTAATCAGTATGAGGAAGAATTAGCAAAATTTCTTCAATCATCAAGCCGGCTGAATAGCGCTGTTCGTTCAGAATTAGCTAACATAACGGATGAAGACATATCCCGTGCTTCAACGGCTGAACGTCAACTTTTACAAAAAAAGAAATTTAATTTACCGTTACTTCCAACAACAACAATTGGAAGCTTACCGCAAACAACAGAAGTAAGACAAAATCGTTTAAAATGGAAGCAAAAACAAATAACAGATGAACAATATGATCAATTCATTCAAGATGAAATGAAACGCTGGATTAAGATTCAAGAAGAAATCGGCTTAGATGTTCTTGTTCATGGAGAATTTGAGCGTACTGATATGGTTGAATACTTCGGTGCGAAGTTAGATGGCATGACAGTTACGAAAAACGGCTGGGTACAATCATATGGATCACGCTGCGTTCGTCCGCCTGTTATTTATGGAGATGTTTCTCTTAGTGAAACAATGACTGTAAAAGAAAGTGTCTATGCTCAAAGTTTAACTGAAAAAGTAGTAAAAGGAATGTTAACAGGTCCTGTCACAATTTTGAATTGGTCATTTCCACGTGTAGATTTACCGCGTCACGAGATTATGAATCAAATCGGACTGGCTATTCGCAAGGAAGTAAAAGCACTTGAAGAAAACGGTATTGAGATGATTCAAGTTGACGAGCCTGCATTACGAGAAGGATTGCCAATCAAGAAAGAAAAACGTGAAGCATACTTGCATGCTACAGTTTATGCGTTTAAATTAGCTACAACAGATGTGAGGGATACAACGCAAATTCATACACATATGTGTTATTCAAAGTTCGATGATATGATCGCAACGATTTCAGCTTTAGATGCAGATGTGATTTCCATTGAAGCATCAAGAAGCCATGGGAATATTATCGCATCATTTGAAAACTTCCACTATGATAAAGAAATTGGCTTAGGTGTATATGATATTCACAGTCCTCGTGTACCTTCTGTTGAAGAAATGATTCATAATATTGATCGTGCATTGAGTGTCTTAGACAAACAGTTATTCTGGGTCAACCCCGATTGCGGACTAAAAACACGCAATGAAAAGCAAGTTATTGAGGCATTAACGAAAATGGTAGAAGCTACAAACCAATATCGTAAAAAAGTAGCGTTGCAACTAAACTGAGGAATGGAAAATAAAAAGCTCAGATGTTAATCTGAGCTTTTTATTTTAGTTTTGTTCTACTTCTAGCCAATCTTGTGACCATTTCTCTATTTGTTTCATAACAGGTTCTAGTGCAGCACCTTTATCTGTTAAGGAATATTCAATGCGCACTGGTGTCTCAGGAAATACTTCCCGCTTTACGATACCTTGTTGTTCTAAGTCTTTTAAGCGTTCTGATAGTACCCTGCCACTAATTGATATGGATGACTCAATTGCGCAAAAGCGTTGAGGGCCGGAAAGCAGTTGATAAATAATTAGACCTGTCCAGCGCTGGCTTAAAATGGCCATTGCTTTTTCGAATCTTGGGCACAATATCGATTGATTCATACTTATCCACTCCTACATATTTATTATAGCATAAAAAATAATGAATAAACATGTTACAATCAAGTTGGTATTATAAAGTAGATTACATAAAGTAAGTGCATTTGGTTTATCCAAAGGATAACAAAAGTGTCGAGCTGACAACACTTGATTTTTTTACAAGAATCACATTACATACTTCTATGAAAGCTTAGTTGTTTAAAAGGCCGATATGGCCAATGGTTTAAAATTACAATCAAGCAAAATCGAATTGTTACTTATCAAGGAGCCAAGTCTTCAAAATGGCAGCATATTCACGAGAATATGTTTGGAGCTTTACAGCATTCGGTGTTTTTGCAGCTAATGGGCTAACATGAAAACCTTGCCGTTTGGCAATAAGAGATGCGCGAAATAGATGAAAATCATTGCTAATTAATACAATGTCTTTGTTTGTAATGTCAACGAGTTGTTTTGTATACAGAAAATTTTCATACGTAGACGTAGACTGTTCTTCTTTAATAAGTCGATCTGAACTAACGCCTTTTGCAGTTAAAAACTGATACATCGCCTCAGCTTCTGTAATATCTTCATCATTCCCTTGGCCGCCTGTTAAAATCGCTTTTGTATCAGGGTTATCTTCTAAATAATGAAGAGCAGTGACCGTTCGTTCATATAAGCTTAAAGACATTTCAGTTCCGTTTACTTTAGCTCCTAATACCATTACATAATCAGCATTGCGAGGAGCTTGCTGGTTTGCTGCTTCATACATAAAATAAGAAATAACACATACGTAAATGACGATTACAAAGAAAATTAACATGACAATTTTGCGCTTCATAACGAACACCTTCTTATTTATAAAGGTAATGATTTCTAATTACAGTCTATTATACTGCGTCGCTAGGGAATGTCTACTATAATAGAAGAAAATTAAAATATGTAAAAATGAGGCAAAATTTTATCGAAAAAAGATAGCTTCATGATAAGTTCAAGGATATAATCGTAATGCATGTATCTATCTAAAGTCAAAGCGGCTTATCTCTTCATCGTTCGTTTATTTTTATACAAGCTGATTGTAATAGCAGAAAGGAGAACAAAAGTGAAGAAAAAAACAGACTGGCGCTATCGAGTTGCTCATCGTGAGGCATTAATTGGACTGGCGCTTGCGATATTCCACTTCATTTGGTGGTTTGGATTTACATATGGGATTGGTTCAAAACCAGTTTCCGAATATACATACATATTAGGGTTTCCTGCGTGGTTCTTTTATAGTTGTATCGTAGGAATTCCGTTGATCATTATTCTTGTATCGATTGTTGTACGCTTTTTCTTTTCAGAACTGCCTTTAGAAGAAGACGAGCGAGGTGATCAATCATGAATTGGGCTGTCATTGTTCCGCTCGTTTTATTTGTCGCTTTTATCTTTATGATAGGGTTTATTACGTCAAAGCGAACAAGCAAAGCAAACTCCTTTATCAATGATTACTTTTTAGGCAGCCGAGAACTGGGAGGCTTTGTATTGGCTATGACAATGGTTGCTACTTATGGAAGTGCAAGTAGCTTTATTGGCGGACCAGGCACTGCTTATCAAACCGGGCTTGGCTGGGTGTTATTATCTGTTATTCAAGTTGTGACAGGTTATTTTGTCTTAACCACACTTGGAAAAAAGTTTGCGATTATTTCACGTAAAATGAATGCAGTGACCTTGGTGGACTTTCTGAAACAGCGTTACGAAAGCAATGTAGTGGTCATTGTTTCTTCAATTAGCATTGTCATCTTTTTATTTGCATCACTTGCAGCTCAATGGGTTGGAGGCGCGCGCTTAATTGAGTCATTTGTTGGAATTTCTTATACAAGTGCACTTGCAATCTTTGCGGTGACGGTTTTAGTATATGTATCCATTGGCGGCTTTCGTGCTGTCGTCTTAACAGATGCACTTCAAGGTATTGTGATGCTTGGTGGAACAATTATTTTATTAGTTGCTACTGTACATGCCGGTGGAGGAGTAGAGGCAATTATGCAAGATCTAGTGAAAGAAAATCCTAATCTTGTAAGTCCTTATGGAGCAGACGGTTCATTAACACCGCTTTATCTCTCATCCTTTTGGATTTTAATTGGAGTTGGTGTTGTTGGGTTGCCTCAAATAGCCGTTCGAGCAATGTCTTATAAAAATTCAAAAGCGATGCATCAAGCGATGATTATTGGTACAATTGTAGTCGGAGTTATTATGCTTGGGATGCATTTAATCGGCGTGTTTGCACGTGCCATTATCCCTGGAATTGAAGTAGGAGACAGTGTAATGCCAACCTTGACATTAAAAATACTTCCTGATTGGCTTGCAGGTATTGTTTTAGCTGCTCCTATGGCTGCGATTATGTCTACTGTAGATTCAATTTTGCTTATTATAAGCTCGTCTATTGTAAAAGACCTTTATCTAAATTATATCAATCCAAAAGCCGCGGAGAAGCAAGTAAAAAGATGGGGGTTTTCAACAACAATGGTCGTTGGAATTCTTGTTTCATTATTAGCTGTTAAACCTCCTGACTTGCTTATTTGGTTTAACTTATTTTCATTCGGCGGACTAGAAGCTGTATTTATATGGCCTATTATTTTAGGGCTGTATTGGTCTAAGGGGAATAAATATGGAGCAATGACTAGCATGATTACAGGGTTACTTTCTTATATCATCATTCATACATATTTTCCAAATCCATTTGGCATGCATACAGTTGTGCTACCAGTACTATTATCTCTCATTATGTTTATTTTGTTTAGTCTTTTAACGCAAGCTAAAACGATCCACTTAGAAGAACAACTCAAAAGAAATTATTTATAAAATGAAATGAAAAAATGATATATCACTTAAAAGTGCCTTTAATTTCAATCTTTCTAATCGTTGAAGTTAGCTAAAAGGATAATAGGGAAATCGGTGAAAATCCGATGCAGCCCCCGCTACTGTAAGTGCGGATGAACCTGCTTGAAACCACTGGTTAGAACCGGGAAGGGAGCAGAAGTAAAGTGAAGCACGAGCCAGGAGACCTGCTTTTAAAGATGTATTCTTATTTTTCGGTGGGAGAAATAAGTCAAGCGTGCAATGTTGGTCAAAATGTTGTGACGAAGCCTTGGCTTTTATAAGTCAAGGTTTTTTGCATTACTTCAAAATGTGATAAAAACGTTTCGTTTGACTAACACGCATTCAGCGAACGGCTGAATAAAAGAGGAGTGAGAATCGATGAAAACAAGTAAACCGATTATGATTCAAGGTACGCATTCTGATGCAGGGAAGAGCTTGATTGCCACGGCTTTTTGCCGGATTTTTATGGAGGATGGATATAAAACCGCCCCGTTTAAGTCACAAAACATGGCATTGAATTCTTATATCACAGCAGACGGAAAAGAAATCGGCCGCGCGCAAGGCATTCAAGCGGAAGCAGCGAAAGTAGAAGCAACGACGAATATGAATCCCATTCTAATAAAACCAACACGAGATCATGAATCACAAATTGTCGTACACGGTGTTCCTCTTCAAAACATGTTTGCTTTTCAATATCGAAAAGAGTTTTTTAACCAAGGATTAGCTGTCATTACGGAGGCATATGAACAATTATCGAAAGAATTCGATCGTATTGTGATTGAAGGAGCAGGAAGTCCCGCAGAAGTGAATTTAAATGATCGTGAGCTTGTGAATATGCGTGTTGCAAGTATTGCAAAGTCGCCTGTTATTTTAGTAGGAGATATTGATAAAGGCGGTGTGTTTGCAAGTCTAGTTGGAACGATTCAATTATTGCCACAAGAACATCGTTCAAAAATTATTGGTGTGATCATTAATAAATTCCGTGGCGATTTGTCGCTTTTGCAGCCGGGGCTTGACTGGTTTGAGGATTATACAGGTATTCCAGTCCTAGGGGTTATACCGTATATGCATGATGTAGAAGTCGATGCTGAGGATTCTTTGGCACTTCAGCAGTATTCCACACTGGTAAATCCCTTAAAAGAAGTAGACATTGCTGTCATTTCCTATCCGCGTATTTCTAATTTTACGGATATTGATCCGCTTCGGCTAGAGCCAGATTGTCATGTACGACTTGTGACGAAAGCTTCTCAGCTCGGAACACCGGATATGATTATTTTACCGGGCAGTAAGAATACAATTGAAGATGCTGAGTTTTTGCATCAAAGTGGCATTGCAGCTGAAATTCAAACGCTAGCGGCAAAAACAAATGTAAAAGTAATAGGCGTATGCGGCGGCTATCAAATGTTAGGGGAGAAAATTAATGACCCTGCTGGCGTGGAGTCGAATCGAGAAAGTATGAATGGGCTAGGCTTATTGCCGATCGAAACAACGATGACGACAGTGAAAAAGACTGAACGAGTCAATGGAACAGTGAAGTTAAATGAACAAGCTTTTCCAATTGAAGGATATGAAATTCATATGGGACAGACGTTTTATCAGCAAACCGTTCAGCCGTTCGCACAGTTGAACGGTTTAAATGAAGGGGTCATGACAGATCAAGTTATGGGAACATATGTGCATGATATCTTCCACAATGATTTGCTTCGTCGTGCGTTGGTAAATGAAGTAAGGACTCAAAAAGAATTTGAACCAATTCATGAAACGTTTAATAGCAGACAGCGCAAAGAAGAGTCCTTTATGAAGCTAGCAAACTATGTCCGTGAAGCTGTTAATATGAAGCAGCTGTATCAGATGATTGATGAATATATCGAGAAATCTCAAACATAAATTGCAGAAAAGGTTGGGAAATATGCAATCTGTGAAGTAAACCAATCAATAATGTTGAACACAGGAATACAACCCGGCCCTCGTCTGATTTGATAGAGGGAGTTGAAATACATGGAGAAATCATTTGTTAGAAAGATTTTGTTAAACAAAACGAGTGCATTTTACATATTTAGTATCTTGATTGTCTTTATTTCAGTCATTATGGGTGTCTTCATCGGAACCGTTTCGTTAACGATAAAAGATACAATTTATATTATTATTCAAAATATAACAAATTTATCATTGTATGATGGGCCAAGTAATATGGAACTGATTATTTGGGAAATCCGGTTTCCGCGGGTTGTTGTTGCGTTTTTAGTAGGCGCTTCTCTCTCGCTTGCAGGTGCAGCTTTTCAAGGTTTGCTGCGAAATTCATTGGCGGATCCTTATACAATTGGCGTGTCATCTGGTGCAACTTTAGGAACGGTTTTAGCAATTTATTTTCAGTGGAGTATTTTTGGTTGGGTAACATTTACTTTGCCTGTAGTCGGAATTCTCTCTGGGTTTTTGACACTCTTGCTTGTTTTTGGCATCACAAAGCTTGCAAGCGGTACACTAGCTAATGAGACAATCATCTTATCAGGGATTATTTTGTCTTCCTTTATGAGCGCTCTTATCTCCTTAATTGTTGCGTTATCCCCCGAGCAAGATGTACGTCAAATTTTATATTGGCTGATGGGAAGTGTATCGATGCGAGGATGGGGGCATGTTCAGCTTCTTATGCCGTTTTTTGTGAGTGGAATGATTGTATTACTATTGAACTATCGTGAATTAAACGGTCTTGCCTTTGGCGATCAATCAGCCCAATTTATGGGCATTAATGTGAAAAGAAAAAAACGGATTGTATTAATAGGTGCATCTGTCTTAACAGGAGCAGCGGTTTCGGTATCTGGTGCAATTGGATTTGTCGGGTTAGTCATTCCGCATTTAGTACGTCTAGTTGTAGGCGCAAACCATAAGCATGTTTTGCCGCTGTCTATTTTAATTGGAGGCAGTTATTTAGTGCTAGCAGATCTAGTTGCCAGAACAGTTCTGCAGCCTCAAGAGCTGCCGATTGGCGTCGTTACAGCTCTAATCGGATCTCCGGTTTTTACGTTGCTGCTTATTAAAGAACGCATAAGGAAAAGAGGGTTATCATGATCGAACTTCGCGGCGTAACAGGAGGATATCACCGAAAAAAGCCCACTGTGAAAAATATTACATTTCAAGTAGAAAAAGGGTCATTTTGCGCATTATTAGGACCGAATGGCAGCGGAAAGACCACACTCGTTCGCTTAATGATGAATGTTATTTCAATTCATCAAGGTGAAATATTATTAGAAGGAAAACCCGTGGATTCCTATTCAGCCGTTCAGTTAGCCAAAAAAATCGCAGTGATGACACAAGAAAATCAAATTGGTCTTGAATTTACAGTAAGAGAAATTGTAGCACTAGGCCGATACCCGTTTCAATCAAAAAGTCTATTGAGCACAGAATCGAAGGAAGATCGCGCAATCATTGAGCAAGTAATGAAGCTCACGGATGTTTGGCGCTACAGAAATCATTTATTTAACGCATTAAGCGGTGGGGAGAAACAGCGGGTCTTGCTTGCAAAAGCATTAGCTCAAGAGCCGGAGTATTTGCTGTTAGATGAGCCGACTAATCATCTTGATGTTAAGCATACGATGGAACTTCTTCATTTATTAAAAAAGCTGCAACTTGAAACAAATTTAACGATTGTTGCCATTTTGCATGATTTAAATATTGCCTCGCTCTTTGCGGATGACGCAGTCCTTTTAAAAGAGGGAGAAGTTCACGAAATAGGTGTAGATAACATTTTTGGAGAAAATGATACGTTAAAAAATGTATATGATGTTGACTTGTATCTTTCGCATCATCCTGTCGTTGATAAGCGTCAGTTAGCGTATATACCATCAAAAAGTGAAAAAAAGCCTCTCGTGTTTGCTGATTTATATGAACTAACAGAACTAGATGATTGTGTTACTTTAACATTTCAGCAGTCATTTCGTACCGTATCGATTGGAAAGCAGGGGAAAGGGATTCATTGGTGTAGAAAGATTATTCAATCTGAAAGAGAAAATCAAGAAAGAGATCACCAAGCTCTTTTATGGAGCGGTATCGACCATCGTTATACGTATCTTTTTTTACAAGAAATCGAGCATCATGAGTGGTTATTTTTGTTCACGAAAGAAAAAAATGAAGATACAGTACATATTGTAACCGTGACAGCTGCATCTTTGTCAGATGAAACCCTGCTGAATACGGCAGTTCAAATAGCTGAACAGCGAGCATTGCTTCACATTAAAGGTGGTCATATTGTTGTTTCATCACTTCGGAAAGCAGGGGAATACAGCGAGGTTCAGGACGAAGTGAAAGACACTATACAGCGCGAGCTACACAAGTATGTAAACAGCTGTTCTGCATTTAATCGGCAGTAATCCCGATAGTAAGGGGAACCACTAACAATCGGCAGGAGAGCAAGAAAGTACTACTAAATGAGGGTTTGCTTAATTTTTCTATTTATTAATAAAGCTGTCTCTTAAGCTTATTTTGAATAAGGTTAAGAGACAGCTTTTCATTTCTCCTTCATTTAACTATGCTTCTAAAAGCCCTTCCTTTTGTTTTTTTTGGCTTCAATCTATTTTTAAACCCGGCTGGCGCAGCCACAATCGCACAGGTTTTCCTAAAAGTCTTGAGCAGGTAAATCAAAGCAAGCTATTCTTTCATAATATATAAGCGCTGTGAATACTATCAAAAAACGTCCATGTTAATCAAAACCATGGACGTCAATCTCTGTAACAGGGAGATTATGATATTTGATAAGCTTAATCTCTAATATTCCGTTTCGATAGCTTGCTTTACTTCCTTTGCGGCTAACAGAACACGGTAACTTCCATTCTTCGCGAAAAGGTTCATCGTCATAGTATCCTTCTATCATACAGGAATAAGGGGTGTGAGCTACTTTTAATTGTTGCACTGCTTCTTTATTTTGCAGTGGCAGCTGAATAATGCATTCTTCGTGCGTTTCAAAAATCGTAGGCTGCAGTTTTGTATGCTGCTCTTTAGTTTGAGAAAGCTGCTGGTCATACATTTGCTGTGCTTGCTTGAAAAATTCATTGTTTTTCATAAAGCCTGGAAAAGACTGCCCCATTGCATTAGACAAGACTTGTTGTACATATTGATCAATATTTTTAGGGTTTAGATTTCCATTAAAACCCTCTCCTTGATTTTTAAATGGAAATTTCCCAAAAGGAAACATAAAGCAATCCTCCTTTAGAAAAATAGGGCTTCATCAGATAATTTCAAAAGTGAAAAATTTATAATTGAAGGTCAGGATAGACCTCTTTCTTTTATCTGAAATTGAAAGAGGTTTTATACTTGGTTTTCAATAGGAGCAGGATGGGGAAGGTTCGAGTCTTGATGCCCTCTTATTCGAACTGCTGTTTATTTTCCTGCTGAAAAGGTGTATAGCATTTGAACCGTCCCTTATTTTATAAAATGATGTTTTCTATGTATCGTATGAAGGCAAAAGCCTAAAGGTGCATCAACAGACTGAGTAAATAAAGATCAAGCGCATATTTACATATTGAAATGAAGAAAACCGCCTTTTCCCTATGCGGAAAAAGCGATTGAGAGAGGATTAATTAATCATATGTTGTTACTGCCCAATAGGTGCAATTGTCTTTCCTTCTAATTCTAAAATATAAGCAATGCTTTGCCGTACAGTTGAAAATGTTTTCCAGTTATAGTCAGAATGAACGAGAGAGATTGCCATTTGCGATGAGATACCAACAATGATGCACGTAGTACCAATTAAGCGCAGCCCTTCATGAATCATATTGATATAATGCCCATTGTCCTCATCTAATGATGTCAATGATGATAAATCAATTAAAACATAACGTACTTGTTCTTTTACCGAAGCGGTAAGAATTGCTTCCATCAATTTACGTCCGCGTTCAATATTCATTTTTCCGACAATCGGAACAGCTATTATTTCATCCCATACTTTTAAAAAGGGCGTAGATAATTCTTTAATTAATTGCTCCCGTTCTTGTTCAGCTTCAGCTTGTCTTGTTACGTCTAAGAGCATTAATAAATATCCGTGCCGCTTGCCGTCTTGGCTATCAATTGGGTGGATAACAGTTTCTGCTATATATGTATCTTTAATATTAATACGAGCGCGATGAGTCGAAGTTAACGATGTTAATATAGCATGCTGATGATGCGGATTTGTATGGAACGTATCCATATGCATGCCAATTAATTCTTCACAGCTTGAAATTCCATACATTTTAATAAGTGGTTCTAGTGTTTCTACAGCTTTTGCATTCATCCATCGAATGTGGCAGGAAGCATCTGAAATAATGACTGTCTCGTGAATATTTTCTAAAATAAGTTGTTCATTGAATTGTAAAGGGAATTGACCCATTGCATGCATTTTAAAAATCTCCTTAAATGTAAAGTTTGTCTCTCTATTTTATAGTAAAAAATAGAGAGAATGCTAGATGACTTTTTCTAAATATTCCCTGAATCGATAGTGACTCTTTATGTAAGAAGGAAAGCGGACTTTATAAAAATCTAAAACGAAGATTATAATACGCCATAATAGAGCCTTATGATAAGCCATGTTTGACATCATCGTTTGTGGAGACTGACATCAAGTGGATTCGTTGCAAACTCAAGTTCAGCTCTTACAATTATTTTCTCTTTTTGAACAGCAGGTTCCTGCACGATTTGTAAAATCCTGTAATTATCTTGCGTCACTACTCTCCTTTCAGGACTGAAAGGAGCTAGAAGGATCGTTATCAATGCAGCATCAATTAAATGTATAGAGAAATGGGGAAACACAGACCTTATACATAAATTGTAATGTAGTGAAAAGTTTAAGTATAAATGGTCAATGATAAGCAGGAAGAATGCGCAAGATAGGCTAGATATGCTATTATGTTACTAATTGATTAATCCGATAGGGACACTTAGTCATAATGTATTTCTACTGATTAATATTTTGAGCAGTGGAAAAGGGAGATGAAATAGATGACGGTTTCATTTGTAAAGAAGGAGCAGAAAACAGATTATAATAAAATTGCTTCTCTTATTGAAAAGTTTCGTGAACGAGCACCTCAAATAGATAAAGATAGCGCCTTTCCGTTTCAAAATATAAAAGAATTAAAAGAGGCCGGCTACACAAAATGGTCACTGGGCCCTGAATATGGCGGGCAGGAACTATCATTATATGATTTTTTGTTATATCAAGAATTGATTGCACAAGGCGACGCTTCAACGGCACTGGGCATTGGCTGGCATATGGGGCTAGCGATGGACCTTTATGAAAAGCGTCCATGGAAAGAAGAAACACTCCATTTCTTATTTAGCGAAATTGAAAAGGGGGCGCTTATTAATAGTGCAGCGACGGAACCGAAAACAGGGAGTCCAACTCGCGGAGGTAGACCAGAAACAACAGCTGTAAAAACAGAAGCTGGCTGGATCATTAATGGACGGAAAACATTTACGACGATGTCTCCAGTCCTGGATTATTTTCTAGTAAAAGCCTGGATTGATGGAGAAGACATTGTCGGACAATTTATTGTTCCTCGCGATACACCTGGTTTATCAATCGAAGAAACATGGGACATGATTGCGATGCGCGGTACTGGGAGTCACGATTTAGTTTTAGCAAATGTAGAAGTGAAACATGACTTTTTAGTTGATCGATTAGGAGGATTCAAAAAGCCGGAAGCAAGCGGCTGGCTCCTGCATATTCCAGCCTGCTACATAGGCATTGCGATTGCAGCTCGTGATTACGCTGTGAAATTTGCAAAAGAATATTCACCTAACAGCATTAGCGGAACCATCAGCGAACTTGCCAATGTTCAGATGTTAATAGGGGAAATTGAATTAGAACTCATGAAAGCACGCCACTTTATGTACAGCGTAGCTGAGAAATGGGATTGTTCTTCCAACCGTAATGCGTTACAAGGTGAACTTGCAGCCGTGAAGCATGTTGTTACAAATAGTGCGGTTCATGTTGTTGATAAAGCAATGCGAGTTGTTGGAGCAAGAAGCTTGCAGCGAAGCAATCCGCTTCAGCGCTATTATCGCGACGTGCGTGCAGGCCTGCATAATCCGCCAATGGATGACATGACTATTTTAAATTTAGCGAAGCAAGCCTTTGCTGAATAAAGTAAAGTTTAATCAGTGAGGGTCTTTCTGATAAAGCGGAATAAGATTGCGAACGCGGCAACAAATTATTTTCTTGGAAAAATTTGTTGCCGTTTTTTTATGTAAATCATAAAAATATTTGCTTTTATAGGTCACTCATCTAAGCAAACATATCAAGCTTTTCATAGACTGTATAGAATATTTAGTAAGGAGACAAGGATATATTCTACTATATAAATATAGACGGATAGTATGAGTTTTTCTTTTTACTAAATATGATTGTTTACAATTTGAAAGGAGAAGATATTTATGAGAAGAGCAACTCAGACGCGATTACTATGCTGTACAACACCAACACCACCTACACCCCCAACAACACCAGTTCCTCTTAGAGCAAGATTATTAACCTTAATTAATGATAGAGTAGCCATCGAAACATTAACTGGCTCTTTAACTGGTGTGGGACTTAATTTATTTACAGGAATTTTAATCGCTGTTTTAGAAGATTATGTTGTTTTAGTTGATGACGAATTATCAATGAATTTTATTAGAATTTCTCAGATTGAAGCTGTTAGAGGAATTTAAAAGGAGGGAGTTACATTATGTTTTTAGACTTTTTAGTAGAAGAGTTAGCAAAACGTGTTGGTCAAGGAGCAGATTTTATTTTAGATAATCAAATCGTTGACGGTTTAATTGCGTCAGTATCTGCTGATCATGTAGTCGTAATCGAGCAATCAGCAGGCTATGGCGGGGCTGCACCAGTAGCTATTCCGTTTGATGCAATTAATACAGTTGTATTTTCTTACGATGACTAATTAAGTAAGGTATTTGATGAAATCACTCCAATTGGGGTGGTTTTTTTTTGTTGTACTACATTTATGTTCTCTCACATTGTATACCGTAAAATCCTCATAGATTAAACGGCTGGTTTTTAATAAATCATTCAAAACACTTACATCCTCATACATTCTTCCGTTTTCAAACGGGAGAATTGGAAAACCATTGTTTTTTTTCAGCATAGATGCACGATAAATTCTAGGTCCTAAAGGAAAACGATAAGCTAACAATTCATGTTTTTTGTGAACAGGAGTTCCTCTTACAACCTTTTTATGCCTAATATTTCCCGTACTTGTTTGCTTCCATCTCCGTAGATTTCCGTAAAGTACCGCTGCGTCAGGAGGCAATGTATTTAAATATTGGCAGATCGTACCTAGTGCATCAGGATCTAACCAATCATCTGCATCCAATTCCAAGACGAATTCAGTTTCAATAGAAGGAAGCAGTTTGTTTAATGCTCTTGCTTTCCCTCCGTTTTCTGTCTGGAACAGCTCGAATTGAGCGTGTTTCTTCCATTTTTGCAGCTGGATATAAGAACCATCTGCTGAGCCGTCATCAATCACGTAGACCTTATTTGGCAGAGTGCTTTGCAGGAAACAAGAATTAATGGCTGTATCGATATATTCAGCCATGTTGTAAGTAGCAATCATGATAGAAAGTGAGGGGCTAGTAAGCTGAATGCTCGAACGATATTGATATTTTTGAGCAAAGTCCATTTTTTGCATGATGTTTGCTGACTCTTTATGACGTCCTTTGTTTATAAATGGGTGATTTGTAGATGCAATAGAAGATTTGCTGATGACAGAAAGCCATGCTGGAAACAGAGCTTCTCTAAAAGGGATTTCATATGTTAAAAAAAATGGTTTTTCTTTTAAAAAAGAAGTTTTCATAAGAAAAGGCAGCTGAATGGACTTATCTTTTATTTGCGTACAATAAGCCATGACATGTTGATGGTCAGCTAATGCTAGATTGATATTTTGAACCGCTGCATTGAAAGAGTCTTGCTCATACAAAAATAAAACGTATTTGCCTGACAGTGAACGGATGCATTGATTTAATGTCATACCTAAGTCGTTGTTTATTAATTTTATTGAATGTATTTTTTCAATACGAGAAGGGGCAGTTATGTTTAAGGATTGATCAACATCATCTATAACAGAAACATCGCTCACTCTGTCTGCAATGAAGCTTAAAGAATCTAAAGCTTGCTGAATGGAATGTGCGTCAAAATAGTCTAATAAAAAAACGTGAATATCTTTCATTTATCTGCCTCCAGTGATGTATTCATCTTAAACAGGTAAGGTGAATTTAAATTCTGTCATCCTTCCGCTTCTTTATAAGGAATGACTATGCAACGACAGATTGTTTCATGAAAATTTTTAGTTTTTACTTTCAATAATAAAAGAATGCGTTCAGTACCTTTTTCAAAATAAATGTATTTTTTGGCTTTTAAAAGGTTTAACTAAATACGATATATTCAAGTTGATAGTTTGCGAGAAAAGGAACAAAAATTTTACTGAATAAATTTAATAAAGCAGCCTATAGCAACGCTAGGGTGTAAGCATACAGTATTAAGAGGTTAAATAGAAAACGAATATAAAACTATGTTTAAGTAGGATGTGTAAATGATGAAAGTTATGACGATTTTAGGCACAAGGCCTGAAATTATCCGCTTAAGTCTAATTATAGATAAATTAGATCATTATGCCGACAAACACGTTTTAGTGCATACAGGGCAGAACTTTACTCCTTCATTAAGCGATGTATTTTTTCAGGAATTAAATGTCAGGATGCCAGATTATGTTTTATCGAATCAACAACAAACATTAGGAGAACAATTAGCAAAAATGTACGAAGAATTAGAAAAGATTTTTTTGAAAGAAAAACCCGATAAAGTGTTGGTGCTAGGGGATACAAATAGCGGTTTGAGCGCGATATTAGCAGAAAGGATGGGTATTCCTGTCATTCACATGGAAGCTGGAAACCGGTGTTTTGATTTAGAAGTACCAGAGGAAAAAAACCGAAAAGTCATCGATGCAATTTCTAGTTTTAATTTACCGTATACGCCGCAAAGCAGGGAGAACTTATTAAATGAAGGTGTGCCTAGGCATCGAATTATTATCTCTGGAAACCCAATTTACGAAGTATTAGAGCATTACAAGTCTGACGTTGAAAAAAGTGAAATTTTGAACGAACTAATGCTAGAAAAGAATGACTATTTTTTAGTGACTGCGCACCGCGCTGAAAATGTAGATTATGAAGATCGTCTGCAAGAGATTATAAAAGGCATTAATATGGTTGCATCAGCATATCAAAAAAGGGTTATCTGCAGCATACATCCACGCACGAGATCCCGCATTGAAAAAAATCCAGCCTTACAAGTTGATCCATTGGTCGAGTTTCATGAACCATTTGGTTTTTTTGACTTTGTTAAATTAGAAAAAAATGCATTTTGTGTATTGACAGATAGCGGAACAGTTCAAGAAGAATGCTGTTTATTTCATGTGCCGACTGTCACGATTCGAAAAACGACAGAAAGACCTGAAACTATTGAATGCGGAAGCAATGTGTTATCAGGTTTGAACGCGAATCAAATTGTAAGCTGTGTACATGTCATGGTCAGTCAGGACAAAACATGGACGTATCCGGCTGGATATGATCATAAAAACGTTTCGGATAAAGTGATTAAAGTAATATTAGGAGGACTTAAAGGTGTTTAAAAATCAAATTATTTTGGTAACAGGTGGTACAGGTTCTTGGGGATATGAGCTGGTAAGGCAGCTGTTAACCTTTGAGCCAAAAGAAATTCGTATTTTTTCAAGAAATGAGTCAAATCAATTCACAATGAAGCAAGAATTTGATAACAATCCGAAATTGCATTTTCTTATCGGAGACATTAAAGAGAAAAAGTCATTAATTGAAGCATGTCAAGATGTTGATTATGTCTTTCATCTAGCAGCTTTAAAGCACGTTCCTGTATGCGAAGACCAGCCTCTTGAGGCATTAAAAACAAATGTGACAGGAACACAAAACGTAATAGATGCAGCAATCCTCTGTAATGTGAAACGTGTTATCTATATTTCAACTGATAAAGCTGCTAACCCGTCTAACTTCTATGGGTTATCAAAAGCAATGGGAGAAAGGCTGATTATACATGCAAATACCTTGAATACAAAAACGAGATTCGTATGTATACGCGGCGGAAATGTTTTAGGAACAAACGGCAGTGTTATTCATGTATTTAAGAAGCAAATTCAAGAAAAAGGCAAAATTGGCATTACGGATTTAGATATGACAAGATTCTTTTTAACACTTGAAGACGCTATTAAACTCGTTTTTAAGGCTACATTTGAAAGCATTGGCGGAGAAATTTTTGTTATGAAAATGCCAACTTGTAAGATTATTGATCTTGCATATGTATTAATTGATGCTTCGGATAAACAAGATGTCGAAATTCAAGTACTAGGCGTTCGTCCAGGTGAGAAAATTCATGAACTCCTTCTATCAGAATATGAAGCTACAAGTACAATTACTTATGATGATGAATACTTTGTCATTTTGCCACCGATTCACATTGAAGGGTTAAAAGAATATTATGCATCATATAAACCTGTGAATTTAGTTAACTATAATTCAAGTAAAGAACTGATGACGAAAGAAGAAATTAAAGACATGTTAAAGAAAGGAAGGTTTATTTAAATGAAAATATTAATCCTTGGTGGCAAAGGGATGGCCGGGCATGTGATTACAAGTTATTTCAAGCAAAAACCTCAGTATACTGTATTCTATACATCAAGGGATTTAGCTGATCACAATAGTATTCATATTGACGTAACAAACTCAACAAAACTGGAGAAGGTTATTGAGGAAATAAAACCTGACATCACAATCAACTGTATCGGGATCTTAAATGATTCTGCCAGTAAAAATCAGAAACTTGCCTTTCATGTAAACAGTGTGTTACCGCACCAGCTAGCTAAATTAACCGAGCGCTATCAAGGTAAATTAATTCATATTAGCACTGATTGTGTCTTTTCAGGAGAAAAAGGAGATTATACAGAGGATGATATTCCTGATGGCACTTCAGTTTACGCGGAATCTAAGCAATTAGGCGAAATTATTAGTGATAAGCATTTGACCATTCGAACATCTATTATCGGTCCTGAGTTAAAGGAAGATGGGATTGGTCTGTTTTTATGGTTTATGAAGCAGCAAGGACAAATAAAAGGATATAAAAAAGTGTTATGGAATGGTGTCACAACACTGGAGTTAGCGAAAGCGATTGATGCAATGATTGATCATAATGTGACAGGATTATACCATTTAGGCTCAGAGGAAAAAGTGTCAAAGCTCCACTTGCTAAAGTTAATTCAAAAAATCTTTGAGAAAACAGATGTTGAAATTATTCCAGATTCACAAATCGTGCTCGATCGAACGATTAAAAGTACAAGAAGCGATTTCAAATACAAAATTCCAACATATGAACAAATGCTAATAGAATTAAAAGATTGGATTAAAAATCAATGAGACCGCAACCGAAAATACTAATTACCGGAGCAAATGGCTTTACTGGACAGCATGCATGTGATCACTTTTCAAAACTTGGATTTGACGTAACAGCAGTTACAAGAAGCAAAAACGTTCATGCTCAAGTTCCAATTGAGCATTGTGAACTTACAGATAAAGAAGCAGTTAGAACATTAATTAAGAAAGTAAAACCTCAGTATCTTCTTCATTTAGCAGGCCAGAATCATGTAGGAGAGTCATGGGTTAATCCTCTTTCTTCAATCGAAGTTAATGTCATGTCTACCTTATATTTACTAGAAGCACTTCGCCAAGAGCAGCTGCCTTGTAAAGTTGTTGTTGTTGGTTCAGCTCTCCAGTTTGCTCCTCAAGATCTTTCCACTCTTACACATCCTTATAGTTTAAGTAAAACACTTCAAATTTTAATTGCTCAATCATGGGGAATGCTATACAACATAAATGTTGTCATTGCACAGCCCTCAAATTTAATCGGACCTGGGCTTTCAAATGGCGTTTGCTCGATATTTGCCAGAAAAATAGTTGATATGGAAGAAGAAAAAATGGAAAAGGTTCTTGAAGTTAATAACCTAAAAGTACAACGTGACTTTATAGATGTAAGAGATGTAATCATTGCTTACGAAAAGATTTTAAAAAAAGGCAAGTCTGGAGAAGTCTATCGAATTTGTTCTGGGAAAAGTCGTTCTCTAGAAGAAGTTATTAATGAATTACAATCTTTAACAACGGTTGATTTTAAAATAAAAACGGAACAAAGTAATCATGCAGAACAGCTTGTTGAAATCCAACCTTCAAAAATGATGGAGTTAGGTTGGAAACCTGTTATTCAGTTGAAATCATCTTTAAATGATATTTTAAATTTTTACCGTGATTTTAAAGAAAAGGGTCAGTGATAGTTAGAGCATAATTGTTAATTGTTTAGTTTATGGAGAAGTACATGATTTTAGTAATGAGAAGTGCGGGAGGTAAGTGATGGGAAATGAATTAGTTTTTACAGGAAACGAAACTCTAGTTATAAATTCTGCATATAAAGAAATTATAAATGATTTTACGTACGAGTTTTGGGTTAAACCAGAGGTTAATCATGAGATAGATAAGGAGTCCATATCAGGAGAGCATGGTATTCACGGAAAGAAATATGTAATAGGTCCAGTTTTTGGAGAAGACAAAAATTCAGCGGGTATGGGGATTTCAGTTGGAATGAATGGAGTTTCAGTTTATGAACATAGCATTAATTACTTGCCAGCGTTATTAGTATATGAAACTGATATTGCTAAGTGGACTCATATTGCCGTTGTTTACAAAAATAAAACGCCATTCCTTTATATTAATGGAAAGTTTATAAAAAAAGGTTTAACAAGCAAAATGGACTTTGTTTTTCCATCAGGTATTCTTGGAGGATACTCCCCTTATGGGTTTTTCCATGGCTCTTTAAAGAATATAAGGTTATGGAGGCGTTCTTTAACAGAAACGCAAATTGAAAAATTAATGAATGAAAACTTAGTGGGCACTGAAGAAGGATTAGAGTGGTATTGGAATCAGTCAGAACACGCGATAACACAGTTGGGTGATAGAAGAGAAATTGAAGTTAGTGTCATTATTCCTTCTTATGATAAATATCCTCAAAATTTATTTACTCTGTATTCTTTAGATCATCAAACATTTGATACATCAAAAATGGAGGTTATCTTTGTAGATGATGGTTCTACTGACTCAACAGCTTTATCTATCATTGATCAGCGTTTCTCGTATCTTCTAAAATATATAAAATGTCAAAAAAATATAGGGAGAGCAAAAGCAAGAAATGTCGGGATAAAAGCAGCATCAGGGAAAGTGTATATTTTTTTAGATGCAGAAATTTTGGTGGAAAAAGATTTTATTGAACAGCATTATCTCTCACTTAAAGAAAATCAAAATCTAGTAGTAAGTGCAGTCATGCAATTAAAAGGAATTTATTCAATCATCTCTTCAGAATTTGAGCAAAATCAGCTGGAGCATTTTTATGAACTAATAAAACAAAAGCCAGACTACCTTGAGAAATGGCAATTTTTTAAACAAAATACTAACACTACTGAAATTCTTACAAAGGAAGATATTTTAGAAAACAAGTTTCAAGATCTTTCGTTCTCTAAGCCTTTAGAGGATTTTTATAACCGTTATTTGCTGCAACATTACGGAGATCACTTCGTTGGATTCCATTTCCCCTGGCTGGCATTTATGAGCGGCAATGTTTCAGTAAAAAAAGAATTGCTTGATAAAGCTGGATATTTTGATGAAAGTTTCGAAGGATACGGGTGGGAAGATATTGAATTAGGTTATCGTTTATATTTAGCAGGAGCAAGTTTTTTTAATCAAAGAAATATTCGGGTATATCATCAAGAGCATCCTGTATCGAGTGGTAATGTACAACAGGCTCGGAAAAACTATCAGTTATTTCAGAAAAAACATCCAGTGATAGATGTGTATTTGTTAGGGTTATTAGAGATTGAAAAAGGGTTAGTTTTTCAAGATATAAATAACATACTAATTGATTATAAACAATTATGTAAAGATTATCCCAATAAGTATCATGTATTTAAAGAAACATTTAAATTAATGCTAGAAGAGTTAGGAAATTGTTTAAGAGACAACCAACTACCAGGTCATGCATTTAAAGAAATAATTCAAAAAAAAAATCCTCAATTAAACATTGAGAAAAGATATCTGCAAAAAAGAAATCGGTATAGGCAATTAGTTAAGATATTTAATTTATTAGAAAACTCGTAAGAAGAGGAGGTGAAATAAAAGATGACAAATATAAGCAACCCAAAAGTATCCGTTATTATTCCATTTTATAATTGTAAATATATAAATCAGGCAATAAAAAGTGTGTTAGATCAAACTTATTCTAATATTGAATTAATTATTATAGATGATGGGTCTACTCAATATACGGAATTAATTGAACCTTATTTACATCAAATACGCTATATAAAAAAAGAAAACGGCGGTACAGCAACTGCATTAAATACGGGAATTCAAAATGCAACAGGGGAATATTTTTGCTGGCTAAGCTCGGATGATTTATACGATCCTAAAAAAATAGAACTTCAGCTACAGTATATGCTAAAGGAAAATGCTTCAATAAGCTTTACAAACTTTAACACAATAGATTCTAATAACAAAATTATGCACGCAAATATAGCACCTCAATTTGCTACTAAAACGGATTTTTATAAGGAGTTTATGAGAAGTTGTCCTATTAATGGGTGTACAATCATGATGAAAATGGATGTATTTGAACACGCTGGCCAATTTAACGAAGATTATCGTTACACACATGATTATGAATTATGGTTGCGGTTAACCCAATTTTATGAATTCTCTTATTTAAATATCACTTTAGTAAACTGCCGAATTCATAGTGAGATGGGTTCAATACGGTATACTACGGACCTGTTAAAAGAAGCAGAGCAGTTAAGAGAAGAATATGCAAACATTTTGAACAGAATTATTGAAGAGGGAGAAGATTACCAATTTTTACCGAAAGAAAAGGTAGTCGACAAGGAGAAAATTTCTATCATTATCCCGTTTTATAATTGCCCGTATGTTAATCAAGCAATTGAAAGTGCTTTAAATCAGACATATGAAAATGTTGAAGTAATTGTAGTTGATGATGGATCAACTCTTTATCAAGAGAAAATCATTCCATACATTCATAAAATAAAGTACATTGAAAAGGAGAACGGCGGAACAGCTAGTGCTCTGAACGTGGGAATAAAAAACGCAACAGGAAAATATTTCACTTGGTTAAGCTCAGATGATATGTTCGATTCTAATAAACTGGCTGAACAACTTGAATTTATGAAATCTAAAGGTGCTATTATTTCTTATACGCCTGTAATTTATATAGATGCTCAAAGTAACCCAATTAGTGAGCCTATTGGTGTACAATATCCAAATAGACTTTATTTTTTAAAGGGATTAAGCCAAGCGTGTACAATAAATGGATGTGCAGTTATGATGGAAATGAAGGTATTTTCAGATATAGGAGTGTTTGATGAAACGCTTCCATATACACATGACTATGACTTATGGTTAAGAGCAGCGGTAAACTATGAATTTCATTACCTTAACAAGCCTTTAGTCTTGTATCGAATTCATGATGGAATGGGGACAAAAAGGTTTATGGATAAAATAAATCAAGAAGTAAGTGCTGTACGAAAAAAGCATGAAAAGGTTTTGAATGAATTAATATTAGACGAAGAAAATAAGAAACATTTATTTTAATGAGTAGGACGTAAAAAGAAGTTCTTATATTCGTGTGTTAGTAGGGACAACGAATGTAAGAACTTCTTTGTTAGGGATGAAAGGCAGTTGATTATTAAGAAAATAAATAAGAATTATTTACCAATTATCATCACTTTCATATCCAAAGTCGATTAGAAACTTTCCGGCATTATCTTTAAAAGTACTTTTATGTTCTTCTGAAAAAATTTCGCGCCAACCTCCAATTTTACCTTTACGGAAAGACCAGGATTTTTCAGGATTAATATTTTTTTTCATTAAATCAAACAAATTTTCTTTAGATAAATTTAAGGATTGAAGATCATCCCATAAATAGTCAATAATTTTAAATAGTTCTTTTTTTTGTGATTCTTCATTTCTTACAAGGTCTTCATATTTTAACTCACAAAGGTGTTGCTTTCCTTGCCAGTGATAGATGCTTCCGTATAGCTGCAGAATATTAGGAAATGAAGAGAATCCATACGTTTTTATGTCTTCTCCAGATAGTTGAATACCGCTGATAAGAGCCTGAAGCCGCTCTTCATTTGTTTTTAAATGTTCTGTAAAATAACGATAAATAAGATGTTCCGGACACTGGTTTATAATGAAATACATATAAGAAACAGTCACATCTCGTAAATCACGACTAATAAAAATATGTTTAATGCCTGTTTGATTTATATCAGAGGTTAAAGCCATATTATATGGCAGGTGGCCTAGTGCTACATCACCGCCTGCGATTGTCTTAACCTCCTTATAATGATCAGCATAAAATACAAAGGAATCAGCGGTCGCTTTTCTAAATTTCATTCCTGGAATTCCAAGAATTATCTGCAATAATAAATGTGTACCACTTTTAGGTACAGAGTTAATAAGTACCTTAGGTAATGTCGCATTTTTAAAATTTTCCATATAAAAGCTCCTTTAATTTTTGATTTAAGCTCTGTCCCGTTAGAAAAAATACTGTGAAAGGTTTTACTTACTTATATTTTTGATATCCGCAATCATATCTAAGAAATTTTTAGCATATTCGTTTGGCGAAAAATGTGTTTCAATATGTTCGACTGCATTTCTTCTAATTGCTTCTCTTAATGGAATATTTGTTAGCAATTCTTTGCCTTCTCGGACTGCTTCATCAATATTTTCTAATGTGAAAAATTTCCCGGTGATGTTGTGTTTGATAAAGCTGCGCACCCCATCAGAATCTGATGATAGAACAGGACATCTACATACCATGGCTTCAAGAACTGCATATCCAAATCCCTCTACTTTTGATGTTGAACATAAAAACCCTCCTGAATCACCAATAATCGAAAAATATTTGGCCATTTCACTATGGGGTTGATTTGCATAAATAGTAAGGTGTGACGCCAAGTTAAGCTCTTGAATTTTTTGTTCAAAAGCTAATCTTTCAGTTGGTGTTGACAATGTATTATCTTCAAACATCCATAACTGAATAGAGAAGTTTTCTTGAATTAATGTAGCGCCAATAGATAAGAAATCTTTCCAATTTTTATTTTCTTCTAATCTTCCTACCCATCCAATAATCGGTTTATCCTCTTTTGGAAGGGGCTCATATCTAAATGCTTTTGTATTAAAACAATTATGAAAGCAAAATTTTTTCTTTAAAGGAAAATATTTTTCAAATGCTTGAACGAGATGGGGTGTTTGCGGATATAAGATACCATCACAATCCTCTTGAATTGCAGAATAAGCTTCATTTTTTAAAAATTCATCGGCATACTCTTTGCTAAAGCCTAATCCTTGAATTTCATAAATAAGGGAACCTTCGTAACCGAAATCTCTTATTTTCTTTAAAAGTCGATAGTCAGAACTAACTACAATCGCCTCATAATTTCCTTCTAGAATAATATCTTTAATTTCATCGTCATTTTTTGTAATGAAAATAGAAGTGTTGATTTTATTTTGTAGACCTGTTCCAGACTTAGTGTATAAAAACTCGCAGTTAACTCCTTGATTGCTAAGGGCGTAAAAACGTTGTCTATTCAGTGTTTCAATGCCTCCACTTGGAACATAAAATGTAAATAAAATATTGATGTTTTTATTTTTAGCATTATCATTTTGAGGAGAGTGCCATTTTGCATTTTCAATAATGCCATTATGTTTATTCGGTGTAGAATCGTAGGCAACTATTCCTGAACCTTCATTTAATTTCCAATAACTAAAAAGAGTTGCGTCATTTCCATCAAGTTCTTGATTAATGTTATTTTCTATTTCAAATTGTGTTCTCGCTGTACGCCAGATTCTAATTTCTTTCAAGCTACCAATATAAAAACCGTAGGGTTTCAATCCACCAAAGACTCCTGAAGGAACTAGGATCTTTTTGCGACTAGTTAGCCCTTTTTTTGCGAATTTTCTGTTTATATATAAATAAGGCGTTTTATTTATATAGACAACGGCAATATGTGTCCAATCATTTATTGGAGCTGTATATACTAAAGTGGCAACTAAATGATCAGTTGTATGCTCATATACAGATACTCCATTTGTTCCTACTGATACACCAATCCCTGCTTTAAAATGACTACCATCTTCCACAGCGCCAAAAACCGGTGCAACAGCAAAGCGTTGGCTGAATGTTTGTAAAACACCTTTCCTAGATTGCTTATCAATGCCATGAGTCGCTTCTGGCTTTGCCCAAAATTCAATCGTAAATGTATTTTGAATATCAGTAAATAGCTGTTCTTGTGTTGTAATAAGCTCATTTCCGTTAAATGTAAGAAACACATCATGCAACATTAATTAATCCCCCCTAAATTTTTTTATATCGTATGCTGTTTCTTTTTCATAGGCAACATCTATTGCAGACTTCAATCATTAGCAGGATAGAAAACTTTGTAAGTTATAACGAAAAACAGGTTTATCCTGCGGGTTATTTAGCATAAAAATTTTAATAAAGACAGCTAAAAAGCAGAAAGGCTACTAAAAATAGGATTAATCAACAGTTTATATTTTGAAAGGAGACGGCATATGTCAAAAATTTCAATTATTGTTCCATTCTATAACTGTCCTTATATAAATCATGCACTTGAAAGTTTAGTTAATCAGACGTATCAAAACATTGAAATCATTGTCATTAATGATGGGTCCACAAAATATTCAGAAAAGATTGTGCCATATTTAGATAAAATTAAGTATATTGAAAAAGAAAATGGCGGAACAGCTAGTGCTCTGAACATGGGTATTCAACATGCAACCGGAGACTATATTTGCTGGCTAAGTTCTGATGATATCTTTTACCTTGAAAAAACAGCGGTTCAATTAGCTTTTATGAAAGAAAAAAAAGCTTTATTTAGCTATACAAATTATTATTGCATTAATGAAAAAGGAAAAGTTTTTACAGATTCTTTAGGTATACATGTACCTAATCAACTAAGCTTGCTAAGAACAATGATTCGAGGAAATATTATTAACGGCTGTTCAGTTATGATTCATAAAAGCGTCTTTGATAAAGTAGGTGTTTTTGATGAATCTTTGCCATATACTCATGATTATGATTTATGGTTACGTATCATTCAGGAATTTGACATTCATTATGTGTCTCAGCCTTTACTTCTTTATAGGGTTCATGATCAGATGGGAACAAAAAAACATGCACCAGCGATCAAAAAAGAAATTAAAAAAGTAGTGAATCGTCATAGAGCTCAAATTAAAAAAATGTTGTTGGAAAAAGTTAAAAAGAAATAAGTGTAAAACGTGTTAGAAAGAGAGTTTATATTATGGTTTCGTAGCTATATTAATTGTAATTCAATCATGTTTTTTCTAAGGGTTATTTCAAGACATATGTACATCACTTAGTAATAAAGGATACATATTTATAACAAATTTATAATTTATCATATGATCCGCAGCTGAATTTTGTACCACCGCGAAGTTTAGTTGATAAAAAACTTAGGTGTAGCTTATCATTGGGAATGATAATAAAATTAAACTAATAAGCTTAAACCTAAGTTTTTACATAACTGATTGTTTTGAGACTTGTTTACCGTTTAGGTAACAGCAGTCTTTTAATCAGCATTTTTTATAACCCCTTGATACTAAGTGTAATGAGTAAACTTTTGTGTATCATCTGGATTTTAGGAATTATAAATCTGAATAAGCAGCGCCATTTAAACTTTCTGGTCCGACTCTTATCGTTCCTACTATGTTTGAGCTTATAAATGCTGTATAGATTAATGGACCGGAAGCAGGCTTAGCGACGTTAAAATCAGAAGCTGTAAAGCTTAATAACTGAGGGTCTAAGATGGCTAAATCTAAAGCTTGTGATGTGGAAAAGACTAAAGGATCAGCAAGTGTAGTACCTCGAACAATTCTAATTGTTATAGTTGTGGCTGCAGGAAGAAGCGGTAATTGAAGAGTAACGGTTCCGCTCATTTGCACACGGATTGGACTGTTAGCATCTTGAACATCGAGGCCAATTTGTGCAAATATATCTGGCGTTCCCCCTGCTAAAACAGGTATGCTAATTGAATTGGAAAAGCTAGCATTTTGAGATGTTCTAGCATCTAATAAGATAGACAACTGTGTCACCTCCTTTCCATTGTGACTTCAATACTAGTGTATGAAGCTAAAGTGTTTATGCTTGGATAAATTGTCTGATTTTAATAAGTTAAAGGGATAAATAATCAGTGAATCTCTATCTTTTTATAATTTGGGAAAATGATAGTAACAAACCTACCTTTAATGTATTGTATAGGTAAATTCATTGACAAAGAGTCGGTAGATATAGTATTAAATATCACCTTGAAAATTTTTGCAATGATTAAGAATGTAAAAGAATCTTTTATATCAGCAATAGTTATTTTCTGCAAATATCGTTATATTCAAAAGGTAAAATAATCGGAGTTGATCATAAATGCATAAATTAAGAGAAATACATGTTGTCCCATATGAGAAGAAATGGAGTGATTTGTTCAATCAAGAAGCAGCCTTGTTAAAAGACATTTTCAAAGATGAGATCATTGCTATTCATCATATTGGAAGTACATCTATTTTAGAATTAAGCGCAAAGCCAATTATCGATATTTTAATTGAAGTGAAAGATATTAAAAGAGTAGATATTTATAATCAAGCAATGGTTCATGCAGGGTATGAAGTAAAAGGTGAAAATGGCATTGGCGGCAGACGTTATTTTCAAAAAGGCGGGGCTAAACGCACACATCATCTGCATATCTATAATCAAAAGCATGATGAAGTGATTCGCCACCTTAATTTTCGTGATTACTTAAGACACCATCCAGATGCTGCTAGAGAGTATGAGCAGCTGAAAAAGCAATTAGCCGCTCAGTATCGTTTTGAGCCGCAAAAATATGTAGATGGAAAGACACTATTCATTAAAGAGATAGATCAAAAAGCATTTCAATGGAAAGAGAATATGTAACCTTTGACAACGAGAACTGATGATGTAAAATAATGCTTGTGAAACACAGGTGGAGTTTGTAATCTCTTTGGATACCTGTATTTATAAGTTGAAATAAGGAGTGTGCCACTTTTGAAGCCAGTTATTGAAAATAAAGCGGTTTCGAAAAGCCGAAGGAAAAAGTATATGTGGATTGGAAGTATTTCATTTATTGCATTAATCGTTATATTATGTACAGCTATTTCTGTTTATGTCGGATTAAGTCTAACAAAGAAAGAACGGCAGCCGATAACAGCAGACCCTAGTGAGTACGGTCTTTCTTATAAAGATGCTACTTTTATAAGCCGAGATAAAGAGACCAAGTTAAAAGGATGGATTATTGAGCCGGAGACAACGCCGAAAGCGACTATTATCATGTCGCATGGATATGGCGGCAACCGGCATGATAACGGAGCGGGTTTTTTACCTTTAAGCAAAAACTTTGCAGAAGAAGGGTACCGGGTTGTGATGTTTGATTTTCGCAATGCTGGTGAATCTGAAGGAAGTCAAACAACAATTGGTGTAAAAGAGAAGATGGATTTACTTGGTGTAATCGACATGATTAAAGGTGAGACAGAAGAACCGATTGTGTTATATGGTATTTCAATGGGAGCAGCAACCTCATTGCTTGCAGCATCACAAGAAGATACGATAAAAGCGGTGATTGCCGATAGTCCATTCAGTGATCTAGAAGCGTATCTGAAAGAAAATTTATCCGTCTGGTCAAAGCTGCCTGATTTTCCATTTACAGCTTTAACGCTTGCAACGGTTCCTTTCATTGCAGGGCTAGACCCTTCTGAAGCGAGTCCGATTCAGGCAGTGAAAGATATTTATCCTCGTCCGATTCTCTTTATACATAGTAATGGCGATACAGCTATTCCATATACAGAAAGTAAAAGAATGGTTCAAACACATCCTGATAAATTCAAGTTTTGGATGCCGAAAGATGTGAAGCACGTAAAAGGATATAGCGAATATCCAGAAGAGTATGTAAAGCGTGTAACTAAATTTCTTGATGAGTCTCTATAAGGAGAGCCCGCAACAAACGTTGCGGGCTCTTTCATTTGAAGTTTTTAGTTTTAAGGCTGAATCGTTCCGTTTTTAACTAGCTCTAAATAAAGATTGCGGAGTATATAGGTTTTATAAATTTCTAATTTACGACCTTCAATTTTTGTTACATTTGCAGCTTTTAATTGCTGAATAAATCAACCTTTTGAATAGATATGAGCCATCACCAACACTCCATTCATTAACCACTATTATAAATTATGTATGTTTATCACAACTTGTTTTATGTAAAGAAGATGAAGGAATTTCGTGAATTCGTTCGGTTATTCAAATGGGCAGCGTACCAGAATGTAAAAGTGAAAAACGCCTACAGTAAGGCAGGCCTGAATTATGATGTTATAATTTGTTACATAATATATTTGTTACCTGAAAAATATCTCTATATTTGATGATTTTTCAAAAGATAAAGAATAAAAATATAAATTTATAATAAAATTCTTTTAGAAAACTAGTTGCCAATTTACTTAAAATAAAATATGATATTAAACATATCGTGATATGTTATAAAATCTAACATAAAGAATAAGGTATGATTATATTTTTTCAAGGAGGCATTCATCATGCAAATGGGCGATTCGGTTTTAATGTTTTTTGCAACGCTGTTAGTCTGGCTCATGACACCAGGTATTGCACTTTTTTACGGTGGAATGGTACGCAGTAAAAATATGTTAAGTACAGCAATGTATAGTGTGGGATCATTAGCTGTTGTTTCAGTATTATGGGTGATGGTTGGATATTCTTTAGCATTTTCAACAGGAGGCAACGCAGTAATTGGAAATTTCGATTGGGTCGGTTTGCAGGGAGTATCTTTTGAGCCGAATGGTGATTATAGCGCCGCTATTCCACATAGTTTGTATATGATGTTTCAATTAACATTTGCCGTTCTGACAGTAGCGATTATTTCAGGAGCTTTCGCAGAGCGCATGAAGTTTTCTGCATTTGTTGTATTTGCGATTTTATGGTCGGTACTTGTATATGCACCAGTGGCACACTGGGTGTGGGGTGTTGGCGGCTGGCTTCGTGAACTGGGCGCTCTTGACTTTGCAGGAGGGAATGTTGTTCACATTTCATCTGGTGTTGCTGGTTTAGTGTTGGCGATTGTTGTTGGAAAGCGCAAAAACGCCAATACAGCTTCACCTCATAACTTAACTCTTACATTAATTGGCGGTATGCTCATTTGGTTTGGGTGGTTCGGTTTTAATGTAGGAAGTGCTTTGACGTTAAATGAAGTGGCGATGACCGCTTTTATTAACACAAATACTGCAGCAGCAACTGGGATTGTCGGATGGCTGTTAGTAGAGTGGTTTATTAATAAAAAGCCGACTTTGTTAGGCGCGGTGTCAGGTGCTATCGCCGGACTTGTTGCGATTACGCCGGCTTGCGGTTTTGTTACACCGTTTGCAGCGATTGTAATCGGGTTTTTAGGCGGAGCTATTTGCTTCTGGGGAGTTTTTTCACTTAAACAGAAACTTGGCTATGATGATGCGTTAGATGCATTCGGCCTTCACGGCATTGGCGGAACGTGGGGAGGAATTGCAACAGGTTTATTTGCAACAACTTCTGTAAATGCAGATGGAGCGAACGGACTGTTTTACGGAGACCCAAGTTTACTTTGGAAACAATTAATTGCAATTGTGGCAACTTACCTCTTTGTTGCAATCGTTACATTTATTATTATTAAAGCGATAGGAATGATTATGTCTATTCGTGCCACTCAAGAAGAAGAGACGCTTGGACTTGATATTACGTTGCACGGAGAAAGAGCATATCACGAATCGAATATGTAGAAGGGGTGGGGAAAATGAGTGACAAATTAACGAAAATTGAAATCATCACACGGCCAACGAAATTTGATGAACTAAAACAAGAACTGGCAAAAATAGGGGTTAGCGGTATTACGGTATCCGATGTTCTTGGGTGTGGGTTGCAAAAAGGATTTACAGAGCTTTACAGAGGAATTAAAAGGCAAGATAATCTGCATGAGCGCATTAAAGTAGAAATTGTTGTTTGTAAAGTTCCTGTTGAAGATGTAGTCGATACAGCCCGTAAAGTTTTAAATACAGGTCAAGCCGGAGACGGCAAGATTTTTATTTATGAATTAACAAATGCGATAAAAATTCGCACCGGAGAAGAAGGGTGCGCTGCTCTTCAAAATAATAATTGAGGTTGAATGAGACTAATAAGTTGAGAAGACGCAATCATAATGATTGCGTCTTTTTAATGAATGCAGGGTTATTTATGGGCAATAAGAGTTTTAATCATAAGATAATTGGTAAACGGAATATTATTAATTTTCTTAACTTGTTTTTTCTCAATCTTATAATGATGAGATTCAAAAAAAGGCTCAGCAGTAATGCTTGCTTCTGTCACAAGCTGAGACAGATTTAATTGAATCGCTTTTTCTTCAGCTGAAGCTAGTAAAGAAGAGGCGATTCCTTGCCTTTGAAAATTCTTATGCACATATAATAGATCAATTAATCCTTCATTTGTTAGTGTAATAAAACCAACAATATAAGAATTAATGACAGCAACGAAACAAAATTGTTTTTCTAATCGGTTTACCCACGCTGTTTGGTTTGCCCATATTTCAATTTGAGCTGCCCAGTAGTGTTGCCGATTAACAGTGGTCACGGTTTGTTGGAATAAATTAATCAATTTTGCTGAGTCAGCTGGTTTATAGGGACGAATCATCATTTTGCATGCTCCTTTCCTTCTAGGGGTAACTTTATCTGTTCATTCGCAGTGATTATGATTAAATGTTGAAAATAACAATGCAGTAAGATAAGATGAAGCTTACAAGTTTTACATAATTAGCTGTTTGAAAGGAGGATATAACAAATGGATGTGATATCACTATTCGTTATCATCCCAATTCTGATTTACATTGCTATATTTGCAATTGTTGTTTATCTAATTGTTACATTTATTCAATTTATGAAAAATAAAACACGCCATGATCAAGCAATGGTTGAAACGATGACACAGCTTGTGCAAAGAGTTGATTCACTCGAACAGATATTGACGCAGCGAGCTGAACTTAAAGAAGTAGAAAAGCGCGAATAAGGAAAAGTGTATGGGTTACAAAATACCTATACGCTTTTTTGGATTTCGCTGCTTTTCTGGATGACTTATACAGAATATAGGGATTTTATACCTATTTGCGCTTTTTTATTTCTAGTATACGTAAAAAAGGATTAATTTTCACTATTAATCTACAATCTTTAGGTGCTTATAAACTTTAATTGCGGGTATTTAATACAGTACTAGTGAAAAATTTATATTGAGTGATTGAAATCTGGAAATTTAATTAAAAAAAACTGAAACTTTTTTCAAGTTAAAGCGTTTAAAAAGTAATGAGAAAAAATGGGAGGGATGAACGTGGCAATTACAAGGACAACCTATTTACGGGACTTATGTTTAACTTATCAAGAAGCACGGTTTTATGCAATGTATATTCCACGTTCATATGAGAAAGCTGCAATCAAGTATTTTCAATTAAAGAAAGATGAAAAGATTATTGCTTATTTGGACTGTGCATTATTTGGTTTCTCAGGCAAGAGAGGTGTTTACTTTACAACAAAGGGTTTACACTGGAAATGCTGGAGAAAGAAAAAAGGGTATATAAGTTGGAGTGACTTTTCAAAAATAAAGTCGATCACGGTCCGCCAAGAAGGGATGGTTTGTTTTAATGGCGCCGATACTTTTTATGTAAATGGAAATGACTATCCAATTCAAAGGCTAGTGTGTTTGTTAAAAAAAATTCAAAGGTTTATTCACATGCATTCGCATGAATACATGTGCAAAGAGTATATCTACCCATCTATACCTTTACAAGAACTTACTTCCATTTGTACTTCTTTTCAGAAAAGATATCCTTTACTAGAATCTGCTCATGCGTTTCCTGTAACTGATCAAATCGCTAAGGAAGACGAAAAAGAAATTCGCAGCCGTTTACAGATTTCTAAGCATGAACGAATTATTGCGCATTTAAATACATACCCATTGCAAAAAACAGAAGGAATTACTATTTGTGAAGAAGGAATTTATTTTTCAAAATCATTTATGACACTCTATTATCCGTGGAACTTATTTCGGCATGTATCGCTTTCAGTGGAAACAGATGAGTTAAAAGTTGCCAAAAAATTTTCGCTGCCTCTTAACAATGCGTTAATGTCCAGTGGAGAAGTGATGTCCTTCTTAAAACAAATCAAACGTTATCTTCATACTACGTATGAAAATGAACCAGAAATAAAAAAGGATGATCAACTTATGTTAAAAATGCTTGTTCAATGAAATAAACAGCTAATAAAGTGACACTTCAATCAGCGGTGTTCTTCTACAGCTCTACTGATTGTTGGTTTTTTACATGGTCTGCTTTCTCAAAGGTTTGCGACAGGGGATTAATACGGTTAAGAGCAGGATAAATACTTACTAAAAAGAAAAAGCTGGGCAATCCAGCTTTTTTAACATGTTGTAACATCCATTAATAATTTCTTTATTGAATCAGGGATATAGATATTACGGTATAGTTCATATACATAATCATGCTGCTCCTTATAGGAAATCCAATCGTCATTTAATTCTTTTAAAAAGATACGAAAAGACACGATTTTCTTCTTCGTGCCCATTGTATCTAATTCAATTTTTAATTGATCATCTTCAATAGAGTAATACGTATACGTAATCGATCTAGCAGTGAAAATCTCTTTTTTGGCAAACCTGCTTCTTTTAATTAATTCCGCCAGTTCAATTAATTTCACCATCATTCACCTCAACAACTTCAACCTAAAAAGCTTCGTATCCTATAGGTATTGTAATCTGTTAAAAAGTAGACTTCTTTTTGCAAAAAAATCTCATGTTCAGGTATAAATGGAAGTGAAAGAAGGCATGGTAGTGCAAACAAATAACGATCTGATGGCATGTTTTTATCATTAAGACATATACATACTGACTGTAAGAATACTTAGCGATTACTAGATTTTTATTTAGAGTGGTTCTTATTTAAATGTTAAAAACAATGGTAAAGGAGCAGTTGATATGAGCATTCGAAAGAAAGATTATGTTATCTCATTTGCGGCAGCTTTTATCCTTTATAGTTTACAGGTCCTTCTTACAAATAACGAGAGTTACCTTTCAGTTATAATCCTCTTACTTATCATAAGCGGCGTGTCTGCCGTTGTCATTGGAACGATTACAAATTTTCTCATTAAAAAATAAAAGAATTTCTTAATTGAATAAGAGAAAGGTTGACGTTTTGGGTTATTACAAATAAAATGCATATAACGAAGTAATTCCCTCATTTAGAGAAGAGAAAAGAGGAATTAAGGGGGTTTATTATGTTGACTGACTTAGTTGTACAAGAGAAAGTAGTCAGACTTGATGGTTTTACTGTTGTTGGGGTGCCAGTTCGAACAACTGATAAGATAGAGAAAACAGGAGCCGAAATCATTCCCGCTCATTGGGACATGTTTTATAAGCAGCAATTAGCAAACAAAATTGCAAATAAAGTAAATGGCACTACATTCGCTCTTTATACAGATTATAAAGCAGATAACCCGCTTGAATTTACGTTTGCATTAGGATACGAAGTGACTCCAGGTGGAGAAGTGAAAGAAGGAATGAGAGAATTTCAAATTCCTGCAGGTGAATATGTTGTTTTTACAACAGCTGTAGGACCGGCTAAACAAGTAGTAATGGAAGCGTGGGCATATATTGAGAAATGGGCAGAGAAGAATAACCGCGCGTATACAATCGATTTTGAACTATATGATGAACGCTGCATTGAACCTGACCAAAGTCAGATTGATATTTATGTATCTGTGCAATAATGGCTCATTTATACCCAATTCTTGAATATTAAAGGAGTTTAAGAGAGTGCTCAGCAATGATTTATTAAAAGCGTTAAAAGACGGGTACAAACAGCGGATTAAATGGATTTTTGGAATACAATTAGTGCTATTTTTAATCGTTGCTGCATTGCTCGTTTTAAGTTTTATGACAAAGTTTAGCGTTGATCAATTAAGCTGGATTTTTGTATGTGTCAGTGCGAGTTCTTTCCTGTCAGGCATTGAGCATATCTTATTAAAACGTGAAAAGTGGCAATGGCTGTTTGAATTTATATTGAGTGTTTTTTTTATAGGATTGGCAATTTTCCTTTATTACTTCATATAAAAAAACAAACCGGAGAAGGGTTTGTTTTTTTATTAAAATTGACTAAAAGACAAGACGCTTTATTGTTAAGTCAGCTGAAGAAAGAAGCTGACACCTTGCATGAAATAAGGTAGTTTGTAAATAAAAATCAGAAAATTCAAATAAATTTATTGCTTTTTTCAAACACTTAGCTTAATATAAATATACACAACAAGTTAACACACGAATGCTGATCTTATTTTCTTCAAGAGAGGTGAAAAAATCAATCTGCTTTGTTTACTTATTTGTGTATCTCCTAACCCTCATCACCATCTTATTTGAATGTGAACAAACCTCATAAACTAAAGGAGTGAATCCCCCGTGCAAGAAACTTCAACTACAAACAATTTAACAGTCCAATTCTCTCAAACACAGTTTTTTCGGTTATTAGACCTAGCTTATGTTGGCATGTGGATGATAACAGCTAGTGAAGCAATTCATACAGAAGAAGATCCCTATAAAGAACTTGAACAGCATTTGTTTTCACAGGCTAAATTATTTTCTGGACAAGCTCATTTCCAAACGATCGATGATGAAGTCATGTTTACAGAAGAATATGAAGAGATGCTTCAACGTATAATCAATGCATATGATAACGAAATTTTCTGGGATGCACTTGCTCATCGCTTAGCAAAACGTGACATTGTTGGCGATGTTCCACAGTCCGTTGAAATGAACAGCCGTGTTTTTATGGAAATTTTCAACCGAGAAATTGAGTATATGAAAGAGTTTGGCCAAAATGGAGTTAAACATATAAAGGTGCCAAGTTTGTGCTGAGATATAAAGACAGAGTTTCTGATTTAGAAGCTCTGTCTTTATAGCAATTATATAGAAGCTTTTGATTTTTTTAATGCAGGCATATGACCGTAGGTTAAAGTCCTCCATAGCCATTCAAAGGGCCCGAAACGGAAATAGTTTAACCATGCTGCACTAATAAAAAGCTGACCTGTAAAAATAATAAGACAGAATAAGGTTCCGGCCGCTAAACTTATATTGTGATATAATCCAAAAACACGAAAGATTAACAGGCATATAAAAGTTTGCATTAAGTAATTTGTAAGAGCCATTTGTCCTGCAAAACGAAGCAATTGTAATCGATTTTGCCATTTGCTTGAACGCAGTAATAGCGTCAGTGTGCTTATATAAAAGAAACAAAGTGAGAAACCGCTCAAACTAGTGAACAGCTGAACGGCAGCATATTTATAAAACCCTGCATCTAAAACAGACAATAGCAGCAGTGAAAGAATAACAACAAATGGAACACTTAACAAGCCTGATATTATTTGTATTTTCTTTATAAAAGCTGCACGTTCGTCAATGTGCTGAAAGATTTTTTGTTTTCCAGCATATAAACCAACTAAAAACATAACCAACACAGGAATTAATGTGAATGGTATATTCAATAAAATTGGGCTAACTTCTACTCCGAAGCGATATGAAATCCAGTCAAGATAAGAAGCATTTTCATAAACATTTATATATTCTTTCATAGCTACACTGCTTTCTGAAGTTAGTTCAGCATTCATTCCTTGAATAAATGTTGGCGGTAACAAAAATTGAAGTGATGTGAGTACATAGAACATAAATAATAAGCTGACAGCCCAGACGAGCAATGTTTTGGCCGTTCTTTTATAAAAGAACAGCAACAAGAAACCGCCGATTGCATACAAGTGTAAAATGTCACCATACCATAGAAAAATTAAGTGCAGTAATCCAAAGGTGAGCAAAATACTTGTTCTTCTCAAAAATAGTCGGTTCATAGGCAGGCCTTTCTCGTCTGCTCGGCTCATAAAAATGTAAAAACCTAAACCAAATAAAAAAGAAAAGATTGTAAAAAATTTCATCTGAACAAATAATTGTAGAAATAAATAGACAATGGAATCTATTCCGTCATAGGCTGGTTCCACTCCGTATAACTGTTTAATAAAGTGAGGTGAATGAAATGCAGGCATGTTTACTAAAAAAATTCCGAATAGGGCAAAGCCTCTTATAACATCCAATGTGATTAGCCTTTCATTTGCGGGAATTGGCGATGCTTTCAAACCAACAACTCCTTTTTAAAAGATATAATTTGAAAAATATGTAGTTCATAGACATCTTATCATGAAGCATATTCAAGTGCTTCGGAATCATGTTGAAAAAAATGATAAAAAAGTTTCATAGTGTTAGAGTACGCAATTTTGGATAATAATGGTATGATTAAATAGAAGATATTATGAAAGGTGGAGAAATGATGAAAACAGCACTCGTTTTAGGCGGTACACGTTTTTTTGGCACCAATTTAATAGAAGAACTTTTAGCTAAAAATGTCCAAGTTACAATTGCTACACGTGGTCAAACAAGGGATTCATTTGGTGATCGCGTAGAGCGAATAATCATGGACCGTGTGGAAAAGGATTCAGTCATTGAAGCAACTCGTGGACGAAAATGGGATGTTATCTTTGATCAAATTTGTTATTCATCACACGGCGCTGTGGTTGCTGTAGAAGCCTTTCAACATAGTACGAGTCATTATGTGCTTACATCGACATTATCTGTTTATGGCTCGTTAGAAAAGACTTGTTACGAAGAAGATTTTGATCCTTATACGTACCCGATCTCTTATTCACGTAAAGAAAATCTTTCATATCAAGAGGGGAAACGCCAAGCGGAGGCTGTGCTTTTCCAAAAAGCACCTTTTTCGGTCACAGCTGTTCGAATTCCAATTGTGCTTGGTGAAAAAGATTATACAAATCGTTTAAACTTTCATATCGAAAAAGTTATGCATAATGAAGAAATAGGTTTGCCTGATATTGATGCAGAGATGAATTTTATCTCGCAGCAAGAAGCTGGCGCTTTCTTAGCGTGGTGCGGAGAACAAAAATTAAAAGGGCCTATTAATGCTTGTGCAGATGGCACAATCACTTTACGAAATTTAATTCAATTAATCGAAAAAGAAACGAATAGAACAGCCAAAATAACAAACCGGATAACTGATGAAAACGCTTCACCTTATGGGGTGGATCATTCGTGGACGATGAGTAACGAAAAAGCAAGTTTTTGGGGGTATTCGTTTACAAAATTAAATGATTGGCTTCCTTCCTTAATTAAGCAAAAAGTTGCTGAGATGAAGAAAGTGCCATTAAGTTAATTGAAAGGCTACGGTATCCGTAGTCTTTTTTATATTGATTAGGCATGATAATTTCATCTTTCACCCAAAAGAGTTAGACTAACTGTATAGATTCATATGATTGAAGGAAGTGATTGTACAATGGCAAAACACAGTTTTCATTTACAAGCAAATTGGCCAGGAGGCCGCAATGATGTAGGAACGATAGACGCAGGACAATTAAAAACAACTATTTCGATTCCTAAAGAGATGGATGGGCCTGGCATTGGCACAAATCCTGATGAAATGCTGCTCGGAGCCGCAGCAACTTGTTACATTATTACGTTAGCTGCTATGTTAGAAAGAAGCGGGGTACAGCACGCATTATTAACAATGGAGTCCAAGGCAGTGGTTGATGTCACAAAGGGTGTATTTACGTATGAAAAAATTATTCATCGCCCTCATGTTGTGTTAAGACAAGAGGATATGAAGCAGGAAAGTAAAGTACAAAGATTAATGGAAAAAGCAGAAACATCATGTATGATTTCACGAGCAATTCAAGGGAACGTAATAATCGAGCTTGAACCACATATCACGACAGAAGTTTGACTGATTGGTCAAGCTTTTTCTTTTTAACAATAGTGCTTGAAAAATTTTTATCAAGTGATCGCTTACTTTAAAGTGACCAATCTCCTTGTCCCTAAAAGTAGGAAAAGAGGAAGGGTAAATAAAAGAAGCTATGAATGATTTATAAACAGAAGCTATCACATTTATGCCTTCTACTTATATATTCAGCAATTTAATTTTACGCAATTTAATGAGTTGGATGATCAGTCTATAACAATAAGTTAACACTTGATTTGATGAGCAATTCACTTTTCTTATAAAGCGCTTACAAAAAGTAGTAAGACTATTAAAAAAGTAAAAAAAATTAAAGAAATATAGCGATTTCATTTTGATTGGAGAGCCAAACAGTGGTAAAATAAAGGCAGATATTCAATACAAGCAACTTTGAATTTTGGGAAGCTTGTAAAGATGTCTGACGATAAGGTAATCTGCAATTTAAAAATCAGAAATCAAATAGAGCAGCTAATTAGTTTTTAATTTTACATCCGAACCATGCTTTTTTAAAAAGAAAATGAAACCAATGTAAAGTAAGGGCATTTAGCTAGACGATGATTTCAATTATTATAACTCGTTGGGGGTTTTAACATGAGTAATGAAACGTCAAACAGGGGAGAGCCTTGGCAAGGGTTTTTGGGTCCGAACTATGGCTACGTATTAGAACAGTATGAGTTATATGAACAACAATCAGACTTAGTAGATCCAGAGTTAAAAGAACTATTTGACTATTGGGGAGCACCGCCAATTCTTGAGGGTCAAGGGAATGAGCAGGTGACGGCAGCGGCTTCGCCTGTCAATTCAACAAGCACAGCTAAAGTTGCATCTACCATTAAATTAGCAGAAAATATTCGTGCATACGGACATTTGTATGCTTCTATTAGACCGCTAGAAAGTGAAAAGAAAGATCCAGTGCTTCTGCATTTAGAAGACTACAACTTAACAAAAGAAGACTTAAAGGCAATACCAGTCGACATTTTATGTACGAATGCACCAGCACATGTAAAAAATGGTTTAGATGCAATTGAGTATTTAACAGATGTGTACACAAAAACGATGGCGTTTGAGTTCCATCATGTACATAATATGGAAGAAAACAAATGGTTAACTGAAATGGTGGAGTCAGGTGCAATATTCCAGCCGCTTTCAAATGAAAAACGAATTTCTGTATTAAAAAGATTAACGGAAGTAGAAGGGTTTGAACAGTTCTTACATCGTACATTTGTCGGACAAAAACGCTTTTCGATTGAAGGCGTGGATATGTTAATTCCGCTTATCGATGAATTAATTGCACGATCTGTTGAAACAAGTCCTAAAACAGTCAATATCGGAATGGCACACCGCGGTCGTTTAAATGTACTTGCTCATGTTTTAGGAAAGCCATATGAAATGATATTTGCTGAATTTCAACATTCACCGAATAAAGAGCTAGTCCCATCAGAAGGTTCTATCGGAATTAATTACGGCTGGACTGGGGATGTAAAGTACCATTTAGGTGCAGATAAGCAAATAAAAGCTGAAAACACAGTGCGAGCTCGTTTAACATTGGCAAGCAATCCGAGTCATTTGGAGTTTGTAAATCCAGTTGTGGAAGGGTTTACAAGAGCTGCTCAAGATGACCGTAAAACAAACGGTTATCCAAAACAGGATGTCAAAAAATCATTTGCTATCTTAATTCACGGTGATGCAGCGTTCCCTGGAGAAGGTATTGTTCAAGAGACGCTGAACTTAAATCAATTAGCGGGTTACCAAACAGGTGGTACCATTCATATTATTGCTAACAATATGATTGGATTTACAACGGAAAGTGTCGATTCTCGCTCTACGAAATATGCAAGTGATTTAGCAAAAGGCTTTGAAATTCCAATCGTTCACGTCAATGCAGACGATCCAGAAGCATGTATAGCAGCTGCATATTTTGCGTATGAATATCGTCGCCGTTTTAATAAAGATTTCTTAATTGATTTAATCGGCTATCGTCGATTCGGCCACAATGAAATGGATGAGCCGTCTGTTACGCAGCCAAAAATGTATGACATTATTACAAAGCGACCAACTGTACGCGCATTGTATGCTAAGCAATTAGAAGAAGCGAATGTACTAACAAGCGAGGAAACAGCAAAGATTAGTGAACAGCTGCAAGCTAAGTTACAAGCTGCATACGAAAAAGTGCCGTCAAAAGCAGAAAAGCGCCATCAAATTATGGAGATGCCTAAAGCTGTATTTAATGGAATTCCTTCTTTAGATACATCTGTAACAAAAGAAGAACTGTTAGATATTAATAGCGAACTTTTAAAGCATCCAGAAGATTTTAAAGTGTTTCCAAAGCTAGAACGTATTTTATCACGCCGTGCTAAAACGTTTGAAGAAAACGGAAAAGCTGATTGGTCGCTAGGAGAAGCATTTGCTTTTGCAACCATTTTAAGAGATGGTACACCAATTCGCATCACAGGGCAGGATTCAGAGCGTGGAACATTTGCCCATCGTCATTTAGTTCTACATGACTATGAGACAGGTGATGTATACTCACCATTGCACACAATGAAGAACGTAAGCGCTTCCTTCGATGTTCGAAACAGTCCGTTATCAGAAGGGTCAGTTCTTGGCTTTGATTATGGCTATAATGTGTTTGCGCCTGAGACACTTGTGATCTGGGAAGCTCAATTTGGTGATTTTGCAAACGCGGGCCAAGTTATTATTGACCAATTTATTTCTGCTGGACGTGCGAAGTGGGGCCAAAAGTCAGGAATGGTGTTATTGCTTCCGCACGGTCACGAAGGGCAAGGACCAGAGCATTCAAGTGCGAGATTAGAACGTTTCTTGCAGCTTGCAGCTGAAAATAACTGGACAGTTGCAAATGTAACAAGTTCAGCTCAATACTTCCACTTGTTAAGACGCCAAGCAGCGATTTTACAGCGTGAAGAGGTAAGACCGTTAGTAGTAATGTCACCAAAAAGCTTGCTTCGTAGCGCGTTTAGCGTTTCAGATGTAGAAGAGTTTACAAAAGGCTCTTTCCGCTTAGTCGTTGAGCAACCAGAGTTAGGAAAGAAAGAAGATGAGGTTGAACGTATTATTCTATGCAGCGGAAAAATTAGCGGTGATTTAACAGAACGCTTAAATAAAGAAGATAAATCTTGGGATTGGTTACACGTGCTTCGTCTTGAACAGATCTATCCGTTTCCAAGACGCGTTGTTGCAGAAATTTTTGCTCGCTATAAAAACTTAAAAGAAATTGTATGGATGCAAGAAGAGCCTGAAAATATGGGCGCATGGAATTATGTTGAGTCAAAACTCCGTGAAGTTGCACCTGAAGGAGTGAGTGTGGACTACATCGGACGTAGAAGACGTTCAAGCCCAGCAGAAGGAGACCCAACAGCTCACAGACAAGAGCAAGAGCGCATTTTACAAGATGCATTAACAAAAACACAAATCGCTAATGATGTAGTGACACGATAGGAAGGGGAATGAACAATGGGAGAAATCAAAGTACCGGAATTAGCTGAATCAATTTCTGAAGGAACAGTGGCACAATGGCTGAAGCAAGTAGGAGACTTCGTTGAAAAAGGCGACTATATTGTTGAGCTTGAAACAGATAAAGTAAATGTTGAAATTACGGCTGAAGACTCAGGTGTGTTAACAGAGTTGCTTGCAGGTGAAGGTGATACAGTTCAAGTAGGGGAAATCATTGCTCGTTTAGAAGCAAATGGTGAAGCTAAAGCAGCACCTTCAGCACCAGCAGAAACGCCTGCTCCACAAAAAGAAGAGCCAGTTCAGCAGCAAGAAGCGAAACAAGAAGTAGCGCCAGCAGCAGAAGTGAAAGAGCAGCCTGCTCAGCAAAAGCAATGGCTAATTGCTTCACCAGCAGCGCGTAAGGCAGCAAGAGAGCGTGGCATTAAGCTTGATCAAGTGCCAACAACAGATCCATTAGGGCGCGTTCGTAAACATGATATTGATTTATATGCTGATCAAAAAACAGCGCAACAAAAAGAAGAGAAAGCTCAAGCAGCTAACCAGTCTAAACCGGTACCTTCTCCAGCAGTGAATGAAGGCAGCGATAAGCCAGTTGAACGCGTTCGTATGTCGCGTCGCCGTCAAACAATCGCAAATCGTCTTGTTGAAGTTCAACAAACAGCAGCGATGCTTACAACATTCAATGAAGTTGATATGACAGCAGTTATGGCGCTTCGTAAACGTCGTAAAGATAAATTTTTTGAACAACATGATGTTCGTTTAGGATTTATGTCATTCTTTACGAAAGCAGTAGTAGCAGCACTGAAAAAATATCCATTGTTAAATGCAGAAATTCAAGGGAATGAACTTGTAATTAAAAAATTCTATGATATCGGAATTGCAGTATCAGCTCCAGATGGCCTTGTTGTACCGGTTGTTCGTGACGCAGATCGCAAAACATTTGCTGGTATTGAAGGAAATATCGTTGAGTTAGCAAAGAAAGCCCGCGATAACAAACTAGCTTTAAAAGATTTACAAGGTGGAACGTTTACGATTACAAACGGTGGAGTGTTCGGTTCATTAATGTCTACACCAATTTTAAACGGACCTCAAGTTGGTATTCTAGGCATGCATAAAGTACAGCTTCGTCCAGTTGCAATTGACGAAGAGCGTATTGAAAACCGTCCGATGATGTATATTGCATTATCATATGACCACCGCATCGTTGATGGCAAAGAGGCTGTTAGCTTCCTTGCTACAGTGAAAGAATTACTCGAAGATCCAGAGTCATTATTATTAGAAGGCTAATACAAAAAAACGCCAGCTTCTTTATATGAAGGTGGTAAGCACCCTTAAAATAAGACATGAATCAAAACACCTAGGCAGCCTGTTTTCGATATTCAATCGGGGACAGGTTGTTTAAATTTCGTTGAATTCGCACATGATTATAGTAATGAATGTATTCTAATACAAGTTCTTTCACTGATAAATAAACCTTCCTTATTTACATGTTTGGAAGGTTTTTTATTTCATAGTTAGATGTAGTACTTAAGCTATATTTTGGAAGGTTGATTTACTTTTTAATAAGTGTGATAGGTGAATTACTACTTTGTCTTTAAACACATCTCTCATCTTTTACTTATTGATAATACGTTGAATACCTGGTTTTTCCTTATAAAGATTACAGTGATTAGAAAATTCTCTTACAAAAAGAATTTTTCTATTCAAATATAGTATTTTTAGGAATGAATAAGGATATATTCAACCCCTTTCAAATCTGAAAGGGGTTGTGCGTGAATCAATCAGTCGGTGTTCATTGCTTTTCGTGCTTCTTAGTTATTTTATGTTTAATATAAATGAACAAAAAGAGAAAAGGAATATATAAATATACAAAATAGAAAGCAATATTTGAATACATTTCATCTAACCGTTCTATTTGCCTTTTCTCTTCGAGAACATTAGCTAAAAAAAAGAATAATCCCAAGACAATTAACAAACTTACACGTTGTTTCATATTTACTAATTTCTTAATACCACGGCAAGCTGCCCATATTTTTACGCTGCTATTGGGTAATATAATAAGTACCCAAGTGGAAACAATAATAAATTCAACTCTTTCTATTATAGGCAACTCTGCAATTTTCATTAAAGTTAATGTCGGCCATGTTGTATCGTTTAGATGCCCTTCACTATAGACGGTAAATGTAATGATCGCTATTATAAGATACACTACGATTGAAAATAGAAGTCCAAAATGGGCCCATTTTTGTGATTTTTCTGGATTTTTTATAAATGGGTAAAACATGAATAAAGTCTCAAAACCAAGATACTGATGCAACATAACTTTAGATGATGATAATATTTCCTTAACAGAGTGATTAAAAAGGGGCATTAAATGATTTACATTGGCAAATTCTAACGAAAAGAAATTTAAGGGAAAAAGTATAGAAAAAGCTATGATAAATCCCCAGAAACACAAGCCGGTAATAACACGGATTCCACTGGTTACAATGTAATAAATGAGGACTAGGAGAATGAAGCTTATTTTCCATGTTTCCATTAAGGGAAACATCCAAGTTTGAACAACCTCAATATAAACACGGAAAACAATTAACGCCGATACTAGTAGGTAGAAAATCAAACAAATGTTGAATAGCCCACCAATCCATTTCCCGAAGCAAAAAAGGTGAACATACATGATATCATTATTAGCAATTGCAAGAATACGATACATCATCCAAATTACTATATGTATGCTTACACCAGATAAAATGATGGAAATCCATGCATCATAACCAGCATCCTGAACTATCTCTCTTTGATAACTCATGATTCCTACACCAATAATATTCAAATAAATCAGAAAGAAAACGTAAAAAGGGGATACTAAATATTGCTCGTTGAGTGAAATTTTCACATGGATCCACCTCGTAAAATGCAGACTTATTCTACAATACCCGTATTTAGGATATTAACATTAGTGTGTACAGTGGTTTTTATATCAGGGTATATGTCCTTAAAACGTTGATAATCCCAATTTCTTGATGTTGCCCTAACTTTTTCTCCTAACCCAAGTGGGTCTATGTTGTATTCTTGAAATAATAAAACTAATCGTTCTACTTCTTCATTAAATTGTTCATTTAAAACCTGTTCCAACTCTAGAACGTGTTTGTTTAAATTAAACCAAGATGGGGAGATTTTAATCTCTGTATCGATGGTTAAATCAATCAATATACGTGGATCTCTTTTACTTTTATCCACCGCATATTTAGCTTTGGCATCAAGGTTTCTCAATAAAAGTTGTACTTCCTTGTTGTGAACCTTAATTTTTGTATAATATTGTCCATGAGCTGTACCGTCATGTAATATTTTTACAAAAAACGACTCCCTTAAGTTAATATTATGTACAAACTTACCTTCCTTTAATAAAGCTAATCCGCCTATTTTAATTTGCCCTTCCTCAAGGATTAGATAAGGTAAATATGGATCCTTACCTTCGCTATAATGATCTGTCATAAATAAGTGAAGATTCGTTTTTGGCAAATTACCTTTTTCAATGTTGTGATTGATTTTATTACTTAAATGGAATGGAAGACTTAATTTTTTACTTGAATTAATTATTTCTTCAGCTGTGTTTTCAGCTATGACTATCTGCATGCGACTTCCAGCAATCGGATCTCTACTCAGATTAGTTATAACATCATCAATCCCTTTTTTTGCAAACTCTTTGCCGAATAATACAAAATCTAATTTGCCTATTTCAATGGGGAATTCAGATTTTGAATTTATTCTCGGAAGAATATCTTCATACGAATCAGACACCGTTTTAAAACTATTTGATTTGGCTGTTCCTTTTTCCTCGTAAGTAGGCCAGATAACGATCCCTTTAACTTTGTCTTCCTGCATATCATACCCAAGGGTTTCCACAGTCTGAACTTTATCAATGATCCTCTCATTTTCACACCCTGATAAGAAGAAGGTTAAGCTAAAAGTTAACAGGAAAAATGGTTTCATTCTTCACCTCTAATTTCCTTTTCTAATCATTCATCAAATTCATTCTTCTTTCTTTTGTGATTATGTGGCTGGTATCTCCAAATCGATTTAGGACGTAAATAACTTAGCCTTTTTGAAGTTAGATTATAAGAGGAACGGATAAAACTATCTGCTAAATCTTGACGTCTAAAAGGATACAATGGAACTGTATAGGGTGTACCTAATGATTCCAATCGTGTAAGATGAACGATTAAAAAGCTGATTCCTAAAACGATGCCTAGTCCGCCCCAAATTGACGCGACGATAATTAAAGGAAAACGTAAAAAACGTATCGTGTTTGACATTTTATAAATGGGTGTAGTGAAGGAAGCTAGGGCTGACAAGGCAACTATGATAAGTAAAACATTACTTGTTAATGCGGCCTCAACTGCAGCCTGACCGACAACAATACCGCCCACTATTCCCAGTGTTTGTCCTACTTTAGTAGGTAATCGGGCTCCGGCCTCACGTAAAAGTTCAATCGTAAATTCCAAAAATAGCACCTCAATTACTGGCGGAAATGGAACATTATGCCGAGAATAACTAAGTGCACCAAATAAAACGTCAGGAATCACCTCGTAATGGTAAGTCAAAACTACTATATAAATAGATGTTGCAAAAATGGAGAAAAGGACACTAAAGATCCGTATTAAACGAAAAAGAGATGCAATAATCCATGGTAATAAATAATCTTCAGGTGAAATAAAAAAGTCAAGCAACGTAGAAGGACCTGTTATAGCAAAAGATGATCCATTACTAAAAACAGCTACTTGCCCGTTAATAAGAGCAAAAACCGCCCTATCAATTCGTTCAGTTGAAAGAAGTAGAGGAAACGGTGTTATGGAATTATCAGTTATTAATAGATGAAGTTGAGAAGAATCAAAAACTACATCAAAATCAATATCACGGAGCCGTTGGGTCATTGTATTAACATGTTGCTCATTAGTAACTCCTTCAATATAAGCAATGATAACTCTAGTATGCGAGATAGCACCTACATTAATTTCCTTAATAGTTAAATTTGATGTATTTAGTTGCTGCCTTAGTAAATGTATATTTACATCAATGTTTTCAACAAACCCTACCTGCGGTCCCACAACACTGAACTCATTCTCAACGTTATTTTGTTCACGTAAGCCAACTTTCTCATTAGATAAAAGAATTAAAGCAAACCTTTGGTCATTTTCCCTCATTTGAAGAATCGCATAACCTTTAAGTAACTTTGATTCGGCCTCTTTGATATTATCCGTAATCACAATGTCTTCAATTGGAATCATTTTCTTTATATCATCAATTTTCTCTAGCTTGGCTAGCTCATAAGGACGATCTCTGAAACCAAGTAAAATTTTCAGTTGCAGTTGTTGTTGATCAATCAATGTATTGTAGTATGAAATAATTAACTGTCCTGATTCATCCCTAAGGGGGAATTGTTTAAAATCACTAGATTTTTTGGCCTTAGCAAGCAGTTCACCAATGCATTGAGAATTCTCTGTATTAGCTTGTTCCTCTTCCTTACTCCTGATTTTTGTTTTTTTAAGAAACATCTAATCAGCTCACTAACTTTAGGGAATTCATTTCATACTTTATTATGGGATATTACCTTACAATTTATACTTTGTTTGTTTTTAAGCTTATTTTTTAAGTTGACATCTTTTATTCGCTCTAGATTATATAAATACTAGTTGATGGTCAGATATAATTTGTTAGATTTGCTAAGAGAAACAGATTTTCATACAGCATTTACTAAGCATTTTAAGACTACATCGGATCGAGAAATTTTAGACCGAGAGACTAACCAACGTCGACTTCTTCTCAGTTTATTTGGACTGGTACCAATACAGGTCTGAAAGCTGTCTCTGCTGGAAAGCAACACATATGGTTATCGAAAACTTCGATATACCCGTATGAGGCGGTACCTTAATAACAATGCAATAAATTTAATCTGTGCGCAAAGGTTCCACGAGAACTCTGACCGCTAATTCAGGTCCTTTTCCATGCTTTTACGAGAAAAAATAAGGACAACGAACGGAAATGTTTTTTTAAAACCACAACCCCGGTTTTTGGCCAGGTTTGTGCATTGCTAAAATATGGTTAAAGGTATTGTTTGCTAAATGCTTCTATACAAGCTGCCTAATGGCACGTGTCAGTTTGTGGGTACCGCTTCTTTCGTCTGACTGCTTGAATTAGGCATCTCGCCCCCCCATACGCTACACGTTTAATATTGATCAAATGCTGAGCTCATATATTGTCAGTGGAAGTCTTATTACCAAAAGCACCACATCCCAGTGTCAAGGACGGTAGTATTGACGGAGGCTAGCTTTTGGCCAAACTGACTTAACGTTTCTTCAGACCCTAACAAAGTTCACAAAAACATAGATGGAGCACGTGAAGGTGTTTTTACCTCTTCATCTAGACAGTAGCGGACTGAATTAATAGAATTTAACTAAAGACTGAAAATTCAAATTCATATCAGATGGGATTCTATTGATTAAAAGTGAATATTACACGCAGGAAAATCATGGACCTTATGAAATTTATAATTTAGGTGATTTTAATTTAGAAGAAGGGGATGTCATTACTAATTGTAAACTTGCTTATGTGACATTTGGGGAATTGAATGAAGTGAAGGACAATGCAATCCTTATCCCTACATGGTTTTCTGGCACCAGCAAAAATATGGAGACTTATATTGGGAGTGAAAGAGCGCTAAATCCCGAAAAGTATTTCATTATCATCGTTAATCAATTAGGAAATGGACTTTCAAGCTCTCCGCATAATATGCCAGCCCCGTTAAACATGGCTAATTTCCCAAAAGTTCGAATTAGTGATGATGTCCGTGCTCAACACAAGCTTGTTACCGAAAAATTTGGAATCTACGAATTAGCCCTTGTTGTAGGCGGTTCCATGGGAGCACAGCAAACGTATGAATGGGCTGTTCGTTACCCGGATATGGTCAAACGAGCAGCACCAATTGCAGGTACCGCAAAAAATACGCCGCATGATTTTTTATATACACAGACACTAATCGAAGCTATTACCTCTGATCCAAAATGGAATGGCGGTAATTATCAATCATGTACGGAAGTTAGAGATGGACTAAAAAGGCATGCTAAATTATGGAGTGTTATGGGAATGAGCACCGAATTCTACAAACAAGAAGCATGGCGTTTATTTAATGTAAACTCCCTGGATGAATTTATATCCGGTTTTTTTGAACCTCTTTTCTGCGAAATGGACCCTAATGCCCTTATTTGCAAGGCATGGAAATGGCAACGAGGCGATGTGAGCAGAATGACCGGCGGAGATCTTAAAGAAGCACTTGGGAGAATCAAAGCAAAAGTTTTTGTTATGCCAATTGATACGGACATGTTCTTCCCTCCGAGGGATTGTGAAGATGAACATAAATTGATTCCAAATAGTGAATTTAGAGTAATCAAAAGTATCTGTGGACACATTGGTTTATTTGGTGCAGAAGGAACGGATTATTCAGATCAGATAGATAAACATCTTTCCGAGCTTTTAGCGATGCCTGTTATAGCAGAAGAAGTCAGGTAAAATATGTATCCGCTTTCAATTTAAAGTGGTGTTAAAGATATACTATGTAAGCAATACAGGACCGAAGTAGCTTAACAAAGACAAATCAAGAAGGGTTACAAATTCGGTTGTACCGATTGTAACCCTTCTTTTATTGAAAATAAGTTTTGAGGTTAGTGCTTTGCGCATTTCGGCTGCCTGCCTTGACGCTAACACCTCGATTAAGTCAACGACTCTGCTCAGGAAGGTTTCATCTGAAAAGATGATCAACACTAGATGAGTGCTTTTGGTTTCGTCATTACCCTTTGTTTTACATTATCTACCTCAGAAATTGGTTAATCACTAGTGTTAAATTTGTCTAGAGGTGGTAACTTAGTTTATTTCTCCAATGCTATTGCACAAAACAGAGCAAAGCCTAAATGGCAATTTCCACCACGTCCACATACGCATAATGTACGATGGATCACTCCAGACTACAAAGAAACACATAATATCTCTGTTTCAATTGAGTTTGGCGCATTAATCAGAAGTTTTGATCATGGAAACACGTGGTCTGACCGAGAATTTAACAGTCCACTAGATACACATACTTTATTAGCGCATCCAGATTCCCCTAAAAGACTTTATGCCGCATGCGGGGATGGTCTATTTACTAAGGGGCATTCCTATGCAGAAAGTCTAGACGGCGGAAACACATGGACATATAGAAGTGAAGGGCTGGAACGGGCTCCGTACTTATACAGCTTAGCAATCAATCCTTCAACTCCTTTTCCGTACGTATATTGCTTACCTACTGGTTGGCTAAATCGATGGGTTTGGCCTGTACGATACCATTTTATCCATGTTTTAATTTGACTCATATTCTTAATTCTGACGATTTCTATAATGGTTTGATTGGAATATCCTTTTTCTTTTAACTCAACTACTTTCCACTTGATTTCTTCTGGATAATGAACTCTTGATCCCACAAAAAAACACCTCCGTTGATTTCATACGTTTAGTATGCGAATCAACGGAGGTGTTTTTTCATGTTTCATTTAATGGGTTCACTTCAAGGAGCTGGCGGTTTTTTGTATTAATAATCACGTTTCTCCTTTAACCTTCAGACAAGCAATTTATAAAAGTTTAATAACCTAGTTGACTTATAGGAATTATGGGTGTATTATTAGGAATAATCAATCTTATCAGAAAATTTGTTGCAAAGGGTGAAGGTAGATGGAATGTTATGACGTTATTCAAGGTGCAGAATCTTTTTATTATAAAGGAAACGAAATTGGAGTATTGGTTTCTCATGGATTTATGGGTACTCCGCAAAGCATGGAATATGTGGGAAAAGGTTTAGCAAAAAAAGGTTATACTGTATACGGATTACGTCTAACAGGGCACGGTACACACTATCATGACATTGAAAATGCAACATATGAAAATTGGAAACAAGACTTTCTAGAAGGCTATCAATTATTAAAATCACAATGTAAACATGTGTTTATTGTAGGTCAATCAATGGGCGGCACGTTAACATTTCATACAGCAAGCCAAGGATTAGATTTAGAAGGTGTAATCGCAATTAATCCAGCAATGACATCTATTCCAAGCATGGAGCCTTACCGTTCTAGACATACGCCTCGCTATTTAAAAGAAGATCGACCTGATATTAAAGATCAAAATGTTTATGAAATTACGTACGATAAAGTTCCTGTCCGTTCTATGCGTGAATTGCTGCATTTAATGGATGAAACAAAAGAGCTGTTATCAACTGTAACTTGCCCAGCCCTATTGCTCACATCTTCAATTGATCATGTTGTTCCGCCTGAGAACTCTGCGTATATTTTAAATCGCATTCGTTCTCAAATAAAACAGCAAGTCATTTTAAGCAATTCATATCATGTCGCTTCAATGGATTATGATAAAGACGAAATCGTCATCCAAGCAAGTCATTTTATTGAATCAGTTCTTTTGGCAAAAAAAGCTTATGAGCGAATTTAAAAGAATCTAAATTCGCTCCATTTTCTTTTTAAAAGAAGTAAGGTAAAATAAACGATGTACGAGAAAGCGCGTGCAAGCAATAGAAAAGGAGTGTACATATATGATTCATTTAGAATGGAACGACCGTCCAACAATTAAACAAGTAAAGTGCGTACATACAAATGCAAAAAAATACATGGTTGAAACTGTACTAACGCCAGGAAAAGTATACGAAGTTAAAAATGAAACAGAAGAGTTTTACTTCGTTGTAGACAACACAGGGCAAGTTGGCGGGTTTTACAAAGGGTATTTTGAAGCATAAAAAAAGGAAAAACCATTGCAGTTCGCGGCAGTGGTTTTTTTATATCCAATATTAATTAATAAAACTATGTTCTAAATAATCATAAGTAAAACATACTGGCTGCTAAGGAATTTTAAAAGCTTAGATTATCCTAAAAATTCAAGTGAGACAACCTGTTTTTTACTATAAATACCCTAAAAATACCATGACATTATTTGTTTCATAAAGTAAAATAAGTATGTCGTAACCGAAATTTGGAAATTTTGACGAAGAGGAGGTTTTTTGAATGAGAAATCGCAATACAACTGCTTTTACATTTTTAGCGTGGACTGCATTTATTACCGCATTACTTGCAATGTTTATCGGCATTTATACATTAAAAGAGCCGCTTTCCGTAAAAGGGTATTATGCAGTTGGAACATTATACTTAACCATGTCCGCTTTTGTTCTCCAAAAAACAATTCGTGACAATGAAGAACAAAAACAGAATGAACGAAGATTTGAAAAAACAGAAGAAGAATAAGGTTTCCCAAAAGCAACTTTCTTTTATGTAGAAAATCATGTGAAGTCAGTTGCTTTTGGTTTAGTCATTTGGCAGAGGAGGGGTTTCGTGAATGCACTAAAAGGGTATCGTTTCCCGCTTATTCTTCTAGCATCTATTTTTCTAGGAGGAGCGGTTGGGTTTATTGCTGGAGAAGAAGCAGAAGTTTTAAAGCCGTTAGGGGACATGTATTTAAACTTAATGTTTATGGTTGTTGTTCCGCTTGTATTTTTTAGTATAGCGGCTGCTGTTTCGAATACATCAAATATGGACAGGTTTGGCAAAATTATTAGTTCGATGTTTAGCGTCTTTATTTTCACAGGACTCATTGCATCGGTACTCATGTTAATAGCTGTTAAACTATTTTTATCTGTGGGTGATTCATCAATTAGCATTGAAAAGCCAGGGCAAGCAGAAGAAATCAGTATTGCCGATCAATTTGTCCAAGCCTTTACGACATCTGATTTTGTTAATTTGCTTTCACGTGAACATATGCTTGCCTTAATTATCTTTGCTGTATTGTTAGGGCTTGCTGCTGCGTTAATTGGCGACAAAGGTAAACCATTTGTTGCACTATTACAGTCTGGTTCACACGTATTTATGAAAATGGTTACACTTGTCATGTATGTAGCACCAATTGGGTTATTTGCATATTTTGCATCATTAGTAGGCGTGTTTGGTCCTGAACTTCTTGGTAGATATGCTAAAGCAGTAGCAGTCTATTATCCTGTATCGCTTTTGTACTTCTTTATTGGATTTACGTTCTATGCCTATATCGGCGGCGGAAAAGAAGGGATTACTCGCTTTTGGAAAAATATTTTAACACCGGCTGTAACCGCTTTAGGGACAGGCAGCAGTGTAGCGAGTGTACCTGCTAATTTAGAAGCAGCCCGTAGAACAGGTGTACCAAAAGATATTCGTGAAACCGTTATTCCAATTGGAGCAACAATTCATATGGATGGTTCTTGTCTAGCTGCTATCTTAAAAATCTCTTTTGCATTTACACTGTTTGAGATGGATTTTAGCGGAATTGATGTATTTATTAAAGCAATTATCGTCTCGATTTTATGTGGCGTGGTTATTGCTGGATTGCCGAGCGGAGGAGCTGTCGGTGAGATGCTCATCTTGACAATGTTCGGTTTGCCGATTGAAGCACTTCCTGTAATGGCAGCCTTAGGAATGATTGTAGATCCGCCTGCAACGATGATTAATGTAACCGGTGACAATGTCTCTTCTATGATGGTTGCACGGTTTGTAGAAGGGAAGAACTGGATTAAAGATAAGATTGACTCTAATCGAATTGCCTCATAGTTTAAAGCGTATCTGTTCATTTGGAATGGATACGCTTTTTCGTTTTACTTGATTCAATTTGGACTTTCCTTAATAATGGAAGAAGAGCAATGATGTTAGACTCAATAAGGAGCGAATTTTTATGACTGATAAATGGAGAGTTCATAAAATCAAAAGCGATTGTGAACCCTGGTTATTTTTAGATGGCTGGGAAAAGGATATTATTGAAACGGTTGAATTTGAAAAAAAAGACGAAGCATTGCGCTATTATGCAATGATGATTCATGATTACCATCAAAACTATGCAAATGTACGAAGTGATGAACTGTCATTATTTAGTTTTTGGAATGAAGATGAAAAAGAGTTTTGTGAAGCATGTGATGATGATTTGCAAGTTTTTCACGGCATTCTTTTTGCTAAAAATGATGAGGTGTATTCATTAGAAGAAGATGAGGAAGGGCTTAAGATGCTCAGAACAAAATAATCATGCAAAAAGAAGACCAGAACTATTAACAGCCTCTGGTCTTCTTTTTTTTCTGAAGCTTACGTTAAATATTTACCATTGGTTATTTACTTGATGGAGGATTTTTTTACTTGCTGCATAGTCTCGTTCACGATTCCGTTCGACTTGTAAACGTTTTTCCAGCTTCCGGCTATACTCGGCATAACCAATTCCGTGTGCTAAAAACATTGCCTTTTCCATTTCTGTTGTATACGTTAAATCAAGAGAATGAATAATGAACCAATCCTTTCAAAGTAGTTAGTATATTTATATGTGTCAGGAACTCTGACGTTCATTTTATTAAGTGGTTTCCCTTTAATTCTGTCGTTAAACGTCCAATTTATTATTCTCTATGAAAAGAAGTTGTGTATAAAGTAAAAATTGTAGGAGTAGGGTGATTTATCGTTCGTTGAATCCTACATAGCAGATCCTGGTAATTAACAATATCATTTCATTTTTCAAGTAGCATCTTTTAGAAAGACTATTTTTTCACCTGTCTCTGCAGACTCTCGAATTGCATCTAACAACTGATGCAATTTCACCGCATCACTAAAATTAGGAATTCGATGTCTATTTTCAAGTATATCTCTTGCTAAAAGATTATACGCTCTTTCAACGTATCCTGTTGGCCTTCTATCTTTTTCTGATGCCTGTTTTAATTCTTCTGAATAGACCTCATCAGGTTTCGTAATTAAGGAAGAAAGGGAAGGATAAGTCATTTTTTTAATTTTCAGATCGCCAAATTGTACATGTCCGGAAGAGTTATTTTGCGTTAATTGAAAAACACCTTTTTCGCCCTTAATCTCTAAATTGAAATTTGGATAAACTCCGCCTTGGATATGAACAGATGCCGAGGTACCATCGACGAGTGTACCATGTATTAATATTTGATCAACTGTGTTCTTAGGTGTCTTTTTACCGGTTTCTTGTATTATCGCTTCTGGATAATTTGTATTCATTGTAGCTGATAATTCTTTAAAATCGCTCAGAATGTAACAAAGAACGTCAAGAGAATGCGCGCCGTTAATTGTAAGCAGACTTGCGCCATTTTCTTTTTGTAATAGGTAGGCGTTTCTTTGATCAGCTATGCCTCCTTTTCCTTGAGTAGCAACTTGCATTGTGCAGGATAGAACTTTCCCAATTTCACCTTGTTTTATTGCTTGTTTCAAATCATTCACTTCTGGAGATTGTCTTGCTTGTAATCCGATCGCGTGATGAATCTTCATCTGACTAGCCAAATTCTCTAGTTTTTCAGCTTGTATGGTATCTATACCCAAGGGCCATTCACAATAGAGATGCTTTTTTGCCTCTATGGCTGCGACACAAGCTTCATAATGGAAAGGAACTTTTATGCTGACTACTACTAGATCAACATCTTTAGAGTTTGCTAATTCTTTATGACTTGTAAAAGCTAGGGGTGCGTTAACCATCTGAGCGCTCTTTTTCGCAGTCTCCATTTTTGATGTTCCGATAGCCATTATTTGAAAAGAAGGGTTTGCTTTAAGTACTGGAATATGTGTTTTACTTGCCCATTGATTATTCAAAGACCCGCCTATAATTCCTGCATGGATCACTTTACTCTTCATGGTTTATTCCTCCCAAACTATACTCTAGCGATTAAAGTAAGTATAATTTAAAAATAATATCATTTAAAATGTTAATTAATGATGTATATATCACTTTTTTTGATAGGGTGGTGGAATTTAAGTGGATATTGAAAACATAAAAGCGTTTGTTTCAGCTGCAGAATTAAAAAGCATATCAGCTGCTGCAAGTAAACTTAATCACCTTCAATCTAATATGACGGCAAAAATCAAAAAGATTGAAGCGTATTATAATCAGGAACTGTTTATCAGAAACTCAAAAGGTGTAAAGTTAACAAAAAATGGGGAGAAGTTATATCATCAATTTAAGAAAATATTGTTGCTGTGGGAAGAAACAGAAAATAAGATGAGAGAACAGGCTGAGAAACTTTCGATTGGTACGATGATATCAGTCGGCGGAACGCAATTCGCAAATGCTTTACATCAACTTTATAAAACATATCCTGATTTATCAGTCACTTTAAAAACTGGATCAACAGAATATATTGAAAATCAGATTCTTTGCGGAAATATTGATATTGCTTATACGATTGGATCGTTAAAGAATAAGAAGATTAATTATAAAAAAGCAGATCTAGAAGAAATGGTTATAATAGGTAAAGGCATAGAACCAAACACAATACTCGAAGACTACGCAAGAGGAAAAAGCTTGCTTGTATTATCAGATAAGTGTTTGTATCTCTCGCTATTACGTAATATTTTTACGGATATGAATATTGAACAGGGTGAAACGATTGAAGTGGGTGATCCAGAAACGCTAGTACAATTTGCGTTAATGGGAATGGGAATTTCCTTAGTATCCAAACGCACAGCAAATCGCTACAATGTAAATAATTATTTAGAAGTCCCATCTTTATATAGATACATCAACTCATATTTAATTACTCGTTTAAATCATGAATTTACACCTATCGAAAAACAATTTATAGAGTTAAATAACTTTATTGATGCCTAAACAATAACCACGTTTGTAATACATGTTCAAAATAAAGAATAACGTTTTGAATTAGTTAAATGATTTTTATGCAAGTTTATCCCGGCAGTAATTAGCGGGGATGCAGAAAACGCCCATTGGTTGAAATTTTACTTTTAAGTACTTGTCCATTAAAACTTCATAACAATTCTGTTATATCTCTTTTTTTCTGCAGGGATATCCCATATAATAGCAAACATAATGATAAAAAGGAGACATGTATGAACAATTCGAGAAGAGTATGGTTTGATTTACTTTTTTATATCGCCATTCCCTATTTAATTTGGAATCAAGGAAAAGATATAATCGGTGATTATTACGCGATTTTGCTATCGACAGCTCCAGCATTTTTCTATACGATTTACACATTTATAAAAGAACGTCAATTTAATGTAACAGGGTTATTCCTTGTTGTTACATTGCTTGTTAGGACGATTATTGATTTATTATCGGGAAATGCAGAAACAATGTTAATCAACCAAGTGTATTTTATGGTTGGACTAGCCGTTTTTGTGTTAGTAACCATTTTAGTGAAAAAACCGATTGGGTTATATTTCTTTGTAGATACAGCTTACTTAATGGGCTATAAACGCGAAGATTCGCTAAAGCTGTTTTATGAACCTGATTTATTTAAAATGATGAACTGGCTGACTGTTCTCTTTGCAGGACGATATGTATTCTTGGCTCTTGTCAAATACATGTTAATTCAAAAATATGGTGTAGATGGCTATGGAAACATGATTGTGTTTCGACAAGCTGTTACATGGGCATTCTCAATCTTGATTGCAGTATACACGTACTTTATTTATAAAAAAATTCAAGGGAAAACAGGCATTGATAACCCAATAAACCCTAATATGAATAAAAAATAAAAAGCTCCTGTAAAAGGAGCTTTTTTTGATCATTCAACATCATCAATCACTACGTAGATAACTTATTTTATGTGAGCATATGTTTATCGACAAAAAATAGTAGCGTTTACATTGAAATTTTGTTCATTAGATATTATATAAAACCGCTTTCTTTGGTAAACTAGAATAAGAGACAGCTTGAGAGACAATGAGGGGGATTTTCGATGGAGAAAGAGAAATTAAATAAAGTGGTGGAAGCAGCTAAAATGTATTATTTGCTTGATTATAATCAAAATGAAATAGCAAAACAATTAGGTGTTTCAAGGCCGACGGTGTCGCGTTTACTGCAAACGGCAAAAGCCGAAGGGATTGTCCAAATTAAAATTGTTGATTCTACTATTGATGTTAATCAATTGGCATCAGAAATTGAAAAAAAATTCAACATTAAGAAAGTAATTGTTACATCTGTGCCGCAGGATGATCCTCATATGATTAAAAACTATTTAGGAGAAGCGGCAGCGAACTATCTTGATGAAATAGTAAAAGATGGGGATATTATCGGGGTAACATGGGGAACAACGCTTTATCATGTGGGGATGGAGTTAAAGAAAAAGTATGTAAAAGATGTAAAAGTCGTTCAATTAAAAGGCGGGGTTAGTCATTCAGAGCAGAACACATATGCATCTGAAATTTTACACTTGTTTGGAAATGCTTATAATACGGCTCCTCTGCATCTGCCATTGCCGGCTATCGTCGACCATGTCGTGGTAAAAAGGGCCATGGAAGCAGATCGTCATATTAAACGGATTCTAGAATTAGGAAGAGAAGCAAACATTGCGGTATTTACGACGGGTCCGATTAAATCGGAATCTTTGCTTTTTCAGTTAGGTTATTTCTCAGATGAGGATTTACAGATGCTTAATCCTTATGCAGTAGGAGATATTTGTTCCCATTTCTTTGATAAAGAAGGAAAGATATGCAATGAAAGCTTGGATGAGCGTACATTGGGCTTAGAGCTGGAGGAATTGAAAAAGAAGGAATATTCAATTCTTGTAGCAGGCGGGCATCATAAAGTAGACGGAATTCACGGTGCTTTAAAAGGAAATCTTGTGAATGTGCTCGTTACTGATCAGTTTACGGCGCGTCTTCTCCTTGATAAACAAGATTAATATGAGCTGAAAAACCTTACAAAAGTGCTTTGTAAGGTTTTTTAGTAAAAAACATTGAACAAATGTAAATATTAAAGTTTACATTTGTTCAATGTTGATGTATATTTGTAATGTAAGTTATTGAAAGCGTTTAAATGCCAATCTAAACAGACAATGTATCTAAGGGAGGCAGTACTTATGAGAATGGTAGACTTAATTGAAAAGAAAAGAAATGGACAAGAATTAAGTAAAGCTGAAATTGATTTTATTATTACAGAATATACAAATGGTAATTTGCCTGATTATCAAATGTCAGCATTTGCAATGGCTGTTTATTTTCAAGGCATGACGCAAGAAGAACGTGTTCATTTAACAGAAGCAATGGTTCGATCTGGTGATCAAATTGACTTAAGTAACATAGAAGGAATTAAAGTGGATAAACATAGTACTGGTGGGGTAGGAGATACAACGACACTTGTATTAGGACCACTTGTTGCGGCACTTGGTGTACCTGTTGCTAAAATGTCAGGAAGAGGTTTAGGACATACAGGTGGAACAATTGATAAATTAGAAGCTGTACCTGGCTTCCACGTGGAGATTACGAATGAAGAGTTTATTCATTTAGTCAACACAAACAAACTTGCCGTTATTGGTCAAAGCGGAGACTTAACTCCAGCTGATAAAAGCCTTTATGCACTTCGTGATGTAACAGCAACAGTTGATTCCATTCCGCTTATTGCAAGCTCAATTATGAGTAAAAAGATTGCAGCGGGTGCTGATGCGATTTGCTTAGACGTTAAAACAGGTAACGGTGCATTTATGAAAAAGCTTGAAGATGCAGAAGAATTAGCAAAAGCAATGGTTGAAATCGGAAAAGGCGTAGGCCGAGACACAAAAGCAATTATCTCTGATATGAGTCAGCCGCTTGGCTTTGCAGTAGGAAATGCACTTGAAGTGAAAGAAGCAATCGACACTCTAAAAGGTGAAGGACCAGAAGACTTAACAGAGCTATGTTTGACTTTAGGCAGTCATATGGTGATGCTTGCTAATAAAGCTGACAACCTTGAAGAAGCGCGCACTATGCTGAAAGAAGTTATCGAAAATGGAAAAGCATTAGAATCATTTAAAACATTCCTTGCTGCTCAAGGCGGCGATGCTTCTGTCGTTGAAGATCAGTCAAAACTTCCAGAAGCGGCATACAAAATTGCTGTTCCAGCAAAAGAAGATGGTTATGTGTCTGAAATCATTGCAGAAGAAATTGGTGTAGCAGCAATGAAACTTGGTGCAGGAAGAATTACAAAAGAATCAGCTATTGATTTAGCTGTTGGAGTTGTATTGCATAAAAAAGTTGGGAACGCTGTTAAAAAGGGCGAACCTCTTGTTACAATTCACAGCAATTCAGAAGATGTAAAAGAAGTAATGGACGTTATTTACAGTTCTTATACCGTTGTGCCTGAAAAAGTTACGGCTCCAACACTTATTTATAAAGAAATTCATTAATCAAAAATCAAACGAACGAGAGGAAGAGAAAAGAAAATGAGTAACGAAATTACAAAAATTATTGACCATACATTATTAAAAGCAAACACAACAGAAGAACAAATTACCGTACTAGCACAAGAGGCAAAACAATATTCATTTGCATCAGTTTGTGTAAACCCGACTTGGGTAAAGAAAGCGGCAGAGCTATTAAAAGATGCACCGGAAGTAAAAGTATGCACAGTGATTGGTTTTCCGCTTGGAGCAACAACTTCAGATGTGAAAGCTTTTGAAACGATTAATGCGATTGAAAACGGAGCAGACGAAGTAGATATGGTAATTAACATCGGTGCTTTAAAAGATAAGCAATACGATCTTGTCGAAAAAGATATTAAATCTGTTGTTGAAGCGGCTAAAGGAAAAGCTTTAGTAAAGGTTATCATCGAAACATGCTTATTAACAGATGAAGAAAAAGTAAAAGCTTGTGAACTTTCAAAGAAAGCTGGAGCTGATTTCGTTAAAACATCAACTGGCTTCTCTACTGGAGGCGCAACTGTTGAAGACGTTGCTCTTATGAGAAAAACAGTTGGACCAGAAATGGGAGTTAAAGCATCTGGCGGGGTAAGAGGTTTAGAAGATGCAAAAGCAATGATCGAAGCCGGCGCTACTCGAATTGGTGCAAGCTCAGGCGTATCCATTGCTAAAGGTGAAGTAAGCACAAGCAATTACTAAGTTTCACTTTAATTAAGAATCGGTTTTATCTTGATTCAAGATAAAGTGTTGGGAACAAGACAATTAACCGGTTAGCTTTCTGGAGTTAGAAAGCTAACCTACTTTAAAACATGCAAAGGGATGATAAATGATGGAGCCAAAACAATTAATTAATGAAGCCATTATTGCGAGTAAAAATGCCTATGTTGCATATTCAAATTTCCATGTTGGTGCGGCAATCTTAACAAAAGGTGATAAGATTTATCGTGGATGCAATATTGAAAACGCTTCCTACGGACTGACGAATTGTGCGGAAAGAACAGCTATATTTAAAGCAGTTTCAGAAGGTGAAAAAGAGTTCCAAGCTATTGCAATTGTAGGCGATACAGAAGGTCCAATTTCTCCTTGTGGAGCTTGCAGACAAGTTCTTGCTGAATTTTGCACAGACGATACAAAAATTATTTTGGCAAATTTAAAGGGCGACTATGTTGTTAAGGATATTAATGAATTATTGCCAGGATTCTTTTCATCTAAAGATTTACAAAAATAAGTTGATGTTTCGTTGAACATAAATATTTATTACAGCAGTAATACTTGTGGGGATCATACGTTACTTCAAATTTCGAAGTGAATATGTTTTACTTATATTCTATAAGAGATAAATTTGCACTACGCGGGGGATACTATGAACTACTTAATTGGGATTTTAGGGTTGCTTATCGTTTTTGGATTAGCATTTATCGCAAGCAACAATCGCAAAGAAATAAAGTATAAGCCAATTATCGTTATGATTGTTCTTCAACTTCTCTTAGCTACAGTTTTATTAAATACGAAGTTTGGTTTCATTATTATTGATACCATTGCTAAAGTATTTGGCAAATTGTTAGAGTATGCAGCTGAAGGAATCGAGTTTGTATTTGGCGGGATGGCGAATGAAGGAGCAGCTCCATTTTTCTTAACAGTTCTCCTTCCAATTGTCTTTATTTCCGTATTGATTGGGATTTTGCAGCACTTCAAGATTTTACCGTTTATCATGAAAGGGATTGGACTAGTCCTTAGTAAAATTAACGGCATGGGGAAACTGGAGTCTTATAACGCAGTAGCATCTGCAATTGTTGGACAATCAGAAGTCTTCATTACAGTCAAGAAACAGCTCGACAAATTGCCGCCTAATCGTCTATACACACTGTGTGCGTCGGCAATGTCAACAGTTTCAATGTCAATCGTTGGGGCTTATATGACGATGATTGAGCCAAAATACGTTGTAACAGCTATTGTTATCAACTTATTTGGCGGTTTTATCATTGCTTCAATTATTAATCCTTATACAGTTAGTGACAGTGAAGATATTTTAGAAGTACAAGCGGAAGAAAAGCAATCTTTCTTTGAAATGTTAGGGGAATATATTTTAGACGGTTTCAAAGTGGCAATTATTGTTGGTGCGATGTTAATCGGTTTCGTTGCATTAATTGCAGGTATCAACAATGTGTTTGAAATGGTCATCGGCATCTCGTTCCAAGACCTTCTTGGTTATGTATTTGCACCGCTTGCATTTATGATGGGAATTCCAGCCTCAGAAATGGTAGCGGCAGGGGGAATTATGGCAACGAAACTTGTAACAAATGAGTTTGTTGCGATGATGACTTTAGCTGAAATGTCTTCACAATTCAGTGAAAAAACACTTGGAATTGTCTCTGTGTTTCTTGTTTCTTTTGCTAACTTCTCATCAATCGGTATCGTTTCAGGTGCGGTAAAGGGATTAAGTGAAAAACAAGGAAATACCGTTGCTCGCTTCGGTCTGCGACTATTATACGGTGCTACGCTTGTGAGCATTTTATCGGCTATCATTGTCAGCTTTATTTTGTAATTTGAAAAGATAAAAGCATTTCCACTAGAAATGGGATTGCTTTTTTTCTTTTGTGAAAAGATAAGAAAAACTTTCACCTCTAAATCATCTGGATATTGGAACTTTTACTAAGGAGGGAAATGAAAGGCGCGCGAAGTCGTGCTTTTCAAAAAAACTATGGATAGCATTGGGTTATTACTTTCAGGAGCAGCGTTATTTTTAAATGGACTGATGCTGCTAGGAAAAGCAAATGATAAAAATGTAGGTGTGTTTAATTTATTTGTTGGCGCGTTTCAAGTCATTGTACCGCTTTATTTAATCATTGTTTCAGATCAAAGCAACTGGATATTATACGAAAAAGCAGCCATCTTTTTATTTGGCTTTACGTATTTATATGTAGGGATTACAGTTATAAAAGGAATGGACGGAACGGGTTTAGGCTATTATTCATTATGGGTATCGATTATAGCACTTGTCTATATGGTTGTAGCAATTATTCACTATCAGGATATTGTAAACGCAATAACATGGCTGCTGTGGGCTTTTTTATGGTTTTTATTCTACTTTATCAACACGCAAGACAAAGATATTACAGAATTCGTTGGAAAAGTAGCGATTGTTCAGTCATGGGTTACCTTAACAATTCCTGCACTATTTACTTTAACGGGTGTATGGGGAACTGAAGGACTTTATAACGCATGGATTGCGGTATTAATCGTGTCTGTTTTCTACTTTGGATACATCGGATATAAATTATATTTCGCAGAAAGAAAACTTATAATGAAATAAAGCAAAAAATCCTAACTAATCATGTTAGGATTTTTTAATGTCTTTTATTAACCATAATTTTATTATGTAAACAAACAGTCTTAATGTCTTATCAACCATTTTTGGTCAAAGTTAAAAAGCAATGCATCATTTTACAACAAAAAATAACAACAGGCTTACTTTCCTTTTTGAAAATGCAGGAATATATCCGTAATCAGTTTAGATAGTATCATTATAACGACATAGCTTAAAAATAAATGGAAGTGATTCACACCTTGATATAATGTAAATAGGTTAAACGAAACAAGCAGCGGTTTGAAAATAAATGAAAGAAAAAGAACTAATAGCGATGTATAAAGATAATAATTCCTCTTGGTATTTACTGTCCATTGATAAACGAGCATAAATAATACTGGTATAAGAGAAGCATCGAGTACAAGGCTGTTTGGCGTAAAAGGAAACAGTTGATAAGGATAATTCCACAAGCCTTGTTTCGTACCAAAAGCATCACAGTATCCAAACCACACATGAATATTAAATCCAAAAAAGCCAATTTGAAATGCTCTCTTGCGATCAAGTGTAAAATAAAGTACAACAAGAGGCGCAATAAACATGAAGACAAGAAACCAGAATTGCCATGTGTTGAATGAAGAAAAATTGTTCCAGTAAGTAAGCCAATCTTGAGATATGCTTTGCTGCTTTTCAGTTATTTGATCTAACATTTGGTCTTGATTAGCCATGTTTATCCCTGCCTTATATTCGATCTTATTGTTATAATTGCCTAATTCTAATGAGTTTATGTGAAAATAAGACATTAACAGCAAGCGTTAAGGGGGAAGTATTGCTGCATAGATATATTAGTCGTCCTAGATGTTATTTCACCGCAGTTTACAGCTCTATCACCAGTAAAAAAGGATACATTTCACGATTCTGCTGAAGAAAGTGCTATTACGAAAGCGGTGACCTAGACATTAGCTTGTTCTATAAAAATTGTTTCTTACTAGTGAGAGTGTCCGTATCGTTTTAGAAGCTCTTTTGATGACATAATGATAAATTTTGGAACTAATAATTCTCTTCGTTGTTTTAGCCGCTTATGTCCTAGAGGATGGAAAATACATAATAATACTTGGAAATATCTTTTTTTGAAAGCTGTGAGTGTTCCCTTTGGCAAATCATAGGTCAAAAACCCGTATTGACAAGCCCCTCTGTACAAAAGAGAAACTCCATAAAGTGCTTTGACTTGTTGATATGAGGGAGATTCAATGACAGAACATAATTGTTTTAGAGAATGATTAACGGATGTGATGAGCAACTTGGCTAAATGGAAAGAAGAACAAGAAAACTTTAAAAACTCTGCTAGCTTCCTGTTGTTAAAGTGGAGTTCTAAAACAGCATCTCCTTCTGTGATTATACTTCCATCAGATAAATAAAGCGGACTGCCATAATAAGTGGTAGCTTTAAATGAAAACAAGTCACTTTTCTCAACCATTTGCAGGCGGGAGAGCTTATAATAAACGTTCTCCCATATCATCCATATGCATAAAACCAATGTCTTCATGTGATCAGGTAACCTCTCTGTTTGTATGAAAGTTTAACCGAACGCCTTTGGCAGTTAGAGACGAAAAAAAGGATGAAAGAAACGTGCAGTCTTAGAAATCACAATGCTCGTTAAACTGCCGATAAAGGCGCTTCTAATAATATCAGAAGGGTAGTGGTGTCCCACCCAAATTCTTGAAAATCCTGTTAGAAAGGACAAGCCCCACATAAACAAACCTAACGATCGTTTATAAAGCAAAATAGAAGTTGATACGGCAAAAGTAAGCAATGTATGTTTGCTTAGAAATGAAGAATCCGTTTTTGAAGGAATAAGTATACCGACACGGCGTTTTACAAACGGACGAGGCTTAAAGTAAAAACATTTAATTACAGTGTTTATAAACACTGTAATTGCCGCAGATGTTATCGCATATAATGCGACTTTTCTTTGCAAATGATTTCGAAACCACATAAAAATCAAAACAGATGTAAATACATATCGAATCCGATTTGAAATGAATATCATCAGCATATCTAATAGAGAAAATCGGCCTGCTAACCGATTGATTGTTCTAAATACTTTGTAATCCATCATAAATGCCTCCTTGCTTTTTAAATGTATGTAAATTAACCCTGCTGCAACAAATAAAAAGTTGAACGCAACATAATCATGATTATGTTGCGCTTAACCATTTTTGTTTAACGAGGATTAGGAAATGCTCTGCGAACCGTTTCAGTAAATTCTTCAAAGAATCCTTCTATTGGATCACCTTGATTGATTCTTTCACCATAATCTGTCATTCGGTCCACAAAGTCAGGGTTTGATGATACAAATACTTCCTGAATATCAGGATCCGCAGCCCTTACTTGATCTGCAACCTTCTTTTCTATACGATCTGTTACTTCTCCTTTTGCTCCATCATGCAAAACAACTGCAACGTAAGCGTTTCTGTTTGTAACGATTACGTTTGCACGGTCTACTTCGTCTAATTTAACAACTCGATCTGCAGCTTCATCCGCAACCTCTAAACGCGTTTGATTGCCATTATCTTGATCAACGTTATTATTATCATCTTGAATGTTTCCGTTGTCAGGATCAAATCCAACATTTTGTGGACCATCGTTGAGGCGGGCGTTGTCCTGTCTTTGTTCAGAAGGTTCTTCAGTTGGATCTGGCTCGGCTTCATCTTGTGTAGCGTTACAGCCAAAAAGGAACCCTGCAGATAAAACGGTCGATAAGAGACCGAATAAATATTTTCTTTCCTTCATTTTGTCTTCACTCCTTGTAAGAATTATATCTCTTATAAGGTCTGCACTATTTCTTAAAACATACAGGTAAAATTAGGAAATAAAATAGAAACAGGATCATTTTTCTAGTATAGATAAGGATATTCATCAAAAAATAAAGACGTTGAAAGAGTATTTTCTTTTAAACAAATATTAAAGGGGGAGCAATCTAATGAATAACTTTCGCTGGTTAACATCCTTATTTAATTTCAATGGAATGAATACAGGAATATTCAATAAAAGACGCAACAACAGAGGAATGATGTTTTCTGTATTAGGTTTAGGAGTTGGGGCTCTTGCGACATATGGAATGACAAGAATGCGCGGCAATAAAATCGCACCGGCCATTGTACAAACAATGAGAAACAGGTTCTAGCGCAGATAAAAAATGATTCTCTAACTACAAAAAAGCACCTATTTTCTGTAGAGTCGTTAGAAAATAGGTGCTCTTTATTATGGTCCTCTTTTATGGTTAATTAAAAAGTATGGATGGATATAAATGTAATGATCGAACGATGAATATATGCGATTAATGGAGGTTCATGATAAAATAACCAAGATAGGATTTTTTAGTAAAGGGGATAGGTCATGTTAAACTTTGAGCGCAATATTGAAAAATATGCAGAGTTAGCGGTAAAAGTAGGCGTTAACATTCAAAAAGGCCAAGTGCTGCACATTTCAGCTGAAGTGTCATCTGCTCATTTCGTTCGCCAAATCGCAAAGAAAGCGTATGAAGCAGGAGCAAAATCAGTAGAAGTCGATTTTCATGATGATTATTTAGTTCGGTTGAAGTATGAACAAGCAGCGGACGAAGTCTTTCAAGAGTTTCCAGCTTGGAAAGTACAGGCGAGGGAAGAACTTGTTGAAAACGGCGGCGCTGTTTTATCTGTTATTTCAAGCAGCCCTGATTTGTTAAAAGGAGTAGATGGAAATCGTATTGCTGCATTCCAGCGTGTAAGCGGAAAAGCCATGAAGAAGTTTAGAGAAGCAATTCAGTCTGATAAGATCAGCTGGTCAATCGTGGCTGTTCCATCTAAGGACTGGGCGGCGAAAGTATTTCCAGATGTCCCAAAAGATCAGCAGCAAGAAAAGCTTTGGGAGGCCATTTTTAAATCTGTTCGTGTCGATCAAGAAGATCCTGTAAAAGCTTGGCAAGAACATAATGATACATTACATACAAAAGTAGATATTTTAAATGAGAAGAAATATGCAAAGCTTCATTATAAAGCACCAGGAACAGACTTAACGATTGAACTGCCTGAAAAGCATATTTGGGTAGGAGCTGGAAGTGTAAACGAAGCAGGTCATTCATTTATGGCTAACATGCCGACAGAAGAAGTGTTTACAGTACCAAAAAAAGATGGCGTTAACGGTCAAGTGACAAGCACAAAACCATTAAGCTATGCCGGCAATTTAATTGAGAACTTCACGCTGACTTTTGAAAATGGAAAGATTGTCAATGTAACAGCGAAAGAAGGCGAAGAAACATTAAAACAATTAATTGAAACGGATGAAGGCGCAAAATACTTAGGTGAAATTGCACTGGTGCCGCACGGATCACCAATTTCACAGTCTGACATCATTTTCTACAACACATTATTTGATGAAAATGCATCAAACCATTTGGCAATCGGCAGCGCTTACGCATTCTGCCTTGAAGGCGGCAAAACGATGTCAAAAGAAGAGCTAGCTGCAAATGGCGCAAACGACAGCATCACCCACGTTGACTTCATGATCGGCTCAGCTGAAATGGACATCGACGGCATCAAAGCTGACGGTACAGCAGAGCCTGTATTTAGAAAAGGGAACTGGGCATTTTAACCACCTTAAGCCCTCGACTGGTCACATAGTAACGAATAAAGTATTTAATTTATCAGCCGCTTCTTGTTGCATACTGGGCAAGACGTGGCTGTATTGATTTAATGTGATTTGAATGGAAGAGTGTCTAACATGTTCAGAAAACACCTTTACATTGACATTTTGTTGAATCAGCATCGTCACATGTTATGACGTAAATCATAAAATCGTATAACAGGCAGTCAAAGTTTATTAGCTAATACTTTTTCAGTTCTTTTTAATGGGTTTATCAACACATCAAGAATATGAATAAATATTATAAATAAAATGAACAAGTGTTTAATATATATCAAATGTATTTTGAATCTCTAAGGGTGGAAGATAAAATGTTTATACGTAAACTAGAAATTGGTTCATTTCGAGGTTTGAATGATCTGGAACTTACTTTTTTGAAGCCAGAACATAATTATTTTAAAAAGTTAAGTCTTTCAATTTTAGTGGGAGAGAATGGAACAGGGAAGAGCTCTATATTTCAATTACTTACTAGTTTATTTAGCCCTACCCAATTTAAGTCGAATATGCAGCCTGATTGTAAACTTGAATATGAAATTAACGGCCAATATATCTTATATGATTCAAACGAAATGTATCCAATAAATTATCCTGCAAAGATGATTGTATCTTCTTTCTCTGCCTTTGATCCCTATGATCAATGGTCGTATGTTCCTTTTAAACCTAAGTTAGAAAAAGCCTTAGAAAGAAATAAGGTGGAAGATATGACAAAATACATCCATCTCGGACCAAGTAATAGGGGCTATTCCAGCTTTGATAATGTAATTTTAGCCATTACTAAATCACTTTTTATCAGGTCAGAAGATAAAAAGAAATTGAAATGTTATCATGATCTTCTGAATATAATAAAGTTTCGAAGAGCTAAAGGTTTAATAATTAATCATGAGAGATTAAGAGAGATACCTAGACTTATAGAAACACTAGCTACTAAATTTCAGGGGATGGATAGAGCGATAAGAATATATAAAGAAATATATGAAAAAACGTTGGAACTAAGACGAGAATCAAATGTTCATTTTCCAAATTACAGAAGGTTTAGACCGCGTGGTTTTGCAATAGCAGTGGAACAATTCAGCTTTGAACTTTCTGAATTATATAGCGAATATGTAAATTTGGACTTTATTGGACCAATGATAAAAGATGTAATTTTTGAGAATGAAAACGGAGATGAAGTTTTATTATCGGAAATGAGTTCTGGTGAAATTACTATGTTATATCGTTTCCTGCCCCTTGTAATGGAGATAGAGGATAATAACATAATTTTAATTGATGAACCCGAGACGCATTTGCATCCGCGTTGGACGAGGAAATTTATCCCGTATTTAACCTCTTTATTTAGTGAATATGATGTGCATGTCTTAATAGCTACTCATTCTCCAGCAATTGCGTCTGATGTCCCTATGAAATGCATAGTAGGGTTAAGGAAGCAAGAGGGCCGTGTACATCAATATACACCTAGGGATAGAACACTTGGGGGACATTCAAATGATATGTTACAGGATGTTTTTGAATTAAAAGAGTTATCGAGTATAAATGGACAAAAAAGTATTGAACAAATAATAGAAATTTTAGAACAAAGCCCTACTTCAAAACAAATAAAAGAAGCACAACAAATTTATAAAGATTTAAGTACAACTTCTGAGAAATATAGGCTGTACCAGAAATATAAGAGGTTTTTAGGTGAGTAACAATGTGGAAAATTAGTGTATTAGAAGAACATCGTACATATATGTTTACAGATAAATTTGTAGAGGAATTATTACTGTGGGCATTCCGAAATAGGGGACTTTGTAAGCATGATGAGATCCTTAAAACCCGTATGAGTAAACAATTGAGAGCGTTGGTAAATAACAAGAAGTATAAAGATAATTTTAAAAACTGTATGTTAGATCTTTCATGCTGTAAGCGTATTGGAAGTGTTCTTCAAAGCTTTAAAATATATACCAGTCAGTATCATCAGATTCTAAAAGGGAAAGTTAAACCGCCAAAATTACTGTGTGAAGAAACAATGCAAGATATTGAAAGTACTTTTGAATACTTGTATAAATCTCTGCTTAACAGCAAATTTTTTTGGGAAATATATAATCCTAACGGCGTGTATAAAACTAGACAAGAGGTAAGAGCAGAACAAGGAAAACACAAAGTCTGCCCTTATTGTGATCAGAATTATATTACTTCCAATAGAAAGAGTAATATGGATCACTTTCTGCCCATTTCCCAATTCCCCTTTCTTAGTATACATTGGGCAAATCTAATTGTTGCATGCTCTACATGTAATGGGATTTTAATCAAGGATAAGAATTGGTATATTCCAATTCTACATCCTTACTTTGATCCGATAGAAGAAGTACTTTATTTTTCTTTTAACAGGAGTGATCGTCTTATAAAAGTTAAAGCTCGAACAGGCTTTTCGAATTTTGGTAAGTGGAAGATACGAGGAGAAAATATGATCACTTTATTAAAGCATACTGAATCTTACGAAGGGCTTTGGATAGAAGTAGAAGATGAACAGAATAGATTAGAAGATAAAGTAAAAGAGTGTTATCGGGAATATAAAGATAGTTTATTATCTGATAGCACTGTTCTTGAAATCTTAAAGTGCGCCGTGGGTGTAAGGGAAATGGACCTGTTAAAAGTAAAACGACAAAAAGCATATACTAAATTAAAGTGGGACTATGGGAAAGAGTATGTGCAGCATGAGGGGAAAGAATACATTGAATTTTTACGTAATGAGCAGCAGGAAATGTTCTCACAAAGAATAGAAGGTTAGTGAGAAATTATTTTAAAGATGGGGTTAGGTGTAACTGGAGTTATAGCAATAGTCGGAGTTATAACTACTTTATGTTAACTTGCTACTTGGGAGTAGTGCTGGGACTTATATGATGAAGAGACATTTGGTAATTACAGAATGGTATGTCAGCACTAAACTAGACAACTTTTTTAAGGTGCTTCCGTTTGTATTCGATCGGACTCACATAACCCAATGTTCCATGAATGGGAATGTAATTAAACCAGTTTACATAGTCAGATAATTCTCTTGTTCATTCTTCTAAACTGGTAAAATGCTAAACTCTGTCTTAATAATTTTAAAGGTTGCTTCTGCCACGGCGTTATCGTAAGGGCAGCCTTTCATACTTAACGATCGCTTGATCTGGAACGCTTCTAGCACTTCGTCAATAATTTTATTTTTAAATTCATTCCCACGGTCTGTGTGGAAATATTGAATCTTTCGCAAGTCCTTCTTAATGGAAGCAAAGGCACGATACACAAGGGCTTCNTGCTAAACTCTGTCTTAATAATTTTAAAGGTTGCTTCTGCCACGGCGTTATCGTAAGGGCAGCCTTTCATACTTAACGATCGCTTGATCTGGAACGCTTCTAGCACTTCGTCAATAATTTTATTTTTAAATTCATTCCCACGGTCTGTGTGGAAATATTGAATCTTTCGCAAGTCCTTCTTAATGGAAGCAAAGGCACGATACACAAGGGCTTCGTCTTTGTTTGGACCTGTACTATAACCGATGATTTCTCGATTAAAGAGATCGACAAATACACATATATAGTGCCAGTTTTTATCGACTCTTACATATGTTAAATCACTGACCATCACGGCCATTTCCTTTTCTTGATGAAAGGCTCGATTGCCTTTGTTTTGTTCAACAGATTCATTACACTTTGTCGAATGAGGTTTAAATTGAGAGACTGTATAAGAAGAGACTAACTCTTGTTCTTTCATAATCCGACCAATTCGGCGCCTAGAAATGATAAATCCTTTCTTTTTTAAGTTCACCTTGATTTTACGAGTACCATAGTTTTACTGACTTAAATGAGGAATATTCTTCATACTTCACGACAGTTCCGTCTGAAGCTATTAAATCATATGGATGTTCTTTGTTGTTAGAAGATTTGTTTACTGTAGAGTTTTCTTGTACTTGTGCAAAACCTGTCATGGGGCTTAAACATAGAAGAAAAACGAGCAAGAATGATCATTTCTTCATTTTTAACCCCTTCTTAAATTGTAATAAAATTACAAATATGCTAGTAGATTGGTGAATTTTATAATATTCAATACTACTATTTTATAATCTCAAATTTAAGTATTTTAGACCTAGGTGGATTAGATTCTCTAATATAATCGTACCATATTCTTACTTTTAAACCTGATTGTAAAAGCCTTTGATACTCTTCTTTATTAGTTGAAAATATATACACTTCACTATACTTGTCTATTAATTGCTGTGTTGATAGATTACTAATCTCCTTGATATTAATATCAGTGTTACTAATAACTAAATAATTACCATCCTTAAGTTCTTTTACTCGACCTTCCACAACCTTTTTATCACTAATTTTGTTTTCAGGTAAAATTTCTTTTGAGGATTTGCTTTCACAACTAGTTAATCCAAATGAAATTTGCAAGAGGAATATACTCATAAAAAGTAATTTCATCATTTTCATCACCTCTATATAGGAAAACATCTTTTAATATATGCATAAAGGGGCTATTGGATTAATTTATTAACTGACTTATATATATTTATATTGCTTTTATTTCCAATGTAAAAGAGATCTTAACTTATTTTAGTTTACATAATCGTTGTTAATCGGAAGTCGATAAAAAAAATGACCCTCGAATTCGGGCAAAATTGCTCAAATTTGAGGGTTTTTAGTTTGGGAAATGCTTAAATATTAAGTTGATAATATAAAATTACAATCTCTTATTTTCTCACGTTTTCTTTAGATTTCCTTACTATGAAGAGCTAAATCTCTTTATACAGAAGAAGAGGAAAAGTGGTTAGGCCAAGTAATAGAATATTATATGATTCAAAATGGGATGTATAGTCCAAATTCCAACGAAAACAATGGTTAATGGTTTTTTATAAATCAACTTACTTCACATTCCGCAAACCCTTATGAAGTGGCGGCGGCATTAAAGCGTATGGCAGAGCTGAACCTGTGTTTTGAAAAGGGAAACGGGCGCTTTAATTATTAAGAAAAACGGACATAATAGAGGTCGGTACTTAAGATTGATGAGCCGACCTCTATTTATTGTAAGTAGCTCTTTTTTCCACATGACCTAAAAGTTGCACTTATTCTGTGCTGCTGCTTTCTTTGTTTTCTTTTTTAGAAGGAGTGCCTTTAAACATGTGATAGTATGTGAATGCCAGGCATGCTGCGCCCGCTAAGCTGCAAAAGTATTTTAAAAAGCGGATTGTATCGATTGGAATTACCTCCCGTTAAGGTCGTTATGCCTATTGTGTACAGTTTCATGGAGTTTATTAAAAAAAAATGAGGATAAATAAAAAAGGCTTGCTTAGCCTTTTTTATAGTTCATATGGTTCTTGAAGCGTGAGATGAGGATGATCGTCTTCGATACCAAGATGTTTATTCAGTTGTTTTTTCATTAAATCATACTGGTAAATAAGGTGGAATTGATTTTTCTTTGGCGTTACACAGCAAATGTATGTATCTTGTCCATTTTTATCGATAAAATGGATTTTTAGTTCACCAAAATAACGCTGAACAGGACCTCCGTGCACACCTTTTTCATTCTTAATGAGCTTGGCAAAGTCAGCCCGGTGCACGCGTTCGAAAGGAATAATGGCAACTTGATTAATAATGAGGTGCTGATCAAACATCTCAATTTTTGAAATGGCAATCTGGTCGATACCTTCTGCAAATTTAACATGTCCATTTACAGAAATAATCGGTTTAAGATCATCTACTGTATGTGAGTGATTTTGTTTTTTAAGAAAAAATAAGCTGACAATAAGACCTAATCCAAACAAGCTGAGAACGATAATTGTAGCAAGATTCACCTTGCATTCCACCTCCTAAATGTAGTTGTAAATCCTTCTTTTAACAGGTAAGCTGTCAAAATGATGAGAAGCAAAAACCAGTAGATAACAAAAATATAACAATATTACAATTTAAGTATACGTTCGACAATATAAGCCGATAATCCTTCTTTCTATGACTGTTTTCTGACAAAAGAAGCAAATGGCTTTTCTAATTGACTAGTAGTCAGTTACAATTTAAGTAGAACGTACCAACAATATATGATTATATAAGCTAAACTATTGAATTTTCATTTTCTAATCTCTAGGTACTTTCTCATATTTTTGATGTTGTTACAGATTTTACACATATTTTCAACCTTTTATCGTGTATAATCTCTTTTGTGCAACAGGATATACATAAAGGTGTAAGGAGGCACATGGAATTGTCTTTAGCAGCAAAAAAGATCTTATTATTATTTTTACTCGTTGTTTGTGTGGGACTGCTTTTATTTCAGTTTGTGAATCGTTCATTGGTTCCAACGTCCGATCAAGCTCAAGAAACGCTTAATAAATTGCCAGAAAAAGAAACCGTGAAAGAACAGATAGAGGGACAAGATGATAAACGAAAATATCGAGTTTACTATATTACCATTGATAAAATTGAAGACGGGCGTTATCACGGTACAACAAAAGAAGGGACGGGAATTTCCTTTTTAGAAGAAAAGGTGAATGAATCGCTGCCAAAAGGATTAAAAGAAGGGGATATCGTCAAAGCTTATTTTGATTTAGAGTTCAGTACAAACGGATTGATGAAAGTAGAAAAGGTAGACGAGATTCCAAAGGATTAAGAGCTCAAATTAATTGAGCTCTTTTTTATATTATCGCCATTTCTTGCAAAAGAAATCCTCTACATACTTTCATTATATGGTAAAGTATACAATATAATCTAGTGTAAGCATCAGCAGGAACAAAGCCACCGTGTTTACTAGATTACAATCGAGATCTGCTTAAAGAGAGGAGAAAAGATATGGCGTTTATAATTGTGATGACCGCTATCATTATTGCTATTATTATTGTAAAATCATTTAATCGTCCTCGGCGTTCAGCACTATATCACCGAGAGCTGCCAAGTCAATTGGGTGTAATTGAAGGAGAAGGGTTTGAGAACATTGTTACAGCCCTTGAGTCTTCTTTAACAACTTCATATATTGAACAAGTGAAGGCAAGGATGAAGAAAGAGTATCCCCATATACAACCGCATGAGCTGGATTGGGCTTTATTTGAATTAAAGCGGTATTTTGTAATGAATGCTATTTTAAGAGAAGTGCCAATGTTTAGTTCCAAAGTAGATGATGTATGGCACGAGATGATTATGTATACCAAGGACTATGAACAGTTCACGACACGATTTTTGGGCAGGTTTTTGCATCATCAGCCTAATGCGGACAAAACTCCAACACCGCAGACAAATAAACGAGCATTTTTTGATTGGGTATATGCCCATTTGTTTGATGTAAAGGATAATAGCCGTTTATTATGGGGCAGATTCTTTCAGCATCCATTAGATTCCGAAGTGATAAATGATTTCACTCATTTATCAGAAGACGAATTATTAATGAAATATTTTTCTTCCAATGAAAAGTGGGAGGAACAGAAGCGTAAATTAATTCGTGAATTTAAGGACGAAATAGGTCACGCTGCAACATTCAAAAAAGAAAATCCATCACATAAATTTAAAAAGTCAGCGAAAGAAAGAGAATTTACCCATGCGGTGTTATTTCAAGCATTTATGTTTTATTCGATTTATGAGTACGAAGATTATTCTTATTATATGGATGAATTACTGCTAAGAAGACCAGAACAAGGAGATGGCGGGGCTTATTACAGCGGTTATGCATGCTCAAGCCCAATCGATGATCATCCTAAGCATGGACATGGGGGAAATGATTATCACGATTCAGGGTTTGACTCAGGAGGAGATAGCGGCTCTAGTTGTTCCAGCTCCAGCTGCGGAAGCGGGTGCGGCAGTTCATAATTCGAACGGAATTTTTGAAAAATTATAATAGATGTATTGACAGATAAATTAATATTCGCTAAAATTACAAACTGTATATCGATGTCTACAAATTTCGACAATATACTCGTCTCATGGAAGGGGCGGGTTTTATTTTTGCAAAAGGAGCATTCGTATTAATGAAACAATTATCCGTTAAAGAAATTATCGTGATCGGCTTTATGCTGTTTGCATTGTTCTTTGGCGCTGGGAATCTTATTTTTCCTCCTTTTTTAGGACAAGAAGCAGGGACATCATTTTGGCCTGCGATGGTTGGCTTTATTTTAACTGGTGTTGGGCTGCCTATTATCGGTGTTATTGCAATTGCCTCTGTCGACAACGGGGTACAAGCTTTAAGCAGCCGGGTTCATCCTATTTTTGGCGTCGTTTTTACCACAGTCTTGTATTTAATGATTGGTCCATTTATGGGCATTCCGCGAGGAGCGAATGTTGCGTATGAAATGGGAGTTGCTCCATTCTTAGGCTCGCAAGCAAGCGAAATAGCATTAGTCATTTTTTCGGTCTTATTTTTCGGCCTTGTATACTGGTTAAGCTTAAACCCGACAAAACTTGTCGATCGAATCGGAAGTTTGCTAACGCCATTTTTACTGGTTACAATCGGCTTACTTGGACTGGCAAGCTTTGTAAAACTTGATTCTGCCTTTGGGTATGTACACGAAAAATATCAAGAAGCACCTTTTTTTACAGGGTTTATGGAAGGGTATTTAACGATGGATACCATTGCTTCATTAGCCTTTGGGATTGTCGTGATTACAGCGATTAAAGAAAAGGGGATTTCTTCTAAAAAAGCGATTGTGACGATTACTGCTAAAGCCGGTGCGATTGCCGGAGCTGCGCTGTGCAGTGTTTATGTCTTAATCGGAGTGCTAGGAGCGAAAATGGGCGCAGCCAAAACGTTTGAAAACGGCGGAGAACTCTTGACAACTGCTGCCGAACAGTTTTACGGTTCAGTAGGGATTGTGCTATTAGGTTTAACGGTTGCTGTTGCATGCTTTACAACATGTGTAGGATTAATAACCGCATGCAGCCAATATTTTCAAACACTATTGCCAACGGTAACTTATCAGAAAATTGTCACAATCGTGACAGTTATAAGTTTTATACTAGCAAACGTTGGATTAAATCAGATTATTGCCTTTTCAGTTCCTGTACTAACAATGATTTATCCATTAACGATTATGCTTGTAATCTTATCTTTTTTTCATAAGCGATATCAAGGCTTAAACGTCATTTATATTACAACCCTTACCTTAACAGGGATTGTTAGTATTTACGACGGTTTTGTCCATTTAGGCCTGCCGTCTATTTTTTCATGGCTGCCTTTTTACGAACAAGGCCTAGGATGGGTAATGCCTGCTTTACTTGGAGTTGTCATTGGAATCATTGTTACACGAATTAAAATAACGATGATTTATTTATCGTAATCGTTTAGTTTAATTGTCGGAATATTTTTTAAAAACAAATAGCAAAAAGAGCGGCAGCAGGCTTGCTTTAAAAGCACCAAAAACTAAAACACACGGGGATTATGAGTAAAATTCACCGTGTGTTTTTTTGATTATAACTGTATCTTTAACGCAAAGTTCCACCGTTAAAACTTGATCAAAATTTATACTGTGGCAATGTAAGAATCACTCTTGTTCAAAAATCGAGTTGTTTAAGCTGGATAATAGATGATCATACTTAGCCGAGTTAATGTTCCCCCTGAATTATGATAGGTGTGGGGTCTGTCAGCTTTAAATCTAATAGAATCACCGCTTCTTATAGTAGATTCATCATCATTTATACGTACAGTTAGTTCTCCTTCAAAAGTTCTTAGCAAAGTATAGAAATCTGTTTAATGTAATTATAGCCTTGTTATTAGTGTATAGTGCCGTTTCGATTCTTGTAGAATAACACAGTTTTTTTCTTTAATGAACGGGCATTTTAGAAGAAGAGTCACAGAAATAATGCACCTTTTTATAAAAGATACTTCAGATCTATAAGCAAAGAATCCGTTTTTTAAATGGGTTCTTTTTAAGAAATATCAGTTTGTGCGCCAGTGTTACTCAAACATGATGTAAAAGCGATAATAATAACCATTTTCTTATGAAAATGGAGCTGCATCATTTTATTGACAAAAGTAAGGTAAATCAACTAACATAAAAAGTGAGTAATCACTCACTTTTTATGTTTGGGAGGTATTGTAAATGAGCGTGAGTATTGCAATTGACAATGTGAGTAAGAGTTTCGGTAAAAAAGTGGTTTTAAATGAGATAGATTTAACGATTGAGAAGGGGCAAATATACGGATTTATCGGTCCTTCAGGTGCAGGAAAGACAACATTAGTAAAAATGATTGTTGGAATGGATACGCCTGACAGTGGAACCATTCATGTATTAAATGAAAAGATGCCCAATCTAGAACTGCTGCAAGATATCGGTTATATGGCTCAATCGGATGCCTTGTACTCAGAGCTGACAGGTATTGAAAATCTTAAGTTCTTTGCGTCACTTTACAAGTTAAATAAGCAGGAAATGAAGCAGCGGATTTCCTATGCTGCAGACTTAGTGAATTTATCTAATGAACTAAACAAAAAAGTAGCTGCTTACTCAGGGGGAATGAAACGTCGATTATCGCTTGCGATCGCTTTAATTCATAACCCTAAAATTCTTATCCTCGACGAGCCGACTGTTGGAATAGATCCTGAACTAAGATTGAACATTTGGAACGAATTATTGCGCTTAAAGAACGAAGATGGTAAAACCATTATTGTTACAACCCATGTGATGGATGAAGCCGAAAGATGTGATTATATAGCGATGGTCAGAGATGGCTGCATCTTAACCAGCGGCACGCCAAAAGAATTAAAAGCGATGTATAAAACTGACAGTTTTGATGAGGTATTCTTAGGTGCGGGGAGGAAAAAGTAATGAGAACATGGGCGCTGATTAAAAGAATTTGCCAGCAGATGCTGCGCGATAAACGAACATTGGCTTTATTGTTTGTCGCACCATTATTAATTTTGTCTCTTATGTATGTCTTATTTAATACAGAGGCAGTCGAACCTAAATTAGGGACAGTGAATATTGATCAAAACTTGATTGAAATATTAGAAGACGCAGAGATAAATGTTACGCAATACGAAAAAGTAACGAATGAGCAGGAAACGGTTGTTAAAGATGATCTTGACGGGTTGCTGCAAATGACTGATGGAAAATTTGAATTAACATTGCAAAACAGCGATCCTTCATCAGCAAAAGCATTAAAACTAAAAGTAAACCAAATAGCAGCATCATATGTTCAATCAAAGCTGATGAACAAAAAGATAGAAAAAATGGATGTGCTAGAAGAACCAATCGATACACACTATGTTTACGGAAATAGTGAAACGGTCTTCTTTGATGTGTTAAGTCCTATTTTAGTTGGCTTTTTTGTCTTCTTTTTTGTTTTTCTGATCTCAGGAATCGGTTTGTTAAAAGAGCGAACAACAGGCACATTGGAACGGTTGATGTCGACGCCTATCCGCAGGGGAGAAATAGTAGCTGCGTATTTAGTTGGATTTGGCATATTTGCTGTTATTCAAACCGTTATTGTCGTCTTGTTTTCAGTAACGGTACTAGATATGGTCATTGTAGGTTCTATATGGAATGTACTCTTGATTAATTTAATATTAGCGTTAGTTGCTCTATCTTTAGGAACGCTATTATCAGCATTTGCTGCATCGGAATTCCAAATGGTTCAATTTATCCCGATAGCTGTTATACCTCAACTATTTTTTTCGGGCATTTTTCCGCTTGAAGGCATGGCAGATTGGCTGCAATCGATTGGGAAAATCATGCCTATCTACTATGCAGCAGATGCTTTGAAAGGTGTTATGTATAAAGGGCAAAGCTTAGGTGAGGTTAGCGGAGATATTTTTGCACTATTTATTTTTGCAGCGATTTTCATTACACTTAATGTATTCGCGTTGAAGCGTTACCGCAAATTATAGTTTATTCAGATGGTGAAGGAAGTGGTCTTAATTGTCTAAGGACAATCTTTTGGATGTATTGATTGCACAAACGAATTTATCTAAAAAACAAACGGATAAACAACAAAAAATAGTAACTGCAGCAATTAGCTTATTTGCAGAAAGAGGATATGCCAACACGTCCACCAGCGAAATCGCAAAAGGGGCTGGCGTAGCGGAAGGAACAATCTTTCGCCATTACGGAACGAAGGATAATTTATTGCTTTCAGTTATTCTCCCGTTTATAAAAGACTCAATTCCTGCAATGGCTGAAGACGTCTTTAATGAAATTATGTCGCAAAATATCCTGTGTTTTGAAGACTTCTTAAGAGCATTACTAAAAAACCGAATTCATTTTATTAATGAAAATAGAGAAATATTCCAAATTGTTGTTAAAGAAATTTTATATAATGAAGAATTACGAAAAGAGCTGCAGCCTTATTTCATAGAAAATATTGTGCAGCGAATTACTAAAGTTATAAATATATATAAAGAACGCGGTGAACTCATTGATATTCCAAGCAATACGATTCAAAGAATGTTCTTCACTTTTATTGGCGGTTACTTTGTGTCACGTTTTGTATTACTAGCAGATTCTTCTGTGGCAGACGAAGATGCAGAAATTGAAAATATCATTCGAATTATGATGGACGGCATAAGAAAACGAAGCCAAGAGATGTAAAATCTCTGGCTTTGTTTTTTTGATTTTATTATAGATAATTCGTTTATGATTTTCGCACCTTAGAAGCGAATCGTTTTCTAGGTGTCTATTTTTTGATTTTGCAATCGAAAAAAATTATTCATTAAGCCATTCATCGTTTTTATTTTTTAGTTTAATGATTAAGTCGCCTACAATTTGTTCTAGATCACGAACTTTCTTTTTTAGATGTTCATTTTCGTTTTGCAGTTTTTCGATAGCGTTTTCGGTTTTAAAATCGATATTTTCGTTTTTGTTTGTTTTTGGAATGGAAGAGGAGATTGAATTCGATTTTGATGGTTTTGCATCTAATTCTTTTTTCCAATTATAAATAGTAGAAATGTGTACACCAAGTGTTTCGGCAATCTTTTTCGGTTTCATTCCTTGCTTCAAAAGAGATTGTGCATGTATTTTTTCGTCATTTTTTGTATTCAACGTGCAATCCTCCTTATAAAGGTAGAATTCATGTGAAAACATAGCTGTTACATCTATTGTATCCGAAGAAATAGAAATAACACAACAAAAAACGAAAAACGAATATTAGGTGTAAATAGAAAACGAAAACGAATTTTAAATTCGAATGACAACGTATAGAAATTTTGGTATGATTATAACGGCTTTTAAAAAGAGAGGCGAAAATGATGAACATTTTATGGGATTTTGATGGAACAATCTTTGATACATATCCAACAATTGTGAAGGCTTTCAAAGAGCTGTTGCCAGATCAAACGATACCAGATGAAGAAATTTTAAAGCAGATGAAAATCTCTTCTGAAGTAGCAATTAAACACTTTAACATTGAAAAAACATTATTTGATGAACATTTTCATGTAGTAGAGCAAAAAATCGATCCAAAAGATAAGCCGGCATTTCCTCACGTAGAAGAGGTACTGAAATGGGCAGATACAAATGTCATTGTCACTCATAAATCTCGAGAATCGACATTAGCGATTTTAGCATTTTTTAACATGGATCATTATTTTACGGAAATCATTACAAAAGATGATGGATACAAACGCAAACCAGATACTGGCGCGTATGCATACCTTCATAACAAATATAGTATAGACTTAGTGATTGGAGATCGCGAACTGGATTTAAAACCAGCCCGTGAATTGGAAATTCGAACATGCGCATTTCAAAATGATGCAATTGAAGCAGACTACCATTTAACATCTTATGATCAATTTTTTACGACCGTTGCGACGAAAGACTCGTGAAACGCTTTTCGCGAGTTTTTTACTTTTAGAAATCGACTGAGATGAGAAAGAGGAGGATTTTTTAAATGAAAGGGACGAACCGAATTATCGCTGCATTGTTAGCCATTACGTTAGCGCTTGTTTTTAGTGGCTGTGCTAATGAGGCAAATGATTCGCAATCAACAGCAGATAAAAAAGAACAGAATGAAACTGTACAAACACCGAGTGAAAAAGAAGCTGGTGACGAGGTCGAAAAAGAAATAAAGGCAAAGCGAGAAGATATCGTCGGAGTTGCTGGAAAAGTAACTCGTGTTGTTGATGGTGATACGTTGAAGGTAACGCTGTTAGATGGAAAAGAAGAAACCGTTCGTTTAGTTTTAGTGGATACACCAGAAACAAAGCACCCGCAGCTGAATGTGCAGCCGTTTGGGCCAGAAGCATCGGAATATACGAAAAGTCGTTTGAATGGTGAAGAAGTCACATTGGAGTTTGATGTCCAAGAACGCGATCAATATGGACGATTGCTTGCATATGTCTGGGTTGATAATGAACTGTTTAATCAGGAATTAATTGCAAAAGGCTTGGCGCGATTGGCTATTTTTCCTCCGAACACGAAGTATGTAGATGATTTCCGTAAAGGGCAAACTAAAGCAAAAAAGAGTAAAAAAGGAATTTGGAGCATTGAAAACTATGTAGAAGAAAAAGGATACAACACAGAAATTTCTACGGGCTCGGCTGCTTCATCTTCTAAACCATCTTCTAGTCAGTCAACTGAAATAAATGAGCGTTGTGAAGGCAAGATTAAAGGCAACAAAAATTCAAAGGTCTATCACGTTCCTGAAGGGGCACATTACAACCAGACTATGAACAATATTCAATGGTTTTGCTCTGAAGAAGAGGCTGTTGAAGCAGGATATCGTAAATCAAAAAGTTAAGGATGAAAGAAGACCAGTTTAACGAACGGTCTTCTTTTTTGTTTGTAATTAGCATTTTATATGGATGCTTCTGAAATGAAACCTTACGAAAATGTAAGGTAACTGTAAGATTGATGACTATCTTGTGTTGGAAATAAATTTATAAAATGGTAGTAAGAAACTGCTGAGAGAGGAGGGAAAAGATGGATTACGACAAGGATTCCATTGTTTTTTTTGACGGAGAATGCAATTTCTGTAATCGGTCTGTACAATTCATTATTAAAAACGATCCTAAGGGATGCTTCCAATTTACATCTTTGCAGTCAAACATAGCTGAACAGTTACGTGCTAAAAATATCTTACCTCAAAACCCAAATTCAATTGTATTAATGGAAAAAGAAAAAATATTTACAGAATCGACTGCTGTACTCCGAATCTGTAAAAAGTTAAACGGTTTATGGAAAACGCTTTATATTTTCATTCTTATACCAAAGCCGCTGAGAGATATCGTGTATAAATGGATCGCAAGGCATCGTTATCGCTTGTTTAAGAAGAATGCTCAATGCATGATTCCCACAGCTGAATTGTCCAGCAGGTTTTTAAGCGATGAACAGGAGGGTGAAAATTGAAAAAAGGAAATTTAACACGTGCTGTCCAGCAATCGATTCCAGCAACGTTTCGTCTCTTTTTAGGACTGATGTTTTTATTGTATGGATTAGCTAAATTAACATTTGGTCAATTTGGTGAACCATCTCCAGAAGCGATGAAACTGAACAGTGAAGGGTTTGTGATGGCTTGGACATTTTTCGGCTATTCAAGAGCATATGAAGTGTTCATTGGGCTCGGTGAAGTAATCGCCGCTATTTTAATTATGATTCCCAGAACGGCTACTTTAGGAGCCTTGTGCTATTTTCCAATTATTTTAAACGTAATGGTCATCAATTATTGCTTTCAAATTGGCGTACAAGATTTAAGCACCGTTTTAACCGTCATGTGCTTTATTCTGCTTCTGCTAGATCGAAAAAAATTGTATATTTTCTATGCTAATGATCAATGGAAGGGGCGATCTTCATGACATCAGCCGTTATAGTAGAATTAGCGGGAATTTTTATTATAACAACGATTTATTATTACAGGAAAGAACAGAAGAAAAGCCAGGTAAACAAAGAAAGAGAGACATTTTTTCATTAAAACAGGCTAATAAAAAAAGGCGCCCTATGTGAAATTATCCTCTGCAGGTAGACAAGAAAAACATTGTCCACTTGACAGGTTATGCGCAAGGGGCGTCTTTTTTATTAAGTCGCAGCAAATAATCCTTTGAAAAGCAAGCGAACTCCTTTAAAAAGTAAACGGAATGGCCAAATAAACAGTTGAGGCAATTCAATGAGCAATTCAAATAAGAAGTCAGCTAATGTAAAACGATCTCTTGATTTTCTGCACTTTTTACGCTCTTTTTTCGTCAATCAACCATCATCCAGTCGTTTTGATTTATAGATTAAGTATACAGTAATTTCAGAAAACATCATATTTCTTTTCTTATTTGTAATTCATGGTAGAGTAGATAATGGAACAAATTTAAAGGAGTTTGAGAAACGTGAATATTAGACAGGCAAGAAAGCATGAAGCAGCTGATATCGCTGCACTTTTGTATGAAATGTTAGATGACATCGCCCGTTCACATACAGCTACAAAAACAAAAGCAGAAGCGCTTGAAATGCTTAGCAGCTATATTCAATCTGAACATAACCGCTACAGCTATAACCAAATTATTGTTGCTGAAGAGGAAAATAAAATTGTCGGAGTTATGGTCTGCTACGAAGGGGAGCAAGCACAATACCTTGATGAGCCAATCATAAGCTATGTGAGAGAAAAACTGAACGATGATAACTGGCAGCCGGATGTGGAGACGAAAAGCGGTGATTTTTACATTGATTCACTTTCAGTCGATAAATCTTATCAAGGAAAAGGAATTGGGACAGCACTTCTGCAGTATGCCTTACAAGAAGCAACAAACCGGCATTTAGCGCTTACTTTAAATGTGGAATATCACAATGAACGCGCAAAGCAACTGTATGAGCGCATGGGATTCCAATCAGAAGGAATCAATTATATTAACAAAAAACCATTTTTCTACATGAAAACAGCGGGTTAATCTTTACCTAGCTAGTAAATGTGATAAAATGGATATATAAGGAAAACAGAACGTTATGTGTAAACAAAGTGAAACCTCCGTCCGTGAGGTTTTCTTCATCTCTTCACAGCTTGAGGCAGTGCGTTCTTACTGCTTGTCAAAAAAGGTGTCTAGAGTTGATGAAAGCTAAGACTAGTAGGATTAATTAAGCATAAAAGCTTATGTAAAGGTACTTTCAGCTGCTTCACTATGCATGACGTTCTATTTTTATAGAAAAATAACCTGAATTTTTGATTAATCTTACTCATAAGAGGGAAAATAGAAAAAATATCTATTCTATATAGAAGGGAGCGTGTATGAACATAGACAATATTCCTTTTAATATGAACTATCGATTTAATAAGCAGCTTCGAGAAGTACCGGTAAATGAAGCTGAAATGAAAAAAGGGATTGCTTATTTAAAAGAAAAAGCAATTTCAAAAGAAGATGAGATGAAAGCTGCAAAGATGTATGGCTATATTGGCGTGTATGAACGAATCCTTTTTCAACTATCTAGCAGTGAAAGGCATCTTCAGCTAGCTATTTACTTATGTGAACGTCATGATGATTACATAAATGCGTTTGTGAATACAATACGACTTGCACATACATATCACTGGCAAGAAAACTGGACGAAAGCAAATGATGTATTCAAGCACCTCATTAAACAGCTTCAAAATGATTCATCCCTACATACATATGAAGATTTTGTTTATCAGCATTACGGAAAATGTTTGTTAGATCAGAAAAATGTTTCAAAAGCACATCACTATTTTCAGCATGCATTAGAGATTCGCTTAAAAAAAGGAAATAAAGAGCTTATTGAATCGACTAATTCCTGTATTCGCCTATGTTTAAATAAAGTGAAGCTTTCATCAGCGGGTGAGAGCTCATTCTCTAATGGGGTTAGATGAGGCCGCGAACAGGTTCTTTCTAAACATGTTCAAATAATTGAGAAATGAAAACTCGTCATCAACAAATTGGTTCATCAATGAATAGCAGCCGCTTGTCTTCGTTTATCCCGTCAATTGATCACTGAGTTTTTGGCTGTCCGATTCTTTCCCGTAATCGAAAGCACGAAAGAAAAACACCGTAAAATAAAGATTGAAGCAGTTTAGAAAAACAAAGTCTAGCTTAGGGCTTTGTTTTTTCTTTTTCAACCATACATTTCTTAAAATTTCCTCAAAATTAATTCAAACTTTTTCACTTAGCCATGCGTTTAATAACTGTAAAAACAAGATACGTATTTAAAAAAAGGAAGATGCGCTAGACATCGTTCATGAATCGATTCAAAAAGCATTAGCAACAAAACATAAAGTGCATGATGCAAAAATGATCAAGGCATGGTTTTACCGGTTTGTTGTGAATACATCCTTAGACGTGCTCCGGAAAAAGAAAAAGGTCACCGTTATGGATGATGAAACCATCGAATGGAAGCAAGAAGGCCATGAAGACCATTATGAAAATCTTGATTTGAAACAGTCACTCGAAGAACGGCCTCTTAAATATCGAACAGTCGTTGTTTTTGTAGAGATAAAATAAAGTTTGATTAAAATTGACGTATAAACCCGCATTACTGTAACAAAGACATTAAAAGGAATATCTTAATTAATTACTTTCTCACAAAATTAATTAAGATAAATATTTTTATCTAAGAACTATTTATTATTTTAGGACTTATTGATTATAAAATGAATAAGGTTGCCTTCTCTTAAGACAAATAATACATTTAATAATTCCTTTTAGAATATAAAATATTCAGAAAATTTTAATAGTAATACATGTTGTGTATTGTTTTTACAATTTATGTAAATTTATAATTCAATTTAATTAAATCGCTTTTTAGTAATATTTACATTTCAAAAAATTCAAATTATTTATTATATTTAATATACAGAAATATCCATATTGATATTTTTGTATATAGACCTTATTTATACTGATGTTATCACATAATAGAATGGGGGGATTACGATGGCTAAAAAAGGTTATAAACGTCCAACTGTAAAATCGGGTAAAGCACCAGCTCTACAATGTAACTAATAGGTAAAGAGATATGAAGGGAACAGGGAAACTTGTTCTCTTCATTTTTAACTTTTAAAGAGGAGGAAGTTAGTGTGAATTTAGAATATAATGAAATTTTGACTATTATAGAAGAAATAAAAAGTTTGAAATTTAGAGAAGACGTAGGAATGTTGTTTAATAGTAGAACAGGGACAATACATAGGATTGAGAATGAATTAGGAATCCTAATTGTCTCGTTATTAACACAGAATTATGATCTTGAGTACGTAAAAAATTATATTCTAAATGAATATGATGTAGATGAACAAGAGCTAAATAACGATTTAAGTGATTTTTTATTTAGCCTTATCCAACATCAAGAAAATATTTGGGAGTGGGATATTGAAAAGAAACACGAATCATTATTAGAATTTCCTTTACGCATAGAGATAGAAGTGACTTCTTTATGTAACTGGAACTGTGGTTTTTGTTACAACGTATGGAAAATAGACCCGAATTTAACTGATGCAGATGTTAAACAGAAGATCAAAATGTTACCTCAAAAACATCTTTCAAAGGAGAAAATTTTTAAAATTTTAGATGAATGTAATGAAAATGGTTGTTTTACGGTGCGTTATAGTGGTGGTGAAACTTTGTTACATCCAGACATAGAAGAAATTCTTGAGTATGGAGGTAGGCTAGGTTTATATCAAGTAGTCTTTACTAATGGACATTTTCTAGATATTGAATTGGCTAAGCGTTTTCAAAAATATAATGTAGGAACCGTTTTAATCTCTTTACATGGTGATAAAACTGTTCACAATGCGTTAACAGGACATAAAATGGCTTATCAGAAGGCTATTGATGCCATTGCACTACTGGCTAAGTTAAATATTGAAGTAGTAGTTGAGCTAACTTTAGTAAAAAGTAATTTTAATGGTGCAATTAATGTTATGAAGGATTCCTATGATAATGGAGCAAGGCATTTTAGTGTAATGCGCTATGTACCAACAGGTAAAAATGACGATGTATATGGGGTACCTATTGAAAATATGATGCCATTAATGGAAGAGATAGATAAACTCCAGCAACAGTACACGGATTTAATAGTAGCATGGCCATGTGGACAGAAAATGTGTACTTCTAATGAAGATACACCGTTAAGCAGTGATGACCCCACTTTACCATTAAGAAAACGACAGCTGTCAGGTCATTGCGAAGCTGGGTTGACCTGGGGAAGTATATCCTTTGATGGTAGGCTAAGACACTGTCCACATAGCAATGTATTTTTTGGTGATGCAGTTAATGACGGTATTAAGAATATATGGGGTGCTATGACTCAAAAAATATCAGATGTTCTTAGACCAAGAAAAACCTGTATTGGCTGCAGTCAGCTAGAGAGCTGTCGAGGTGGTTGTCATTTACCACATTTTTTTGAAACTACAGAAGAACAAATGTCAAGCTGTTCATCATAATATTAAAGGAGTGTTGTAAAGGTGTTAACATTAATTATTGGAGATAAGCAGTTTTCGTCTTGGTCAATGCGAGCTTCTATAATTTTAAAGGAAAAGAAAGTTCCTTATCAGGAGGTAGTAGCTGGTTTAGACTGGCCTATTAAATTTACTGATAACGGACTTATACCTATAAATGCAAAGGATGAATATGATTTACCAAAGGAGCCAGCATCAGGTTGTGGTTGTCAAGTTACCCAGTTGTTAAAATTAGATAGTACTAAGCTTTTAAGGAATAGCATTGTTGAGCATTTACCGAGAGTTCCTATTTTAATTGATAGTGATACCGGAGCTGTAATTTGTGATGTTTTATCAATATCGGAATATTTAGAAGAGGAATTTACTGAATATACCAGTTTGTTAAGTGACGATATTATAAAAAGAAGTGATATTCGTGTTTTTAGCAGTCACATTCATGCAGATCTATTGCCTTTAATGAGTGGCATGTCTTATGCGAACTCATTTAGAAAAAATGATAAACATAGCATTTCGGAAGAGACTAATGAACAACTACATGAGACTTTAGATTTGTTAGAGAGCACATTGAAAAGAAAAGTGAAAAAAGGGTGGAATGGTAAATTTTTATTTGGAAATTTCTCGTTGGCTGATGCAATGTTCTCACCAATGGCTCAGCAAATTCGAGGATGGAATATTGAAGTAGAAAGTGAAGACGTAAATGCTTACTTAGATGCTGTACTTAGTAGAGAATCAGTAAAAATGTATCTTAACGAGGCTAGAGAGCCTTATATATTACTAAATGAAACTGTTAAGGACTCTCCAGCCTGGATTGCAAGACATTATAGATTTTGGCCTGAAATTAATATGATTCATAACTGTGAGAAAGATGTTTTTCATATTATAGAAAATGAAGTTGGATTGTCGTTATTTAATCTGGCTTTCAAAGGATATACTCGGGATGATATAGCTAATACAATTGCCAAAGATTACAATGTAGAAAAAGATATTCTTTTAGAGGATATAGATAGCTTCTTTACTAATATACATCCTAATAAAAATGTAGAAAATAATTTAAATGTAGTATTTTAATAGGGGATATATGGAAAATAAATTCCGGGATCTACAAATAGGTACAGAGGAAACACTAAGATATATATCAGTAGAGGGGTTAATATTAATAATTCCTATAATAGGAATTAAAGTTTTGGAATTAAATAATTCATTAATTGGAGTAGCTATTTCACTCTCTTCAATAGGTTATTTATTATTTGGTTATATAGCAGGATTAATAGCTGATAAATGGAACAGGCAGAAAGTAATTATAACTTCATTATTAATGAAAGCTTTATGTTTTGGTTTATTTTCGTACTCCATTGTATCTTCAAATTTAAATAAAGTAAGTTATTTCTTAATTATATGTATGATTAGTCTATTCGTAGTTATAATTGAAACTACAATTACTGCATGGATACCTGACATATATAGTAGCGAAAAGTTATCAGAAATAAATGGGGTAATCCAATTTTCAAAGTCTAGTGCAAATTTAATTGGCCCATTTCTAGGAGGACTTTCAATAGATAAACTAGGTATCTCATGGACACTTTTACTTATAACTATATGTCTAATCATATCAAGCTTATCTATAGTAAGAATTAAAACATATATTAAACCCAAGAATGTAAATTCTGATTATGAAAATTTAACCAAAGAAGTTAAAAAGAATAAAAGGTTAAAAAATGTAAAGTATATATTTACAAATAATATTCTTAGGAATCTAGTCCTTACTACAGGGACCATTAATTTTTCAATTTCAATATATACAGCCATGGTAGTAATCTTTTTAGTGGAAAATTTAGGTTTTTCCACTTATCTTACTGGAATAGTAATCTCTTTAAGTGGTATAGGCGCCTTATTAGGCTCATTTATAACTCCAAAATTAATAAAAAAGTTCGGTGTAATAAAAATTATGGTATTTGGTCCCATAATACCAAGCTGTGGCTTACTTCTAGCAAGCTTTGCCCATGAAAAAATGGGCGTCATTCTTTTTGTAACAGGAAGTATTTGCTTCTTTACCGCAAGAAGTATAGGAAGTGTGGCTAGGGTAACAGTTCAACAAATCGTTGTACCCTCCCACATCAGAGGAGAAGTAAGTGGAACGATGATCATGCTTACATGGGGAACAATTCCATTAGGAGCTATATGTGCAGGAGTATTGAGCGATGTTATAGGTGTCCAAAAAGTTTTAATGTTAGCAGGTATAATTTTAGTATTATCAAACTTTTGGTTAATGAATCGTAGGATTCTCAATTTAAATGATAAACAACTTAAAGATAGAATAGTGTCCTAGAATATTGATTGTTAAGGAGAACCTTAAACATGAAGGGAATTTATACTAATTTAGCAGGAAATGAGTATATTCATTAATCACATTACAAGAAAAGGCCATAGATGCCTTTTCTTTTTTGTATAATAAGGTAAAGGCTCTGCCCGTTGAATCGGGGTAGATAAGGAGGGATGCTTTTTTGTCCGCTATTCAAAAAGCATATAGTGCAGCGTTGTTATATGCCTTAATTACAGGCTTTGCGCTCATGATTGTTAAAATTGCTTTAACGTTCGCAACCCCGCTTGATACATTAGCTCATCGTTTTACCCTGTCTTTTATTGCAGCATCAATCCTTATTTTATTTAAAAAAGAAAAAGTCATGATAAAGTGGAAAGATGTTTTAGCTATGTTACCTTTAGCTCTTTTGTTTCCAACAAGCTTTTTTGGCTTTCAAGCATTCGGTCTTGCATACACATCCTCATCAGAAGCAGGCATTATTCAGGCTACTGTTCCAGTTTTCACCTTACTATTAGCCGCTTATTTTCTAAACGAAACATCTACGAAACTTCAAAAAGCAGCGATTATTTTATCAGTTGCAGGAGTTGCATATCTTTTTATTATGAAAGGGTTAGATGTAACATCAGACAGTCTAAAAGGAGCGGTCTTCATTCTCTTTACCGCACTTTCAAATGCAATGTACAATGTGCTGGCTAGAAAAGCAATGAAGCAATATTCGGTATTTGAACTAACGTACATCATGATATTCGTTGGTTTTCTTTCATTCAACAGTGCGGCACTTATAATGCACCAGCAAGCGAATACCTTACATACTTTTTTGATGCCGCTGACACAAATTGATTTTTTACTAGCTGTTGCTTATTTAGGCATTCTGTCATCACTTGCAACCGCTTTGTTATCAAATTATGCACTCGCGACGATACAAGCATCGCAAATGAGTGTCTTTACAAACTTAGCCACATTGATTTCCATTGCCGCCGGAGTCGCTATTTTGCACGAACAGCTTCACTATTTTCATATCATTGGTGCGATTACAATTATTCTAGGCGTCATTGGCACAACCTACAAAGGGAAGGAAACAGATGTCATAACAACTCACACAATCTCTAAAGAGAAATAGTTATAGAGAGATTTTGTCTCTGCCAGCGTGGGAAATGAAATTTCCTGTAGTTTTCTAACATGTTCAGAAATGCCTCTATATCAAGGTTTTAAGGGGATCCTTGAAATGTAAATGAACTATAGTTTCCGTTGATTTTCTGTAGTGTATGACCAAAATATGACCAGAGTGTGACCGATATTTTTGTGGTGAATGTAGCTTTTCTTTTGTAGAATGATATGATTTTGAGATGTGATAGTATGCCGTAAATTACTTTACACTTTAGTAGAATTGTGACAAGGAAAGCAATTAGGAATAATGTAATCTAATCATGAAGCATGATGTTTTTATACATGATATAAACTAGAGATAAATATTTATATCTATGACTATTCTCTTTTATTTTGCAGTTATATCCTTTTTAATGAATCAACAAGCTTATAAAAGGGATTTGGATTGTCAACGCTAAACTAGACAACTTTTTTAAGGTGCTTCCGTTTGTATTCGATCGGACTCACATAACCCAATGTTCCGTGAATGCGAATGTAATTAAACCAGTTTACATAGTCAGATAATTCTCTTGTTCATTCTTCTAAACTGGTAAAATGCTAAACTCTGTCTTAATAATTTTAAAGGTTGCTTCTGCCACGGCGTTATCGTAAGGGCAGCCTTTCATACTTAACGATCGCTTGATCTGGAACGCTTCTAGCACTTCGTCAATAATTTTATTTTTAAATTCATTCCCACGGTCTGTGTGGAAATATTGAATCTTTCGCAAGTCCTTCTTAATGGAAGCAAAGGCACGATACACAAGGGCTTCGTGCTAAACTCTGTCTTAATAATTTTAAAGGTTGCTTCTGCCACGGCGTTATCGTAAGGGCAGCCTTTCATACTTAACGATCGCTTGATCTGGAACGCTTCTAGCACTTCGTCAATAATTTTATTTTTAAATTCATTCCCACGGTCTGTGTGGAAATATTGAATCTTTCGCAAGTCCTTCTTAATGGAAGCAAAGGCACGATACACAAGGGCTTCGTCTTTGTTTGGACCTGTACTATAACCGATGATTTCTCGATTAAAGAGATCGACAAATACACATACATAGTGCCAGTTTTTATCGACTCTTACATATGTTAAATCACTGACCATCACGGCCATTTCCTTTTCTTGATGAAAGGCTCGATTGCCTTTGTTTTGTTCAACAGATTCATTACACTTTGTCGAATGAGGTTTAAATTGAGAGACTGTATAAGAAGAGACTAACTCTTGTTCTTTCATAATCCGACCAATTCGGCGCCTAGAAATGATAAATCCTTTCTTTTTTAAGTTCACCTTGATTTTACGAGTACCATAGTGTTGCCGACTTAAGTGAAAGATTTCGATGATTTTTGTTGTCACTTCATCCTCTGATTGCCTTACTTTCGCTTCATAATAATACGTGCTTCGAGGAAGTTGTAGGACTTTACACATTGCTGATATCGAGTATTTGTGTCGATTTTGTTTAATCACATTTACTTTCGTCCTAGTATCAGCGCGGCTTGCTTTAAAATGTCATTTTCCATCTCTAATTATTTATTTCGTTTGCGTAGTTCCATCAGTTCTTTTTGTTCGGGCGTAAGGTTATCCTTTTCTTTAAATGAGCCTGTTTCTTGACTTTGTTTCAACCACTTATCTAACGAAGAAGGAGTCAAGTTATACTCTCGAATAATTTCTTTTCGAGGTTTTCCATTTTTGTACAGCTGTACGATCTGTTGTTTAAATTCTGGTGTGAACGTTCGACGCTCTCTTTTGGACATGGTCAATTCTCCTCTAATGTAGTATCTGTAGTTTACTTGACCTTAAAAATCCTGTCCAACCAAGTGTAGCCTATCCAGTGTTACAATAATTTATTTACTTAATAAAAATGTTTTTATAAATTTTTATTAAATCTTTTCTAAATACTTTTTATCGGACGAAATCTACTTTATTCTGCTAATAAGAGATTATTTGGAAAATAATCATTGACAAAAAAAATCAAAGACAGTAAACTCTAAGTGGTAAATAGTAAGTATTACGATTTACCTTTTTTAGGAGGGATGTCAATGAAGGAAAGATATGAACTGCTGCTTTCGTTAAAATCATTAGATTACGAGATCAGCGAGCTGCTTCAGTATGTGAAGGAGTGCAAAGAGTGTTTTGGCATTTTGCATCAAAAGCTTGATTTGCTTTGTCAATTTATCTTAAGTGAAGAAAATATCCAAAAGTGGAACGAGTGGGGAGAGGATAAAGAAATTCAGTGCTATTGTGAACAATTGCGGGAAACGGCCGTTCAAGCGCTATGTGATATGGAGAAATATCAATCACTTTGTACGTATCACAGTCAGTTTGATATGAGTGAATATATTGATCAGCTGTCGGTTTCGGTCCGTAAAGAAATGGATGAATTACATATTAATCAGGAATCAAAAGTATTGTTCATTGGCTCTGGTGCATTTCCTACAACCGCGCTGACAATTGCCAAAGAAACAGGAGCGCACGTTATGGGCGTAGATATTGATGGTGAAGCCATCCAATTAGCAAGAAAACTAACGGAGTTATCCGGCTTGCATTCTACGGTCAAATTTTCAAGTGAAGAGTTACATACATTAGCATATGCGAAAGAAGCGACGCATATTATCATTGCTTCATTAGTTCAAAATAAAATGGAAGTGTTAAATTGCTTAAAAGATTTTGTTCAACCGGCTACAAGCGTCATTGTCCGCTATGGAAACGGATTGAAGTCTGTTTTTAATTACCCATTTAAAAATGAGCTGTCAAATGAATGGATTCAGACAAAAACAAGAGAGAATGAGGCAATCTACGATACCATCATTTTAAACAAAGCAGGTATATGTGTATAAAAAAGCTGCAGAAAGGGTTTATATGGTTAAAACGAACTTTAATAAAATAGATAGTGTACTGCTTGTTGGAGCAGGTCCGGCCGCAATTCAAGCAGCAATTAATCTAACAAATAACGGTGTTTCTTCGATCGGAATCATGAATCGTTCAAGCGCTCACACTGACCAGCTGAAACGAGAGTTAATCGACAACAGCTACACGATAAAGGCTAGCGCATCAAAAGCGGAACTCACACATATGGCTGGGAGTGCTAAAATTAAACAGTTATATGAAAACTATGAAGCGATTGAAGATGCATGGGATTTAATAATGTTCTGCACACCAAATGATGTGTATCAAGAAGTAGTTCATGCGATTCCGTTTGAGCGTTTAACGAAAGCTCAAGGAATTATCCTATTAGCACCTGGTATTGGTGACAATCAGCTTGTAAAAAGTCAAGTGCCGCCTTCAATGGATGTCATTAGCATATCCACATATTATGCTGCGACCAAATTTGCAAATCAGCAAACTGTAAGTAAGGTGATTACAAAGGCAGTAAAGAAACGTTTATATGTATCATCTTGTCTGAAAAACAGTGAGATTCTTTTTCAAATCTGCAAATTTATTAAATCTTTATCGATCGAATGCATGATAGTAAAGCAGCCGGTCGAAGCGGAGGCGAGAAGCATTACGATGTATGTACATCCGCCGCTTTTTTTAACGGAGTTTTCATTAGCTGAAATTTTTAAGGAAGAGCGTTCGCTCAAATTTATGTACAAATTATATCCAGAAGGGCCGATTACCCAGCATGTGATTCGCTCTATGGTTTTATTATGGAAAGAGATTTCAGCTTTAATTGAAAAATTTAATGCTCGGCCTGTCAATCTGTTAAAGTTTCTGAACGATGATAATTACCCTGTACATGAAGTCACATTATCGCGAAATGATATTGAGAATTTTATGGAATATGATCAAATGAAACAAGAGTATTTGCTTTACATTCGCTATTCTGCCATTTTAATTGATCCGTTTTCAACTCCGGATGAACATGGCCGTTACTTTGACTTTTCTGCGGTTTCCTATATACAAGCAAAGCGGGAAGAGAATGGATATATGAAAATACCAAGAATTCCATTAGAAGATTATAAGAAAGTGAAATTCTTGTACAAGCTAGGTAAAGCATTGCATGTAACGATGCCTGAAGCTAGAAAACTCATTGCGATATTTGAAGCATTTATTCAGCAAATCGATCATGTTGACTTTGATTTTAACAGGTGCGAGCAAAAGATAAATGAACAAATAGGTGTCATTATAAATGAAATGAAGGTGTAACAGTGAAAAACGGAGTTATACTAGCCATTTTTTCTTCACTTATCTTTAGTGTGATGAATGCGTTAGTAAAAGCAGTTAGTTTATCGATTCCAGCTGCAGAAGTAGTTTTTTTTAGAAGTATAATCGGAACAATTCTTATTTATGTGTTTATGAAGCAAAGCCGTGTTGTGTTTTCAAGAAAGGGTGTACCAATGCTTGCGTTAAGAGGTGTATTAGGAGCTCTTTATTTGCTTGCTTATTTTTATACGATTTCCAAAATCCCGCTTGCAGATGCAAGCATACTCGCACATTTATCACCATTTTTTGCAATTCTTTTAGCAGCGGTGTTTTTAAAAGAAAAATTATCTAGGCAAGTATTATCCACACTGCCGCTTGTGATTATCGGCGCAATGCTGGTCATTAATCCTTTTAGCTACTCCAGCTTTTCTGTGTATGCACTTGTCGGTGTGTTAAGTGCATTGTTTGCAGCCGGAGCCGCTACATCGATTCGCTATTTAAGCAAAACACATCATTCCTATGAAATTGTATTTTATTTTTTAGCGACAGCAACGGTTGTATCGGTTCCGCTTATGTGGAACAGCTTTGTCATGCCAGAACCAATTGAACTCTTTTACCTTATTTGTATCGGAGTCGTGTCATTACTCGGCCAAGTGTTTTTAACAAAAGCATTCACTCATGAAAATGTCGTAGTCGTCGAGATTACACGTTACATCGGCATTGTGTTTAATGCGTTCTGGGGCTTTTTGTTTTGGGCTGAGATTCCAAGTATCCTGACAATCATTGGCACAGGCTTTATTGTAGCAGGGTGCATTGCCTTATCACGAAGAAAAAAAGCGCCAGTAATGAAGGCGCCGCAAGCAGTTAAATCATAACATGATAGGAGAAACAGTATGAACAAAAACAAATGGAAGTTTAGTATAATAATTGGTTTATTGCTTTGTATGTTGGCTGCATGCTCAAGTACGAACTCAGCAACTGAAAGCAAAGAAAAGAATGAAGAAAAATCATTAACATTTTTGTCTAATTTTTTAAGTGATACATTAGATCCGCAATTGAATTATACACCGATTAGAGCTGGAATTACAGAAACGTTGGTGAAAACGACAGAGGATTTAAAAGTGGAGCCGTGGCTGGCAAAAGAGTGGAAAACTGAAGATGATGGGCTGACATGGACCTTCACAATTCGCGATGGCATTACATTTCAAAATGGCAATAAAGTAGATGCAGAAGCTGTAAAAGCATCACTGGACCGGACAATTAAAGTAAGTGAAGCAATGAAAAGCGCATTAAAAATTAAAGAAATGAAAGCAGAAGGCCAGACATTGACGATTACAACTGAAGAACCATCGCCAACATTGCCGACGGAGCTTGTTCATCCAAATACCTCAATAATCGATGTGACTGAGGCGGATATTGAAAAGAAGCCAGTAGGAACCGGCCCGTTTGCAGTCGTTTCATCTTCTCCAAACAGCAAGCTGGAGCTGAAAAAGTATAAAAATTATTGGGATGGCGAGCCGAAACTGGATAAAGTGACATTAACCTTCAATGAAGATGCCAACGCCAGAACAGCAGCACTTCAATCTGGTGAAGCAGATATTGTCTATCGTCCGGCAGTTGAAAGTCTAGAAACATTAAAAGCTGACCAGTCAATGATTGTAGATGTAGTGCCAAGCTTACGCACACAAATGCTTCTTTACAATGCAGCAGTTGAAGCGTTTAAAGACCAAAATGTTCGTAAAGCGTTTGATGTGTTATTAGATCGAAAAGAAGTCGTGGACTATACATTAGCTGGACAAGCAACAATAGCAGAAGGACCATTTCTAACAGACTTCCCATTTGCGGCTGAAACGCCCAAAAAGAAATTTGGCACAGAGGCAGCAAAAGCATATTTAGAGAAAGCTGGCTATGAAATTAAGAATGGAAAAGCAGTAAAAGAAGGCAAGCAATTATCGTTTAAGCTTATTACGTATTCATTCCGTCCAGAACTGCCATTAATGGCACAACTGCTTCAATCAGAAGCGAAAAAAATTGGAGTGAAAGTGGATATTCAGCAAGTTGAAAATATTGATGAATATATGGCAGCACATGATGATTGGGCTATCGCTACGTATAGCTTAGTCACAGCACCGCGCGGAGATTCTGGATACTTTTTAAATTCGGTCTACATGGACGGCGGCGCATTTAATGTAGGCCATTTTGAGAATGAAGAATTAACGAACAAGATCAGTGAATTAAATCGTACAGTCGAAGAGGCTAAACGAAGCGAATTAGCAAAAGACGCTGGAGAAGTTATCGAAAGAGAAACACTGCATTCTTCCATTGTTCATCCAAATAACTTTGTTGCATACAAAGATCACGTGAAAAATTGGATTACAAGTAAAAGTGAATACTACGTGATTACAAAAGATTTAGATGTGAAGTAATCATGAAATTAGTGGGAAAAAGACTCTTCGAATTGTTCATCTTTTTGCTCGTTCTTTCATTTGTCAGCTTTATTTTTATGAAGTTTGCACCAGGAGATCCAGTAAAGCAGATGCTAAAAGTAGAAGACGTCGCAATTACAGAACAACAAATTGAATCGTTGCGGATAGAACTGGGATTCAATGAACCTATTTATATTCAATACTGGAAGTGGCTAGAGCGCTTCTTCCAGTTTGATTTAGGCTATTCTTACACAACAAATCAACCTGTGTTGTCCGAATTAATGAAGCATTTCCCGGCGACGCTGCTTTTGTCAGGGGCGTCGTTAGCGGTTATGCTCATGATTGCCGTTCCGCTTGGAACATTATCGGCTTTATACAAACATTCGTGGATTGATTATGTGAGCCGTTTTCTTTCATTACTAGGTGCTTCCGTTCCTAGTTTCTGGTTAGGGCTATTGCTTATTCAATACTTTTCCGTTCAATTAGGCTGGTTTCCTTCAATGGGGAAGGATTCGATTTCACATTTAATTTTGCCATCTATCACGCTCGGTTTTGGAATGTCTGCTGTATATATAAGACTATTGCGTTCAAGCTTACTTGAAACATTAGGGCAAGATTTCATACGATCAGCGAGAGCCCGCGGGTTAAGCAATATTCGCATTTTTTTCTGTCATGCATTTCGCCACAGCTTAACACCTGTGATTACAGTCTTGGGAGTCAGCTTAGGAAGTTTATTAGGCGGCACCGTGATTATCGAAGTTTTATTTGCTTACCCTGGTGTTGGGAAACTTGTAATCGATGCGATTGTAAAAAGAGATTATCCGATTATCCAAGGCTATATTTTATTAATGGGGTTATTCGTTATGTTCATTAACCTGCTTGTTGACTTTTCTTATCGCTATATTAATCCAGAACTTAAGATCAAAGGAGGGAATTATCGTTGAAGCGAATAAAACCATTGCCTTCTCCTCTTTTTAAGACGCTTGTTATTGTCTTAATCATTGCTCTTTTGTTCATGTTATTAGGTCCGTTATTTATCGCATCAGATCCAGCAGAAGTGAATATAAGAGAAAGAATGGAGCCGATCAGTTCAGCTCACTGGCTCGGAACAGATCACCTTGGACGAGATATTTTTTCGCGTATCTTGGCAGGTGCGCAAACTACGATTGGGACCAGCATTCTCATTTTATTGATTTCATTAGCTGTCGGCATTCCAATTGGGCTATTATCGGGTTTCTTCGGCGGACGAATTGACCGCTTTTTAATGCGGATTGTCGATACATTTATGGCATTTCCTGATTACATTGTGGCCATTGTATTAAGCGGTTTATTAGGCCCGGGAATGGTGAACTTAATTTTAGCTATTGTCATTGTTAAATGGGTCGGCTATGCGAGGTTAGTCCGCAGTACAGTGTTAGGCGAAAAAGGAAAAGACTACGTTGCACTAGCGACACTTCACGGTTTATCTCCGTTTCAAATTTTAATCAAGCATATGTTTCCTCATATTATTGGCAACGTGCTTGTCCTTGCGACAGTCGATATCGGGAAAATCATTTTAATGATTGCTTCACTGTCTTATATTGGCTTGGGAGCTCAGCCTCCAACGCCTGAATGGGGAACCATGTTAAATGAAGGACGAGCCTATTTTTATAATGCGCCGCAGTTAATGTACATACCTGGTATTGCGATTATGGTGCTCGTGTTATTGTTCAATGTGATAGGAGATTCATTGCGCGATCATTTTCAAGTAAAAGGGTAAAAAGGAGAGCTGGAAATGCCATTGTTACAATTAAATAATCTATCGATTGCAAGCCGGCAGACCACCATCGTAAAAAACCTTTCGTTATCGATTCAGCAAGGAGAATGGTCAGCGCTTGTTGGAGAAAGCGGCAGCGGCAAAAGTGTTACCGCGTCGTCGATTGGCGGAATTTTACCTCGTGGACTAGCTGTGACAAAAGGTGAGATTCTATTTCAGAACGAGAATATTACTTCCTATCGTGAACGGGATTATAAAAAGCTGCGCGGAATGGAGATATCCTATATTTTTCAAGACTATCAAGGCGCATTTACACCTTTTTTAACGATTGGAAAACAGTTTGAAGAGATGATTAACACGCATCAAAAGCATAGTAAGCATGAACGGAAACAAGTAATCTTAACTGCTCTTAATCGTGTTGGTTTACCTGAAGACCGTGTTTATAAAAGTTACCCTTCGCAATTAAGCGGGGGGCAGCTTCAGCGGGCAGCAATTGCAATAGCGACCGTATTAAAACCAAAACTGTTAATTGCGGATGAACCAACAACAGCATTAGACAGCATAACGGCAGCTAATGTGCTTACGCTTCTTAATGAATTAAAGATGGAAACAGATTGTTCGATTTTATTTATCACACATGATTTGCGGCACGTTCGGAAATATGCTGACCGCGTAGCCATTATGTTAGATGGGGAAATTGTTGAAAATGGTGATAAAAAAGCCATTTTTAACACGCCCGTCCATCGCTATACGAAGCAGCTATTTGCAGCGGTTCCATCGTTAAAAAATACCCCGGATCGCCTTTTAGATGTAAAAGAGAAACAGCTTACAACCGTCTGAATAAGGAGGATGTGTGATGACTGAAAGAATTTTAGCTGTAAACAATCTAACCAAACAATACGATCCTGCAAGTAAGGCAGTTAACGCTGTTTCATTATCAATTGACAAAGGAGAATGCTTAGGAATTGTAGGCGAAAGCGGCAGCGGGAAAAGTACCTTGGCGAAATGTTTGCTTCAATTAGAAAATGCAACAAGAGGTGAAATTTTCCTTCACGGCCAGCCGCTTCATCAATTAAAAAAACGCCAGCTGCAGCAAGCAAGGATGAGTATGCAAGCTGTGTTTCAAAATCCTGCTGCATCCTTTAATCCTAAGCTTACAATCATCGATTCATTGCTTGAGCCGCTTACTTATTATAAAAAAGCCAATCCGTCTTTTTTACAGTATGTACGTAAAAGCAAACCTGATACAGGAGCTTATTTATTAGAAATGGTTAAGTTACCATCTGATTATTTATATAAATATCCGCATGAATTGAGCGGAGGACAAAAGCAGCGCGTAGCTATTGCGCGTGCAATTAGCACCGAACCATCACTGCTTATTTTAGATGAACCAACGGCAAGCTTAGATGTCTCCATTCAAGCAAAAATTTTAAACTTATTAAAAGATTTGCAAGAGACACTTGGTATGTCATACATGTTTATTTCTCATGATCTAGCGGCAGTGAAGTTTATGAGCAATCGCATTCTGGTTATGAAAGACGGAAACGCAGTAGATGAATGCCGCAGTCATGACTTATTTTCTGAAAGCCGCCATCCGTATACAAAGCAATTGGTTCATGTATATGAATAGAAAAGAACAGACCTTGCGCGTAAGGTCTGTTCTTTTCTATTCATAGCATCTCCATTTCAAAATCTATTGGGATTTATAGTTTTTTTCAGACGATTTCTTTTTAAATAGATAAAGCTGTCCGTTTGCTGCTGTACGAAATTTTGGTCCTTTAAAGCCTCTTCTCATTAGCTCTTTTCGCATATATTTCATAAGTCCGGCATGGCTGACAATTAAAGTGTCTTCATCTGATTCAGTTAGTACAGCATCTACTGCTTTTGCGATTCGCAGTTGTGCCGCTTTTATATCTGCCCGCGTTTTTTTATTTAACACTGCAAATAACCGAACGAAAATCACCCATATAAAAAAGGGGAGCTTAGTGTTAGATTGAAATACAATCGGCAAAGGAAGTTCACGAAGATCTTCTGTCGTCATGATAGTTCCATCATAAATATGCTCTGCCGTTTTCTTTGCACGAGGCAAGTCACTAGCAAAGCATCGTTTCCACTCGACATCACCTAAGCTTGTTTCTCCATACTCAATATCTGAGGCATCGTATTCTTCAAACCAGCGAATTAAGTCAGCTATTGTTAAAAGCTGCTTTTCAGGTAAGCCTTTTTTCACTTTATAATGCCGTACTAAGCCTATTTTCATTTTTTCATCTCCTCGTATTGATCAAAGGCTTAAAAAAAGCGACGGACTCACTGTCCATCGCTTTGTCACCCGCAACACTCAAAGATAAATTGCAGGGTGAAGCCTCATAACAGTGTCATTCATTTTCATAAGGCCTCACCCCCTTCCGAATTTTGTTATAAAAAGTATACTATGTAACTGCAAAAATGTGAATGTTTGTTAAAATATTTTTATTCTAGTATTCTATGTAATAAAAAGAACAAATAATGATAAGTGGGAAAGAGGATTAAGGTTAATCGTTTTTATACGAAGGCGAGGGCAGGGGAAAAGGTGAAAAAGATACATACTATTTATAAATCATTATCCGATAAACAGGTGATTCAACATTATTACGAAACATATCTGCAAACATTTGAAATTGAATTCGAAAGACATGATGTCGCTACGCGCTTTGGAAAAACACATGTGTTGGCAGCTGGGCCAAAAGATGCTCAGCCGCTTTTTATCTTACAGGGCGGGAACTGCATTAGTCCGATGACTCTTTCATGGTTTTTGCCGTTATTAAAAAAATATCGTGTGTACGCGCCTGATACGATTGGACATCCGGGTTACAGTGATGAAGCAAGAGTGTCTGGACGCGATAACAGCTACGGGTTATGGATTTGTGATTTAATGGACTTCTTTAACCTTAAAAAAAGCGCGTTTATAGGCCCTTCATTTGGCGGGGGTATTATTTTGCGATTAGCGGCATTTTTTCCGGAGCGAATTTCATGTTCGGTGCTTGTGGCGCCAGCTGGAATTTGTCTCGGTTCAAAACGTACGATGATTCGTGACATTCTGTTGCCGATGATCCGCTACAAAGTGACGTCTAACCAAAAATATTTAACAGCCATCACAAATACTATGTCATTAAGCAGCATGAAAAGCATAGATCAAGAGATGATTGGAGAATTATTTAAACGAGTAAAATTAGAAAATAAAATGCCGAAATTAACTAAACACAAAGAGCTAGTTCATTATGTGGCGCCTACTCTGCTTATTTCGGGAGAGAAAGATCCCTTTTTCCCGAGTGAAAAGGTGACAGTTCAAGCAGAAAAAATCATCCCTTATCTTGTTGACTGCAAAACATATCCGATCAGCCATTTTCCCGATGATGAGCATACTAGGAAAATGAATGAGGCTATTACTGCATTTCTAGATAAGTACTATATTTGATTAACCAAAAAATGAGTGAGAATTAAATTTCTCACTCATTTTTATGTTTTATTCATAGAACAAATCATTTTTAAAATGAATGAAGATGCTGTATGCCATTGCTAGAGGCAGTAGCTGATACTAATTTCCGCATATTTGTGACTGTTTTCAAAAATGAATAGATTTATAGCATAAATTTGAAACTTTTTCTAATTTTATTCGTTGTAAATAATAGATAGAAGTATTGAAATGTTCTGACAAGGGGGATATTATGAGCAATAGAGAGATTAAAGTAATGAAGACAACGATTACCGATGAGTTTGCAGCTGATTTTTTAAATGGTGAATTTGCGAAAATCTATGAACATATGAGTGCAGAGCTTCAAAAAGAATTAGCATTTAAAGAATTTTTTGAAGTGAGCGAAGCATTTAATGAAGGGGTAGAAAAGTACCGGTTAGAAACAGCCCTTTACTTGAATCCGCACCTTGAGCAATACATTTGGATCGACCTTAGCAGAGAAAAGGGGATTAGTTTAGTAGTTAATGAAAATGACGTTATTGTAAGCCTCCGGCTGGCACCTCTAACTGCGTATCCAGAAAGCGACATGAACATAACAAAAAATGAATATAGGATGCCAATTACCGATGAGTGGTTCGTTTTTTGGGGAGGCACGAATCAATTGGTGAACTACCATTATGTAATTGATTCTCAGCGATATGCCTATGATTTGGTAAGAAAACAAAATGAAACAACTCATTATAAAGACGGAAAGCAAAATGAAGACTATTATGCGTTTGGCCAAAAAGTTGTTGCACCAGCAGACGGGCAAATCGTTAAAGTAGTAAACAATATATATGATAATCCGATAGGTGAAACAAACGCGGAGCAACCGGCAGGAAACTATGTTGTGATTGACCACGGTCAGAGCGAATACAGCTTACTAGCTCATTTTAAGCATGAAACAATCCAGGTACAAGCAGGAGAGAAAGTGAGAGCGGGTCAAGTAATTGGATTATGCGGAAACTCTGGTAATTCAAGTGAAGCGCATATCCACTTTCAAGTTATGGACAGCCCGGATTTATTCAACAGCAACTCACTGCGAATCAAATTTAAAGGAGTGGTTGAACCGATTAAAGGAGATTATATTGTTCCAGTGACAGATTGAATACATAAAAAATGAAAAGCCGCTGTTTTTATAAAGCGGCTTTTCTTAAACGTTCAACTGATATAGGTTGTTGTTATTTGCACTGTTAATGCAGATGTTAAATTTTTGTTGCATATAATCATAAATGCACAAGTGTGGTTTCCTTTTTACAAAAAACCCGAATAAGGAACTTTTTTATAAGTATCCATTATTCAGGCTATCGTTCACCACTAAGTTAGTAGGGGGGGAGTGGTTTCCTTCCTTTATCTATTATAATTCTTCGCCATTTGTTTGAATGACATGTTTATACCAATAAAATGAATCTTTCTTATATCGCTTCATTGATCCGTTTCCTTCATTATCACAATCAACATAAATCATACCGTAACGTTTTTTCATTTCACCTGTTGTAAATGACACGATATCTATGATTCCCCATGGCGTATAGCCAATCAATTCAACACCATCGTACGATACTGCTTTTTCTAATGCTTCAATATGTGATTTTAAATATTGGATTCTTTGTGAGTCATGGATGGAACCATCTTTCTCTAAAGTATCCACAGCACCAAATCCATTTTCGACGATAAATAATGGAATTTGGTATCTATCATAAAAACGATTTAATGTATATCTCAATCCAGTTGGATCAATCGCCCAGCCCCAATCACTAGATTTGATGTATGGGTTTTCTACACCGTTCGGCAATCCGCCGTTAACGATATCTCCAGTATTATCATTTTCTACATCGCTTTTAACTGTTGTAGACATATAATAACTAAAGCCTAAATAATCAATTGTACCATTTCTTAAGATTTCTTCATCACCGTCTTCGAACTTGATAGTATATCCTTCTCTTTCAAATTCTTTTAAAGCGTAGTTCGGGTAATAACCGCGAACTTGTACATCAGGGAAGAAATATCGTTGTCTCATTGATTCTTCAGCTAGCATCACATCTTCTGGATTCGATGAATAAGGGTAAATAGGGACATGTGAAACCATTGCCCCAATTTGGAACTCTGGGTTAATCTCTTTTCCTTTTGATACAGCTAATGCACTTGCAAGTAATTCATGATGTCCTGCTTGATACATTACTTCTTTAGCATTTTCGCCTTCTTTTACAATAACACCCGAATTTGTCCATAAGAATAGGGGGTTATTAACATCCATTTTGTTATTGATTTCGTTAAATGTCATCCAGTACTTTACTTTATCTTTGTATCGATTGAAACAAACTTCAGCGAATTTTGCGAAAAAATCTGCGACTTGTCTATTTCTAAATCCACCATATTCTCTTGCTAGATGTAACGGCATTTCAAAGTGAGATAATGTAATGACAGGTTCTATTCCATGCTTTAGTAATTCATCAAAGACATTATCATAGAATTGTAATCCTTCTTCGTTAGGTTCAGCTTCATCACCTTTTGGAAAAATTCTGCTCCATCCGATAGATGTTCTTAAGCATTTTAATCCCATTTCACTAAATAAAGCGATATCATCTTTATAATTATGATAGAAATCAATTGCTTCATGGTTGGGGTAAAACTTATTTTCTTCAATTGTTTCTGTTATTTCTCTTGGTACACCATGTGCACCTGCTGTCATGACATCAACGACACTTGGTCCTTTACCACCTTGATTCCATCCGCCTTCGAATTGATGAGCAGCTAAAGCGCCGCCCCATAGAAAATCTGTTGGCATTTTTTTCATTTTCATTTCCTCCTTATTTTACAACCGTAAATAATTTCTTGTCTAATGTACTTTCATTAATATCTTCGATGATAATTTCTTGATAAGCATCTGAATTTGTTATGATAATAGGTGTAATTGTTTTTACTCCTGCATTTTGGATTAATTCTTTGTCAAATTCGATTAGCACATCACCTTTTTTGAATTCATCGCCATCTTCTACATTTAAAGTGAAAGGTTTTCCATCTAATTTAACTGTATCTAAACCAATATGCACAAGCAACTCAACACCAGCTACTGAACGTAAACCGATCGCATGCTTTGTAGGTGCGATCATAACTACCGTTCCATCAAACGGGCCATATAACTTGTTGTCTGATGGTTCTATTGCTAATCCTTGACCCATAGCACCTGAGCTAAATACTTCATTCGGAACTTCTGAAAGTGGGATTACGTCACCGCTTAATGGGGCATCTACGGTTTCTTCATTATTCTGCTGAAGATGTTGTTCTTGCTTTTCTGCTAAGCTTTCACTACCTGCTTTTTTCGCTGTATCTTCGCCATATCCAAAGATTTGAATTAAAATAACAGGAAGAATAACTGCAATTGCAGCACCTAATAAAATTCCCCATATGGACATTGGATAGTCTGCATTTATCCCATTTACAATTGTTAATGGTCCTGGTAATCCTGCATATGCAAAGTAGTAGGGATTAAAGAAACTTGCAGCTATGGCACCAATGGCACCTGAAATACAACCAAATATAAACGGTTTTTTAAATCTCAATGTCACCCCGTAAATTGCTGGCTCTGTAATGCCAAATAATCCAGTTATACCGGCTGAAACACTTACTTTTCGAGCTTCTTGACTTTTGGTTTTTAGAATAACGCCAAGTACTGCGCCAACTTGTGCGATTACCGTAATTGTTTGATACGCTTGGAATGAATCTCGACCGTACAAATCAAAATTCGCTAATACCATTGGGGTAGTTCCCCAGTGTACACCAAAAATTACTAGCACTTGCCAGAATGCACCAATAATAGCTCCAGCCACAGCAGGTGCAGTTTCTGCCAGGAGGTTATAGCCGTTAGCAATCCCATTTGCTCCCATTGTTGTAATAGGCCCAATTAATAAAATAGTTAAAGGCACCATTATTAACATACATAAAAAGGGAACAAATAATGGTTTAATCACTTCGTTCATTCTTTTATTCAAAAATCTTTCAAGATATGACAAAATCCATACTAAAAATAGTGGCGGCAACACTGAAGATGTATAGACAGTTTCAGTTAAGGGAAGGCCTAAGAAAGTGATGCTATTTCCTTCTGCAATTTTTGCTGCCATTTCCGCCCATGTCGGACTAACTAATGCAGCACAACATGCTACTGCTATATACGTGTTTGTCTTAAAGTGTTTTGATGCTGTAATTGCGATGAAAATTGGCAAGAACACAAATGGTGCCCATGATATAAAACTTAAAACTTGGTAGGTGCCAGTTTCTACAAATCTATCAGAGAATAAATTAATTAATATTAATGAACCTTGCAAAATACCAGCTGCAGCTAAAATGTACACAAACGGTGCAAAGACTGCTGACATAGTAGCAATTATACGGTTTAATATTGTTCCTTTGTTTTCAGCTTTTTCCTCTGATGTTTCCACGTTTACTAAGCTTGAAAATTCTTCATAGACTTGTCCTACATGCTGACCAATCACAACTTGGAATTGACCGCTATTTTCTACCACTGTAATTACTCCAGGCATAGCTGAAACTTTTTCTTTGGCTTTTGGTTTAGATCGCTTAAGTACGATTCTAAGTCTAGTTGCACAGCGTGTAACGCCAAGAACATTTTCTTCTCCGCCAACGGCTTCTAAAATATCTTTTGCTAGTTTAGAATAATCTCTAACTTTTTTTGCCAATTCGAACCCTCCCTTAATTAATTTATACGCTTACATTATAATTGTACCGATATAATTAATCAATAACGAAACAAAAAAATAGTTAATGAATAATTAGGTTAGGTGAGCTTTTGGAAATTTTATGTTATAATTTTGACATTGCATGAGATAAATAAAGAAATAAAGAGGAATGTATATGTTAAAGTATCAACAAATTGCAAACGAAATTGAAAAGTATATTGAAGATCATGCGCTTCAACAAGGAGATAAGCTGCCAGTACTAGAAACTTTAATGGCTCAATTTGAAGCGAGTAAAAGTACGGTTACGAAATCTTTAGATTTATTAGAGAAAAAAGGGGTAGTGTTTCAAGTCAGAGGCAGCGGGATTTTTGTTAGACGGCATAAGAGAAAAGGATATATTAGTTTGCTTTCTAATCAAGGATTTAAAAAGGATCTTGAAGATTTTAATTTAACATCAGAAGTGATTGAATTAGAAGTGAGAAAACCAACAAAAGAAGTGGCTCGTAATTTAAACATTGAACTTGATGATGATGTCTATTATGTCAAACGAGTTCGATATATCCACGGGCAAGCATTATGCTTAGAAGAGTCGTTTTACAATAAATCCATCGTTACCTATTTGAATAACGAAATTGTGTCTGAATCAATATTCAATTATATTAGGGAAGGTTTAGGATTAAAGATCGGTTTTTCCGATTCATACCTTCATGTGGGTATGCTAGATGAGGAAGAAGCGAAGTATTTAGGCTTGAAAAAAGGGTCGCCTAAACTTTATGTCGAAACCATTTTTCATTTAACCAATGGTCAACCATTTGACTTTTCAAAAATTACTTATAACTATGAACAATCACAGTTCTTCATCCAAGCGAATAGTCATTTTTTATAAAAATATAGGCTTGATTTCTCAGAAAAAGAAATCAAGCTATTTTTATGGCCAGTGCATGTCCCCGTAACGTGTAGAATTTGTGTTGTGAAGAGTGGGAGTGTTAAATGTATTTTCTTCCAATTAGGTGATATACTAATAAAAGCATCACATACTAGGTTTATGGATTTTATCTTTATTAAAAGTGAAAAGGATCAAGCTGATATCTGTATTTCAATTTAGGTATGCATAAAAATAGACCTTGTACGCATCGGCACACGGTCTATTCCTTTTCTTCGGTATTTTCATTTTCCATTCGTTTGATATTCGCTTTCCCTAACTGATAGACAAAAGCTAGCAGGAGCGGCAATACAATAATCAAGGAAGACATCCGGATTAACGTATCTTGTATCGATCCTTTTGTGATAATCAAATTAATAATTAACATCAGAATGAAGACAATGACGCCAACATATTTGAGCGTCTTTTTTAACGTTTCAAGTTTCAAATTAATCACCTAATTTATCTAGTTTCTTACTAAAGTTAAAGGAATTAAAAAATAAAATCAAGTAAAATAGCAAGCTGGGTTATAAAAAAGAAAGGCGTGGATGAAGGCATGAAACGAATTATGGTAGTCGGTATTTCGGCAGGGGTGGGAAAATCAACCTTTGCAAGAGAATTAGGAGAAGCGCTGGACATTCAAGTTCACCACTTAGACGTACTATATTGGAAACCAGGATGGGTGGAAGCACCTTTAGAAGAATTTCGAGACAAGCAAGATCAACTAACACATCAAGATGAATGGATTATTGACGGAAACTACAGTAACTCATTTGACATTAGATTTGCGCGTGCAGATACAATGATTTATTTAGAACTTCCGCTTACAATCTGCTTATATCGCGTATTAAAAAGGTGGATCACCAATATTGGAAACACGAGAGAAGACATCGGAGAAGGGTGCCCGGAAAAAATCGATTGGCCGTTTTTAAAATTCATCGTGACAACCTATCGAGATCGAAAACAGAAAATGAAGAAGAGAATGCAAGAGTTTGAACGTCTACATACTGAAAATAAAGCAATTGCGTTAACGAGCCGAAAGGAAATTGACGCGTACTTGCAGCAAATTCGAAATCATAAGCAACATACCGGTATTCGCATCTCTTAAAGCTGAACAAAAAATCATTCATCTAGATAAATGATTTTTTGTCCTGTCTTAATCTTATAGTGAAGCAAGTCGTTCTTTCAGCAATTTAACAAGGATCTTTCCTTTATGCATGCTGAATCGCAAACATGCCATCTTGATTAATGGTTAACTTTTTTCCATCCTCCATTTCAATGGCAAGAGGGTGAACTTCTGCGTGATGATTTGAAAAATACCAGCGTCTTTTTGGAGGACCGACTAATAAATAAACACCTTTGTTCCCCATAAAATTAAATTCATCATTAAGCGGGCGGTGATTTCGCACATGAATGCCGCCTTGAATTAATGTTTGGCCTACATTTTTTACATTTGGTGTTGTGACACTCATTTCACCAATGGTTAAGAGTGAATCAGGGGAGAATGGTGCATCAGAATTTGGTGAAAACGAATGCCTCGCAATTAATTCAACGATATTATGAGCAGGGTCTTCAAAATAAAGTGAATGCGCATCAAACGCTTCAAAATAGACTTCGTCTTCACCATCTTCTTTATTTAATGTAACTTTTTTCATCGTCCATCTCTTTGCTTCTTCAAACTGATTAGCCGGAATATTAAACGCAAAATGGTAAAAAGGATTAGTATTCGTCTTGCTTTGAATGAAAACCAGTTCACTCTGCCCGATTTTTAAACTAAACGAAGCTTCCTGTTCTTGAAGCAATTTTATCCCTAAATGCTTCACATAAAAGTCTTTCATTTCTTCTAAAACAGAAGTATACAAAGACACACGAGTTAACAACAAGACTATTCCTCCATTTCAACAACCATTTTTACCGATTATATCACCTAAAAGGAAGAAAATAACATCAAATCGCTTTATAGTAACCTCCGTTTCCTTTTTTACATCTAATAAATAACAAGTAATGCTGCTGCGCACCAATTGGTTTGCGGCTATTCACTTGACTTTGCAATAGGAATCAGTAGAATACAGTTATAGCTTTCCTTTGTTTTGATCGAAACAATAAAGGAGGTCCATTATGGCCAAGTCAAAAGCGAAAAAGCTGAGAGACAAGATGATGCGTGAAGGAAAAAGAAATCCTGAGTTAAATCGAGGAATGTTTGTATTTGCTGATATGCAAACGAGAACGACAAAGACAAAACAAGAAAAATTAAATAAACAAAGAACAAAACATAAGAAACGATTATCCGATGATAGGTATACAGCTGAGGATAATCGTTTTTATTTTGCTTTGCTGAAAACAACCGGTTTAAAAGAAGGACCCTAAAGTATATGACTAATTTGTTAAAATAATAATCAGTACAGAGATTGACCCACTTTTCATCCCATAAAGAAATGAAGGGTGATAACCAGCTTAAAAAGTCTGAAAGGAATTGCCTAAGGATTTATTTAGTTGACAATATGGGACCTATTGGATAAACTGTAAATATACACAAAGGAACATATGTTCTTATGTGGTGATTTTACTTTTGTTAAAAGGAGCGAATGCAAGTGGAAATTTCGAATCAAAAAATTACTACATTTCTAATGTTTTCTGGAACTGCTGAAGAGGCAATGAATCATTACGTTTCAATATTTGACCAATCAGAAATTATAAATATTATTCGTTACGGCGCGAACGAAGCAGGTAAAGAAGGAAGCGTGATGCATGCGATCTTCTCGTTAAAGGGACAAGTATTCATGTGCATTGATAACAGCAATGGCGATCATCATGCATTTACTCCTGCAATGTCATTGTTTGTAACGTGTGATACGGAAAAAGAAATTGATTACGTTTTCGAGAAATTATCTGAAGAAGGTACAGTTTTAATGCCGTTAGCGGCTTCTCCTTTCAGCGAAAAGTTCGGATGGGTAGAAGACAAATACGGAGTTTCTTGGCAATTAAATCTTGCAAAAAGCTGATATTTATAACAATCCAGTGAATTATGAAAACATATGCAAGAAAAGCGAAACGCCCCATTTTCTATAAAATACAGAAGATAGGGCGTTTCGCTGTTTCAATGCATTAGTTATCTAAAAAAGATTTTTCAAAAAATTTAAGCTGATCTTCCAATGTGATCGGGTCACTAAAGGAAGCTTCTTTTGCATTCATTTCAAATACATGATTATTTTTAACCGCCGGGATATTCTTATATGTTTCGGTTTCTTGGAATGAATTATCAGCATCTGCGTTTTTACTGAACACGATGTAATCGCCAGCATACTCTGGGAGTACTTCTGGTGAAATAGCGTAGTATCCTGGTTTTAACGCTACTTCTTTTACTTTATCAGGCATTTTCAACTTCATTGCTTGATATAAGATTTCTGTTCCGCGCGCCCAGTTATCCCCAAAAACAAAAAGTTGTTTTTCTGAACTTTCAACTACCGATACAGTAGCATCTTCGCCTATTTTTTGTTGAACTTTTTCTCCTGTTAATTGAGCACGTTTTTGGAAGTCTTCAACCCATTCGGTTGCTTCTTTTTCTTTATTTAGCAGCTTTCCAATTTCGATATGCTGTGTTAAATAATCTGATTTTCCCCATGTATAGGTCACAGTAGGCGCAATTTCCTTCAACTTTTCAATGTTTTTAATATTGGATAATCCAATGATTAAATCGGGGTCTAATTCAATAATTTTCTCCAAATTTTCATCTGAAACTTCTTCAACATCTTTTAACTCTTCTTGAAGACGAGGATTCATTTTAGACCATTGATCTACACCAACGATATTTACACCTAGATCGATTACATTACCAGTGAAACCAGAGAGTAAAATGACTCGTTGCGGATCAGCTGGAACTTCAACTGGACCAGTTTCTGATTCATATGTAATAGTCTCAGATTTTGTATCATCAGCAGGTGAGTTAGTCTCTTTTTCTGCTGCTTTGTCATTGCTGCAAGCACTAACAATTAAAATAACTAGTAGTAGAAGAGGGAATAGCACTTTTTTCATTTTCGTTTCTCCTTTTAACAAGTGATGTATTATGATTAGTCTGATTAAAAAAGTGATAATGATTATCAGTATCGATTATGTCTTTAATATAATTCGCTCTCGTTATATTGTCAATTTCTATTTTTATTGGAAAGACAAAAGGTGAGTAGGATTCAGACAAATCTGTAAAGGACTTGTCATGAAAAAGCATTCGATTAATAGAAACAGCGAAACCGATTATGAAACTTGGATTGTGTATATAGGAAGAATGGATTAGGCATTCACCTATTGATAACGATTACATATAATAAGGTCAGAAAGACAAACAAATAAAAAGTAAGAGGTGTTGCTTTTTGGCTGGAAAAGTCAGAAATTATTATGCAGCTGGCAATACAGCAAGAGGGTTTCATAATTTATTTGATAAAAATCTTGCTGATCTTAAGCGCTTGTATATTCTAAAAGGAGGACCCGGAACGGGAAAATCCACTCTAATGAAAGCAATCGGCAACAAGTGGAATGATGAAGGGTTTGACATTGAATTTATTCATTGTGCCTCTGACAATGATTCCATTGACGGCGTTATTATTCCTGATTTAAAGGTAGGAATCGTAGATGGCACTTCCCCCCATGTCATTGAACCAAAAGCTCCGGGAGCCATTGAAGAATATATAAACCTCGGTGCTGCTTGGAATTCCGAGCAATTAGCTCTCCAAACAGATAATATCCTTCACTATGTACACGAAATGAATGCTGCCTTCCAATCTGCCTACTTAACTTTCCACAAAGCGCTGCTTGTTCACGATGAATGGGAAAAGATTTATATTGAGAATATGGATTATGAAAAAGCCAATGAACTAACAGAGAAATTAATGCAATCTTTCTTTTCCAAAACGCTAAATAAACGCTCAAAAATTGTTCACCGTTTTTTAGGTGCAGCTACACCAAAAGGAGCAGTTGATTTTGTGCCAAACTTAACTGAAGACGTTGAAAAAAGATTTTTTATCAAGGGCCGCCCTGGATCCGGGAAGTCGACATTATTGAAAAAAGTAGTCGCAAAAGGGGGAGAGATGGGGTATGACATAGAAGTTTACCATTGCGGTTTTGACCCACACAGTCTTGATATGGTTATTATGAGAGAACTGGGAATCGCGATTTTTGATAGTACAGCACCGCATGAATATTTCCCTGAACGTGTGGGAGACAAAGTAATTGATATGTATGAGATTATGATTGCACCAGGTACTGATGAAAAATTTGAAGCTGAAATTAAAGAAATCAGCAGCCGATATGCAGATCATATGAAAGAAGCCATTTCCTTCCTAGCAAAAGCAAAAACGGTGCATGATGAACTTGAAAGCCTGTATATTGAAACGATGGATTTTTCGAAAGTTCAAGAAATTCAAGGGCAAATCGATCAAGAAATTGAAAAGCTAGCAGCCGCTAAAAAGTAAGTCAAAGCCGTTAATTAAGCAGGTTTCTAAAGTAAAAGGAAGATAAATACAATTAACGGTTGACATTTGGAAAATTCCGTCATAGACTCTTATTAAGTAAGTTCAATACAAGAAAGGGAAGGTACCGTATACGATGGATCAGTAATCCTTATTTTAGACATGATTTTTAAAATTTTATTTTAAAATGAACATTTGTCTAGATAGGATTAGTCTGTACATTTTTAGGTGCCGCTCTTTATATGAAATCATTCACCCTTTTACCTATTCACCTTAAAAAAGGGATGTTTATTTCACTATGCCTAAATATGACATCTGATCCTCTCTAGCAGCCTAGGGAGGTTTTTTAATGTTGTTGTTAGAAGCAAATCAGTTTGAAAAAAGCTATGGAGACCGCTTAATCATAAAAGCCGAACAGCTTCAAGTTTATCACGGAGAACGGATTGGAGTCGTTGGAAAAAACGGTGAAGGGAAATCAACGCTGCTTAAAATGTTAGCAGGCGAGCTCAAGCCTGATACGGGACGCGTTCAACTATTTTGTCCGTTTACATTTATTCCACAGCTTGAAGTTCAAGAAACAGAAGAAATGACGGCTAAATTAAAAAATCAATGGAGAATCCCAGATGGAAACATCATAAGCGGGGGAGAAGAAACAAGAAAGAAAATAGCTGCTGCGTTGTCTTCCGATGCGAAGCTGCTGATTGCCGATGAACCGACAAGTCATTTAGACGTGAGTGGCGTTTCGCAATTTGAAAAAGAAGTAAAGCAGTTTAATGGAAGTGTCATTTTGATTTCCCATGACCGGGAACTCTTAAATCAAGTTTGTACATCGATTTGGGAAGTAGAAAACGGAAGCATTCATTGTTATGAAGGGAACTATCAAGATTATCTTGAACAAAAAGAGCATATAAAAGCGCGCCAGCAGTTTGAATACGAGCAGTACGTAAAAGAAAAGCAGCGCCTTGCCCAAGCGGCAGTTGAACGAAGCGAAAAGTCGAATTCTTTAAAAAAAGCGCCAAGCCGGATGGGGAATTCAGAAGCAAGACTTCATAAAAGAAGTGTCGGTACACAGAAGGCGAAGCTAGACAAAGGCGTTAAAGCAATTGAAACAAGAATTGAACAGCTCGAAAAAAAAGAAAAGCCGAAAGAAATAGAAGAGGTTGCGTTTGACCTGTCTCAATTTAACCGGATTCATAGTAAAGTCGCGATTTCCTTTCAACAAGTTCATGCTAAAATAGGCAGCCGTGTATTATTCAGTCAATTAAAAGGAGACATCAAACCAGGCTCAAAAGTAGCTGTCGTTGGAAATAACGGGACTGGAAAATCAACATTATTACATTTGATTGAAAGCGGTCATGACGGAATTACTGTTGCGAAGCCGGTTAAACTGGGATTTTTCCATCAGCGTCTTGAAAACCTGGATGAAAACAAGACGATTTTGGAAAATATTAAAGAAGACAGTCCATACAGCGAATCATTTATTCGAACGGTTTTATCAAGGCTGCTGTTTAAGCGGGAAGACGTTCATAAAAAAGTTCATCTCTTAAGCGGAGGCGAACGGGTTAAAACGGCGCTGGCAAAAGTCTTTTTAGGCAATTATAATGTGCTGCTGCTGGATGAACCTACGAACTATTTAGACCTCCAAACAAAAGAAGCGCTCCACGCTGTCCTAAAAGTGTATCCAGGAACTGTGGTGTTTGTGACGCATGACCGCTATTTTGTCAAACAGCTAGCTACACATGTTCTCACGCTTGAAAATGAAAAAGGTACGTTAAAACCTGTCGGCGAACTTGACCAAAAGAAAAAGCCTGTCAAAAAGCAAGTGGACGAAGCAGCTTTACTAATGGTCGAAATGGAACTAACCGAAACAATCAGTAAATTATCAATTGTCACGGATCCAAAACAAAAACAAGAACTTGAAGAAAAATATACGCAATTATTAGCCAAAAAGAAACAGCTGCGCTCATAATGAAAAGCCTTGCTTTCTAACCGAAGGCAAGGCTTTCTTTTTTGAGGCAAACAAGCCCGTTTCCAGTATAATGAAAGCAACTAACGAAAAAGGAGCGCTTTTATGACTTGTGTATTTTGCGGCATCCCGATGCAAAAACGTGTATTAGAAAATGAACATGCATTTGCTTTTTTTGACTTATATCCCGTTCAAAAAGGCCATCTGTTAATTGTGCCGAAGCAGCACCGGGAAACTTATTTTGATGCAACAGAACAAGAAATCATGGCGATTCATGATTTGCTGCATAAAGGAAAACAATTAATCGAAGAATCGTATCAGCCGGATGGATTTAATATTGGTGTTAACGTCGGTGAATACGGAGGTCAAACCGTGATGCATCTGCATGTTCATCTGATTCCTCGCTACAAAGGAGATATCGACGACCCGCGTGGCGGAATTCGCAAAGCCATTCCAAACTTGGTTCCATATCCGTAAGAGGAGATGACTTATAAGAAATCTTCCATTCTCTTAAACAGACATAAGTCCTGTTCACTACAAATGCCTTCCGGTGTTTAGTATAATGAGATTAGCTAATATTGGTATTTGAAGAAATGAAAGGAGAGAAAATGATGCCTGTCTATCACAAACTAGTCCGAGATAAAATTCCAAGCATGATTGAAAGAACTGGGAAAGCCTACACAACAAGTACGTTAAAAATTGATGAATATAAAACAGAGCTTCTAAAGAAAGCAAATGAGGAATGGGAAGAATACTTAGAAGCAAACACAAACCAAGAAGCTGTGGAAGAGCTGGCTGATTTGCTAGAAGTCATTCATGCCCTTGCTATTATGAACGGCGCCACACCTGAACAGCTCGAACAAGTGCGCAAGAAAAAAGCAGAACAGCGCGGCGGCTTTAACAATCGCGTCTTCTTAGTCGAGGTGGAAGATGACGAAGGTTGAACTGATTACCGAGCGGGTTGGGAGAAGTATTGTCAAAGAAATTCAATTAGCAAAAAGCAGCTATATTTTAACTTCGTTTGTGATGGACTCTGGTGTAAAAGTCATTGAACGTGTTCTTCGCGACGCGTTAGAGCGGGAAGCGGAGGTAAAATTGCTTGCTGGGGATTATCTATTTGTCACACAGCCGCAGGCACTTCAGCGATTAATTGATATTCATCCGAATATTGAAGTCCGTCTATGGCAAAGCAGAGGAAAGTCATTTCATCCAAAAGCATACATATTTGAGTCTGAAACCGAAGAAAGCGCACTCGTTATCGGTTCTTCTAATCTATCAGCTTCAGCACTTACAACCGGAGTTGAATGGAGTCTAAAGGTGCAAGACTATGCAGATGCAAAACCGCTTGAAACAGCGCTAGAACAATTTCTGCAGCTGTTTTATCATGATCAAACGATTCCAGTAAATACTGAAACAATACATACATATAAAAAAGAGTATGACAAGTATCATCAAAAACATCCATTTACTGTTCAACAATGGACTGAACTGGAAGAACAAACTTTAATGCTTCCAGATACAGAAGAGGAAAAAATAGAAGCAGCTGTGCTTGAGCCTGCAGCTTCTTATGCGGAAATCAAACCGCGCCCAGTTCAAGAAAATGCTATTCAAGCTCTTTATGAAACGCTTGAAGAAGGCTATAAAAAAGCGATGGTTGTAATGGCAACAGGCCTTGGTAAAACGTATCTTGCGGGATTTTTTGCAAGGAATTTTCATAAAGTGCTGTTCATTGCGCACCGCGAAGAAATTTTAACGCAAGCCAAAGCATCATTTGAACATATTATGCCTCATAAAACGAGCGGGCTGTATTACGGCAAAGAAAAGCACGAAGGAACAGATTTTTTATTCGCATCTATTTATACATTAAGTCGTACGAAGCATTTACATCAGTTTAAGCGTGATGAATTTGACTTAATTGTAGTTGATGAGTTTCATCATGCTGCCGCAGCGACGTACCAAAAAGTCATCAGCTATTTCAAGCCGCAATTTTTACTAGGCATTACTGCCACACCTGACCGTATGGACCAAAAAGACATTTATGCGCTTTGTGATGGGAATGTTGCGTATCAGCTTCATTTTATCGAAGGGGTTCAAAAGGGATGGCTTGTTCCTTTTCATTATTATGGAGTATATGATGAGACGGATTACTCGGCTATCACATGGTTAGGAACCAAGTATGACCGTGAAGAACTGCTTGCAGTGCAGTTAAAAGAAGAAGTTGCTGCTAATATTTTAGAAGCCTGGAAAAAGCATAAACAAACGAGGACACTTTGTTTTTGTTCATCAATTGAACAGGCAAATTTTCTGGCAGACTATTTTTACAAACATGGTTTTAACACAGTAAGCCTTCATTCAAAAACGATGGGGCTATCACGCAAAGATGCCATTAAGCAGTTAGAACTAGGCCAGCTAGATGTTATTTTTACCGTCGACCTTTTTAATGAAGGCGTCGATATTCCATCGGTTGATACATTGCTTATGGTGAGACCGACTGAATCATTGACGATTTTCACCCAGCAAGTTGGCCGCGGTTTGCGTCTGCATCCAGACAAAGATTACTGTACGATTATTGATTTAATCGGAAATTACCGAAATGCTGATATTAAATTACAGCTGTTTCATGCAGGTGATGAAGAACTGTCTAAAAAGAAAGGGGCTGTCATTCCTACAATACCAGCCAATTGTCAATTGCAAATTGATACGAAAGCAATCGCCTTATTAAAGGAGTTCACAAAAAAGCGCCAGCCAAGAAAAGAACAATTAAAAGCAGCTTATATTCAGTTAAAACAAGAACTGGGGCGCAGACCAATGTACATTGAACTTCATCGGAACGGAAATGAAAAATCAATTGCCTACAAACAAGAGTTTAAATCATATGCGGGATTTTTAAACTGGGCAGAAGAGCTTTCAGATAAAGAACAAGAGGTATTTAAATGTCATGAAGACTGGCTTATTGAAGTTGAAAAAACGACGATGATAAAGAGCTATAAAATGATTGTGCTGAAGTATATGCTAAGCCGCGGACCGGAAAACTGGCTAAAGCCTGTCACGCCAGAAGAAGCAGCCCCTTATTTTCATCGCTATCTAACCGAAGCTCCATACAGAAAGAAAATCGATTTCTCTGATAAAGCAGGACAAAAGCTGGGGGAATACGATGAAAAGAAAGTAGCAAAGCTCATTGCAACGATGCCTATGACGAAATGGAGCGGCAGTGCTGGTGAATTAGTAGAGTTTGATGGGAAAGTTTTTACGTTTAACATAAAAGCGGATCAAGAGCATAATCAAATTTTATATCACTGGACGGAAGAGATTTGTGAGTATCGGCTGGGGAGTTATTTTGAAAAGAAGAGCAAAGTTTAATAAAAAGGCAATTTGGCAGAAAGCTAGATTTTACATGCTTAATTCATAAAGAATAAATCATAAAAAGGAGCAAATCGCATGCAAGGCAGAACGATACAAATATTTCTACCTTTTGGCTCGCCAAGAGGAATTCGAATAGCTGAGATTACAAACCGGACGGTACAAGCTATTTATATACCAAGAAATCAGTTAGAAAAAGCGGCACAAAGAGTAGAAGTAGCGAACGTAGGCGTTTATTTTTTATTTGGCCGAAATGAAGATGATGCAATGCCGCAAGTATACATAGGTGAAGCTGAAAACTGCTTTCAGCGCTTGAAGCAGCATAATCGAGAAAAAGATTTTTGGGAAGCAGCTATTGTCTTTGTAACGAATAATAATCAAAATCAATTTACAAAAACAGATGTAAAGTTTTTAGAGTTATTATCGTTTAACGAAGCACAGAAAATAAAGCGTTATAAATTAAAGCAAACTGTGCCGGCTGCTTCATTTGTTCCAGAATGGAGACAGGTTGATTTACATGATATTTTTGAAACGATGAAAATCCTCATATCTACATTAGGCTATCCTTTATTTGATGAAATCAGACAAACAAAAGAGACCGATAATGTTGAAGTGCAAAAAGATAATATTTTCTATTGTAAAGGAAAAGGCGTAGAAGCAAAGGGGGAATACAGTGAAGATGGATTCGTTATATTTGAAGAATCTGAAATGGCGGTTGAAACATCAAATAAAATCCATAACTACTTAATTACAATACGTGAAAATTTAATACAAGATCAAATCGTTTCGCTGGAAAATGAGACCTATGTTTTCAAAAAAGATCATCCGTTTAATTCACCAAGCCAAGCAGCTGGTATTGTTCTTGGCAGAAATTCAAATGGTTGGATGGAGTGGAAGAATGCAGAAGGGAAAACGTTAGATCTTTTGAAAAGAAAGAACAACCAGGTTTAAGTGAAATGATGGTATAGAAGAATGATAAACCACTAAATCTTTTCTTGTCTAAAAAGATTATTAAAGCTGATCAATAAACTTATATAGTGTATAGTTAAACTAAGAACCTGCGCTTTGATCTAATGTAGAGATCAGCGCTACTCTACTACACTAGGGGGCACGAGATTGATTACAGATTTACAATTTGGCGATGCTTTTGTAAAAGGGAAATGTTACCGCCGAAAGAGAATACATGAGTTATATAAGGGACAAGAGCAAAGTGAAATTTCCACGCCAAAAGCGTATCCATATATTTTTATTTTCACCAAAGAAAGCGGAGAAGAATACGGGACGCAGCACGGCTGGAATGAAGATAAAACGGTATTTTATTATACCGGCGAAGGCCAGCGCGGCACGATGCAGCTGATAAAAGGAAACAAAGCATTAATGGATCATTTAACGAATGGTGAAACGATTTACTTATTTCAGTATGTAGAACCGGGAATCGTTGAATTTCTTGATGAAATGACTTACATCAATCATCAGCTAGAAATCATGTGGGATGCTGAAGAGAACTTTCGGGAAGCTATTATTTTTGAACTAGTTAGAAACAGTGTGATTGATGAAGCAGTATCTCAAATCGATCTAAAGCATTTTTCTCTTCATGAACTGCGCCATATCTCAGAAACCAGCACAAATATTTATAAGCGCACAGCGGCGATGCAGCAGTATGCTCTAACAAGAGCGGGCGGAATTTGTGAAGCGTGTGGAACAAAAGCGCCGTTTATGAAAAGAGATGGAACACCATTTTTAGAAATCCATCATCTTACCAGATTATCAGATAGCGGTTTAAATCATCCAGATAAAGTCGCAGCTATTTGTCCAAATTGCCATAGCCGCGTGCATATTGGAGAAGATGCAAAGGAATATAATGAAAAATTAGGACAAAAGGTTGCAGAGAAAGAAAGTTTTTTATTTGTATAGGATAAATAATATAAAAGAACTGATAGTATAGGTTAGCTAATAGTGCTAGCCTTTTTACGCTGTATCATGAAATAACTTTACAGAAAAACAAATAAGTAGTGGGGCTATTTTCTTTCTTAGTAGTTTAGTGGATGAGTTTTTTACATACTGAGAGCAACCGAAAAAGCATATAGAATACAAGTTAAATCGATTAGTAATTAAATATTATGATATATACATATGAAAAAATATTTAAGGAGAAATAAGTATGATTGTCTATAGTGTTCATCCAGAAAAAGTTTATCAACAAATGCGCAAACAAGGTTATTTTCATGGAAGCTTAAAATATGTATGGCCTGAGTTTAAAGAACCATATGCTTGGATGATGGCTCAAATGAAAAAAAGACTGCCTGATTATGATGGAGTTACTTATCCTGTATGGGTTTGGAAACGTCGCCCAAACCGAAATGAGAAAGCTCTTGTAACACCAGGCAGACGTGGCGTTATTTTAAAATTAGATATTCCAGAAAAGGAAATTCTATGGTCATCATTTAATGATTGGCACTGTGTATTAAGTGATTCTCCAGTTACATTTGATGAACAAGAATGGAATGAGTTTGAAGAAGAGGGATTTAAAGCTGATAAAATGCAGCAAACATGGGAAAAGATATTTGATTTTGAATGGTTAAGTAGCCGTCCAGAAGAGTGGGCAAGAAAACCAGATAATATGTGGATACAAGGAGTAGTTCCTTGTATTACTATAGATCAAGTAAAGCGTGTTGAACGATTTATTGCGAAGTAAAAAATGCTTCATTATAAAGAAAAAGCTTTAAGTTCTAGTAGAGAGGACTCTTGTTGGAAAAATAACTAATTCAGTTGATGGCTTATTAACTATTAAAGAGAAAATGTTTAGAACTCGGTACTGATTTCAAATTAAATATTAAAGAAGCACTCATTCGATTATGGAGTATTTGAAAATATAAAAGAACTTCGAGCAGTGTTAAACGAAATTAAACGTAACAATTTTAGAGATACAATTCTGAGACATGTGCAGTAAGAGGCATAAGATAAACGGGAAAAAGCGCAGATCTGAAGTAGATCTACGCTTTTTTAGTATACTTTCAAAGAATCTCACTTCATCTCAACAATTTCCGTTTGCCATCATGCTCAATTAACGGTTTGGATACATAGCCTTCTGCTTCTAAAAGGTAGATAATGGTTGTTGCAACGTATACACTCGTTACGTAATGCACATCTAAGTATTTCTGCAGCACTGATACGGTGACATCATCTTTAAAGATTTCGTGTCTTTTTGCAAGCACGACTGGATAGATATTTTTAACAACTTGTTTTGACGTTTCTAAGACTACCAAACGTACCACACCTCCTATATAGATATAAAGATATTCAGGTGTTTGCCGTTTCATGATTGTGTATTTTAAAGATAACGTTTACAAAAGAATAAAAAGTAAGAGGCGTGTTTAGAGGCAATTAAAAATATTTTTTCTGATCCGCTGCTTGTCCAAGCAAATAGAGCAATACATGCATGTAATATAATAAAAACTTAAAGAGAGGGTTATTATGCTTTCGGACAAAATTATTTCAACTGGGTTACGTTATTTAGGAACTCCGTATGTGTTTAATGCTCCTTCGTATCGGACAGATATGTTTGATTGCAGTTCTTTTATGCAATATATTTTTGGAGTAAATGGCATTGAGCTTCCAAGAAACTCTCGCCAGCAATTTAAAGTAGGCACACGGGTTTTGTCTGCTCCACTTCAAAAAGGCGATTTGCTTTTTTTCACTACTAAAAAGCGAAAACATAGATATGGTCTCGCAAAAATCGGACATGTAGGTCTTTATATTGGAAACAATCAAATGCTTCATACGTATCGAGGCGAGAAAGAGGTGACAATTTCAACTTTAGATTCTTATTGGAAAGAGGCATTTGTTGGCGCTAAAAGATTGATATAGAAAATGTAAGAGTAAGAAGGCGAAGTCAATATGGGTTGTGATTGAAAAAACGAAAGAGTTTCCAGTGATTTTACTAACGATGTTGAGAAATCTACAATAAAAGGATGTGTGGCAGGTTAACTGAAAATGCTGGCCTTTTTGTGCTGGATCAAGAATTTCATAATTTATAACTGGCAGATATATAAGTTCAAAGAACTAGGTCATTCACTTCAGTTTTTCTTGTTTCTTTTAATTTATTCCCTTGTTAATTCCTGTTTAATAGTTCTTTTTTCTTTATTTTTCTCCTGTGATTATTTATCACAGATTTGTTGGTTTAAAAAAGAGAATATTTTCCTATTCCGCTATAATTAAGCAAATTCTATACTGTAAATATTGGAAAAAAATCGTTTATTTAGCGCCAGAGAGGTGAGTAGAGTGAGTTTTGAAAGCATCCTTCATGATTTTTCAAGAACAATTTCCGGTAACGTTGCTGATTTGGAAGACAAAATTACACGGTTAAAATCAGCTAAATCGAAAATTAACAAGGAACAAAATCTGTCTCTTACAGAAATTAGAAAAATTCTAAAGCCGGAATTAGAGGATAAATGGAAAGGCGAACGGGCAACGAGCTTTGAAGAAAAGCGAACGAATGCTCACAGCAATATAAAAGAGATTATTACAAATGATTATGATGATTATGTGCAAACGATTGAAAGCAAGATCAGCTGGCTAGAAACACAAAAAGGCTTTTTTAGCGGAGTAAGCGGGTTGGTTGGAGAAGCTGAGTCGTTATTGGCAAAAGGAGAAGATGCCATAGCGGATCTTGAAAATAAAATTAGTGAGATTAGGAGTAAGATACGATGACATCCATTAAGTTAAATTATGAAGATGTAATAAAAAAGCTAGAAGCTGTCGAAAAAGCAGTTGGTCAGTTATCCATGTCAGAGCTCTCTGATCTTGGTAAAAACGCACTTTCGACAACAAGCAAATGGAAAGAACGTGAAAAAGAAGTTCACACTCTTGTGACGACCTATACCAATGCGCTGGAAAAAAACGTCCAAGATACAAAAGCGAATGTCGATCTCTTAAAAGAACAAGATGAAGCGATGGCTCGCTCGTAACAGAGAGGGGGATGGCAATGGGAAAGGTATATGAAGCGGCAAAAATTTCAGCAGTAGCAGAAGAACGTGAAAAAGCATATGAGAACCTTGCGAATCAGCTGTCAACTTTAAAAGCGGCTCTTCAAGCAGTTGCAAATCTTGGCGGCAGTTTAGAAGGAAAAGGTGCAGATAATATTAAAGCTTTTTATCAATATCAAGTCGATAATGCGCAGCAATGGGAAAACTTAGTTAAAGCAGCTAAAAGCTATTTTTCTGCTTTATACGTCAAAGCAGAAGAAGCGAAGTTAAGCGGTCATACATTTGTTGATGTGTCGTTTTTAGAAAATGAAATCAAGCAGTCGATTACTCAATCAAAACAAATGGTTTCACAGCAGCAAGAAGATCTTCAAACAATTTTTAATGAAATTGATGATATTGTTCCTCTGTCTGTTTTTTCAAAAGAGAAATATGATGACTATATTGAAAGTTCCGATGAGAAGCGGGAAAAGACCATTAACGCAGTCGAAAAGATTGATCAGGATTGGCTAGAAAGCTATGATCAAATGGACGCTTTTTATCAAGTGGTTAAAGCAAGGGTCGCAGGGCTTGATGCGGCGACAAGGCAAGGCGGAAATGTCTATCCAATGAAATTCGATCAGCAAGCGTATCAAAGTAGTGAATTATATAAAGTGCAAAAAGAAATGAACGAATATGCAACTGCTTATGTCGACTATAACAATCAAGCAGAAGAAGTGCATGAGCTGAAAAAAGAAGCCGAACAGCGTGCGATTGAAGGAGCAAATAAACCATGGTATGAAAAAACATGGGATACAGTTTCAACCTTTACAGGAGAGGTTACAGGGTATTATGATTATAAACGAGCAAGTGAAGGAATCGATCCTGTGACTGGTGAAAAGTTATCGACTTCTCAGCGCGTTGCAGCAGGCGCCATGGCAGCAGCCGGCTTTATCCCTGTAGTAGGCTGGGCTGGAAGAGCCGCTAAAGGCGGAAAAGCGATTTATTCAACCGCTAAAGGAATCAACGCAGCCGACCATGCGCTAGACGCTTACAAAACATCCAAGTCCTTCAAAGCACTTGAGCAAGCTGAAAAAGGCTTATACGGACTGGTAGCGGCAAATGGCTTATATGAATACACAACCGGAAAAGACATGTTCGGCAACGAAATCTCAGAACAGCAGCGCAACAGCAGTCTCTTCCAAGCATTCGGCATCGCCGGAGCCGGTGCGCTTTCATCGAAGTACGCCGCTAAAACCGTGCAAGCCGGTGCAAATGCCGTGTCAAAAGGAACACAAAAGCTGAGCCAAATGCGGAATACGCTTCATACAGGCGTCGTTACCAACTGGTCAAAGAGCGTCTATCAAAGCGTAAGCAATCGCTCAGCGTCTTGGACACAGTCGCTTAAGCAAACGTATCATAATATTCTAGATTCAAAGGTTCCAAAATTGCTTCCACAACATCAGCTGGTGCCGTTGGGTCCTGAGTTAGCACAGAGAACTGTACGAGAAACCTTACAAAATGCAAAAAGTCAAACGACAAACCTCATTCAACAAGTCACGGTTGCCTACAATGAAAAAGCCAAGCGCTGGCAAGCATCCAATGGCCGCTTTGTGCCGAACCCGAATGTGGAGAAGGTTGAAAAGCCGGTACGGGTTGAGAGAAAAGTAGAGACTGTTGAAGAGAGAGTGGTTGAGTCTAAGGGTACGGGTAATAAAACAGATAAGATTTCAGAGGGTGTTATTAGAGACGGAAGTCATATGCGTACGGATGGTGCTTTGAAACCGAATGTTAAGTATAAAGCAGGAGAATATGAGTATTTATATGAGACAGACAATATGGGAAGACTTAAAGAGTTTAATGCAGATGATTTAAAATTAACAGAAAGAGATAGTAGATTACCACATAAATCAAACACGCCTGGAAAAGAAACGGGTGACCATGCTGGACATTTAGCTGGTGATAGGTTTGGGGGCTCTCCAGATTTAGATAATCTTGTATCTCAATCAAGTAATGTGAATTTGAGTAAATACAAGAAGTTAGAAAATCAATGGGCTACAGCCATAAAAGAAGGGAAGAAGGTTTCCGTTAATGTTAAAGTCAATTATGACGGAACTGGATTAAGGCCGATAAGCTTTGAAATAAAATATAATATAGATGGTGTTATTAAGAAAGTAAGATTAAAAAATTAGGGGTGATAGACTTGAGTAAAGTATTTGAAGATTATTTTTCTGAATTACAAGCAGATATGGTAGCTATTTGTTTAGAATACGTTGAAAATAAAGCAGAGGATATTTACATTTACTGTTCCTATGAGCCAGAAATGTATGTTTTTGACGTATTTTTTAAAATAAATAGTCAATTTGTTTTTAAGCATAACTTAAATGATGCAGTAAATAGCACAAGCACGATAGGTAAGAAAGCATTGATTTATGATACCTCTGAACAAAGGCAAGAAGCTGTTTTAGATATTGGACTTGAAAATTTAGAAAAAATTCATGAAAAATGTAAAGAATATGGAAAAGAAATGCCTACAGAGATAAAGTTACATTATAATGTGAAGCAGAATAGTTTAAAAGGAAAATATAGATATGATTTAGTTTATTCAAATGACGAAGAGCTTTTACCAGATGATATTTTCAATTTTTGGTTTGAAGAGGTAAAAAATGGACATTACTGAAGTGGAAATGTCTTAATTAGTATAAGAGTTCAGAAGTATTCAGGATTATGTTTTAGAATTAACTACAAGCACTTGTTTGTCTTATTAGGCAACAGGTGTTTTTGTTTTTGTGTTAGAAATTGTTAACTTTGGGCAACATTGGACTATGCTTTGTGAAATTCATAGCTCATGAAGGTAGTACCATCAAGGAGTATTGATTTTATATTTGGATTTTGTAAGAAGTACGATAAACAGGCGAGATGACATTTTAAGTGGCAGGAAGACTTATGATACTGCAAAACCCACAAACTAATGAAAATGACAAAGCTCGTAATGCTAAAGGTGGTAACGATACAGATACATAAAGCTAGTGAATAAAAAGAAAGTGAGGATTTTTTGGGGAGACAAAAAGAAAATGATTTAATTGAAAATCGAAAGCTCATGATGGTTGTACCATCAAGGAGTATCGTTTTAATACTTTACGGGAAATGAATATGAAAGAGAAATAGGCGAGATGACATTTTACATGGCAGGAATAGTTATGATATGGAATGGTTGACAAACTAACGAGATTGACAAAGCTCGTGGCGATAAACAATAGGTAACGTTAAAGGTTACTAGTTTAAAAACAGGGCAGACAAAAATTGTGTTGTATTTTTATAAGAGACGGTCGTATAATACTCGCTATTCGTTTAAAAAGCGTTACATAAATTTTAATTTTCGTAACGGGAGGGTGAAAAATTGAACGTTGTCGGGTATATACGAGTCTCGACTCAGGGGCAAGCCAAAGAAGGGTATAGTTTGAAATATCAAGAAGATGAAATTAAAGCATATTGTAAAGAGCATGGATTGAAGTTGATACATATTTTTAGAGATGAAGGAATTAGTGGCGCAAAACTAAATGAAGAAGCATTAGAAATAGACAGGGTGGGCTTACAGGAGATGTTGGCTCACCTGTCGTCTGTCCAAATTGNGAGGGTGAAAAATTGAACGTTGTCGGGTATATACGAGTCTCGACTCAGGGGCAAGCCAAAGAAGGGTATAGTTTGAAATATCAAGAAGATGAAATTAAAGCATATTGTAAAGAGCATGGATTGAAGTTGATACATATTTTTAGAGATGAAGGAATTAGTGGCGCAAAACTAAATGAAGAAGCATTAGAAATAGACAGGGTGGGCTTACAGGAGATGTTGGCTCACCTGTCGTCTGTCCAAATTGATTATGTGGTGGTGCTCAATACAAGCCGATTATGGAGGTCAGATATTGTGAAGGTACTGATACAACGAGAGCTTAAGAAATATGGTTGTGACATTAAAAGCATTGAACAACCCTTTTACAGTATCCATAAGAAAGACCCAAATGATTTTTTGGTAAATGGTTTAATGGAGTTATTGGACCAATACCAACGGCTTGAAATTGCTCTCAAACTAACGAAAGGGAGAAATAAAAAGGCGAAGGAAGGTGGTTATGCAGGAGGAAGGGCAACATTTGGCTATATGAAGCAAAAGGGTGATAAAGAACTAAAGATACATAACAGTCATGCAGAAGTAGTGAAACGATTGTTTGAGCTTAGACAGATACATATGAAATGGTCACTGTCTAGGTTGGCAGAAGCATTAAATGAGGAAGGTTATCAAACAACGCAAGGGAAAGCATTTACGAAAGTACAAGTGAAACGTATTTTAGACCGAGAAAGTTTTTATCAAGGGATATATAAATACGGACAAATACAAGCAAATGGCAAACATGAAGCAATAATTTAAAAGGTTACTTAAAAAAGGGACTCATTTTCTTATAAGTTCTTCTGTAAGGTTGAAAATGGATAGGCTTTCGTACCAATGCGCACCGATAGGTGAACGCTCGAACTAAGGTTGCCGGCATTTTCATTCAATAATTGACAACTGAATAGGAGGATGAACGATGCATGAAAAGCAGAAACATATTTATGTGGGTGTAGACTTGCATAAACAGCACCATGTGGCAGTGATTATTAATTGTTGGCAGGAAAAACTAGATGAAATAAAGTTTGAAAATAAACCGTCCGCTTTCTCAACATTTTTACTAGATATTGATAAACTGACAGAAGAAGGGTTGACACCTGTATTTGGATTAGAAGATGTGGGCGGTTACGGTCGAGCACTGGCACAATATCTAACGGACCATGGACAAGTTGTAAAAGAGGTTAACCCAGCACTTTCATATGCTGAACGAAAAAGCCATGTGACCGTACAAAAAAGTGATAGCTGGGATGCGGAATGTGTGGCTAGAATATTGGTAAGACAACTTAGCCAATTGCCTGACGCTAAACCACATGATTTATTTTGGTCGATACAACAATTGGTCACTAGAAGAAATGCATTGGTGAAAGCTCAAGGTGCTTTAAAAAACCAACTGCATATTCAATTGAGCCATCATTATCCAAGCTATAAGAAGTTTTTCTCTGAAGTAGATGGAAAAACAGCATTGGCATTTTGGAAACGATACCCTTCACCTTCATGTTTAGATGGTGTAAGCAAAACACAATTGACTACTTTTTTATTAGAAGAAAGCAACAATACGTGTTCAGTGAAAAAAGCAAGTGAGATAATGAAACTTGTAAAAGAGGATGGGCAAACACAGAAAGAACACCAAGAAACACGGGATTTTCTAGTGAAAAGTATCGTCCGAGATATTTCCTTTAAAAAGAAGGAAATGAGCTATGTGGAAAGAGAATTAAAAGAGTTAATGANGCATTAATAGCTGAGATAGGTGACGTAAGACGTTTTCCGAATGCCAACAAATTAGCACGCTTTGCGGGTATTGCGCCTGTTTACTTTGGCTCTGTGGGAAAGGTAAGGAACAAAAAAGCAAACAGGGAAATCGGGCGCTACACGCTTTATTTTACAACTTGGCAGTGCAACAAGTGCAAGTGGCTAAAGGAAGTAAGTTACCAAGGAACCCAGTGTTTTATGCATATTACCAACGGAAGCTAAGAGAAGGCAAAACAAAGGGGCAAGCATTGGTTTGTATAATGAGAAGGCTTGTGAACATTATCTATGGAATGATGAAGCATAAAACAGCTTATGAATTGCCGATAGTGAAAGAAAAAGAAGTAGTTTAATARGGTGGTAAAATGGCTRATTTTTTTATTTTTAGCKTTTAAGATTACAACATARGGTACGGGTAATGTAAACTTAAAAAATATTGATGAGTTTATTGATGGTACCAAAACTTTTGATGATGTTGTTGGTGATATACAGTGAAAAAATTCAAACAAACAAAACTTGGTCATGGAATAAGTCATTTCATGGTGGAGAGTATTTAACTGCCCGCCAAAGAAAATTGATAAAGGAAAAAGCAATTGCAGATGGCCTGATTCCCAATGTAAATGTTATTAAAGCAGATGGAATGAGGTATGGTTTTGCAGATTTCAAGAGTGCAGGACTTGTGGTAGAGACTAAAGATTTACCAGAAAGTCTCTGGTTAAAGTCTGACGAGGCACAATTTGAATGGCTAGATAACGTAATTGGAGGAAGACCAGAAGGTATGACATGGCACCATACTGAAGTACCAGGTAAAATGGAGCTAGTACCTTTTGGAATACACAATATAACTATTCATAATGGTGGCAGGTCTACTGGAATGTGGGCAGATGCTCCGAGATAGCTAGTAAAGAAAGGAGAAGAAATATGAAAATCAAACAGGACACTATAGTAAGGCCATTGCCTTCAGAGGAATCAATAAAAAATCACGAAAAGTTTTGGAGACTTTCATTACCAGAGTCTTTCTTAGAATTTATTAAAGAAAATAATGGTGTAGAGGTTGAGAAAGCAACATTTGAGTGTAACAACCGTGGTTATGCGATAGAAAGGTTTTTGTGTATATTAGATGATATTGAGAATCATCCAAAAGGAATTTATGACATAGATGTTGTATTTTCACAAATAGGTGAAAGGTTAACTGATAACGAAGACTTATTAGGGGCAGAGGTATTGCCAATAGCTAGTGTATTTGCGGGTGACTTTGTATGCTTAGATTTTAGAATAGATAAAAATAATCCATCTGTTTGTATATGGTCTCATGAAGAATCCGGTGAGTTTGAGCCTGTTACATATAATTTGGCAGACAACTTTACTGAATTTTTAAAGATACTTGAATAGAAACAAAGAGAGTACAAGTTGAAAATATATGAAATTAAATGTGATATTAATAATGGATAAATTTTATAGTATGGAAGAAAGCACCTGATTGCCTTTTAAGCAACAGGTGTTTTTAATAAAGTTTTAGATCTTGGTCAACATAGATGATGCATTAATGAAATTCATAACTCATGATGGTTGTACCATCAAGGCATTCTGTTTTAATACTTGGTTTGTGAAAATAATAATTATATAGGTGAGATGACATTTTACATGCCAAGAGGACTTATGATACTGCCAAACACACAAACTAACGACAATGACAAAGCTCGTGGCGATAAACGGTAGGTTACATAAGAAGGTTACTAGTTTCGAAACAGGGCAGACAAAAATAGTGTTGTATTTTTACTAAAGACGGTCGTATAATACTCGCTATTCGTTTAAAAAGCGTTACGAAAATTAAAATTTATGTAACGGGAGGGTGAAAAGTTGAACGTTGTTGGGTATATACGAGTCTCAACTCAAGGGCAGGCAAGAGATGGATATAGCTTGAAATATCAAGAAGATGAAATTAAAGCATATTGTGAAGAACAAGGATTGAACTTGATAAATATTTTCAGAGACGAAGGAATTAGTGGCGCAAAACTAAATGAAGAAGCATTAGAGATTGACAGGGTGGGCTTACAAGAGATGTTGGCTCACCTTTCGTCTGTCCAAATTGATTATGTGGTGGTGCTCAATACAAGCCGATTATGGCGGTCAGATATTGTGAAGGTGCTGATACAACGAGAGTTGAAGAAATATGGTTGTGATATTAAAAGCATTGAACAGCCATTTTACAGTATCCATAAGAAAGACCCGAATGATTTCTTGGTAAACGGCTTGATGGAATTATTAGACCAATACCAACGGCTTGAAATTGCCCTCAAACTAACGAAAGGGCGAAATAAGAAAGCGAAGGAAGGTGGTTATGCAGGAGGGAGGGCTACCTTTGGCTATACCAAACAAAAGGGTGAAAAAGAACTGAAAATACATAACGGGCATGCAGAAGTAGTAAAAAAATTATTTCAACTTAAACAAAAATATAAGAAATGGTCATTGTCTAGGTTGGCAGAAGCATTGAATGAAGAAGGGTATCAAACAACCCAAGGGAAAGCATTTACGAAAGTACAAGTGAAGCGAATATTAGACCGAGAAAGTTTTTATCAAGGGATATATACATACGGACAAATACAGGAAATGGAAAACATGAAGCAATAATTTAAGAGGTTACTTAAAAAAGGAACTCATTTTCTTATATATCCCTATGTAACGATGAAAATGGATAGGCTTTCGTACCAATGCGCACCTGACGGTGAACGCTCGAACTAAGGTTGCCGGCATTTTCATTCAATAATTGACAACTGAATAGGAGGATGAGCCATGCATGAAAAGCAGAAACACATTTATGTGGGTGTAGACTTACATAAACAGCACCATGTGGCAGTGGTTATTAATTGTTGGCAGGAGAAGCTTGATGAAATAAAGTTTGAAAATAAACCGTCCGCTTTCTCAACATTTTTACTAGATATTGATAAACTACAGATAAAAAAGGGGTGACACCTGTATTTGGTTTAGAAGATGTGGGTGGTTACGGTCGAGCGCTGGCACAATATCTAAGGACCATGGACAAGTTGTAAAAGAGGTTAACCCAGCTCTTTCTTATGCTGAACGAAAAAGCCATGTGACCGTACAAAAAAGTGATAGCTGGGATGCGGAATGTGTGGCACGAATATTGTTTAACAAACTCAATCACTTGCCAGATGCAAAACCACATGATTTATATTGGTCGATACAACAATTGGTTACTAGAAGAAATGCATTGGTAAAGGCGCAAGGTGCTTTGAAGAACCAACTGCATATTCAATTGAGCCACCATTATCCAAGTTATAAAAAGTTTTTCTCAGAGGTGGATGGGAAAACTGCTTTAGCATTTTGGGAACGATACCCGTCACCTTCATGTTTAGATGGTGTGAGTATAAAACAATTGACCACCTTTTTATTAAAAGTGAGCCATAATACTTGTTCGGTGAAAAAAGCGAATGAAATATTGAAGCTAGTGAATGAAGATGGAAACACAACAAAAGAACATCAAGAAACACGAAACTTTTTGGTAGAAAGCATGGTGCTCCACATTTTGTTTGGTAAGCAGGAAATTGGCAAGGTAGAAAGAGAATTAAAAGGGTTAATGAGTTTACTAGACTTTCAACTAGACTCCATGCCAGGCATTGACCTTGTGACAGCCTCCGCATTAATTGCGGTGATAGGTGATGTAAAACGTTTTCCAAATGCCAACAAATTAGCACGCTTTGCGGGTATTGCGCCTGTTTACTTTGGGTCTGGTGGGAAAGGCAAGGAACAAAAAAGCAAACAGGGAAATCGGGCGTTACACGCTTTATTTTATAACCTCGCAGTCCAACAAGTGCAAGTAGCAAAAGGGAGTAAACTGCCACGTAACTCAGTGTTTTATGCTTACTACCAAAAGAAACTAAAAGAAGGAAAAACAAAGGGGCAAGCATTGGTATGCATTATGAGAAGGCTTGTGAACATTGTTTATGGCATGATGAAACATAAAACAGCCTACGAATTGCCGATAGAGCAAGAAAAAGAAGTAGTTTAATAGGATGGTAAATGGCTGACTTTTTTATTTTTAGCTTTTAAGATTACAACATAGGGTACGGGTAATATAAAGCATTTGGACGATGTACCAAGAATAAAAGAAGTTGAAGTGAATTTTAAAAGAAATGACAAACATGACTCCGAAGAGTTTGCAAGACAATTGAAAGACCAAGAAAAAGGTATGAATGAACTTACAGTTGATGAGTATTTAAAAAATCGTGAGAAGTATATTGAACAAGGGCGTGCAATTGAAGGTAACGCTGCACAACAAGCTGCTAGGGAAGAAGCTTATGTACAAAAGATAAATGAACTACAAAGAGAAGGATTAACGTTATCGAAAGCTAAGAAACAAGCTAAGGAGTGGATAGATACTCAAGCTGCACTTCACAACCCAGACCAGATAGCAGGTGGAAAGGCAGAAGTAATAGGAGGTTTGGGAGATAAGAGAATAAATTCATCAATAGGTAGTCAATGGCGGTATAGGATTGATATAGTTGATGAACAAATCAAGGAATTAGCTAAAAGTATGACACCAGAACAACTAAAAAATACTTATTTGAATGTGAAATTAACTTATTAGTGGGAGGAGTTTAAATGGAAAAATATTTAAAAGATTTTAAATTGCATAACAAAGTTTCGAGTGGAATTATTGACAAATATAGGCAACTGGTACCAAGTGAAATTATTGATTTATGGAGTAATTATGGATTTGGTACATTTATGCAAGGGTATTTTAAAAGTGTAAATCCAGAGGAATTTAAAGAGATTTTGGCAGAAAGTAGTCAAAGATACAAGGATTCAGTTGTGTTGTTTGCTACAGGTATGGGTGACCTAATTATTTGGTCAGATGGATATGTTAGACTACTTAATTACAGGTATGGTGTGGTAAAGACAATTATGTTTACATTTGAATTTTTCTTTCAAAATATTAATGATTTGGAATTTAAAGATGAAGATTTGTCTTGGCAACCTTATACGGAAGCCCTTAAACAAAATGGTGATTTGGATTACGATGAGTGTTTCGGCTATACACCTCTACTAGGTTTAGGCGGAGCAGAAAAAGTTGAGAACCTAAAGAAAGTAAAATTGAAGGAACATATTCTTATTATTACTGAATTTATGGGACCAGTTCAGTAATGTTCAAGACTATGTTACAGAATTAACTATAAGCACTTGATTGCCTCATTAGGCAACAGGTGTTTTTGTTTTTGTAAGAAATTTAAACTTTGGACGACATTGGACCATGCTTTACTGAAATTCATAGCTCATGAAGGTAGTACCGTCGAGGCATTTTGTTTTAGTACTTTGTTTGTGAAAATAATAAGATAAACAGGCGAGATGACATTTTACATGCCAAGAGGACTTATGATACTGCAAACCCCACAAACTAATGAAAATGACAAAGCTCATAATGCTAAAGGTAATTATATATTGGTGTATTAGCTAAGTAAGGATTATTTAGTAGACATACAATAATTATTTGTTTTGAGAATCGAGAGCTCATGATGGTTGTACCATCATGAAGTAGCGTTTTAATACTTGGACGAACGAAATAAGAAAGAGAAATGGGTGAGATGACATTTTACATTGCAGGGGTAGTATGACATGGAATAGCTGACAAACTAACGATAATGACAAAGCTCGTGGGGATAAAAGGTAGGTTACGTAAGAAGGTTACTAGTTTAGCAACAGGGCAGACAAAAATTGGGTTGTATTTTTACAAGAGACGGTCGTATAATACTCGCTATTCGTTAAAAAGCGTTACACAAATTACAATTTATGTAACGGGAGGGTGAAAAGTTGAACGTTGTTGGGTATATACGAGTCTCGACTCAAGGGCAAGCAAGAGATGGATATAGCTTGAAATATCAAGAAGACGAAATTAAAGCGTACTGTAAGGAACAAGGCTTGAAACTGATACATATTTTTAGAGATGAAGGAATTAGTGGTGCCAAACTGAATGAAGAAGCATTGGAAATAGACAGGGTGGGCTTACAGGAGATGTTGGCTCACCTTTCGTCTGTCCAAGTAGAGCATGTGGTGGTGCTGAACACGAGCCGATTATGGCGGTCAGACATTGTAAAGGTGTTGATACAACGAGAGCTAAAGAAATATTGCTGTGATATTAAAAGCATAGAACAGCCATTTTACAGTATTCACAAAAAAGACCCAAACGATNGAACAAGGCTTGAAACTGATACATATTTTTAGAGATGAAGGAATTAGTGGTGCCAAACTGAATGAAGAAGCATTGGAAATAGACAGGGTGGGCTTACAGGAGATGTTGGCTCACCTTTCGTCTGTCCAAGTAGAGCATGTGGTGGTGCTGAACACGAGCCGATTATGGCGGTCAGACATTGTAAAGGTGTTGATACAACGAGAGCTAAAGAAATATTGCTGTGATATTAAAAGCATAGAACAGCCATTTTACAGTATTCACAAAAAAGACCCAAACGATTTTTTGGTCAATGGCTTAATGGAGTTATTAGACCAATATCAACGGCTTGAAATTGCCCTCAAACTAACAAAGGGGAGAAATAAAAAGGCGAAGGAAGGTGGTTATGCAGGAGGTAGGGCAACGTTTGGCTATACCAAACAAAAGGGTGAGAAAGAACTAAAAATACATAAAGGGCATGCAGAAGTAGTGAAACGGTTGTTTGAGCTTAAACAACTACATAGGAAATGGTCACTGTCTAAGTTGGCAGAAGCATTAAATGAGGAAGGTTATCAAACAACTCAAGGTAAAGCATTTACGAAAGTACAAGTGAAACGCATTTTAGACCGAGAAAGCTTTTATCAAGGGATTTATACCTACGGACAAATACAAGCAAATGGAAAGCATCAAGCAATAATTTAACAGGGCATTTAAAAAAAGCGCCTATTTTCTTTTATATTCCTATGAGGACATGAAAATGGATAGGCTTTCGTACCAATGCGCACCGGATGGTGAACGCTCGAACTAAGGTTGCCGGCATTTTTATTCAATATTGACAACTGAATAGGAGGATGAGACATGCATGAAAAGCAGAAACACATTTATGTGGGTGTGGACTTGCATAAACAACACCATGTGGCGGTGATCATCAATTGTTGGCAGSAGAAACTAGGTGAAATAAAGCTTGAAAATAAACCATCTGCGTTCTCAACTTTTTTAAGGGATATTGATAAACTTATAGATGATGGATTGACGCCTGTATTCGGCTTAGAAGATGTTGGAGGCTATGGACGATCTTTAGCACAGTTCTTAACCGATCATGGACAGGTTGTCAAAGAAGTAAACCCATCTCTTTCATATGCTGAACGAAAAAGCCATATGACCACACAAAAAAGTGATAGCTGGGATGCAGAATGTGTCGCTAGAATATTGGTAAGACAACTTAGCCATTTGCCAGATGCAAAACCACATGATTTATTCTGGTCGATACAACAATTGGTGACAAGAAGAAATGCATTGGTGAAAGCTCAAGGTGCATTAAAGAACCAATTGCACATTCAATTGAGCCACCATTACCCAAGCTATAAAAAGTTTTTCTCAGAAGTGGATGGGAAAACAGCATTAGCATTTTGGAAACAATACCCCTCACCTTCAAGTTTAGACGGTGTAAGTGTGAAGAAATTGACCACTTTTTTATTAGAAGCCAGTAACAATACATGTTCAGTGAAAAAAGCAAATGAAATATTGAAGCTAGAGAAAGAGGATGGACATACACAGAAAGAACACCAAGAAACACGAGACTTTCTAGTAAGAAGCATCGTGAGAGACATTGCGTTTAAAAAGAAGGAAATGAACTATGTAGAAGGCGAATTAAAACAGTTAATGAGCTTACTAGACTTTCAACTAGATTCCATGCCAGGCATTGATCTCGTAACAGCTTCAGCATTAATTGCAGAGATTGGGGATGTAAGACGCTTTCCAAATGCCAATAAATTAGCACGCTTTGCGGGGATTGCGCCTGTTTATTTTGGCTCTGGTGGGAAAGGCAAGGAACAAAAAAGCAAACAAGGAAATAGGGCGCTACACGCTTTATTTTACAACCTAGCAGTCCAACAAGTACAAGTAGCAAAAGGAAGTAAGCTACCAAGAAACCCAGTATTCCACGCTTATTACCAAAGAAAACTGAAAGAAGGTAAAACAAAGGGACAAGCATTGGTTTGCATCATGAGAAGGCTTGTGAACATTGTTTATGGCATGATGAAGCACAAAACTGCCTATAAGTTACCGATAGTACAAGAGAAAGAAGTAGTTTAATAAGGTGGTAAAATGGCTGAGGTAAAGATGGCACAGGATTTACTTATAAAGTATATCAAAGAGGAGATATTAATTGGGATATGGTCCGAACAAAAGGTGCTAAAAAAGGTCGCGGGCTAACAAATGCTGAAGCATCTGCGAAATACGGACTAGCCCCTATTCTTGATGAAGCAGGTAGTGTTGCAACATTGCATCATTCACAACAAAAAGGTGTTGGACCATTATATGAAGCTTCAACAAGGTACCATAATATCGCTAATGCTAAAAGAGCTCCACTACATCCTTATAAAGGAAAGTTAAACCCATTTTATCCAATGGATGAGACAACTAGAGGAGCGTTTCAAAAAGTAGATTCTATTAATTATTGGAAAATACGAGGAGAAGAAGCTTTAGGAGGAAGATAATATGAGCATATTGCCTGAGAGACTAGATGAAGTTCTAGGAGAAGAAATATATAAACGTGAAGATAGCAATCTAGTACAGGATGCTTTAATAAGGCTAGGTGTAAACGCATCGGATACTTTCCAAGAATTTTATATCCAGTATGCAGGACCTTTTTGGGAAGAGCATGTACCCTTTGAATTACTAGATATAGCAGATGAAGAAAACAATATTGAATCATACACACTCATTTCTAGAAAAGAACATGGTTTTCCGAAGCAATATCTGGTTTTAAGTGAAATGTCAGCAAATGCTGTATTAGTACTGAATACTGTAACAGATAAAGTTTATATAGTTAATTTTGAGGGTGGAGATGAACTACTTATTAAAGGTGAGTTAAAGGAAAGTTGGTCATCGTTTTTTGATTTCTTGAAGGCATATTTTAATTGTTAATTAGGTCCAATAAAAGTTAATTCAGAGAAACTTAAAACCTTGATTGGCTTAATATGCCTTCAAGGTTTTTTGACTTTAAGAACTTTATGGTTAAAATAATATCACTTTTGAATCAAAAACTCATGATGGTTAGCAAACTTACGAGATTGGTTGCAGTGACATATAAAAAAATACAACCACACTTACTACTTGGTTTATATTTGCACATGAGAATGACAAAGCAAGTAAAGCTAAAGGTGGCAACATACAAACACATAACTGTTAGTAACAAAAAGGAAAGATGTGTGAGCAACATAAACAATGCTTAAATGAAATTCAGAGCTCATGAAGGTAGTACCATCATGGAGTATTGATTTTATATTTGGATTTTGTGAGAAGTACGATAAATAGGCGAGATGACATTTTAAGTGGCAGGAAGACTTATGATACTACAAAACCCACAAACTAAAGACAATGACAAAGCTCGTAATGCTAAAGTTGGTAACGACACAGATACATAAATCTAGTGAATAAAAAGAAAGTGAGGATTTTAGAGTGAGACAAAAAGAAAATGATTTAATTGAAAATCGAAAGCTCATGATGGTTGTACCATCAAGGCATTCTGTTTTAATACTTGGTTTGTGAAAATAATACGATAATTAGGCGAGATGACATTTTACAAGGTAGGAGGACTTATGACAGGGCATTGACAATAAACAAACGATAGTACATAAGCTCGTGGCGATAAACTATATGGAAATTAAGAGGTATGTATTTAATTTTTATATTACAAGGTTTTGGTTGTGTTTTTACAAGAGACGGTCGTATAATACTCGCTATTCGTTTAATAAGCGTTATGAAAATTACAATTTATGTAACGGGAGGGTGAGAAGTTGAACGTTGTTGGATATATACGAGTCTCAACTCAAGGGCAGGCAAGAGATGGATATAGCTTGAAATACCAAGAAGATGAAATTAAAGCATATTGTGAAGAACAAGGCTGGAACTTGATCCATATTTTTAGAGATGAAGGAATTAGCGGTGCTAAACTGAATGAAGAAGCATTAGAAATAGACAGGGTGGGCTTACAGGAGATGTTGGCTCACCTTTCGTCTGTCCAAGTTGATTATGTGGTAGTACTGAACACAAGCCGATTATGGAGGTCGGATATAGTAAAGGTGTTGATACAACGAGAGTTAAAGAAATATGGATGTGACATTAAAAGCATTGAACAACCATATTACAGCATTCACAAAAAAGACCCAAACGACTTTTTGGTCAATGGCTTAATGGAGTTATTAGACCAATACCAACGACTTGAAATATCCCTAAAACTAACAAAAGGGAGAAATAAAAAGGCAAAGGAAGGCGGATATGCAGGAGGAAGGGCGACATTTGGCTATACCAAAAAAAAGGGTGAAAAAGAACTAAAAATACATAACGGGCATGCAGAAGTAGTAAAAAGATTATTTCAACTTAAACAAAAATATAAGAAATGGTCACTGTCAAGGTTGGCGGAAGCATTGAATGAAGAAGGGTATCAAACAACCCAAGGGAAAGCATTTACGAAAGTACAAGTGAAGCGAATATTAGACCGAGAAAGTTTTTATCAAGGGATATATACATACGGACAAATACAAGCAAATGGCAAACATGAAGCAATAATTTAAAAATGCACTTAAAAAAGATGCTCATTTTCTTATAAGTTCTTATGAAACGATGAAAATGGATAGGCTTTCGTACCAATGCGCACCAATTGGTGAACGCTCGAACTAAGGTTGCCGGCATTTTCATTCAATAATTGACAACTGAATAGGAGGATGAGCCATGCATGAAAAGCAGAAACATATTTATGTGGGTGTAGACTTACATAAACATCATCATGTGGCAGTGATTATTAATTGTTGGCAGGAGAAGCTTGATGAAATAAAGTTTGAAAATAAACCGTTCGCTTTCTCAACATTTTTACTAGATATTGATAAACTGACAGAAGAAGGGTTGACACCTGTATTTGGTTTAGAAGATGTGGGTGGTTACGGTCGAGCACTGGCACAATATCTAACGGACCATGGACAAGTTGTAAAAGAGGTTAACCCAGCACTTTCTTATGCTGAACGAAAAAGCCATGTGACCGTACAAAAAAGTGATAGCTGGGATGCGGAATGTGTGGCTAGAATATTGGTAAGACAACTTAGCCAATTGCCTGACGCTAAACCACATGATTTATTTTGGTCGATACAACAATTGGTCACTAGAAGAAATGCATTGGTGAAAGCTCAAGGTGCTTTAAAGAACCAATTACACATTCAATTGAGCCATCATTATCCAAACTATAAGAAATTTTTCTCCGAGATAGATGGAAAAACAGCGTTAGCATTTTGGGAGAAATACCCGTCTCCATCTNACAACTTAGCCAATTGCCTGACGCTAAACCACATGATTTATTTTGGTCGATACAACAATTGGTCACTAGAAGAAATGCATTGGTGAAAGCTCAAGGTGCTTTAAAGAACCAATTACACATTCAATTGAGCCATCATTATCCAAACTATAAGAAATTTTTCTCCGAGATAGATGGAAAAACAGCGTTAGCATTTTGGGAGAAATACCCGTCTCCATCTTGTTTAGACGGTGTAAATGTTAAGCTGTTGACAACTTTTTTATTAGAGGTAAGTAACAATACATGTTCAGTGAAAAAGGCTAATGACATATTGAAGCTAGAGAAAGAGGATGGACATACACAGAAAGAACACCAAGAAACACGAGACTTTCTAGTGAGAAGCATCGTCCGAGATATATCCTTTAAAAAGAAGGAAATGAGCTATGTAGAAGGCGAATTAAAAGAGTTAATGAGTTTACTAGACTTTCAACTAGACTCCATGCCAGGCATTGACCTTGTAACAGCTTCAGCATTAATTGCAGAGATAGGTGATGTTAGACGGTTTCCAAATGCCAATAAATTGGCACGATTTGCGGGTATTGCGCCTGTTTACTTTGGCTCTGGTGGGAAGGGTAAGGAACAAAAAAGCAAACAGGGAAATCGGGCGCTGCACGCTTTATTTTACAACTTGGCAGTGCAACAAGTGCAAGTAGCAAAAGGAAGTAAACTGCCGAGGAATCCTGTGTTTCATGCTTACTACCAACGAAAGCTTAAAGAAGGTAAAACAAAGGGACAAGCATTGGTTTGCATTATGAGAAGGCTTGTGAACATTGTTTATGGCATGATAAAGCATAAAACAGCCTATAAATTGCCGATAGTGCACGAGAAAGAAGTAGTTTAATAGGGTGGTAAAATGGCTGATTTTTTTATTTTTAGCTTTTAAGATTATCACATAGGGTACGGATAATGTAAAGCATTTAGATAATGTACCAAGAATAAAAGAAGTTGAAGTTAATTTTAAAAGAAATGATAAACATGACTCCGAAGAGTTTGCAAGACAATTGAAAGACCAAGAAAAAGGTATGAATGAATTAACGGTTGACGAGTATCTGAAAAATAGAGACAGATATATTGCTGAAGGTAGAGCAATAGAAGGAAATGCAGCTCAAAAAATGGCTAGACAAGAAGCACTTAAAGATAAAATTACTGAACTGCGAAAACAAGGACTTTCCAGAGCAGATGCGACAAAACAAGCTTCAGAATGGCTGGAAACAAAAGCAGCACTTCATAATCCAGATCAAATAGCTGGAGGAAGAGCAGACATTATTGGAGGTTTGGGGGATAAAAGAGTAAATTCCTCGATAGGTTCACAATGGAAATATAGAATTGATGTTGTTGATGAGCAAATTAAGGAAATTGCGAAGAATATGTCACCTGAACAGCTAAAGAATACTTATTTAAATGTGAAATTAACTGAATAATCAAAGGAGGGTATTTTAATTGGAAACTATATTTAGCGATTTTATAAAACATGAAACAGTTGATGAAGATGTTATTTTAAAATATAAGGATAAACTTCCTGAAGAATTAATAGAAACATGGAAAAAATATGGTTTTGGTACTTTCGCAAATGACTTTTTAAAAGTTATTAATCCAGACGATTATTTAGATATTTTAGAGAAAAGTTATCTAAGGTATGAACAGGCGATTCCTATTTTTACAACCGCAATGGGTGATATTATAGTATGGGAAAAAGATAAGTATGTAAATTTATTAAACTTTAGGAAAGGATATGTTAATGTTGTTTCATCCGGTTTTGAATTCTTTTTTGATGACTTAAAAGATAATGACTTTATGAACGATGAATTAATGTGGAAACCTTATCCTGAAGCGATTAGTAAATACAGTGCTCCTAACTATGACGAGTGTTTTGGATACACCCCTCTATTAGGTTTAGGTGGCGCAGAAAAAGTAGAGAATATAAAAAAAGTCAAATTGAAGGAACATATTCTTATTATTACTGAATTTATGGGACCAGTTCAGTAATGTTCAGGATTATGTTACAGAATTAACTATAAGCACTTGATTGCCTTTTTAGGCAACAGGTGTTTTTGTTTTTTGTTAGAATTTTAAACTTTGGACGACTTTGGATGATGCTTACTGAAATTCATAACTCATGATGGTTGTACCATCATGGAGTAGCGTTTTAATACTTGGAGGAACGGAACAAGAACGAGAGAGGGGCAAGATGACATTTTACATGGCAGGGATAGTTATGATATGGGCTGGCTTACAAACTAACGAGAATGACAAAGCTCGTGGCGATAAAAGGTAGGTTACGTAAGAAGGTTACTAGTTTTAGCATCAGGGCAGACAAAAATTGGGTTGTATTTTTACAAGAGACGGTCGTATAATACTCGCGCTATTCGTTTAAAAAGCGTTACACAAATTAAAATTTATGTAACGGGAGGGTGAAAAGTTGAACGTTGTTGGGTATTTACGAGTTTCAACACAAGGACAAGCAAGAGATGGTTACAGTTTGAAATACCAAGAAGACGAAATTAAAGCGTACTGTAAGGAACAAGGCTTGAACTTGATATTTATTTTTAGAGATGAAGGAATTAGTGGCGCAAAACTAAATGAAGAGGCATTAGAAATTGACAGGGTGGGCTTACAGGAAATGTTGGCTCACCTTTCGTCTGTCCAAGTTGATTATGTGGTGGTGCTCAACACAAGCCGATTATGGCGGTCCGATATTGTGAAAGTACTGATACAACGAGAGTTGAAGAAATATGGATGTGATATTAAAAGTATTGAACAGCCATTTTACAGTATCCATAAAAAAGACCCCAACGACTTTTTGGTCAATGGATTAATGGAGTTATTAGACCAATATCAACGACTTGAAATAGCGCTGAAGCTAACGAAAGGAAGAAATAAGAAAGCTAAGGAAGGTGGTTATGCAGGAGGAAGGGCAACATTTGGTTATACAAAACAAAAGGGTGAAAAGGAATTAAAGATACATAATGGTCATGCAGAAGCAGTAAAACGGTTGTTTGAGCTTAAACAGCTACATAGGAAATGGTCACTGTCAAGGTTGGCGAAAGCATTGAATGAAGAAGGGTATCAAACAACCCAAGGGAAAGCATTTACGAAAGTACAAGTGAAGCGAATATTAGACCGAGAAAGTTTTTATCAAGGGATATATACATACGGACAAATACAGGCAAATGGAAAACATGAAGCAATAATTTAAGAGGTTACTTAAAAAAGGAACTCATTTTCTTATATATCCCTATGTAACGATGAAAATGGATAGGCTTTCGTACCAATGCGCACCTGACGGTGAACGCTCGAACTAAGGTTGCCGGCATTTTCATTCAATAATTGACAACTGAATAGGAGGATGAGCCAT